>NZ_CP090840.1:0-1731283 GCF_001888885.2 Streptomyces viridifaciens
CAGCAATACGGTACTGAACGAGTACGACACATACAGGAACATTAGCCGTTTCACTGCGGCGGTGCCGGCGGTCGGCTGGGCCGGGATGGCAGCTGCCTGGCTGGCGCGGCAGCCTCGGTAGCGGTGGGTGGTCGTGGTGTCCACGGCGGTGGGTCTCCTTCGTCTGCCAAGTCTGGGGGCTGCCGGGGGCCCGGTGTTACCGGGGGACCCAGCCGCGGACTTCCTGAGGTACTGAATGTCGGCGTCCTCCGACGGCGCGACCGGACTCCACCAGCCACGCCCGCATCGCCTCGGTGACGTCGCCGTGGTGGTCGGCGACGCGCTGGGACCACTCGGCGGCGTCGAACCCGCCCGTGGACGCGGAGCCATAGGTGCGCTCCTCCGTGCCGTCCGCGCGCGGGACGAACCCGCGGCGCAGACCCGGGGAGTCCTCCATCGAGCCGGCCGACATCGTGAACTGGTCGGCGCGCATCCGTACGGTGAAGGCCAGGCGGCCGCCGGCCTGACCCGTCGCGTGGGTCATGCGGTGCGCGAGGTGGGAGGCGCCGGAACGGATCGCCTGCTTCCCGGCGCGGCCGGCCATCGACTCACCGGGCGCGCCGACAACGTCCTTGCCCCGCACCCGCGCCTTCTCCCCAGTCCTCGTGCGGCGGCGTTCCACGTTCTCAGCCGCGATCCCGGACAACGCCTCGGTGTCACGTTCACCACCTCGCACCGCCCGCACGACCTGGCGCAACGCGTTGACCGGAGCCGCGGCCCTTGCCTGGTGAAGAACGGGAGAGGACGAGCGAGGCATCACGGCCCAGAATCCTGGCGACCTGACGCCGGGTGAAGCCCTGGTCGATCAGCTCCTGCGTCAGGCGTGCGGCCTCGTTCGGCCGGTCCGGGTCAGCGGGACTCACCCGTCACCCCCGGCTCCTGCTGTAGGGCGGCGCTACCGGGAAGCCAGACCAGACACTCGGCGGCACGGGTCGGCCCGGCAAGCAAATCCAGCGACCCCATCCCCCAATGCCGGGCCAAGGCATCCACCTCATCCAGCGACCACGGCTGCGCCCCGGCGGCGACGGGGAGAGTTGTCCTGTGTCAGCCCGACAGCGGCGGCCAGCTCGCGCTGGCTCTCCCCCGTGCGCTGCCTGATCGCGGCCACCGTCAGCCGCAGCGTCTCCAACGTACTCAGCACCATGCGACGCATTCTATCAATTTTTGATGGATATATCCCATCAATCATGGACAGAATAATTCATTTGGGTGATGTGGTCGTACAGCGGTCGACGGCGAAACCGTCCAGGAGCCATGGGAAGACGCAGACGGCCGGGCCCGGGAACGAGGGGTGGCGTTCCAACGGGGCCCGGCCGGCGGGAGGCCAGCAGCGCCGCAGGAGGGCGGCTGCTCTGCTCGGACGGCCCAGTGGGCGCTGTGGCGGGGCCGCCGTGCCGGGAATGCTAGACCCGCCGATCAGGCGATGGCCAGGGCTTTGACCTGCGGAATTTCGGCCGCGAACATGCCACCCGGTGGCGGTCGCAGCCGCCTCAATGACTCACCGCCCTTCCGTGCGACACCGGCGCTCAGGGCCGGCTACGCCAGAACAGCCATCGCGGCAACCGTCTCGAAGCCGCCAGGGTGCACCACAGCGGGACCGGGGCCGGCCGTGCTCACGCCTGACGGCTGCGCCCACCCGACGCGGGGCAGGTAGCCCAGCGGCCCCGGCTCTTCCGCCGGGGCCGGTGTCCGGTCCGTCACGGCGGGCGACGGTGGGGAACCGGTATGAGCTGAGATGAAGCTCAAGCAGGCCGCTTGTCCGGACACCCGCAGGAAGCGGCTGCCGGACCGGCCACCCGTCCTTAACCGCTCAGTGCTGTCGGCGAGGCGGCGGCGACGCGGGGCGCTTCCCGGTTCTGTTGCTGGGTTCCCGGGCGGATTGGTCACCGACGCGGCCTAGGGCCTTTGTGGCGCTGCGGATGAATTGGCCGGCGGAGCTGAGCGCCGTGGCCAGTGCCTGCTGGTCAGCTGGGGTCACGCCGTGGCGAGCGAGCCGACAGGCGTTGATCATGTTGGCCGCTGTCATTGTGGCGTCTTCCGCCGTCAAGGCACATGGATCGTCGGTATCTTCGTAGGTGCTGATCTCGGATGCGGTCCTCACCAGCCGCAGGGCCAGCAACCGAAGCCGCATCTCCTCGGAGTTGGTGAAGGTGTTGTAGCCGCGGATCAACGCAGTCAAGCCCTCAGGCGGATCCATTCCGGGGTCGGCACGCACCGCCGCATCAAGCTCTGCTTTCGCCAGCAGGACACCCAGCAGCAGCGGTGCGTCGTCTGGTCGCAGTCCGTGGGGGCGGCTTGTACGGTCCAGCGTCGGGGCAGCCCCCAGTGCGGTCAGCGCACGGTGCAAAGCCGCAGCGCTGGCCGGCCGGGGACCTGATGATCGTGTCGTCATCTCCGCGCCCGCCTGCCCGAAGATCCTTCGTTGTCATGTGGCGCGAGCCGTTGTCGCTGCGCCGCGGCGGCGGCTCTTGGCCTTGACAGGCTTGGGCATGGACATACTGGCCTTTTGCATCCTCTCGGACAGGCGAAGCATGTGGCCGATCTCGTCCTGGTACATCGCCAGGACCTCGTGGTTGGCCACGTCCTCGCCCAGCGGATTGATCCAGCCGGACAGCAGCCTGCGCAGTTCGGTGTTGATGCGGCGCAGTCGCCAGCCGACGCTCTCGGCGATCTTCGCCGGGTCCGTCGTGATCAGGTATCCGTTACGGAAGGACAGGAATGCCTTGCCCTTTTCCATAGTGATGTGGTCACGGACGTAGCCCTTGAGTCGCGTGAACTGGCTTTCGGTCGCGTTGATGCGGCTGCTGACCGTCTCCTTGGAGACGAGGACGTCTTCACCTGCGGCCTCGAAGATGTTCCACGCGAGTTCGGCCAGGTGCTGGGTGGCGACGGGTGGCGTACGCCCAGATTTGACCTCCTTGGGCTTGTGTGCGGTTGTGGCGGAACGGGGTGTCATCGCTATTCATCGCCTTCGTCGAGGATGCGCGCCAGCTCCTCGTCCATGGTCTTCTCGCCGGTCGTGACGACGGTGTCACACCAGTCCAACGCAGCGCGGATGCGACGGTGGTTGTCCAAGATCGCGCGGACCTCGCGGTCGGTGAACTCCGCCACGTGCAGGCCCGGGATTAGGCGTTGCATCTCCACGAGGAAGCTCGTACCAACGCCGATCAGCTCAAGCACCTCGCTCGATGCCCTGGCGTAGTCCACCGCTGGCTCACGGCGTCGCACCTGCCGAGCGGTCGCCGGGGCTTCTGCCTCATCTTCATCGTGATCTTCGGCCTCGTGCGCCGCTGCGAAGCGGGCTTCGGCAGCCTGCATCCGCTGCTCATGGTGGGCTCGGTAGAGGATGCGCTGGTTGGAAGTGTTGCCCATCACGCGATGTGCGACGTCCGGCCGGCGGATCAGTTCGCTGACGGCCTCGGCAGCGCTCTCGTCCTGTTCCAGCAGCACCCGTACCTGTCCCAGCTTCCTCGGCCTTGGTCAGCGGCCGAGAAGGGAGCCGCCCTGCGTAGCTGAGAGCTTTGTCTTCCGTCCATTGGTCGACGCCTCGGGGCGGATTGGTGATCAGGTCGAACCGGTCGTCCAGGGCGTCCAGGGCGCGGTGGATTGACCAGGAGACCCCTTCTGCCGCTTCTCGGGCGGCCAGGCAGTAGACACATGTCGGTAGCCGAGCAAGGTGTGGACGTTGATCCCGATCGCGTCGGCAAACCGGTCGAGCACGGGGAACACACCACGGGTGTGGTTACCAGGCCGCTGAACCGGGACCATCTTCAGAGTCAGGTCGCCGAGCCGGAACTGGACCCGGCTCTCCTCTTCCACCAAGTCCCGCCCCTGCTTAACGAAGCGAGCCCACTGCCGGTCCGTGAACTGCTGCGGAAACGGGCTGGTGATCTTCTTCGTGGCCATGAGGCCTCCTGCGCGCGAAAGATGCAGTGAGTGGGGCGAAAAAGACCGCGGCCATCTTCCCGCCCAAATTTCAGACAAAACGGCTGCTTTCAGTCTGTCCCTGCACCCGAATCCCATCAAGCAGTCCCGCTCCGGCGCAGGCGCGGCCGCTCCAAGGGCCACGTGAAGGCGGCGCCCTCGACCGGGCCGGCGTGACCGGCCCGCGCCCGCAGGGCCGAACGGCCTCGTGCGCTGGTGGGCCGGCGGCTGGTTCTAGGGTGGTCCGGCCGGGGGCGCTCTCAGGCGGCGCACCCACCTCGGCGGTCCGGCGGCCGCGTGAGGACGTCGAACGTGCGCTTCCCGAGGTACCGGGGCGGCGTCCCGGTACCTTCGTCGTCGACCACAGGGGGAAGATGATCGGCCTCGTGAGCGTTCGACCGGCGCGACTCGGAACGGCCCGGTCGCATCCGCCCGGAAGGCGGCGACGCTGAGCTCAGCTACATGTTCCTGCCGACAGTGTGGGGGCGGGGGTACGCAGCCGAGGCGTGCGAAGCGGCGCTGCGCTGGTTCGCCGGGGCGCTGCCCGGGGAGCCGGTGGTGCTGTGTACCCAAGCCGCCAACGACCGCTCGGTGCGCCTGGCGGTGAAGCTGGGGTTCACCGAGGTGGAGCGGTTCGAGGAGTTCGACGCCGAGCAGTGGTTCGGCGTGTGGTCCCTGACCAAGTCGGCCCGTTGAGCCGGCCGCCCGCCGGGCCCCTGACCGAGCCGGGCGCCGCCCTCCCGGAAGGCGGTGCCCGCGGATGAAGCTCAAGCAGGCTGCCCGTCCCCCACGTCCGAGCCGGCGGCCTGATCCGCGGGTAGCACCATCGGCCGGGCTCTGGAACGGGCGGCGATCCAGAGCCCGGCCGGCGGGCGGGAGGCAAGCAGCGCCGAGCCGCGGCGCGGCTGCTCTGGCCGGCGGCCCCGTGGTGCTGTGGTGGGGCCGCCGTGCCGGGAATGCTAGACCCGCCGGCTGGCATGTGGCCAGGGCTTTGACCTGCAGAGTTTCGGCCGCGCACATGCCAGCCGGGAGCGGTGGCGCATGGCCGGCCGGGCCTGCCCGTACTGCCCGAGCCCGACGGCCTCGGGGCGAACACCAGCTGGGTGTCCGCACCGAGGCCCTCCATCGGCCGCCGTGGGCTAGCGGGCGTTGCGGCGCACGAGGACCGTGAGTACCTCCCGGGCGTCGCGGCGGCGGTCGGCGTTGCGGGCGGCAACGGCGGTGAGGGCCGCGGCGGTGATCGCCACGGCGTACCAGGCGGTACCGGCGGCGGTGATGAGCGCGGCGTTGTGCAGGACGGGGGACACGGTTCTTCTCCTGGTGGTCGGGGCGCGTTGTTGGCGGTGCTACTGGCAGACGAGGTCGTGCAGCTGCTCGGTGATGGTCTCGGTGGGCAGGACGAAGGCGCCCAGGCGGTCGTCCTCGCGTACGGCGTCGAGGTCGTCGACCGTGCTGCGCCAGCTTGGGGTCGGGCCGGGCGAGGTCGGTGGTGTCGCCGGGCAGGTGCTGGCTGTGCCAGGGGATGTTGAAGAGGTAGAGGTCGATTGGCGGGACGCTGGGCGGGGGCGGTGCGGTGGGCAGGGAGCGGTTCGACTGGTCGGTGAGCCGGGCGGTCTCGTGGAAGTAGTGCTCGGCGTCCCTCAGCTCGCCGAGGGCGGCGTGGTGGAGGTAGAGGGCGTAGGCGGCGTTGCTCTCGCCGCCGCCGGCGGCGAACTGCCACCACCACTGGGCGTTGTTGGGGTGCCCGCTGAGGTAGAGAAGGGCGGCGAAGACGAGGGCGCCCTTGGGGTCGCGGGCGAGGCGCAGTCCGTCGAGGTGTTCGGGAGCGTCGTCCTCGTTGATGATGCAGGTGGCGAGGGTACGCAGGTCGCGTTCGGCGTGCTGCTGGAAGGTGAGGACCTGTTCCTCGTGCTCGGGCTGTTCGGCCGGGTGCGGCGGGTCGTTTTGCTCGGACGCGGCCTGCTGCTTGAGGGCGGCGATCTTCGCGGCGATGCGGCGGCGGCCGGCCTTCGGGTCGTAGCCGGTGAAGCGTGCGTAGGGGGCGGCGGTGTGTGTCAGGTGGTCGAGTTCGGTGTGCACCGGTCTACTCCTCGTCGGATTCTGAGACGGCGAGCAGCGTGAGCTTGCGGAGCTTGCTGTGGGCCTGGTGGACGAGCACGCGGACGGTGCCCGGGTTGATGCCCATGACGGCGGCGGTGTCGGCGGTGCTGTACTCGAGGAAGCGGTTGAACAGCAGTGCGTCGTACTGGCGCTCGGGCAGGCAGCTGATGGCGTGGTAGATCCCGAGCCCGTCTTCCAGTGCTTCGAAGACGGGGCGGGTGGCGCGGTTGGCGGCGTCCATGAAGACGGACTGCCTCGACCAGCATGAGGACCTCGCCGCGTTGGCGGCGCTCGGTCTCCACCGCGAAGCGCAGCAGCCCCCAGGCGTAGCCGGTCGGGTTGGGCCGGGTGAGGACCTGGTCCCAGTCGGCGCCGAGGTGGGCGAGACGTCCTCGACCAGGCCCTGGATCTGCTCCGGCTCGCTGAGGGTGAGCTGGGCGCGGGCGTAGTCGAGGTAGCGCTGGTGGAAGAGCGCGAAGAAGGCGTCGAACTCTATGGATACCAGCGGCTCGTGGTCGTCGTCGGCTGCGTGTCGGCGTCGTGGCCGTCGTGGTTCACGCGGCGGCCGCCGGGTCGGAGGCGACGCGGTGGCGCTCGGCGGATCCGGGGTGGTCGGCGACGGGCCGCACCCAGTCCTGGCCGGCCATCACGGTGGGCTGGGGGCGGACTGGGCGGATGAGGGTGTTCACTGCGGGCCTCTCGCGCTCGGTGCTGTCATTGCGTGGGGGAGACGTGACGTCAAGTGACAGCTTTCCGGCTCGAGGCGGGTTTCGTAGCCCGGACGAGAAGAAAGTTGCGGAGCGTGTCAATCCGCCTACCGAGTGGTCATGAGCAGGCCGAAGTCATGGGGAGGCCGTCGAGGAGTCGGCGCGGGCCGACCTTTCGGCGCGGTGTCCGCCGCCCGATCGGCAGACGCACCGGATGGGCTGGCCCCGCGCGGCTTGCAGGTCTTCGCCCTCGAGCGGCGCGGCCAGCTCCTCGGCCCACGCCCGTGCCAATGCACGCCCGTCCTGATGGGGTCGTCTGATGAACAGCCAGGCGGAGCGCCGGCTACTCCACGTTCCTTCAGATCCTCAACCCACAGCGTCGATGGGCCTTTCGTCGACCTTCCGCGGCTGGCCGGTCAGCGCGCGGCGTTCCGCAGGTGGAGCCCACCAGGACCGGTCTGGGCAGCTGGGTGTTGCCGGAGACGTCGGCGAGGCGCCAGCCCTCGCGCGCGCCGCACAGCGCGCATCCGGTCCGCAAGCTCCGCCGACGAGGGGACACGGCGCCGCGCCGCCCCTGCATACCGCGGTGCAGTGCGTAGCCTCCCCAACCGTGATCCCCAGCCCGGACGGCAGCCCCGTCCCGCCGCACCTGACCAAGGCGCTCGACTACCACGCCATCGAGATCGCCAAGCTCCTCCACCAGGCTCTCGAAGCCAGCAGGTGCACCTCCACTCCCCCTGATCACGACCTGCTGGAACATACGCGCCTCGTCGGCTACGCATCCTCTGACCTGCTCAGGTACGCGAAGCTCCTCTGCGGACTACAGGCCGTCCAGATGCAGGCAATCGGCTACTCGACTACCGCCGTGGCCCGCTACCTCCAGATCCCCGTCGCCGACGTCCCCCAGCTGGCAACCGAGGAAGCGCGCCAGCTTGTTCGCCGGCCTCATCAACTCCCCCGACCCCCACCACGACAGCTGCGCCCACGCTCTCGGCCGCAGCATCGCCTCCTGGGAATCGGCCGACCGCGATCGCACCGAGGTCGCCCTGGCCGCGCTGTTCCACAACCCCGACGATCCGGACTCCCTCCGCCATCTGCCCACCCGACTGCAGGACGCGGTGCAGGAGGTCGCCAAGGCCCTCGACACCGTCGCCACGTGAACTGCCTATCGCTCCGGGGCCTCGGCAACTACACCGACACGGCCGCCGACACAGTCTCCGGGGCCGCGCCGGCGCTGACGCCAGCCACCGAACTGACCCCACCGTTCGCGTCCGGCAGCCACAGCTCCGCGCTGCGCGCCCGCACCGCCGACCCCCGCCCGGTCACGGTCACGGTCACCCGCCGGCCCGTCAGCTGCCCCCACCCGTCCCCCAGCCCGCTCCACCGACCCGCGGTCACCTCCAGGTACAGCCGGGCGCCGGGCCAAGGGCCGGGGGTGATGAGGACGGTGCCGGTACGGCGCAGGTGGGCGGCGAGCCGGTCGAGGGTGCGCGGAGGCAGATGAGCAGGGGCGGCGGCCAGGACGACGGGGCAGGCCGCCGCGAGCGCGGTGACGACCTCGACGATGTGCTGCCCCGGGTCGTCGGCGACGAGGAAGCGGCGCAGGTCCAGGCCGTAACCGGCTGCAGCCGCAAGGCCGAGGTCGGGCAGGCCTACGGCCGCCGTCCAGGCGCATGGGTCGGCGATGGCGGACCCTGCGGCGATGGCGAGCAGCAGACTCGCATCCCCCACCTCGGTCACCGTGCCCCGGGCAAGTCCACCACCCGGCACCAGCGGGCGCAGCGGTTCCAGGACGGGGAGGGTGCCACTGTGCGCCTGGTGGGCGCGGGTCGCGGGCGAGGTCGCGTCCATGAGGTCGGCCAGGCGCCGGGCGGGGTCAGCGGCGTGGTCGGGGACCGCGGCGAGCGTCATCGGGTCCGCCCATTGGGGGGCGCGGAGTCTGCGGTGGGGTCGATCAGCAGCAGGGAAGTGTTGTCCACGACGATCCACGCGGCCTGCTTGTCCTCGCCCCAGCGGGCGTGTGCGATCCAGGGCGCGCCCGGGGCGGGGCGTCGGCGGACGGTGATCAGGGCCGAGCGCCAGGCGCCGCCCGCGCGGAGCCAGGCGAGCCGCCAGCAGCCCTCGCCCGGTTCGAGACCGGGCGGGCCCGCGAGCTCGGCCGGCACACGGACGGCATCGCGCGCGAAGCCGGTGTCCGTGGCGGTACGGGAGGGTTCCTCGATCGGACGGATGCGGGCGCCGTCAAACAGAAACCAGCCCCAGGCCTCCTCGCCCGGGCCGCCGGCCTCGGGCCCCCAGGCAACGTGGACCACCCACAGCGGGCTGCCGGGCGGGCGCCGCCACACGGTGAGCAGCGCGGGTTTCCAGTGGCCGTCGAGCCGGATCTCCACCAGGCGCCAGCGGCGGACGTCGTGGTAGCGGCCGGGCAGCGTCATCAGTTCCCTGGGCGCCCGCTCGGCATCGCCCGGCAGAGCGTCGGGGCGGGCGGCGAGGGAGAACGGAACGTCGGCGGTCACGCCCCCAAACTTAGGTCGAACGAATTTTCGATTCAAGTCTTCGGCCTTGCGACTCCCCAGGTCACAGCCGCTTTGCTCCAAGTCCCGGCCATCACAGGTCAGGATGGGATGGAGGGGATGCAGTAGGACCGGACCCGGAGGTGGCGATGCCGAAGGCGATCGCCAAGCTGTCGATCAGCTTCTCGTTGGTGTCGATCCCCGTGAACGTGTACGCGGCGACCGGTCGGCACACTGTGCCGCTGCACCAGGTCCACGCTGCCGACGGCGGCCGCATCCGCCAGCGCCGCGTCTGCGAGTACGACGGCCAGGACGTCCCGCCGGACCAGGTGGCCCGCGGCTACCAGGCCCCCGACGGGCGCACCGTCGTCCTCACCCCCGACGACCTCGACCAGCTGCCTCTGCCCACCACCCGCGAGATCCGCGTCCTCGGGTTCATGCCGGCCGAGCGCCTCGACCCCACCGTCTACGACAAGCCGTACTACCTCGGCCCCACCACGAAGGCCGCCGCCCGCCCGTACGCGCTGCTGCGCCAGGCCCTGCTCGACACCGGCCAGGTCGCCGTCGCCCGCACCGCCCTGCGCACCCGCGAAGCCCTCGCGGTACTGCGGGTGCGAGGGCGATCCAGCCGACCGGCACGCCCTCCCGCAGCAGCAACTGCACGCCGCCCGCGTCGGGTGTACTCCAGCTGCCAGCCCCGCCGAAGGCGGCGGTGACGTCGTCCTCGCGGTCCGGCTGGCGCGAAGCGGGATAGCGGGTCGACGACCGCTCTGCGCACCGGTGCGCGATCGTCTGCCCCGGCCGTCGCGGCCGGGGCGCCTCTCGCACTCTGGCAGCGGCGGCCCCGGAGGAACCAGCCGACATACGGACGGTTGGTGGTCAGCTCGAAAATGCTTTCAGGTGCTTGCGGAAGACGGCGTCGAGCTCGGTCACCGTGTTCTCGGTCAGGGCCTCGTCGTGCAGCCTGAACAGGGCGGATGAGGTTTTCGGCAAGGACAGGGTCCCCAGGACGCAACAGTGAACGCCGGCCCGCGAGACATTGTCTCGCGGGCCGGCGTCGGGCAGGGCGGGCCGGGTCAGCGTCGATGGGCAGTGACCCGGAACCGTGCCTCCGGCATCAGCTTGAGCACGAAGCCGAGCTGAATGGCCACCAGTGGCCACAGCAGCCATCCAGGCCCACTGATCATCAGGATGAACAGCAGCGGCCCTGCCAGTGTGATACCGGCGACGGCCCGCAGGTGCGGGAAGAACCGTAGCGGCGAGAGGGCCAGCAGGAGCACCAGGGAGGGCACGCCGAACAGCGGGAAGAAGATGTACCCCAACCCGAGCAGCCCGTAGGGCACTTGGTCGTACGACGGGCGGAACAGCAGGGTGAGCACGCCGGCCAGCACGAACCAGCCCACGGCGAAGGCCAGGATGTACCTGACCGCCGCCCGGAGGAACCAGCGCAGCGCACCCTCCTCCCGCGCCTCGGCACCCATCAGCAGTTACCGGAGCATTCGAACTTGGCGTCGCGGCCGCCTGCAAGCGGGGGCGACGCGCCGAGCCCGTCGTCGATGGGGAAAGAGGTCGCCCTGTCCACACCTAGCATGTTCGGCGCCATCCCTCGACGATACTGCACCACCTCCATGTTCGGGTACCTGTCCCCCTTGCGCTCCACCGAGACGGAGTGCGTGCCGAGGCTGACCGTCACCGTCGCGTTGACGGAGAACGTGTCCATCGCGGAGTTGATCCCGTGGATGTCCATCTTGATCTTGTCCGCGGAGAGTTCGAGCGGGTTGATGTTGTTGTGCCAGGCCAGCGTCGTGTCCTTGCCGCTGTACGGGCCGACGTCCAGCGGTCGGGCGGGAATCAGTTTGGACTCGAAGCGATAGGGCCCGGCACCCCACGGATTTGAGGTCGACGGCGCGACGGTGAAGCTGATCTCGCCGGTCGCGGTGTCCCAGAACAGCGCCATCCGGTAGGCGGCCTCAGGGTCGTCGGAGGGGCCGCGGTCGTCACCACGCAATTGGAGGAGCGCTGCGTATTGGGTGTGGATGTAGAAGCGGACCATGATGATGCCGTGGTCCTCCGAGGACTTCGCGGTGGACAGCACCCTGCGCTGCGCCTTCGCCGGTGGGATGCATCCGAAACCGAACTGGCTGGCGTCGTCCACCTTGTCGGCCGGCGGCGTGTACGGGGCGGGCGTCGATGTGGAGGGCGCGGTGTCCGGGCAGCTGTTGACCGCCCATGGGCTGTAGCTGCACGAAGCCGCACCACCCGAGGAGTTGGTCGCGTTGCAGCCGACCTGGAAGATGCTGCAGGTGGGGCCGCCGCCGCAGACATCCTTGACGCCGTCGGCACAGGGTGCGAGTCCGCTCGGGTCGGTCAGGTTGACCGGATTGTTCTCGCTGTAGGCGTAGGCGTTCCACTGCTGCGGGCTGGTGGGCTGGGTGATCGGGTCGGGACTGATGAACCGTCCGGTGCCCGGCTGGTACATCCGGGCACCGAGCGTGGTCAGCCCCGTCGAGTCGTCCTTCAGACCACCCACGAAGCCCTTGTCACCGGCCCAGGTGCTCGGCTGGCTGCCGCGCGGGTTGCCGAACGGGTCCAGCGGACGCCTGGTCTCGGCCAGCGTGGTCGCATCGATCGACAGGATGTTGCTGCCATGGTTGTCCGCGAACTCGAAGCACTGCGACTTGCTCTGACGCACCAGCGTCATACCGCCGGGGATGGTGTAGTACCGGGTCCCGGTCACCGCGCCTGTGGTGCTGCTGTAGTGGAGCTCGTCGTTGCCGAGGTACACCGTGGTGCCGCTCGGGTCCTGCTTCTCCAGTTGCTTGCCGGCGGCGTCGTAGACGTAGGTCACCTTGCCGGCCGTCGTGTTGGTGAACTGACCGAGCTGGCCCTCGCTGTTCCAGGACAGGGTGGTCTGCTTCCCGGCGGCGTCGGTCATCTGGGTGGTGTCACCCGAGGCGTCGTACTGCGTGCTGGTGACCGACGGGGTGCCAGCACCGGTGACGGAGCTGGCGGAGACCAGCGCGTGTGGACCCGCGACCGCGCCGTTGAGCCCGTTGACCGTCCCCGGGGCCGGGAAGGCCTGGGTGACGGTGCGGTCGGCGGCGGTGTTGCCCGCCGGGTCGTGCTGGACGAACTGGGTCCGGTTACCGGTGGCGTCGTACTGGTAGCTCTGCCAGTAGGCGGCCGGCCCGCCGACCGTGGTCAGTGCCGGAGCCTGCGCGCCGCTGGTGGGCGTGGAGTTCCCACACGAGCCCTGTCCGCCGACCGAGGGTTGCGCGGCCAGTGCGAGCGCGCCGGTGTCGCTCCAAGCCGTCGTGAGGCGCCCCAGGTAGTCGTAGCCGAAGCACTGCAGGTCAGTGGAGGAGGGAACGTTGTCGGGAATGTTCCGCACGCCGGTGATCTGCCCGCTCTTGTTGTACGCGTACGTGGTCTGCTGCACCGCGCCGGTGCCGGCGGTCTGCTTGTCCACGAACTGCGAGAGCATCCGTCCGGTCGACTCGTCGTAGGTGTTGGTCAGGACGATCTGTGTGCCCCAAGGGTTGACCGTGGCGCGGATGCTGCGGCCGTATGCGTCCCAGTCCGAGGACAGGTCG
Organism: Streptomyces viridifaciens; assembly: GCF_001888885.2. NCBI lineage: Bacteria > Bacillati > Actinomycetota > Actinomycetes > Kitasatosporales > Streptomycetaceae > Streptomyces > Streptomyces viridifaciens. Next base: position 12,877 of record NZ_CP090840.1, read on the forward strand.
TAGGTGGCACCGCCGAGGGCACCGTAGGAGCGCAGCGGGCCGTAGGAGTCGTAGGTGTAGTGGACCGTCTCCTCGGCGATGTCGCCGACTGCAGAACGGTCGTCGTCGGTCAGTGCGCCGGTGATCGGGTCGTATTGTGCCTGGTAGGTGTAGGTGAACGGGGTCGTCGCGCTCTGGCCGATGTCCGTGCCGGGGATTGTGGTGGTGGTTGTGGTGGGGTGGTAGGCGGTGTCGTAGGTCAGCACGGAGCTGGTGTAGGCCGGGCCGCCAGCGCCGTTGGTGTACCGGGTGGAGGAGCCGGGCTGGCCCGTCAGCACGGTGTCGTAGGTGTAGGAGGTCAGCTGGTTGGCCGACGCCACCGAACCGTTGTAGGAACCGGTCTTGCGACCCAGCAGGTCGTAGGTGTAGGCGATGGTCTGGTGACGGCCGTCGGTCTGGCTCACCAGGCTGCCGCCCGGGTTGTAGACCTGGGTCACAGTGCCGCTGTCCGGGTCGGTCGAGCTGGTCTGGCGGCCGCGAAGGTCGTAGCCGTAGCTCCAGACGTTGCCCACCGAGTCGGTCCGGGTGGCTGGCTTGCCGCTGGGGGTGGAGGTGAACACGGTGACGTCCGCGTCGGACTGCTTGCCCGTGGCGGTGGCGGTGCGGTACTGCCAGATCTGCGCCACCTTGCCGCGGGCGTCGGTCACCGTGCTGGTCGGCGTGGTGCCGGTCGGCGGGGTGACGTCGGTGCGGTCAACACCCGGGTAGCCGGTGGTCGTGGTGGTCTGCACCACGCCGTAGGCCAGGAACTGGGTGGTGACCGGTCGGCCCTGGCCGTCGAAGACGGTGTAGGTCTGTGCCGGGACCTTCTGCGTGGTGGTCAGGAACGGCGTGGTGCTGGGTGCGGCGTCGTTGTTGTACCAGGCCGCGTTGGAGCGCATGGTACGGCCCTGCGAGTCGTAGTTCGTGTCGGTGATCATGCGGCCCTGGTAGGCCGAGATCGCCGGGTCGGCCTGTACCTGCACGGTCCGTGCCAGGCCGTCCATGATCTGGATCGACGTGGTGTAGGTGTCGTTGGGCAGCAGGCTCTTGGTCGTGACGGTCGGCGGGACCGCCGCATTGTTCACGACACCGGGCACCGAGTAGGCGAAGGTCTTGCTGGCGTTCTGGCCGGTGGTCCGGCCCGGCTGCCAGACCGCGGTGAGCCGGCCGAGAGCGTCGTACGCCTTGGTGGTGACCCGCCCGTTGGGGTCCGTCACCACCAGCGGCAGGGCACGCCCAGGAGCCATGGTGGTGGTGGTGATCCGGCCCGCGCTCTGCGCGTCCGGGGCGCCGGCCGGCGCCGGAGTGGTCACCGTCATCGAGTTGGGCAGCTCGCCCGGGCCCGCCGCGGAGTACGCCGTCGTGAAGGTGACACCGCTGTGTGTGCTGTCGGTGTGGTTCGGGTCAGTCACCGTGGCCGAGCGCCCGTAGGCGTCGTAGGTGGTGATCGCCGAGGTAGTGAAGGTCGGGTTGCCCGAGCCGTCGATGCTCTCCACGGCCTGGGCACTGGTCACATCATGGGCGGCGCCGAGCTGGTTGAGCGGCCGGCCGTCGTAGAACGAGCGGGTCCAGGTCACCGTGTTGGACGCGGTCGGGGTTGCGGTGCAGGCGCTGCTACCCGAGACGGTCTGCTGCTCGGAGGGCAGCGAGGACACCTGCGGGTCGGAGCCGGCCGCGTACGAGTCCCGCTCGCAGCTGTCCGGCAGGCCGTCCGCGCTGTTCAGGACGGTGAGCACGCGATTGGCGTGCGCGGGGTCGGTGGTCGTGGTGGTGCTGGTGGCCCGCCAGGTGCCGTCCGCCTTCAATGCCTTGGCCTTGGTGACTGCGGTGGTGGAGGTGTAACGGGCGATCAGGGGCGGCAGGCTGCCGCGGCTGTGGGTCGCGGTGGTGCTCGGACCGCTGCTGGTGTTCACCGTGTACGCGGTGATCGAGCCGCCGGCGGCAGAGTAGGTGTCGGTCTCCAGAGCCCGGCCGGAGAGCCAGTCGGAGTCGGTCACCGAGCCGCTCTTCGGTCCCGCCACCGAAACGCTGCGGGCCGTGCCTCCGCTCAGCAGGTCGCCGTCCATTCCCTGGTGGAAGGTGCTCGAACTCTGCGCCTGCGGGCCGTCGTTGCCGCTGCCGGTGACCGTGGTCACCGAGGCATAGCCGCGGAACTGGTCCCAGGTGCGGTCCATGTCCTTGACCATCGGCGAGTCGTTGCGGTGCCAGGCCGCGTTGCCGTAGCTGTAGGAGGTGGTCTGCGGCGTGGAGCCGGCCATGTTGGGGTTGACCGTCACGGTGCTCACCGGGTAGCGCAGGAACCAGTCGTCGATCGGCTGGGCGTTCGGCTGCTCCGTCGACGGATGCCACTTGACGTTGTAGCAGGAGAGCGTGTCGGTGTCGGCCGTAGCGGGCATGACGTTGTTCACCCGCGAACAGGCCGCCTGGGCGTAGTTGACGCCGATCGTGCCACCGGTCTCAGTGGTGATCAGCTGGATGCGCGGGCGGTTGAACGCCGGCCGGGCGGGGATCAGGTTGGTGCCGTCCACCCGGTTCGGCAGCAGCTGCTCGGTGAAGCTGACCGCAGGCAGCGAGACCGAGGTGCCCGAGACGGTGGAGTCCTGCCCGGTGCGCTGGACCGAGCCGAGCCATGGGACCTGGGTGTTCTCAGTGGCGTTCTGCACGTTCACAAAGCGGTGGTTGAGGGCATAGCCGTCCACCGGGATGTACGTGCCCTTCGACCGGATCTGGGTGGTAATGCCGGTCAGCCACTTGCTGGTCCAGAAAGTCGGCTGGTAGTTGGTGCAGGAGCCGGCGGCGTCGCACTGCTCGTCCATCGGGACATCCGGCCAGTTGGCCGCGTTCGCCTTCGTGCGCTGCGAGGGGTCGCAGGCGGTCGTCGACGTGACACAGCGCTCGGCCGAGTTGAAGACGATCTGGGCCGCGGCCTGGTAGTTGCCACCCGCGCCGAGCTGGTCGGAGAGGCGCTGGCCGTAGCTGATCGCAGAGAGCACACCGGAGCGGGTGTAGGCGGTGTTGGTCCCGGTGCCGTTGTTCTGGCCGCCGCCGAGCGCGTAGTAGTTGGTCTCGGGGGCGTAGGTGTAGGTGGTCAGGTTGCCGTGCGGATCGACGACGTAGTCGAGGTTCCACCGCCAGCCCGCGTTGCACCAGGACTTCTGGCCCTTGGAACTGTCGTAGCAGGGGTCGCCGCTCTTGGGCGAGTAGACCGGGACCGTCCAGGCCGAGTTGCTGGCCGGACCGGTGCCAGTCGGATTGCCGTTCGCGTCGGGCAGGTGGTTCAGACCCAGGTAGTAGGCGTTGCCCGCGGTGTCGGTCACCTTGAGGTAGGAGCCGTTCCAGGTGCCGTTGGTGGCGCCGGTCAGGAACTGCACCTTGATTCCGTCGTCGCTCTTCAGCCGCCAGGTGCAGTTGGACTGCTCAGTGGCGCCCGGGGCGTTCGCCTGGCAACTCGCGTCGTCCGGCACCAGTTCGCCGGAGTGCCCGCTTAGGGACAGGGTCAGGTTGGCGCCCGCCCAGCAGTCGTCCCCGGAGTTGGTGATGCCGTCGTTGTTGCAGGATTGGTATGAGCGCTCCACGTAGCCGGGGCTGTAGCTCCAGCCGTCGCCGATCCAGGACGCCTGGGCGTTGGTGGAGGAGGTCAGGCCGTCCACGGAGGAGGAGTTGTAGGAGAGCGCGACCTGAGGCGTTGCGCCACCGAGGGTGGGCGGCGAAGCGATCGGGTAGCTGTAGGTGAACGAGCCCGAGGAGCCGCCGGAGGTCCAGGCCTGCGACGGGTTCAGACTGGTGGCCGCGTAGGTGCCGGCGCCGCTGGAGGAGCCGCTGACGGCGGCCAGCACCATCGGCGCGGCGGCCGTGGCGAGCGCGTCGGCCCGCGCTGCGGAGTTCGCAGCACCACGCGGCAGGGCACCATTGTGGGTGCCGCTCGCCGGCAGGGTGACGTCGGCGACCAGCTTTTTGATGGCCGGGTCGTAGTGCGAGGGGACCGGCTGCTGGGCGAGGCAACCCGGCTCCTGGGGCGTCGTCAGCGAGCAGGCCGGAAGCTCCACCACATGGGCGCGGGAGGCCCAGTCGCCGCCGATGCCGGTACCCAGCTGCGTGGTGTCGAGCGCCACCTCGACCCGGCTGCCGGGGGCGGAGTCGGTGCGGGAGAGGGAGAGCGCGAGGCCCGACAAGCCGGCGGCCGAGGTGGTCTTGGCATCGGCCACGTCCACCCGCACGTTCTGCTTGGCGGCCGGCGCGGCGGCCTGGTCGCCGGGGGTCGCGGCCAACGGGGCGATGGTCACGGGCAGGTTCTGCGCCTGGGCCGGGTCACCGGCGGGTGCGGGCGGCGGCGTGCCGTCCGGCTGCGCCTGGGCCGTCCTCGCACCGGTGGTCGGCGCGGCGCCGAGCACGACGTCGGCCGTGCCGTGCGGGTGCGGCTTCGAAGCGGTGGCGGCCGGCGGCTGCCAGGTCGGCGGCACCGGGTGTTCCGGCTTCGGGGCCGCCACCGGTGCGGAGTCCTTCCCGCCACGGAGGGGGTCGTCGGCAGGGCGGTATTCGGCGGGGACCACTTGCGTGAGTAGCTCAGGCCCGTCCGCTGCCGCGAGCGGCAGCGGACCGAGCATCGAGCCGAGGACAGCAACCGTCGTGACGGCCGCCAGCCGTCCACGCAGTCTCCCCCTCCTGCCCCTTTTGTTCCTTAAAATCGGTGGTCGTCCAAATGGCATGCTATTTACCCCCACGCAGCTTTTGGCCCTCCGAATACGGAAGGCACGTCCTGTATCCGAACTGGCGGAAGGTACGCCCGTTGGTGACGGAACGTCAAGACCTTGTGACTGGTGAGGATTCTCATAGGGAGTCCACGAATCGGCTTTATCGATGCAAGTATGGACTTCGGCATCGAATTGAACTGGCCGATGTCAGTGCGTCCCCCTACGTTGCCTCTGTCCTGTGTTAATCCAGGCCTACCGTTTCCTTTGGGGGGAGATTCCCGTTTTGAACAGAAAACGCCGCTACAACGGCGTGCCGCTCAAGGCATTGACCGCGGCAGCCGTTCTCGCACTCACCACCGGCCTCTCAGGTCTCAGCGCCCATGCCGCTGACACACCGAACGTGCCGTCGCAGGCCGCGATCGACGCCGCCACCGCGCAGAAGATGCAGGAACGACCACCCGCCAACGCGGTCGATCAGGCCATCGCTCAGGCCAAGGCCACGCAAAAGAACGTCCCGGTCGACTCGCTCACGACCGAGTACAGCGAGACCGTCGCCACCCCTGATGGCCACCTCGCACTGACCAGTCACCTGGAGCAGCAGCGTGTGCGCCGTAGTGGTGTCTGGCAGGGGCTGGACGCCACCCTGGTGGCCAATCCGGACGGCACGTTCTCGCCCAAGTCCGCGGCGGGTCAGGTGGCGTTGTCCAAGGGCGGGGACGGGCCGCTTGCGACCATGACCAGTTCGGACGGGAAGAAGCTCGCACTGTCCGCCCCGTTCGCGCTGCCCTCGCCGACCGTCAGCGGTGACAGCCTGGTCTACCCGTCCGTCGCCCCCGACATCGACCTGAAGGTCACCGCCACCAAGCTCGGCGGCCTGACCACTGTCCTGGTCGTCAAGACCCAGGCCGCGGCCGCCAACCCCGCCCTGAAGAACCTGCATTTCGGGACGACTCTCGACGGCGTCACCGTCAAGACCGACGAGCACGGCAACATCACCGTCGTCGGCGCCGACAGCCAACCCCGCTGGGTCTCCCGCAGCCCTCAGATGTGGGACAGCACCACCGCACCCGCCGCCAGTGCCCCCGCGACCGTGACGAAGACCGCCCTGACCTTCAGAGCAGCCGCGGCAGACACGCCCACACCCGCACCGACGAATGCGGGCCAGGCATCTGTCGGCAGTTCCGACGCCGGGCCCGGGACGGCCTCCAAGGTCTCCACCATGCCGGTCAAGGCCACCGACGCTGGCATCGACCTGACACCCGACCAGGATCTCCTGGCCCACGGCACCGCCCCGTACTACATCGACCCCGACTGGCTGCCCTGGACCCTGACGGGCAACTCCTGGACCTGGGTTCAGTCCGCCCACGACGGCTCCAACAACTGGATGCGCCAGGGCGGCACGGATGCTGATCACCCGGGCGTCGGCAAATGCGGCATCTACCCCGACGGCAACAACTGCTCGCCCGCTGACATCGAGCGCAGCTTCTACCAGTTCGACATCAGCGCGCTCGGCGGGGCGGTCATCAACTCCGCGACGATGACCATGCAGGAGTACGTCTCCGCCGACCATTCCTGCACCAACAAGTACCCACTCAACCTCTACGTCACCAACGGTCCGATCGGAAACGGCACGACCTGGTCCAACCAGCCCGGACAGCAGGGGGGCCAGCTCGGCGATACGGCCTGGGTGACCGGCTCCGGCAAGGACCCGTGCCACGACAACGTGCCGTTCAGTTTCGACATCACCGGCGCGATGAAGCAGTACGTCAACTACGGGCAGCTGACGTTCGGCCTCTACGGCGACGAGAGCAACCAGTACGCCTTCAAGCGGCTCACCTACCAGCCCGCGCTGTCCGTGATGTACGACCGGGTGCCCAACGTCCCCACCAACCCGTCGGTGTGGCCCGCCCCCACCACGGTCAACCCCGCGGCGACCAATCAGGCCTGCGGTGACAGCAACGGCAACGACTGGGCCTGGCTTGGAGCCGGCTCCGCCCAGAACAACGCCGTCTGGCTCAACGCCACCGTCTCCAGCCCCGTCCAGTCCCAGGTCGCGACCTGGGACCACATCTGGGACTACAACGTCCCCGGTGTCCCCGACGTCGCGTCGGGCATGACGGCTCCTGTCAGCAACGGCGGCGTCACGAGCTTCCAGCTCCCCGCCAACGTCATCCAAGACGGACACGCCTACGGCTACGGCATGCTGGCCAACGACACCGTGCGCAATATGCCGTCGTCCGCCTCCACCCCGGCCTGCTACTTCAAGGTCGACCTCACTCCGCCGACCGTCACCTTCCCCACGACCGTCGCCGACACCAGCAAGCAGTTCCCGCCCAGCGGCAACGGCCAGACCCCCCAGCTTTATGCCGGCCAGAGCGGCGGCATCCCCTTCACGGCCACCGACCCCAACCCCAGCGGCGGCTACACCTCCGGGGTGGTCTGCCTGCGCTGGAGCTTCGACCCCCAGCTCGTCGACTCCTCCTGGCAGTGCGGCAGCTCCATGCCCACCGGCCAGATCCAGGTGACCGCAGGACGTTGGGGGACCAACGTCCTCTACGTCCAGGCCGAGGACAACGCCGGCAACCTTTCCCCGGTGGCGCAGTACGCCTTCTACGCACCGTGGAACCCCAACAGCCCCGCGCCGACCTTCGGTGACGTCACCGGTGACGCGCTGCCCGATATCGTCACCGCCGACCCCGCCGGCGACCTGCGCGCCTACAGCATCCCCGCCACCGCCGCGAAGGCGCCGCTGGCCGCCCCGCAGGCCAACTCTCCTGGCCACGACTCATGGGCGAACTACCGCATCACCCATCGCGGCAGCCTGCGCGGCGGCAATAACGTCGACGACCTCATCGTCCACCGAGACGGCGACCCGAGCCTCTACTACTACCAAAACCCAGGCAACGCAGGCGTCACCGGGGTCTTCGACGCCAAAAGCTCCTTGGCCAAGCCAGCCTGTGATCCCAAGCTGACCGACTGCACCGGCTACAACGCCACCGACTGGTCCACCACGCTGCAGATCGCCGCCAGCGGAGACCCCAGCACCACCAACCTCGACACCAGCAAGAAGTTCCTCAACCGCACCGGTCTGTTCACCGTTGAGACCAGCCCGGACGGCACCGGCGCCCTCTGGTTCTACCCCAGTATTGGCAATGGCCTGTTCGGCTCGCCCACCAAGCTCGCCGCCACCGGCTGGAAGGGCTGGGACCTCATCTCCCCCGGTGACTGGGCCGGCCAGGGCCACCCCGGCTTGTGGGCACGCAACGGGGGCAACGGCGACCTGCGCGGCTACACCTTCAACACCGGCACCGTCACCGTCAGCGGTCCCTTCGGGCACAGCACCAACTACCCCACCCTCACCGGCATCGCCACCGACACCAAGATCGGCTACGGCGTCACCACCGCCAACTGGCCCATCATCGGCTCCGACGGCGACCTCACCGGCATCGGCTCACCCACCCTCTGGGGCATGGCCTCAGGCGGCGTCATCCAGACGTTTACCGGGCACTCCACCACCACCGACCCCTATTACACCTGGACCAACGGACCGACCAGCGTCCTCAGCACCTACGCCGACAACAGCCCCATCGCCTACACCGCCCAGACCGGCAAGTGCGTGGACATCGCCGGTGCCAGCACCGCAAACGGCACGGCCGTCCAGCTGTACGACTGCAACAGCAGCAACGCCCAGAAGTGGACCTTCAAGCCCGACGGCAGCCTCCGCGCCCTCGGCAGCTGCCTCGACGCCACGGGACGCGGCACCGCCAACGGCACCCCCCTGCAGATCTGGGAATGCGGCAACGCCGCCCCCCAGCAAACCTTCGTCCCCAGGGCCGACGGCAGCCTCTACAACCCCGCCTCCGGCCGATGCATCGACCTCCCCGGCGGCACCGCAACCAACGGCGCCCGACTCCAACTCTGGGACTGCAACGGCACCCCCGCCCAGAAGTGGACCGCCCTCGTACGAAGCTGAACCCCAGAATGAAGCGATGAGCTGACCAAAAGTGCCCCTGACCGGTTTCCGGTCAGGGGCACTTCAGCACGCGTCAACTGTCGAAAGTTGGCTGAACCCCGCTACATCACACGCAGTAGCGCTCGTGGCGCACAGAGATCGCATTCAACAGAGAACTACACCAGCTGGCGCCGCCCGGCCGAGGATCGTTCCCCGGCCAGGCCATGCACCGTCAGGCCGAAGCCTGTCCCTGCGACGCGGCGTCACGCGGGGCCTCGACAGGCGCGGGCGAGGCGGCAGCAGCCGAAGCCGACACCAGGGCCCGGACCCGGGCCTCCTGGGCGGCCCTGGCCGCGAGCGGGTTGATGCCGGCCCGGCGTGCCTGCTGCATGGCGGTCAGCCGGTTGACCACGACGATCGCCGCGATCGCCGCCACGACCCGCAGTGCTGACCCTGCGGCCTCTACCCGGATGGTGTTGCGCAGGCTCTCGAGGTCACCGGGGCCCAACGGGTTCACGTGACGCACCATGGTGCCTGCGATCCGGCCGACGATCAGCGAGCCGATCCAGGTGCACCACCACAGGGCGAGGACCTTCTCCGACAGTGTGCGTCGCCTTCCCTCCGCGTCCAGCGGTGCGCTCGCCCTCCAGCAGTCCACCATCAGCTGCCAGGGGAACCAGAGCTGGACGATTGGGGTGAACCAGGCCCCGATGGTCCAGCCGCGTCCCAGGCGGTGCCCGTTCGGCACCAGCAGGTCGGCGTTCCGGCGGATGCGGTAGAACCAGACGATGAACACCCCGGCGGTGGCCAGCGCCAACGGGATGAACATCCCGTTCACCGCGTTCGCCACGGACTTCACGGCGTCGAAGTCGTCGAGGCCGACCTCGCCCGGCCCGTCCACCAGCCGGCCCAGGAGCACATCCGACCAGAGATCGATCGCGACGACCACCGCCGCCATCGCGGCATTCAACGCAAGCAGGGCGTAGACCGCCACGGCAAGGCCGTTCGCCGGGCGCAGCGCCGCCGCCCATCCGGGAGCCGCCTCCGCGCAGCCGAAGCAGCGGCCGCTGTCCGTCCCCACGGGGCGTGTCCCGCACGCCACACACACCATCAGATCGTCAACTCCTGGAATCGCCGCGTGCTTGACCACGCATGCCGGTACGCCACCGCCCCGACCGGGTGGGCGCGCCGACTCTAGGGGATCCATGGCGTCGCCTGCCAGCAAGAATTCGCAGCTCAGCGGCGGTATCGCCAGATAACCGACAGATCACCCCGATGTCCGGGCCCAGGAGCCGGGTCCAGCTCGGCACGCCTGTCCGGCGCAAGCCCCGTCCGATCTGCTTATGTGCTTGACGAGTCGCTCTTGGGCAGGAGGCGTGAGCATGGAGAGAACCCGCCTACGTATTGGTCAGTAGGAAGGACTGCGCCCACGCCACCGATCATTCGCGCGAGGCTGTCGGCACCGCCCAGGTGGCGCAGCGCGCGGCCGCTGGGCTTGGTTCGCCGCGTTGGCTGGTGGTCCTGGCGATGCGTGAGGTGCGCGGCCGGGGGCTGCACCAGGGGCGGCCTCGATGCAGCGGCGACGGCCGTCAGTTGGTGCGAGGCCCAGCCTGCGGACGCTCCGAGGGCCTGACCACTCGGTGACGCCGGGAGCCGGTCCGCCGCCCGCTCGGGGGTTCGGGCGCGGACCGGTCCCTCCAGCGTGCGCACGCAGGAGCCTCGCTGCTGCCGGGGTTGGTCCCGGTGGTGGTATCAGAGCTGCAGACGCGGCCGGTGGGCGAGGCGATGTGGGCGAAGGAGGCCGGGCTGCTGGGCCGGCTGTTCACGTGGCTGGTCGAGGGCGGCTACCGCGAGCAGGTCCTGGTGCGGTCCGGGGCGGGCGGGCGTTCTCCGCTGGTGCGGACCGTACGCCGGGGGATGGACATCCGGCACCTGACGCTGGAGCAGTAGGTGTACTTCCGCGACGTGGGGCTGGGCGGCAGCAGGCGGACGGCGGCACGGCCCAAGGGTTTCGGGGGTGGGCACTGCTGCGGAGCCGGGCGGCGGCCAACGTTGCGCTCACGTCGGGGATGCGCGCCCAGGAGTGGTCGACGCTGCTGCTGCCGGAGCTGGGGCTCCCAGGGCGCCAGCCGGAGGATCCGGCAGTGTTCCCGTTGCAGGCGTGCGCGAAGTACGGGCGGTGGCGGGAGGCATACGTGCCGCCGGGGGCGCTGGAGCTGTTCGTCCTGCTGGAGCGGGAGGCAATCGTGCGGGCGTCGGCACCGCAGCTGGCACGGCGAAGCGACGAACTGTTTGTGGTGGACCGGGTCGCCGCGGACGTGGGCTGACTGTACGGGCGGCTGGAGGGGGTGCGGCGCTCGTTCCGGATCGAGGCGATGGAGCCCCAGCTTCGGCACCGCACGGTGTGCAGCCAGGTTGTCCCCGTTGCATGCACAGCCGGTTGTCCCGCGTTGCGCATGCGCAACGGCCGGCTGCTGCGCAGCGCTGTGCCGTCGTGTAGCAAGGGTCGCCTTGCTGCACCGTGTAGCAGCTCGCCCGACAGCCGCAGCCACCGGTGCGGTCGCGGCCAGAGCCGACGCGGCTAGCGCCGTTGCGGCCGCCTCCCGCGCGGCGCGCGGGAACGAGCACGAGGAAGGGCCGCACCCGGTGGGTGCGGCCCTTCCTCGTGCCGTCGGACGGGGGATCAGGCGCGGGCCGCGCGGAACACCAGGGTCCTGGTGCCCCAGAACCGCAGGGCGGTCGCGAGGGCCATGCCGATCACACTGCTGGAGACCAGGTCCGCGGTCGGGCCGGTGAGGCCGAGCAGGTAGTGCGAGAAGCCGAGGCAGCCGAGCTGGACCAGCGCGCCCACCAGGTTGACCGCGAGGAACAGCGCGGTCTCCCGGCCGGTCTCGCCGGCCGGCCCGTCGGCCCGGCGCTCCCGGAACGTCCAGTACTTGTTCCCGACGAAGGCGACCGCGGTCGAGGCGCTCAGCGAGAGCACCTTGGCCAGGACCGGACCGAGGGCGTCGCGCAGCAGGACGAACAGGACGACGTCCGTGGCGTAGCCGAGCCCCCCGATCACCCCGAACTTCAGCAGCTCCGGCAGTGCGGAACGGAGCTGTCCACGGCCGGCCATGTCAGACGGCACCCAGGACGGAGAAGCCGTACAGGCCGGCCCAGATCGCGCCGAGCATGAGCAGCGGGCGGTCCTTCAGCACGACGTTCTCCGGGGCCTCGGCGGTACCGCGGTCGGCGAAGATCGCGTACCGCAGGATGGCGAAGATGAAGGGGAGGACGGTGATCTGGCGCAGCGCGGTGTCCGCGTTGGTGGTGTGGTCCGAGGACCAGAGGCAGTAGCTGAGCACGGTGACGGCGGCGGAGGCCTGCCAGACGAAGCGGAGGTAGGTGTTGCTGTACTCGCCGAGCAGTTTGCGCGAGCTGGCGGCCTTGTCGCCCATGCTGACCAGCTCGGAGTAGCGCTTGGCCGCGACCATGAAGAGCGCGGCGAACCCGGTGGTGATGAGGAACCACTGGGACAGCCGGATATCGGCGGCGAGACCGCCGATCATGGCGCGGATCAGGAAGCCGGAGGTCACGAAGGCGAGGTCGACCACCAGGACGTGCTTGAGGCCGGTGCAGTAGAGGAACTGCATGATCAGGTAGCAGCCCAGTGCGATGGCGGTCGGGGTGTTGCAGAGCAGCAGGGCGCCGGCGATGGCCCCGCCGCCGAGGAGCGCGGCGCACACGTACGCGACCGGCAGCGGCACCACGCCGGAGGCGATCGGGCGGTGGCGTTTGGTCGGGTGGGCGCGGTCCGCCTCGACGTCGATGGCGTCGTTGAGGAAGTAGATCGAGGACGCGGCGGCGCAGAAGAGCACGAAGACGATGCCGACCTGGCGGAGCACCGCGGTGTGGGTAAGCATCCCGGCCGCGCCGGGGGCGGCGAGGACGAGCACGTTCTTGACCCACTGGCGGGGTCGGGCGTTGCGGAGCAGGCCGCCGGGCAGTGCCTTGAGCCGGAACGGGCGGACGGTCGACGCGGTGCCGGCCTCGACCGCGGGTTCGGTCTCGACGGCGGCGACGGCCTCGACCCCGGTGTCGGTCTCGACGGCGGCGACGGCCTCGACCGCGGGTTCGGTCTCGACGGCGGCGACGGCCTCGACCGCGGGTTCGGTCTCGACGGCGGTGGGGACCGCGACCGCGGCGGCTGTGTCAGGAGCGGTCGCGGTTCTGGACTCGAGGGTCGCCTCAGACATCGGCCTGCTGCCCCTTGACGATCCAGGAGCGGCCGGCCGCCGCGACGGCGGCACCGAGCGCGGCACCCCCGACCACGTCGGACATGTAGTGGACCCCGACGACCAGGCGGGAGAAGCACACCGCGCCGGCGACCGGAGCGATGGTGGCGGCCGGCAGCAGTGGAGCGAAGGCGACGACCGCGGCCGCGGAGGAGGTGGCGTGCGAGCTCGGGAAGCTGTGCTTCCCGGCGGTCTTCACGAGCGGCTCCATGCCCGGGCCGTTCGGGCGGGGGCGGCGGACGACGCGCTTGATGGCCATGCTGGCGGCGTGGGCGCCGGCGACGGCGGCGGTGGCTCGGAGCCAGTTGCCGCGGCGGTCGGAGTCGACGATCGCACCGGCGACACCGAGCGCGAGCCAGCCTGCGGCGTGCTCGCCGGTCCAGGACAGGGCCTTGCTGACGTCGACCGAACGCTTGTCGCCGAACCGCTCGCGGACCGACCGGTGAACCTGGTCGTCCACTCGTTGCAACGCCCGGAGAATCTGGGCCATTCTGGTTGTCCTCTGACGAAGAAGTGGGAAGCGCGCCTCTGATGCGGGGGGCACGAACCTCACCTCGATGCCACAGACCCCTGGTAGTCCTAGGCGCCCCCCCAGCGACACGCGGTGCCCGGCAAGGATACAGATGGTTCTCGAACGGTCTTCGAGCACCCCCTGCACGACTTCTCCGCCATCCCTCCATAAGTGGACGGTCGTTGACTATTCGGACATTTTACCTGTGGTTGGGTAATCGATTAATCGTTTGGTCACCTCTGGTACGGTCGCGCAGATCACTGTCAAGTGCCGTATGAGGCTGAGTCGTGGATGGGTTGAGGATTTCTCGTGGGCGTATTGGGGCTGTTGGCAGCTCTGTTGGCGACAGCCATCGGCACGGCACATGTGATCGGAGCGCTGGGACCGTGGCGCGCCGCTGAAGCGCTGTCGGGCTGGATCATGGCGGCGGTGACCCAGCTGATCGGGCTGGCGCTGCTGGTCGGTGTGCCGGTCCACGGCCTGAAGCCGGCTCCGATGCTCGCTGCGGCAGTCCTGGTCGGCGCGGCCGAGGTGGCCGTGGTGCGCACCCGGGCCGAGCTGCTGGGGCGTCACCGCGAGACCGTCTCCGGTGTCCTCGGCGCGTTCCGCCGCTGCGGGTCGCTCTGGCGCAACCCCGCGGTGGTCGTCTTCGCCCTGTTGGTGCTCACGGTGTACGGCTGGCGGATCGCGCTCGGCGCGTTCACCCTGCCCAGCGAGTGGGACGGCATGTGGTACCACCTGGTCGGCCCGGCCCAGTGGATCCAGGGGGGCCGGATCGGGCACACCCCGGCCGCGTTCTGGTCCGACGTCTACCCGCAGGGCCAGGAGGTCCTCGGAGCCTGGGCCGGCGTGTTCACCCACACCCTGCGTTGGTCCTGGGCCGCGGGCCTGCCGTTCCTGCTGCTCGGCTTCACCTCCGCGGTGGGCCTGGCGGTGCGGTTCGGTGCTCGCCGGGACCACGCGCTGCTCGCCGGTTTCGGCTTCCTGGCGGTCCCCGCCGTCATCGCCCAGTCCTCGACCTCGTACGTCGACGTGGGCGCGGCGACCACCGCGGCGGCGGCGTTCCAGTTCGTGCTGGCCCTGCCGAACGGTCGTGGCGCCGTCGAGGGGCGGCTGAACCACCTGTGGCTGGCCGGTGTCGCGCTGGCCCTCGGCACCAGCGTCAAGGCCTCGAACCTGCTGACCATGGCCTGCGTCGTCGCGGTGGGAGTCGGCCAGGTGGCCGTCGCGCTCGTCGCGGAGCGTCGCGCGGGCGAAGGCCCGTCCGGCGGGGTCCTGCGCCGGGGGACCGGCCGGCTGGCGGTGCTGGGCGCGGCCCTGGTGGTGCCCTCGGTGCTGCTGTCCTCGTACTGGTACGTGCGGACCTGGATCAAGTACGACAATCCCTTCTACCCGTTCACCATGTTCGGGTTCACCGGTAAGGGGACCGTGCAGGACCTGATCATGGTCAACAACACCCCGAAGGAGATCAAGGCCGCCGGCGGCGTCCCCGCGCAGCTCTGGGAGTCCTGGACCACGGAGGTCCACAGCCCCTTCTCCTACGACCAGCGCCTGGGCGGCCTGGGTGCCGGGTGGCTCTGGGTGCTGTTCCCGGCCGTGGTCGCGGGCCTGGTCGTCTTCGTCTGCCGCCGCCGGTGGGCGCCGCTGCTGGGCCTTCTGCTGCCGATGGCGGTGATGGCCGCGGCCAGCCCGGGCCCCTGGTGGGCGCGCTACACCGTCTACCTGCCGATCCTCGGCGGCGTCTTCCTCGCGGTGTTCCTCACCTGGCTCAGCGGGACGGACGAACGGCCCGCGGGCCCGGCCGGGTACGCCCGGTGGGCGGCCGCGGTGGCCGTCGGATTCGTCCTGGTGGGAACCAGCGCCAACTCGATGTGGCGGACCAGCGAGCCCGCCTACGTGGCATCGGCGGGCTGGAAGCCGCACTACTACTCGATCGACGAGACCGTCGACCTGATGCGCGACCGCAGCACCCAGCAGGACAAGATCTGGCCGTGGAACGTCTACCCCACCGCGCGGAAGCTGCCCAAGGGGTCGCTCATCGCGATCTCCGACCAAGGACCCGACATCCGGCTGCCGTTGATGGGCCTGAAGATGGAGCGCAGGCTCGTCCAGGTGACGGCCGACGACGACCTCAAGACGTTCCGGGCCAACCTGAGCCGCAGCGGTGCGCAGTACCTCGCGCTCGACTCGGGCGGCGTGCGGGACAGCGAGATGATCGAACTGGTCGAGTCCGACCCGGCCCGGTTCCGGCTGATCAGCGGGAAGGACCCGGTCCGCATCTACGCCCTCGACGGCCGCTGACCCGGTCCCTGTCGCCGCCGGGGAGGACGCCCTTTGCCGAAGGGCGTCCTGAACCCGGGGATCCGCCGGACCTTGCCTCGCGACCCCACCTGGCACTCGCAGTTCCGCGAGGCCGAGGAGCACCCACGGCTATCGCGGTCAGAGGACGACGAGCGCCTCCTCACGCAGGACGTCCCATGCGGTGCCGGTCCAGTCCCCCGGCGTTGGGGCGCCGTCGGGATCTGTCGCCACCACCCGCTTGTCCGGGTAGACGAGAGCGGCCTCCGGGAACTGCACCAAGCGCGCCCCCGCCCCAGCGGCCTGACGCATCAGCGCCCGGACCTCCTCGCCCGCTGCCAGTGGTGTAGGAAGAGCTTCAGGTACCGGCCGCGGATCCCGCACAGGGTGCGGCTGCTGCCCCCGGCGTGCTCGACACCGGGCCCGCCTTCGACCTCGACTGCGGGGAACTCGGCCGGCTCACGTGCGGTCGCGAACGACCATGTCCCGCCCAGGGCGTCGAAATCGGAAGTGTCGATCACGCCAGGCAGCATGCCACGCCGAGCAGCTCGCCGCCCGCGCGAGGGCCGCATCCCGCCACCGCCACCACCCGGCCGTCCATACCTTCCTCAACCACACAGCCAGAGCGCTCGGCCTTCCCAGCTCGCCAGCAAAACCCACTACCGAACCACCGACCCGTCACAACACCACGGGCGCGGCCGGGACGGCGCCCAGGGCGCCGACGTGCGGGAGCGGATAGGTATGGGTCCACGCGCCCCGGCGATCCCTCAGCCTGAATCAGTGAGGATTGCTGAGAGCACGCGTCGCGCGTCACGGGCGTCAGCGCCGTCCTGACCCAGGCTGTTGGCGCACGAGACGAGCGTCTTCCACAGCGCCCAGCCACGTCCGCGCGCCCACGTCGCATCGTCGACGCCCAGCCGCTCCCGGAACACATCGCGGCCGTCGGCCGAGAGCAACGTCCACGCGATCGCGAGGTCGCAAGCGGGGTCCCCCACGCCACACGTACCGAAGTCGATGACGGCGGCGAGCTGCCCGTCCTCAAGGAGCAGGTTTCCCTTGGCAAGGTCGCCGTGGAACCAGACGTCGGTCCCGTCCCACCGCGCCTCAAGCGCCTGAGTCCACAACTCCTGCGCCGGCGCGACGTCGATGTGGCCGCGCAGCTCGTCCAGCGCACCGAGCGCCTGCGCCTCGTAGGTGCGCAGCGTCGCTCCACGGAACCAGTTGTGCTTACCAGGCTGTGGCCCTTGTGAGGCATCGATGCTCCGCAGCGCGGCGACGAAGCCGGCCAGGCCCTCGGCGAAGCGGATCGGATCGACGACTGAATCGAACGACGCGGGCGTGCCGTCGATCCACCCGTAGACCGACCACGCGAACGGGTAAGCCGCACCAGGACTCCCCTTCGCCAGCGGCACCGGGATCGGCAGCGGGAGAGCTGGTGCCAGCTCGGGCAGCCAACGGTGCTCCTTCTCCACCGCCAAGGCGTACTCCTGCGCGCTGGGCAGGCGCAGCACCATGGTGTCGCCCAAGCGGAAGGTCCGGTTGTCCCAGCCGCCGCTCTCCACAGCCGTCACCGGTAACGCGGCCCACTGCGGGAACTGTTCGGCCACGAGCCGCCCCGCCTGCTCGGCACTGACGGTCACCCGCCGGGGCATGGGCCCAAGCTCTGGAACATCGTTCAACAGGTACCCCCCTTGTCCAGCCTCCAGTGTGAGCTGACTTCCTCCTTCCTCGCCCGCCAGTTCTGGTAGCCGAACAGCACACCAGGCGGCCGGAGGTCACGCCCCACGCCACAGCACCCAGGACGGCACGGGCCGCAGACCCGCCCGATGCCCACGGACCGTCCGCCGCGTCCACGGCGGCCGGTCCGTGGGCATGGAAGCCCTCCACGGCTCGGGTGTCAGGACCCTGCGGGGCCGGGCTCTCCCGCCTCCGCTGTCACCGGAAGCCGATACCCTCCGGCGGGAAGGGGCGGCTGACGGGAGTGGACGTGGACATTGAGGAGATGCTGGACCGGCTCGGCGCGGTGATCGGGCCGCCGCCCGCGGGCGGCGTGGTCCCGGTCCCGTGGGAGCGGCACACCGACCAACGCCCCCGACCCGCCACCACAACCACCACCAGACAGGGGCCCAGGACGGTAAGTCGAGGTGGTGAGTTCGGCCCGCCACCCCCGATGAGCAGCACAAACAGGCAGCAAGCGGAGACGGCGGCCGGTGACCGAACCGAACCGCGAACCGAACCCGGAACCGGCCCCCATGCCGAACCACGAACCGACCCCCCAGCCGAACAGCGGCGCCTGCCACGGATCTGCCGAACTCACCCCGGCGATCGCCTGACCGTCCCGCCCACCGGCCTCCACCCCGGCCGACTCCCGCGCTGGCAGGACCCGACCACTGGCTGCGAGCATGGACCGGGCAACCGCGACCGATCGCGGCGACCAAGCCCACCCGGCCAGTTACTCGTTACCGACCCACGCTCCTAGCCCGACAAGCGAGGGCAACTTCTTTCCGGACTTCCGGGACTTCTTCAACTCGGTGCAGTTCGACGGGCCGGGAGGCCCGAGCTGCGGCACACCGCCGGGCGAAGGCGACTGACGCTGCTCAAGCTCCCGGCTCCCACGTCTGGTGATCGAGCAGCGTCCCTCGGCCAGGCGCATCAGCGGGGCCAGGACGCGGCGGGTCGGCTGCCGGCGCGACTCGGGAGCCGTGGCTGTACCGGGGGCTCGGGGCCGACTCTCGTCACTCACCGTAGCGCCGGGTATGGCCAGCTGACTCCCCGGCAGGTGGCCATACCCGGGGAATCGCAACTGGCCGCTGACACCCGATGAGCAGCGCAAACAGGCGGCAAGCGGAGACTGCGGCCGGTGGCCGAACCGAACCGCGGACCGAACCCGCCCCGGACCCCCGTGCCGAACGACGAGCCGAACCCCCGGCCGAACAAGGCGCACGGTGCGTCGGCGACGGCCGGGCCGGGTGAGGTGGGCCTTGCCCATGTTGGCGCAGCGGATAGGGACCGGGCGGGGCCGGCCGGTGTGCTGCCGGCCGGCCCGCCCGGGAGCGGTGCCCGCTGGGCCCGGGGTCGCCGGGGGGGTGTGCGGTCCCGAGCAGAAGGAACGAGGCGATCCGCCGCGCGTCCTGGTGGAGACGCGCGTCTGGCTCAACGATCGGACTTGACCGAAGGCACGCGCGTGGCGGCACGGCCCCCGGGGCAATGGGTCCACGGTGCAGCCTCTCGGCCAGGAGCCGTGTCTGGGCGGTGCGCAGTTCTGCCACTTGGCAGTCGCCCCAGCTGTCGGCGGCGTGGGCCTGGCAGGGGGCCGGGGTCTTCTTCGTCGTCATCATGGCGCCACCCTGGCCGGGGTCGGCTGTGGACAGCCGGGCTCGCTATCGACAAGCCAGCGCGGCCCAGCCGGTGACCTCCGGCTGGGCCGCGCGTGGAGAAGCGGCGCAGGCAGCTGGTGCTGCGGGCTGGATCAGGACGTTCGCGGCGATCCGAGGCGGGTCACGGGGTACCGGGCGACATTCACGATCTCGACCACCTGATCGCCCTGGGGCATCGCCACAGTGACCTTGTCGCCCTTCATCGCGTTCATCAGCCCCTTGCAGGAGCGCGGCGACGGCGTGAAGTACGTCCGGGTCACTAATACGGGATGGGATCGGTTCGCGCTGGAGTGCCCGCCGCTGGACCGCCATTTCGCCATCACGGAGGCCCAGGGTGTGCTCTGGGAACGGCTCAAGAAGGTTCTGCCTGGCTGGCAGGCCGACTTGATGTAGTCGCGCGGTCGGGCCGGCCTTGTCCCGGATGTCCTGTGCGGCGGCGTAGGCGAGGGAGCCGTAGCTGGGCAGCCGCAGGGACAGCTCGTGGGACGCGGCGGCCGGGTCGCCGTTCTCGGTCTCCTCCAGGAAGGCGGTCAGCTTGCGGCGCAGCGCGTCGGCGAGACCGATGGGGTGCCGGCCGTCGTCGCCCCATCGATCACCGGCCCGATGGGCGTAGCAGCGGAGCCTGTGCGCCCCTGGAGTTTCTCGGATTACTTCGACATGATCGCCCGCGGCGAGAAGACCGTCGAAGTACGTGTCCAGGACGACTCCATGAAACGGGTCCGCGTCTGGGCCGGGAAGGGGTCGGCGTCCACCCAGGACTGCCAGACGCGACGGCTGTTCGGCAGTTCGGGGCGGTCGAGGAGCATCCGCACGTACCCGGCGTGGCGGCAGGCCCACGGGTCGTCCGACGCGGCCGCGCGGTCGAGCCTGGCACGCAGGTCGGCGCTGTCGACGGCGCGGGCGATCCGCACGTACTCGCGGTCCTTGCAGCGGTACGGGCGGTTGACCACGATCTCCACCAGGTCGGTGAGCTTCGCCCGGCTCGGCCCGTCCAGGCGGGCGCGGGACAGATCGCGGAGGAGAACCTCCTTCGTCCCCCACGCCTTCGCGTGCCGCGTCCACTCCTCCGGGAACCGGGCCTCCCACTCCAGGAAGAGCAAGGCGTAGGGCAGCCCTGGCCAGGCGCCCAGGTCACCGACCTCGAACCGACTCCACAGGCCGTCCGGCAGCGAATGCCGCCGGGCCTCGCGGATCAGCTGGTACGCCCGCAGAACCTCGGGGTGTCGGTACCGCTCGTCCGTCCCCAACGGCAACGTCAGCCGCCACACCGCGTTGTACCGGTCGAACGCACCGTGGACCTCCTGCCGGGCCTTCACCAGCCTGGCGAGCGCGCCCGCCCGCTCGGCCGGATCGTCCGCGACCAGCCCGAACGCCCAGCCCAACCGCTCGTCCCACGCCCGGGCGTCGTCGCCCGCCACCGCATCCTCAGCCACGCCGGAGATCATCCCCCGGCACCGCCCGGCCGCTCCACCGATAAATCCGGTCGATCCGGAAGCCGCACGGACCGTCAGTCGTCGGCCGATCCGCCGTGCTCCGCGAGCCACGCGCGGGCGATCGCGCCCAGTTCGGCATCGCGGCCGGAGAGCACCATGCCGATCATCCGCGCGTCCCCGCGCAGGGACCAGCCCACCTGACCCGCCCGCGGGACAACCCACAAGCCGGGCACCCGAGACCGGACAGCACCCCGCCCCAGTCCCCACCCGACAACCCGGCTGGCACCAGCCGGACGCGAGAACAAGAGCAGCCAGCTGGCCTCGTCGGCGCTCCGGTCGACGGGCCGGCTCTTCCCCGTGGCCATGTCGTGAGCCCAGACCAGGTCCGACAGGACTCGGCGGGCGTGGGCTCCTCATCAGGGGCGGTCCGGTCGGCGGACGATCAGCAGGCGCGGTGAGGGCAGCAAGAAGGCGGCGCAGCCGTCTCGGCGACGGGCGAATTGTGACCGCTGAACGGCGGATGAAACGGGACCCACCGGAGTAGATCCGACCCTTCTTGCGATCGTCTGATCATCCTGATCCCCATCGAGGGTCAGGAGGAGAGGGTGATTCCCGTGGAGGACTGGGCTGAGATCCGTCGACTGCACCGGGCCGAGGAGATGCCGATCCGGGCGATCGCCCGGCACATGGGCATCTCGAAGAACACGGTGAAACGGGCCCTGGCCACCGACCGGCCGCCGGTCTACCAACGCCCGCTGAAAGGCTCGGCCGTGGACGCGGTCGAGCCGGCCATCCGCGAGCTGCTCAAGCAGACCCCGACGATGCCCGCCACGGTGATCGCCGAGCGGATCGGCTGGCAGCGCGGGCTGACGATCCTCAAGGAACGCGTGCGCGAGCTGCGACCGGCCTACCTGCCCGTCGATCCAGTCTCCCGCACGGTCTACCAGCCCGGTGAGCTCGCCCAGTGTGACCTGTGGTTCCCGGCCGTGGACATTCCGCTCGGCTACGGCCAGTCGGGCCGACCGCCGGTGCTGGTGATCGTCTGCGGGTATTCGCGGGTGATCACCGCCAGAATGCTGCCCTCCCGCCAGACGGGCGACCTGATCGACGGCCACTGGCGCCTGCTCACCGCTTGGGGAGCCGTCCCGAAGACGCTGGTCTGGGACAACGAGGCGGGCGTCGGCAAAGGCAAACTGACCAGCGAGTTCGCCGCGTTCGCCGGCCTGCTCGCGGTCAGGATCCATCTCTGCCGGCCCCGCGACCCGGAGGCGAAGGGCCTGGTCGAGCGCGCGAACGGCTACCTGGAGACCAGCTTCCTGCCCGGACGCACGTTCACCGGCCCCACCGACTTCAACACCCAGCTGACCGCCTGGCTGCAGATCGCCAACCGGCGCCGGCACCGCTCGATCGACGCCCGTCCGGTGGATCGCTGGGAGAGCGACCGCGCCGCGATGCTCACCATCCCACCCGTCGCCCCGCCCAACTGGTGGCGCTTCCACACCCGCATCGGCCGCGACCACTACATCCGCGTCGACACCAACGACTACTCCGTCCACCCCCGCGCCATCGGCAAGACCGTCATGGTCCGCGCCGACAACGAGGAGATCACCGTCATCGCCGGCAACGACATCGTGGCCCGCCACACCCGCTGCTGGGCCAAACACCAGAGCCTGACCGACCCCGAACACGCCGCCGCGGCCGACCTCCTGCGCGGCGAGGTGATCCACCAGCAGGCCGCCCGCGTCGCCACCGCCCGCACCGCCCTCCTGGCCCCCGACAGCCTCGGCATCGAGGTCGAACAACGCGAACTCGGCACCTACGACCGCATGTTCACCCTCATCGAGGGCGGCGCCGGAAGGGAGGAGGGCGCCTGATGGCCCGCACCACCACGACCGACGCGGTCAAGCCTGATAGCGAGGCGGCCCGCACCGGCCGGCAGACCGCCGCCGACCTGGCCTTCCTCGCCCGCGCCATGAAGGCCCCCGCCCTGCTGGACGCCGCCGAGCGCCTGGCCGAACGCGCCCAGGCCGAGTCCTGGACCCACCTTGAATACCTCGTCGCCTGCCTGCAGCGCGAGGTCTCCGCCCGCGACAGCCACGGAGGCGAGGGCCGCATCCGAGCTGCCCGCTTCCCCGCGATCAAGACCATCGAAGAGCTGGACGTCACCCACCTGCGCGGCCTGACGCGCCAACAACTGTCCCATCTGGGAACATTGGACTTCATAGCGGCCAAGGAGAACGCGATCTTCCTGGGGCCGCCGGGCACCGGCAAGACCCACCTCGCCACCGGTCTGGCCATCCGGGCCTGCCAGGCCGGACACCGGGTCGCGTTCGCCACCGCCTCCCAGTGGGTCGACCGCCTCGCCGCCGCCCACCAGGCCGGCCGGCTCCAGGACGAACTGGTCAAGCTCGGCCGCTATCCGCTGATCGTGATCGACGAGGTCGGCTACATCCCGTTCGAGGCCGAGGCCGCGAACCTGTTCTTCCAACTCATCTCGAACAGATACGAAAGAGCCAGTGTGATCGTCACCTCGAACAAGCCCTTCGGCCGCTGGGGAGAGGTCTTCGGCGACGAGACCGTCGCCGCCGCCATGATCGACCGACTCGTCCACCACGCCGAGGTCCACTCCCTCAAGGGCGAGTCCTACCGCATGCGGGGCCGCGAACTCGGCCGCACCCGCACCACCGACAACGACTGAACAAGACCACCGACGACGCGAGGGTCAGAACTCAACCGTCCAAAGTGGGTCACGGTTCAGCCGCCGCCGACAAGCCGATCTGGAACAGAATGCCGATCAGCGCCCACCCGCTGATGAACAGCACGAACATCGGCGGCCCGCACCACAGGACGGTGACGACGGGCCGATGGAGTTCGCTCTCCCTCTTCGGCGCGGAGAGAAGGAGCAGCAGCAGCGACGGCACGCCGAACCACCCGAACAGGAGCAGCCCCAGGTCGATGAAGCCGGTCAGGAACTCCGATCCGGAGAGCTCACCGGCATGTGCCAGCCAGAGCGCGCAACCACCGGCCGTGGCACTCCATCCACAGCCAAGGGCGAACAGATAGCGGACGGCGGCTCGAATGAACCACGCCAGGGCGCTCTCGGTTCTCAGCACGGCACCCATGGCCGCTCCACCCCTTCGGCAGCTTCAACAGGAGCATCGTCCTCGCAGTATATTTGAACGCGTTCAATAGCTTCCCCTGGGTGGCCTCTGTTCGAGTGACGGGGTTACTCATGAGCCACCCCAGCCATCTGAACCGGCATCAACCGGGACAGATCCTCTGTACGACGTCGCCCTGGCTGGTAGCTGACGTGCGCCCAGGCGGCCGGCGGCCTGCAGGGTCGGCAGGTCGGTCGGATCGGTGTCCTCGGTGATTCCCTTCTCGGCGAGCAGCGGGGCGATCTCTCGCCACATCTCGTCGGCCAGACCGGTGCGCTGCCGGGTGGCGAGCAAGGCGGGAGGGTTCGAGCGCGCCGACTCTCCTGCTCCTCTTCTTCGGCGCTCCGGTGCCCGGACTTCCCCCGGGAAACGGTAGGTGTCACCGTCCCGTCTCCACGTGGTCAGAGCAACAAGCCGCCCAGCCAGCTGGAGGGGAACCAGCCCTGAAGGGAGCGCAGTTCGGGTTCGGTGGCGGGATGGGCTGCCAGGATGGCCTGGCGGACCTCGCCGCCCCCGCTGAGGGTGCTCAGCGCGCCGCCGGAGCCGGCCAGCGTGATCGTGAGGCCGTCGCGCTGCAGAACGTATCGGTTCGCTCCATCGGACCACAGGCCGCCCGGCTCCGGCAGGCAGGGGGTGAACGGGCTGGTGGTGAGGTTCTCTCCGTCCGCGGACAGCATCGGGCGGCCGCAGGGGTCGTTGTAGCCCAAGGAGACCGTCTCGACCGCGGCCTTGTCGAAGCCGTCGCCGAGTCCGCCGCTGCCGGCGTAGAGGTCCGCCGGGCCGCTGAGCACGAAGACCGCCCGGTGTCCGTCCCCGCTGACCCCGGTGACCAGCACATCCGCTGAGAGGACCGGCCGCAGCAGGGACCGGGACGGGATATCGGCCCCGCGCAGCAGGTCCTGGACCCCCACCTCCCGCTGCATCGCCCGCAGCGGGAACGCGAGCACGAACACGCCCAGCAGCGTGCCGACGGCCGCCAGCAGGGCGGCACGTGAGCGCAGCACCACGGCGCCGGCCAGGGCGAAGGACGGGAGGGCGAACACCAGCACGCTCAGCAGGCCCGGGCGGAAGGGCAGCAGAAGGGCCAGAGCGTGGGTAGCGGCGAGGCCGAGCGCCATCGGCGCGGGCGCCAGCAGCCAGCGCCACCGGGGGGCGGTCGGCTGCAGGGCGTGGACGCTGACGAAGTACGCCGGTATGACGCCCGCGAGCATCACCACCAGGTGCAGGATTCCGGGGACGCGCCCCCCGCCGCCGAGCTCGAAGTGCTGGGCGACACTGCCGATGGCCACCGAGATCAACGACGGCAGGGCACAGGCCGCACCGAGGATGGCGACCCGCCGACGCCGTGTCGAGGTTGGACGAACCGGTACGCGCCCCCGTGCTGTGACCGTTTCCGGATTTTGCGGTTCGACCGCGGCCATCGCTTCCCCCTGGCGTTCGGCACCTTCGAGCCATCAGTGGGACGAGCGCCGTGCCGATCTTGGTTGCGGCAGGCGGGCGGGTGTAGCACGAAGTCTCGAGAATTCCCTGGCTTGTTCCGCCGAGCACCTGACGGCCGCTGCGTCGGAAGGTCGTATCCCGTGGGTCCGACTACCGTCCGTGCGAATCGCCGGCACGATGCGCGGCGACCGACTTGGGCAGCGCAAGACGGTGGATAAAACCTGACGGGCTCATCGACCGTCCACGGCAGCACCAGATCGGCCAGTACTCGGACGCCGGACTGGTCACCCTGGCGGTGATGCAGGCCTGTTCGGCCATGCCTTCGAACCACCGTGGATCTGCTGTGCACGCCCCCCGGAGCTACTCCCCAGGGAGTAGCGGAACCGCCTCCACGGGTACGACGACGCCGCACGGCAGTTCCGGGTTTGCTGGGCAAGCCGCGACAGCAGGGGGTGCGACCTCTGTCGATGCGGGCGCTCCTGTGGGGTCGGACTCGGAATGTGGGGGGACATGGAGAACAGAAATCTACGCCGGGGGTGGCGACTCGGCGGCCCGGTCTTCGTGGTCGGCTTCATCGCCAGCCTGGTTCTCGGAGCGGTGCTGGCCAGGGGCTCCGTCTTCCTGCCCACCGCTACCGTGGGCCAGTTGCGGGACTACTGACGAGCACAGCGGTACGGCGGTTGCTGTGTCGTCGCTGCTCCAGCTGGTCGCCGCTGCAGGACTGCTCCGGTTCGGCCTCGGGGTATCCGCCGCAGTGGATGCCGATCGCCACGCGCGGTACGCGATCTGGCTCGCCGCCGGAACCTTCGCGGTGTCGAGCGCGCTGGCACTGGCCCTGGCAGCGGTCGCGAGCCGTGCGGACGACGCCACCCTTGTCGTCCTAGCCAGGCTCACGCTCGCGGTGGGCGGCCCGTTCCACCTGACCGGGCTCGCCGGGCTGCTGTGGTACGTCTCGCGACGCGCGCAGGCCCAGGGACGCGGGCCACGGTGGCTACTTCTCTTCGGTGCCGCCGTCGGCCCCCTGCTGCTGTTCTCCCTGATCTCGATACCGGTGCCCGTGGTGACCAGGGTGGAGCCGCTGTGGCGGTTGCTCGCCGCGGTGTGGATCACCGGTGTCAGCGCGGGCGGGCTCGCTCGGGCCGCCTCCGGCGCCCCCGGCGCTGTATCACCTCGCACCGAGAGGGAGTCGTCGGCCGAGGGCTGAGGCCTTGTCAGTGGCGTCAGGTGCCGGGAACCGCCGGGGCCACGGCCGGCAGGCGGCGAAGCGGAGACCGCGGCGATACACCGGACCCGAGCCGGGCCAGGAGACGGAGCGGATGCACAACGAGGTCGACAGGACCATACGAGCAACAGCCGCATGGCGCCCCGCGGCGCCCGGCACCGGAGACAAACGGCCATCAGTCAAACTTCGCGGAGACAGGTCAGCGGCGCGCGCTGCTCTACAAGCCACACAGCCTCACAGGCCGCCCTACAGGCAGGTGTGGACGGTCACGTAATTCGGCTCTGTCGCTGATCTTGTGACGGCTCCACCTGGCCGGAGTGCCTCGGGCCCGGCACCTCTGCCCCACGGTCAGTAGATGTAGTCGGGCCAATGTGGATCTTCCCAGCGGGCGGGCCCGGTGAGGCCGATCAACCTCAGACGGTGGAGTAGATCCTCCGGTGCGTTGTGTGCCCTCAGTCGGGCGGGGGCATGGCGGGTGAGCCAGGAAGTGAGCACGGCCACCATGGCGTCCCTGTCGTGCCGCGTGCGCCAGGGGAGCTTGTCGGCGAGTAGGTCGTAGTCCCATGAGTCGACGGCCTCCGCGAGGTTCTGGTCGGCCATCGGGTGCTCCAGCGCCTCCCAGACGTCGAGCCAGGGGCTCAGTACGCCGGACGCCTCGACACATAGGACGAGGGTCTGGTGCGTGGGCGCGACGGCATCGGGGGTGACGAGGCTGTGGACCCAGATTGCGTGCAGGAACTCCCGCACAGCCGCGGCCTGCTCCCGGGGCCATTCCTGCCAGCGCCCGCGGGCGAGCGAGACACCGATCTCGTCCCGGTACCCGAACGACTCGGATCGGCTGTCGACGACGGCGCACGCGAGCTGAGGCAGGATGCGGCGGAGCACCGCGCCGTGGTCGGTCCAGTCGGGGGCCCACCAGGTCCGTCGGAGAAGGTCAGGATCGAGCCTCACACCCGGGACCTTGAGGAGGGCGAGCTCTTCCGCGCTGCCCCAGTGGCACTCGCAGTTCGACTCCTCGGGGTGCGCAGTTGCCCCGCGGAAGACGAGTGCGAGGCCCTCCAGGGCCGCGTTGAGGCGAAGCTTCGCACGTCGGGCGTGCAAGTCGGTCATCGGCGTTCACCTTCAGGACTCCGCCAGCCCGCTTCTGGCGAAGATCACTACGCTACCGGCCCACGGGCCGGTACGACCAACCGGCTGCCGGGTCAGGGCGTGAGGAGTATGCGCTTCTGAGGTTGAACCAGCAGGGTGATTGCGGGGGTTGAAGTATCAGGCCGGTCTCGGCGATGAAGCCATCGATGAGGGCGGGGCGGTACTGCATCTTCTTGAGTCGGGTCCGGATGACGGCGGCGAGCTGGTCGGTGGAGTGGGGCGCGAGGTTGGCCAGGCTCTTCTTCAGGTGCGCCCACACGCCTTCGGCGGGGTTCAGGTCCGGGGCGTACGCGGGGAGGCGGAAGACGGTCAGCCAGGACCGGGCCGCGATGAGCTCGCGCATCGCGTGGTCGGTGTGGGTGGTGGCGTTGTCCCACACCAGCACGATCGGGCTGCCGAGTTGCTGGTGTGCGGCGTCCAGCAGACGGGCGAGCTCCTTCTCGCGGAAGCCCTTCTTCTCGCCCTTGCGGCCGTGGGGGACGAGCATCCGGTAGATCAGCCGGGAGGACCGGCCAGGTCGGGTGCACACGAGCCCGGCGAGCGAGACACGGCCCGAGCCCTTGCCGGCGACTTTCACGATGGGTGTGACCCCTTTGTGGGACCAGGTGCGCGCCTTCGGCGGCCTCAGCGACTGACCGGCCTCGTCCTCGAAGACCACCCATGCGCCCTGGTCCCGTGCCGTTTTCCCACCTCAGGCCAGGTCCCCTCCCGCCAGTCAGCCACCGCCGCCTCGTCGCGCTCCACCGCGCGGTGCACCGGAACCTGAACGCTCCAACCGATGCGATGCAACACCAGCGACATGCCCTTCAGACTGTAGGAGACCTTGAACAGCCGGTGGACGAGCACCACGATCCGCGCCAGGGTCCAGCGCTGGTCCTCCGTCCAGCCGTGTACCGCCGGCCCTCGCTCCAACTCGGCCTCAAGCCGAGTCAGTTGTGCCGCGTCCAGCCGACACAGCGGGCCCTGCGATCCCTTGGAGACCAGGGCTTCGACCCCGCCGTCCCGCGCTGGCATACCAGGCATAGGCAGACTTCCTCGACACCCGCAGACGCCGCGCGACCTCCGGCGGCTGCACCCCCTGCTCAAACAGCTCCGCGGCCTCGAAACGCACCCGTTCCCGCTTCGCCCGCCCCACAGCGGTCAATCCGCCGCCATCCGCGTACCTCATACCCATGGAGTAGCGAAAGGATCACCACTTGTCACCCCCTCAAGACAATCTCAGTTGCGGAGGAAGTCGAGGTTGGCTCGTCCGAGTCCTTGCCTTTTAAGTAATTTCGTCCGCCGGTTCCGGTGTCGCGAACCGTCGTGCCCGAGGGCCGCGTTCGTCGAGCAGGCAGCCGGGCTGACGTTCCGCCACGGACGGCGAACCCAGGGACTGCACGCCGCGTTGCAGCGCCTGGCATTGATGCTGGCTGGGCGAGCCGGATCGCGCCTCGCGGACACGCTCGCCGTTCCGGTGAGCCGCTCGACGCTGCTGCGGCTGATACGTGCCCTGCCCGAGCGGGCAGCGGCGACGCCGCGAGTGCTGGGCATCGACGAGTTCGCCCTGCGCAAAGGGCCCAACTACGGCACCATCCTGATCGACATCGAGACGCGCAAGCCCGTCGACCTGCTGCCGGACCGCACGACGTCGACGGTGGCCCGGTGGCTCGCCGAGCATCCCGGTGTCGAGGTGATCTGCAGGGACCGGTCTCCCGCCTTCGCCGAGGCCGGTCGCCTCGGTGCCCCGGAGGCGGTCCATGTCGCAGATCGCTGGCACATCTGGTCGAACCTGGCCGAGGCTGTCGAGAAGACCGTCGTCCAGCACCGAGCCCTGCTGCGTGAGCCGAGCGACAACACCACCGCCACGGCCGCCGCGGTCATGGAGAACCTGGACCTCGAAGCGGCATCGCCGATGGAACCGCGGACCACCGGCCGGCTGTCCGACCGGGTCCGCGAACAGCACGCGGCCGTCCACGCCCTGCTTGACCAGGGCATCGCACTGCGGGTGATCACCCGCCAGCTCGGGCTGGCGCGGAACACTGTCCGCCGCTACGCGCATGCGGCGTGCGCGGACGAGCTCCTGGTCGGGCGGTGGACCGGCCGCGCCAGCATCCTCGATCCCTACAAGCCATACCTGCACCAGCGATGGGCCGAAGGCTGCACCGTCGCCCACCGGCTGTTCGAGGAAGTACGCGAGCGCGGATACCCCGGCGGCGAGAACGTCGTGAAGGTCTACGCGGCCAAGCTCCGCGAGAGCCTCCCGCACGTCCCACCCCGCAAGGCACCATCGGTGCGGGACGTGACCAGCTGGCTCACCCGCCGCCCCGACCGCCTCACCGAGGGCCAGGCCCAGCAGCTCAAGGCGATCCTGGCCCGGTGCCCGGCACTCGACCGAACCGCCCACCACGTCCGCGCGTTCGCCGAGCTGATGAACAACCGCGAAGGCCGGCAATTGGACAAGTGGATCGTGGCCGTCCAGGCCGACGACCTGCCCGCTCTGCACACCTTCGTCACCGGCCTCGGCCAGGACCTCGACGCCGTCATCGCCGGCCTCAGCCTCCGTTACAGCTCCGGCGCAGTCGAGGGCCACAACAACAAGATCAAAATGCTGAAGCGGCAGATGTTCGGCCGCGCCAACTTCGACCTGCTCCGCCTTCGCGTCCTCCACGCGGCATGACGTCGCCGGTGGTTGCGGCGTGGATGGTCACGTGCTGGTGGTGGATGGTGATGGTGTTGAGCGCGACGTTGTCGGTGTGGTGGAACCAGAGGTTCTGGAGGAGAGCGTGAGCCACGACCGTTCATGATCTCGGTTCTGGTGACGCTCCGTGGCTCTGGCACGGAAAGTGATCCAGAACCACGGTTCAACCGACGCCGACATTCGGACCAGACGAGTCGACGAACGTCACATCGTGGAGATCCAGCGCCAGCATCGGAGGCGCCGGCCGGGCCGCCACCATGCGATGCGCGACATGTCGGAAGACGGGGACCTGGTCCATGTCCAGCTCGCCCACACGCCAAAATCGGCCGGGCGAGGCTGTCCCGGGCCGCGACGGTGAACACGCCGACGTCGTCGATCTCAGCGCTCCCCTCGATCCGTGCGTCCCTGCTGGCGTGGCCCCTGGACGTCGCGGTGCGGGTGCCCTCCTGCCCTCTCGCTCAGGTCACGGAGTCGGTGCCGGGTACGAGGTCGGTGATGCACAGGTCGACGGCGCGCACACAGAGGCCGAGATCACGGTGGGCGGTGGTGAGGATGGTGCGGCGAACGGTGTCGGCCTGTTCGGGCAAGGGGCGGTCGTAGGTGGCCAGAAGCGTCATGGTGATGGCCACTTCGCCTCCGGACAGAGGTGTGAGGCGGCAGCTGGCGGCGAGTGCCTCGCAGGTGGTGTCGACGGCGTGGCGTAGTGCTTTGGCTGCGTTCGCTTCGGTGATGTGGGTGGGCCTGATCGTGGGAAGTGGCAGAAGGCGGCCGGGGTGGGGGTGGGCGCGGACGGCGGCCAGGACGCGGGGCATGAGTCCGGCTGGGGGGCTTGGGGGCGTCGCGGTGAGGGCGTGGACGGCGCGGTTGGTTTCCGCCAGGCCCTGGCGGGCTTGGCGGCAGGAGGGGCACGCGGCGGCGGTGGTCTGGTCGTCCCAGGCGTGGCTCAGCAGGTGTCCGCAGGGCAGGAGGCTGTCGCCTGGCCAGCGCGGTGGCGTGTGGCGGGGAGGGTGGGCGGGGAGGTGGTTCAGCGCCATGGGGCCATCGCCTCCTGAAGGGACCGGCGGGCGCGGAAGAGGCGGCCGCGGACGGTCGGTTCCGGGACCCCGGTGATGTGGCAGATGTCGCGGTAGGACAGGCCGTGCAGTTCGTAGAGCACCCAGCAGGTGCGCTGGTGATCGGGCAGGCGGCCGAGAGCGGTGAGGAGGGCGCGGGCCAGGGCGGCGGTTTCGGCGGCGGCGCTGGGGGCGCAGACGGGGTCGGGGTCGGTGGGTTCGGGCACGGTGTGCAGGGGGAGGGCGGAGCGGTGGCGGCGCTTGGCGTTGAGGCAGCAGTTGACGGTGATGCGGTAGATCCAGGTGTGGAAGGACGCCTGGTGACGGAAGGAGGGGAGGCATTGCCAGGCGCTGGTGAAGGCGTCCTGCACGGCTTCCTCGGCGTCCGGGAGGCTCCCCATCAGGTGGTAGGCGAGGGCGAGCAGGGCGGGTGTGTGGCGTTTGACCAGGAGCGCGAAGGCGTCCTCGTCGCCTTCGGCCGACCGTATTGCCAGGACGTCGTCCGGCAGAACGGGGGCGCTGAGCGCCGCACGGTGCGAAGAGCGTGCGGACGTGGTTGCTGGGGTGTCGGTTCCCGGCGGAGAAATGCTCCGCGGGCGCCGCAGGCTGGTTGGGAAGGTCATCCCGCGTCCCCTTCGCGACCTGTCCGGGAGGGCCCGCTTGGTGAGTCGACCTCCTATCCGTTCGCCTACCTTCCAGCGTGCGCCTGTCCGGCCCGGTGGTCTTGTTCTCCCAGTCGAGCGTGAGGACCTTACGGCCGCTGGTGTCCAAGTCTTCGCGGGGCCCGCACGGGTCCCCCGCAGAGAAGAGGTCGAGCATCATGACCGAGAGCACACCGGGGGGCAGCCCGGATCAGGGGGCACCGACGTTCGCGCCGGCCCGTGACAGTGGAAGGCCAGCCGAGTCGCGCGGCAAAACGATCATTTCGGACGGGGTGGTCGCGAAGATCGCGGGCATTGCGGCCCGCCAGGTCTCCGGCGTCCATGCCTTGGGCAAAGGGATGGCCCGCACGCTGGGCGCCGTGCGCGAGCGTGTGCCCGGTGGCAGGCCTGATGTCACCCAGGGCGTGAAAGTGGAGGTGGGCGAGCGCCAAGCCGCCATTGACCTGGATGTCGTGGTCGAGTACGGGCCGTCCATCGCCGACCTGGCCGGGGAGATACGCGTCAGCGTGATCGACGCCGTGGAGCAGATGACCAGCCTGGAAGTCGTAGAGGTCAACGTGACAGTCGACGACGTGCATCTGCCCGAGGACGACGAGGACTCCCGAAGCGAGAGCCGCGTCCAGTGACATCCCCGCACCTGTCAGGCGCGAGCGAAAGAGAACGGTGAGAAAGCATGAGCGCTGCGAAGGTGGGCCTGCTGGCAGGCATCGCATTGGGATTCGCCGGCTTCTTCGGAGGCTTCTGGGCATTCCTCCTGACGGCCGTACTAGGTGCCGTCGGCCTGGCCATCGGGCTGATAGCAGACAGCGACACCGCGATCGCAGAGATATTCCGTCCCCGGAACCGAAGATGAGCCACCCCCTCCCGCCCCAGCGGCACCCGGCAACACCACCACGGCCAGACGCACCGCACCGCGGCGCCACCGTCATCCCCGACCGGGTGGTGGCCCGGCTCGCCGCGCATGCCGCCCACCAAGCGCTGGCCGGCCTCGCCGAGAAAACCGCCGCCGCCTCGGCTCCCAGCGCGCAGGCCACCGTCCGGGCCGGTACCGCCCGCCTGGAACTGACGATCGACCTGCCGTACCCGCTCGACATCCTCGCCACCGCCCGCACCGTCCAGCACCACGTCACCGACCAAGTCGGTCGCCTCACCGGCCTCCTCATTGGCGAGGTATCCCTGAGCGTCCGCCATCTCCATGTGGCGAACTCACCGAACCGAGTCCGCTGACCTGAGAGCGAAGGAGGACCATCAGATGACACCGGACCCTCCGCCTACCACGCCTGCGCGCCCCGGCGACTCCACGGCCACTTCGCCCGCCGGAGACCTCTCTGCCGGCGCCACCGCCCCGAACCCTTCCACCCGGGCGGAAGGAAGGCGGCGCCCGCATCGCGAACGCTCCGCGCGGCGCTGGCCAGCCGCCGTCGCGGCCGCCCTCATCGCCGCCGGCACGAGCCTGCTCCTCTACGACCTCTGCACGGTCCGCGCCGGCCACCATGCTGCCACCTGGCGCATCAGCCTCGCCCACGAACTCGCCACCCGCCCCATCGACGACGTCTGGGTGGTGCTCGGGGCCACCGTCGCCGCACTCCTCGGCCTCCTGCTGCTCCTGCTCGCTCTCACTCCCGGCACCAGCCGACTGCTGCCAATGCACACTCCCGCCAACGACGTCCCCGCCCGTGCCGTCCTTCAGCGCAGCAGCGCACAAACCGCCCTCCGCGACGCCGCCTGCCACGTGCCCGGCGTCACTCGTGCCCGCATCCTGGTCAACTCCCGGCGCATCAACGCCCGCGCGAGCGCCCGCTACCGCGACCCACGCGAAGTCCACGATGACCTGACACACGCCCTGACAGCGGCCTGCGCCGACCTCGGGCTCGCCCGGACCCCACGCGTCAAAGTCAGCGTGCACATGTCCCCTAAAATCCCAGCACGAAGGCCGCGGAGATGAAAGCGCTCACCGCGACGAACCGCACTCTCCTGGCGCTCACCGGCCTGATCCTGCTGGCCGGCGGCCTCCTCACCCTCATGGGAGGTCTGGATCTGTACCGGCGCTGGCACCTCACACCACCCGAGTACTGGCCCCTCACCGCACCCACCGACGTCCTCCTGCCCGCCCCCGACCGCACCCGCTACACCACGGACAGCTGGTGGTGGCCGACCCTCATCACCACCCTCACCATCATCGCCCTCCTCGCCCTGCTATGGCTGCTGGCCCAGCTGCGCCGCCACCAGCCCCGCACCCTGACCCTCGACCCCGCCTCCTCCCAACCGCCCATCAGCCTCCACACCCACGCCCTCGCCCAAGCCGTAGCCACCGACACCGCCCGCCTGCCCGGCATCGACCACGCACACGCCCGCATCACCGGAACCGCCACCCGCCCAGAGCTGTCCCTGCACCTCACCCTCGACCCCGCCGCCCCGCCCGCCGCCACCCTGCAGGCCGTACACGACGGCCCCCTGACCCGTCTGCAGACATCCCTGGGCGGCCTACCCGTCCGCACTCACCTGCGGATAGCCCACCACCCCACGCGCCACCTCGACTGAAAGACAGCCGAGACCAAGAATCAGCGAAGAATCGGGTCGCCGTCGGCGCCGCGACAGCCGTACTGGTGTCGGAACGACAACAGCCACTAACGAGCCCTGGAGCCTCGCGACCCGCTGATCAGCGGGGAGATGATCAGCACCCGGGCGAGCGACAGGGCTTCAGCGCCCCGGGGTGAAGGCGGGCGCGTCCGTTGCGGGCCTCTGCGCTGCCGGTGTCGCCGGTGCGGGCCGCTGGGCCGCCGGTGCGGGCAGGCGGGGAGGTGCGGGGACGGCGGGTGGGCGCTGCGTGTCCAGCGTGCCCAGTGGCGCTCCCAGGGCCTTGGCACGGGAGAGGCGCCGGCTGCGACGGGGTCGAGGTGTCGTCATGGACGACAGCGTGCCCCCGCCGGGAACGGTCATGCGGGCCACGACACGCCCCCGTATCGCGTCGGCCGCGCGATGCGGGGAGGTCAGCGGTGACCGGGGAAGGAGACGGTCCGGGTCATCCGTGCTCGAAGACGTCCTCGCGATGGCCGGGCTCGCACGCCCAGGCGGTGGCATGGGACCTCGGCGCCGGCCGCCCGAGCCCGGCCGGTCGCGGGCCCGCCGCCCCCGGGCGATGTCCGGGGGCGGCGGTAGGCTGCCGAGGCCCCGAGAAGGCACAGGAGGCCGCCACCCGCAGGTGGCGGCCTTCCGGCATCTCAGACAGGGACGGCGACGACACGGTGATCCGGGTGCCGCACCCGGCGATGCCACTCGACCGGCTGGCGGTGAGGCGAGGGCAGGGACGCGAACAGGCCCCGGCGGGTCAGCCGTCCAGTTTCACGTACAGACCGCGGCCCGGGCGCTGCGCCCGGCCGGCCTTGGTCAGACGCTCCAGCGCGGTGCGGACCGCGTTCACGTTGTCCGCCGACTCCTCGATCCCCAGCCGGGCGGTCACCTCCCGGGCGCGCAGCGGTCCCTGTGCGCCGGCCAGCACGGCCAGCACGCTGTCGGCGGTGGCACCGGTCGTTCGCCGCCCGGGCGCGGGTGCAGCCGTTCCGCGCTTTGCGGTGGGCGGCTCGGCGCCGGTGCGCACGGGCCCGGCCCCCTTGGCTGCGGCGGTCTTCTTCGCTGCGGTCTTCTTCGCGGGGGCCGCCTTCTTCCCTGCGGCCTTCTTCGCGGGTGTCGCTTTCTTCGCTGCGGTCTTCTTCGCAGGGGCCGCCTTCTTCCCAGCGGCCTTCTTCGCCGTCTTCGTGACCGTGTCCGTGCCCAAGGTGCCCTCTTCGGCCGGCTCCCCGCCTCGCTCCAGCGCCTCCTCGATTTCGGCCGCGAGCTGCTGCGGCCGAACCCCGACGATGGCGTCCGCCTCCGCCTGCACACCGCCCACCGGCGTCATGTCCTGCGAGGCCACCAGTTCGGTCAGGGCCCGCAAGCTCTCGATGGCGCCGCGGACGGCGTTCTCCCGCGCCACAGCGGCGGTCAGCTCGTCTTCCAGGCGCCGGCGCCGGGCCTCGATGCCGGGAAGTTCCGCCTCCAGCTGGGCGATGGTCTCACTGAAACGGCTCTCTGCCACGGTTCCTCGTCTCCTCCGCCCCTGCGATCTGCCGCAGGGACTGTGCGATCTCTACCCCGCCACCGCGTCCGCCAACAAGAAGCCGCGCCGATCCGCCCAGCCTGCACCGACACCTACGCCCGGGACACACTGGCCGATGGGCAGGGCCCCCAGCTGACGCGCAGCTCAGGCTGCCTCCGTGGCAACGTTCGGGACACAGACTCAGGAACCGGCCCGTTCGACCGCGCGGCCCGACACCTTCGCGCCCTCTCTCGACCGGTACTCCCGGCTTCCTTCTGCCCGCCGCCCTCGCGCCCGGCTGCTCGGCACCCCGCGCTGGAGAAGTACGACCCCGCGCTGCGCATGCACGTCACCGGCCGTGCGCATCAGCCGGTTTCGTCGGCGAGCAGATCACGCCCGCCCCCCGGCCGAACAGCCACACCCACGTCAGCGCGGCGCGGCGGCGGCCGGTTGCCGATGGGGTGATCATTTGGTGGCCGGTAGGGGGCGCGACCAGGTCCTGAGCGTGACCGCCACGGCGGCCGCGCTCACCAGCAGCAGGGGGGTCAGGACACCGAGGGCCAGGGCGTTGTTCAGGCCATGGAAGATCTTGCGGGCGCCTGAGACGGCGAGCAGACCGGTGGTCAGCGCGGTGACGCAGGCAAGCGACGGCGCCCTGCGAGATCCCTGCTCCAGCCGGACGGCGGTGTACGCCCAGGCCCAGACAGCCGCCGCTGCCACGACGACGATCAAGAAGCTGGTGAACCCCGCAACGAGGTCGTTCAGCTGGGACGTCTCCGCATCGACGTATCCCCACTGGTCCCGGGGCGGCTCGACGGAGGGCCGCACGGCCAGGGCGTAGAGGGGCGCGAAGACCCAGAGACAGGCCCCGGCCCGCATCAACCGGACGGGCAATCGCAGACGGGCCAGGGGGACGTGCGCTGCGGTCATCGCGGTTCCTTGGGGCGAAGTGCGTGGTGAGGATGGGTAGAGCCTCGCCGACGCGGCCCGCCTGCCGCATGAGTACGGCTACTCACTTCCGGCCGGTCAGTCGGCGGCGGTCTCTGGAACAGATCCGGCGGGATCCGGCCGACATCGCGCATCGCGTAGAGCGGCACGCCGGCCTGGAAGATGCGCCCGGCGTCACGGGCCTGCACGTCCTCGTCGAGGACCCCGAGGAACCTTGTCTTGGTGAGGGTGCGCTGTTGGAAGGCGAGGACGAATTCCGGGGCCATGGGCACCCCCAGGTAGGCCCGGGACGCCCCCTCGGACCACGCGGGATCCAGCACAGTGCCATCGCCGGTCGCGCACCACGCGTGCGCCCGCACCGTCCCCTCGGTGGTGAGCGCATATCCCTCCACGTAGGCGCCCGGCAGGAGCCGGGCGAGGCGAAGTGCGTTGCGGTGACAGCGTCCGGGCGCGCCGCGTCGCGGGGCGCCGGAGCGCGGCCAGGGCGCGGGAGTGAACAGGCGTCCCTGGGCGAGCACGACGTGGGCAGCCGGGCAGACCGCCCCGGTGGTCAGGGCCGCGACGGCCTCAACGAGGGCGCACTCGTCTGCGGTCAGCAGGTCGGCAGGCACACGTCGAGTGTCCACCCGGTCTATGGGCGCGGCCCGTTGACAGGGCGACAGGGTGACGTCAGCTGAGGACTCGACACTCGTCGGCGTCACAGGGCCAGTGCGGCCAAGGCCGTCAAGGAGACCCCGGCGCAGGACCCCGCGCGGGAAAAGCACGACCCGGCGCTGCCGTACACACGTCGCCGGCCGTGCGTACCAGCCGGCAGCCGTTACCAAGGCCGGCCCCGGCCAGGGCGAACAGGTCACGCCCGCTATCCGGAGTGCCGGCGCGCAGCCGGTGAAGGGGGGCTAACCAGGTGCGGGCGTGACACATGGACCTACCCGGTTTCGACCTCGTGGCCGGCCGAAGGCTCTTTCCACGGCATGACGAGTGTGGCCTGGCCCTGCGGGCCCCAGGCGACGCGCAGGTCGCGGTTGTCCGCGTGGGCCCGCCAGCCGTGCATGCCCGCGTCGTAGTCGGCCCAGACCAGCGCGGCCCGCACCCGGGCCGGGCGACGCGGGCTGACACTCTCGTCCCAGTCCAGAACATCCAGGACCGCGCAGCCGCCGAGCACCGCCCAGCCCGCAGCGGCCACTTGGCGCGCCCACGTACGGCGGACCGACAGCTGGATGAGAGGCGGCCCGCCGTACTCGGCTTTGTACGTGAAGAACATGCCCGGTGTGTCGTCGGTGGTCCACGACTCCACCAAGGCCTTCGGTACTTCGGGCACGCGTGAGGAGTCGTGCCCGGCCCGCTCCCGCCCCGCCTTGAACGCCGGCTCCGGCGCCGGACGCTCCGCGTAGCCCATCATCTCGTGGTCACGGGCGAAGCCCGCGCGCACCGCCCCCACCACCGCCTCACCGATCCACTCCCGCGCCTCGCCCACCCGCATCGAATCCACCGCCACCTCTGCCGCCCAACCACTCCCAAGCTCCCGGTATCGCACACCGACACCCCGGCCCGCCCGAAAACCACGGAACATCACCCACCCACAGGCCAATCCCGCCCTGAAGGACCCGGCCGACCGCTACACGGTGGTGCGCAGGGCCCGGTCGGCGGCCTCCCGAGCGGTCGGCGACATCACGGCGGTGGCACTGGGCGCCGCGCCCGTCGCCGAAGGAACAAGTCCACTCGGCGCGTACCGGGATGCGACGCCGAAGCCGTCCAGAGTTGTGGCGCAGGCGGCCGGGCCCGGGAACGAGGGGGTGCGTTCCGCGCGGGCCCGGCCGGTGGGAGGCCAGCAGCGCCTGCGGGAGGCGCGGCTGCTCTGCTCGACGGCCCGGTGGGCGCTGTGGTGGGGCCGCCGTGCCGGGAATGCTAGACCCGCCGATCACCCGACACCAGGCCTTTGACCTGCGCGATTTCGGCCGCGAACATGCCATGCGGCAGCGCACAAACGGCCGGCGAGCAAGGCCGTCGACGGGTCCGGGAAGCGGCGCGCGGATGCGGAGCACCGGTCCGCTGCCCGCTCGGGGGTTCGGACGCGGACCGGCCTGTACCAGTCTGTGCGAGCCTGCGGCCGCCTGCCGCCGGGGTTGCTCCCGGCGGAGTCACCCGGGGGTGTCCCCGATCAGTAGTGGACCGGCTCCGCAGGGCGGGCATCGAGGCTGCGTTCCGCCGGGCCCCGCCGTCAACGGCCTTGTCCTCCCGGCTTGTCCGTGAGCGGTTTCACTCCTCTTGCGCGTCGCCGATGGCCACCCGCAGGTCGTGCATGCTCTGCTGGACCTCGATCACGGACGCCTCCGCCCGCCCCAGGGCCTGCCGGACACCATCGATGTCACCGGATTCGAAGTTC
Source organism: Streptomyces viridifaciens (assembly GCF_001888885.2). NCBI lineage: Bacteria > Bacillati > Actinomycetota > Actinomycetes > Kitasatosporales > Streptomycetaceae > Streptomyces > Streptomyces viridifaciens. Next base: position 52,206 of record NZ_CP090840.1, read on the forward strand.
AGATCGGCGTCCAGGGTGTCCGCCGCGGCGACCACGGCCATGGACGACGCCATCCGGCCCGGCGACGTCTCTCCTCCTTCTTCGTCCTCGTCCAGTCCCATCAGCTGGACCGCGGTGCGCTGCAGACGGTTGGCCAGCACGTTGGCGAACAGACCAGGAGTCGATCCCACCTGGTCGCTCCACCCCAGCAGCACTTCGGCGACATCGGTGTCCTGGTCGCTTCCCAGCCGGGTGGTGGCGGTGATCTCCAGCTCCACCACGGCCAGTAGGACTCCCAGCAGCCTGCGCAGGTCGTCCTGCCGAGGGCCGTCCGGCCACAGATCCGGGTCGAGAATCGGTTCCCTCCTCAAGGCCACCAGCGCCGCGTACACCTGCTCAGAACTCACCGGGTCCCCGCTCATGATGCTCACGCACCCAGCCTCGCCGCGTGGCCGCGCCAGTGCACGCACCCGCGCCCGCCTACCGCGCGCCGGGATTCTGGGCGACGGCCAGGCGCAGCGACGTGAGGGCGCCGGCGAGGTCCGCGGACGGCAGCAGGTCGGCGTCTACGGCGCCCGCGACAGGGCGGCCGCCAACGAGGGCGGTCCAGTTGCCGAGGTCGTCGTGGGGCCTGAACGCCGGAGACACTCGTCCGGATGAGGTGGACCAGGCCGTCGCCGAGGCCGTAGTAGCGGTCCGGGTGGCCGCAGCGACCAAAGCGACCAAAGCCGCACATCGGTTGGCCGCTGCGCCGGGCTCACGCCCCAGACGGCTCGGTAGCCCGCATGGACCTCTTCACCGTCTTGGTAACGCGGGGGTATGCCGGGGAAGGGAACGGGAACTCGTGGGCGGCGTCGACCGCAGTGTGGTTCGACGACCCTGATCACCACTGGCGCCCGCTCATCACGTGTTCAGGCACAGCAGAGCGGCTGGGTGGCCAGAGGCGGACCCGGCTCGGCGGCGGCCGTCTTGCGGTTCTTAGTAGTTGCGCCGGTCGCGGTGCCACAGCGGTGTCCGGGCCCACTCCAGGCCTTCTGGCGCTTGTCCGTGGGATCGGGGAGGCCGGCGACTAGGATGTCAAGTGCCCACCAGGGAAAGGGGATTGCTTTATGACCGGTGGCGGTGAGTCGTCGTTTCTCGGCGACGGAGACCTGGGTGATTGGCGGCTGAAGGACTCGATCCGGGTAGAGGTCGCGCTGGGCATTCTGGATGAGCTCGAACGACTGACGGAACGCGACCTCGACGCGGTGCAGAGCGGGACCAGCCCGGACGTGCAAGTCAGTGAGAGCCTCGCACAGTTCCGGATCACGCTGCAGACCGAACGGCGGGCGCTGCGGGCGGGCAGCGACGAGCAGGTCGCCGTCGAGGCGGACCGAGTGATCGCCCAGTACACACCGGTACTGCGGGCTCGTGAGGTCACTCGATGAGCCCTCAGATCCCGGGCAGCAGTCTCCACGATGACTACGTCCTTACTCCCGAACAGGCCCGCAAACGGTTCGAGGACTGGGTGGTGCCCGTCAAGCTGGCCGGTCCCCGCCGCCAGGCGGACCCGCTGGTGTTCGTCGTCGAGGGTGGCCCGGGGGCCGGCAAGACCTACACGCAGAACCGGATCCAGGCCCGGCTGGAGGCGGCCGGCCGGGGGGCTGGGCTCGGACTGGACGTGGATGCCTTCCACAACGCCCATCCGCGGTTCGAGGAGATCCGCGCCGCTCACGGCGTGAGCTACAGCCGCTACACGGGCGTGGACGCCTCCCGGTTCTTCACCATGGCCGTCGAGTACGGGACGGCGAGCGGCTTCGACATCCTGCGGGAGGGCGAGCTGCGGCCCGACACCGTCCGCGACGTCCTCGCCCCGTTCGACGCCAGTGGCGTCTACCGCAGCGAGGCCGCGTTCATCGCGGTCGCACAGGCCACCAGCGGTATCGCCGCGCTCTACCGATGCCAGCAGGAGCGGCGTGAACTGGGCGTGGGACGCGCGGTGCCGCCGGACTCGAGGGCCAGGATCCTGGCCAGGGTGCCCCAGAACCTTGCCGTGATCGAGGACCACGCGCTCTGCGACGTGGTCAACGTCTACGACCGCAGCGGTCACCTGCTCCACCACAGCGCTGCCGTACGAACCGGTGAGGAGAACGGGCGGATCACCCGGGCCTGGCAGCAGCCGGGCGGGGCTGTGCTGGCCTACCAGCACGAAGCCACCCGGCCCTGGACCGCACAGGAGAGCGGGCAGTTCACCGCCATCGCGGCCGAGCTCGCCCACGACAGCGAGAATCCCCTTGAACCGGTGCTTCTCTACGACTTGGCCCACACCGTCCTGCAGTCCGCACCGCACATCGACGACCGCCCCGCCACCGCACCGGTCGCCGCCGTCCTCGCCCACCCGCCCGCGCCGTTCCCCGGCGCCGATGTCGCCGCCGTACGGCATCTCACCCTGACGGTCCAGCACGCCATCGACGAACTCGCGGCCGGCCGCGCCGGGAACTGGACCACCTCGCTGGCGGGAGCGATCGCCCGCATCACCCCGCCGCTTCCCAGCACTGCGCAGCATCCCGCACGCCCAGTACCGGAAACCCGTCCGCAGGCCCAGAGCCAGCGCCCCCAGGCCAGGCCACACCGCGGCTCCGGCCCGCTCACGTGACCGGCACGGGGCCGACTCTCGCACCTCCCGCACGCGGCCACAGGGGGCGCACCTCGGTGGCCACGCACCACAGCGTGGGTGAGGGCGTGCGAAACGAGGCGCGGACCAGGCCGAGGAGACTACCTCCCGGAGCCGGGTGGGCTCACCGTCCTATCGGCGGGCCGCCCTGACTCCGCCGGGCGCAGCGGGTCGGTGAGGGGCGGGAGCGGGCGCGGCTGCCTCCGGGCGCCGACGACCCCGGCGGCCGAGATCGCCTCGCCCATCCGGCGCGGAAGCCGTCCGCGCTGGCTGCCCGGGCGAATCCGTCTCGCGGACGGCCGCACCGCCATCGCGGCTTCCGTTCCCGCCCAGCGGGAACCACCGGGCAGGCGCCTTGCACACCGACGGTCTCGCCATGGGAACTGACTACCGGGCACCCGGTTCAGCGGTTGCCGCGACCCGGGTGAGGCGGCCTTGGCGAACGTGATGTCCGGCGGCGACGAGCAGTGGCCCGATCCGGGTACGCAAGATGATCGCGAGCTGCGGATCGCCAACCTGCAGGGCCTGGTGCACGCCTGGCCGTACGACGCCGGGGTTCGGTGGGAGCTGGGCTGCGAGCTGATCGGGGCGCAGTGCTGGCAGGAGGCGGCTACTGTCCTGGCCGAGGCGTGCGAACTCGCGCCCACCGACGGGGACATCCGTCTGGACCTGGGCCGCGCGCTCGTGTCGCTGTCCTGTTGGGCTCAGGCGCACGAGCAGCTGGTCCGGGCGGTCGAGCTGCGCCCGTGGTGCGCCCTCGCGCGGGCCGAGCTCGGTTATGTGCTGCTGCGGCAGGGACGGCTGGAGGAGGCCGGGGCCGCGGGCCGGGCGGCGGTGGCCCGTGACGTGGGCAGTGCGCTCGGCCGGCTTGTCCTGGCCGAGGTGCTGCAGGCGCAGCGCCGGGGAACGGCCGCGGCCGTGGTGCACGCCCGGGCCGCGGTGGCGGTGTGGCCGGACTCGGCCTGGGGGCACACGGTCCTGGCCGAGGTGCTGCTGGACACCGGGGACTACGCCGGCGCTCGACAGGCGGCCGCGCACGCACACGAGCTCGCCCCCGGCTGGGACCGAACCGCCGTAGTGCTGTGCTCTGCACTCGGCGAGGTGCAGCAGTGGCGGGAGGCGGCCAGGACCGCCGAGCGGGCGGCCGCGGCGAGCGCGACACCGTGGACGCTCAACGCCTTGGGCTGGGCCCTCATCGGACGCGGGCGCCTGTACGGCGCCGAGCAGGCGCTGCGCCGAGCCGTGGTCCTGGGCCCCGGGGTCCGCATCTGCCGGTGGAACCTGGCCTGGCTGCTGGTGCGGGCCGGCCGGCTGCGGGAGGCCGAGGCCCACCTCGCGTGCCTGCTGCGCGAGGACCCCGCCGACGGTCAGGCTCACGGGCTGTCGGGCTGGATCCACCTCGCGTCGGGGCGCAGCCCGCAGGCCTACCAGGAACTGCGCCTGGCGGTGCGCCTGCTGGGAAGGACGCGAAGTGCCGCGCACCCGCTGCTCCTGCTCGGTGCGCTGGAGCGTGCCCGCGAGCCGGCGCTGGCGCGCCGCCACTTTGCAGCCGCTGTCGCGATGACCGGCCGCGCCGCGGCCCCGGACGTCTACTCCCACCCCTGCGGGACGGGCGAGACACGGGCGCTCGCCCTCGCCGCGCTAGGCGAGAGCGAGCGGGCCCGGCGATGCCTGGAACAGGCCCTGGCGGTCCGGGACGGATCGGACCGGTTCGACCCCGTGCTGTACGAGCAGTTTGCGCGGCCGCCGCTGCCCGGGCTCGAGGTCCTGGTCGGCCTGTGGCGCGATCTGTGATGCGAACCGCCGGTATAAAAGTGTCGGCGTCGGGGCCCCCGGATCATCCCTCGTGGAGGGCCGTCGACGAGGCGAGTGCGGACGAGTCACCCGGTGTGCGGTACGGAGACCGGGTCGGCGGTGGCCGGCGGCCGGCGGTCAGTGTGCGGACTGGAGGCCGAGCGCGCGGTCCAGGCGCTGCTCCCAGTCGGAGGCGAGGAGATCGCCGACGCACAGCCCGTGCCCGAACCGGTAGGAAGTCCAACGAGCGGGGCTGATCTCCAGGACCTCAGCTGCCCGCGTGCTCAGTGCGCGCGTCCCGGCTTCCCAGCGCTGCTGAGGCGACAGCACCCGCCAGGCCTGCACCGCACGGTCCGGGTCCTGGTCCGGGTCCTCGGCGTAGCCGCAGTCCCAGAAGTGGGGGAACTCGCGGTTGTAGGAGACGACGACGGGGTGGTCGTCGCGCTGGCGCAGGAACGCGGCGACGTTCTCCCAGCCGACCCCCGGCGGGTAGGCCTCGGTGAGCAGTCCCACCTCCACGATGCCGGCCAGCCAGGAGCGGTGGGCACCGTCCACCCAGCAGTTGATCTCGCACTGGCCGTGGAGGCGGGCGGCCAGGCGTACCGGGTCGCCGCCGCGTGCGATCGCGCTGTTCAACAGGAGAGGCCACGTGGACAGCAGCCGCCCGCGGTACTCGAGCACCGGGCGGCCGGAGCCGCTGTGCAGCTCGCGGGTGTAGTCCGTGAGCCAGCCGCCGATGCCCCGCCCGGACGGGTCGGGGGCGGGCTGTTGCCGAAGGCGGCTTGTGCCGGGCAGCAGCCCGTACAGGCGGGTGCCGATGTGGCCGGGAACCCGGCCGCGGGCGAGGGTGTCGGCGACCGATTCGTGGACCAAGCCGAGAAGGTGGAGGCGCGGGTGACCGGGCAAGGTCGCGCAGCCGGATGGGTCCTGAAACCGGATGAAGCTCACTCGGGGCGTGCCCTTCGGTTCGGCGGGCCTTGAACGGCCGGGGGCTGCCCGGGTCGTCCTCTGGTCGCGCCCCGGGCCGGGGTGCGGCTGTGACCGGTGCCCGCGCGGGTGGTGCGGTGGACTGGGGGTGGCGGTGGGGCGGCCCGGCTGCGTTCCCCTCCTGCGCAGCGGGCCGCCGCCGCTCATGCCAGGCGCAGGCCCGGCCGCTTCTTGCTGCAGGCCTGACCGGCCGCTGCCGGCGGGCGGGTGCGGCGCGCGGGGGCTGGCAGCGACTGCAGGTGATGGGGGCGCGACGGCGGCTCGGCCAGGCCGAGCTCGAGGGAGGCGATGGGGATCTCAGGGCGCTGCGTGGGCAGGACGAGGTCGGCAATGGCCAGGATGGCGTCGCACACCTCCCGGCTGCGCAGGTCCAGGACGGTGGGGGGGCTGGCGACCAGGACTCCGCGCACGTCGAGGACGGGGACCCGGATGCGTCTGACGCGGGCGAGGTCCTGCAGCAGCCCCCAGGGTTCGTCACCGGTGCGCGGATAGTGGGTCATGTCGAGCCACCAGCCTCCCGGTGCCATCGCGGCGATGACGCGGCGGGTCTCGTCGTAGATGGCCGGGCTCGGTTCCGCGGCGGCGAACGCGGTCACGAGCACGTGGGTGCCGGTGGCCGGCGGCTGGGCGCCGGCGGGCGGTGCGCTGGTCGTAAAGCCGGCGTCGGCCAGACGGTCGGCGACGCTTCGTGCCACGGATCCGGTGCCTATGACGGTGACGGAATCAGGTCTCATGGTGTCCCCCCGGTTCCGCACGTGCCCTGTGACGTGCGGTTTAGAGACCGTAAGCCGGTCATGAGGACCACGGGAACTGAACGAGCGCACCATCGCGGCCGCGGTGGCATGCATGAGCGCACCACGGCGCTACGGTGGGCGTCTGTGCGGCAGCCGTGCGTGCCGGAACGGCTGGACCCGCCCCCGTGCTGGCATGGGACGATCAGATCCGGCCATCCGCTCCGCTGGGGATCGACAGTGCCAGGACGACGTCGTGCGCGCCGACCACCCCGGACACGGCCTCCGCGTCCGTGTCGGGCACGGCGTCGAGGTCGAGTGAGGTGCCCGTGACCAGGCGGCGCTGCAGCAGGCGCTCGGCGGCCCGCAGGTGCGAGCGGACCGTGGCCGGGTTGACGCCCAGAGCCTCGGCGGTGGCCTCGATCGCACTGTTGGCCCTGACCCAGGCCTTCAGCGTGGTGGTCAGCGGCCGGCGGTCGGTGCGCAGCGGCTGGAGGAACCGGTCGGCCCACCGGCGCACTTCGTCGGCGCGCAGGATCTCCTCGAGTGCTGCGGGCTCGGCGGGTTCCTCGGGCAGGCGCTCGGCGCGGGTTCGCAGTTCGAGGGCCAGAGCGAGCGCGGAGCGCTGGCGGATGTCCTGCAGGTCGATGCCGAGGACCTCGCCCGCTTCCTTGAGCCGGCGGGCAACCGTGTTGCGGTGGGTGCTTCCCAGGATCCTGGCGGCTGCGGCGGGGGTGAAGTGGAGACCGACGGGCAGGGTCGCCAGGAGGGGTTCGCGGCGTTTGCCCGGCAGGTTCAGCAGCGGTGCGAGGTAGGCGCGGGCCCACGCGTCGGCCCGGGCGTCGAGGATGTGGGAGAGCTGGACCTCGGCCGCGTAGAGGTGGACGCGCTCGGCGACGCGCTCGGCGACGATCAGGGCACGGCTGGCGTCGATGTAGGCCTCGTCGGTCTCGGCCAGCTGGCGGGTGGCGCTGCCGCCGAGGTAGCGGTTGGGGGCCTTGCGGGTGACGGCGGTGAGGCCGTCGACGACCTGTTGTTCCGTGCCGCCGTGCGGGACGACGACGATCACCTGGTCGGGGAAGGCGGGGCAGGCGCTGACGAGCGCGCTTCCGGCGACGGCGTCCTGGCAGTCCTGGATGACGGCGGTGCGGTCGGCGTGCCGGGTCCTGAGGATGAAGACGCGGCACTCGTCGGTGTCGAGGACTCCTGGGGACAGACCTTCGACGGTGCGCTGAGCATCGGTCACATGGCCTGTCATCAGCAGTTGCAGGACGGCCTGGCGTACGCCTGCCTCCCCGCGTCTGAGGCGGCGCCGTTCGATGGCGGCGGCTTCGATACTGGCCTGCAGGGCCAGCAGGTCGAGGATGCGCGCGGTGGCGGTGTTGGTCTCGGGCGTGAAGGCGTGGGCGGGGGCGGCGACGGCCAGCACGTGGGAGGGGCCGGGATCGCCAGCGGTGCGGGGGCCGATCGCGAAGAGGCGGATCTGGAGACCGTCGGCGTCCACGGCGGCGGCTCCACGGCCGGTGCGGGCGAGGTCCTCGATCGTCTCCCGGGCGGGCGCCAGCACGTCCGGGGCCGGCGCAGGGCCGCAGGCCGTGGCCGGGCCGGCGGCTCCAAGGACGGCGACGTACGCATCAGTGAAGGAGGCGAGCCAGGCGACCATGCGCTGGGTTCCGTCTGGCCGGCCGAGGTGGTGGGCCTGTTCGAGGAGCCGCTGGTGGAGTTCGGCGGTGCGCATCGCGCGATCGTGGTTCTGTGCGGTGAGCGTGTTGTGGAGCGTCAGCCAGTGGGCGGGGTCGTCGCTGATGGACAGCAGCGGCACCCCGTGCTGTCGCGCCGCGGCGCGCACGGAGGGCGGCGGCAGGGCGCCCGGCGGCAGGGCGACGGCCACGCCCGCAGCGCCTGAGCGCCTGAGGGCGGTCATCAGCCGGTTCAGCTGCGCGCGCTCCCCCAGCCGTGGATCTTGGTCCTGGATCACCACCAACCGGTGGCGGGTGCCGGTGTCGTCCACCTCGTCGCCCAGGGCCAGGGCGTGGACGCCTTCGAGTGGCTGATCAGCGTCTGTGGCCGCGGCTTCCTCTACAAAGGCCAGCCTGACGTAAGGCACACTGGTCGCGAATCGCAGCGTGGGCAACCTGACCTCCCCCGGGGTACGGATGCCCCGTTGGCCGGGGCACTGCCTGCGCAGTACCCGGCCGGTTGGACGGCTAGCCCACCCGGCCAGAAGTCTGAACGGATTCAGAGAACTGCGGGCTGTGATCATAGAAAACTGGTTGAACGTTGACCATACGGTTGAACGTTGGCCATACGGTAGACGGCCCCGCGGACAGGCAGCGCCGGCTGCTGCGACTTCCACCAAAGCTCCACCGGATGGCAGGCGATCGTCGAAGGGGGCGCAGCCGTGAACAGTGAGGACACCCCTGGGACCACCCTGGCCCAGCGGATCGAGAGCCTTCGCCGGGCCAACTCTCCCGCCGGGGGCCGGCCGGCCTCCGACGCCGAGGTGGCCACCGCCATCGCCAGTACCGGCGGGAGGATGAACGAGAACACCCTGTATCGGCTGCGCACCGGGCTGACCGTCAACCCGACCATGGAGACGCTCGCACTCCTGGCCCGCTGGGGCGGGGTCACCCCGGACTTCTTCTTCCCCGACTGCGCTGGGGACGACCCGGCGCAGTACCGGGAGATCAAGACTGCGCTGGACCGCCCGGACGTGCGCCGGATCGCACTGCGGCTGGCCGACATGCCGCCCGACAGGGTCGCGGCGCTCGAACGGTTCCTCGAGGTTTCGTAGGCGGGGTTGCGGTGCTCGCCCCGGCGGGCCGCGGGCCCGGGCTGGCGCCCCGCCCGGTCCGGGCCCCATCCCCGGGGGCGGACGGCTGTACCGGGGCGCTGCGGCCTCTTCGCGGGCCGCGCGCCCGGTGCGCGCCGGCGGGTGCGGTGTGCGCCGGTGTGCGCCGGGTGAGCTTTGCGCGGTGTCCGTGGTGCGCTCGTGCAATACCGCCATCCGGCGATCTCTGATTTCGTTCAGAGTGCACCGCCCGGCGCGTAGGACGCGCGGCTGGTGGCCGGGCGGCGACGTCCCGGCCGCGGCCCGGGCGGTCCCGCAGCTTACGAGGGAGGCCCCGCCATGTCCGTCATCACCGCGTCGCCGGCGCCCGATACGCTCCGCGATCTCATGGTGGCGTGCCGCGACCGCATCGGTGCCTCCCAGGAGCAGGTGGCGGTCACGGTGGGGGTTTCGGGTCGCCATTACGGCGCGCTCGAACGCGGGCGGGTGCGCAACCCCAACCCCGTCCTGCTGACCCGGGTGGCCGAGGTGCTGCGGATGAGCCAGGACGAGCAGGAGCGCATGCGCGACCTGCTCGAAGCCCTGCCCTCCGCCTGAGCGCCCCCGCAGCACAGCTGCGGGGCGGTGGCACCGCCGCACGCTAGGCTCCCGCCCCCGGCCGGAACTCTATGCGCCGGTACAGGTCCAGGATCGCGTCCGGCAGGGGCAGGTCCACCGGCGGCGGCGCCACCGCGGGCCTGGTGCCGCTGTGGTGGCGGATCGCCAGCTCGTGGTCCACTCCGTGCCACCACCACCAGGACCAGGCGGTCAGGCTCTGCCACGCCTGGGCCTCCCGCTCCAGGCGTCTCACGCGCCCGGCCACGGCCAGCAGATCGGCGGCCACTGCCTCCTCCCGCAGGCGCGGCAGGTCCTCCAGGAGCCGCTCCCAGTCGCCCAGCGGATCCGCCGACCACGGTGCCCGGGCCCGGGCGCCGGCCATGAGGGCGCGCACCCGGCCCGCGGCGCACTCGCTGCGTTCCCACGCCCGCCCGGCCTCTCCCAGGTGGACGCGCTGCCTGGCCCGGCAGGCGGCCCGGCCCGCCCGCGCCGAACGCAGCCGCAGCCACCACCACCAGGCGGGCCGGCCCGTGCGGCGGGCCAGCTGCCGCGCGTGCGTCAGATGCTCGCGCCTGCGCCCGAGGTCCCGTTTTCGGCCGCGCTGTACCCGCACGGCGGCGGCCATCGCGGCAGCCGCCTGGGCCACGTGCGCTGCGCGTGCGCGCAGCCGCGCCGAGGCCGGCCCGTCCTCGTGGAGCGCTTCGTGCCGCAGCGCCCGGGCCTCGAGGGCCCGGACCGCGGCAAGCCGCCCGGCGGCGCGCACCGCGCTGCGCTCGGCCGCGGCCAGCTGGGCGTGCAGCTCAGCGGTACCGCGGTGGGCGTGCGGGCGCTCACCACGCCATTCGAGGTTCTCGCACCGCCCTGAGCACGCGTGGGCGCCGCCGTCCCGTCCGCCAGAGGGTTCCTGCGGCGGGTCCCACCACTGCTCCAGCCCCTCACGGTCCGGGCGGGGCTGGGCCAGGCGCGTCATGCGGGCGGACAGGAGGCCGAACCAGGGGCCGTGGGCCCAGCGGGCGAGCAGGTCGTCCGCGTGGCCGGCCATCTCCCGCTCCACGGCGTCCAGGCGCACCGGGTCGGGCTCCGCGTCCCGTGTGAGGCGCTCGGCCTCGGCCTCGGGCAGGACGCCGCTGGCACGTGCGAAGTCCACGAACGCCCGGCCGTCCCGGTAGCGGGCGCGTTCCATCGCGTCGAGCTCGTCCAGCGCGCCGCGCTGGGCCAAACCGGCGGCCACCAGGTCCTCGAGGGCGAGCTGGGCCAGGGGTTCCTGCGGGGCCTGGGCGCAGGTGAGCAGCCGCCAGGCCGCCTCGGCCCGGTCGGTGGGGACGCCCAGCGCGAGGGCGGTGAGGCTGCCCGAGGAGCGCACGGCGTACAGGTGGGCGCTCTCACGGTGGCGGATGAGGGTGTAGAGCGTGCTGCCGCACTGCCAGGAGGCCCCGGCGTCGGCGCCGCCTTGTTCGGCATCCCGCAGGGGTGCGCCGAGCTGATCGGAGCCGAGCTGACGCTCGCTCTCGGGCACGAGCAGCCACGGTGCCCGGCCAGGGCCTTGCCGAGCGCGGCGCCACCGCGGATCCGGTGACGCGCTCGTGCCGCCGGGCCCGGGCATCAGCACCGCACCCCGCCGGACATGGCAGGCCGGCGCAGCGGCGCGGCGTGGGCCATGGCCTGCTCCACCGGATACCTCACCGCGCTCCTGCCCCCATCGTTCGACCTCGCCGTCCCGGCCCCGGTACAGGTTCAGCCCCGTGCGTGCCGGTGCTCGTAGCCGTCCTCGTCGTCGGCCGCGCCCTCCTGCGTCTGCCGTCCCAGCACCGCGTCCCACTCCTCGTCACCGACGTCGTCCCGGTTCACGCCCGTGCCTTCCCGTCGCACTGTGTCTGGATCCCGGGGCGGCCGGCACTGGGGGGCCGCCGCCCCGGAAGGGGGACCGGTCCAGGGCGGGCCGGATCGCGTCCAACAGTGCACCCGGCGCTTTGGCGCCGCGCCGCGCCGCGCCCCGCGCCTCCCGGCCCCCGGGAGACGGCGGCACCGGATCCCGGCAGGCGGGATCAGCGCCCCGCGCGGCCCGAGGGTCCGGCGGCCCCGTGCTTTTGATGGGCCCAGGTACTTCGACGGCCTCCGCCCGGCGGTGCCGGGCGGCGCTGTCGATCCCGTGCCGCCGACCCGGGAGGCCCGCACATGGCACTGACCGACCATCAGCTCTCCTCGCTGGCGGACTTCGCCGCCGCCCGCACCGACCGGCTGCGCTCCCAGCCGGTGGGACTGGAGGAGATGCGCGCCCTTCTCGACGAGGGCCAGGCCACCGCGCTGGGCGAGTTCACCGGCGCCCCGGTGCGCTACCTCGACCGGTGGTGGCGCGCGGGCAAGGACTGCTGGGAACCGCTGAACGAGGCGGCGGGCGCGGTCCTGGACGAGGACGCCCGCCGCTGGGCCCTGGCCGCGCAGGCCGCTCACACCGCGGACTCGGTGTGAGCGCCCCGGCGTCGGCGTACGCGGAAGCGGCGCTGCTGGGGGCGATCCTCAAGGACCCGCGCCGGGCCCTGGAGGTACGCGACTGGATCCGGGCGGAGGACTTCGACAGCTTCTGGGACCAGGAGATCTATCGGGCGCTGACCGACCACGGCCTCTACGCCCGCGCCGACATCCTCTCTCAGCCGGCCCACCTGCGCAGCGCGGCACTGCAGCGCGCGGTCCTCGAGCAGCTCTACCACACCGCCACCGTGCAGGGTTGGCCGATGTCGACCCAGGCATGGCAGGAGGTCGCCGCCTATGTCGCCGATCTGCCCCTGCCCCGTAACGTGCCCGACGCCGCCAACGCCGCCGCCTACGGGCGTGTGGTGGCCCAGGCCAGCCTGGAGCGCACGGTCGGTGTAGGCGGGGAGCTGGCGGAGCGGGCGGTGCTGGCGGCGGTGCTGGCCCGTCCCGAGGAGGCGCAGCGTCTGAGGGGCTGGCTGAAGTCCACCGACTTCATCGACCCTGCCTACGGGCAGATGTACCGGGTGCTGGTGGAGGAGAGCCTGGCCTCGCACCCGGCGGTGACGATCCGCCGCCCCGAGGAGCGGACGCAGGTCCTGGCGAAGATGCTGTACCAGCAGCTGCAGCACAAGGCGGCGGTGGAGGGCTGGGGGACGCCGCAGGAGTTGTGGCCTGTGGTGGCCCACCAGATCCGCGACATGACCGGCGTGCACCGGGTCCCGCACCCGGAGCGGGCCGCGCAGCTCGGACAGCGGGTCCTGCAGTCCAGCATCCAGCGTCTGGTCGCCGCGAGCGGCGACATGGTCGAGCGTGCGCTCGACCATCCCGGTGCGCTGGCCGCCTCTACCCGGATCAATGAGACCCTCGCGCTGCTGCAGCGGTTGGAGGACCGGTGGGAGCAGGCGATGGGCCGCCCCGAGGGGGCCGGCGCCAGTCTGCCGCCCGCTGCGCGGCCGCGCACCAGCGAGTTTGCCTTCACCGAGGACGCCGTACTCGGCTCGCTGTTGCGCGACCCGGGCCAGGTGGAGGGCGTGCGCACGTGGCTGCGCGCGCAGGACTTCAACCAGCCGGGCCGGGCCGAGTTGTACACGGCGATCGTGCGGGCCGTCGACTCCGGCGGCGCGATCGATCCGGTGCTGGTCGTCTGGGACGCCCACCGGCGCAGTGCGGACCCGCAGGGGATGGACGCCGACACGGTGTGGTCCATCTACCGGCGGGGCGAGCCGGGACTGGCCCGCTCGGGCGCCAAGCAACTGGTGGAGGCCACCATCGTGCACCACGTGCGCTCGGCCACCACCGCCATCTCCCAAGCCGCCAGCGACCCCACCGCTGCTCCCGGGATGGTCATCGGCACCGCCCGCGGGCACCTGCAGCACGCCAGTGCCCAGGCCGCCCGGCTCGCACTGGCGCAGCAGAGCACGGGCCCGGTGGTGTGGGCCCGGTGACACGCACATCCGCTGGGCACACGGCGGCCGCGGTCCCCGCTCGGCTGCGGGCCCGCTGGCGCGACCTTCCCGTGCTCGCCGCCGTCCTCGCGAACGCCTTCGCCCCGCCCGGGGCGCGCCCGTGCTGGCTGTGGCGCCTGTTCGTCCCCTTCTGGCTGGTGCAGGCCGTCCTGCAGCAGGTCTCGGGAATGGTCCTGGCCGTGGGCCCGGCCACGGTGACTGTGCGTCAGGACGGGGCGTGGGGGCGCCGCGTGCTGCGGGGCGCGGTGGCGCTACCGGCGGCCGTGCTGGGACTGTGGGTGGCGCTGCTGCCGCTCGTGGGGGCGGGGGCGCTGGCCGGTGCCGCCGGCGCGGGCGGCGGCTCGGCGCCGGCGGGCGCGCTGGCGGGCCTGGAGACGGGCGCGGGCCTGCTGGTGTGGCAGCTGGCCTTCCTGGCGCGGGCGGCGCCCGCGGGCGCGCAGTTGCGCCGTGTGCTGCGCCACCTTCGGCGGGACGGGGCGTGGGCGGAGGTGGCGTGCCTGGCGGGCGGGCGAGACGGTCAGGCCACCCGGGAGCTGGTATTCGCGGTGCTGGCCTGGGCCGACGAACAGCGGGTAGGGCTGGCGGCGGTGCCCGCCACGCCGCAGCTGGCCCGCTCGTACGGGCGGGCGGGCTTTCGGCCGGCGTTTCCCGGGGCGGCGGTGCTGGTGCGGGAGCCGCAGCACCGGATGGCGGGGCCCGAAGGGGCGCGGTGCCCGGTGGGGCGGGCTGCCGCGCCGCTCGTCACGCCTGCGCTGGCGCCGCGTTCGGCTGGGTCCAGGTCACCAGGAGCGCTGCGAGGGTGACGCCGGGGCCCAGGCCGAAAACCAGTCCGCGGGCGCCGTCGGCGGGCGCGGTGGCGTAGGTGCGGTCGAGGACGGAGAAGATCGTTGCGCCGCCGAGGTTGCCCTCTTGAGCCAGGACGTCGGCGGAGTGGGCGGTGAACGCCTCGTCGACGCCCAGCGCCCGGCCGAGTTTGGCGAGGATCTGCGGCCCGCCGGGGTGCAGGACCCCGAAGTCCAGTCCCCCGGCGGCGACATCGTCGAGCCACTTGCGCAGCGCAGGGGTCAGGTCGCTGACGGAGCGCAGGGAGTCGCGGGTGCTCGCGAAGTGGTCGCCCAGGTGGTCGGTCTCCTTCTGGTAGCGGTGCAGGGTGCCGGGCAGCGTGATCTCCTTGCTGTGGTCGATGCGCAGACACGCCTCGCGGCCCAGCGGGCGGGTGGCGACGACGGCCGCGGCCACGGCGTCACCCCACAGCGCTTTGAAGATCTGGTCGTCCAGGGACGTCCTGCTGCGCTGGTGGATGGAGGACAGGTGCTCGGCGGCCACCACGACGACGTTGTGGTCGGGGTGGCGGGCCAGGTACTCCTCCGCGGTGATCAGCACCAGGGCGCCGCCCATGCAGGCGGCTTGGGCCGTGGCCCGCAGCCGTGTGTCGGGGCGCAGGCCGAGGGTGTTCAGCAGGTGCTGGTGCAAACCGGGCAGCATGTCGCCGGTGGCGCTGGTGACGATGAGGCAGTCGACCTGCTCGGGTTCCAGGCCGGCGGCTTCGAGGGCCTGGCGGACGGCTTCCTCGGCCGCGGGCAGGAGCGTGTCCAGGACGTGGCGTTTGCGTTCGGCTGCGGTGCGCTCGGCGGTGACGGAAGTGTAGTCGTGGAAGTAGCGGCGGGTACCGGGCAGGTTGGCCGTCGCCCTCCTGATCTTGTCCGCGTCGGGGTTGTCGGGGTCCTGGGCGAGGATGTCGTCGCGTATGTGGGAGGCCGGCACGACGTGAGGGCCGCGCACGAGGGCGGGGCGTGTGATGTAGGCGGCTGGGGCGGCGGTCACGGGGTGTGTGTCCTTCGGGGAATGGCCGGCGATACGCGGCGGGGGCCGCGTACCCGGCTGGCGGGGCCCGCTTCCTGCGGCGGGGCAGGAAGAGGGCGCGTGGAAGAACGTGCCTGCTGTTTCCGGTCGGAACAGCAGGCACGGGTGGTGCGGGGGGCTTAGCGGGAGAAGCGGCGTCTAGGCGCCGCTGGAGCGCAGCCTGGCCGAGGGCTGGTACGTCCGGCCGGTTCGGGCAGCCGTCGAAAGGCCCCGGGAGGGCGCGGGGCCGACGGGCCGGCGCCGGGTGGGCGCGGACACAGCGCCGGGGCAGGGTTCCGGTCGGCCGCACGGGGTCGCCGCGGCGCCGGGTGGTGGGCGCGCGTGGTCCGTGTGGCCAGGGCGGCATGGCTGCGCGACATCCTCGTCCCCCCAGTGGCATGGATGCTGGTCTGATTCACGCTATCGGGGGGCACAAGAGCGCATTCGTACCGGCCGGTATGCGCGGCGGGCCGCTGCCGGGCGTGTGGTCCGGACCGTTGCTTTCGGCAAGATGATCGGGGTTCTGACCCAGGTGGTGTGCCGCAGCTACGGAGAGTCAGATCGGTTCCGGTCTACCTTCTGTGAACGGTGACACTCACCACCGGGGCGACCTCGTGTCGGAGCCGTCGCCTAGAGTGCAGCGTCCAACGGGCCGACGGCTGGCAAGAGGGTGGGCGATGACCGAGGCATGGAAGCGGCTAAGAGCGCTCATGGGAGAGCCGGTGTACACCCCGGCACAGGTTCCGTGGGAGCTGGCGCCCGTTGATCTGGGCGTCCAACTACCCTCGGACTACCGCGCGTTCATCGACCTCTACGGCGGGGTGAACCTGAACGGCGAGTGGGGTGTGTTCACACCGAAGAGGAACTCACGCTTCCCCGACGTGCCGGGCGGGATGGCGGGATGGCGCATCGAGGCCGACATCAACCTCCGCGATCAGGTCGAAGGCGAGGAGCAATGGTGGGACCAGCAGGACCCCACCCCGGTGTTCCCAGACCCCGGCGGCTTGCTGCCCTGGGGCTGGAACAGCAACCACCAGCAGTGCTGCTGGCTGACAACCGGTCCGGACCCAGAGCAGTGGCCGGTGACGGTGTTCTACGACGACCGACTCGACCACTTCGACGGTGGTTTCGCGGAATTCCTGCTCACCGTGCTGACCGGCGGTTACGCCGCAGAGGCCGAGTTGCTGGTACGCGCCGACCCTGACGTGTGGGGGCCTCCGCTGCCCCGCCCGCTCTGGTCGCCCGGCGATGACTGGGCGGGCAGGAACTGGGGCCGTGAGTGGGGCATCGAGGGCTTTCTCACCGAGCCCGGGTCGACGGAGATGCCCTGGGTCCGGAAGTGACGCTCTGCGGGAGAATGCAGACACCGGTCAGCGACGGTAGGCCGACTCACATGCGGACGGCAACACTCACTGCCACCTCGTCACAGAAGTTGGTCCGGCCCCCGAAACACCCTGCCCAATACAGGACCGTCATGTCCTGTTGGTGAAAGGCAGGTTCGTGGCGGCCGGCGCGGGCCTTGCCCCATCCGGGCGGGTGTTGTCGCAGCGCGGGCCCTGCGGCTCGGGTGCGGATACGGGCTGGCGGGGGTGTCAGGCGGGTGCGGTGCCGGCGGTGTGGGTCACCTTGTGGAGCTCGAAGTCGTCGAGGAGCCGGGCGAGCGTGGCTTCGTCGCCCTGGCCCGGGGCGCCGCGCACGACGAGTTCGCACAGGCATGACAGCGCCAGTTCGACGGCGGCCGACAGCACCGACATCAGCGCGGCGTGAGGGGTGGGGCCGTGGGCGAGCGCGCGCACGAGCGGGCCCAGGGCGCTTTCGTGTAGGGGCCTGCCCGTGGGCAGTTGTTCAGCCATGGCCAGGCGGGCCAGTTCTACGCTGGTGTGGCCGTGGGGATGGGCGCCGACGGCGAGCAGATCCCAGTCGTGGCGGTCGAGGGCCGCGGTGATCGCGCGTACCTGCTCCGGCACCGGGGCGCAGGGTGCGACGGGCGGCCATCGGTCGGCCGCCGGCTCCCGGGTGTCGGGGGCCGCTGCCCTCAGTGCCGCGTAGGAGAGCCGGGCGAGGGCTCCGACGGTGGCCAGGGCCGCGTCGTGGGCGGTGAGCGGAGGATGCTGCGCGGCCAGGAGTGCCATGGCCTCGTCGGCTGCGGGCAGGAGGGGGCGGCCCGCGCTGGCACAGCGTATGAGGTGCACGGCGTGGAGCTCGGCGTGCCCATACAGGCGCCGGTAGTGCTGGGCAGTCATGGTCACACTCTTTGCTCCGCGGCTTTCCCCTTGACCCGGTGGCGGGCCAACGCTCTTGGCAGCTGGGGTGGTTGGGGTGGTGTCGGATGCACACCGTATCGCGTGGCAGGCGGGCTCCGTAGGCGGGGCGGGCGGGGCTCGAGTGGACGGCAGCGCGGTGCACCCGGGGTGGCGCGGTGCGGCGGCGGGGTCAGCCGGACGTACCGACGGCGGGTGCCGTGGGCTGGGGGCTCTGCGGACGGGGGGCGGTGGTCCTGCCGGGAGCGGACTTGGCCGTGCTCTCGCGCTTCCTGCGGCGGGCGGCGCGCTGGCGGATGGCACGCAATTCGTCTTCGTCCAGACCTCCCCATACGCCGCAGTTTTGGCCGGTCTCCAGAGCCCATGTCAGGCACTCGGCGCGTACCGGGCAGCGGTCGCAGACGGCTTTGGCCTGGCTGGTCTGGTTGGTGACCGTGCCGGAGGGGCCGAAGGGGAAGAAGAGCTCGGGGTCCTCCTGCCGGCACTGGGCCCGGTGGCGCCAGTCTGCGGCGCGCGCGCCCTGGTGGTGGCCGGTCACCGCACACCTCGCTGGGTTGCCGAAGGGGCCGGGCGTGCCGTCTGCTGGCGGGCCTGGGGGTGGGCGGACGCACGTGCCGGCGCCACGGGCGCGGGTGCGGGCGGTGCGGGGTTGAGGTTCTCGGTGAGGCGTTCGGTGAGGGTGCGCCGGTGTGCGGCCAGGCGCTCGAGTCCGTCGTCGGTCGGCTGCCGGGGGGCGGGCAGGTCCATCACGGCCCGCAGTACGCGCATGGCCGCCTGGGCGGCGGGCCATTCGCGGCTGCGCAGGTCCTCCCACCGCTGCTGGGCTTTGGCCGCGAGGTCGCGGGTGGCGGCGAGGTTCTCGTCGCTGGGCTTGTGCGTCTCATGGGGGTCGGCGGCGCGGGCGGTGAGGTGGTCGAGCTGGTTGCTGGCCGCGGCGTAGGCGGTACGCGCCTTTGTCAGGGCGCGGGCGTCGACGCCGCGGAAGAGGTCCTCGTACAGGTGGTGGGTCGGGCGGGGGAAGTGAGCGGCCACGGTGGCGCGCACGGTGCGCCGCTGCTGCTCGAGGCTCTGGTCCACGACGCGTTTGGCGCTGTCGTAGGTGTTCAGGAGCGCGGCCTGCCCGGCGGCGTGGGCCTCCCAGCCCTGTGCGCCGTGTTCCTGCTCGGAGCGGCCCGCCGCTTCGGCGGAGCGCTGGGCCGCGTCGTGGAGGGGAATCTCCAGTGCCTCGGCGGCGTCCTCGGCGCGGGCCAGAGCGTACAGGCGGCCCAGGATGGCGTGGCGGCCCTGCACTTCGTAGGCCAGTTCCTCGGCGGCCCGCACGCTCCCGGTGTCGCCGGCGGACCTCGTTCCGGCCTCCGCTTCCCGGCGGGCATGGGCGGCGTAGTCGAATGCGCTGTTGAGGAACTGGTCGCAGTCGCGGCCGTCCCGGGCTGCGGAGGGCACCATGCGGCGCCACAGGAGCGCGGCCTGGACGTCGCTGGCGGGCTGGGCGGGCAGCTGCACCTCGACGCTGACGCGGGTGCGGGCGACGGTGTTCTCCAGCCGGGTGCGGGTTGTCTCGTCGAATCCCCAACGGTCCAGCTCCTCGCGGGCGGCGTCCTCCAGCAGTGCCCGGGCGTCCACCGGGTCGTCGGCGGGAGCGGCGGCGTCCGGATCCGGGCCTGTGTCGTGGCCGGCCCCGCGCGCGGGTGCGGGCGGACGGGCGGTGAGCGGGCCGGTGGCGGCCAGCTGCTCCAGGTACCACTGGGCGGCGGCCCGTACGGCGGGCTCGCGGTGCGGCGCACGGTCCAGAAGCTGGGCGTTGGCGCGCAGCAGGGCCGGGTTGGCCTGCGGCGCCGGGGTGCCGCTCTGGCGGATCGCGCGGGCGATGGCGAACGCCGCCGAGCTGAAGCTGTGCCGTCCCTCGCCCCGGGGCGGGGCCGCCTCGGCGAGGCGGTCCAGGACCTGGGCCTCGGGAAGCGGCAGGCGCGGGCCGAAGGCGGCGCCCCACGCTGTTCCCGCCCGTTCCCAGGAGGGCTCGTCGTCCTCCCACTCCGCCGGGTCGCCGGGCGGGTAGAGGCGGTGTTCGAGCCACTGGGACTGAGCGTGGTCAAGCAGGCTGCGGCGCGGGTCGTCGTGCGCGAGCTCGCGCAGGGCCCGGTCGAGGATCTCGGCGGGCAGGCACGGTGTCAGCCGCCCGCCGTCGAAGGCGCTTTCGGTGAGCACGTCGAGGTGGCCGGCGCGGTCGTGGCGCAGGAAGAACTCGGCGGCGAGGAACGGGTCGCCGGTGAGCAGCGCGGGGCCTTCGGCACCCGCGAGGCGGTAGTCGGTGTAGACGCTGGTCAGCGCGTAGTGCGCGGGCTGGGGTTGTGCTGGCGCCGCCATGGTGGGGTTTCCCTCTGCTTGCCGGGGGCCGCGGTCACCCTCGAGGTTGCGGGGGGCGGGCCGGGGTGGGCCATCTCGGCGGGGGCGCGCTCCCGGTGCGCGGGAGCGGCGCGCGGCCCCTCCCCGGGCGGGATGCCGGCGCGCCGGGCGGGCGGGTGCCGGTCAGCGGCGGCGCCGCGGCCCGGGGCGGCGCGGGCGCCCCGGGGAGCCGGGGCGTGTAGGCCGGGCGGGTGCCGGGCAGGCGGTGGCAGCCTGCTGGGCGGCGGCCTGCAGGCGTTGGCGGTCGGCCTCGCGGCGCAGGCGCAGCAGATGGAGGCGGTCGTCGATGCGGGCGCGCTGGTAGAGGTCGAGGGCGCGGGCCAGGTGCTGGCGTTCGTCGGCGGTGTGGTCCTCGCGGGGAGGGCCGAGGGGGTCCGCCCCGGTGACGTGCCGGCGCATCCGGTAGTCGGCGATGGCGGCGACCAGGCGCTGGTAGAGGTGCTGCTGGGCGGTGTCGTCCTCGTCGGGGGCGGGGATCTGCTCGACCCATTCCTCGGGGGCCGCGGTGTGGGTGAGGGCAGCGGCGAGGGCGGCGAGGGCGAGGCGTTCGGCCTGGGGCAGCAGGGGCTGGACGGCGGGCAGGCGGGCGGGGCCGGCGGCGGGTGCGGGCTGCCGGCCGGCCGGGTGGGCTGGTGCGGCGGGGTGGGGTGCGGTGGCGGCGCGCAGCAGGCGCAGGCGGGCCAAGTGGGCCAGGGCCTGCCGGGCCAGGTCGCCGGGCCCGAAGTGGCGGTGCTGGTGGGCGGTGCGGATGCGGTGGCGCAGGGTGTGGATGCGCTGTTCGAGGCTGTCGTAGGCGGCGCCGTGGAGGGGGTCCTCGGGGCGGGGGCCGAGGCCGGGGGTGGTGTCGGGGACGGAGTTGACGGCGCGCCAGGCGTCCAGGAGGGCGGCGGTGCGTTCCCAGTCGGCGCGCAGCGCGGCCCCGGCCTGGGCCGGCGGGAGGGGGCCGAGCGGGCGGGCCCAGGGCGGGGTGTCGGCGGCGAGCTGGGCGCCGCGGGCGGCCAGGTGGCGGTCGATGATGTCGCGGCGCTCGGTGAGGTGGTGGCGCCAGCGGGCCGGGGTGAGGTGGTCGGCCAGGGCTGCGGTGGGGGTGAGCCAGTGGGGCAGGTCGCCGCCGGGTTCGGTGTGGGCCTGGTGGTCTGGCAGGCGGTGGCGCAGGCGGCGTTCGG
The DNA here is from genome assembly GCF_001888885.2 of Streptomyces viridifaciens. NCBI lineage: Bacteria > Bacillati > Actinomycetota > Actinomycetes > Kitasatosporales > Streptomycetaceae > Streptomyces > Streptomyces viridifaciens. Next base: position 73,348 of record NZ_CP090840.1, read on the forward strand.
CGTGGATACGGGCGGTGACGGCATCCGCGCGCTGCCAGGCGTGGTGGGCCGCCTCGGTGCGCCGGCGGGCGCGGTGGAGGTGCTCGCGGGCGGCGGCCGGCGGGTCGGCGCTGTGGGCCGGGGAGTGGTCCAGGCGGCGCTGGTAGTCCTCCCGTGCCCGGTCGCGCCAGGGCATGGCCCGGCGCAGGCGGTGTTCGTCGCGCAGGCCGGCGAGGGTGTGCGCGGCGGCGACTTCGGTGCGGTGGTCGCCTTCGTCGGCGGCGCGGCGCGCGGTGCGGCGGGTGACGGCGAGGCGGTGGGCGAGGTCGGGTGCGGTGAGCGGGCCGTGGGGGCGCTCGGGCCAGGGGGCGTGGCGGCGGCCATGGGCGGTGACGGGCTTGGGCTGGGAGGCGAGTTGAGCGTCGGCGGCGTGCAGTTCGGTCAGGGCCCGGGCGCGGTGGTCGGCGGCGAGGGCGGCCAGGCGCTCGAGCTGGGCGTCGTCGAGGGCGCGCAGCAGGCGCCGGTTGGGGTGGGGGTCGGCGTCGGCCTGGGCTTCGGCGGCGCGGGCGGCCTTGACGCGGCGGTCGATGCGCCAGGCCAGGGCGGCGCCGGGCACGTCGGCGCCGGTGAGGGTGCCTTCGGCGTGGGCGGCGGCGAGGATCCGTGCCGGGGTGAAGCCGGCCTGTTCGGCGCGGGCGAGGGCGCCTGCGACGGCGGTGAAGGCGCCGTCGATGTCGAGCTGGGCGGCGGCGGGCCCCAGCGTCTGGTGGGCGGCGGCGCGGTAGCGCAGTTCGTCGGCGCGCTGGGCCGCGTCCTGGTACTCGGCGGCCAGCTGGACGATGCCCCAGGCGCGTTGCTGTTCCTCGCGCAGGCTCTGGCGGGCGCTCTTGGAGTAGGCGCTGTGGGCGGCGATCCGCTCCAGGACGTGTCCGAGGTCCTGGTCGTCCTCGAGGGCGATGTAGAGGCGGTTGCCGGCCCGGCCGCGGGTGGCCGCGACGTAGGCGGCCTCGCGGGTGGTGCGGGCAGTCAGCAGGGCGTGGGAGCGCTCGACGGTCATGCCCTGGGCGCGGTGGATGGTGGAGGCATAGCCGAGTTCGCAGTGCTCGGTGAGGTAGTCGGCGGGCAGGGTGAGGCGGCCGTGGTGGCTGGTGTGGCGCACGATGGCGTCGCCGCGCCAGGTGTAGCCCTCCAGGCACCACACGTCGCCGTTCTTGACGAAGTCCTTGCCGCCCCGGCACACGAGTGTGCGCCGGTTGCGGCGGGTGACGATGAGGTCGCCAGGGTGGGCGAGGTGGCCGTCGCGCAGGCGGGCGGCGGGTTTGAGGCGGGCGGGGCGGATGTCGCCGCGGGCCAGCCGGTGGGCCTGGGCGCGGGTGTTGAGGCGGGCGACCAGGTCGCGGTCGGGGGCCATCATCAGGGTGTGGTGGCCGGCGTCGACGTCGGTGCGCCAGGCGGTGAAGACGGCGTCGAGCATGTCGGTGGTGGTGCCGCCGGTGACGCGGCCGTGCTCGCGGTACCAGGTGAACGCGGTGTGGGGGGTGCCGTCGCGCAGGACCAGGGAGGCGTCGGCTTCGCCGGGGGCGCGGAAGCGGTGGACGGCGCCGAGGTGAAGTGCGCCGACCTCGGTCTGCAGCAGGCGCAGGGCGCCGCCGGATTCGACGGCGGCGAGCTGGGCGGGGTCGCCGATCAGGCGCACGTGGGCGCCGGCGTCCTTCGCGCGGGCCACGACCTGGTCGAGGTCGAGGGTGGCGGCCATGCCGGCTTCGTCCACCAGGACCACATCGCCCGGGCGCAGGCGCTCGCCATGGGGCAGGACCAGGCGGCCGTGGTCGGCGAGCTTTTGGCGGCGCAGCCACAGGTGCAGGGTGTGCGCGCCGTGTCCGATCTCGGCGCCCAGGACGTGGGCGGCGCGGGCGGAGGGGGCCAGGGCGATGACGCGCCGTCCGGCGGCGGTGATCGCGGCCGTGGCCAGGCGCATCGCGGTCGTCTTGCCCGCGCCGGCGGGGCCGATCGCTGCGACCAGGCGCCGGTCCGCGGTGGCGAAGGCCTCGGCCATGGCCCTCTGCCCGGCGTCCAGGGGCCCTTGATGGCGTTCGAGGACGCGGGTGAACGTGGCGTGGTCGCAGGCCGCGGGGATGCGGGCGCGGGCGGCGGCGACGATGCGGTCCTCAGCGGCCAGCAAGGCGCGGGTGGTGTAGAGCTCGCCTTGGCGGCGCCGGTAGATGCTGGTGCCGTCCGGGCGCGCCAGGGGCGCGAAGGGCGGGTTGATGTCGGGCGGGGTGAGGTCGACGCACACACGGGCCAGGGCGTGGTCGGTGATGCGTTCGGCCCACCCCTGGCCGCCGCGCCCGCGGGTGGTGCGGGTGGTGTAGCGGCGGGCCTCGGCGAGGATGTGGCGGCGTGAGAAGACGGCCCGGTGCCGGGAGACCGCGCCGACGACGTCGCGGGCGGCAAGGTAGAGGTCGAGTTCGGGCGGGGCCTGGTCGCCGTGGAGGTTGCGGGCCGCGGTGCGGGCGGTGGCGAGCAGGTCGTCGACGCGCTGTTCGCCGGCGGCTTCGACGGCCTGGTGGCGCCAGATCTGCAGGAGTGTGTGCAGCGGCCTGGCCTGCTTCTTGGCGGGGCGGGTCTGGCGGGCGGCCTGATCCATCAGCGCGATGCGCGTCTTGGCGTCCGGCTGGCGGCCGTGGCGGAGCCGGTAGTCGTCCGCCAGCTGGTCGAGGCGTTCGCGGATCGCGCGGGCGCGCACGCCGTCGGCGCCGTACAGGGCGGGGTCCACGCCGGCGATCTCCATCACCGGCCTGCGCCCGGGCGCCGGTATCCGTTCCTCGACGGCCAAATCCAGCCTGGTGCAGACCCGGCGCAGGACCTCCTCGTTGTACAGCTCGGAGGCGGCGACCATCTGGGCCAGCAGCAGGCGTCCGTCGATGGTGCGCCAGCGCCCGTCGGCGGCCTGGACCCGGTTGGCGATCAGCACGTGGTCATGGAGAAGCGCCTGGCCGCAGCGGTTGTCGAAGTGCCTGAACTGGGCGGCAACCAGACCGCCGGGCACATCCTGCTGGGCGATGCCTCCCTTGCCCGAGCGGGTGGCCAGCGCGTGGTCCTCGATCCACGCCAGCGTGATGGCGATGGCCTCGTCGTGGGCCTGCTCGACAGCCGCGCGCACACTCTCGTCGCCCAGTGCCCACAGCTGGTCCACGCTGGAGGGCGGGCGGAAGACCGGGTGCCAGGCGGCCACCGGCTGGCGTGCCGGGCGCAGCTGGCGGGCGATGTAGCGGCCCAGTTCGGCGCCGTTCTTGGGGTCGCGCCGGTACTCGGCGCGAAAGGCGCGGGCGCCTTCGCTCCAGCGCGCCTGCTGCTGCTCCTTCGCGGTGGCCGCCCGGCCGGTCCTGGCTTCCAGGGCGGCGATCTTCCCCTGGACCGCCGTGGCGAGTTCGGTCGGTGTGCTGCCGAACTGGTAGTACCTGGCGCCCAGCCGGGCGGCGCGCACAGCCTTGCGCGCGCTGTCGCCGGCGCGCAGCCGCTCGGCGGTGATCTCCTCGGCCCGGGGGTGCAGGCCCTCCCCGTACAGGGCGCGCATCTGAGGCTCGGTCACCGCTCCCGCAACGCCCAGCACGGTGGCCGCCCGGCCCACCCACCAGCCGGGCGGAATCCCGGCGGTCCTCTGGTGCTCGGCCAGGTCACGGCCGCGCAGACGCACCTCGTCGCCGGAGGCGACCTGGCGCGCGAAATAACGCCAGCCGTCCCCCGGGTTGAGGCTGCCCATGTCGACCGTCACGGGCCCACCGTCGGGAAAGCACACGAAAGATGCAAGAGCTGTCATCGACTCCGACCCCCTATGCAGGGCCCTGTAACCGGCCCGGTGCTGACCCCGCGCCGGGGCCCGCTGGCAGTGATGCGCGACGTCCTTGCTGGCCACAGGTGGTGAGCGCGGTGTGAGGGTGCCGGATGGAGGGCGCCGGGGGCCTGTTTCGCCGGGTGGGAAGTTCGGTTCGGGGCTGTGCTCCGGATCCCGTCGGGCGGGATCCGGGGCCGGGCCGGGTTGGGCGGGTAGCGGGTGCGCGGGTTGCGTGGCTGCGAGGGCACACCCGGGGTGGGTGGCGGGAGCGGCCGGCCGGTCGTGTAGGCCGGTGCTGACAGGGACGGGAAGGGGTGGTGGCGGTGGCGGCGCGGAAGGCGGCGGTCTCGGTAGCGGCGCGGCAGCGGGCTCGTGAGCTGCAGGTGCGGTTCCAGGAGCGGGAGCAGCGTCTGCTGGAGGCGGCGGAGGAGTTCATCGCGAGTCAGGAGGACACCGGCAAGGCGCTCGCGGGGATCGGGAGGCAGATCGTCGACCTGGAGCAGGCTCGTGGGCGGGAGGAGCGGGTGGGGTGGGAGCGGGGGGCTCGGGTCGCGGCGCGGATGCGGGCTTTGGGGGCTCGGGAGGGTGAGGTGGCCGAGCGGCTGGGTGTGGATCTGGGTGAGTTGCGGCGGATGCTCACGTGGGCCCGGGATGTGGTGCAGGGCGGTGGGAAGGCGGGCCCGTCCGGCGGGGCGCAGCCTGGGGCGCGGCCGGGGGCGGGCGGGGCGGCCCCGGCCGCGGGCCCGGTGCCGGGCCCGGTGGCGGGCGGTGTGGCGGGCGGTGTGGGTTCTGGCGGCGCTGCGGTGCCCGGCGGGGTCAGGGTGTGAGCGGGTGGCCGGGTTGGGACGGGGCGGGTGGGGGTGTGGCCGTGCAGGTTGCTGAGGTGACGGCGGGTGAGGTGGATCCGACGTGGCTGGGCCGGGCCTTGGAGGTGACGGAGGAGGGACCGGACGGGCCGTTGGTGCACGGGATGCGGCTGGTGTCGTATCGGAGGGTCCAGGGCCGGGATCAGGTGGTGCTGGTGGGTGAGAACACCAGCGTGGTGGTGGAGTCGTCGGTGCGGCTGACGTTCTACGCCGAGCCTGCGGTGCCGGGGCGGTTCACGGGTGCGGTGGTGGATGCCGGGGCGCAGCCGGCGGCGGGCTGGCCGGTGGGCGGGTATCCGGCGCCTGGGGGTGTGGGGGTGGGCGAGTATCCGGGGACGGTGGCGGGGCCGCACGTGCAGGGCGCCCCGGCTGCCCCGGCTGCCCCGGCGGCGCCTGCAGCGCCTGCGGCTCCGTGGATGCGGCCTCGGCCGGGGCCGTGAGGCGCAGCGTTCGGGCATGGCGGCGGGCCCGCATCCCTTGGGGGGTGCGGGCCCTTGGCGTGGGGCGGTACGGGTTGGGTTCTGTCCGGTCGGGACGGGGCTGGATCAGAGTCGGCTGTTGATGAGGCAGGCGCGGGTGAGGGGGTTTTGGATGGCCAGGGCGAGCGGGAGCGGGGGGGTGATGCCGGGCAGTGCGGTGGCGGTGCTGTAGGGGCCGAGGGCGTAGTAGTGGCGCTCCTGGGGGTTGGTTTGGCGGGCGATGGCGATGACGTCGCCGGTGACGAGGGGGCGCAGGTGCTGGGGCCAGGCGTTGCGGTGCAGGTCGGTGGTGAGGCGGCGGCCGATGCTGTGGGCGCGGGTGATGGCTTCGTGCAGGTCGGCGGCTTCGAGGGTGAAGGTGAGGGGCTGGGTGAGGGTGCGGGGGTCGGCGGCCTGGACGAGGGTGTGGCCGGGGCGGTAGCCGAAGTGGTGGTCGGGCCAGCCGTGGGGGCCGGTGGCGATGTTCAGCAGCGGGGTCATGGCGTAGGGGGTGAGGGTGGTGGTGAGGGCGTGGGTGGGCATGGCGGGTTCTCCCGTGGCAGGGGTGGGGAGACCTGGGCAGGCCCGGGGCCGGGGGCTGCGGGTGCGGTGGCCGGGCGGCCCGTGGTGGCGTGGGCCGCGGGGTGGGTGTCCACCGGGGCGGGTGCGCGGCCAGGGGGCGGCGCTGTGTGGCCGGGCCCGGGGCTGGGGCGTGCCGGGGTCTCGTGACGGGGTGGAAGGTAGCCACGGGATACGGCCGGTCAAGGGGGGATGTTCTTGGGTTCCGTGCGGGCGGTGGTGGTGTGGGGTTCGGGGGTTGTCCTCCGGCCGGGCCGGGTGTTCCGGCGGCACCGACGGCACCGGCGGCCGCGGTCGCGCCGGTGGGTGCGCCGGGGATGCCGGGCGCGGTGGGGGGGTGGGTATCCGGTAGTGCAGCCGGGGTCGGAGGTACCCGGCGTCGCGCAGCCGACGGGCACCCCGGACGGGCCGGTGGTCCCGGCGGCGCCGTGGATGCGGCAGCGTCCGGGGCCGTGAGGCGCAGCACCCGGGCATGACGGCGGGCCCGTACCCCGGGATAGGGGGTACGGGCCCGTGGTGCGGGGGCGGTCGGGTAGGGGCGCGGGAGCGTAGCCGGGCCTGGCCGGCCGCCCCGGCGGTGAAGTGCCAGAGCCGGGGTGCGGGGACGTCAGGGTGGGGGTTGCTGTGCGGTTGCGGGGGGCGCGGTGGTCACCGTGGTCCGTTGTCCTCGTTGTCGGTGTCGGGGGTGGCTGCGCGGTCCGTGGTGAGGTGGGCGGGGTAGGTGGCGTTGATGCGCGCGCGGTGGTCAGCGGCCAGCTCCCGGAGGGCTTGGTCGTCTTCCCGGGTGGTGAGTCCGGCTGCTTCCCTGGCGTCGGCCAGTTCGGTCAGGGCGTCGGCCACGTTGTTGCCGTGCTGGTTCATGTCGGCGATCCAGAGCTGGTGGGGGGTGTCGTGGACTGCGTCGCCGGTGAGGGTGGGCCTTTGGGCGGCGTTGGCCAGGAACGCGGCCTGTGCCTTCGTCAGGGCGCCAAGGGCCTTCTCGTAGCGGGCGCGGGTGGCGGGGGTGGCGGGGGTGGGGGTCATGGTGATGGTCCTTGGTGTGGGCGGTTGGCGGGCGGGGGCGGCCCGCCCCGTGCTGTGGTGGGGCGGGCCGCCGGGTGTGGCTGGTCAGGTGGTCTGGTCGGCGGTCAGGGTCTGGGCGTGGACCAGGCGGGCGCTGATGGCGGGGTTCTGGATGGCCCAGGCGAGCGGGAGGGCCGGGGTGATGCGGGGCAGGGCGGTGGCGGTGGCGTCGGGGCCGAGGGCGTAGTAGCGGGGTTCCCGGGGGGTGTTCGCGGGGGTGAGGGCGATGACGTCGCCGGTGTACAGGCGGCGCAGGCGGCGGGGCCAGCCGGTGCGGTGCAGGTCGGTGGTGGCGCGCTGGCCGATGCTGCGGGCGGCCTGGACGGCGTCGGTGAGGCTGGGGGCTTCGAGGGTGAAGGTGAGGGGGCGAGTCAGCAGGTCGGGGTCGGCGGCCTGGAGGAGGGGGTGGCCGGGGCGGTAGCCGAAGTGGTGGTCGGGCCAGCCGTGGGGGCCGGTGGCGGTGTTCAGCAGGGCGGTGGCGGTGTAGCGGGGGGTGAACAGGGGGCGGCGGTGTTGGGGCATGGCGGGTTCTCCCGTGGCGGGGGTGGGGAGACCCGGGGGCAGAGCGGAGCCGATGCCGGCCGGGCGGGGCCGCGGCGGCAGGGCCGGGCCCGGGGCCTCCGGCAGGGTGTGGCCCATGGCGGGGCCGTGGCCTGGGGCCCGGGGCCGCAGTTGGGGTCTGCCGGGGTCTCGTGACGGGGTGGAAGGTAGCCACGGGATACGGCCGGTCAAGGGGGGATGTTCTCCGTGCGGGCGGTGGTGGTGTGGGGTTCGGGGGTTGTCCTCCGGCCGGGCCGGGGGGCAGGGGTCGGCCGTGGTGGCGTCGGCCCGGGTGCTTGTCCTGGCGCCCGGTAGGCACGGGCGGCGGCCGGCATGGCGGGAAAGGGGGGCGCAGCATGGGACCGTGGGTGCGCCGTGGGGCCTGAACCCGGACGGGGCTCCGTGCCCGGACCGCGCGCGGGCGAACGTAGGGGGCCGGGTCTTGGTTGCCGGGCAGGGTGGGGTCTCGACGGGGTGCGTGTCGGTGCCGGACTCCAGTGGCCCCACCCGAACGGCGAGAGTTGGCGCCTCCAAACGTTCGAGGGCGAGCCGCTTGCCGGGCTGGCGTACGGACATGGCCCGCAGAAACGGGGGCGAGACAGTCATCTCACTGGCTGTTCGAGGGTGGGGCCGGAGGAAGCCGTCTGGCTGGGCCCGGCGGAGGCCGTCCAAGACAGGTGCGGGTGTCGGGACGGGCGGTCGGTGGGCGGGGGCGAGGGGTGTGGGGGCGTGCGGCTCGGGGCGGCGGGCGCGGGAGGGGGCACGGGTCAGGGCCCGCCCCTGCCGGTTGGCGGGGTGCGGGCCCTGGGGGTGTGGAGCGGGTCAGAACGGGAGTTCGTCCGTGGTGGTTGTGGGGCGGCGCTCGGGGCGGCTGGCGCTGACGCTCAGGAAGCCGAGGTAGCGGGGGCAGGTGCAGGGGGTGGGTGCGGGAGGGAACGTCTGGTCGGGTTCGCAGTAGCCGTGGTCGTAGCGGTCCTCGTGCTCGTAGAGGTGGAGGGTGTGGGTGGGGCAGTCGTGTTCGGGCAGTCGTTCGATGCTCAGGCCGTGGACCGTGCGCAGGGTGGTGGCGGTCCATGGTCCGAACGCGCGGATGCGGTCACCGCGGCTTGTGGTGGACGGGTGGGGGCGCAGCCAGGCTCGCAGCCGGGCGGGCAGCGGGCGCGGTGCGCGTTTTAGGGGCGGGAACTCGCTGTCGAGGTCGTCCATGCGCCACTGGAGGGTCAGGTCGAGGACGGCGGCCGGTTGTGGGGCGCGCCGCCAGGGATCGGGTTCGGGGTCGGGGGTGTGGGGGCGGTGCAGGGTGAGGGAGGCGAAGGCGGTGGGGCTGAGGGTGAGGGTGAGGGTGAGGGTGAGGGTCCAGCCGAGGATGCGTTGGGCGTGGATGCGGACCGGGTCCACGGGCTTTCTCCGTTTCAGGGCGGGACGACGGGGGCGGAGCGGGTGGGGTGGTCGGTGGGGCACTGGCCGGGGCGCAAGGTAGCCAGGGGAGACGGCCGGTCAACACGGGTGTCGTGTTGGGTGGCGGGTGCGGTGCGCGCAGGTGGCTGGTGGTCCTGGGGGCCGGGCCCGCAGGTGGCGGCCGGCTGCCGAGAGGAGGCCGGTATGGGCCGGGACGCGACCCGGGGTGCGCGACCGTGGACTGGGCCCCCGGACGAGGGCGCGCCGGGACGCACGGGTGCCGCGGGCCGGGAGGTCTGGTCCTGATGGCGGGGGCCGGGAGCGGGCGGCGCGGTGCTTGCGGGCTCGGCATCGGGTCGAGCACGTCGTGCGCGGGCGGCCAGGGCCCGCGCGAAGGGGAATCGGGTTACCGCACTCCTCACACGGGATTTCGTTACAGATTCCGTTACGGGGTAGCGCAGTTGGCCCCGCCTTCGCGGTCGTGATCTCCCACAGGATGCGGGCGATGCGATCGGTTCCACGATCCTGCCGGCGCCGCGAGGGAGTGTCCCACCCCCGGCGAGGCGAGAGCTCGGCCGCCCGCCGCCAGCCCACCGCGCGGAGGCTGGCGCCAGATTCGCCGGCCTGGGTGTACGTGATCAGCCGGTGGTAGCCCATGCCGCGTACGGTCCGCCATGCTGCGCCGTAGAGGGCGGAGCAGGCGTTGTGGGTGCCGTCGGTGGCGACGCGGGTGACTTCCAGGGTGAGGCCGGTGTCGAGCGCCCGTGCGACGGGTCGGCCGACGATGGCAACGCCCACCAGGGCGCCGTTGGCCACCGCACCCAGTGAGAATTTGTGCCCCTGGGGGGCTCTGTGGTGGCGGTGCAGTGCTGTGACGTAGTCGCAGGCCTGCCGGAAGGTGAGCGGCACGATGTTCACGGTGCTCCTTGGGGTCGTAGCGGTCCTGTAGCGCCGCGTTCGGGCGTCGGTTGGCCTCGTGGGGCCGCTGGGGTCTTTCTCCTCGACCGCGTGGTGGAGGGCGGCCAGCCAGGGGCAGTTACCGGCGGAGTGTTCGCGGCGGGCGTCGACGGGGGCGGCGGCGAGGCGGTCATTCCACTGACCGTTCGAGGAATCCGTCGGGATGGGTCCAGTCAGGCCCTCCAAGACCCCGGCCCGCCCCGCCCGGTCCCGGCGTCGGGCCGGGCCGGGCCGGGACAGGACGGGCGGGGACAGGGCGGGCGGGGTCGCCCCACGCATCTGGGGGGTGGGGGTGCGTGGGGCGGCCGGGACGGGGCCTGCCTCAACCCACCGCTGCGGGACGGTAGGGAGGCGCCGGGGGCCCCGGCGGGCAAGCCCGGTACCGGCCGGAACACCGGGGGCGGGGTGTTCAGCAGTCGGCATCGGGCGGGACCGGAGGACGGAACACGACGGACGGTATCGGCGGGAACGGGCCAGTCAGGACGAGAGAAGGGTCAACAGGGCGGTCGGTGGGCGCCAGCCGCCCGGGGGGCCAGGGCGGTGCCTGGCAGTACGGGGCGTGCTGTGGAGCCTGGTCATCTGCGGTGCTGCATGAGGATCTGGTTGATCTGGCGCATCGTGTCCAGCACCTCGTCCACCGCGTCCAGGCTCTCGTCGGGCGAGCGGCGGCACACAGCGTGGTAGGCCTCGGCGAGGATGGTCTTGGCACTGTCGAGGCCGCAGCGGACCTGCAAGGCTGGGACGCCCGGGAGTTGGCGGTAGAGGTCCATCATGTCCAGCCCGGCGGTGGCCTGTTCCATCAGGTCAGCGACGATGACCAGGTGACGGCGCAGCACTGTCGTCCACGGGGTCCTCTGGTGGGGGATGAGCCGGAGCGTGATGCGGTCCAGGCTGTCGCTGGGGCCGAGGTAGGACGCGAGGCGGGTGATCTCCTCCTCGATGGTGGTCAGTGTCGGCGCGAGGCGCCTGGCGGTGGTCTCCAGGTCGGTGGACTCGGTACCGGTCATGGCGGGTTCTTCTCCTGAGCAGGCGGTAGAAGTGGGGTAGAGGCCTGCGAAGCAGCGGCCGGGGCGCAGCGGGGGCCGCTGCGGGCACCTTCCCCGGGCGCACGGGCGAGCGATACCGGACGGGCGGCGCGCGGCCGGTCCGGGCCTGTCGGCGGCGGCCGGCCGGTGGGCGCCTCCACCACCCGGGGGGACAGGCAGTAGGGGTGCGGTGCGGCCTCACAGCGCGGCTGCGCCCGGAGTTCAGTGGGTCGGGGCGATGACGTGGGTGGCGTCCGGGGTGGCATCCGGGTCGGTGTCGGCCACGCCCGGGTAGGTCCACTGATCGGCGTTGTGCGGGAAGGGCCAGCGCAGGGCGGTCAGCTCGGCGCGGGTCGTGGGAGACAGGTGGAACATGTGGGAGAGGGCCAGCCCGGCGAACAGGTTGCACCAGGCGATGGGCTCGATAGGTACCCGGCGCTGGCAGAAGCAGCAGCCCTGTTCCTGTGGGTCGCACTCGGCGTCGTGCAGGGTGCGGTACCGCATGGGGGACGGGTTGACCAGGGTGACCAGGCGCCAGTCCTGGACGGTGCCGCCCAGGATGCTCGGCTCGCCCGTGTCGATGATCTCCCACACGCACAGCGTGGTGTTCTTCAGCGCGGGGTCGTCGGCGGCGGCGTCCAGGGCGTCACGGACGGGGCCGATGTTCAGGTCGTCGGTGAGGATGGCGCGACTGACGGTGGTGAGGCGGAAGCCGGTGCGAATACCGGGGCCAGGGGCGGGGGCGTTCATGGCGGGCTCCTGAAAAGGGCGGTTGGTGCGTTGGGCGCGCTGTGGGGCCCGGGCTGCGCCGCGCGGGGCGCAGCCGGGGGCTGCGGGGGCTGTCAGGCGGCATTAGGGCGCGTATTCGGTCGTGATCAATCTGCCCGATTCACCTTCGCGGCGGGTCCCGATCCGGTAGACCGTAGTGCGTGACACGAGCGCAACTTACGGATGCGGAGTGGGTGTTGATCGAGCCGTACTTGCCGATCGGCGAGTACGGCCCGTACCCGGAGCGGCTGCGGCAGCAGTTCGAGGGCGTGATCTGGCGATTCCGGACGGGCGGGCAGTGGCGGGAGATGCCGAAGGAGTTCGGTGCGTGGTCAACCGTCTCCAATCGGTTCCGGCAGTGGAGGGACGCCGGTGTCTTCGAAGCTCTGATGGAGGGCGTGATCGCGGAAGCCGCGAAGCGCGGCGAGGTGGACTTGTCCCTGGTCAGTGTGGACTCCACCACCGTGCGCGCTCACCACGACGCCGCCGGGATGCACCTCGATTCCGACACCATGGCCGCCCTGGAGAAGGCTGCCGAGGAGGCGGAGAAGGCCCGGCAAAAGGGGGAGGCCCGGAGGAACAAGACGGGCGGGACGCCTCAGGTGACCCGAAACGGGCAGAACGGCGACGCATCCGGCGCCGGCGCAAGCTCCGGCTGAAGGAAGCCCTGCTCGGGCGCTCCAGGGGTGGGCAGACCAGCAAGATCCACGTTGCCGGTGAGCGCAAGTGCCGCCCGCTGGTGTTCATCCTGACTGAGGGCCAGACCGCGGACAGCCCGCAGTTCATCCCCGTGCTGAAGAAGGTCCGGGTCCGGGTGCCGGTCGGCCGTCCTCGCACCCGGCCCGACGCGGTCGCCGGGGACAAGGCCTACTCGTCCCGCGGCAACCGTGCCCACCTGCGCAAACGCCGCATCAAGGCGGTCATCCCGGGAGAAGAAGGACCAGGCCGCCAACCGGAAGAAGAAGGGCAGCCGGGGCGGCCGGCCTGTCAGCCACGACGCCGAGCTCTACAAGGAGCGGAACACCGTCGAGCGCCTGATCAACAAGCTGAAGGCCTGGCGAGGCATCGCGACCCGGTATGACAAGACCCCGGAAAGCTACCTCGCCGGCCTCCACCTCCGCGGCGCAATGATCTGGATCAAGGACCTCACCCGAACCCACTGATCACGACCGAATACGCGCCCTAGTGGGTGGCGTCGGGCGGGCGGGTGCTGGTCATCGTGGTCGTGACGGTTGGTGTCGCGGGCCCGGGCCCGGGCCCAGGGGGGTTTGTAGTGCGTGGGGCGGACGTCGTGCCGCGCCCGGCCGTGGCGGGGCGCAGCAGCGGGGCGGGGCGGGGCGGGCCCTGGAGCGGGCGTGGCGGCATCCGCGGAAGGCACCCGGCCGGGCCGGGGCCGTGGGCAGGCTGCGAGACCGGGTGACGGGAGGAAAGGTAGCCACGCCGCCAGGCCGGTCAACACCTCGCCGGGCCGGTCTACTCCGTGGTGTCGGGCGGTAGTCGACAGGGATCGGACCGGCGCGGGCCGGGAACCTGCCCGGCCACTCTCCGGCCCCGGCTGTCTCTGCCGGGTCCGCTCACGGGAAGCGGCCGCCCCGCGCACCCCCGGGGGGAAGGGGGCGGCGGGGCGGCCGGGCGAGACACGCCTCGACCCGCCGGGGGGCAACGGGGAGGCAGCCTCGCGGGGAAGCCCACCCCCGGGCCGGAGCAGCACCACTCGACAGCCGGGAACAGGCAGGACCACAAGACGGAACAGCGCGACGGGCAGGACGGTAACCACCCCGCGCGGCCGGTCAACCCCCGGGACTGCGCGCGGTGGGCTGGCTCATCGCCGAGGCCTGGGGCCGCAGCATGGCCTTCGACACCGTCGAATGGCTCCTGGAAGCCGTTCAGGGGATGCTGCCGGAGTACGGGCCCCACCTGAGCTACTACGCCGCGCTGGAGAACCCGGACGACCCCAGCCAGTGGCTCGACTGAGCCGCGGGCCTGGACGGAACCACGCTGCTGGCGAGCATCGGGGCCTGGAAGGCCGACAAAAGAGGCCGCGGAACCGACCCCCTCACCTGCCCAGCCCCTCCCCGGTACGGTTGGCCACGCATAGGCCTCCCCATCGCGAAAGACGACCCGATGCCACTCCCGGACAACAGCCGTCCATCCAACCGGCCCGTGCCGGCCGCCATCCACGCACTTGTCAGCAGGCATGGCCTGGTCACAGTCGAAGACGATCCGACCCGAAACGACGCGCTGGTCCTGCACATCGACACCGCAGACCACGCCATCGCTTGCGCCCGCCTGCTGCGCCGAGCCGACTACCGTGTGGCCTATCTGGACCGTGCCCACCAGGGAAGAGAGCAACTGCAAGTATGGGGTCCGATGCCACCCGAGTTCTCAACCGCCAGCCGCTCCCTGGCCGAGATCATGGAAGACACCCTGGATGCCGTAGAACTCGCCGAGCACGACCTTCTCCCCAGCGAGCCCAGCGACCAGCACCGGCAGACCCTACGCGATCTGGACCGCCGGACGTGGCCCAGCCAATGACGGTGCATCAGGTCAGGGCGTAGCCGCGTCGAGAGGGCCGAGCGGGCGAGCAGAGGCCGGGGGGTGCGGCGCAGGGGCAGGTACGAGGCGTCCAGATCCTCCAGATCCCAGCGGACCGTCAGGTCGAACGCGGGCTCGGGACGCGGCCACGGGTCGGGAGTGTGGGGGCGGTCAAGGGTGAGGGACGCGAAAGCGCTGGGGCTGATGGTGAGGGTGAGAGTCCAGCCGAAGATGCGTCGGGCGTGGATACGGACCGGGTGCACGGGTCGTCTCCGATTCAGAACGGGAGTGGATGGTCGATAGGTCGGTGAGGCTCGCGACCAGGAGGGAAGCCGGGGTGGAAGGTAGCCAGGGGAGACAGCCAGTCAAGAAGTGGTGCTCACGGCAGACCGGACACGGGCTGGCACGGAACAACGCAGGCGGCGGGCCCCGGGAGCGGCACGATGCCAGGGGCGCCGGGGGGCGGCCGGCTCCCCGGGAGGAGCGGCGAGTGGGCCGGGCGCAGCGGGGGTGTGCTACGGGGCACCGGCCCAGACAGCACGCCGGGGCGGCACAACGGCGCAGCCGCCTGGTGGGCGAGGGCTATCGGCCCGCCGCGTGACGAGCCGGTGAAGGGCAGACGCCCTCCGCCCCGGGAGGGCGGGGCGGAGGGCGTTGTTGTCGCCTGTCAGCTCTGCGGAGCCTCACCGGCGGCATCCGCCGCCGCAGCGCGTTGTTCGGCTAGCCGCGGGGACTCCAGTACGGCCCGGTTGACCTGCCGCATCGCGTTCGCGGCCATGGTCAGTTCTCGCAAGGCCGGATGCTCCACCTGGGCACACACCGCCCGGTGGGACTGCTCGACAGCCGACTTCGCCTCGTGGATGACGGCCAGGATCACCAGCGCCGAGGATCCCGGCAGCGGCTGGGAGAGCTCCCTGCGCAGAACGCCGGCGCCCGCCTGCTCTAGCAGGTCGTCGACGATCGCGAGGCGGCGGCGCAGCGATGCGGTGTGCGGGATCGTCTTGTGGCGGCCGGGAATCAGTGTGATGCGGTCCAGGTCGTCGAGGAACCCGAGGGACGACGCGAGCCCCGTGATCTCCTTCTCGATGGTGTCCACCGCTGTCAGGAAGCACGCGGCGACGGTCTCGAAATCGATGGTGTCAGTACTGGTCACAGTTGTCCTCCGAGAGGTTTGACAGTGGATCGGGCAGGCGAACCCAGCACAGGCCCGGCCGGGACGCGGCCACCGCCGACCGGCGGGTGCCGGGGGAGGAAGCTAGCCAGCCCGATAGCGTGGTCAAGTGGCCTGCCTGACACGGTGCCGCCCGAGACACGGACGCGTGGCCGTGGTGTGTGGGCGTGCCCGGGCTCGGGCGGCGGGCGGCGGCGGTCCTGTGAACGGGCACAGCGTGGCAGCGGGGTGACCGGTCGCGGCAGGCCGCGCCCCGGGCGGGCAGCCGGGGGCTGGTGGGGCGACGGGAGAAGTGCGCGCCCGCCCCCCGGCACGCGGGCGGCCGGCCGCGTGCGGGCGTGCGCCCCGTGCCTGGGGCTTGGACTACTGGGACACGGCCGTGGAGGGCGGCAGACGAAGCCGTGCCCGGGCCGCAACCTGCCGGCGCGGCACGGGCCAAGGTCAGGGCCCGCCCCTGCCGGTCAGCATCTGCGGACTGACTCCGGACCAGGGGTCGGGCGGCGGCCGGAGTACGGGCCGAGTGGCCGAGGGCGGCCGGGGATGCAGTTGGTCAAGCCTCGGGCCCGCTCCTGCCCGTCGATGGGTGTCCCTGTACGACAGCCCGCCCTCTTCCCGTACGCGGAGTGCGGGAAGAGGGCGGGTTGGAGACGACCCGGTGCTATGTGGAGCGTCGCTGGGAGCGGTGGCTAGTTGGTGGCGGGCACAAGGGCGCGCTTGCGGCGGCGGGGCTGCGTGGCGAGGTAGTGCGCGGCCATACGCAGAAGGATGAGCGCGCACACGCCGACTGTGTTGGTGACGGTGGCGGCGGGTCCCCCTCCGACCATAGTCGTGATCATGGTGTCGTGCGGGGCCAGGAGGATGACGAAGACAGCTATCGGGCCGAGTGCCGCGAAGGCCAGATCGAGGCTGACGGCGAGATTCGCCCAGCCGGTCCGCACATCGGCCGGGTCGACCTTCTTCACGTCGTCTCCCGCTATGTCGGCGACACTGCGCCTGGCGGCAAGGGAGGCAACAGCGGACACCAGGACGGTGACCGCCAACAGGTAGGCCAGGTATCCCAGCTGGTAGATGGAGAAAGCTACGGCGATGACGACGTCTTCGGCGTTGAGGACCCTGTGCAGGGAGCGGCACCAGCGGTGCGGGCAGGCTCTGGTCAGGGTGTGGGGCTTGCGCATCAGGGCTCCTTAGGGAGGGATGGTCAAGACAGGTCGCGGGATCGGTTCGCTGTGCTGGGAGCAGGACGCGCTCGTGACAGCCGCGCCTGGACCCGCCCGGGGGGAAGGGGGGCGGCCTCGCGGGGAAGCCCGCCCCCCGTCCGGAGCAGCGCTCGGACAGCCGGGGACAGGTAGGACCGCACGAAGGGAACGGTGCGGCGGGCAGGACGGTATCCACCCCACACAACCGGTCAACCCCCGGGCGGGACAGGCCGACGACCGATCCAGGCGGCACCACGCCTGCCGTCGGGCGAGGCATGCCGGGGCGGGACGTTTCACACGCCCGCGCGCAGCACCGCGGTCCCGGGGCGCGGCACCGCGGCCTACAGTGCCGCGCCCCGGCACCGCTCGTCAGCCAGGCAGCGGGAGGAATCCGGTCCCGGCGCAGCGCTGGCACGCACACACGCTGGCGCGGATCTCGTCGCTGGTCCCCAGGTTCCCGTCGGCGGGAACGAGGGCGGGTTGCAGACAGTCGGGGCAGGCAGTGTTCTCGGTGACCACCCGCACCCGGCTGACTGCCGTCGGGTAGCCGAGGCCCGTGAGCACCGCGGTGAAGTGATCGGCCAGCACCCGGCGCCGGTCTTCCGCGGTGGGCTCGTTGCCGGGCGTCGGCGCCGTGAAGACAGCGGTGCGGCGCTGTGCGGGGTGGAAGAACTCATACGTGCCCTGTTCGGGCAACGACTCGTCGGTGAAGCCGGTGCCGGGGGTGTAGGTGATCACCTCGGGGAAGTACTCGACCTCGTAGCCGACGGCGACGCCCCAGATCACGGCACTGGCGCGGTCGGCGCACGCGGCGAACCGGTTGAGCGTGTCGAAGAGGTGCAGCCGTACACCGTCGTCGCCGCCGGGGTCGCGGGTCACCCAGGCCAGGCCCGTGACGGTGTCCGGCTGGTCGCCGGGCAGCAGGGCGTAACGGGTGTAGGCGCCGACGTGCTCCTGTTCCTTGTTCCATGCGGTGGTCAGGGCCTGGCCCGGGACGAGGAGGGATGCCTGGTGCGGCGTTGCCGTGTCCCAGGGCCCGGCCAGGAACCGGGCGGCCGGAAGCGCCTCGTCCAGCCAGACGACGCCTTCCGAGTCGTAGTAGCCACTCATGACAGGGCTTCTCCTTCAGTTTCAGTCGAGTTGGCCGACCCTTGCCTGAACACGGCCAGGCACAACGGGGCCAGGGGGTGGCAGGAAGCCGCCGGGCGGGAGGTGTGGGTGGTGCACCGGGCGGGTTCACCGGTACTGGTGTGACGGGAGGGAAGGTAGCCACGCGGCGGGGCCAGTCAACTGCCCTGGACCGCACCGTGATGGGCCGATGCGGCCCGGCAGACCCGCGCGGCCGTCCCCTGGTGCCCGGCCATCAAAGGGCGATGGCCGGGCACCAGGGGACGGGGCGGCGGGGCGGGCTGTCAGAAGTAGTGGTAGCCGTCGTTCACTACGAGGGCCCCGTTGGATCCCGCCTGAAGGATGGCGCACTCGCGTTCGTGTCGGGGACACAGTTCCCAGATCACGGTGAGCCGACCCGCGAGATAGGCCTCTTCCAGAGCGGCAGTCGGGAACGGGCAGCCCTCACACTGGCGGTGCGCGGTGTGCGGGCCGCCGCCGGCCCTCGGGTGGCTGCAGCGGGTCCCGGGGTGGTCCGGGCAGTCATCGCCGGAGGTACTGGCGTGCTGGCTGGTCATCGGCGGAATACTCCTTCGTGTCGTGGCTGTATCCGGGTCATGGCTCACAGGCGACCGCCCCGGCCCGCGGCAACGGTGGAAACGCCCGGGCGATACGGCCCGAGGAGTGCCGCTACTCCCCCGCCCCCAGGCCGGCTGCCCAGAGAGCGGGAGCAGCAGTACGAGGTCTCGCGTCGGAACGGGAAAGTAGCCGCGCAGGAAAGCCAGTCAACCCGCCAGCCACGCGGGGCTGGTGTGCGCCGGAGCCGGGACCGGCGGCGGCCGGGACGGCGGCCAGCACGGGACGCCCGGGGTGGGCGGGTCGGACCGTGGCAGAGGCGCAGCGGGCGGGCCGGGATGCGCTGCCTGCTGGTGGCTGCCGGGCAGCGGGAGGAGCCACTCCCCCGGTGCCCGGGCGGGCAGGGCGGCGGGACCGGTGGCGGGCTTGGGAGCTGAGCGCGGCCGCAGGCTGGACCGTGATCGGCGCGCGGCCGGCGGAGCGCCCGGGCGGCCGCCGGCCCGCGGGCTGTCGGACGCCCGGGGCTTCAGTGCTTGATTCGAAGGGGCTCGGGGCGGCGGTGCCAGCCGCAGCCCCGAGCAGGTGCTTGAGCAGGTGTTGATGCGGGCCGCGCCCGGTGGCCTGTCAGTTGAGCCGGTCGGCCCGGAGCACCACGGGCGTGCGCGGGTGCTCGGAGCCGTTCTTCCAGCCGTATCCGTGGCGATCCACGTGCACGACCGACGGGTGGTCGACCGGCAGCGCGCACCAGGGGCCGGGGCCGCTGGCCGGGCGGGCCTTGCAGAACTCGGCGGCCATCGCCTGCACCTCCTCCCAGACGTCCTCCGCTATGTCGGGTCCGTGTTCGGCTATCAGGCGGGTGTAGAGCTGGGGGAAGGTTTCTGTGGGGTGGTCCAGCACCAGCATGACCAGCTCCCGGGCGTCCTGGGGCAGGGAGGCGGTCAGGTGCGACTCAAGGGGGTCGAACGGGGCGATGGTCACGGTCAGGCCCTCCGGGTGGGGCGTGGTGTGGAGCTGGCCGCCCAGCCCGCACCGGAACTGGTCCGCGGCGACCCTGTTGTCGAAGGGACCGATCCGGACCGTCGGATGCCCGGGGCTGGTGAGAAGAAGGGAGAGCTGCATCGTGGCTCCAGGTCAGTGCGTGATGTGAACGTGGTTCCAGGCCAGTGCGTTAATCGAAGGGCCCCCGGGGACGGCGGTGCCTGCCGCGGGCCCCGGGGACGTGGCCTTACCTTGAATCGGGCGCAGCGGCCGGTCAGGGAGGCGGCACACGCCGTACCGTATGCGGGCTTCCGGCCCGGTCAATCCCCAAGCCCGGGGAGCTGGACCGGGTGACCGCAAGCGGCATGGCGGCGTCCGGGTTCGAGGGGCTCCGGGACTGTCTGGCCAGCCAGACTGCTGGACCCGCCTGCCAGCCGGGCTGCGGTGCGCGGTGTGCAGGGCGCCGCGCTGTGGGCTCGTCCTCGCCGGAGCTGCGGTCGGGGCGCGGTGTGTGGGCCACCGCCGGGCTCCGTGCGGGCGGGCCCCGGGGGGCACTGCCCGGACTGTGACAGCAGATGGACCTCGGATGCGCTGCCTACTGGCCGCAGCCCCGGGCAACGCTCCCCCGGAACCCCGACAAGCAGATGGCGGAGCACCTGAGCAGCCGCCAGCCCGGGTACGCGCGGGTCTCGGCCGTGTCGGCGGTGCCGGCCAGCTCGTCGGGGGTCAGCGTTCGTTCACGGTGGGGTCATCGGGGAGGCCGGGCCCGGCTGGTGGGCCGGGCCCGAGGGGATGGGCAGAGGTGACGTAGCAGGCCGCTACAGGGGCGTGCCGTCGCAGTCGACGTGCTCGCCCTGGCTGTTGCGGTGGGGCTGGTAGCACTCGGCGTGCGGGTCCTGGCCGTGCTGCTCCAGGAAGACGCTGGCGTCCTGGGCGGCGTCGGCCCAGCTGCCGTGCGGCTCCTCGCTGGCCCCGGGGGTGCCGTCCACGCCGGTGGCCTCCCACACGAAGCCGGCCCCGCCGGGCAGCTCAGTGATCTCGATGGTGTCGTTGGACAGCCGCATCAGCTCGCAGACCTTCCAGCCCTCGTCCCGAACCATCACCAGCGGGGCGGCGGGCGTGCTGACCGCCGGCAGGTTGTCGCTGGTGTCGAAGGTGGTCTTGTCGTCGCTCATGGTCTCGCTCTCCGTTGAGTTGTCGGGTCGCCGCCCTGGTAGCGGGTGGTCGAGGGATGAGGTCAGGACTCGGTGCGCCAGGTGAGGTACTGCTGGCGAACGTAGTGCCGCGGGGGCCCTTCACGACGGCCCGGTCGTGCCGGTCGGCGAGGGCGGCCCCTGGGGGTGTGGAGCGGGTTAGAACGGGGGTTCCTCCATGGTGATGGTGGGGCGGCGCTCGGGGCGGCTGATCCTGACGGACAGGTAGCCGAGGAAGCGGGGACAGGTACACGGGGTCGGGATCAGGGGCTCGGCCTCGTGGGCGGGGCAGCCGCCGTCTTCGTCGTAGATGGAGAAGAGGGTGTGGGTGGGGCAGTCGTGTTCGGAGTGGCGTTCCACGGTCAGGCCGGTGCGGTACACGTCCAGGGTCCACGGTCCGGGGGCGTGGGGACGGGGGCGGGTCCACCGGGTCCGTAGGCGGGCGAGCAGAGGCCGGGGGGTGCGGCGCAGGGGCAGGTACGAGGCGTCCAGATCCTCCAGATCCCAGCGGACCGTCAGGTCGAACGCGGGCTCGGGACGCGGCCACGGGTCGGGAGTGTGGGGGCGGTCAAGGGTGAGGGACGCGAAAGCGCTGGGGCTGATGGTGAGGGTGAGAGTCCAGCCGAAGATGCGTCGGGCGTGGATACGGACCGGGTGCACGGGTCGTCTCCGATTCAGAACGGGAGTGGATGGTCGATAGGTCGGTGAGGCTCGCGACCAGGAGGGAAGCCGGGGTGGAAGGTAGCCAGGGGAGACAGCCAGTCAAGAAGTGGTGCTCACAGCAGAGCGGACACGGGCTGGCACGGAACAACGCAGGCGGCGGCCCCGGGGGGCGGCACGATGCCAGGGACGCCGGGGGGCGGCCGGGCCCGCAGCCACCCCACACCCGCCGGAATACCGGTGACGGGCGGAGGCAGCTGCGGCGGGAAGCCCGCACCAGCCGGAACACCACCAGGGCGGGTGATCGACAGCGAGCACGGCGGGACCGAGAGTGGGACGGGCGGCGGATCAGCGGGCGGCGTCGTCCATCGGCTGGTCCGAGCTGTGGGCGCCCTGCTGGCCGGCAGCGGCCTCCTGACGGCCGTAGCGCTGGCCGGAGCGGAAGGCGACGTGCCAGAGCACTGCGCCGAGAAGGAAGTGGCTCACCGTACTCACGGAGAAGATGTCGTCGAGGATTTCGCTGAACATGTTTGCCTCCTGGGGCGGTTGGATGTCCCGGCAGCAGCCGGGCGTGTGGGCGGGTGTGTACTGCCCCGCCACGCGAAAATGGGGAGGGCGGTGTGCTTCCCCGGCCGGGCGAACGGGCTGTGAACCGGGCACGGGCCCGGACGACGGTGGCCGACGATCCGATGGATCGGTGTAGGCGGGACCGGGTGCCAGGACGGACGGTAACGACGAGAGCAGACCGGTCAACCCACCGCCAGGAACGGCGTCCGACCCCGCCAGGCACGACGTCGTGTCGGAGAGCTGACTGCCGCCGGGTAGCAGTCAGCTCTCCAACGAGCTGCGCGGCCACGGCCGAACCAGACCGAGGCGGGAGGGTAGGCAGCCACCGTTCTCGACCGGCGGCCGGGTCCATTGGGCCGGAAGAGGGGGCCGCCCCCGCCCCAGGGGGTAGGGGGTGCGGGGCGGCCGGGCCGGAGCCGCCTCGACCCGCCGGGAAACGGTCGGCAGGGGGAACAGCCCCGGCGGGAAGCCCGCCGCCAGCCGGAACACCACAGCGGGTGCTCAACAGCCGAACGGGCAGGACCGGGTGGAACAGGACGGGAACGTAGCGGCGGGAACCGGCCAGTCAAGACCCGGGCAAAGGGCAGATGGCCGGGTCGACGGCAAGGCGGGCGCGCTCGGCACCGGGCTGGGCGGCGGCTGCCGCCCACGGGATCCGACCAGCCCACAGCACGGCAGTCGACGCGCAGTCGAGCGCTGGCCTGGACCAGACACGAGCACCACCCGGCATCCGCCCGACAGATTGGCCGGGGCACGCAAGCGAAACTCGGGCATGGAGCCCGGCCGCCTGCAGCCCCCGGCCAGTCCAGGTCCCCCAGCGGTGCGCGGTCGCGCCGGGCGCGGGCCCGCACGGCGTCGCGCGTCAGCCCCCGGGCACGACAACGGGCCCGCCCCAGCAAGGGGACGGGCCCACTTGTGGCCGGATCGTGCACGGCCTGTGCGATGCCTCGGACTGAAGTTCAGCTCGAAGGGCTCCGAGGCCCCTCGACGATCTCGGCGACTGTATCCGTCATCGTGACGTGCACGTAGGTGGGAACGCAGGCGATCCGGGTGACGGGGTTCAGCGTCCGGCGGCTTCGCGGGTCTTGTCTGGAGGTCCGGCTATCCCTGAGGCGAGGGGGCGTGGATCGGTCCTGGGTGCGACTGCCCGGGAGGTGCGGTGCGCGGAAACGCCGGTGCCGCCCGGCTCTGGCTGAGCCGGGCGGCACCGGTCGCTTCTAGCTGAGTCGTTCTTCTTCGGCTTCGAGCAGGATGTGAATTGGCCTCAGCCACTCGCCGTCTTTGTCGCTTGGGGTCTCTCCGTTGGCCATGGCGCGGATGCTGGGGACCTGTTCGGCGTAGATGCCTCCGGCAGTTTCGAGGTCGGTGATGGCTCGTGCCACCGATCCTTGAATTCGGCCGGACCATGGCCGCTGGCTGTGGCCGTCGCCGCGCCGGTTGTAGGTGGGGGCTTCCTCCGCCATGTGTGCGAGGAACACGACGGCCGGGTTGACGCCGACGAGGTTGGCGATCGCGGTGATCTTGTCGTAGTCGGTCAGGCAGCTCACGCCTTGGTTTCGGCGCCATCCCACCGGGTTCGGGCTGTGGAGTACATCCCAGTAGACCTTGTTCAGGGCGATGGTCCTGAGGACCCGGACGACGCTCTTGGTCCGGTGAGCGGCGAGGAGTTCCTCCATTCGCTGGTCGAGAATCTCGGCGAGGCGACGTCGGAGTGGCGATGTGTCGTTGAGTATCCGCGTTCGGGCGATTTCGTTCCGGTTGGGCTTGCTGTACTTGGCGGGGGGCGTGTGGGTGGCTGCCCCGGCAGCGGTTGTCTGGGCGGTGGTGAAGGCTTGGAGGAAGGTGGCCGCAATCTCGGTGAGAGCCCGTGTGAGTCCCTGGCTTCCTGCGTGATGGGTGAGCTTCTGGAGGTAGGCCATTCGGCTGGCTGTCATGTGGATGACGGTGCTGATGGTTTCGTCACGCTGGGTCAGGCTGTCGATGTGCAGTCCGATGGTGTCGGACTTCTGGTCGTACAGGCCGGAGGTGGCGTAGCCGATCTGGCGGGTCTCGCTGTAGGCCCGGGTCCTGCCGATGCTGTCGTTCCCGAGGGCTGAGCGGATCAGCGCTACCGCGTGTTCGAGATTCTGGCGCTGTTCCTCTGAGAGGTCCTTGTAGTCGACCCACTTGGTTGTGCGTTCCTGCCGGTCGACCTCGGTACGCGCCGCCGCTCGCCTGCGCTCGACTCCGAGGAGTTTCATCAGTGCTTCGTGCTGGTGCCCGGGCAGTTCGGTGTCGATGAGCTGGACGCCGCTCTCGCGGAGCCAGGCTTCCGCTTCGAGTCCGTCGGCGCCTGCGCCCTTGTCCCGGTAGTACACCCGCTGTCCGGCCGGAAGGAGCTTTCCGGCGATCTGTCGGAAGGCCAGTTCGACGGAGTAGGTGTTGACGGCGTGGAAGTACTGCTCCTGGGCGGCGATGGGCTGCTTGGCGAGGGCCCTGCTGACAAAGTGCTCGATGACGGCCGGGTCGCTGCTGTTGGCGAGGGCCTCCCGCAGGTGCCGGTCCAGTGCCCGGCCGTCGATGAACGTCCGGTCGCGGTTCTGGTCTCCCTTGGCCGAGGCCAGGGGGAGGTCGTAGCTGGCGCACAGACGGGAGTCGCGGGTGACGAGGATTCCGCCGATGTAGATCCGCCCGGGATCTCCGTCGAGCATGATGGAGGGGGTCCGGTTGGGCGGGGTGTAGCCGGGTTGCGTCAGGTACAGGACGCGGGCGATCGCGTCGTCTGCGATCTCCTGGGCGCACTGGATCGTGATCTTGGTCCCGACCGCACGGTCGAAGGGGTAGAACGTGTAGACCAGGGTCGCCGGTGAGCTGCCGTCGCGGCTGGGGACGATTCCGTCCAGGGGGCTGTGGTTCTCGATGGTCGGGGTGAACGCGTAGCCGACGGTCTCGAACCAGATTTCGCCGATGTCGGGGTCACGCGCTAGGACGAGCGAGGCGAGCTTCTTCCCCTCGCCGAACTGGCCGATCTGGCTGGCGGTCTTCTTGGATGCTCCGAGGAGGAAGGCGTCCTGGGCGATGCCGGGTCCGCCGTCTTCGATGGTGAGGACGCCGTTCTCCCAGCGGACGGTCGCTTTGCGGTCCTCATCGAGCGCGTTGGCGATCAGCTCGACGATCGCCCTCGGAGTACTCCAGGCCCTTACATACTCCGGGGAGATGGGGAATGGAACAGCCTTTCCCTTGCCGAGGTTTCGGTATTGCTGTGGGGCAGTCATGGATTCCCTCTCCATCATGAGCGGCCTTCTCGTGGGCCGCTTTCGATGAGCGAGAAGATATGGCTTCGAGAGCGCGAGTCAAGCGGCACTCCAGCGGGATTCCGTTGTCGGACTTCGCGCCGGTCTGGGTTGGCGCGCGTGGAGCATTCGCCGCTCTTGCGTGGGCACCCGGTGCTTTTGCAGCTTCGCTGCCTTGTCTGAACCGGGCCGGACCGGTCGGCTGGTCGCGCACAATTGCCCGGACATAGGCCGAGCCGCCCCGTCTCACGCTGGAGAGGGGGCGGCTTGCGGTATGGACTATTATCTCGCTCAGGCTGACGGTCCGACTGGCAGTCCCCAGTCGCCTCTGATTGGCAGGGCTGAAGCTAATCGTTCCGGCCCCGCGATGCCTCTTCTCTCAGGCGAAGTTCTTTCAATGTCAGCCTGTATACGACCTTATTTTTCTGTTCCTTGAGAATTGTGTAGTCGCCATGCTTGGCTCGGAAGGCCTCCTCCTGCGCCTCGGCCATGGCGTAGCGGTCGGGGAAGGTCCGCAGGGTGTGCAGCCAATGCGCCTTGCCGGCCCTGACGCACAGACCTCCGCAGTTAGATTCCGACGGGTTCGCGAATTCCTGGAGTAGATCCAGGCTGAACCCGTAGGCTCCTCCTCACTCCGCGGGCAAGTAGCCCTCGGGTTAGGGGCGGAGGATGGTCACGGCATGGGAGCTTTCGGCGTCGCACATCGCAGTCTTCTGGATGATGCAGTGCCCGATATCGAGCGGCTGATCGAGTTCCACTCGAAGGAAACCGGATCGGCTCCGGGCCGGCGACGGCCGGACATTCAGGTGGTCAGCCGCTCAGCAGTGGTGATGACCTGCGCGTCGTGGGAGGCGTTCTG
Organism: Streptomyces viridifaciens; assembly: GCF_001888885.2. Classification (NCBI taxonomy): domain Bacteria; kingdom Bacillati; phylum Actinomycetota; class Actinomycetes; order Kitasatosporales; family Streptomycetaceae; genus Streptomyces; species Streptomyces viridifaciens. Next base: position 98,929 of record NZ_CP090840.1, read on the forward strand.
CGAGGACCTCGTGGCAGAGGCCCTGCGCCACCTGGCCGATCATGCTCCGGATGGCGCCGCCTTGCCGAAAGAGGTCAAGAAGACCCTCAAAAAGATCTTGCTTGACGATCAGAACGAGCTGGCGATATGGGGCCTTGCGGATGACGGCTGGCGAACCGTACTCCGCGACCGGGCCACCGCACTGTCCGCGGACGGCGACAGCTCTCTGAACACGCCGAAGCCCGCACAGTTGAAGACCTTCTTCCAGCAGAACGTCGGCATCGCGGACATTACCTCGGCGTGGTTCTGGCACAAGAACGATCAGGCGCGAACCACCAAGCTGCTGAACGACTTTGTCGTTCTCCGTGGATCCATCGCGCACCGCCGCTCGCCAGCGGGAGGTGTGCGGAAGAGCCAGGCGACGGGTGGCCTCGACCTCATCCTTCGTCTTGCGGAGAAGAGCGCGGCGGCCGTCAGCGAGCACCTTCTCAAGCACACGGGCCAGCCGCTCCCGGAACTAGATCCACCAGCCTGACCCTCAAGTCTGCTGATTGCCAACGGAGTTCATGGCGCGATGGGATCGGGCCGGATGTCGGCGGGGTGCGCGGTGGCAATATACTTGATCGCGGTCGCCTGGGACAGGCCGAACATCCGCATCAGGTGGACGGGGTCGGCACTCTCGTGGGCCTCGTCCAGGATGCGGTCCTCCCGAAGCTTTCGGGCCTGGACGCCGGCCTGGTGGAACGGGGCTCGCAGGGTGATCTTGGTGACTGGGGCGTTCTTGTCGGAGGCCGCGGACACCCGGGTGACCAGGAGGTGCGGGTTGGCGGTGTAGGGCCATCGCTGGTCGCGTTCGATGACCCACTGGGTGGCCAGGTTCAGGGTGATCTCGTCGAGGAAGACGATGTGGTCGGGGTGGCCTGGCCTGATGACTCGAAGTCGACCTCTGGCCCGGTCCAGGCCCCGAAGTGGAAGCCTTCGCAGGTCGGCGAAGGTGAGGGCGTGGATGGCGACCAGGGCGAGGATCAGGCGGTCGCGCGGGCTTGAGACCTTGTCGAGCAAGCCGTTCAGCCGGTCCGGGGGCAGTGGCGTGGGCATGCGGGGGCTGACGTGCAGGCTGACGGCTCGGGCCGGGTCCCGGAAGATCAGGCGCTCGCGCCGCAGGGCCCGAAACAGCGACCTGAGTCCGACGTGGCGGGCCCGTTTGTCGCCGGCCTTGACGGCCTCCTCGACGTGCTCCTTGGTGATCTCGCGGAAGCTGGTGATGCCGGCGGCGGCCCAGCCCTCGAGCACGGGTGACACGTCCTTGACGTATCGGCTGGCGGTGGCAGGAAGGATGGGGATGCTGGGCTTCGTGCTCTGGCCCAGAAGGACGTCGATCCAGACGTTGACCCCGTGAATGAACGGCTTGGGCAGCCCGTCCGCGATGCGCCGGGCGCGTGCGATGTGCGCGTCGACGGCATCCTCCTCGGCCAGCAGGCCTTGGCGACGGAGGTAGTCGATCACGCGGGCGCCCTGGTGGTTGGAACTCAGCGAGGACAGCGAGCGGACATCCGCCTCGCGGATCGGCGCGTCGGCACCGAGATAGGCCAAGAGGATCCGCAGGACCCGCTGGCTGCTCTTGGTCTGCTCCGGCGTCCAGCCTCGGTCCTTGATGTAGTGGTTGAAGTCGGCGATCAGATCAGCCGCCTCAGGGGTGACGGCCGGCAGGTCGGCCTCATCGATGCGAGTCCAGTCCCGAGCGGGGGCCTTGAACAGCGCCTGCTGGCCCGGGGCGGCCAGGTGCTGGGACGGAGGCTGCGCGGCCCTGTCAGCCGCCTTCGCGGCCCGTCTGCGGGTATCGAAGCGGCCCCTGCGCGGGCAGCTCTGCCCGGGGCCGTAGGTCGCCCGTCTGGAGGGCGCGAACCGGCCGCCGAACCAGAGCTGGTCACCCCCCTCGAGTGCGGCGCCGTGGATGTCGACCTCGGTCTCGGCCAGGACGAGGGTGCAGAATCGGCAGAGCTCCCCGCTCAGCGGGAGTACTCGTCGACAGCGCGAGCACGGCCTGGGCCGAGGGTGGGCCTGCTGCCAGGCCGCGCAGGGCAGGCAGATCTTCCAGCGGTCGTTCGCCCAGGCCATGCAGTGGGCACAGCTTCCGGAGAAGAGAAGCGATCTGGGGACGATCCGGTGCTTTCGTTCAGCGAGGAGTCCGGCCCGGTCGAGGGCCGATTCGATCGTGGGCCGCATCTGGGGCAGGTCGGCCAGGGACTCCGGGTGGACCAGCCGTTCGCCCGGCTCCCGCGCGGCCAACGCGAGCAGGGCGAGGCCGCGGGTCGTACGTCGCCAGGCGGCGTCGGTTCCGCGCTCTGCCGAGATCTCCGCCAGCGTCTCCACCACGAGCTGGAGGTCGGGAATGTCGCGGGCCCGGAGACGGGCCGCATGTTCCATCGTGAAGAACCTGGGCGGGGTCGCGAACAGCCCAAGCTGGCCATCGACTTGCGGCGTGCAGATGTACTCGGCGCTCTGGTCCTCCTCGGGTGGGAACTCGGGTGGAAGCCGTCGGGCCTTGGTGCTCGCGGTGCCGGCACGGCTCGCCTTCCGCAAGGGCTGGATGTTGGGCAGTCGAAGTCCGTCCAGGTGAAGCGTGAGCTGACGGGGCCGGCCGCTCGGCAGGTACTCCCCTCGCACCTCTGCCCGAAGCCAGGCGTCGTCCTCACCGAACCGAACAGCCAGGAGACACGCCGGGCAGGTGCCTTCGAAGTTGAGAGCGACTCGCCACCCGCACCGCCGGCAGGCCCCCAGCCGTGCCCCGTCATTCCCGCGCTCAGCCCGGCCAAGGCTTCGAGCGCAGGTCGGACACAGTCCGCACCAGTTCACGAGCCCCCAGCCCGCGCAGAAGCTGCAGCTGCCGACCCTCCGTAGACGTGGCATCTGAAGCTCAGTTCGGGGGGAGCGACCGTCGGCGACCACCCGTGGACGGCTTGGCAACCGGCCGAGCCGGGCCGCTGGCGGGCCTCGCTTCGTCTCCGACCGCCAGCCGTTGCGGCCCGTGCTCGCCCACAGCCGTGGCGACGGGCTCGGCTTCCATGAGCTCAGCAACCGTGCAGTTCAACGCGGTGCAGATCATGTCGAGATCGTCGAGCCTGACCGTGATCGGCTTGTTCGACCACAGGGCCGCGACCTTGCTCAGCGAGGGGGTGAATCCCACCTCCGCGAAGGCCGCCTGCAGTTGGGTGGGCCGCCAGATGTCGCGCTTGGCCGCGACCCAGCGCAGGTTCCACTTCACTTCATGACTCCCCACTCAGCCGGCGAACCGCTCGCCGGGACGACTCCAGGCTCCGCCGCTCGGGATCTCCCTTGGCGGTCGCCAGATATCCAACCGTGGTCGTTGCCCAGGTATGACCCAAAAGCACTTGAATATCCCAAAGAGGCATCCCTGCTTCATAGTTGTGTGTTGCGCATGCATGTCTCAGCAGGTGCGGGAAGAGATGGTCGACGGAGCCGCTCAGATGTTCACGCGAGGCGATCTTCAAGGCCCGGCGGAAGGTGTCAGGACCGACCGGTGGAGCCGTCGGCATGTTGAGATCGGCCACCGACTTGGGCAGCCGCTCGGATGGGAACAGCGGCGCGTGGGGATCACTGGGGTCGTCGTGGAACTCTCCCCGGATCTCCTCGATGAACCACCACAGCAGTTCCCGCCCCTCAGCGAACAGGAAGGCCTCGCGCTCACGCGGCCCGGACCCCCGGGCTCCTTTGCCGTGGACCAGGAAGCGTCCCCACTGACCGTGTTCCCAGTGGATGTCACCCAGACGGACCGCACAGAGCTCCGCCGCCCTCACTCCGGAGATGTACGTCAGCTTCGACATCACGTAGTTACGGACCGCCACCGGATACTTCCGCGCGGCAGGAAGCGCGTCCCGCCAGGAAGCGAAGAAGTCCGCCGTCTCCCTGACCGAGGGCGGGATCCGAAGGCCGAAGTCACCACGATGCCGAGGCCGGTTGAACGCATCGATCGGCGATTCGACCGTGGCCCCGAACCTCCTCATGATCTCGCCCGCGTACCGCTGCTCGAGGAACGCAAAGTAGCCGTCGATCTTCGTGGCCTTCGCGCGCATCGTCGAGTGCTTCCCCGCCTTGCCCGGCCCGGCGAAGTAGCGGTCCAGGTCCCGCGACGTCAGCCGCCACGGAACGACGTCGTAGAACGAGCACACCTTCACCACGGGCTGCACCAGAGCCTGCAAGGTCCTGGGGGCCAGCCCGGCCACGTCCCGGGCCCAGCAGTACTCCGCGAGCGTGTCCTGGTACAGATCGCGCTCCGCCTCCGGCGAGGAGGACTCGCTGGCCCGCCGCTGAAGAGTGAGCACATCAGCAAGCGCCGGCTCCCGCTCAAGCGTGCCCGCGCCGCCTGCTCCCGTGATGAGGGACAGGCGAGGGGTCCCAGAATCTGTCACAAGCTGTGAAATTACGCGACAAGCTCCTGGAATCTGCCAGTAACCGTCAGAACCTCACCCGATCGTGTAGACCTGGCGCACAGGGCCCTGACCAGCGTGAACAGCAGAGACGCGCCCTCCAGCACCCCCGGGGAACCCGCCGTCTCTCCACTTTTGTGCGAATACCCCAGAGCATACAGGCGCGGTGGTTCTATTCCGGCGTTTCTGGCTTCTTCCAGGAGCTCTTCTTTGGTGAGTTCTGGCTCACCTTCGGCACAGAGGATGAATTCGGTGCGCCAGGGCTTCCAGTTTCGCGCGATCGGCGGGATTCTGGCCCTGTCCTTGGCACTCGCATCGATTCCGATGTAGAGGGTTGCGTGTTCCGGATCGGCGTTTCTTGTCAGCCACTCCAGGCAGGGTTTGACCTTCAGGTGGAGACTGCACGGGGAGAGTCGGCTATTTCCGAGGAATTGCTTGTCGTGGAATACCTGGAAGGGGTTCCTGCCATCTGCCACTCGCACCAGAGGAACATCGAGATAGTGGCTGGCGTCCTGGCTGAACCTCCAGAGGTCCGGGTCTTCGATAAGGGTGTCTGCTATGAGGAGGGTGGTGACCTCCGGGCCGTACCTTTCGACGACCCGGAGGGCCGTGGCAAATGATGCTATACCTCCGCTGAATTGCACGACGCGTTTGTGCGCTGGAGCTGCCATGCCGTTGCCTTCTCCCGTTGGTATGTCGCGCGGTGGCGGTGGAGGGGAATGTAGGTCGGCAGCGGTGCGAGTCAACCGCCGCCGGGCACGGCTGGCAGTGTGTGGCGTTTGGGGTGCGCGCGGGCGTCAACTCCTGGTCGTGCGCGGAGCCCGCAGGCACCATCGGCGCCTGCGGGGCGTGGGTCACCCGAGCGGGCGGCGTTTGACGATCGCCCGCCGCGATTCGCGGTCCGTCGTCATGGGTATCGGCAGGCCGTTGTTGGCCAGGAGGGCCTTGGCCTCGCCCTGGTTGAGGCGTCTGCGTCCGCCGCTGGCCACGATCTCCACCATGTAGCCGTCGGCTTCGTAGGTGCCGGGAGTGGTCCTGGCCAGAGCGGCACCGTGGAAGGCCTTCTCCTCCTTCCAGCGGCCCACCTGCGCGGCGGCCTCGGCATGGCGCAGGCCATGGTTGACGATGTCGGCGTCACTGCGCACCTGGGCGGCCTGGGCCGGCTGCGCCCCGGGCCAGCACTCGGACCGGAACGGGCAGCTGTCACACTCCCTGTCCAGTCCGGGGCCGCGGTGTCCGTCCCTGGGGGCGAAGAACGGGGCTCGGGCGTGGTGAAGAAGGTCGCGGACGCGGGCGTCGACGAGTGCCTCCTCACTGGGGCCGAACTCTGCGAGCCAGAGCCCGTCGGTCGCACCGTGGATCCGGGACATCGGCAGGATCGCGACCAGCTCGATCGGGTGCCCCTGGGCCCGCAGGCCCAGGGCGTAGCCCCAGATCTGCATGAGGCGTGCGCGAGAAGGCGGACGGGCGGGGTCGCTCTGGTCGTACCCGTGGGTCTTGAGGTCCAGGAGCAGCCCTCCCCCGATGGCGAGTGTGGCGAGATCGAAGCGTCCGCGGATGTGCAGGCCGCGCATCGGCAGGATGACGTCGTGTTCGATGAGGCTGAGTTCACGGCCCAGCTTGGCGGCAAGGCGGGGCAGGAACCAGTCATGGATGGCCCGGCCGAGGTGGGAGGCTCGTTGCTCCCAGTGGGAGTCGTCGTCGCTGGGGGCGTGCCCGGCGAGTTGGAGGGCAGCCCGGCGGGTGCACCCGCCGAGGCCGGAGAGGGTGAGTTCGCCGGGGTCGTGGTGATCCTCGGCCGTCGCGTCGGTGAAGACCCCGGCCACGGCGCCCTCAAGGTCCCGCCGGTGCTGCTCAAGGAGTTTGCGCTTCACGGGGATGCCGTCCCTTCGTCGGCCGGGCCCCGGTCGGCTTCAACGACGGGCATCTCGGGACGGGGCGCGCTCTGCAGGGGCGTCGATGAGACGGGGCCCGGCTCGGTGACAGGAGGGACCTTGTGCTTGAGCAGCGTCCGGTAGACGGTGTCCGGGGTGAGGCCGACGGCCTGGTGCGCCGCGCGTAGAGCCGCTACGTCGTCGGGGGTGATGTTGCCTGCGGATATCTCCTTAGCGGTCCGCTTCTCGTCGCCGGCGAGGATTCGGTAGATCGCGATCTCTTTGAGCCCCTGGGAGTGCCGGCGCAGCTGTTCCCAGGCGCGTTGCCGGTCGTCCTGGTCGGGTTGGTCGGGCTCGGTGTTCGGGTTCGCGCCTGCGGGTCCCGCAGTGGTGGGCGGAGCGGTTGCCGACGGGGGGTTGCTGTCGGCGGGTTCCGGTGCGGGTGTGGCGGGTGCGGGATCTGCTGCCTGGTTGGGCTCCCTGCTGGTGGTGTTGTCCGGGGGAACCGGGGCGGGGGTGGGCTCGGCGGAGGGGCGGGGGACCTGGGCCGCTGGGGCGGGGGGCGTGGCGGCTGTGGGGTGAGGGTGGGCGTGCCCGGGCTCGACGGGTGCGTCGGGTTCCGGCATGGGCGGTTCGTCGCCGAGGTCGGGTGCGGGGGCGGGGTCATGGAAGAGTGCGGGGGGCCTGTGGCCGGTGGTGTGTGTGGGAGTGGGGTTGGGGGTGCTGGTTCCGGTCGTCGGGGCGGGATCGGCCGCGAGGGGGGTACCGAGGATGCGCGGGCCCGCCCAGAGGGTGTGGCGGACGTGGGCTTCGAATGCGAGGGCGGTGACGCGGGCGTACAGCATCTGGCGTGGGTAGCGGCGCCAGTAGCTCGCGTTGGGTCCGTCGAGGAGCTCTGCAAGGCGGGCGTCTTGGATGGTGTAGGTCTCGGTGATCTCGCCGTGGCCGGGCTTGTCCGGGTCGGTCAGGGCGACGGTGCACCGCTCGGGTGTTACCTCGACGATCCGCCAGCCCCATCCTGCGCGGTGCATCAGCGCGCGTTTGGCGGAGGAATGGAGTCCCAGGCCCCCGTCTTCTGTCTCGTCGGGGTAGAAGGAGTTGAGAGACTCGTAGGTGGTGAGGCCGAGGTCCTTGCCGTTCTGCAGGACGAACACGATGTCGATGGGGTTGCCCTTGAGCCAGCGTTTCAAGGATCGGGCGTGGCAGAGCAGTTCGGCTTTGCGGATGAGCCGCGCGAACTCGGGGTCGTCGGCGAACAGTTCGGCGGTGTCGGACAGGACGGGGTAGAGGTCGGTCGGCCTGGAAAGCATTGCGGTCATGACAGTTAGTTCCTTGGCGGCGGGCCCGGGACCGTGTGGCCGGGCGAGGGAACCGGACCGGTGGGTCCGCTACGGAGCCGCACAATGGCATGGCGAGACGACGGGTCAAGTCCTGGTTTGCTGGAAGCCGGGTGTGCTCCGCCGACCTGGCCGTCCGGACGCCGCGTGGGCCTCACCGCATGTCCACTGGTGGTCCACGGGCCCTGTGTCCTGGTCCCCCTGCGCCGCGTGGCGGCAGCCGTCGGCGTGCTCCGCCCCGGGCCCGGGCCCGGGGCGCACAACGGCTCGGGCTCTGGAGAGTACGCACATCCGCGCCCGCCGTTCCCCCGGGTCGTGCCGCCAGGAACGTCCGGCGCGCGCAGGATGCGGCACCAACGGGCATTGCCAGATGCATACCGGTGGGCGGCGTGTGCCGCCGCGAGCCTGCGGACCGGATGGGGTAGTTACACGGTGGGCGGCTCAGCGGAGCGTCTCGGCTGGCTGGCCTGGGGGCGGCGTGCCAGGTTCTGGGTGCTGCCCGCGCCCTTTCGCGTGCGTGGGTAGACGGCGGTGCGCTGGCGTTCGTCCTGGGCCTGCTGCTGTGGGCTCAGTACAGCCCTCGTGTGCCGCTCCTCCAGCAGGGCGCCGAGTGTACTGTCATAGTCGGCCGCCACGTCCTGCAGTCGCGCGGCCTCGGCCAGAAGCCGCGTGGCCTCCTGTTGGGCTGACGCGATGTCGCTCTGGACCGCCCGGTCGTGGAGGTCCGGAAACCTGGCGCGGATGTAGGCGAGGTCGCTCCGAGGGTCACGGGGCCATAGGCTCCGTGCCTCAGCGAGCAGAACAGTTGCGTCGGCGCCGGCACGGAGTGACGCGCCGGCTGCCCGGTCGGCCGCCTCGCGCAGCCGCTCCGCGGCTGTCTGCTGGCGCCCCCGGGGTGGTCGCGTTCAGGAGGAGCCGTACCGGATGGCTGCCCGCACGCCGCTGCGCGCCCGCGGCCAACTGCCCCAGCGCACGGGCCTTCTCTGCTTGCTCCCGCTGCTGCGCGAACAGTTCGTCGGCGCGCCTGTGGCACTCCCCGGCCCGGCCCATGGACTCGAACCTGCTGCGCAGCCGGACGGCGTTCGGGCCCTCCCCGGCGGCCGCCTGGGCGGGGACGGCTTCGGCGCGCTCCTTGAATCCGCGGGCGCGTTCGCGGGTGCGGGCCGTGGCCTGGCCCAGCCAGGCGATCTCCTGGGCCAGGTGCGCGTCCGGCAACGATCCGTGGGGACGCGAGTGCCACGGGGGTGTTTCCGTGTCGTGGGCGGCCGGCCGGCCGGGGCGCCAGACGGCTTCGAGTCGCAGCCGTGTGGTCTCGTCGGTTCCGGGAGTGCGCTCGTTGTCCGTCGGGCCGGGCGGCTCGGTGGCGATGGGGCCACCGGGTGCGGTTCGGAGGTGGTGTCCCCCGAGCTGGCGCCAAAGTTTCTTGAAGGTCCGCAGCTGCCCGAGCCGTGCTGCGATGCTGTCGTGTTCGGCCGCCTGCCGGGTGAGCTGGGGCTCGAGGCGGGTCAGGTACTCCTCCACGTCGATGGCGCCTCGGTCGAGGAGGTCGCCGAGTTCCCGGCGCTCGGCCACTTCATTGAGTAGCTGCTGGTGGGCCAGCGCCCGGGCGGCGGCCTCCTCGACGATGCGCTTCTCCCTGCGGAGCAGGTGGAGCGGTTCGGTGGTGGTGGTGGCGGCGAGGCGGGCGAAGGCCTGGGGGACGCCGTCGCCGGTGAGGAGGGTTTCGCGGGTTCCGGATGCCCGGGTGGCGCACAGCGCGGGGCCGATGGCGGTGGCCAGCCATTCGTAGGTGGTGTCGCCGACGGTTGCGGTGCCCATCAGCTCGGTGGAGCGCCCGTCGTCCATCGGCTCTTGTCCCCCCGGGGTTCGAGTGACGGCGGTGGTCCGCCCTCTAGGATGATGTGCTGGTGAGAGGGGGCGGGCGAGCGCGGTGTCGTGTGGGTTCCCGGGTTGTGGTATCTAGCGGCCGAGTTCCCGCTCTGCGGGATCTCTGCCAGGCGTGCCGGCCCGCGCGCGCGATGGGGATGCGACGCGAAGTGGGACCTGACAGGCTGTCCGGGACGAGCTGGACAAGGTTGCGCGAGAGCGGGACGCGCACGGTTCACGCGCAGGTGGTGCGGTGCCGGTGATGGTTCGGGGCGTGGAGCGGTAATCGTCGAGTTGAACGCCTAGCGCCTCGCTGCACCGGCGCGTCAGAGTTGTTCAGGGGCGGAGGCGGGCCAGGTTGTGGCGGGTCGTCGCCTACGGCTTCGGTGTCTCTTCTTGATCGGCTGGGATGTCGGCGGGTTCGTCGGCGGTGCCGATCCAGATCGGGCTGCCGATCACGACGATATCGGCGGTGACCGCGCCGAATCGGATGGGGCCGCCGTGGTAGGCGTAGATGTATGCGCCGACCTCGCGGCGGGCCGGGAAGGCATGCTGCTCGTAGTGGCGATGGGAGTCGGCGGCCAGTTCGGCGATTTGGCGGGTCACCCCGGGTAGCGCGAGGGTCTCGATCGCGGCCTCGTCGGCCTCCGGGTTGTCCACTGCGAGAAGCTGGAGGGCGCGCACTGCCTCCGGACCGGTGAGGGTCTCCCGGGCGGCTGGCAGTGCGGTACGGCCGGGCCGGACGTTGCGGGCGGTCCCGAAGAGGGCCCAGGCCACTGTCACCGGCATCTTCTGGCTGACACCGGTGTAGAGGACCAGCCTCGGATCGTGAAACTCGCCGATCTCGAACAAGTCGAGCTCGGCGTGGGCCGCGTGCGTGGGCAGAATGGCCGGCCAGTTGGAGAACAGCTGGTCAGCGGAGGGGATCCGCGCCTTGATGGCGGCCAGGTCGGCTGCGTGCTCGTGCGCGCTCACAGGTTGTATCCCCCCTCGCTCCCGGCGCCGGTTACAGCCGAGGGCTCGTCCAGGATACCGAGGCCGGCATTGTCCACTCCCCGCGCCATGCCACGGTGTCCGAAGACACGGACGTCCTGCCTGATGTGGGACATGTTCGTTCGTTCCTGTCTGTTCCTGACCGTGTCCCGCCCGCACTCCCCTCGCTGAGCCGGCGAACGGCCGGCTCGGGGCGTTGGAGCGGTGAACGGGCCCGGTGCCGGCGATGTGCCTGCCATCGATACGCCGGCCCGTCGGGCGGTGTCAGCGCCGGGTGCGCGCGTTGCGGATGCGGCCGAGCACGATGCCGGTGGCTACGACGCCGAGTGGGGCGAGGATCTCGGGGAAGGTGTGGAGCTTCGTAATCGTGAGGAATCCGACGATGACCAGCACGTACGGGAGGTTGCGCAGGATCAGCCGTGCCATCGCGATCATCGGCATGAACTCCCCCTTGGTAGTGGGTGCTTACGTTACATCAGGTGCGGTGGCAGTGAGGCCGGCGAGGCGGGTTCGGACGGCTGCGAGGGCGCGGTCGGCCTGGGGGGTGGGAGCGATGGCTTCCAGGGCGGCCAGGAGAGCGGGGCCGGTTTCGCGCGCCTGAGTGTCGGCTGTGTAGCGCCAGGACGCGGTGGCCTGGCGGATGCTGAAGCGGGCCTGGCGGCTCGTAGGCCCGAGGGCTTGGGCCCAGGTGTCGGCGATGAACGTCCACAGCTCGGCGGCGTAGCGGAAGTCTGCGGACATCCAGGCGAGGTCGGCTCGGACCTGGGCGGTGGTGAGGGTGGCCGGGTGGTGGTGGCCGTGGGTGTGGGTGATGTCCTGCAGGAGTTGATCGGCGTGGCGGGTGGCGGTGGTGAAGTCGTGGGCGCGTCCGGCAGCGTGCACAGCTTCGAGGGCCTGGCGGTGTTCGGCGGGGAAGGGGTCGGGGTCCGGTGAGTGCGGTTGTGGCGGGGCGGCGGCGGGGGGCTGGTGGTGTAGGGGCTCCCCGGGGGCGAGCAGGTCGGTGGATCCGTCGGGGTTGACCTGCAGTCTGAGGTGTTGACCGGTGCGGTCGTCGGTGATGGCTGCGGCGAGGGGCTCGCCCAGGCCGGCGGCCTCGAGGGTGAGGTGGTGGAGGACCGCGTGGGTGGGGTCGATGTCGGCGGGGGCGGTCACCGAATCGTCGTTGATCGACGCTGTTCCGTCGGCGGTGATGTGGACTCGGGTGTCGTTCATGCCACTCCCTGGGGGATGGGCAGGGATGTTGAACCTGCCGCGGACGGGAAGGCGGGCTGGGCCCAGCCGCGGTAGCGCAGGTGCCACGTGCCGTTGGTGAAGTCGGTTCGGGGCCGGATGCCGATGAGTCCATCGCCGGCGATGTCGTTGCTGGCGACCATGTCGTTGCCCAGGTACAGGGCGACGTGTCCGGCGTTGCTGCCGGTGTCGTAGAACAGGAGCGCCCCTGCGGGGGGTGTGTTGTCTCCGGGGTGGGCGTCGCCGCTGGCGACCAGGCGCTGCCAGTGGACGTTGGCGGTCTCGGAGCCGGATGATCCCCAGCCGTAGGACTGGGCGACGAAGTTGTCGCACATGCGGTGGAAGTCCGAGCGTCCGCTGGTGGAGGCGGCTCGGGCGGCGGCGATCGCCTGGGTCGGGGTGCGGGGGTTGTGGGCGGTGAAGGTGCCGACGGCGTCCGCGGCGGCGGCCCCGATGGCGGCGCCACCCGCGGTGCCCGTGTTGGTCGCCGCGGCGGTGTCGCAGCCGGTGTAGACGGAGGTGACGGCGGCGGTGCCCCAGGAGGTGCTGACGAGCCCGCCGGCGCTCTGCTCCCACTTGGCGTAGGCCGTGCGGTAGCGCGCGTCGGGTGCCTGGACGTCCGCGGCGACGTCGGTCAGCGGGCGGGTCTGCCAGTCGCGGACCTTCACGAGTGCGTCGTAGTACTGGTTGGAGGCGTAGACCGGGTCGGTGATCTGCGCGGCCGTACCCCATCCCTGGCTGGGCCTTTGCTGGAACAGTCCCAGGCTGTCGCGGTCGCCGTGGTTCAGGTTCTCCAGGGTCGACTCCTGCATCGCGGTGGCGACGGCGATGACCGCGGCACGGGGGCTGAGGTTTCTGGTCCGTGCGACGTTGGTGATGGTGGCCGCGTTGCGGGTCTGCTGGTCGGACCACTTCGGGCTCTCCTGGGGGCCCTGGGGGTTCATCGGTACGACGACGGCCTGATTGCCCTGGGTGGAGGGGGAGTCCGCTCCGGAGGCGTCGGCGGCGGAGCCGGGCCCCTGGGCGCCGTCGCCTACCGGAGTGATGCCGCCCGTGCACGTCGTCGTGTTGGCTGCGCTTGCGTGACCTGCTGCTATGAGGACGATGACGGACAGACCGCCCGCCATCGCGAGGAGTAGTGCGAGAAAGCCCAGCGCGATCTTCCGCACCTCACCGTCCCTTTCCTTGAGCGCACTCGGGGCGGCCGCCGGACAGCTCAGATTCCGTGGGCCGGGATGCCGCCTCCGGCGTTTCCCGTCCTGCGGACTCCTGGGCCTTGAACGTCACGGGGTTAATGCGGCCGCGACCACTTGTTGCATGTAATGGGCCAGCGAACTTGCTGGGGTTCAAGGAGAGGGAGGAAGCCCAGACTCTCGGATTCGTGGCCAACATCCACCGAATCCACCGGAAAACGGAGAGTAGCCGATAGTTCCGCGATCTGCAATTGCCTTCCCATATTTCAGGCGGGAAGGGGCGGACCTTTCAATGCAAAGTCTTCAGCAAAGGGGTGGGCGGGATATGTTGCATCTTGCGCGGGAAGTTTTCTTGGCCAAGGATCCGGATTCTGGGAAAGCCGTCGGGGGGACCGTCGACGGGCTGGTCAAGGGTCTTGCACCGGACTGGGGGCCGTTCGCACAGATCGGCGGCACCGCGCGCACCGTCATTCAGGCGATCATGGCCGCGGTGATTCTCGTGCTGCTCGGCCGCGCCCTGCTGGGCGTCGTCCACCTGCGTTTCGGAAATTCGCAGCACGACACGGTCCAGGTCAAGCAGGGCCAGAAGGAGCTGGCGGGAAGCCTGGTCGCCGCATTCGTCGTCGCGTCTATCGGAACGCTGTTCACCATCGTCTACGGGATGGGGATCTAGTGCGCCGCGCCAGGTATTCCGGCGCCGGCACGAAGGTCATCAGCGAGGACAGGGAAGCGAAGCAGAACGCCCGTTTCCGGCGGGGCCCGGCGATCACTCTCGGCGCCATCGCGGTCGTTCTGGTCCTCGGCTTCGCGCTCGCCTCGCGCGGCGGGGACGGCACCAACAGCACACCCGGCCCCTCGCAGGCGGGGGCCGCTTCCGCGTCCGGCGCCGGAGGGGAGAGCCTGGCCGGCTCCGGCGCCAGCGGCCAGCCCGCGGGGCTGCGCCTCGTCGGCGGCGTTCCGGCCGGCTACACCGACACCCGTGAGGGCGCCGTCGCCGCCGCCGTCAACGCCGAACTCGCGCGCTCAAGTGCCGCCTACCTCACCGACCCCAAGGTCAGGGAGCGCATCCTGAAGGCGATCATGACCGCGGATGCCGCACCTGACCAGATCAAGGCCGATGACGCCGCCTCGGAGAAGTTCAGCTCCGCCCTCGGACTGACGGCCGATACCGCGGACCAACTGATCGCCCGGGCCTCGCCCCTGGGCTCCAAGCTGACGAGCTTCTCGCCCCAGGTCGCCACGGTCAGCGTGTGGATGTGCGGCGTCGTGGGCCTGGCCACGCCCAACGCCCCGCTCCCGGTGTCGGCCTCGTGGACTACCTACACCCTCTCCATGGTCTGGCAGGCGGGGGACTGGAAGGTCTCCTCGATCTCCGGCTCGGCGGGTCCCACACCTCTGCAGACCACCGGGCAGAAGCCGACGTCGGTGGATGCCTTCGCCTCGACGAACAAGGAATTCGATGCGCCCCCGTACGTGGGCTGACCGCAGTCTGCCGCGCCGAGCAGCGGCACCCGTCGCGAGCGCCCTGGTCGTGTTCCTCTCGGTGGTCTTCGCCACTCCGGCCCGCTCCGACAGCGGCGACGTCGCTAAGCAGGTGTGCAGCCTCCCCCTGATGGACCAGATCTGCGACACCGCCATCACGGTGGGCAAGACGGCTGACTTCGTTTCCGATCCGTTCGGCTACATCGCGCGTGCGATCGCGAATGCCGTCGCGAGCGTCCTGACGTCCCTGGCCGAGGACTTGGACGTTACCCAGGTCGACTGGTCCAATGAGGGTTTCGTTCGGACCTACACGATGGCGTTCGGCGCTTCCGTCATCCTGACCGTCATCCTGTGGCTGATCGCGGTCGCCAAACGCGCCATCCAAGGCGTTCCGCCCCTGCAGGCGCTCGGCGAGTCCATCGGATTCCTTCTGATGTCCGTCATGGCCTCAGCGTTCGCACCACTCGTCGTCGCCTACGCCACGGAGCTCTTCGACAGCGTAGCCGCCGCCATGCTCACACCGGTCGCCCACGACGTTGGCCGAGCGGCCCCCCTCATCCTCGGCGCGCTGCTGGCTCTCCTGGTCTTCGGGCCGGCGGGCATGGCCATCATCATGATGGTCGGCGCGTTCCTGCTGATGGCCATTCTCGGCGTGTGGCTTGAGATCATCGTCCGCAACGCCCTCATCTACGCCGGCCTTGTCTTCGGGCCCACGGTCTTCGCGGGCCTGGTCGACCGAGACCTGTGGGGTCACAGCAAGCGCTGGGCCGGGGTCATCGTCGGCATCATCGCCTCGAAGTACGTCACCTTCACGACCCTCGCCCTGGCGTCGGGACTCCTGGTAGGTAACGGGAGCCAGAAGGCCGGCATCCTGCAGGCGTTCGGAACCGTCCTCACGGCGCTCGCCCTCTTCTGGCTGGCCCTGTTCCTGCCCTTCCAGGTAGCCAAGTTCGTACCGATTCTCGGTGACCAGCTCCAGGAAGTCTTCAGCTCACGCAAGCAGCTGCAGGGCGGCGTCTCCGACGGCGCCAATTCTGCGCAGTCGACATACGGCGAGCTCAAGTCGCGTCTTGGCCCGAAGAAGCCGGAGAAGAAGGACGGCGAAGAAGGCGCCGATGGCGCGGCGGACCCGCAGGCGGCGGAGGCCGGGGCCGACGCTGCCGAGGGAGTCGGTGCCGCCAGCGCGGCCGGTGGCGTCGCGATGGGCAAGGCGGCGGACAAGGTCGAGCAAAGCGCGATGCGTGGCGTGGACGCTGCCACTGCTGCTACGACCCCGGACGAGCCGCAAGGTGGTCAGGAGGCGGGACCTCCGAGCCCGGCGGCTGGCACCGAAGATGGGCAGTCCGACCCCGGCGCTGCCTCGCTGCCGCAGGAGCCCGTGAGCGGCGAGCGGCCGGATGCGGTGAGCGCCGCGCCGGACGCCGCCTCCCCGGCAGCTCCGGACGGGTCCACTCCCCCGCCCGCACCGCCAGGCGGCGGCCCGGACACAGGCAGCCCGGGCACAGGCGGCCCGCCTCCTGCCGGCAGCGTTCCGGCTCCGCCGCCCCCGCGACCCATTGCTCCACCCGTGCCTGCCGCGCCCGCTCCCCCGGCGCCGGAGAACGCCACGTGGTCCGACGGGAGTCCGCTGGAGGAACCCCCCGATGTCGACGAGAACTGACCCGGCCCCGTCCCGAGACCACGATATGGAGCCCCGATGAGCCGCAGCTTCGTCTTTCCCCGCCCGCGTCCGCGGGGCCTGCTGGGGCGGCGCCTTGAGGCGGACGAACAGTGGGTTCTCGGCGGCGGCGTGCTCGCCGGTCTGCTCGCACTGTGGGTGAGCCCCGGCATCCCGCTCAAACTCCTCGCCTTCGTGCTCGCCGTGGGCAGCACCACCTGGGCGACGCTGGCCCCCTGGCAGGGCCGGACCTTCCTCAAGTGGTACGAGATCCGGCGCACCCACCGCCGACTGCTGCGCGACGGCCGGCTGCTCTACCAGTCCCTCGCGCCGAAGGTCGGCCGCAACTGGGACGGCTCCCCCCGGCCCGTCCAGCCGCCACCCGGGGTCCCCCAGCTCGAGTGGATCAACGCCCGTACCGCCTTCGGCGACCTGGCCATCTTGCTCCAGCCCGACGAGGCGATGTTCACGGCCGCCATCGAGATCGAAGGACAGCAGAACTTCGGCGGCCTGGACACCGAGGACAAGGAGCGGCTCGTCGGCGCGTGGGACAGCTTCCTGAAGGCGCTGGCCGACTCGGGAGGGCGCATCCGCCGCATCCAGTGGCTCAGCCGCGTGGTGCCCACCGACCCCAACGCCCATGCGCGGGACGCAGCGCAGCGTCGTGACCCCGGCGCGCCGCAGTGGCTCCTCGACTCCTACGACAGTCTGCTGCGGACCGTCGCGATCTCGGCGGAGGACCGGCGTCTGGTCCTGGTGGTGGGCATGCCCTACGACACGCGGTTGGTCGCCGAGGCCCGCCGGTACCGGACGCTGCACGAGGGGTTCGGGATCGTCCTCGGGCGGGAGGTGGAGGAGTTCATCCGCCGCCTCGGGATGGCCCAGCTGCGGTGGGTGCGCAACCTGGACGAGCCGACACTGGCCAGCTGGATCCACCACAGCTACGACCCGAGCCACTGGATCAACGACACGGAGGGCATGGACCGGGCGACCGCGTGGCCGGCCGAGGTCGACGCCCGTGACCCGAGCGTGATGCTCTCCCGCAGCTGGGAGGGGGCCGATCCCTGGCACAGCGTCACGGCCTGGTGGAAGCAGTTGCCGGTCCTTCCCGTGGGCATCAACTTCCTCGCTCCGCTCATGCTGTACGTGCAGGACGTCATCTTCACCGTCGGGGTGACGATGGACCTGGTCAGCAGCGACGACGCCCTGCGCGAGGCGATGGCGGACGTCACCAACGAGGTCGGGCAGGCCGACACGAAGGCGGGCAGGGTCGCCGACCCGCGGGAGGCCAAGGAACGGCGCACCGCGACCGCCGCCATGCACGACATCGCCAACGGCGCGGCGGGTATCCGGTTGACCGGCTGGGTCACCCTGACCTCGCCGGACCCCGAGCTGCTGCGCCAGCACAAGGACGCTCTGGCGTCCGGTGCCACCCTGGCTCACCTGCGTCTGGAGTGGTGCGATCACGAGCACTTTCGGGCCCACGCCAACACGTTGCCGCTGGCCGGCGGCCTGCTGAAGGACTGAGTGCCGTGCTGGAGATGCTCCGAGCACAGAAGCAGACCCGCCGGCGGGCGATGCGGACCACGACAGCCCAGGCGTGCGGGCTCTACCCCGCCGTCGGCGCTCCGACCGGTGACCCGCGGGGGGTCATCATCGGGCGTGAGATGTACAGCGGGAAGGCCTACATCTACGACCCGTTCATCCTCTACGACCCCTCTGCGCGCGAGCGCCTTCCCAGCGGCCACATCCTCATCCTCGGCAAGAGCGGGTACGGCAAGAGCGCGTTGGAGAAGTCCTATGTGCTGCGCCAGCTGCGCTTTCGCGACCGGGCGTTCGCCGTCCTGGACGCCCAGGGCGAGGACGGCGTCGGCGAATGGGACGGCATCGCCCGGGCGCTGGGGATCAAGCCGGTCCGGTTGATCTACGGCGGCCGCGACGAGGAGGGCGCCGTTCGGATCAATCCGCTCGACCCGCGGATCCCGGCCGAGCACCAGTTCAAGATCCTCTGTTCCATGATCGAGATCATCGGCGGGGACATGTCCGCCGAGACCCGGTTTGCGCTGTCCGTCGCCCACCAGGCCGCCGTGGCCGCCGCGGGTGCCGCCCGCCGGGTGCCGGTCCTGTCCGACGTGCTGAACGCGCTGACCGCGCCCGAGCCGGCGGAGCTCGGGCAGCGGACCGTGAGCGCCAGCGAGCTCGGGCGGTGGGGCCGGCCCGCGTCACTGGCCATGGACGAGCTCTGCTCACCGACGCGCGAGCTGGCCGGGATGTTCGACGGGCCGACGACCGCCGGCATCGACCTGGACGCGCGCCTGATCGTCTTCGATCTCACCCGCCTCCCGCGTGAGGGCACGGCCATGCCGCTGCTCATGTCGGTGATCGGGCCGTGGCTGAGGTTCGGGTGGATCCGGCCCGGTGACCGCGTCAAGCGCACGCTGATCGTCGAGGAGGCCTGGCACATCCTCAGCCACCGTCCTGTGGCACGCCTGTTCGAGGAGTTCGTGCGCTACGGGCGCCGCCTGGGGCTCTCCTTCATGGCCGTGGTCCACCACCTGACCGATGTCGACGTCAACGAGTCCCCGGAGGCCATGGCCATCCTCAAGCTCACCGCCACCCGGGTCCTGTACCACATGGACAAGGCGGACGCGGATGCCACCGCGGACTACCTGCAGCTGCCGCAGTGGGCGCGCGAGGCGATCGCCGACGGCACCAACGTGTGCGCGCCGGGGCGCGCCGTCTGGCAGGTCGGGGGTCGCATCTCCCTGGTCCAGCACATTCGTTCGGCTGTCGAGGTCCGCCTGACGAATACGAACAGCAGGATGACGGAGTCCGGGAGCAGCGGCGAGGCGCGCAGCGCCCCGTCGCAGGCCCCGCTGATAGCCCTCACGAAGGGCGGTGCGGCGTGAGCATACCCAAGGTCGCCTCCCCGATGTCGGCCACACGGCTGCGGCTTGGCCGGGACTCCTGGTGGATCGGGCCGCTGGTGGGGCTGGTCGTCCTCACGGCGCTGGTGTGGCTGGCCGCGGTGCTGTCCGGGCTGGCGGCCCATCAGCGTCCCGCCCATGTCGGCTGGGGCGAGGCCGGTGCTGGCTCCGCCAAAGTCTTCATCCACTTCCTCGAACCCTCCGTCGCCTTCAAGAAGGGGTCGGGAGTCGGGGGCCCCGTTCCGTTCTGGACGGTGTTCCTTGCGGAATGCGCGGGCCTGTACTTCCTGGTGAAGACCGGGTGGCAGCGCTGGCAGCGCCGCCGCTCCGACGGCGCGGACGGCCTGGCCACCCGCAAGCAGCTGGAGGCCGCGATGGGCGAGGCCAAGGCGCTGAGCCGGATCCCGGCGCTGCGGCCCACGCTCGCCACGGCCGCCCCCGTGGACGTGACCCAGGTCGCGGTCTTCTGCGGCAACGCGGATCCCTCGGGTATCCCCCTGTGGCTGACCATCGAAGAGAGCCTTCTCCTGGTCGCGCCCCCTCGGGAAGGAAAGACCAGCCAGTTCATCCTTCCGGCCATCCTGAGTTTCCAGGGGACAGTGCTCGCCACCTCCAGCAAGACCGACGTGCTCTTCGCCTCGGCCAAGCTGCGGGAGGTCCACGGCAAGGTGTGGGCCCTCGACGCGACAGGCCTGTCGGGCTGGCCCCATCAGCTGGCCTGGCCGTTGACCGACGGATGTGAGGACTTCCAGACCGCGCGCCGGCGCGCCGAGACCCTCACCGCCTCCACGAAGTCCGACGAAGGCACCAAGAACGGCGGCTACTTCGTCATGAACGCCAAGATGCTGATCACCTGCTGGCTCCACGCGGCGGCACTGGACAAACGCAGCGCTCTCGACATCCTCAAGTGGGCCACCGCACCGGCCGAGCGGGAGGCCGTGGACATCCTGGCCCGGCACGGCCGTGTGGAGCTCTCCCGGGCCCTCGCCGCGCAGCACGCGGCCGCGCCCGAGGAGCGGTCCGCGTCGTGGCGTACGGCCGAGCAGTCCTTCCTGGCGCTCTATGACGACCGCGTCGCGTCGATCTTCGCTCCGTCGCAGCGGAACTTCGACATCGAGGCGTGGCTTCGCGGCGGCGGGACCCTGTTCCTCATCGGAGACGAGGAAGAGGGGTCGGCACTCGCGCCGATTCTCGCCGTGTTCACCCAGGCGATCTTGGACGCCGCGAAGAAGATCGCGGCGCGGATGCCGAACGGGCGTCTAGACCCGCCGCTGGGGTGCTTCCTGGACGAGCTTGCCAACGTGGCGCCGCTGCCGCAGATCCCGAGCTTCATGAGCGTCAGTGGGAGCCAGAACATCTTCGTGGCCGCTGTGCTGCAGAACCTGGCGCAGGCGGAGGAGCGGTGGGGCCAGACCGGAGTGCGCAAGATGTTCGGCGCGGCCACCGCCAAGATCATCCTTGGTGGTGTGAGCGATGAGCAGGAGCTCAAGGCCTACTCGGCGCTCGTCGGGGAGTTCGACGAGGACACCGAGTCGGTGTCGGACGACGGCGACAGGGTGTCGTCGTCGCTGTCGGTCAGGCGCCGCGCCGCTCTTGAGCCGAGCGACATCCGCATGTTGGAGGAGCGGACGGGGCTGCTGGTGCACCGCCGCACTCCTGCCACCCGGGTGCGGTTCGTCCGTGCCCATGAAGGCCCGAGGGCGGCTGAGATCGCCGCAGCGACCAAGGAGGCCCTGGCGATGGTGAACCATGCCTGACGCGTTCGATCCGCTCTTCGAGGAACTGGCCTCGATGAACTCCGAGATCGCCGCGCTGACCCAGCGGGTGCTCGAATTGGAGCAGCGCCCGGCGCCCACGGCGGCTGGGGGAAGCAATGGGGCCGTCGGCGGGCCGTCCGATCGTGCTCCCGGTGTCCCGGTCCTGTGGCGGTCCCTGACCTCCGAGCAGACAGGGGCGTTGTGGCCGGAGTTCGTTGCGTGGGTGGTGTGGCTGGCTGACGCGTACGAGTTGACGACCGAGCAGCTTCCGCGGCAGTGCTGGTGGCAGCATGCCGGGGTGGTGGAGGAGCTGACCGCGCTGTGGACCTCCCACGCTTCCGCTTACGCCTCGGAGGAGGATGTCGGGGCATCACCGTACCTGTGGCAGGACGCGCTGGCCAGGGCTGTGGAGCGGATCAACCGGAACTGGCTGGGCGGGTGCGTCAACGGCTTCCACGAACCCCGGTCCCGGATGTCCTTCGGCCAGGACAAGGCGTATGGAGAGGTGATTGTCGATGCCGGACCGCCGCTGGCTGAGGAAGTGGCGGCCGGAGCCACTGAACTTGACGCTGGTGGGTCCTGACCAAGAATCGCCGGCGATCGGGATCGCAGCGGCGCGGCGTCAAGCGACGCGACTACGGCTCGGGGGTGTGAGGCTACTCGGCCCCTGCTTGCAGACCTCGCCGTCGGGGGGCGGCCCCGTCCAGGGCGAGACCCTCGGCTCCTACCTGCACCGCCTGGCCGTCGCCAACAACCGAGCAGCCAGCCGCCTCGTCCGGCTCCTTGGGCCGCTGCCTTCGGAGTTCTCGCCACTCACCGACAGCACGGTCGGCTGGACCCCCGAGTCTCCGAACCTGCTGTCCGCCCTGCTCAATCGCCCGGCGGCCCGACTCGCCAGGGCGCTTCCCGAGCTGGCCGACTTCCTCGATCCCCAACACGCCTTGCCCCGGTCGGAATACGTGATCGGCCGACTCTGCCGTTGCTGCACGGCCCGCCGCAACCCGTCGGCCACGATCGTGATCGTCCGCGCGCCCGCCCCCCGGCACCTCTGCCCGCGCCACAAGCGGTGGACCCGCTCCACGCATGACATCCCGCTCACCTCTCTACCCGAGGTCCTCCAGGCCCAGCACCACCTCGACCTGCTCGCCCGTCGTCAGGACCGCAGGATGCAGAAGGCCCTCGATCTCGCATGGAAGATCGTCGACGAGTGGTCCGCCAGCGGCATGCCGCTCGACCTCGGGCGCGAGTGGACCCGTCGCCTCGACCGCATCGACGACCACCCCGTCAGCAGGAGGATCCCCTTCGAGGACCGCCACCGCCTGGCGGCCTTCCCCGAGATCACCGTGCTTGCCGACCTGATCCTCAACCCGCCGACGGTCACCGTCGACCCCAAGGAGCTGTACCTGGCCACGACAGCTGAACTGAGCCGACGCTTCGCCCGCATCTACTCCACCCTCGGCGCTCACGACCCGCTCTACCAGCACTTCTGCCACCTCCCCCGAGCACGGCTCCCCAGTCCGGCCGTCCGATCTCCGCATGCGATCATGAGGACCCTCTGACCTGGGAGGGGCACATGGGCCACGTCTTCGCCGCTTCGCCCGGGTTCCCTGCGCCGCTCCAGCATCCTGGAATCGCTGAAGAGCGGGCGGACGACGATGTGTTGATCGAGAAGCTTCGTGCCCGGGCCTGGGATCCGGGGCGGCGCTTCGATAGAGCGAGGGTGCCGAGCGCATGGATCACGGAGCGCTACGGCGCAGAGTGGTTCGACCGACCCCACCCAGGCCTGCGGGCGACAGGCAGCGATGGGTCGGTCACGCTTGGATCCTGGGCCGAGGAAGTGGCCACGTACTACGCGGACGCCCCACGCGGACCGCTGTTCCCGCCAGTCACCATGGCTGAGGTCGAGGATGTCGAGCGCCGGGTCGGACGTCGGCTGCCTGATCTGCTCCGCCGCATCTGGACGGAGGTCGCGGACGGGGGCTTCGGGCCCGATGGCGGGCTTGTCAGCGTGCGCGAGGGGAATCGGGTGCAGGGGCACCTGAGCGACTGGCCTTCCGCGGTGAAGGTCCAGGAGAGGGACCGAGCGGAGGGGGTGCCGACGTCCTGGTTCTATCTGACGGGCGGCGGCTGCACGATGCACTGGTACGTCTCGTTGCTTGCCGTCGAGAATCCGGTGCTGCTCTACGACTGCGACGGTTGGGAGCCGGGGTGGGGCGAGACTCCGCACGACGGCCTCCGCCATGCGACCGCTTCGTTGCGGAAGTGGTTCTGGACCTGGGCCGAAGGCGGCAACGTCTGGCGGGAGGTTCTGGACAGATGACGGCTCGAATCCGTTCCAGTTCGATCGTGTAGTCACACGAAATTCCGCAGGCCAGGTCCTGTCCGTCGCCTGCTGCCACGATCCCGGACAATCACCCGATCGAGATCTTGGCCGCCCCTGTGGTCCGGCAACCCACTCCGAGATTCAAATTGAGAACGCGCGAACGCACAGTTCTCAACCGACCTGGCAAGCCTGCAGCTCAGAACAAGATCCACGGACATCCCGATTGCGACAGGACACAGGCACCGCTACCTCGACTGCGTCAGAGGTCGATGACGATCCAGTCGAAGCCGTCAGGGATGTTGGACCCTCGCTGGCAGCGCCCGGTCGCGGACGTCCAGGGAGCCGGGCGGCAGCTCGCGGCGAAGGGCGGCTGCGGTGCCGACAGAGGTTGCCGCAGGGGTGCCGAGCGCGGTGAGCTTCTCGAGGACTAGGGCGGTGGCGGGGGCGCCGAGGGCGATCGAGGCCAACCGACACCGAGTAGCCCACTGCGAGGACTCCGGCACCCGGGAGGTGCGTACCCTTGCCCGCCAGTACGCCACCAGGCAGCCGCTGTTCTCGGCCTGGTACGGGACCTACCGGAACACCAACTGCGGGCCGTCGTAGCGTACCGCCCGATCGGGCTAGGCTCACACAACCTCGGGGTTGCAGCGGAGACGGCCGGTCTGTACCTGTGGCGGCCGGGGCGGGGCTGTACGACATCGTCTACTCGGTGTTCGGCGGGCTCGACTTCACCGGCTCCCGCGTGCTGCTGCCGGCCGCTGCCCGTGCCTTGCGTCCCGGCGGCCTGTTCGCCGCCTCCGCGCTCGGCCACCACATCGGCGGCGTGCCCGCCGCGTCGCCAGGCTGGCGTTGCCCGGATTTCGGGCGGGTCACATCCTCATCATCGCCGGGCGTACGTGGTGCCGGGGTAACGCCAGGTGGCCCGCATCGCCAAGTACGCTCACCCCATCAACCGTCCGGTGTCGCTGACTGTGTTCGGCGATGCTGTCCGGTGTCTCCAGGTCTGCTGTTGCTGGGCCTCGGCTAGGGGTCTGGTGGTCGGCTCAGTGTGGGCCCTGGCTGGGCGCAGCGGGGCAGGATGGGTGTTGATGGCCGCGGTGACCTCATGCAGTCTGATGGCCAGGATGGCGAGCAATCGGGCGTCGGCCTGTTGCCGAGCTGGGTCGCGGGCGGCCTCTGGTGCTGCCGCGTTCTCCGCCATCGTGCGTTGGATGCTGAGCATCATCCGGACGAGGAGCGCGCGCACCCTGGTGAGCCAGTCGAGGTTCGGGGGCTCTGCCATAGGTCGTCCTCCCTTTCGCCGGATTACGCAGGCCCGCGGCGCGGGCTCTCGGGCCGGCGCGGGCGTTGCGCAGCTTGCTGGTTGGGGTTCGGTCCGCGCTGGGTGCGGGGCTGGCCCGCGGCAGCGGGTCGGGACGCTGCAGGCGCTTCGCCGTTGAGCAGGGTTGCCAGGACCTTGGCGTCGGTGTGTGCTGTGGAGGGGCTCGCGGCGAGGGCTTTCAGGCCTTGGAGGGTCTGGGGTACGGGGACCTTCCGCAGCTGGGTGTTCCGTTGGGTGGTTCCGGCGTTCCGGAGGGCCCCGGGCTTGAGCGTGACGAGCATCTGTTGTGTGCTGCGGCCCTGGTCGGTGTTCGTCCCCACCCGCCGGTAGTACTCCTCCCCCAGGTAGGTGAGGTGCTGCTGGAGTTGCTCGGCGGGCATCCGCGAGTACTGCTGGGGGGGTGCCGGGGCCTGCTCGGGTTCGTTGGCCGAGTTCAGCAGCCGATCGAGGTCGTCCGGGGTGGCGAGCGTGCGCCTGACGGGCTCCTTGAGGTCGTTGGCCTCAGGTAGCGGGCCGACGACTCCGGCGCGTTCGAGGATTCGGAGTACCTGGTCGGCTTCCATGAAGCTGGTGCTGAGGCGGTCCCGAAGTGTCAGGGGCGAGGCCGGGGTGCCGTCGACGATGGCCCTTAGAGCTGCGCCGACGGTCTCGGGGGCGGGGGCTGGCCCGGTTTCGAGAACACTGTCGCGGCCGCGGACCTCGAGGCGTAGCGCGCGGGCGAAGTCGCTGAGGGTGCGTGCCTTCTCGGGTTCGTCGGCGATGGTCTGCTCCGCACGCGCATCAAGGTAGGCGGCGAGTGCCAGTCGTTCCGTGATGGGGTCGCGAAGCGGCATGGCGCCGGCGACAAGGACGCTGGGTTCCCGTAGTCCTGCGGTGTGAGGGTCCGGGGCGGGGCTGACGAGGTGGTCGGAGAGGAGCGACTCCCGGTGGGCGTTGAGCAGCCACGCCTCCTGGAGGGCGAGTCGGTCGGGTATGTGCATGGTCGTCTGCTCGAGCTTCGCCGTGATCGTGCGGCGTTCGGCGCGCAGCTTCTGGGACTGGTCGGACCGTGCGAGGAAGTGCTCGCTGTCGTCGTAGTAGCCCTCGGGGCGGTTCTCCTCTGGCGGGAGAGTGCCACGCAGGTGTTCGCGGTGCTCCTTGATGCGGTGGCTGGCCGCGCGGGCGAGGTCGTCGATGCGCTGGCTGTGCTTGGTGCCGCCTGTCTTCGGTTTGCGGAAGGCGTCGATGCGATTGGCCAGTGCCTCGACGGCGTTGAGCCACAGGGCCTTGAAGAAGCCGAACTGTTGGGCGTTGGTGCCGAATCGGCGGCCTGCGGCGGCGGTGGCTTCGAGGTATTTCGACATGGCCGTCCACAATCGCATGACGCGGTTCCAGGCCGGTGCGGTGGCAGCGGCGATTCGCTTGTCGAGTCCGTTGAGCCATGTGCCGACGGTGGCTGCGGCCTTCTGCCAGAGGGAGAGGTCCGGGGTTTCGGGTTGTGATCCGTTGCGTGGGGTGGTTGGGGGCTGCTGGGTTTCGGTGGGTGCGCCGGGAGCGGGATCGGCGCCGCTTGGCGCCTGGGGTTCGGTGTCGGCCTGCTGTGTGGCCTGGTGGAGTTGGGCCTCGACGCCGTCCCTGTCGGCGCTGTCGTCATGGGGCAGCGCTCGGCCGAGGAGCCGGTTCTTGAGGGCGTCGGCCTTGCGGTAGAGGGTGCGGAGCGCTTCGTGGGCGGGGGTGTCGGCTTGCCCGCGGGCTTCCAGGCTGCTGGCGAAGCGGAAGGCTGCCTTGGAGATGCCCTGGGCGGCGGTGGCGGTGACGGCTCGCAGCGCGCGGGCGATGGCCGGGTTGTCGGGTTGGGCTTGGTAGTGCTGGTTGAGGGCGTTCCACGCTCCGATGGAGGCGGTGCGCAGGCTCTGGATCCTGCTCCATTCGCGGCCCGTGAGGAGCCATGGGGCGCTGTCCTCGACGGCGGCGATGTCGTTGTCGAGGACCGTGATGGGCTCGGGGTTGGCGGGGGAGTCGAGGGCGGCCGCGTCCTCGCTTCGGAAGATCTCGTTGAGGACGAGGCGGTAGTCGGTGAGCGCTTCGAGTAGGGCGGCCTCGGCTGCCTCGGTGTCCTGGGGGGTGGGCATCGCCTCTTGTACGGCCTGTGCGGCTTCCTCGGCGAGGCGCTGGAACGGGTTGGGGGCGGGTTCGGCGGCTGCCGGTGCTTGCTGGGGAGTAGCGGGACCGCCGCTAGGGGTGGGTGTGGCGGGGTTGTGGCGGGGTTGCTGGGGCTGGCGCGGGGCGGTGGCCTGCGGGAGTGCCTGCCCGGTCGCCGTCGCGGGTTGCCGGGCTGTCCCGGGTGCGGGTGCGGGGCTGGTCACGGGAGTGGTCTCCTTGGTGTCGGGCTTCGGCTCGGCCGACGGGTCGTGCGACGGCTCGCTCTCTACGGGGGCCGGGATGCCCAGGCGGTCGGCGGCGGCGTTGAGGTAGGTGTGGCGGGGGTGGCGCCCTGCTGTGGTGCACAGGTGCCGAAGCGCGCGGGTGGCGTCCCCGTTCAGGAAGAGCTGCAGGGCCTCGTCGATGGCCGTCTCGAGGCCGGGCAGGAAGTCGGGGCCGGGCGCCAGGCGGGGTGCCGTGTCCGTGATGATGGTGAGGAACTGCTGCCGGGTGATGGGGCCGGCGTCCGTGTCGAGGCGCTCTGGCAGTGTCTGGCTCCAGTGGGTTAGCCAGGTTGTGGTGCCGACGGGCCCGACCGGTTGGGTGGGCTCCGTGTTCTGCTCTGCGGGTACAGGGGGCTGCGCCCCGGGCGCGGGGGGTGTGCTTGTCGCCGTCGTGGACGCGGGTTGGTTGTGCTGAAAGGAGGGTGCTTCGGCAGGGGGCTCGTCGGTGGGCACGGCCGGTTCCTCCGTGGTGGTGGGTGTGGGGGTGTGGTCGGCCATGACTGCCCGCAGTTCGCGCATGTAGGCGGCGCTCGCCTGCACGTCGGCGAGGTGGGAGAGCTCCCGTTCGATCTCGTCGGCGACCTGCCGCGTGTCGACGCTGGCTGCCAGGCGCGGGAGCTGTCGGCGGATCTGCTCGGGTTGTCCGGTGGACAGGATCAGCCGGGCGATCTCCTCGGGCAGCGCGTGCGTACGGTTCGCATACAGGGTGACTGTGGCGTCGAGGACGGCGTCGAAGGCGGGCTGGACGCGTTGCCGCAGGAGTTGCTGGAGCTGCTGCGGCCCTTGGGTCTGGTGGATGTGGGCGGGGTCGTTCTTGGGCTTGCCCTTCTCGGAGGCCGGCAGGCGGACTGCCCAGATCTGGCCTTGCCAGTTCTGGCCCCGGAACTTCTCCCAGGCCGCCCGAAGGGCTTTGTCCCCGGCGTCGTCGGGGTCGAAGACGAGGACGACTCGGCGTGTGTCGTCGATGCCGGCGAGCAGCTGGACTTGTTCCTCGGTCAGGGCGGTGCCGCAGGGTGCGACGGGGATGACCGGGCGGTCGCCGCGGGTGACGCCGGCGGCAGTGAGCGCTGCGAGGTCGAATCCGCCTTCGCAGATGAGGACGGATCCCTCAGTGGCCAGGAGCTGGCGGTGGTGTCCGAGTCCGAGAAGGGAGGTCTTCTTGGTGAAGATCTCGGTGTTACGGGTGTTCAGCCACTTCGGGGTCTTCTCCCTTTCGGCGAGTGCGCGGCCGGTGAAGGCGATGACCGCACCGTCCGGGTCGAGGATGGGGAAGGTGATGCGGTTGCGCAGGGTGTCGAGGAGGCCGTGCTGGCCTTTGTAGCTGACGCCGGAGGCGAGCAGTTCGGTGTCGGTGAAGCCGCGGGCGCGTAGGGCCTCGGTGAGACGGGCTTCCCCTGGGGCGAAGCCGAGTCCCCAGAACTGGGCGGTCTCGCTGTCGGCCGGCAGTCCGCGGCCGGCGAGGTACGTGCGGGCAGGCTCCGAGCGCGGGCCATCGGCGAGGTGTCCGGTGAGGAGTTCCTGGGTCGCGGCGAGGATCTGCAGGAGCCTGTCGGGGTCGGGAGCGGGCTGGTCGGCCGTGGTGTGCGTGTGGATCTGAGCCCAGACGTCCTGCGGGTCGCGCGCTTGGAGGTCGGTGAGGCCCCATCGCGGGGCGTTCAGGTCGGGTTCCTGGTCGAAGGCCGCCGCCACGACCACTCCGGCTGGGCTGTCGAGCAAGGTGGTGTGGAGGATCCGGCCGTCGATTTCGGGCCCGGTCTGGGGGCCGAACAGCATGCGGGCCATGGAGAGTTCGACGCTGCCCACCATGTCCTGGTACTCGGTGAGCCGGACGGTGAGCGCGTGGTGCAGCAGCTCTTGGGGGCTGCTGGCCTGGTGGACGCCGGACGCATCGCCTCCCGTGGGCAGGGTGCCGGCGTCCGTCGGGCCGCTCGGCTGGTGCGCCACGGTGGGTGAGGCGGGTTCAGGGTCTGCTGTCTCGAGGGTCTGATCCTGGGTGGGGGCAGTGGGGTACTGGGCAGCAGGGGCAATATCGGCGGTGGTCGGCTCCTCCTGGACGGTGGCGGACTCGGGTGCGCTCTCGTGGCGCGGGGCGGGCTCCGGTGCCGGTTTCTCGTTGGAGGCGGACTGGGCGTCGGCAGGCTCGCCGGCTTCGTCGGGGAAGGCCTGCCGGGGTTCGGCCGGCTGCTGAGCTTGATCGGGGCTCGCTTCGGCAGGAGCAGGTGGTGCCCCCGGCGCGGGTTCGGCGATCGGAGCAGGGGGAGCCGGTTCGACAGCCGGTTCCGCTCGGCTTTGCGATAGCACCGTCTCGGCGGCGGGGGCCGCTTGGGCGCCTGCCGCGGCCTGTTCTTCGGCGGCGGGCACGGCCGCCGGGGCCAGGGCGAGGGGCTTGTTGCGGGGGAAGACACGGCGCTGCGTCCCGTTCTCGGTCTCCAGGGTGAGGAGCACTGCGCCGAGGGCGTCCACGTGGGTGCCGGTCACCGTCACGTCTTGGCGGTTGGTGTTCGGGCCGGCGATCGAGATGCGGTCACCGTCCCGCAGCTGGTCGGCGTAGGCCAGGCCTTCTGGCGCTTCGCCTCGCCCAGCCGACAGTTCGTACTCTTTCCATCGTGTGACGAAGCGTGAGGAGGGATGGTTGTGGGTGCGGTCGAACTCGGCTCGGGCCTGGACCAGGAGACGGTCCAGGGTTCCCGGGATCTCGCCCAGCGCTTCAAGGCGTTGCGCGGCGGTCTCGGCGAGGAGCGGGTCTGTCCAGTCGAGCCGGGGTACGGCGCCGGACAGCGGCGGTTGGTGGAGCAGGCGCGCCGCCGTGGCCGCGAATTCGCGTGCGTCTGCTTTGGTGTCGAAGCGCCCCATGGCCGGCGGCAGGTGGTCGAATCCGCCGCCTGTGGGCAGGAGGTCCCACTTGTTGTCGGTGCGGGTGGCGTAGAAGAGGCCGTCGAGGAGGACGTCGATGTCGCGGGCCTGGAGGGCGCGCTGGAGGGTCTCGCGCCGGGGGCCACTCGCCGCTTCGGCCAGCCGTTGAAGGCTTGCCCGCGCTTCCTGCTGGGTGGGGCGTGGCCGTTGGGGTGCCGCAGGGTAGGTGAGCCTGCCTTCGCCGGGCCGGACGCGGACGACGTCGATGTGCGGGAGGTCGCTGGTCGCCACCTCGTAGCGTCCGCCGCGCTGCGGCTGCGCGGTGATCCCGGGAGCGGTGCGGTGGACACGGATGGGTCCGCCGGTCGCGATGTACGCGGGTGGCAGCACCTCGGCCACCGCACTGGACCATGCCTTGATGTCCCGCTGCAGGCGGCCCCGGTCGATGGCGTCGTGCCAGAACGGCTCGGCGAAGACCGGGGTGTTGCGCCAGCCGGGGTGGCTGTGGTCGAAGGCGTCGGCGGCGGCGGGGTTCTGTTCGGTGTGCTCGGGCCCACGTGCCGCGCAGCACAGGCATGCGCCGCGGTGGGAGGTTCCGTCGGTCTCGACTGTCGCCCAGTGGGCCACGCCGTCGGGGGCGTCGTCGGGGATGGTTGCGGGGTGGCCGTCGGCGATGCGCCACAGCGTCGGCACCGCGACGGCTGGGCGTTCGGCGCTGACCGGTTTGGTGGGAGCTGTGGCCCCGGCCGGGGCGGGGGCGGATTCGAGGTCCGGCCCGGTGGCCGGCCGGGCCGGGTCGGCGGTGTCGACGGCAAGCGGCGCCTGCCTGGTGTCGTCCGGCCCGGCTGCCGGGGTGCTGGTGTGGTGGTCCGTGTCCTTGGCGGCGGTTGTCGGCGCCTGTCCGTCGGGGGCAGTCGGGCCGGCGTGGTCTGCGGTTACCGGCTGCGGTTCAGGGGTGGCCTTGGGCTGCACGTCGGGGGTGTCCGGTGCCTGCTCGTGTTCGGCGGCCTCGGGGGCGTCCGGCAGGGGGACGGATGCGCCGTTCTCGTCGAGGCCCGGGACGGCGGACAGCGCGCTCGCCATGGCCGTCGGAAGGTCGCGGCCCCTGCTGTCCCTGAACTCGCGCCACAGCTCGCCGAAGTTCTGGGCGTCCCAGGACACCGGCCTGCCCTGGTGGTCGACGAGGGACTCGAGGACCTCGGCGATCTGCTCCGCGTGTTCGCGGGAGGCTGCCCGGGCCAGGTTGGGGATCTTGCGGAGGAACCACGGTGCGTAGATCTCCCAGCTGCGGGCGCCACCGGATCGGCGCGGGGCGGCGGGAGCCGGGGCGATGGCCAGGCGTCCGCCCCTGGAGAGCGAGAAGCCGTCGGCCGCGGCGCGGCGGACACGGGCCTCGAGTTCCTGCCGGGCCGCTCGCTGATCCCTGATGTGTCCGGGGATGCGCATCGCCGCGTAGTGGCGGCGCAGGTGCTCGACGGTGCGGAACCACGGCTCGTCGACGGTGGCGTTCATGGGCGCCCTCAGGCTGTCGTCGGGTGCTGGTGCGGTGGCGGCGTGCGCGGCGATCGCCGGGGGTACCGCGGCGCCCATGTCGCTCAGGTGCGCAGCCGTCACACGCAGGGCTTGTGCTGCGCGGGTGGGGTCTTCGGCGTGGTCGCGTGTGCCGGGGACGAGGGCGGCGATGGTGCGTCCCCATGCTCCGGAGGCGGCGCGGCGCAGGACGTCGGCCGGGTCGGTGTCGTCGCCGGTCTGGCTCGGCTGGGACGGTGCCTGGCCCGCGGGCACGGCGAGGACCGCCGCTCGCTCGACCGATACGGGTAGGCCGGTGTAGACGTCGATGCCGTGCCAGGGCCCGGTGCCGCCGTTCTGGAGGCGGATCGTCGTGTAGCGTCCGCCGTCGGCGGCGATGCGTACTTCGTGTCCGGCGGCGAGGTTCGCTCCGGGGTCGGTGACGAACGACCATCCTTCGGGGACCTCGAGGTCGCGGGTGTGTGCCCAGGTCAGGGCCTGGTCGATGAGAGCGCCGATCCGGTCCGCGGGGGTGGCGCCGAGCCTGGCCTGGTGGCTGTCGAGCAGCTGGGCGAAGCGTTGTGCTGTGCGGCGCACGGCTTGGATCGGGTGGCCGGCATCGTCCTGCGCGTCGAGGCGCAGCCGGTTGTCCGTGGGGTGCATCAGGTTGTGCTGGGCCCTGTGGCGGGTCTCGGAATCGGGGTGCCCGGCAAGGACGCGGGCCGCCTCGGCGGTCTGGGCCAGCGTGCGAAGGTTCGCGGCCGTCAGCGCGGTGCCGGCGACGCTGGACAGGGCCGTCTCCCCGGCCTTGAGAATGGTCTTGGTGGCGCGCTCGGTGGTGGCCCGGTGCTGTCGGATGACGGCGGCCAGGTGCGCCCAGGCCTGCTGAACGTTCTCGTGGGTGTGCAGAAGGTCGGCGCCGCTGGTGTAGGGCCCGGTCGGGCTCGGCTGTGGGTCGGGTTGCCCGGCGCTTGTCTGGCCTGCCAGAGCGCGGGCGCGGTCCTCCACGGTGGTGAGCTGTGTGGCGCTGCGGTGCGCGTACACGGTGGTGGGGTCGACGTACCGGCCGGTCGCCAGGCCGAGGGAGCGCGCGCCGGGCGTCTTGACACTCTGCCAGCCGGCGGCGGCGACCAGCATCTCGTTGTTCCCGGCCAGCAGCACCTCGTCGCCCGGCTGGATGGGGAAGTCGCGCCAGGCTGCGGAACGCTGCTGGTAGGGCATGGCGAGCAGTGCCGCGCGGAGGCGGCGCCGCTCATCGGGCGACAGATCCGCCCGGGTAGCGGCCGGTGTTTGCACGGCGGACGGTTGCGACGGGACCGGCGGTGCGACGGGCAGGGGGGCGGGCAGCGGATTCGGCTGGGGCGTCGTCTTCGGTGTGGTGGGCAGGGCGGGGACCGCCTCGATGCTGGAAGCGCTGAACTCGCGTGTGCGTCCGTCGGGGGTCCTGCCGACGTAGCGGTCTCCGGCTGGGTCCTGTTCGACGTGTTCGATGGTGACGGTGCTGTAGACGCGTGTCGCGGGCTGGACCAGTGAGGGCGTGTACCGGGTCACCTTGAGCGGGCTGTTGGGCCTGGCGAACGGGCTGTCGAGGTCGATGACGCGCGCCAGGTCCCCGACGGCGAGGGGTGGCGGTGCCTCGTCGTGCCTGATCTTCCGCCATCCCGCCGGAGCGGGCTGGCGCGCGTTGGCACGCTCGTGAGCGTCCGCGACCAGTTCCACGGTGGATGAGCGCAGTTCGCTCTCGCCCCGGTCGGTGTTGTGTTTGGCGACCTCGCCGCTGACGTAGACCAGGTCGCCTGGCGCGGCGGCGGCTCCGCGAGGGTTCCAGGCCACCACGCGGGCGCCGGAGGCGGTCTCCAGCCGCACCAGGAGGGAGGTCCGGGAGGTGTTCGGCGTGCGGACCTCCCTGGTCTCGACGACGGTGGCCTGCACGGGCTTCAGCTGCTGGCCGACCGAGCCGAGGTACTGCCCCCGGCCGGGTTTCGGCGGCAGGTGGGGCGTGTGCTCCGCCTCGGACGGGGGCTCGTCCGCTGCTGGGAGCGGGTCGCCGCTGTTGCTCGTGGTGGCGACGGAGTGGGGTAGCGGGTTCACGGGTTCGGGTGCGGGCTGGTTGCCCGCAGCTGGCTCTTCCGCGGCCGGGCCACCCGTTCCGGCCGCCCCACGGGCGGTGTCGTGACTCTCCCGCTCCTCGGATACCTGTGCCGGAGCGACGGATTCCTGGGGTGGCGTCTGGCCGGCGGGGGCCGTGGACGGCTCCGTAGCGGCCTCAATGGTGTGCTGCCGGTCGTGACTCGGAGTGTAGGGCGTGGCCCAGGGGTCCGGTTCCCCCGGGTAGGGCAGGGTGACGAGGCGGGCCTCGGTTTCGAAGGCCTGTTTGTCCAGCTTGGCGGCGACCCGCTCGAGGATCCCCCTCCTTCGCCTGTCCTCGGTGGTGTCGGTGCCGGTGGCGGAAGCGGTGGTGCGCGCGGTGTGCGCGTAGGCCCGCATCTGGACGGGCGTCAGAACGTACCGCCGGTAAATGCCTGGCCTGAACGCGATGGGCTCGGCTGTGTCTGGGCCGGACCGGGCGAGTTCGAGCCGGTCGAGCTCGCGCACCTGTGCCTCGGTGAACTCCACTTCCTCGCTGACGTCGCCGGGCAAGTTGGGGCCCTCGGGCCCGTTGCTGTACGAGTGGTCGAGGGCCGCCACATTGGCGGCACGCACGGGGGCAATGCCCGCCTTCCGAGGCATGCCCTCGGCGAACGGCATGCCGTGGGGTTTGCCGCCGCGGGCGTCCTGTCCCCACCAGTAGATGCGACCGTCGGCGCCCTCGCGCCTGCGGATCCAGCCGATCACTGCGCCGGTCTCGTCCTCGACCACGCCGCTTCCAGCTGCTTCGTCGAAATGCGTCAGCTGACCGTCAGTGATTGGGATGCCTTCGGATGTTGCGGCCTGGGCGAGAATCTCCTGCTGGTCACGCGCGTCGTCCGGCTGGCTGGGAGTGCTTCCGACATGCCACAGCTCCTCGGCGGGGCGCGCCTCGATCGTGCCGTCCTCGGTGCGAAGGTGGGCTGTTCCGCTGCTGTCGATGCCCATGAAGGTGCCCGTGAGGCCGCCATGGCCGATGACCGGGTCTCCGTAGGTGAACCGATCGTGCCCGGTGCGCGGGGCGGCGGCGGTATCGGCGCCCGAGGTGTTGTGTCGGCTCTGCTGTCGGGTGCTGGGAAGCGGCGTCCGGTCCCAGCCCTCTTCTTCCGGCGTGTTGCTGTTGCCGGTGGCGACGGGTTGGTCCAGATCGGCTGATTCCAGTGCGGAGTCGGCGGGCGCCTGCTCCCCGCGGGCCCGATGGTCCGCTGATTCACCCGGAGATACGGGTGCGGGCGCGGGCTGTTGAGCGATGGTGTCAACGATTCGAGCCCAGTACTCGGACGTGGTGAGGGGCGATCCCCCGGCTCCGGCGACTACAAAGGGATCACCCTCGGTGAGTGTGTCGCGCACAACGTAGAAGGAGGCCTTGTCCGGGCGGGTCACGGTCCACGATTGATCGCCACCATCGACCAGGGACCAGCCGGTCGGGAGGGCCATGGCGTCGCCGAGTTCGGGCAGGTCGAGGGTGGTCTGTCCGGCCCCGGCGGTGTCGGAGGGCTCCGAGCCCCTCGCGCTGGTCCTGTGGTCGCCCGGTTTGACGGTGGGGGCCTGCTCGTGGTTGCTGACGGTTGTAGGGCCGGCTGCGGCCATCCCCGCAGTCTTCGCAGGTGCCGGTGGCGCGCCGCCGACGTCCTCGAGGCCGGGGTCCGACACGATGCCAGGCGCTTCATGCGGCAGCACCGTGGACGAGCGTGTCGCCTCCGGGACCGGCTGGTCGTACACCTCGGGGTCTGGCTCGCGTTCGGGCTCTGCGGCCATTGGCGGGGTGCCGTAGCTGTCATGCGGAGGGGTGGTGGCCTCCGGGGTGATCGTTCCGCCGGTCTCGGTGTGCCCGAAGTCGGCGCGGTGCATCTCCAGCCAGTTTCGGCCGGTCGGGTGCGGCGTGGGCGCCTCGCCGCTCGGCGCCCGGGTTTGGGCGCTGTCTCCTTCAGCGGGGCTGGAGTCGAGGCGCCGTTCAGCTTCTGCGATGAGCCTGGTGTGTCGTGCCTTCACCATGTTCGCGTGGTCGGGGTCAGCGGGCGGCATGTCGAGGGCGCCCAGCTCCGCCCGGATGTCTTCGGTGGTCATCGTGGCCGGATCGGCGATGCTGGGCCGGGCGTCCCCCCGGGGGACGGGGGTGTCCAGGGTGGTGATGCGGCCGGCCCGTCGGTAGGCGATCACGCCGATGATGGGGACGGGAGCGCTGCGGCCGGTGTCGAGCGAGCTTGCTTGAACTGCGTGGACCGGCTCCCACCAGCCTTGGGTGGTGAGCACTTCGTCGCCGATCCGGAAGTCGACCGGTGACCACCGCTGTCCCCGGGTTTCAGACGTGGACGCCGCCAGGTGTCGTCGCTCGTCGGGGGCAAGCTGCTCGAGCAGTTGATGGTGGCGCCCGCCAGCGGCCAGCGCCTCTGCACGGTCCTCGCGTGACAGGTAAACGGGGACTTCACGGCCCTCGGCAGCCAGCCGCTCAACAAGGGTCACCACACGCTCGTCCCGCTTGGCCTGCTTCCACGAGGTTGGCAGCTCCAACAGAACCTGGCCCCGCTCGGTGACGCTCTTGAACCCGCGGACCTCCCGACGGATCTTGTTGAACACCGTGTCGTGAGGGTCGGCCCCGTGAATTCGGGTGATCTTCTTGGTGTGCTCGATCCACGGCCCTGCCTCGACACTGAGGCTGGCGCGGTGTGAGCCGTGGCGCTGCTTGGAGTCCGCCCGCAGGGCGTCCAGCATCGAGGGCCACTGCTTTTCGTAGTGCTCGGTCGAGCGGCCCACCACGACGCCGTCGAGCTTGATCACCAGGTCGGCGCCCCGGCCGCCTGCGCGGCGGCGATGCTCCCGGGCGACGTTGTAGGCGATGCCCTCACGACTGGTAATGGTCCACGAGCGGTCCGCGTGATAGGTAATCGTCTCGCCGTCACCGACCTCCGGCATCAGCCACAGTCCGGACGCGTAGTAGAAGAGATCGGCAACCTGCCGCGGATCGTTGCCCTGCGACTGCGCCCAGTGCGCAGTGATGAACTCGGCGACGTCGTCGAGGGTCTTGACCTGGCACAGTGCCCAGACCTCGAGGTCGTCGCCCTCACCCTCGAGCCAGCTGCAGCGGTAGGACCTGTGCTCCGGCACACCGTTGCGGACCTTGCCCTGGCAGTCCCCCGTGACCCTGTAGCCGCCCATGTCGCCGATCGTCGCGGTCCAGGTGTAGGAGAAGGACCCTGGGTCGGCGGGCTCCTGAGTGAACACGACTTCCGGGGTGGCATCGTCCACCGTGGAGGTAGGGGCTTGGCCGGGGTGGAGGGTGGCGTCAGTGGCGCTGTCGGCCTGTTCGTCGGCTCGCAACTTGTTCTGGAGCCAGATTCGCTCTTGGTCCGTCATCCCGCGCCATAGGTGTGTTGATTCCCGGCGGGCCACCCAGTGGTCGGCCCACGCTCTCAGGTACTCGCGAGCCACCCCATCCGCCGCCTGGGAGGACGCACGGCCGATAGACATGCCGCTGGGGTTGAAGACAACCCAGCGGTCCGCGTGCGTGCTGAGCTCGGGCGGGAAACGTCGAATTGCGAAGACCGATCTGCCGAGTCGCAGGTGCCACAGGTCATCAGCGACCTGCTCATAGGCAGCTTCGGCAACGGAATCCTGGTAGGCAGCACGAACTTCCAGCCAAGGCGTCTTGCCATGACCACGGGCGCCCCCAAGAACGCGGCTTACGTGACTGAAGTAAACGCTGTTCGCAGCCCCGAGGGTCGCGAACGTACCAAGGTCCGCAATCTCGCCGGCGTGCGGACAGACACACAGCGCTGTGACTGTGCCGTCGGTATGCGGCACTACTCGACCTTCGTGGGAGTGCCCGAACACTCGGCCGGTCGTGTCAGGGCCTGAAACCTCGTAGGCAGGGAGCGCCACCAGCGCCCTCTCGTGCCGCGTTAGTGCTGTGACATCCAGATTGGCCAGCGGATCGACAGGTGCCGTGACGAGTTGTCCAGCGGATGATTCGGACTTGGAGGAGTCGTTATGCACGCGACGCCGCTCGGACCTGCTGCGTTGCTCCACATCGGTCAGGATCGAACGCACCATCTTCTGGCGCTTCGAGACTTCTTCAAACAGTATGGGCAGGCCCCACTCGGAGCCGTCGGCGTAGTAGACGAAGTAGCGGCCGGATTGCCTGCTGACCCAGTAGGAGTGTCCCCAGATTTCTGCTCGTTGCTGGTCCCCGTCCCCGCTGAAGGTGATGTCCGATGCCTGGGGCTTGGTTTGGGGCCCGGCCGGGTCTCCTTGGCTGATGACGGAGTGGTGCGGCAAAGGGTCACGATCGGGTGCCGCACCAACCGGGTCTGGGCGGGGCTCCGGTCCGCTGCCCTTGGCAAGGACTGGCTCGCCGGACATGGGCGCGAGGTCGCCCGAACGTTGAGCCTCCCGAGCGATCTGGCCTGTCCGCGGACCCTGGGCTGGCTTGTACGGCACGTCGGTAGCCGGAACTGGTACGGCGGGAACGGGATCGAGATCGAGCCCCAGCTCTTGTTGGCCGGCAGGCCCGGTGAGGGCCTTTCGAGCGGCCTCTTTCGCGGATGCGCTGCCTGCCCGGTACGGGACCTCGCCAGTGGGCATGGCGACGACGTTTGATGCCGTGAAGACGACGGGGAAGTCGGGGTCCAGGCTCTCGTAGTACTCGCCGCCGGTCAGCGGACCGACCACGGTGGTGACCCGCTTGCCCTTGACCAGTAGTTGGACGGCCTCACCGCCTTGGAGGTCAAGGTCCGCGCCGACGACGGGTTCCCACCGCTGGGACTCGGGCGGGTCCCCGAGGGGGGTGTTCAAGGTGCCGCTAGCCTTGGCGCCGATAAGGACGGAGCGTTCGCGCGCGAGTCGCTGCTGCTTCTGCACCCGCGGGTCGGCGAGCAAGCGCTCGGCTCGGCTCTGCTCGTCGGGACCGTCGTCGACGACGTACTCGGTGAGAGGATGGACACCCTGGTGGTATCGAAAAACCGAGCACCGCGGTCCGTCCGAGTACAACGACCAGGTGTACAGACGTAGTGCGCCGGGGTGCCCGCTCTCGGGCCCGGTGTGGGTCACCAGGTAGGAGGTGCTGAACTGGGCATTGCCGTATTGCGTCCGGACCTCTCGCACGATCTGGCCGGGCTCGAGATCCTTAGCACGCACGATGCGGCTGGTGGCCGGCAGGTCTGCGGCCCAATCCGGCTCCGGCATAGTCGCGCCGGTGGCTGTGGCGCGTAGCCGGCCCGATACCACGAGGTGTTCATGTCCCTCGGGGTCCCGGACCCACCAGACGTTGGCGTGGGCGGCCATCGTGATGTGGCCGTAGGGGATGTGGCGGCCGTCGTGGGTGTAGATCTCGACGGTGTCACCGGGCTCCCAGTCGGCACGGTCGGGGAAGGGGGAGACGAAGGAGGGCAGGAGTCCGGCGTTTGTGTCGGCTGCGGCCTTCTCCACGCGGACGGTGTTTTCCGCTGCCCGTGCCTTTCCCCGGCTCAGGCAGTCTCGAAGGTCGGGCTGCTTGAGCCTCGTGTCGGCGAGCGCTTTGATGTGGCCCGCTTCGGCCCTGGGCACCACGTCTCGGGGGGCCAGGATGAGGGAGCGGCCGTTGATGCTGGCACCGAGGTTGTCGAGCTTGATGTCGTGCCGGCCATCGGGGCGGAGGTACGCCGATGTGACGATGCGGGGAACCCCGAATTCGCCGGATCGCTCGAGGGTGAGAACGACGTCACCGACCTTGAGGTCCGAGGCTTGGGCGAGCCCGTAGTCGTCGGGCATGCTGTCGGCCCACTCCGGTGGTGTGATCGGCTCGTCGTCGCGGTACCAGACGTCTCGGACGTTGGCCTCGTGGACGATGCCGTCCTTGTCTGCGACGAGGAGGTACGGCCACCGTGTGTCGCGGAACTCACCTCGCGCGAGTGCGCCCTCTGGGGTGTGGAAGTAGGCGGGATCTCCTGCGTGCCATGTGCGGTAGGGCGCTGTCCCGGGCAGCAGTTCGTCGCCGCTCAAGAACGCGTCGTCGGTCTTGCCGGTGAGCTCGCCTGCCGCGTGTTCGCTCGCTCCTCTGGAAGCGCCGATCGCGGGATCGGTCGGCTCGCCGTCGGCGGTTCGGTCGGGGGGTATGGCCTTCGGACCCGTTTCTGCCGGCTCAGGCGAGGCGTGTTGGGCAGTCGGGCTCTGCGCCGTCACGGTACTGGTCTGCGTGTTTGTCCCGTGTCCGGGGACTGCGGACAGGTCGGTGTCTTCGTCCGGCACCACCGGTGCGATCCCGCTGACCTGCAGTATCGGGTTGGCACCCGCGGCCACCTGGGCCGGGACGGCGGTGGGCCCGGTTGCGAGTGTCGTGGTGGCCGCGGGCTCGGTGCCGGGGGCTGGCGAAGCAGCGGCGGGCGCTGTGGGCTGTGGCTGTTCGGTGATGGTTGGCGGCTCGGCGGTGACCACAGCGCCGGTGTCCAGGCGGCGTACGGGTCCGTTGATGCGCAGGATGTAGTCGAGGGAGCCGAGTTCGAGCTGTTTCTTGGCCCGGGTGACGGTGACGTAGGCCAGGCGCAGGTCCTCGTCCGGCGGCAGCATGAGCTCGCCGGTCTTGGTGTCCTCCTTGGGCTGTGGGAAGTCCGGGCCGATTCGGACGTTGGGCCATTCGCGGCCCTTGGCCTTGTGGGCGGTGGAGACGGTCAACTGGGGTCGCCGGTCCGGGGCCTTGGCGTCCTCGGGGACCAGTTGCCTGATCATGTCGATGATGTTGTCGGGGCTGTGGCGTTCGAGCAGGCGTACGAAGGTCTTGAGTGCCTTCGCGTCCTCGTTGGACTCGGCGTAGTCGCAGACCTCGTCCCAGTCCTTGAAGTCCTTGAGTTCGGGGTGCTTGGTACGGCGTCCGGCCTTGAGGTCCTTGGCTGCCTTGGCAACGGCCTCGATGTCGGCGCCGCCTCCCACCATGGCGACCCTCTTGTCGGCCTCCAGCCCTTCGAGGACGGCGTCGAGCGCACCGACGTTCGTCTTGGTCAGAACGGCGTCGGGATCGTCGACCGTGCCGACCGTCGTGTCCAGGCCGGGGTTGCCCTGGAGGGTGAGGTCTGCTTCGAGGAGCTGGAGGTAGCTGTTACCGATCGCGGCGACCTGCTGGCCGAAGCGCCAGCTCTGGGTCAGCGGAAGGACGGTGTCGGCAGGCCAGCGCTTGAGTGCGTCGACTGCGCCACGGAAGGTGTAGATCGACTGGTGGCTGTCACCGACGACGATGGTCTGGACTGGCTGGTCCTGGATGACCTTCATCAGCACAGGATTGATGTCCTGGGCCTCGTCGAAAAGGATCACGTCGTAGGGCAGACGTGGCCTGCCCAGAGCCCAGATCTTGATGTAGTCGTCGGGGGTGAAACGAATCTTGTCGCTGTCCGGGTCGGTGATGTCCGCCCAGACGCGCCTGGCCACGCTCAGAAGCCCGGCGGCCGCGGAGGTTGAGCCCCAGGCGCCGAGGTGCTGCGGGCCGAGCTCCTCGTCGGCGCTCTCGCGGTAGCGCTTGACCGCCTGGATGGCGATCTTCGCGGCGTCCTCGGGGTCGATCTTGCCGCCTGGATGGCGCACCGCGCGAATGGCCAGGGCCTTGGCTACGCCCTCGGGCAGAAAGGCGCCCGGGTGGCGACGGGCCATGCTTACCTTTCGCTCGATCGGAGTGCCCTTGAGACCGGCGCTGGCGAAGGAGTGGCTAGTGTTCGCCGTGACGTTGCGTGGCATCTTGGCCTTCGCCTCGTCGGCGACGGAGCGGTTGAACGCGATGTAGGCGATCCGCTTGTCAGGCAGGCGCCGGGTAAGCATCAGCAGTGTCGAGGTCTTGCCGGTGCCAGCCAGGGCCTGGACGGCCACGTCCAGGCCCGCAAGGCACGCGTCGATGATCTTCTGCTGCTGCTCGGTCGGGGGGTACTCCTTTTGCGGTTGGGCTGCGGCCGCGGCCAGTTCGGCGGCCTGCCGTGCTTCCTCCTGCCGGTCCATGGCCGCGAGGTAGGCGCGCAGTTCCGCCAGCACGGCGGGCCGGTCGCTTTCGCGCCCGATGTATCGCCAGCGCTTCGGCTCCTGCTTCCCGTCGAACCTGAAGTTCTTGTTCTTCCTCAGCAGGGCGCGGAGGTCGTCCTCGTGCTCGTACCAGCCCCGCTCCCCCGTTCCGGTGACGTAGGTCGTGCGGCTCTTGGTCTCTATGCGGATCCGGCTGCTCCATGCTGCGGAATCGGCTGCTGGCGTCCCCGCCTCCGCCGGCGCGTCGTGCCTGGTGTCCGCCTGTTCGCCGGCTGCGGGCGGTGCGGGCTGCGCCGCGGGCGGTTCCGCCTTTTCGGCTGACGCTGCCTGGCCCTGAGCCTGGGATGCCGTCGCCGGGCCGGGTTCCTGCGGCACCGTCGCGGCATGATGGTCGGCGACGGCGGGTGTCACGTCGGGGGTCCTGGCGCCGTAGTACTCGGGCGGATGGTGGGCCCAAAGCCTGCCGACGATGTAGTTGATCGTCCCCCGGAGTAAATCGGCGTGATGGTTGAGCTGTTCGTCGTCGGCGGATAGCTGGGCCAGTACGTCTCGCAGGACGACCAGCGAGTTCGGGTGCTGAACCATCAGTTCGTGACGGCGGAGCATGAGTGCGCTTGTGGACAGCACGGTGATCGTGTGCTGGTCCACGGTTCCCGGCTCGGCTCGGTACAGGGCCCGTACCAGGGCGTCGGCCTGCGAGCTCGCCCATGCCCACAGGCGATCGCGCTCCAACTGGCCATCCGGAGTCGCCAGAATAGCCTGGCGAGCCAGGACCGGGTCCTCGGCCAGGGGGGAATCCGACGCGAGGCCAGCGGCATCAGCCTCGGTCAGCGCGCTGCCGAAGAGTCCCTCTACGAGCGGACCGTCGATCCGCCGGTGGATGCGCTGCCCGGTGGCGCGGTCCAGCAGGTTGACGGTAGCGCTGAACTGCGCGCACGTGGCTTCCAGGACGATGCTGCCGCGTCGACCCTCATTGAGGAGGATGTTGCCCGGCCGCAGGTCGGCGACCCGCAGTGTCTCGGGCGTGTGCGCGAGACGGGGCAGGGGCCGGCCGCCGTGGGTACGGTGCAGCACCACGACGGCACTGGGGGGTTTGGCGAAGGCGACGTGTTCGACCTGGTCGATGTGCCCGTCGGCATGCTGGACCGTGATGTCCGTCAGGGGCCAGAACGGTGCTCCGCTCTCCCGGGTGGCGTCAACAGTCGCCTCGATGCGCAGCCAGGAGGGGCGTTCGGGGTTGTCGTCGTGGGTGAAGTCGCCTGGCAGGAATTCTCGCCCTGCGTACTGGATGTCGAGGGATCGCCAGTCAGAGGTGAAGGAGATCCGGTCGCCGGGCTGGACGTCGCCAAGCCGCGTGATGGTGCCAAGCCGGGTTCCGTCGGGTCCGTAGACGCCGGTGTCGGCATGGACGGCGGGGACCAGGCGCATCGTGGGTGTGGTGTAGAGGTGTCCGCTGTCGGTGGTTGAGAGGATGAGGCCGCCGTCGGTGCCATGGCGGATGTCAGTGATCTTCGTGAGGTTGCCGGCCGGGTCGACGATCTCGGTGCCGGCTGTCAGTTCTCCGGCGGGAACGCCGCCGGCTCCTGCTTCCTCGGACCACAGGACGTCCTCCGCCTCGGCCTCATGCGCGTCGGCAGCACTGCGGGGCATGCCGGCGGCGCTGCGTTCACCGATGAGGGCGAGTTTCGCGAGGAGTGCACGCAGTTCGGCTTCGACCGGTGCCCTGGTGTAGGCGGAAGGAAGTGCTGCCACGTGTTGGAGCGCGGCCTGGGTCCGGGCCGTGACGGTCTGGCAGGTGTCAGCGAACGCAGCTGCTCCCGCCTGCGGGTCGTCGGGGAGTGGCCCGTCGGGTTCCGCGGCCTCTCGCATGTTGTGCACGTCGGTGAGGAGCCTCTCGGCCGCCGCGTGCTCGCGCGGGAGCAGATCTCGGAGTCCGTCGGTGGCCCAGGTGACGTGCAGCCAGAGCGTGACACGGGCGAACTCCACGCTGGGGAAGGCGGCCGGGACGCCGGGCGCAGGGCGATAGCGCAGTCGTGTCCAGGCGAAGTCCGTGGGAGCTTCGTGGTCGGCCGGTGCTGCGGCTGAAGGGGCCGGAGGCTGGGGGGCGGCGAGCCGCGCTGGCTCGGGACTGTGTTCGGCCGCCGGGATGGGGGCGGGCTCCGGCTCGTAGTCCGCTTCCCGGAGCTCAGTGGCCTCCGGTGCGAGGCCGGCATCCGCCGGGTCGGGCTGGCGGCGGGCCTCCTCCACTGCGGCGATGTCGGCCTTGGTCAGGCGGTACAGGGCCTGGATCTGCCCTAGCTTCTGGCGGGCGTTGTCCCGGACGATCGGGTCGTTGTGATGCTCTGCGACGTCGAGGGTCTGGGCGTAGCTCCGGCGGCCCTCCTCGATTTCGGATGTGCGGGCGGCTTTGGTTCGGCTCTGGTGTTCCTCCCCTCCGGGAAGCAAGGGAAGGATGGGCTTCCTTCGCGCTTGCGGGGACCTCAGGC
Organism: Streptomyces viridifaciens; assembly: GCF_001888885.2. Classification (NCBI taxonomy): domain Bacteria; kingdom Bacillati; phylum Actinomycetota; class Actinomycetes; order Kitasatosporales; family Streptomycetaceae; genus Streptomyces; species Streptomyces viridifaciens. The sequence goes on from NZ_CP090840.1 coordinate 142,667, forward strand.
GGCGCTGCTCCGTGCGCACCCGCTCGGTCGCGGCCGCGTCGTCGAGCAGCAGGTCCGGGCGGAGGTCGGCCAGTGCGAGCGCCCTGAGGCCGTCCGCGGTGGCGCTGATACCCGAGTCGTTTACGGTGAGGAAGCCTGAGTCTGCGAGGAGGCGAACGGACTCGGCCCGCACCAGGGTGCGGCCGTTTCGGCGGTAGTACTGTCCGTCGAAGGTCACCTCGTCGGCCGCTGCCCAGCGGACGATGTTGGCCAGGTGCGGGGACCAGTGGAGTTCGGGGACGATGTGCTCCGCGTCCAGCTTCATTCGGGCCGCGGCGTCGAAATCTCCGGTGGGACGGTGGGGCTCCTGCAGGGGCTCGACGACGGGTGGCGGGTCGTCCGGGATCTCCGTTTCGGGCGGGCGGCCTGCGGAAGCGGTGGGTGCCCCGTCGGTGCCTTCACTGTTGTCGTGGGCTGGCTCGTGTGCGGTGGTCTCGCCTGTTGTATGTGTGGTTGGGGTGTCGACGGGTGCTGGCGTGACTTCGGTGGCTGCGCTGCGTGTCTGGGTTCGCTTGGGTCCTGCGGGGGCAGACGGCTCGGCGTCAGGGCGGGGAGTGTTAAGGGGGTCGCGTACGTGCGCGGCCCATGCTGTGGCAAGCGCCGTGAGGTTTTGGTGATGCTCGCGCAGGGCCGCGCTGGTGCGGTCGTCGGTGGTGTCCGACATGGCTGCCGCAGCTGCTGCTACCGCTTCCAGTCGTTGCGCAAGGTCCTGGCTGCTTAGTGGCCTTTCGAGCGCCGCGTCGAGCGCCGCGTCAACAGCGCGCATCAGCGATGTCGTTTCTCTGGTCAGCATGTAGGAGCCACGGAACTTGCCGCGGCGCCGCAGGTCGAGGCGGGCGGAGCGGCGGGCGATGTGCCCAGGGGTGTAGGCAAGGGGGCCTTGGGCCGGTGTGCAGGCGCCGTTGATGCTGATGGCGGCGGGGACTGTCTCGGTGACGGAGGTTCCGCCACGGGTGCCGGTGACGGTGATGTCTCCGATGTCGTTGCGGCTGAGTGAGGTGACCGTCAGGGGCTCGCTCCAGCCGATGGGGCGCTCCCCGTCCTCGCTGGTTTCACCGTAGGCGGGGACACAGATGGTCAGTCCAGTCGTGTCGTCGTCGAAGGCATGGGGCCGCCAGCCGTCGGGAGCGCGATCCTCTGCCCGGTCCTGGCGTGCGTACGTTATTTCGTGGGCTTCCTTGCGGGTCTTGTACTCATACGGCGTGGGATTGCCGTCACGGTCGAGGGAGTCCCAGCGCTTGCCGTCCTGGGAGCGGGCGACGGCACCAATGGGAGTTCCCTCCTCGTCGATGGTGCGTTCCTTGCGTCCCTCGGGTGACCGCTGGCGCTGGGACCGCTCGGCTCGCAGGTCCTCCCAGGCACGTTGCGCAGCACGGCGCCGTTGCAGGGTGTCGCGGAGCTGGGCCTTGCGGTCTTCGACAAGGTCGCGATGGGCTGGGTCGGCAAGCGGCGACTCCAGTTGGGCCAGTTCGCTGGTGAGGTCGTCGTCGGGAACCTTCTTTGGATCGGTGGTGCGCGGGCGGGCGGTCGACGAGTGGTCGTCGACGGTATCGGCAATGGTGAGCAAGTGGCCGTCACGGCGCACCGCCCACAGGGTCTCGTAGGAATGGTGGCTGTTGCCGACGGTGTGAACCCGGTCAGTGTCGACGGCTGTGACTCGTCGCCACCATGGTGTGTCTCCGGCGAGGATCTCTTCGCCGATCTGGAGGTCGATGGATGACCAGCGCATCTGGCGCTGTTCCGCGGGGGTGCGCTTGAGGGCGGTGCGTTGGGTGGGCCAAAGTTCAGGTGCCGCGGGGTCGGCCGGCCCGTCGGGGCTGTGGGGGTCTTCCTTGACCCGGACGACGCGGCCTCGTTCGAGCATGGCCTGAACGAACTGGCCGGTCTTGTAGAGGCTGGTAGACCGGGTGGTGGTGCGGGCCTGGACGTGGGCGCCTTTGCTTCGCGCGTACAGGAACTGGTTGGACTGGCGGGCCGCCTGGGCCTCGTCGTCGCCGGTTTTGGGGATGCCGTAGAGGATGGCGGTCTTGCCTGTGTGGTCGATCCAGAGGGCTTCGCCGGGGCGCGGCTGGTCGAAGTCGACCTCGCTGAACATGGTCTGGTGGTAGTGCGCGATCCTGGGTGCGGTGTCCTCGGGGGTGTGGGCGCCTCGGACGCGGTGGCTGTAGCCCTTGCCGGCGTAGCCCATCCAGAGAGTCTTGTTGTCGTACTGGTCGGGCTCGGTGGCGTGGCCGACGATGGTGTCGCCGAGACCGATGGTGATCGTGCGATGCCAGACGGGGGTGTAGTCGGCGTAGGGGTCGCGTTCGGGCTCGGGTTCTTCGCGCCACCAGTAGCCGGGGTAGCCGGGGATGGCGGTGGATCCTTCGGGGATCGTCGCCGGGGTGTCGGAGGAGGGCACGGCGCGAGGTTCGCGGGTGTCGGGTGTGGTGCTGCTCATCGCCTCTCCCTCATTGGGGTCGTGCCCGTCCGGGTCGGTAGTCCCGGTCGGCCGCGGTGTGGCCTCGCTGTCTGAAGTGACGGGGGTCGTGTCGGTGTCCGTCTGGGGCGTGGGGCGGGTGGCATCGGCGGATTCGGCGGGCGCCTGGGTGGTTCCGGGATCAGCGTGGACGGGCGCCGGAGCCTTCTGCTCTGTCTTCGCCGCGGTGGGTTGATCGACTCTGGCCGGAGCGGGAGCTGGCGGATTGGGTGTGGCCTGGCGTTCGTGTCGGCGTGCATCCAGCTGGTCCACGGTGGCGGTGAGCCGTCCGACGGCGATGTCGATGGGCTCGGCGAGCGCGTGAAGCTCGATCGTGTGCTCGGATACGTCTGGCGCTATGGGGTCGCGGGTCAGCAGGTCTAGGCAGCGAGCGTGGGCCTTGGCCAGCAGTTCGCGGGTTTTCCGGGCCCGGGCGATGGTCCAGGCCTCCTCCGTCTCTAGCTCGCCCAGCAGCCCTTGGAGTTCGGCGAACTGGTCGTGCGGCCAGAACGCTGCCGGATTCACGGCGAGCCTTCGTCCGCGGCTGAGAATCGAGTCGACCGCAAGGGCGAGCGAACTTCGGTCGTAGGAGGCCCAGCCCGCGCCAGCGGCATGTCGGCGTTCACGCGGGACGACCCACACATCATCGTTGTGGAGGAGAGTGAAGGTCAGCGATTGCCCGGTCTGGATGTCCTTGGCGGTAACGCTGGTGCAGCCCCGCGGGTTTCGGACCAGGCGGGTGCTGGTGACCCGTAGGCCGTAGTAGTTCGGTCCGAGCACCGTGCTTTCGGCGAGGAGGTCACCAGGACGAAGTTGTGCGACCGGGCGCTGCTCGGGCCTGAACTCGGCTCTGTGGTCCGTCAGGGTCATGGATTGGGGCAGGCGCACGATGATGTCGCATCCGGAGAGAACGGATGTGCCGTCGGTGGCCTCGATGACGGCGCCGGTCAGGACCGCTCCTGGGTAAAGGGGCGAGCGCCGGCCGCCGGGTGCGACCATGCCGCGCGCGATGAGCTGATCGGGTATGTCAATGCCACGGGCGCTGTCCGGCCACTCGATGATGTCCCGGCGGGAGAGCGCCATTTCAAGCACGTCGCCGCCCGCCACGTCGTCCCGAGCGAGAGGACGGGGGAAGGAAGTGTCCGTGCACGGCTCCTCGGATTGGGTTGCGGGCTCCTCCCCCGTGTCCGCCTGCGCAGGCGGCTCGGTTTCGTGCTCGGACTGTGGGCTGCCGGTCGGTCGGCTTGACTGCTGGAGCCGGCGAATGCGCTGAGTGGTGAGCGCCTGGTGGATCGTGCCAGACGAGGTGCCCACGGATTCGGCCATGCAGTCCGCGCACTGGGCGCCCGAGTGTCCTGGTGTGGAGCCCAGAGGCGCGGTGTGGGTGCATCGTCCGCATGTGCCCTGGCCGATGTAGGTGAGTTCTACGTAGGTGTTGGATCGTTCGGAGTACACGCGCGTGCCGGTGTCCGTGGCCAGGGTTCGCGCGAACCGCTCGCAGGCATCGATGGCGGATGCGTGAGATTCCGTCTCCGGGAGGAAGGCGATGGGCTCGTCCCCGTCGACGACGGTGGGCCAGAATGTGTCGCGACCTGTGGGTTCGTGGGGCTTGCGCTCGACGATGAAGGGGATGCCGTCGGCGCGTATCTGAAGGATGGGCGTGCCAACGGGCAGAGGTCCGCCGTCGGGAGCCGTGCCCTGCTCGACGACCAGTTCGATCGGCGGCTTGGGGCTCTGGTAGGGGGTCTCTTTGTAGGTTCCGTGCCAGTCTGCGTAGGGCGGTGGTGGCTTCGGGGTGGTGGCGCCGGGCACTGGGTGATCGACTGGGGTCTGTTCTGGCGCGGAGGGGCCGAGGGAGCGAACGACGGCGGAGCCGATCCGGTACGGGCCGTCATCGCCGGCTTTGGTCATCACGTGGTATTCGCCGGTGACTGCCGCGCGGTCGGTCAGGACGAAGTAGCTCCTGGCCTGGGGTGCAGGGGACCAGACACAACCGTTCACGGTCGTCTCGGTGCCCTCAGGGGTCCACTGGACCCAGTCGCCGACGGCCAGCGGCTTGGGCGCCCAATGCGACTGGCCCCCGGTACGAAGACGGCGTTTGCCAGGCGTGGCGAAGATCTTGCCGAGGCCTTTCGCGTCGTGGTCCTCGCGGGCCTGCTGGTAGGCGCGTGCGAGTTCTTCCGCACCGCGCGGCGGCTGCTTGGAGGCGACGGCATCGATGAGAGCCTGGCGGAAACTCTGGTGGTGCTCCCGAGGGCCGGTGTAGTCGTCGGGCAGAAGCGGCAGGGAGAACTGGAGTTGGCCATCCTCCGAGTGGAAGTATTCACGGTGGCTGTCGCGGCGCACCAGCCGGGTGAATTCGTCTTCCTGGGGCGTCTGCTCGACGCCGGTGGGTTGGGGGCGGGCGGCATTGATGGTGTCGGTTTCGACGCCGTCCACCGTGTCTGGCCCGCTCAGCGCAGTGGCTGCCGTACCCGAGGTGGCCCGGGTCGCGCGGTCAGCGGTGAAGGCCTGACGGGCGGCGGTGATTACTTCCGCGAACGCTCGGCCGTGGGTGTCGCGGAATCCGGCTAGTTGGGCCGGGAGGTCGGGTGCGGTCCAGTCGAGTGGCTCGCCGTCGGCGCCGGTGATGGTCGCCGCCAGGTGGTCGGCGAGGTCGAGGGCCTCCGCCTCGTCCGCGCAGCCGCCGGCCCGGGTGAGGGTGTTCCCGGTGGCGATGAGGGCGACGTGCCACTCAGACTCCTGGAATACGGCAAAGTGCCCGGTTCGGGAGATTCGCAGCGTCGCGTTGGTCTCGGCGAGTCGTCGGCGTTTTTGGGCCGTGTGCTGGTCGTGTTCGGGGTGGTCGTTTTGCCAGGTGCGGCGAAGGGCGCGGCTGTCGGGGATGGGTGCGCCGGGTGGTGCGGTGGGGCCGGAGTCGGCTGTGAGATCGGTGCGGATGGCGTTGTGCTTGAGCGCGTCGAGGGCTGGTGTGATGTCTTGGTCGTTCTTGAGGTGGTTGAGCAGGTGGGGGGAGGTCCAGGGAATGGTCTTGCCGTTGACGACGAGGTCTTCCAGGGCCTGGGCCAGGTCGAGCGCGGCGTCGGCCCCCAGGGGCAGGTCGAGCCAGCCGGGGATGGTGTCCAGCGTCCCGGTGTGGAGGATGTCGTATCGGGCGGGGTCGGCGGGTGCGTTGGCTGGGACGACGATCAGGTGGCCGCGCTGGGCGATGCACGCGGTGTCCGGTATGGGCCTTGGATTGTCGAGGGTGGCCGTGTGGGTGCGGACCTGGTCGATGGTGGTGAATCGGGCCTGCTGTGTGCGGGCTCGGTGGGTGATGGCGCCTATCAGGTGGTCGCTGAGCTGGTGGGCCGCGGCCGCGGTGTCCACGAGGTGGTTCTGGTCGCCGGGGTGGATGTAGTCCCAGTCGAGGGCGGCTTCCAGCTGCTTGGCCCTGGTGATGACTTTGTCCAGGATTCGCAGGAATGCGGATGGTCCGGTGTTGGCGCCGGGCTTGGTGGCGGTTGCGACCCACCCGGTGGCCTCGTCGAACCAGCGCTGGTACATCTCGGCGTCGTGACCGGGGGTGATGGCTTGGGCAGTGGCGCTGGTGCGCCAGCGTTCGGTGGCGGATGCGAGGTCTGCGATCCAGCGCTGCATGAGTGCCTTGTCGGCTTCGATGGCAGTCGGTGCCTGCCATGAGGTCGACTGGGTCTCTACGGAGGCCGTGCGGGCGCAGATCTGTTCGGGTGTCAGCGGCGTGACGATCTGGAGGTCGTCGTTGAGGGTGACGATGCGCGCGGTGCCGTCGGGCGAGGTCTCGACCAGCTCGCGGCGGCCGTGTGCGCGTTCCGAAAGGTCGATGATCAGGTCGCGGGCGGTGCGCGGCGTCAGAGCACCCGAGAACAGGGTGCCGTTGTGGATCGCGGCGGTGGAGAAGACGGGGCTCGGGACCGGTTTGGTCAGCCAGTCTGGGTAGTTAGCGGCTTCGGCGGTTGCCTCGCATTGCTCCAGGTGCCGCTCGATTTCGGTGATCGCCGGGGTGAGCCGGTCAGCGGCCTCGTGGTGACGGCCATCGGCCCCGTAGGCGTCCCGGACAGCCCGGGCCTCCTCGAGGAACGGGCCGAGGCGGTCGTGGTCGTCCAACGGCAGGGTCTGTGACAGGCGTTGCTCCCAGCGGCGGGTCTGTTCTCGGCAGACGGCGACGATCAGGTCGCGCATGGAGTGCAGCAGGGCGTCCTCGTACGCGGCGCTGGCGTGCCTATGTAGGTAGCTCGCGGTGTGGTGCAGGGTGCGCAGGAACTGGTTCTCGCTGTGCTGGTGCGCCTCACGGTCCGAGAACGAGCCGCGGGGAAGGGAAGTGAGGAGCCGCTTGGCTTCCTGGCTCGGGTGGGTACCGGTGCTGCTGTGGCGGACGCGCCGTCCGAGGTCCCGCAGCTCCTTTGCGGCCTGGAGGGCGCGCTCGCGGCGCTCTGTGGCGGTCAGGCGGGGCCGTAGGTGCCAGGTGTGGCATCCGATGGCGCGTTCGCGCCGGAAGCCGGCCTGGCGGAGGATCTCCTGAACCTCGAGGTCGGTCGGGTGGATGTGGCGGGCGCTGGTCAGGCCGTCGTCGCGGTGAACGATGCTGATTTCCTGGCCGGTGTCTCCATCGGTGGTGGCGGGCGCCAGGTGGGGCTGTGTGGCGGCGGATGCGATGCCGTCGGTGTCGGGGCTTCGCATGAAGGTGGAGTCCTCGACAATGATCGTCTCGAGGGCGGCCGCGAAGCGCTCGAGTGCGTGAAGGACAGCGGCGTCGCTTCCGGGATCGAGGCCCTCTGCCAGTTGACGAGCGAGTCCTTGGGTGCGGTGGGTGTCGGCCAGTGCGGCTGGCCGGCGTTCGTTGGCGACGTGGGTGCAGGCGTCGGCCCACGCGAGGTCGAGTTGGCCCAGGGCATCCGGGGGGCTCTCGCCCCAGCGGTCGTAGGCGGCACCGGTGAGGGCGCTGTGGGCGTCCTCGGCGTGGATCTGGCGTCGCCCGAAGCCGCTGGGAACCTGCGGCGCCGGGGGTTCGGGCGCAATATCAGGTCCGGTCGGCTCGCGGTCGCGGACCGCTGCGAGGGTGGTCGGGGCCGGAGAGATGGCGGGAACAGACTCCTTGACGGCGGGCGCTTCAGTGCCGGCCGGGTCCACGACGGTAACGCCGTCTCGGGTGCGCTCCATGATGCGGTCGTAGGGGATGCGCGAGACTCCGTCGCGCAGGCTGACCGTCGTGGGGTTGGCGTGGTCGACGACACCTTTGCTGGGCAGGCCGTTCCAGGTGTAGCGGATGCGGTCGCCGGGCCGGAAGTCGCCGGGCTGCCATGGCCTGCTCTGGGCTGCGAGGGCTTCGGCTGCCTCGGCTCGCTGTTCAGCGGCGCGCGCATCGCGCTCGGCGTTCGTTACTTCTCGTCCGAGTTCCACGGCGTTGCGGGACTTCTGGTCGGCTCGCGCTCGGTCGCGAAGGGCGCTTCTGCGGGAGTGCCCGGGGATGATGGGCTGTCCGCGGTAAAACCGTCCGTAGCCTTCGGAGGCGGCCTGGTGGGCGGCGTCGGAGGCTATGGCGAGGCGTGCGGCGTTGCTGTTTGCGGCGTCTGCACGGGCGCGGGCTTCGCGGGCGGCGGCGGTGAGTCCACGGCGGCGCAGGTCCTCGTCGGAGACGCCGGCGCGGCGTTGCTGCTCCTGGTGGAGCTCGTGTGTCCTGTGCTCGGCGTGTCGGATCCGCGCCCGTTCGGTGTCGGGATCGGCCTCCTCCATGACCTTGTCCAGCCGGTCCAGCTCGGCGATGAGCTGGTCGGTGTCCAGCAGTTCGGGCAGCGCCTGGTGGGTCTGCACGGCCGTGCACGGTGCCGGTTCGGACGGCCAGTCATCGGTCTGTCCGGCCGGGTTGGTCTCGACGTGGCGGGCTGTGGCGTGCAGTCGGGCCGCCAACAAGTCAAGGTCCTCGGCCAGCCGGTGGGCTGCTTGGCGGGCTCGTGGGCTGTGCGGTCCGTCCTCCTTCGCGATAGGGGCGAGCAGGGCAGCGAGATCGGTGTGGGCCTGCTCGACGGCGGCGGTCATGTCGACCAGGCCGTTGAGGGTCTCACAGGTCTCAACCTGGCCGAGAAGGGGTTCGAGTTCGGCCATGGCCGCCCGGTCGGCACGGTTCCCAGCTGACTGGACGAGTATGCGGGCAGTATGGGCGAGGCTGCGCAGCGCTAGCCGGGCGCCGGGCTCGTCGTACCAGCCGGTGTAGGTGAGGTCGGCGGCGGCACGACGCTCCTTGGGGACGGTCTGGACGGCGTCGTTGTGCATGACCGTTCGGGTGACGACCCGTCCGGTGATGGGATCGGCGCCAGTCAGGGTGGTTTCGCGGTTGCGGCCCGTGTTGCGTTTGGTGCGCCAGACCTCGAAGGTGAGTTCCCCGACCTCGCGGTCCCAGGTGACGAGGTCGCCAGGGCGTATGTCGAAGGGGCGCGTCATAGTGGCGTGGAGGTCTGGGCGGTGTGCGGCGTCGTTACGGCGGACCGGGTCCTCAGTGCGCACATCCAGGTAGGCGGCGTGGTGGAGGGGCCGGCCGTCGAGGTCGTACACGGTGGCTTCGCGCAGCAGTACCGGACTGTACCTGCCGTCCCAGTGGCTGGGGGCCACGGTGCCGTGTACTTCAACACGGTCGGGCAGCCCGGGGGGTGGGGTATCGGGCCAGGTGAGCGCCTGGGACTCGATTTGGGTGGCGATGTAGTCGCCGCTGCTGATGTCGAAGAAGTCGACGTCGGTCCATGCCGGGGGGTCCGCCGCCGTTGCCGCGTTCTCGGGTTCCGGGGTGTGAGTGTCCGGGACGGGAGGCTGAGGCCCGGGCTCGCTCGGCGGTGTGGTGGCGTCCCTATCGGCGGTGGGGGCGGGCAGGTCGAGGATCCTGCGGTAGACCAGAGTGCGGAAGGCGGACCAGAGTTGAGGCAGGTTCTCGTGGCCTACGGCGTCGCGCACAGTACGGGCGAGGCGGAAGGAGCCTTCCCGCCAGCGTTCGATCGCGCCGAGTCGTGTTTCTGAATTGGTGAGGAGGTGGGTGGGGACCTCTTCGGTGGCCCGGTCGGCCAGGGCGTGGAGGTGGGGCAGGGCCTCGCTGGGCAGGGCTATGGGAAGGGTTTCGTCCAGGAGTACAGCCGACAGGATGCGGGTGCCGTCGGCGTCGTGCAGTTGGATGCCGCCCGCGTCGGACGTAGACGTTTTCCCGGTGTCCCGGCATGTCTCCAACAGGCTCGCCAGTTCGGCGCTGGTCTGCTCCTGGGTGACGACCCGTCCGTCGGCGAAACGCCAGACGACGGTATAGAACCGGCCAGGCTGCGGGCCCGCCGGTTCCGTGGACAGGTCTGGCGCGGTGGCGGCTGGCTCCGCAGGCGCCTCGCCGGATACGGGCTCGGAGGCTGCGTCGTTGAAGGCATCCAGGGCGAGGACGGCATGCTGCAAGCGCTGTGTCAGCTCGTCGCGCGTCCGCTCGATGTCGGGCTGCAGAACGTCGTCCTGGTCCGCGGCAGCGTGGGGAAGCTTGTCGAGCTCGACGTGGGCGGCGACGACGGCTTCGAGGAGGTGGAGGCGTCGGCGGGTCCGTTCGATCTGGGGGCCGACGTCCTGGTGCTTTACGAGGGCGCCTTCGAGGTCAGCGATCTCGCGGTCAATGCCTGGCAGCGCTTCGGCTTCCGCGCTCTGGAGTCCCGGTGCGGTGTCGAGAGCCTTCCGCAGCCCTTCGATGATCTTGATGCCGTGAGTGTCGTTCTTCAGGTCGTCGACGGTGGCCTCGTAGGTGCTTCCCGGCAGGTCCGGGAAGTCGACGCGGGCCACGATGGCGCCGTCGCGCATGCCGGTGCTCAGGGACAGGGGCAGGCCGCCGAAGGCGCCGATCGTGTCGTGCTGGGCGGTGGAGGTGCGGGCGTGGGTGGTGAGGGCGTCGACGACGCTCTGGCGTAGTGCGGCGGCTGCGGGCCGGTAGTGGGTGTGGTGGTGGTCGCCGAGAGTCAGGGCGAAGTTGTCGCCGATGGTGGGCCTAATGCGGGGCAGGGCTGCGGCCCGGATGGGGAGGTTGTGCCGGATGGTGGCGGCGGCGGTGCGTTTGGTGTCCAGGAGCTGGGTGGTTGACAGCCGGCGGGCGCCGGAGATGCGCTGGTCGGATTCGAGGAGGGCGAGGTCGACCTGGGTCAGGAAGAGTTGGAGCAGGTGGATGTTGCCGGACAGCTCGGCCTGCATGATGCCGAAGCTGGCCTCGACGTCGCTGATGTCCTCCAGTGCCGCGCTGTGGAGGTCGCCGGTCTGCATCAGGAGAGCGGCGGCGATCTTCATGGCGAGGATGCTGTACTTCCAGCTGTCAAGGGTGCGCCGGGTGCCGAGCAGGAAGATGTTGATCTCGGGGTTCTGGTTGCCGTAGCGGTGCACCCTGCCGAAACGCTGCTGCGTCTCCGATGGGGTGAACGTGGGGTCGAGGATGACCAGATCGGTGGCACGGTTCTGAGCATTGATGCTCTCGCCCATGCGCTTGGTCGAGCCGATGAGGACGTTGATCCGCCCGTCTCGGGCCTTGGCCAGGAGTTCTTCGATCTGCTCGGGTCCATCGGCGTCATGAATGAAGGCGATCTTGTCTGCGGGCACACCACCGCTGACCGCCTCCGTCTTGATCGCCTCGTAGGCGTTGAAGCCGGTGCCGCGCATCTTGGCCGCGGCGCCCGGTTGTTTGGGCACACCACGGTCGGCGAAGACGACGATCAGCCCGCCCGGAGTCGGGTGCGGGCGCGGATCGCTGATGGAGTACGCGTACCGGTTGTCCTTCGTGGCGTGATAGCGCTCGGCGATCAGCTGCCCAGCCTTGGTGAGCTTGTTGTCGGGCGTGGCGTCCGGGTCGACGAGTCGGGTGTCGAGAGCGATGTCCTGACCGAGGTTGCCGATGTCGAGCATGGTGGGCTGCCTGGGGCGGCTGCCGGGCTGCCCGGCCTCGATCCACGCCTTCATGTCCTCGAGCCACTGGCGGCGGGCCTCGCCGGAGTGGATGGCGGCGCCGGCGGCGATGAGGTCCCGCGCGTGGCGCTTCTGCTGCTCGGTGTCCTCGACCAGGACGAGCTGAGGTCCGCCACCGGCGATAGCCGGGCGGGCGATGCCGACCTGGTCGCCGGTCTTCACGTCGGCGACCAGCAGCCAGTGCAGCAGGAGGCCGTAGAGCTCGTCGAACTGCGCGAACCGCTCGACGAGCCGGATCCCCGACATGTCCGGGGCCTGCTCGATGCGCTCGACCGTGCGGCCGTAGGTGCTCGCCCAGTCGTGGAAGAGCCGGACGCCGAACTCCTTGAGCACTTCGGGGTCGCCGAAGCGCAGCAGGTTGTAGATCTCGGCGATCGTGTTGGTCATCGGTGTGCCGGTCAGCAGCGCACAGGTCGGCTGCCCGCCGCGGCGCTCGTGCAGTTCGCAGAGCTTCTGGTGCAGGTCCAGCCCGCGTAGGGAGTCCTCTGGCGCGTTGGACAGCAGCGAGGTCTTGACGGCGATGCGGTAGCGGTGGATCTCGTCGACGATGGCGTAGTCGAAGCCGAGTTCGTCGAAGTAGACCTCGCCGGGGCGCCGCTTGGGGGCCTTCGCGCGGCGGATCTCCTGGGTACGGCGCTGTAGGCGCTCTTTAAGCGCTCGGGAGCTGAGTTTGCGGTTGAGGCTGCTCTTCTCGGTCTTGATCTGCGCGCGCAGCAGGTCGATTTCGGCTTCCTCGTACCGTTCCTGGTACTCGGGGCTGACCGGGACCGACTGGAACGCCTCCTCCTGCCAGATCACCAGGTCGTGGCGGTGGTTGCGCAGGTATTCCAGCATCGGGCGCCGCCGGGCGCCGGCGAGGTCCTCTGTGGTGACGGCGATGATGTCGGCGTTCGGGAAGAGGAAGCCGACCTCGGTAAGCCAGTGCCCTACGGCCTTCTTGGGGGCGACGACAAAGGGACGCTGGATCCGTCCGGCGGCCTTAAGGGCGTTCGCGCCGACCGCTGCGGTGGTGGTCTTTCCGAGGCCCACCTCGGCGGCCACGATCACGGATTTGGAGTGGAGCATCCGGGCTGCACCCGCAGCCTGGTGGGGCGCCAGGGTGCGCTCGGTTGTCATCCCGTCGTGGGACACGTCCATGCCGTCGAAGGTGGGCGGGACATGGCTGTTCATGACCGCGTTGTAGGCGTCGGTGACCTGCTCGAGAACGGTGGCATCCGCGAGGACCCACGCCTCGAACGCGGCCCGCATCGCCTCGACCTGCTGGCGGTAGGCGCGCGAGGCGTCCTCATCGACCGCGTCGATGGCGACGGTGCGACCATCGGACAGTTCCAGGGTCTCGGCACTCATGACCTGAGTAGTGCCGCCGTTGAGGGCCTTGAGGGCGACCTGGACGGCACGCCGCCGGGCGGTGCCGTACATTTGGTTTCGGGATTCGGGCACGTGGTTGGCGTGCACGGACCAGCCGACGGCGGTGTGGACGACGGTGAGGGTCGGGTCGTCGAGGTGCTGGCGCAGGAAGGCTTGCACGAGGTCAGCGGGGATCCACGAGGCGCCGAGTTTGGCCTTGAACTCACCGATCTGGCGGCGCCTGGGCAGGGCGGCCTCCAGGGCGGTGACGTTCACCTGGAAGGCCGGGTCGGTGCGGGCCGCCTCGCGGGCGGCGACCAGCTTGGCCCCGACGTGCCCGGTCAGGTACTGCCAGGCCGGGACGATCTCACCCTCGGGGGTGTCGAAGACGAGTGTGCCCAGTCGTGTGCGGGCGCCGGTCTCGCTGGTGCCGAGGAGAACAGCGATCTGGGCCAAGTCGACGCGGGCGGTGCGGCCCAGCACGGCGGCGAGGGCGAGACTCGGATCTTCGGTGGACTGCAGGGGCTCGTGCACGACCTCCTGGCGGGCCGTCAGGATGCTCGCGACTCGTGCGGTGGCCGTGGCGCGGTCCCAGCGCTCCAGGCCCCGGACGGCACCGGACTGTGGGTCTGCGAGGAACCAGCCCCACGCGGTGGGCTGTGCTCGACGCTCGTCGTCCTGCCCGTCTATGCGCTGCACGGCCCGGCCGGGCTGGGATAGCGGTCCCCAGCGGGCGGTGAACACGGCGTGGGAGTCGCGCAGCCGGGCGCGCACCTGGTCGGCGGCGGCCCGGTCGCCGTCGGCGTCGGCGTCGCGCTCGCGCAGCTCTAGGGCCAGGTCGCGCATCGCGATGAGGTGATGGAGCTGTTCGAGTTCGCCGTCGGCGGGCTTGACCGCCGTGTCCGGCTGGCCGTTGTTGTGCTGCCACACGGTGCCGTCGTCGTCGACCCACAGTCGGCCGGAGAAGTCAGTGGCGTGTTTGACGGAGGCTTCGACGAACCGCAGCGGCGGGCGGTCGTCGCCGTCGGGGTGCGGGCCGTAGCCGCGGCCGTCCGCGACGGCCTTTGCGGCGGTCTGTGTGAGGGCCCGGGTGAGCTGGTCGGGTACGGTGCCGGGGTCGCCGGTCACTGCGAGTTTGGGTCCGAATTGCCCCTTGGCCAGGGTGAACTCGCCGAGGACGTGCTCGGGGTGATGGTGGAAGTAGGCGTTGACGGCCACCGTGCCGCCTCCGACGGCCAGTGGCATGGTGCTGATCCAGGACCGGTCGGCGGGCGGCTCGCCGGCGGCGCGCTTGCGGAGCACCAGGAGGTCGGCGACGACGTCGGTACCCGACTCGGCGAAGGTGCCGGACGGCAGGCGGTAGGCCGCGACGAGGTCGGCTTCCGCGGCGATGCTCTCACGCGCACGGGTGTCCTCGGAGTCCAGCACGTAGCGGGAGGCCAGGATGAACGCGTACCCACCGGGAACCCACCGCTCTGCGGCCTGATCCTTCCTGGCCTGAGGCTCGGCAGGCCGCGCACCGGCACCGCCTCCGTCCGCCTCCGCAGACCCGTCACCGCCAGTGGGCGCTGGTTGCCGGGTTCCGGGGCGCAGGAGGGCGATGGCCTTTCGGACGCAGTAGTCGTGGAGGCTGAGGCCGTTGCGGTCCTTGCGGGGGTCGGTGACCGGGATGCGGGCGAACGGGACGTTCGCGAAGACCGCGTCGAAGCTGTCGTCGGGGATGTCGGTGTCGGCGAACGATTCGTTGAGGATGGTGGTGTCGGGGTGGATGAGGCGGGCGATGAGTGCGGAGGTCACCTCGATCTCCACGCCTGTGATGCGGGCCGTGGGCGGCAGGCTGGCGGCGAGGGTGCCGCTGCCACAGCCGGGGTCCAGTATCTCGCCGGTGGTGAAGCCGAAGGCGCCCAGTCCTTCGGCCATGACGTCGGCCAGGGCCTGGGGGGTGTAGTAGGCGGAGAGCACGGAGTCGGCGGCGGCCCGCCACCGGGTGGGCGACAGCTCCTCCTCGAGTGCGGCGCGGACCTGGCCGTACTTGTCCCACCGGGCGAGTGCGGAATCGAACAGCCCCTCCTGCGCGCCGCCGGTGGCGAACAGCGGGTCGTTGGGGCTGGGGCGGTCTTCGAAGACGACGGCGAGCGCGCCCCACCCGGTCCAGCGGGAGAGGATCTCCCGCTCGGCGTTGCTGACCTGCGCAGCGGCGCTCCAGCCGTGTGTGTTGAGGACGCGGATGGCCGCGAGGTTGTTCTCCGCCGCCTGGACCGATCCGGCGGGCGGGCGGCGATAGGCGGGATCGGGCCGGAAGCGCGGCCCGCCTTCGGTCAGCGCCGGTAGACCAGTTCCTCCAGGGCCTGCTCCTTCGCCATCGCCCCGGCCTGGTTCCACTGCCCGATTCGGATCTGGTAGTCCTCGGTCGCCGGCATCGCCGCGAAGATCTGTTCCTGGAGTTCGACGATCCGCATCTGCACGGTCAGCCCCAGGTCGGTGAAGAACCGGACCGGATCCTGGATCCGTTCCAGGTCCGTCGGCCGGTCGCTCGCCCAGTGCTCGCGTGCCATCGTCCCGTACTGGTTCATCCGACTCCTGCCGGGGTGAAGGGTCTTGGTTCAGGGTCGCGACCTGGCGGGCCAGTTCTTCGGCGGAGACGACCCTGACATCATCATCCCAGCCCGCCTCTGCTGCCTTGGCCCGCGCGTCCTCGATCTCGCGTAGCACCGGCACGCAGGCCTTCAGCTGTCGGGTTGCCCGCGGCCGGTCGTGGTAGGTCCGGTCGAACTTGTCTTGCTCCAGCGACGCGACCAGCGCGCGCACGGCACGCTCGAACTCCACCAGCAGGCCGGAGGGGACGTCGAGCCTGCCATGCGCCCGGACGACGATATTCAGCAGGTACTGGTGGGCATCGCTCGCGTTCTTGCGGCTGTGGGCCCGTCCCAACCGCTCTCTGTAGGCGGTGACGAACGCCGACGATATCTCGACAGCAATGTAGGGCCCCCACGTGCGGGCGCCCTCCATGTCGGGGTCCCGGTCGAAACGGCGCACCAGCTCGGCCAGGGCCTTCGTGCGGGTGCGTTCGTATGTTTCACGTCGGACCCCGCCGCCGTAGTAGGAAGCGGCCCAGCACTTCTTGTGCTCCTGCCAGCTGGCGCTTCCGTAGCTCTGCCGGTCAACACAGATGCTGACGCTCGTGGCGCTCTCATTACGGATCGTCACCCGGGCGGTTTCCGTCCGGTAGGTCTCCTCGTGCAGCGCTTCGAGGCGGGCAAACAGCTCTCGTGTCCGCAGGTCGCGGGCGTCCTTGTACGCGTGGGAGGGCTCCGGCAAGGCTGTCGGCTTCTCAAGCTCGTCGAGCTCGCGCACCACAGCGGGTTCGTCGAGCAGGTCGACGTCGTGCCTTTCCGCCATCTGCGCCAGGCGGCGGATCGACCATTCCCGTCCGAGCTCGGCGATACGGGCCTCGACCGTGCTTGTGGTCGGGCCCTGCGCGGGGTGCTTCTTGCGGACCTCGGTGATCAGGCCCCGCTGTTCGGCTTCCAGCTCGTCGTCGGTGAGCGCCGCAGGCGCCGTCCGGTCGGCGATCTCAGCGGCCTCCCTGCGAAGCAGTTCGCCCATGAGCGCCTCGGCGCGGCCCTGCAGGAGCGGGCGCAGGATCTGCGGCGTGGCGTAGTGCTTGCTGCGCTCGACAAGGGCGTCGTGCTCGGTGAGGATCGCGGCGCCGTCGGCGATGTCCTCGGGCGCCGGAAGGGCCTCCACGATGGTGCTGTAGCGGGCGGCCTGCTCGGTGTGGAGCTGGTCGCGCAGGTCATGGGCGGCGGCAACGTTCGCCGGCACGGGGCTGGTGGGGTTGGCGTTCCAGTCCAGGATGACAGCAGAGACCCGGGCTTCCTCCGCTTCCAGTTGCCCGTCCTGCATCTGCTCGGGAGGCAGCGAATCGGACCGGACCACGACAGCCCGGTCCCTGCGGGCGAGTTCGGCCAGCAGATCGGCCACATTGTGGTCACAGGTGTCGCTCTTCCAGTTGTCGCCGGTCCCGACACACTGGTCCGCCTTGCGCCACCGCATGCGTCCCGCTTGACGGACCAGGTCCTCGTCGGCGCTGTGGTGCTTTGCTCCGTGAACGGTGGCGCCCCCGCCGGGCCGCCACTCGATCCACAGGATGTCGCGCTCGTCGCGGGGCAGGCGGGCCGCTCGGTGCTGGCGCGCCGCCAAATGCCAGATGCGCACGGGGCCGTAGCCGGGGGCCGGGATTCGGATCCCGTCGACGACGGCGGCGTGCTGGTAGGGCCGGGTCACGGCGATGACCCGGTTCGTGGGGTCGTAGACGGTGACGACCCCTTGGTGCTCGCTGTAGTGGTACCCGTCGACGCCCTCGACGGGCCGGGATCCGTCGGGCAGGACCGCCGGTTCATCGGCCGCGTGTGATTCCTGAGCCGCCTGCTGTGCTGCCGCGGCTTCGCGTTCCTTGGCCTGCTTCAACGCAGCGCTGGCTTCCTGGGTCACGAGGGTGCGGTGGGCGTCCCAGCCGGCGAGCCTGGAGAGGGTCTGGAGCTCCGTGTAGCCGGGCTCACCGGAGTCGGCCAGGTCCAGAAGCGCGCGGCTCAACTGATGGACGTGCAGGTGGGTGGCGATGCGCTGGCGATGGGAGCTTTTCCCACCCGGGGCCCGCTGCAGCCATTCCTGCTGCAACTGCCGGACCAGGGCGCGGGCGTTCTTGTCCGTTCCGAGCCGGGAGCGCAGGGGTGAGGTGTCCCACTGCTCCCAGGCAGCGCTGATCGCCGCGTTCGCCTCCCGTGAACGCTCCCGCGCGATCTCGTTCCCGTTCTCGGCGCCGAGGTCCGCGTACGGGCCGGGGCTGACGTCCGCTCCGAGTGAACGTGCATCGGTGACGAGTTCGGCCGTCATAAGCCGGGTGACGCCGGTGTGGGCGTCCGCGTGGGAGTCGTAGAAGGCGGTGTCCGCGATCGAGCCGTCGAGCCGGTGGATCTGGATCTTGCGGCTGTGTCGGCTCGGCTTCGCGGTGACGTAGCGGCCTCCGGGTGCCAGCTGGGCGAACTGCGGCAGGCGGGCGAGTCGGCGTGCCTCGGTGAGGCTGGTCAGCACCGGCCGCCGTGTCACCGGCGAAGGATCGACGTCCGCAGGTCGGAACGTGTCGGAGGAGCCCTGTAGGGGCTTGTCGTTCACTGGGGCGCCCCTCCTGTCTCGGCATCTGGCGGTCGGAACCACCCATGCCTGGAAGGGACGGGTGTCCACGAGGGCTGCGCGCAGACTCGCCCGCGACGCGCGGTTGATCTCAGCAGCGCGGTCAACGTTCCGGCGGCCGGTTCAGCGGATCAACGTGGGGGGATCAGAAATCCCGGCGGACGGGAGCCGTCATCCGCTCGGCCGCGGGGATATCCCGCCCTGCGGGATCCAGGGCGTTGTCTGCCTGAGGGTTGAGGAGGTAGGCCACGGCTGCTTCCAGGACAGAGACGTACCTGCGTAGATGTTCGATCTCGCTGTCGCCGCCTGAGGTCGGAACCACCCGGGTGTCCGGGAGGCCAGCAGCCGGCGTGTGCTGGCGGGCGGCCCGCTGGGCCGCCAGCTGTTGGAGAAGGTGAAGGTGCTCGGGGGCAAGCTCCGCCGGTTCCTCGCCGCCGGAGGGTGGGCCTTCTGTCTCAGGTTGCGTTCCTGCATTGGTTGCCACGTCAGTTCGCCGCCCTCAGGGATTCGATGGCCGCGGGTCGGCGCGCTCCTACGCGGGGGTGGGCAACGGGCAGGCAACGGCGGCCGGGGTGCATGCCTGTGGCCGCCGTGACCACCATGAGGGCACCGCCAAGGAACACGAAGGTCAGCACGCAGGCTGACAGCTGCGACAACGGGACCTCCTGCTGGGGCGCTTGTCCGGACACCGGTCTTCCTTATGGCATTTCGGGTCCTGTCTGCCCCGCAACCGGCTCGGTCTCAGTTCCCATGGGGCGGAATCTTTAGGGCGCGCTCCCGTAGGTGTCCCGTAGGGCGGGATGAGGGCGCCGGGCGCTGGCGCGCCAAGGCGTCAGGGAAGCAGGCTTGGCGTGCCCCTGCGGGATTGTGGGCTTGTCTGCAGAAATCAGGCCGATAGCGTGCGCGTGTGAATGAGAACTCAAGCGATCTGACGCACTGCGAGGTGCTGTCGCCGGCAAAGGCCTCGGCACTGCTGCGCACCCTGGTTGAGCGGCTTGCCCGCGGTGAGGCGGAGCACGTGCTGGTGGGGCGAGACGACACGCCCGAAGCCGTCCTGCTCCCTTTCGCCGACTACCGGCGTCTGTTGCAGGTCATGGAGGACGTGGACGCGAGGGAGCTGTCCGAGCGACTGTCCTTGGCACCGGAGCCGGGCCACGGAATTACGACGGAGGCATTGGAGGCGATGGTGACGGACGGTCTTGACGGGTCCAACCAGGTGCCCGGAGCGGGTCCGGCCGCGCGGGATGGCGGCTGACGACCTCTACCGCGGCGACCATCTCCCCCAGGTCGCCGCGGACATCCTGGCTCTGCCGACACGGCAATTGCAGCGGATCGCCGTCATCCGCATCGGGCAACTGACCCGGGGGGAGCTCAGCGGCGCAGCGTTGGAGGCGCGGCGCGGCTGGCCGGACCTGTCCGACTGCAGGAAGTTGTACTTCGACGTCCGCCAGGGCGGACTCGAGGTGGGACGCGGGTACACGCCTCAGTGGCGGATCGTCTACCGGCTTACGGACCCGCCACCGGGGCCGGACCAGCGGCTGCTTCTCCAGGTGGTCGCCGTCGGCGCGCGCCCGCGAGGGGCCGTCTATGTGGAGGCGGGCGACCGGCTCGGCCGCACGCCGCCGCAACGTACCCCGATACGCCAGCCCGCCGCACCCGACGCCGGCGCGCCGGCTCGGCGGAGTCTGGCTGAGGCGCAGCGGGCGGCGCTGGAGAGGGCTTCCCGCAGTGTGCGGTGGCGGTTGTGAGGCGCGGCGTCGGTGTGGTGAGCGGGTCTGCGGCTGGTGACTGTGTTCGGTGTGACCGTGACGGTGAGGCCTGGCCGGGCGAGTCGGGCCCTCAGTGACAACGATTCCTCCCGCAGGCGTGCGAGCCGGGCTCTCGGCTGCCCCAGGGCGCTTCGGCGCGGGCGCGCAGGGCAAGTCGACCGGCGCCGGTTTCCGTAGGGCGGGATATCGCCGCACTCGCGTAGGGTCGCTTCCCGCCGACGGGAATGCGGCCGTGCTGGGGCCGGGCTGCACCCGGGGACCGGACACTTTGGGTACTGCGCGGTGGCGCACGTCCCGCAGCCCCGAGTCCAGGCTGCGGCTGGCGGCCCGGCGCGGCTTCGGGCATCATCCGAGCCGACGGTGTTTCCCGACGGCGTCCCGGCAGGACCCCGGCTCGGCGGCCGGCTCGCGGTAGAGCTCCGGTGCGGCCGTTGGGGAACAACGGGCGCGGGCCAGCCGTCGTTTTGGGCAGCACGCCCAATCCGCAGCGGGGTAGACCTCACGCGCTCCCCCAGCTCCCCTCGTCATCGAAGGCGACATCACGCATGTCTGACATTCCTGCAGTCCTTGTAGCCGGCGCCGTTGCGGACCACGACCGGGCGCTTGGCACGATCAGCCAGGCCATACCGCTGTGCCGCACTGACGATGACGGCCAACCGGGCCTTGGGCCCATCCCTGTTGGGGCGTCTGCGGGCGGAACCATGCCTGCTGCGGGGGTGGTCGCCCTTTCACCTGCCGCGCTGCCCCAGGCAGCGCGGATGGCCAGGCAGCTGGGCATCGACGGCCCGTCGGAGCGCTCAGCCCAGGCCAGCACGCAATGGTCCACGGCACGCCAGCTCCTGCTGGCCGCCGGCATCGGCGATCCGCGCCTGGCCCACGTGGAAACGCTGCCCGAGGCGGTCGTGGCCGCCGCCGGCATCGGCTACCCGGTGCTGCTGCGTCCGGCTGTCAACCTGGGCCACCACGGCCAGGTCTGTGTACTCGATCGCTCGGGCCTGCAGACGGCCTGGGCCGCGGCCTCACAGGCGGCACGCGAAGTCCCCGGCCGCCCGGGCGGGATCGTGGTCGAGCCCTACCATCCCGGCTCCCGGATCTCTCTCCAGACGATGACCACAGACGGCCGGAGCACCGTCGTCGCGGCGGTCCACACCACCCTCGGCACCTTCCCGCCGCTCGTCCCGCTTCGTCACACCGTCGACTCCGAACCTGTGGAGCCCGAACTCGCCGCCCTCGCCACGCAGGCCATGGCCGCCATCGGCGCGGCCGACGGCTCCGGCCACGTCGACGTCGTCCTCACACCGTCCGGGCCGGAGGTGGTCGACATCGCGGCCACCGTCCCCTCCGCCTGCCTGACCGAATTGGTACGCCTGGCCACCGGCATCGACCTCGTCCTCGCAGCCGTCACCGTCGCCGCCGGTCACCGACCACTGCTGACTCCCGCTCACACCCGCAGCGCGTGCGAGGAACTCGTCCACGCCGAGACGGCCGGCCGACTCGAGCGCCGACAGATCGATCTGACCGCCGTCGAGGCCGACTGGTTCGTCGCCTGGGCGTGGGAGCAGCCGCTGGGAACCGACGTCGCGCCGCCGCCCGCGCACTCCTCGCTGCTGGCACGCTGCACTGTCACCGGCCCCACCCTCCAGGCGTGCCGGGCCAACGCCCGGCACGCCCGCGAGGCCCTCGCGGTCACCATCGCACCGCAGGCGCCGGCCGGCCGGTGACCGGGGGGCGGCCCCGCTCACAGCCGGGGCGGGACGGCCGGGCACCGGGGGCGTGTCTGCCGGACCGGCGCCAGGCCCGGTCATGGGCGGGAGAGACGAGTTCCCTCGGTCGCGCGGGGTCAGCCGCTGCCCGGCCCACCCGGGTCCGCCCGTTCATCTGCGGCCTCCTGGTCGGGCCGCGGCGACGGTGCGGCGTCCGGCTCCACCGGCCTGTGTCCGGTGTCCCAAGCCAGCTCCGGACACCGGGCACCGACGGGCCCGGCCGCCTCCCGCACCTCCGACTGCGCAGAACCCGCGACAAGGCGCTGGTAGTCCGCAAGCGGGAGCAGGACGGCTTCCGGTTCACCGTTGCCTCCCACGAGCAGATGCCGTGGACCACCGCTCGTCACTTGCTCGGCGAGGAGGCGCAGAGACGTCAGCATCGACGACACGTCGTTGTGCCAGTCTGCGCCTGGTGGAAGGATCCACACGATGCGGTGCCCTGACTCTGGATCCAGGCCTCTGAGCATCAGGAGGGTGATCTCACAGGGCCCCCATTCGGCGTGGTCGAGCAGGCGGGTGTCGCCACTGCCGTGGATGTACTCCTCGTTCCAGGCTTCCCTGCACAGGTCTGCGAGCACCGGGTCCTGGGCCGCGGCGGTTTCGACTTCCTGCTGCAGCCGCTTGAGGCCGTCGTCGGCCGGCCAGGTGAGCAGAGCCGCGCGGACCTGGCGCAGGACCGGCAGGGCCCATCCGCTGGCCCAGTTCAGCAGAACGGTGTCGCGGACGCGGGGCTCGGTGAGCACGTAGAGCACGACGTTGCTCGGTACGGGCCCGTCGCCCCAGACCCGCATCCATGCCTCGTTGTACTGTTCGACATCCCACCGCTTGTTCGAAACGTAGGCGGGATAGGGACTGGTGTTGAGTACCGCCTGCACGATGGCGGCGGA
The DNA here is from genome assembly GCF_001888885.2 of Streptomyces viridifaciens. Lineage (NCBI taxonomy): Bacteria > Bacillati > Actinomycetota > Actinomycetes > Kitasatosporales > Streptomycetaceae > Streptomyces > Streptomyces viridifaciens. The sequence goes on from NZ_CP090840.1 coordinate 165,099, forward strand.
GGGGAAGTCGAGGGATCCCGACGGCGGTTCCTTGCCGGTGTTGAGCAGGAAGAGCGTGTACCGGTCGTGGGCGCTCATCCTCAGGACCCTGGCCAGGCGTTCCAGCACCTCGGTGTCGAGGGCCATGTCGTGGCCATTGCGCTCGAGAATGCCGTACCAGCGTGCGGAGAAACCGAGTTCGGCTGCCGCAACCTCCTGTGACATTCCCTCGCTGCGGCGCCCGCGTGTAGTGACGGCCATCTGAGCCTGACCGCACTTGACCGATCTACGGCATCGGACCAGCAGGGCCTGCCACTGTTCACCGCGGTCGGAGCCGACTGCTGGCCGCGGAGCAGGTTCCGTCGGCCGTTCGGCGTCACGCTCGGTCGGCATGGCCATCCCCCCCTACGTTTTAGCGTTTCACTGCTGCGCTGCGTCCGCCCCCGTGCCCCGCCCGTGCGCGCCCCGCTGCCCAGGCTCCCCGTCCTGGCCGGCAGCGGCTCCACCGGTGATCCGCTCTCCGTGCACGGAGTTGGGCCCGAAACGATACCGCGATCTACGACTCTGGCCGAACTTCCGGAAGTCCGCCTTCCTGGCCAGACTGCCCAAGTGTGGGCTACACCTTGTCCTACGGGGGCGTCGTGGCATTCTCGGCCCCCGGCCGACATCACTTCGCTCACAGACCTGGGGGACTGATGACCCGCCATACTCCGGCGGCGGAACCGACCCACGAGACCAGTCCGGACCGCAGCAGCTCGGCGGAGCGAGCCTTCTTGGTACTGCAGGCCATGGTGGAACTCGGCCCGGGAGCCCACTCCCTGGCCGTCGTGGTGGCCCGCACCGGGCTGTCCCGCAGTACCGCGCACCGCATGCTGCAGTCCGGGGTACGCGCCGGGACCTTCCTGCAGTCGACTTACGGCTACTATTCGATCGCCCAGGGCTCATCGCCCGGGAACATGGGGCCGGACCCCGTCACCGCCCTCGCGTGCGGCTCTCCCGCGGTCACGGAGGAACTGCGCCATCTCCAGATGCGCACGAACCAGGTCGTCGCCCTGCACAGTCAGCTGCTGCTGGCCACGCCGTCGCGGGTGTGCGTGGGCCTCGCTCACGGTAATCGGGCGGACTTCGTGACGGCTATGGCATCAGGACAGGCGGCCGCGGCCCTCAACGCCGCCCCCCTGCACACGGACGCGGCCGGGCTGGTGATCCTGGCCAACCTGGAAGAGCCGGGGCCGAGACCCGCGAACCCGGTCCTGCGCAAGGTCAAGATCCTCGGTCACGCCCGGACCCAGTCGCCGGTACCGGGCTGGGAGATGCTCGCGGTGCCGCTGTGGCGCGGGAGGGCGATCGTGGGGTCGGTGAGCCTGCTTGCGCCTCAGGCGTACCTGCACCGACGCTCGCAGCGGCTGATCGATGTCACGATGGACGCGGCAGCGGCTATCTCGCGGCGCCTGGACCACGCAGGGGTCCAGCGGCAGGTTCTGCCGCCTCTTGCTCAGGCGAGCTGAGTACCTGCCGCTGTTTGGTCCCTGGAGCCGGAGAATCCTGTGCTGCTCTTGCCCGGCCTTCGGCGCCTTCTCCGCGCGGGTGTGGACGCCCGTTGTGGTTGCGGAGTCAGGAGCGTCTTGAACTGACTTGCTGTGGGCCCGGTCCTGCGTCCGGGCCTTGGAGCGGCTGATACCCCGGTGTTGGAGCACCGGGAGCACCGTCTGCCCCATCTCGCTGTCGCGGATGGTCGAGTTGGAGCTCGACCGTCCGCGGCTTGGAGACCGGACCTCCCGTAGGAGCGGCCGGTCGCAGAAGCGCCCTCGTCACAGGGCGATCCCGCTGGTTGTGCTGAGCCCTGGAGTCATGCCAAGCCAGGGCTCTGTGCTGCCCCCACATCCCGTAGAGACATTCTGATGATGCCTGACGACACACCGATCTGTCACGCAGCGGCTGAGCGCTGCCCCGGTCCCGCCCGCAGGAACGCGATCCGTCCCCGGCTCTGCCGAAAGCCGCCGAATCATGGCACGCTCGTCCATTGCCTCTGCCCCGGTGCCGAATCCGCCTCCCTGGGTGCTGACGCGCGGGTCCTCCGCCTGCGGTGTGAACGGCCGGCCCTGTGACCGCCCACCTCCTTGATGGCAGCACTGAAACGCCTCAAACCGGTGCCCGGGTGTCCTCTCTCCCGCCCCTGCGACTGGAGGAGCCCATGCGGCGGCGGCTTCTGGCGGCCGTCTTGGCCGCGATCGGTGGAGCCGCGGCAGGCCTGCCGGACACCGACCGGCTGCTGCGTGTGGTCACCGTGGCTAAGGCGGAACTTGCTCGCAACTGCGCCACGTCGTCCACCTCGGCGGAGCTAGGCCGGTGGCTCGGGGTGTCGGCGTCAGCGGTCCAGCAGTCTCTGGACCGCCAGCGGGAGGCCGGCACGATCATCACCCGTCCCCGACTTGCGGCCAACGGACGGGTCGTCGGCCTCTTCATCGGTGTACCCGAGCAGATCGCAGCCCGGACCAACCGCGACATCCAGCACCCCCTGTTCCTCGAACGCCCGGCCCTGGCCACCCTTCTGCGCCTGATCGAGTACCTTTTCGCCCCGGGCTGGAGGCACGCCGACGGTGGCGTGACGGAGCCGGGCCTTCTCGCGGACCGTACGGGCAAGGGCGCGCCGTCCGACCGACTGGCGATACTCCTGCTGACCCTGCAGGCCCGGACGAACGGCACGGTCCGCCTGTGCAGCGGGCGGGTCGACGGGCGCGGTCGCCCTGCCGCGACCTTGGCCCGATTGCTCGGCAACCGCTGGACGTCGGCCGGTGCGGCCGGTGTCCTGCGCCGCCTTACGGACTGTGATGCGATCTGCCTGGTCCGAGCCCAGACCCGCAGCAGCCTTCGCAACCGTGGCGGCATCCTCATACCCGACGTCAAGGCCCAGTGGCGGGCCGCCCGCACCACTGCCGGGGCGAACGCCGGTCCTGGCATGCCGCTTCAGCTCCGCCACTCCCCCACGTCGTCCCTGGCCACGGTCTGCCCGTCCCGTCGGCGCCGCGCAGACGCAGACAACGCCGCTGCTGGCCACCTTCACGCTTCTCACACCCAGGTGGTTCATGAGGGAGGTGATGGCGATGTCGTTGATGGCTTTTCCGGCGAAGCCGAGATTCGGGTTCCCACCGTTGCCGGTGGTCCGCGTGTGCGCGCGAGGAATCACCTGCCGACCGCTGGGGCGCCATCGGGCAGGGTCGACCCTGCGGGTCAGGTCCCCGCGGGCCCGGAGGCCGCGCCTTCTCACCGGCGGCAGCGAGCACCGCGACTGCTGCTGTCCGAGACTGTCCACCGGGTCCTGCGCGAGGTTCCCGTGCTGCTGGCCCGCATGAACCCCTGGGAGCAACGCGAGGCCGCCCGTGCGGCCGGCGACGCGGTGCGGGACGCGGACGGTGACGTGGACCGGGTTGTCAGGCGTCTGCGGTTCCGGTACGCGACCACCGAACGGATCGCCAGCCCTTACGGGTGGCTGACCGACTACGGTTTGGTCCGGCGCAGCGACTGCGGTCAGCCGGCCTGCGAAAGCGGTATCGACCTCTCGACCGGTGCCCGATGCGTGCCGTGCAGCTACCTCGCCGAAGGCCAGCGTGCCCGAAACACTGGCACGTCACCTGCCCAGCCAAGCCGCCCTATCACACCGCCAGTTGGCGTGGACCCAGTCATGGAATCCGGCCCGGCCCCGCAACGACATGCGCCACGTCGCGGCACTTGCCCACGATGCTCAACCGCCGCCGAGCTCGGCACAGACGGTCTGTGTGGGGAGTGCGATCTCGCCCAGGTCATCAGCTCCGTTCAACAGCTCCTGATCGAGGACTCAGCGCAACCCGGTGAGCAACTCCCGAGCAGCTTCACCCGCACCGATCGGGTGATGGAGGTCGCCACACGGGCCCGCAACGAAGCCCAACGGGCGGGGCTCCTACCACCCGGTGCGCGCGCCAGCGTGCGCCTGGCTGTCCAGACCTATCTGCTCGACAGGAATCTTGGCTTGAGTATGTGCACCAGGGTCGGCGTCCATCGCTGAATACGTAGAGTCGTATCCTCACCCGGTACTCCGGATGCCCAGCCGGTATCCGGAGTCCGGCCAGGGACTCGGTGATCTGCTGGAAGCCTTCGCGGACGCCCCTGTCGGGCGCCGGCCCTGTGGCGGCGGGCTGGGGTGGTCACCGAGCCGCCTCAATCAAGCCGAGGACCGCGGAGGTGGGGGCATAGGTCGCCGGAGGCGCGGTAGAGGTTCTGGACGGCGGCGCCCTGGATTTCGCCATTGCGAGCGGCCGTGCGCACACGTCCGTGACTACCTCGCACACCACGACAGTGTCAACGCCGCGGTCCGTAGGCCAGGTCGGCCAGCGAGCACAGGCCGGGGAAGAGGGCGCTGCCGGCGTCCTTACCAACGAGCCAGGTCGCGATCCTCATCGGCAGGGAACTACAGGCCTGAGGCGCCCAGCGAGCGACCCGCTGCCGCCGGAGGTGAGGACAAGCTGCGCAGACTGCGGGCCGTAGGACTCCTCGTGTGAGCACTCGACCGACCGGATCGCGGCAGCACCCATGCCACCGCTTCGGCAGCCACAGCCCACCTGACCGGCCGGGAGATCTCCGCACTGCTAATGAGAAGCCCAAGGCCCCGCGACCCTGCCTTGCAGCGGCAACCGGCCGCTCCCGCGGCATCCCCCGGACCTGGGCGCCCGGCACCCCGCTGTTCGAGGCGATCTGCGGCCGCCGTAGCAGGCTTGGAAGCTGGACCGGCTGCTGTTCCCGGCTGGTAGCTAACTGAGGTGGCCGCGTCAGGCCTTCAGCGGGCCGACGGCGGGTCAGGGGGCATTGCCGTGGACGATCGTGCCGGGGTAGTGCGCATTGATGTAGACGCGCGCGGCCTGGAGGTCGCCGACGACACCGACCGTGGTGGTGTGACCGTCCGGCGCGAGGCCGGTCTGGAACACCTGAAAGCCAGGCTGGTCGAGGCCCTGGAGTTCACCTTCGAGCTCGTAGTCGTGGCCGCGCCGATAGACCAGGTCGGAGGTGATGTGGCCGCGCACGACCTCGGTCTGGCCGGGGAAGCGCTGGTCAAGGACTCGGCGGGCGGCCTGGAGGTCGCCGATCACTTCGACCCTCTGTACCCGGTGGCCCGGGTTGGCGCCGACGGTGTTCACGTGCCAGGTCGCCGGGCCGACACCGGCCTGGTAGATGGCCTGCTGGAGGTCGGCTAGCTCCTGCCCGCTGGGTCCGGCGCTCTGGGCGGCGGCCGCGCCGCACGCGATAGCCAGAACTGAGAGGGTGGCCACGAGCCGGCCGGTGAGCGCGATGTCCACGGCGCCCCTTCCTTTCGTGCTGTCGGTCAGGCGATGGACAGGCCGAACCTGTCGATGACCGGCGAGATCGGGGTGTACAGGACGGTGTCGTAGCAGATCGTTCTGGCCGCTGTCGGGCTGCAGACGGCCTTCTGGCCGCCGCCGGCGACGATAATGCCGCGGGCCTGCATGTCCTCACCGCCGTTGATGCTGGCGAAGACCGGGCCACCGCTGTCGCCCTGGGCCACCGCAACGGTGCCGGAGTCGGTGCGTTCGGCGACATCCATATCCTTGTGCCAAGTTCCTTCGACACTGGCCGCGTACTCGGTCTGGGTGACCTTCAGTCCGCAGTGCACGCCCGACATCGCCCCGCTCCCGCATACGAGGCCCCCGACAGAATTGTGTCCAGCGCCAAAGACACGCTTGGAGTACCCAGAGGCGTTGTCCCACGCGCCGTCGTAGAAGCGACCGCTCGGGGTGCCGTTGGTGTTGATGACGGTGATGTCGAGCCCGGTGTCAGCATCGGACGCAGCGCCGATCACCGTCCCGGTGCCGGTCTTGTACGTGCCGGAGGTCCCGCAGTGCGCGGCGGTGAGCAGGACCGGTGTCTTGTCGCGCCAGGCGCCGAACCCGGAGGTGCAGAAGGCGTTGCCCGGTGTCGTGAGTTCGGCGCCGGCGCTCCAGGGATTGGCGTCGGAGTGCCGGGTCGCAGTGGCTGCCGGGGCTGTGGCAGGGGCGGCAGTGACCGGGACACCGGCGATATCGGCGGCGCGCGCGGCAACCCGCTCGCCAGTGAGCATACGGTGGCCGCCGTTGATGGCGGGGGTGTAGGTGACGGTCAGCCCGGTGCCCTCTGGAGCGGGCCCGACCCCGTTCCACACCGCATCAGCCTCGCCGCGTGCAGCAGCTACTACAAGCCGGTCCCGCGCTTCGCACAGCTCCTGAAGGGTGTAGGGCGCCTGCCGGACCGTTGCGATAATCCCTGCAGGGGGGTGCGCCAGCACGTTGCTGACGCGCTCGGGCACGTCACCGTGCCAGAACAGCGTCAGGAGACCCAGCCCGGGGTCGATGGTGTGCCCCGCGTAGCCGGCAACCGTCACGCGCCGGTGTTCAGGCACTCCGGTGACGGCGTCAGCGAACTGCTCCAGAGCCGTCTGACGCCCCAACACCCGGTGATCCACGACGCCGACCTGGCGGTGGGCGGCATCCCCCACCGATGGTGCGGCCGCGTGGCCGGGCGCCGCGGGGAGCAGGGCGAGCACGGCGGCCCCGACATGAAGCGACCTCCTGATACGCACTCGCCCAGTACTCCATGGCGCGCACCCCCGCCGCCAGCACACGCCCGTCCTGTCACCCGCATGGGTGACGACGCGAGGGATGGCACCGAGCCGCCCGGCCGCGGCCGTCGTCCCGGGCCAGTGGGCATGCCAGCCAGGGCGGGACCGGCCCGGTGGCAAGCGGCACCGGCACCTCGGGGGCCGGGCGCACCGGCCTCCTCCGGTCGCGTCGCACCGGCGCGGCGGCGAGGCGCTCGCGGAACAGCCGCGGCGCGCTGGCGACGTCACGGTCACAGCGGCAGCACCCAGTGAGGGCCCGGGCCTTCGATGACGCGCTGCTCCTGGTCGGTCAGCTCCAACCGGTAGGCGTCCGGCCGTCTGGCAGCGGCCCAGCGCTCGCGGATGTCCTCGGCGAGCTGCCACAGGGCGCGCAGTCCCCCTCGGTGACGGTGTCTCCGCCCGGGGTGAAACGCCCCGCTCAGATGTCCGTTGCACCCGGATAGTGGCGACGAAGTTCGCTGAGTACGCGCTCGTCGACAGCCCTGACGTCCCACAACGAGCTGTCTACCTCGGTCAGGATGACCATCAGCTTGTCCTCGGCGGAGCCACGCGCTTCGGCGTCGATCAGTTGGAGGAAGGGGGTAGTCAGCGACAACAGCGTCAACGTGTCCATGCCGCCGTCGACCGAAAGTCTCTCCATCTCGACACAGCGAGGATCGACGATTTCGTCGCATTCGACGCGCCACGTCAGGTCCAGACCCAAGCTGCCGAGGCGCACCAGCAGTTCAGCCAGAGTCACGTAGCGCTTTCCGTGCCAGGCAGGAAACGTGATGCCCTTCATCCCACCTCTGCTTCGGCTGTATCGCGTGACAAGTGACCCCCTTCGTTGAGCAGCAAACACTAGCGGCTGGCCCTGACTAGCCCGCGCGACCAATCGGACAGCCCCTGATATGTAGGGCGTTTTGTCAAGCGGTGCAGGGTGGCTTCGCCCCCGAAGTGGCGGGATGGGGGCTGGTGGGGGTCCTGGGGTGGGGTGCGTGCCATGGCGACGCAGCAGCGGCCCAGCGCTCGTGAACGTCCTCGGCGAGCTGCCACAGGGCATGCGAGCCCCATCGTTCCTGGGGCTCGCCAGTGGCACCGTACGCCGCGCAGAGGTGGGCCGCCGCCCCCGACTTGATGTCAGTGCTGGCCAATAGGTTGTCGCGTATGACCTCCGCACGCACTACCGCCAGTCACATGAGGACGATCAGGCCGATTACCGGCCCCGGCCGTATCACCGAGCTCCGCACTCACGTCGGCGCTGCGCCCGTCAGGGTCGTTCCACTCTGGGCAGCGCCCTGTGCGCTCGCCCCGCAGGGCCGGGCGAAGCGCTGAGGCGCCCGAACGCGGTCACAGGCCGGGCATGGCCGTCGCGGTCGGAAGTCTGGGCCAACATCGGTGGCGGTACCTGCCACGTACTACTTTGGCTCGTCATGGCCGCGCGCTCCGTTTAGGCAGTGATGTCCTGGCTGCCGCGTACTGATCTACATTCAATTCGGGTTGGGAGCACGGTCGCCGGTGCAGCGTGCTACTGGCCTGGTGCCGCCACGCCCGCCGACCGGGCCGCGTGATCGGCAAGGTAGCGCCGAAGCCCGTCGTTCACCGCCCCCGGATCCGGCTCGGCGGGGGCGGTGTGCTGGTCGATGGTGGACACCTGGTTCCTCTCAGTCGGGGGAGGGGGTGTGCGTGCCCGGTGCCGGGCGGCGCTGCTGTTCAGGGACGATCCGGCGGAGGGAAGGGCAGACCGAGGGCGTCCAGCCGGACCATGACCGTGCGGACCCGGCCGCTGGGCAGAACTCGCGCCGGTAGGGAACGCGGCGTCGTCGCCGTCCGGGACGGCGACGCCCTCATCCGTGACCGGTTTTCCGCCCGACACGGCCCGCATCTGCTGCGCGGCCTCGGCGGGGCGCTGCGCTGACGGGTCGGGCAGGCGGCTGTGGCGGCCGGCCACGCTCACACGGTGTCGGCGGCGAGCGAACCGGAGCAGGCGGTGGTGCGCTGCGCGGCCAGTAGGACTGCCACAAGGGTGCCGGCCTCGGTGATCCGACCGTCGCCGCACATCTCCACAGCCTGCTCCAAGGGCACCCAGTGCAGCTCCATGTCAGCCTCGCTCGCGTCCCGGTGGTGCTCGCCGACGCTCAGTCCCCGGGCGAGGTACAGGTGCTCGCGGGTGCGCGCGCCGGCGGGCATCCGCCACATCATCGTCAGCGGCTCGACCTCGGTGGCGCGGATGCCGGCCTCCTCGGCCAGTTCCCGGCGCGCGGCCGCCATGGGCTCCTCGCCTGGTTCGCATCCGCCGCCGGGGCACATCAGCAGCCGCTGGCCGCAGACGTAGACGGACTCCTCCACCAGGGCAATCCGGCCCCGGTCGTCGAGGGCCACGACGCGCACGCCGTCGACGGACTCGGTGTACTCGTAGGTCCCCGTGGTCCGGTCGGCGCGCAGGACCTCGTCGCGGCGTACCACCAGCCGGGCTCCCGTGTACTGGGTGGTCGATGAGACCGTGGTCCAACCGTCGATCATGCCGACTTCTCCTTCAGACTGTGCTGCGTTGGTGGGAGCCCCGTGGTTGCTCGGTGAGCGAGGTAGGCGCTGAGCTGCATTGGGTCGTCCTCGACGCCGGCGGGGGCGCCGTCCAGCCAGGTCATTCAGCTGCAGAGCGAGGAGCCGGCTGCCGTCGGAGACGGTTAGGTCGGGGCCGAGGCGGTTGTAGGCGAACCAGGTGAGCTGGTGGTCGGGCTGCTCGGTGGCCGCAGACGCGGTGGCCACGAGGGCCAGGTGGAGGTGGTCGACGTGGGTGTGCGGGGTGTTGGTGTGGCCGTCGGGGTTCGCGCCGCCCTCGCAGATCCACCACGGAGCGGGAACCAGGCGGTGGGGGAAGCCGACAGGAGCGGGCGCCGCGGGCCCAGGAATGAGGCGGGCCTTGTGGCCGGTCTCCTCCAGGATCGCGGTGCCCGGTACGTCGTCGGGCGGGCGAGTCAGGCCCGCGAACCGGCCGACCTCCACCAGGCGCTCGCCGTCGGGGCGCAGCGCGAGCGCGGCGACCTCGGTCGGTTCCGCCGGGCGCCCCGCGGGGGTGAGCCCTTCGAAGTCGATGACGATCAGGGTGAGGTCGTTGAAGCGCGGGTCCTGAAGCAGTTCCTTCACGCCGCGCCCCCTCATCGGGCAGCTGGCCGTGTACCGGGCCGGATCGCGGCCGGGGCGGTTCGAAACCGAGTAGTAGCAGGCGTGGCCGGACAGCAGCAGAAGCCGCCGGTAGGACAAGGACCCATCGGGCAGCCGCAGCCGCACCGCGACGTTCGCCGGTGCCTGGTGCGGCGCGCCGGGGTGCTGGTAGGTCCCGTCATGGACGAACACGCTCCCGCGCTTCACGAAGATCACGTTGTGCTTCGGGCGCCGCAGGTTCGCGGTCACCACGTTCTCGTACGCGTCCATCCCCAGCGCCTCGGCCGCCACTTCGGCGTCCGAGGGTATGCCCTTGGCCGGGTCGCCAGGCTGGGCCTCCTGCCAGAGGATGATCTCCGGCGCCGGGTGAGGGATTGGATGAAGGTGATGGCTTCGCCGCGGTGCCAGCCGTGCTGGATGTTGTGCAGCCCAGGATCCGGACCGTTTCCGGGATCGTGCTGGCCTCGCTGCTGCTGGTGTCGGACAACGCTGCTCCTTCGGGTGATGGGTGTTGCACGTCGACCCGGGACTGGCCGCGTGGGAGGTACTTCGGCCCGGCCGGCGCCCGGGGCTGCGCGCTGGGCCTGCCCGCTGCGGGATGCTGGTCCGCACGCGGTGTCATGTGCGGCCGACGGGTGCATCGGGGCTGGTGGTCGATGGTGGTGAAGCCGTGGGCGGCGGGCGGACGCATGCTGATGCTGCTTCTGCTCGGTGGCGTGAGGTCGGGTGGGCGGGGGGGAGGGAGGCCGTGGGCCTGGCACGAGCGGCGGTCAGCGGGGCTGCTCGCCGCGGCGGGCGGTCGCTGGCCGCAGGTCGATGCGCGTGAAGTACTCGCGGCCGATGATCCGGTCCCGGACGTCTGCGGGAAGGCGGGCGAGCAGGCCAGGCAGCGGCCGTTCCCGCTCGACCTGGCTTCGGTGGGCGCAGATGGCCGCCCACTTGGTGTCCAGCCACGGGCGTACGTCCGCGACCAGGTCGACGCTCTCGTCGGGGACACTGAGCACCGACTTGTCAACCCGGGTGAGGAGCGGGCCGAGGTCGGCGACGGCCGAGTGTGGGTGGGTCGCCAGGTGGATCGCCGAAGGGCGCCAGGGAGCTCCGGCGTCCGGGTAGAGGTGCTCGAGCCCGGCTGCGGTCGCGGCGAGCACGACGACCCGGTGGGTGAGACGGTGGTCCGGGTGGCCGGTGAGTCCCCCGTACGCGTCGTGGGTGACCACGATGTCGGGCCGGAACTCCCGGGTCTGCCGTACGACGTCTTCCACCACGCGCTCCAGCGGCGCGTCGCACAGCCGCGGCCCGGTGGACGAGTCGGCGAGGCGGTGGTCTGCGTACCCGAGCAGCCTCGGCTCTCCTGCCCCGAGGATCCGGGTGGCGTCGGTCAGCTCGGCTGCGCGGTGGGTACCCGGGGCCCAGGTGGCGGTCACCACCGCGGTGCGGGCCCCCGACTCGGCATGCTGGGCGAGGACCCCGCCGGCGACGAGAGTCTCGTCATCCGGGTGCCCGAACACGCCGAGCAGGCTGGGAAGTTGTGACACAGATACCTCCTGGAGCAGTGGGGGTGCCGGCTGGCGACCGGCCGGGCGGCGGTTCGGGTCGGGTCACAGGACGGTCGGGCGGCCGGAGGCGGTCAGGCGCCACGCGGTGCGCCAGCTCATCGGCCGCCGGTCCTGCTCATGGCGGCCAGCCCACCCTTCGCGAAAGCCCTGCCAGGACTCGCGGGCGCATCCGCCGCGCACGGCCCGCAGCGCCGTTGCTGCGGTCCACACCGCCAGGTACACGAGGATCAGCGGGGCGGGCAGGTTGCGGTAGGCCACCCACACGCGGTTGCGGGCGGACAGCCGGTGGAAGAGGGCGTGCCGGGACGGGCTGGTGAGAGGGTGGTGCATTCGCAGCCCTGCCGCGTACCAGCCGGTGTAGCCGAGGGCCGGCCCTCGCACCACCCGCCGACCTGGTCGAAGACGGTCCGGTGGATCAGGACAACGCCTTCGGTCATGGACGTGATGGTGCCGGGGCGGCCGGGGTCGCCGGTCCGAAGCCGGGGTACCCAGCGCCGGGGCGTGGTGGTGTCGTCCGGGCCCGTCAAGCGCGGCTGCACGTAGCCGGCTTCGGGGTGAGGCTCAGCCTTGGCGACGAGCTGGGCGAGGATGTCCGGCCTGGGGAGGGAGGCGTCGTTGTCCATGAAGAACAGGTAGTCGGGGGGTGGGTCGAGCATGGTCAGGATGCGGGCTCCCTCGTTGCGGCCGCCTGGGATGCCAAGATTCTCGGGTAGGACGACGGTCAGGGCGCCCGCCGGGACAACGTCCGGTGTGCAGCCGTTGCCGACGACGCAGATCCGCACATCGACGCCCCGTTGGGCCAGGAGGGTGGCCTGCGAGGCGCGCTCCTCGGCGGGGTGGTCGTTCATGGTCAGCAGGACGACGCCGACGAGCGGACGCCGCGCCCGGTCCTGTGCTTCGGCCGGGCCGGGGGCCGCGGGCGCCGCCGGGGGGCGCCGGGTGCCGGTCACTGCGCACTCCGCGCGGCCAGCTCGCCAGCCGCCTCGGAGGCGGGTTCGTCAGGGCCGGCCCACTGGAACACCAGCCGGCTGAGCACCTTGTCGACGACGTGGCCGGCCGGGAGATCCCGGTCCGGGGTCGTGGCGGGATGGACGGTCATCCGGGGGTAGCCGTGGCCGCGCGCGTGCTCGTCCCAGCGGCGCACCGCGGCGGCGAGCCGGTCGGCGAGGGCGGGGCCGCTCACGCCGAAGGCGTGGGCGACGAACTCGGCGCGGCGCTCGGACGGCGTCTTGCCGTCTTTCACCCAGTCGTAGGTGAGGTAGGCCAGGCTGGCGTCGCCGAGCAGGGCGGGTGCGTTCTCGCTGCGGGCGAAGGCGGCGATCCCGGTGTCCTTGTCCCGGTCACCGGCGAGGCGGCAGAAGCCGGCCGCCGTGGTGGCCAGGTAGAGCTGCAGCGTCTCGAAGGACTCGCCGCCGGCGATGGTCACGCCGGTGCGCACCTCGGTCCGCGGGCCCCGCAGCGCCTCCTCGTGCCCGGTGGTGTCGCGGGCCGGGCCGTCCTCGAAGCGCAGGCGCAGTTCGCCGCCGGCCAGGTCGACGACTGGGGTGGTGCGGCCGTTGCGGCCGAGGTCGCGGACGAACCCGCAGTACGTCCAGCCCGTCGCGTGCAGCACGTCACCGCGGCGCTCGAGGGCGATCGCCCGGGTGTAGCCGTGGACCTCCAGCGGGACCACCAGCGTCGCCCCGTCGCGGAGTTGCTGCCGCCAGGCGGGGGCAATGTCCCAGATGTTGTGGGTGATCACGATCCCGTCGAATCCGCCGCGGGGCACGTGCCGCGCGGGTGCGCCGAGCGCCCCGTCGCCCCGCAGGGCCAGGACCCGGCCGCTGCCGGCCTCCGCGGTGAACCGCCGGGTCCGGTGCACGACGTACTCGTCGATGTCCACGGTGACCACCCGGCCGTGTTCGCCGACGATGTGCGCGAGCAGCTCCGCGTTGTACCCGCCCGCGCCGACCTCGAGCACCGTCGCGCCAGGCTCCAGGTGGAGCTTGGAGATCATGTCGGCCTGCAGCCACACCGCCGACACCGAGCTGGTCGCCCGCCCGTTCTCGTCCCGCCGAGTGATGAGGGGCAAGTCGTCGTCGTAGGCGGCCGCCAGGTCCTGCTCCGGCGCGAACCGGTGCCGCGGCACCGTGCGCAGCGCCGCAAGGACCTCTTGCGGCAGGGAGGGGTTGGCGGCGGCGACGCGGTCGGTCATCTCGGTGCGGCGGCGGGCGGCTTCCGGGCTCTCGCCTGGCGCGGCCGGGTGGGCGGTGTCGTGCGGGTACGTGGCGACCGGCGGCAGGCCAGGGACGGAGCCCGGCAAGGTGACCTCCAGGGCCTGCGCGGCGGGCGTGAACACCGGGCCCAGGCACGCCAGCGCGGTGGTGTCGAACCACTCCCACCGCGTGAACTTGTGCGGCTCCAGCACGGCGGGAGTCCCGGTGAAGGCGGTGACCCTCGTGACGGCGGTCAGCCGGGGCACGCCCTGAGCAGCGTCGGTGAGGATGCCCAGCACGGTGGCCTCGGCTGCCACCAGGCCGGTCTCCTCGGCCAGTTCACGCACCGCTGTCTTCTCCAGCGGCTCCGCGCCGACGATCTTGCCGCCCGGCAGCTCCCACATGCCCCGGGCAGACCAGCCGAGCAGCACCTGGCCAAGGGCGTTGGTGACGACGGCCAGGGCTCCAGCGACCGCGACGTTGCCGGTCGCCGGAACCGTGCGCTCGGCCGCGACGGTGTCCGCGCATGGGCCACGCAGCACCAGCACGGCCAGGTCGCCAGCCTCGATCCGCTTCACGTCCGTCCAGCCGGACGTGAGGGCGGCGATCTCGTCGTCGTCGAGGGCGATGCTGCGCTTGTCGGTGGGTGTGGAGACGGCGAGCGGCGTGAAGACCACCACGGTGCCGTCGGGGCCCAGCCGCCGCCCGAGCGCGTGCAGCAGGTTGGTCCGGCCGGCGACGAAAGCCACCGAGAGGCGGAAGACGATCAGATCGTAGGGGTCGTCGCCGAGCGGGGCGGGGTCGTCGTGCTCGATGTCCAGGCGCAGCCACCGCACCCCCGCAGCGTCCGGGTGGGCGGTGCGGGCGCGCTCCAGCGCGGCCTCGGCGAAGTCGACCGCGTCGACCTGGAAACCGGCGGCCGCCAGGTGCGCGGCCAACTCGCCGGTGCCGCAGCCGACATCGAGAGCCCGGCCGCCGCCCTTGGGTGCGGGAGCGTGCTCGGCGAGCAGCGCCCGCTCGTCCTCCCCGAGCGGACGGAACTCGATGCCGTCGCGGTACAGCTGCTCCCAGTGGCCGGCCGGGGCGGTGCTCACAGTGCTGCTCCTCACGGGTGGGCTGGTCATACGCGGTGGGTGGTGCGCAGGTGGGCCAGGGTGCGGCGGCCGCGCTCCACCAGTTCGGGATCGCCGTTCGCGGCCCCGTACTGAATCCCGGAAACGGCGTCCAGGACGGCGTGGACTGCCAGGTGCTGCTCCTCGGCCGCCGTGAACTGCCTTCCGTAGCCGGCCATCACGGCCTCGTGGAGGTCCGAGCGGCCGGTCCAGGCGTCGGCCAGGCGCACGAAGTCCCTTACGGCGGGGCTACGTTCGGCCCGCTCGAAGTCGATCACGTACAGGGTGGTGGTGGCCGCGTCCCAGCGGAGGTTGCGGAGCTGGAGGTCACCGTGGGTGGGTACCAGGTCGAGGGCGGGGAGCTGCTCGGCGCTCTTGGCGATGGCGCGGATGTAGTCCTCGTCGCCAGGCGCCAGGTGCTCGCGGGCGCCGGCCAGGTGCCGCTCCAGCTTCCCCAGTGCCGCCGGAGGCCCGTCGCCCGGTTGGGCGGGGGCGCTGTGGTGGATCGCGGCCGCGAGCTGTCCGATGCGGTGGAAGATGCGCCGCTGCTCCTCGGGCGGGTGGACGGCGCCGTGGAGGGAACGGCCGGGCACCGCGGTGAGGATGACGGCCCGAAGATCCGGGTCGACGGCCACCAGGCGGGGCGCGGCCGCGCCCAGGGCCGGCACCCAGGTCTGGTAGGCGGTCACCTCCCGGCCGTGGAAGCGGGCGTTCTGGTGGACCTTCACGAACCACTCGCCGCCCTCGGCGCCACGCACCCGCCACACGCGGCTGCCCTCCCGCTCCCACGAGGTGTCGGTCCAGATGGTGATGCGCCCCACCGCCTGCTCGGCGAACTCCCGCACCCGTCGGTCGGGCGCCTGCGGGGAGGCGTCGACGGAGGACACCAGGCGCAGTCGGTCCGCCGTCGGCTCGAACTCGATCGGGTCGCCCGGCTCCTGGAAGTGGACGGCGAACTGCCGGCCGGCCTGGTAGGCGTCGACCCCGGCCCGGCAGTAGGCCACCATCGGGGAGGGCAGTTCAGCGAGCGGGTATCGGCTTCTCTGGGGCTCAGCGCACTGTTCGGCTGGTAGAGCGCCACATTTATCCAGGTCACGCGGTTGCATGCGTTGCTCTCTTTCTGCAACAGGTGTAGTGGAAGCGTTAGCTAGCAGTTGAGAGGCGGTCCCAACCGTCGAGGGAGGTCGGTCAGCTTCGACCCTGCCCAGGCATGGGAAGAGGACCCTGTAGCGGTGCGTCGATGTTCGTCGCCGTCGTAGACTCCGTGATCATGTTCAAGGGGTGGTGGCATGTGCTGCCGGACGAAGAGCGGCAGCAGTGGATGTTGGAGCCGTTCGTGGGTGTGGGGCCACTGCGCTTCGGCATGAGCCCCGTCGAGGTAGCGGACGCGATGAGCGATGTCACGGCGGAGACCGAGCGGCACCAGCGCCATCGTCCTGCGAACTCGAATGTCTCCACGGTCGTGCAGGGGGTCTATCCGAAGTTCGGCCTGCACCTCTTCTACCGGGATGAGGGGCTCGCAGGCGTCGTGGTCGACGCCCTGTGCGGGCCGCAGGTCTCCGTGGAGGGCACGACGCTGGTCGGCCGGGTGCCCTCCGTGCTGGAGCAGTGGATGGTCGATCGAGCCCTGCCGTCCGAAAGCGACCTCGTCTACATGAGCGCAGGCGTTCCGGCCTCGGAGTCCCTCGGTGTGACGATCAATGTGCAACGAGAGGGCGACCGTCTCCTCACCCGGCCCGTGTTCTACCCCGCTGAGGCGCTCGATGATCTCTCCCACTGGCTGCCGAGGGACGTCTGGGCGATCCATGACTGAATACTTCTGCGGTCCGTAGGAACACCGTCTACGCGCGGATGGCGCCGTCGGCCCTATGTAGGAGCACGTAGACCTTGGTGACACTGTGGTGTCGGTTGGTCATGTGGCTCTTCCCAATTCTCCGCGGCGGTTGACGAGCAGCACCGATGAGGCCGGGCGCTGGATGCCAGCGGCCACGGCTTGAGCGAGCAGGTCGAAGGGCGGTTGCTGGTCGGCGGCGGTCATGGGGCGCTCCAGGTCAGCGGGGCCGGGCTCGCCACGTTGGCGTAGCCGAGCGAGCGGTACAGGGCCGCGGCCTCCGGGGAGGCGGTGAGGTTGATCTGGCCGCAGCCGCTGGCGGTGAGCCAGTCGTGCACGGCCTCGACGACGAGTCGGGCGTGGCCCTGGCGGCGGTGGCCGGGGTCGGTGGCCACCGAGGCGATGTGCCCGACGTACGGGCCTTGACCGGGCCGGGGCATGCGGTCGGTGTACTGGCCGACCGCGCAGGACAGCAGCCTGCCCGCGCCGCCGTCGATGATGAACGCGGCGAAGCGCTGGTCGCCCGCGAGGCGGTCGGCGAACCACCGCTCGCACTCAAGACTCCAGGGCTCCGGCGGGACAACGCCGGCGGAGGCGAGCATGACCAGGCGCAGCCGGGTGAGTTCGGCGGCGTCCGATGGCAGGGCCCGGCGCGGGCGGGCCGTGGGTGCGGTGTGCTTCACAGTGCGGTGTCCTCTCGTCGGACGGCGGTGAACCAGTGCAGCGTGGGCCTGGTGTGTGGCCGTGTTCACCAGCCCATTTCGGTGTACGGCCGGCCGGCCCGGATACCGTCGATCGCGGCTCGGGTGTACGGAACGATCTGCTCGGGCAGGGCATCCGGGTGCCACCACTGCCAAGCCGTGCACTTGCCGGGCTCGCGCAGTTCGGGCGTGCCCTTCCAGAAGCGGACCCGGAAGACCAGCCCGAGCCTGGGCTGGGCGCCCGGGGCGTCGACGAGGTGGACGGCGTGCGCGAACTCCACGTCGGCGGGGTCGATGACCAGGCCGGCTTCCTCCATGGCCTCACGGATCAGGCACTCGACGGCCGACTCCTGCTCGCAGTGCCCGGCCAGGAAGTGCCAGGTGTTCCCGGCGTAGGCCGAATCCGGATGGCGCAGCCCGAGCATGACCCGGCCGTCGCCGTCCTCCAGGTAGAGGTGGACTCCGATGACGTTGGGCACGGCCTGGCTGCCGGGCCGCGCCTTCGGCGCTCGGCGGCTGGCCGTGTGCTGCACCGCGTGCCGGTGCACCAGCTCGATCGTGGAGGGGCGCAGCAGCAGCCGGTGCAGCATCTCCGGCTCGAACCAGCGCAGCATGACGCCCTCGTTCAGGGCCACGGCGTCGGGTTCACCGTTCCAGCGGGCGGCGTAGATCTGGACCGGCACGCACAGCCCGTCCACGCCGGTGGTCTGCTCCACCGCGAAGGGCTGAAGCTCGTCCAGTTCGAGGCCGGGAGCCTCCTCGGCGCTCGCGCAGCAGCGTGTCCGTCAGCGTGGCATCCAGCGGCTCGCGCCCGCCGCCCAGGAGCGACCACTCGCCCGGTGCCCAAATGCCGCGGTAGTTGTCGCGCAGGTGGAAGAGGTAGCGGCCGGCGCCATCGTGGATCAGGACGGAGGCATTGACTGGTTCCGCCTGGCCGTCGATCTCGGCCGCGAGCAGCTTGGCACGCAGCGAGGGTGAGGCGACCCGCTCCAGGGGGCGCCACTCGGCTCCGGTGACCTCCTCCGCCTGCAAAGCGACCTCGGCCGAGTCGGCGACGAGACAGAAGGCGAACCGGAAGTCCCAGTGCTGGTGGGCACCTTCACCCTTGGCCGGGTTGGGGCCGATGTCGTTGATGTCGATGTCGACTGGGACGCCGAGGATCTGCGGGGTCAGGCACAGGTCGCCCGGCGCGATGCCGGCCTCCTCGTGGACCTCGCGCAGGGCCGTCGCGAGCAGGCTTTCGTCACCGGCCTCGACGTGCCCGCCCGGGCAGATCACCAGGCCGGTGGCCTTGTGGTGGATGTGCAGGACCTGGCCCTCGGGCCGGATGACGACGGCGCTGCACGTGATGTGCGCGGGCAGCGTCGCGCGGCTGGTCGGCTCGGGCACCGAGTCCAGGAGCGCCAGCAGCGGCTCCAGCCGAGCCCGTTCCCGCGGGTGCCGCCGCAGGTAGGCCTGGACGAGCTGGCGGATGTCGGAGTGGGCAGGCGGCATGGCGGGACCTCTCGGGCGCGGGCGGGGCGTCATCGACCGGTCGGGAGCCGGTGCGGCAGGTCGTCGGCGGGCGACCGGGGCGACGGGGTGAGCTGGTTGCCGGGCAGTACCCAGCGCAGGCCCCGGCCGGCCGGTCCGGCGTGGACGGTCTGCCGGGCGGGGTCGGAGAGGTCGAGCCGGTACTCGCCCGGCCGACCGGCCTTCTCCCAGCGGGCGTGGAGTTCTTCGACGTCCGCCCACAGGTCGTGGCCACCGGACCAGGACACCTGCCAGGAACCGTCCTCGTCGGTCAGCAGGACGCGGGCACCAGTGGCCGGCTGATGCAGCATCCACCGCCCCGGGCCCTGCGCCACGCCGTTGGCGACGCCCAACAGGTGCCCGGCGGCCAGCCAGAACCCGGCGTACGTGAGGCGGTCCGGAACCGGGATGCGGCTGACCCGCCGGTGATCCGCCTCCACGGTGGCATCGGCGAGCGGCTGCGGGCGCCAGTAGTCCTGCCCGGCCGCGGGGGCGGTGCCGCCGCGGGTGTAGGGGATCAGGGCCGCGTCCCAGCCGGTGGCGGTTCGGGTGATGCGGCAGTGGGACGGCCATGAGGGCGATCCGGTGTGGATGCCCGCGACCAGCGAGCCGCCCGGGGCCATCTGCTCCAACAGAGCGGCGGGCACACTGCGCACGGAGAAGGACAGCACGATGGTGTCGAACTTCTCACCGGGGCAGCCGACCAGGGCATCGCCGGTCAGCAGACGCGGCCGGTACCCGGCGGCGGCCAGGCGCTCGCGGGCCGCCCGGCCCAGCCGCGGGTCGACCTCGATGCCGGTCACCCGTTCCTGGCCGGTGATCTCGCACAGAAGCGCGGCCACCGTCCCGGCGCCGGTTCCGGCTTCCAGCACGCGCGCACCACGGCGCAGAGCCAGGGGCTGGAGGAGGTGTACGAGGGCGGTGGTGTGGGTGGTCTGCGACGCGAAGCCGCCGCCGACCACGAGGTGGCCGCGCGGCACGGCGGCGGGGTCCTGGCCGGGCAGGTGCAGCATCAGGGACTCGCCGCTGTAGACCAGGTCCAGCCACTCCTGCAGGTCGGCCGGGTGGCCGGCGTCCAGGAGCTGCCAGACCCGCCGGTCGGTGCCGGCGACCTGGTCCCTGGGGGCGTAGCCGCGCGGCACGATGATCTCTCGGCGCACCGCCGAGAACGCCGCGCGCAGTGCCGGGTCGACCAGGCCCGCCTCCGTCTCCAGCCGCTCGACCAGCCGGGCGCGCAGGCCGCGGCCGGCGTCGTCCACAGGTTCGTCCTGGCAGCTGCCGGTCGGCGGGGTGTCGGCGGCGGTGTCCTGCTGCTGCAGGGCCCAGAGTTTGGCCAGTTCACCGCCCTCCTCGAGGGCGAGAAGCGCTTCGAGGGTGCCCTCCTCCGCCACTCGTCCGTCCTTGAGGACGACGACGCGGTCCACGTACCGAAGGCAGGTCAGCCGGTGGGTGACCAGCACGGTGGCGCGGCCCTGGGCTTGCTCGCGCAGCCCGGTGATGATGCGGCTCTCGCCTTCGGCGTCCAGCGCGCTGGTGGGCTCGTCCATGATGAGGAGGTCGCTGGGGCGGTAGAACGCGCGGCTCAGCGCCACGCGTTGCCACTCTCCGCCCGACAGGTCGCCGGAGCCGCCCCAGAACGCGCGGGCCATCAGCGTGTCCAGGCCGTGCCTCAGCTTGCCGATCACCCGGTCCGCGCCGGCGGCCTCGGCGGCGGCCAGCACCGCTGGGCGCCCGCCGGCGTGGGGCTGGCCGAGGGTGATGTTGGCTTCCAGCGTGACCGGGAACTTGGCGTACTGCTGCGGCACGTACGCCACCCGCTTCCACGCCAAGGCGGGGTCCAGGTCGCGCACGTCCACCCCGTCCCAGGTGACCTGACCGCTGTCGGGCAGGTAGAGGCCGGCCAGGCACTTGCCCAGGGTGGTCTTGCCGGAGCCGTTCATGCCGACCAGGCCGACGATCTCCCCGCGCCGGACTTCGAAGGTGACCTCGTCCAAGGCCGGGCGGGGCGCGTCGGGGTAGGTCAGGGTGATCTTCTCGGCGCGGAACACGCGCGCCTCGACCACGGGGGTGGTGCCGCGGGTCAGGCGGTGCTCGGCGGCCTCCTCCAGGAAGGTGCGCCACGAGCCCAGGTACGTCGAGGTTCGGAACAGGCGCCCTGCGGCGATGACCATGCCCCACAGCGCGGTGCTGACTGCCTGGAGCGCCAGCACCGCCGTCCCGGCCCTGGCCAGCGACATGTGACCACTCGCCAGTAGCGCCACCAGCGCGCCCCACAGCAGCGCGGAGGACAGGCCAGCCACGGCCGACCCGATCGCGGCGATCTTCGCGGACCGCCAAGCCGCCTGGTGCTCGCGCTCGCGCACCAGGGCGGCGTGGTGGCGGTAGCGGCCCAGGAGGAAGCCGGCCATCGTCCCGGCCCTGACCTGGTCGGCCGGGTACTTGTCGCTCAGATACCAGCGCAGCGCGCCCATCATCCGCCGGTCGGGGATCGAGCGCTGATAGGAGGTGTACTCGACGTGCTGGGCGCGGATCAGGGAGATCCAGCGCGGCACGATCCCCAGCGCCAGCAGCGGCAGAAGAAGGGGGTGAAGCACGGACACGACGAAAGCGGAGCCGACCAGGGAAGCCGCCGAGGCGATCAGGTCCTGGGTGCCGGAGACCAGGTCGCCGGCCGTGTTCGCGCCCCGCTCGGCGGCCTCGGCACGGTCGCTGAAGCCAGGGTTCTCGAACGCGACGAGCTCCGCGCCGGCCACGGCCTCCAACAGCATCGCCTCGGCCTGCGCGGTCAACTGCGGTGCGACCCGCCGCGACAGCGCCGCGACCGTCAGACCCAGCAGCGCCCGAGTGCCGCCCGCGCAGGCGAGCACCAGCAAGGAGGGCAACGCTGCATCCAGGCGGGAGCCGATGCCGCCGGAGCCGATCAGCACGCCGATCGCCCGCGTGGTGGCCAGCAGCCCGCCGGCCTGCAGAACACCGGCAGCGACCTGGCACACCAGCAGTACCACCACCGCGCGGCCGTCCACCCGCCACGCGAGCCGGAACGCCTCGCCCAGCACCCCCGGCAGCCGGGCCGAGATCTGCCGCACGCCTGCCGCACGCACCTCCTGGTCCGCCGCGTCCCAGCCAAGTCCCAGGCCGTAGTCCTCCTCCACGGACTCCTGCGTCTCGACCCCGGTCAACACCCACCCCCCTCCTGGCTCCAGCCGGCCCGAACCGGCGGCCGGTCGTCGATGCCCGCGCACGGCGCCGCACCACCTACCCGGCCGACCGGCGGTGCGCGGTGAACGTCCGGCGGCCCGGAGCGGGACGTGCCCGAGGACATGGCTCTCCCGAGGTGGTCGAAGGTGGCGTAGCGGTCGGTGCGCAGATCCTGGCAGCGCGCGGACCAGCCCGTGGGCGTGTCCTGGCGCTTGTCATCACTTCAGGGAAACTCTCGTGTCGGACCGGCGAGTTGATGGACACCACCGGTGCCGCCGGGTTACCCGCCGGACGGTGTCGCGCGAGGTGGTTCGCGGGTCAGAGCAGGGCGCGAAGTGCCTCCTCTGCGGTGTCCGCGGCGGTGGCCAGAGCGTCCGCGTGCTCTGGCCGAAGGCCGCCACCGAGTCCCGATGCGGCGAGCACTGCACACAGCTGCCGCACCTGTTCGATGGCCAGGTATGAGTGGGCCTGTTGGTGGTTCAGGACGTCCCGGGCGGCATAGGCGTCCAGGGCCGCCACGTCGACGAGGGCCTGCCGCAGCGAGGTACTGCTCTCGGTCTCCTTGTCGGCCAGGTCGAGCGCGGCAAGGGCGACGCGGGCCTGGAACGCGGCGGTGGCCGGGTCGGGCGGGCTGGTCAGCGCGAGTGCTTCCCGCAGGGCGCGGTCGAGTTCGTTCTTCGGTAGTGGCGAGGCGGCGGGCCGGCAGTACGCGAGCAGGAGAGCCGCGACAGAGTCCTCCCACGGCTCCGTGCTGCTGGTGACCTCGATCATGTCGCGGGCCTGCTGGTCGAGGCCGCGTTCCATCAGCGACATGATCACGATCTGGCGGCCGTCGAGAAGCCGGTTGCCGACGCCGCGGTGGGCGGTCATAGCTTGGGCTGCCTCGCTCCAGCGGCCGATCCGTGCCAGGGCCCGGGCACCGTCGGTGAGCACGGCGACCCACAGCTCCTCGCAGACCTTGCGGTGGTCGCCCGGCGTCGCGCTGAGCCCCGCCAGGTCGACGGTGTGGCCGCGGATCTCGGCCGCACCCCGCTGCTGGGCTGCGCGGTAGAGCCGCTGGAGCACGTCGTAGGCGCCTTCGCCGTCGCCTTCGCGGATCATCAGGCGGGCGATGTTCACCACCGGCATGAGCGCCATCACGGCGATGTCCCCCGAGAGCGTCCCGGCGTCGGCGAACACCCGGTACTGACGCCAGCACAGCTCGGCGGCCAGGTCGGGCAGGGCGGCGTCGGAGGCGATCAGCGCGGCGTAGTTGAGGACCCCGCAGGTGCGGGCCACCAGATCACGGTGGCCCGCACCCGCGGGCTGCACGGCCAGCGCACCGAGCTCGCTGATCCGCCTCTCCAGGGGTAACCCGGGTGCCTTGGGGCGGCGCACCAGCGGGATGCGACTGGCTATCGCGGGAACCATCGGTCAGCCCCTGCGCGGCCAGTCGACGACGATGCGACTGTTGGACTTCTCGACGATGAAGCGCGGCTCGGCCGCCGTCAGCCGGCTGCGGGCGTCGCCGACGGCCATGCGGAAGCCGGGCTCCGGGGCGTCGTTGCCCCAGCCCTGGTGCCACTCGCGGATCTCGATGGCGACCTGCTCGGCGAGGGCGGCGGCGCGCGAGCCGTGGCCGATGACGCCGATCTCCCAGAACCGGCCCAGGTCGTCCTCGCCCTCGCGCACCGTCAGGTAGGCCAGGGTGTCGCCGTCGAGGGCGGCCATCGAGCCCCAGCCGAAGTGCGGGGTGAACCCCGGACGGGAACCGGGCATCCGGGACAGCCCGTTGGGCAGGACGCACGCCAGGTACAGGTACACCCACTGCCACGGGTCGCCCTGGCGGAACTTCACGCCGGTGTAGACCTTGGTCTGCGGCTGGTCCAGCACGGCGCGCATCGCCTCGCGGTCGACCTCCTGCTCGCTGAAGGTCTCCAGGCGCACGTTCCCCTCTCCGATGTGGGGGACGAGGGTGTAGATGTCGTCGCAGACGCCCTTGCGCAGGGGCACGAACGTGGCCATCTCGCAGGAGACGGTCTTCCACGCCTCGCCGTCGCGCTCGAACGCGAAACTGCGGGAGATGCTGCCGCGGATCCGCATCGGCAGGACCAGCCGTCCGCCGGGGGCGAGCTGGTCGAGGATCCCCAGCGGGATGTCGCCGGCGCCGACGGTGAACTGGATGCGGTCGAAGGGGCCGTACTGGGGCAGGCCGACGGCGCCGTCGCCCAGGACAGCGGTCACGTTGGAGGCCCCGGCATCCGCCAGGTGCTTGGCGGCGGTATCGACGAGGTCCTGGTCCACGTCCAGGGTCCACACGTGGCCGCCGGGGGCGACCAGTTTGCCCAGCAGCGCGGCGTTGTAGCCGGTCGCGGCGCCGGCTTCCAGGATCTTGTGGCCGGGGCGGGCACCCAGCTGTTCGAGCTGGGTGGCCACGATCGACGGGGCGCTGATGCAGGAGATCATCTCGCCGCCGTCGTCGTGCTTGATCGGCACGGCGTCCTCGACGTAGGCGGTCTGAAGGTCGACGCCGGGCAGGAACCGCTCGCGCTCGGTGGTCTCGAAGGCGGCGATGACGTCCGGGGTGCGCAGCTGGCCGGCGTCGACGAGGCGGGTGACGAGCGCCTGGCGCAGGTCGGCGGGGTCGGCTTGGGTGCTCAGGGGGGTCTCCATCCGTGAGAGGTTAGGGGTCAGGGTGGCAGATGGCCGGAGCGACACGTCGGCGGATTCGCCTTCGGCGAGGGCGACTTGACGGGCCATCCAGGCGGCGGCGGCCTGGGCGTCGACGGGGACGGCGCCGCGGTTAAAGGTGAAGATCACATGGTGGGCGAGCACGGTGCGCAGGCCGCGCACCAGCCGCCCGTCGGCGTCCAGGCACCGCAGGCGCAGCCCGGCGTCCTCGAAGGCGGCCACGCGTTCGGACCAGCCGGGCTCGGCGTCGGGCCGCAGGGCGGCGTCGGCGTTCATCAGGCGCCGCATGGCCGCGACCGCCGTCTCGCGTGCGGGACCGGCGGGCGGGACGACCGCGGGGCGGGTGGTGGCGAACCTGACCCAGACGTCGCCGATCTCGAACGGGTCGAGGCCGGCGGCCCGGTGCATGGTCGACAGCAGCAGGATGCAGCGCTCCCGCCCACCCAAGTTGCCGGTCTCGGGCAGGGCGAAGCGGCTGTCCGCGCAGAACAGGTCGTGTGCGACGTCCATGGCCTCGGGGCCGCCGAACGCCTCCGTCTCCGGCTCGTAGATCTTGCCGGTCCAGGCGCTGGCCACCTGGTCGGCGACCAGCT
This sequence comes from Streptomyces viridifaciens, assembly GCF_001888885.2. NCBI lineage: Bacteria > Bacillati > Actinomycetota > Actinomycetes > Kitasatosporales > Streptomycetaceae > Streptomyces > Streptomyces viridifaciens. The sequence continues at coordinate 190,233 of NZ_CP090840.1, forward strand.
GGTCCAGGACGTCGGCCGCGGGGTGCTCGGTACGCAGGCGCAGCCCCTGCTCCTTGCGCAGGAAGTGGAACCGACTCTCGCCGAGGGCGGCCGACAGGGCCCGGGCGGCCTGGGGGCTCATCGTGCCGCCGGGGAACGCCACGCTGGCGTGCCACCAGGTTCCGGTGTCGATGGTGATGGCGGGGTCCTGCTCGTCAAAGTCCATGGTCGTCGGCGCTCCTTACTTCTTCGTTACGGGCTTGAGCAGGGGTCAGGCGATCAGCAGCGCACGGGTCCACCCGGTGGTGTCGCTGCCCTCCAGTGCGAGCTGCGCGCCGGCGCGGCCCTCCAGGAAGCCGGGCTTGGGCAACTCGCCCAGGGTGGCCGTCAGCCGGGTGGTGAGGTGGGTGATGTACAACGTGAACCGGCCGGGGGCAGGACTGTCGGTGGCCATGGCACGCACGATGGCCAGCAGCCCGGCCCAGCCGTGGCACAGCGAGGCGTCGGTGACGTGCTCGAGACGGGCCGGGTCGGCCAGCACCCGCAGAGCGGCGTCCTCCGCCGCCTCGCGCCGGGCCTGGTCGCCGAGGGCGAGGGCGGCCACCTGCCGCGTGCGGGCGATGCCGAGCTGGCCGTAGCACCAGGACGGGCGCGCGGTTACCGGCCCGGGCGGTGTGCGCGCGGACAGCTGGTCGAGCGTGATCCAGTACCCGTGCTCGTGCCGCTCCAGCCAGCCGTTGAACACCTCGATGGCCTCGCGCTGCCCGGCCACCTCGGCGCCGTGGCGGGCGGCGAGGGCCAGCACGGCCAAGGGGCCGGCCACACCGTGCGCGACGCCGAGGTTGCCGTGACCGCCGGGCATCTCCTCGTCGGCCGGACCGGCCTCGGACCACCAGCCCGGCAGTTCCCGGCCCAAGGAGCGCACTGGCTGGGCCAGCGAGACCAGGTAGGAGAGCACCTGGTGCAGCAGCGGGTGGGCGGGTTCGCGGGCGAGTAGCAGCGCGCCCAGGCCGGCAAGGCCCCGGATCAGGTCGAACTCCGCCGGGCGCGCCAGCGCCCCACCGTCGCGGCGCAGGGCGGCCGCGGCCAGGCGCGCGGAGACGACCTTGTCCGCGGCCTCGCGCACCTGACGGGTGGGCGCTCCGGCACGGCCGAGCACGAACTCCAGGGCCGGGGCTCCGTGGAACAGCGACGCATTGCCCCCGGTACTGACTCCGCCCGCCACCGCCTGCGCCAGGTGCCGGCGGGCGGCGGCGAGGTCACCGCGCTCGATGTGCAGCAGCGCCACTCCCAGTGCCCCCTCGGACAGCTCCTGGAACCGCGGCACGGCGATGGCCGACGTCATGAGGCCGCCGCCATCGGGACGACGATGCTGTGCGCCCGTCCGCCGATCCAGCCGTCCGCGTCCGGCGGTGGCGCCTCGTGAAGGACCGCAACTCCGGTCGGGCTCGCGGCCAGGTGCGCGCGCAGCACGTCCAGGTGCATGTCCAGGCTCAGGTCGAGCGGCAGCTGCTGGTCGTCCTCGGCCAGCAGCACGCGCTCCGGCACCTTGAAGCGGCCCATCCAGGCGCGCAGCTGCCCCGCCCACTGCTCGAGCGTCGCGGCGCGTCCGGGCAGCGCCTGGGCGGGCAGTTGCCAGCGGGCGGCCACCAGGACGGTGCGCCGGTAGTGCAGGGCCGGGGTGAACGGGAGGGTCCAGGCCGCGCCCCAGTCGAACCACGTCACCTGCGGCGCGGCGGCGCGGCTGATCTCGGCCAGGAACCTGGCCAGCGGCGGGGTGTAGTTGTTCCACAGGAAGTTGATCGCGGTGGGGGCCAGCAGCTCCAGGTGCCGGCCAGTGGCGGCCTCGACCAGGTAGAGCCGGCCATCGCAGGCGCCGACCGCCAGGTCACAGGGGAAGAGCACTCCCGGTCCGCGGTGGCGGAACTCCCCGACGCTGACCACCCGGGGCAGCACCTGCGGGGCGCGGGTGAGCAGGTCGGCCGGGACGCGCCCGGCGTGGAAGGACAGCTGGACCAGCTCCGCACCGGGCTCGACCGTGGGCAGCGCGGCGTGCTGCTCGCCGAGTTGCGGGAACAGGTGCCAGAACCGGCCGGTCATCGAGCCAGCCGCGCGGGAGACCGTCGCCACCCGAAGCCGGAAGTCACCGCGGTCCAGCGCCCGGAGCGAGCCGGCCTGGACCTGCACGCACACCTCCAGGTGCGGTGGGGTGAGGGCCGCCGGTTCACCGGCGGCGGCCTCCAGCCGTTCGATCATCGCGCCGGACAGCACCACCGCCCGCGTGCCCTCCACGGCGGCCGTGCCGGCCAGTTCCAGCAACAGCCGGTCCCTGCGGGTCATCGGACGAGGAGGCTCCACGACCTGACCGAACCCCTCGGGCCGGCCCAGCCCCCGCTCGGGATCCGTCAGCTGCTCCAACGCCACCACGGCACCCTCGCCGTAGCGCTCGAGGAACCGCTCGGTGTAGCGGCGCCACACCGGCGTGCCCGCCGGGTGGGTGGCAAGCCGGGTAAGGACAGCGGCGGCGGTCTGCGCCTCCAGCTCCACGGCGTGCGGAAGCCGCACCGCCGCGTCCAGGCCCAGGTCCACCGCGGCCGTGCGATCGCAGGACTCCCGCAGCACGGCGGGAAGGGGGCCGAGCGGGTCAGCGAATGTGGCCGGTGCGCGCAGCTGCGACCGCAGCACCCGTACCCGCAGCAACTGACTCAGCAGTTCCGTCCGCTGGGCCTTTTCCGTCTGCGGGAACTCGGCGGCGACTTTGTCCGCCAGCTCCGAGTAGGCGATCGGCGCCTTGGCCGCGTCGAGAATGAGCGCGAGGGCGGGCGACAGGGCCAGCGAGTACTCCGCCGGTCCTTCCGATGGGACGCACACGCGGCCGTCCTGACGGCGAACCAGGCTGTTGACGCAGACCTCGACACCGGCCATCCGCTCGCTGTCAGCCTCCCAATCGCTGACCACCGCGTCCAGCGCCACCGGGTCCGGCCGGCCTACCACCTCGTGCCGGTCTCCGAAGCGCACCACGGACACCTGCCCGAAGCCGACCAGGGCAACGCCCGCGAACCGGCCGAACGGTGTGGACCGCTGGGCGTAGCGGATGGTGTAGCGGGCTACCGCCAGCGCCGCCCGGCGCAGCCGGCGCGCGCTGGGCAACCGCCCAGCGACGATCTCCTCGACCCTGCGCGCCAGGTCCGGGCTGGCACCGGCCACGGTCTGCCGGAAGGCATCGTCGGCCCAAACCCCGGCCAGCCACGCACGCCACTGCTCGCCCGTGGCGCCCCGCCCCGGCCACTCGGGCGTCTTCGGCGCGCTGAGGCTCACTGCAGCTCGCAGCATGCTGTCGCCGACGCTGCGGTACAGGCTGGGTCGCGAACGCGTCATCACCCACTCCGTTCTGGAAGAGGAGCAACGGGAAGGGGTGCGGTGCGGGACCCGTCACATCCCGCACCGCACGCCCCGGGCTACGACGTCGTGCAGGCGCTCGGGCAGGAGCTCCCGCAAGTGTCACCGGTGCTGCACATCAGGACCGTCTCGGTCGCCGGGGTGTTCTCGATGAACGTGATGTCGAGGCCGAACGGGTCGCCGATGTTGGCGGCGCCCTCGTTCTGCTTGCTTTCCTCGACGGTCGGCGTACTCATCTGCGCTCCTTCTCGGGAACAGTTGCAGTGGACCTGCCGCCCGGTGGTCCGGGCGGCCGTAGCTGCCGAGGCCGGACGGCGAACGCTCCCGTGCCGTCCCCGCAGCTCGCCCGCGCTCGTCATGAGGCGGGAACAGTTGCGATCTGTGCCGAACTGAGCACACACCGCCAGCGGGCGGGGAACAATGGCGTGCACCGATTCACTACCGATTCAATTCCGAGGAGCACCGCCGATGGCCAACCAGCTTCGGGACGATATGCGGGAGGCTCGCAGAGCTTCCGGCATGGTCTGGGCGAAGTTCGCCCGCGAGGCCGGCTACGGCGAGGCGCACCTTCGCAACGTTGAGAACGGCAACCGCTCGGTGACCGCGGACGTGGCGGCCGCCTACGACCGGGTGCTGCGTACCGGCGGGGAGTTCGCCGGCAGGCTGGCGGCCGCCTCCGCGACCGGCGGGAGCGCCCCGTGGACGACGGACGAAACGCTGTCGGTCCTCACCGACTTGGTAGATGGGAGCGGCGTGGATCGCAGAGGGTTCCTCACGGCAGGGGTCGCACTGTCCGCCTCAGCAAGCAATTGGGCCAAGGCACTTGAGTCGCGACCTGCCCGGACGCCCCCGGGCCTGCCGGGCAACCCGGCCTTGCTGGCACACATGGACGACCGGCTGGACCATCTGCGCCGCCTCGACGACGAACTCGGCAGCGGCGAGGTCTACCAGCTCGGCCGCGGCGAGCTGTCCCTGGCAGTGAAGCTGATCAGGACCCGGCGCTACAACAGCACAGGGCTCGGCCACCTGCACTCGATCGCGGCGGAGGCCGCTCGCCAAGTCGCCTGGGCCGCCTTCGACCAGGACCGCGCCGGAATCGCCCAGCGCTTCTTCGACGCCTCCTTACGAGCGTCCGCCGAGGCGGGAGATCCGATCAGCGGTGCCTATGCCCTGAGCTTCGCCGCCGTCCAGTGCTACTCCACCCCTCATCAGGCCGGCCGCGCTGTCGCCCTACTCGACACCGCACGCACCCAGGTCAAGGGCATTGGCACGCCGCGCATGGACGCCATGCTGGCCGCCCGTACAGCGCACGCTCTCTCGAAGACGGGTGCGAAGAAGGAGACCGCGCATCAGCTCCGCCTTGCTCGGGCAGCCCTGGACAAGGGCCAGCGCGACAACGACCCGAAAACCCTTTACTGGGTGGACTACGGCGAGATCGAGATGATCGCCGGCTCGTGTGCTCTTGAACTGGGTGACCCGGCCGAGGCACTGCGGCGGTTCGAGGCCGGCATGGAAGCGTCATACCCGGGCGACGAGGAGTACCCCCGAAGCCATGCCATCTACCTGTCCCGGGCCGCCGAGGCGCACCTCGCCTTGGACGACCTGGACGGCGCCGTGGCCACCGCGCGTCACGCGGCGGCCTGCCTCGGCTCGGTCGACTCCGTACGTTCGGCATCCCAGCTGACTGGCCTGCGGGAGAAGCTCGCCCCGCACGCGGCCTACCCCGCCATCCGCGACTTCCTAGAAGCCGGGTAGGCGCAGCAGCTCGCGCAGACGCCTGACGACCACCTTCTCGTCCAGCCCGAGCACGGGCGTGAGGCCCAGTTCGGCAGCGGCGGCCAGGTTCTCCTCGCTGTCGTCGACGAACAGGCACTCTTCGGCCGCCACGCCGAGCTTGCCGAGCACCAGGCGGAAGATCTCGGGGTCGGGCTTGCGGATCCCGTGCTCTGCGGAGAGCACCACCTCGTCGAAAGTGCCGCGCAGGTCGAAGCCGGTGTACGGGTCGTAGGGCTCCCGCCCGAGGCTGTTCGACAGCACCGCTGTCCTAATGCCGGCCGCTCGTGCTTGCCGAGCCACCTCGATGACCGGGTAGGCCGGGAAGGCGTCATGCAGGTACCGGGCGAGCAGGTCCTTCGGCGGGACGCCCATCAGCGCGCCGAAGTCCGTGTTCCAGTCGGCCTGAGTGATACGGCCCAACTCAAGCTGACGGAAGAGCTCCTGGCCCCGCGGATCGGCCCAGGCACGCAGGAAGGTGCCGTTGGCGATCCCCTCCCGAGTCTCGAAACCGGTGATCACCTCGACCATGTTGAAGGTCAGGACACCGAAGAAGTCGAAGATCACGCCACGGTACGCTGCCATCCCCGAAGCCTACGGGTCAGCACGCGATCGCGGTGGCCAGCCAGCGGAACTGGCCGTGTGTGAGGGCCGGATCATGTCACCGGCCGGGCCCAGGTGCCGTGGCGGCGGTGCCCAAGGGTGCCGTCGAAGTCCCAAGCACAGTGCCGGTCACCACAGGTTCAGCCTCTCAAGGAGGAGGGCAGCCCGGGGACGGGCCGCGGTCGGGACACCGGTGAGGAGCTCGTCAGGCAGATCCGCCTTGTGGTTGAGGCGGATCATCTCTCGCCACCGCAGCGCGTCCTGCCACTGCGCTGCCCATGCGAGCGCGAGCTCCTCGGCCGGGATCCGTTCGAGGGGCCGGCCGCCGTCTCGTGGACGTCCGGTCCAAAAGTCGGTTAGGCCAAGCCTGGGCTGACGGCGGGCGGGTTGTACGGGGCAGCTCGGCGCGGGCCGGGCACCAGAAGCCGGGCCGAAAGGCCTATCTGCCGCTATCGGCGTCCGGCAGGCTCGGCTCCTGCGCTGTTGTGCCCGGCCCGGGCGCCGCCGGAACTGCGGGCTCGATCGTCAAGTCCTCTACGGCCAGGATCCCGGTCAGCTCGTTGCCGCGCGGGTACAGGACCGGGTGGTGGCGGCGGGAGCCGACGAGGGTGTCGCTGCGCGTGTAGTCGCCGACCAGCGCGGTGGAGGAGAGCTCGAGCTCTGCCCGCGCTTCGTCCTGTGCCCTTCCGGGCGTTGAGTCTCGGTGCGCACGTTCCCGACGTGTCGTAGCCGGCTGTCTGGGAGAATGGTCGGCGGGGCCGGCCCCACTTCGTCTGGGGCCGACCCCGCCGGAGCCCGATTGGCGGGGTTAGGCGAGGTGGTCGAAGTGGCCAGCCTTCGCGCCGAGGAGCATGGCACGGATCTCGCTGCGGGTGTAGATGAGCGGGACCTGTTCGGGCCGCTGGGAGTCGCGGATGGCCACGTGATCTCCGATTGCGCCGAACTCCACGCAGTTGTTGTTGCCGCCGCTGTAGGGGCTCTTCTCCCACGTCACGGTGGAGAAGTCGATCTCGGTGGGGTCAGGCTTCACGGTCACTGGGACGAAACTCCTTGATCATTTCGGTTATGCGGGTACGAGTCTCCGGCGGACCGAGAGCTCGGGCACGCAGGTGGTCGAACGCCTCGTCGTAGCGTTCCACGTCTTCGGCCGTCTCGAGACACACCGACTTGGTCAGGTTCTCCACCCACACGACGGCCGGGGTGGGGTCGGGGAAGCCCATTCGCATGAAGCTGCCGTAGCCAGCCGGGTGGAGACCGATGACAAAGGGCAGGATCTGCACCACGATGTTGGGCCGCCGGGACATCTCCATCAGGTGGCGGAGCTGGCCTTCCAGGAGTGCTGGCGTGCCGCGCAGGCGCCGGAGTGCCGCTTCGTCGATCACGGCCCACAGCTTCGGGGGGTCGTCCGAGTTGAGTACGTCTTGACGCCGCATGCGGACCTCGACAAGGTCTTCGATGCTCTTGGCATCGAGGTCGACCCGCATGGCGCCGATGACGGCGCGGGCGTAGTCCTCGGTCTGCAACAACCCCGGGATGAGCTGCGCTTCGTAGGAGTGGAGGCTGGTCGCGCTGGACTCCAGAGCGACGTAGCCCGAGTACTGGGTCGGGGCCATCAGGGCCGAGTACTTGCGCCACCAGGTGTTGCGTTGGGCGATGTCGGCGCGCACCAGGTCCAGCAGGTCTTCGCGGACCACGGGGTCGGTGACTCCGTAGTGGTCGAGCAGCGCCTTGACGAGGACTGGGGTTGTTCCGCGCTGGCCGGTCTCGATGCGACTGAGGGTGCTCTGCGTGATCTCCACGGCCTCAGCGACCGCGACCAGGGTCATGCCGGGGATGGCTTCGCGCAACGCCTTGAGCTTGGGCGCCAGTTGGCGCCGGTACACGGACTGGGGTGCTGGGGGCCTCTTCGCCATGAACCACAGTCTGGCGGTTGGACCGTTGCAGGGCAACGCATCTGAGGCAATATCAGTTGGGCATATTGCCCAACTGCCTTTCGTAGGGGCATGCTGTGAGGGCGACAACGAGGAGTGAGCGAAAGGTCACTCCTCCTGACGTCGCGCGCTGCCGCGATCCCGTGCACTGACGCCCGGATACGCGCCTCCCCGCCTCGGCCTCAGCCCGGCCCTCTCGCCGGACCCGTCGACCTCGTTCAGCCCGAGAACCACCTGCACAGCCGCTGCCCGCAACCCCGAAGGCACCGGCCGGCAGTGCGCCACAACTCCCGTTCCTCACTGCCGCCGGCCCCTGCCGGGCGGCCGTGGGCGCGAAGACCCGAAGGAGCCACGCATGGACCTGTCCCTGACCGCTTCCGAGCGCGAGGAGACCTCCTCGCTGATCGCGGGCCTGATCGGCCAGTACCGCAGCGCGGAGGATCCCGAGCTGCTGGAGCGCGCACCGGTGCTCGCCCGGGCGCTGCCGCACCGGGTCCAGGAGCACCTGAACCAGCTGCGGCGCCACGAACCCGGCTACACCGTGATCCACGGCCACCACGTCGATGACGCCCAGGCCGGCCCCACTCCCAGCCACTGGAACGCGCTGCCCGACCCGTCGCCGACCCTGGAGCTGGACCTGACGCTGGTGCTCTACGCGGGCCTGCTCGGCGACGCGTTCGGCTGGGCCACCCAGCAGGACGGCCGGGTGATCCACGACGTCCTGCCGATCAAGGAGAACGAAGGCCAGCAGCTCGGGACGGCCGCCGACGTCCTGCTCGACTGGCACACCGAGGACGCGTTCCACCCGCTGCGCCCGGACTTCCTCGCTCTGGCGTGCGTGCGCAACCCGACATCCACGGCCACCACCGTCGCCGTCGTAGACGACCTGCGGTTGAGCGCGGCGGACCGGCGGATCCTGGGCGAGCCCAGGTTCCGCATCCTGCCGGACAACTCCCACCTGCCGTCGAACAACTCGGCCAGCGCCGAGGGCGACTTCGAGCGGATCGAGGCGATGCTCGCCACGCCGCCCGCGGTCGCGCTGCTGGAGGGCCACTACCTCCGGGCGGACCGCTCGTTCTGGGGGGTGATCGACCCGGCCGACACCGAAGCGCAGGCCGCGCTGGAGCACCTGACCCGCGAGATCGACCGCCGGCTGCGCAACGTCGTACTGGAGCCGGGCGACATCCTGATCGTCGACAACCTCCGGGCCGTCCACGGCCGGGTGCCCTTCGAGGCCCGCTACGACGGCACGGACCGGTGGCTCAAGCGCGTGCTGATCACCCGGGACCTGCGCAAGTCCCGCACCGTCCGCCCGAGCCTGCTCTGCCAGGTGGTGGGCTGATGCGACCGCTGATGGAACGCGCCCTCCTGGAGGACTTCCTGCGCGAGCGGTACCACGAGGCCGACATCGACATCAGCTCCAGCGGTGCCGAGCCTTACACGATGGCCGAGCTGCGGGACCTGCTCGGGTTCGACCTTGAACAGCTGGCCGCGGTGTCCCTGCGGGACTCGCAGTCCGCCGGCGGCGACGAGCTGCGGGCGGCGATCGCCGCGCGCTACGGCCTCGGCGACGCCGGGCGGGTGCTGGTCGGCAACGGTTCCACGGAGGCGCAGCTGCTGTGCCTGGCAGCGCTGCTGGAGCCGGGGGACGAGGTGGTCGTCGTGGAGCCGGCGTACCACTCGCTGCTCGCCCCGGTGCTGGCGCGCGGCTGCCGGGTGCGCCGGTGGCAGCTGCGACCGGAGGACGGGTTCCGTCCGGACCTGGAAGAGCTGCGGAACCTGGTCACCAGCACCACGAAGGCCGTGATCGTGAACTTTCCGCACAACCCCACCGGCGTCACCCTCACCACGGAGGAACTGGCCGAGCTCGTCGCGATCGTGGAACGGCACGGCTGCTACCTGCTGTGGGACGGCACGTTCGAGGACCTGGCGTTCGATGCGCCACCGCTGTCGGCCCCGACGTACTACGAGCGGGCCCTGTGCTTCGGAACCATGTCGAAGGCGTTCGGCCTGCCGGGGCTACGGGTGGGCTGGGGCATTGCGGCCCCCGAGATCGTGCATGCCGCTGTGGGGGTGCGCGACTACACCACCCTCGCGCTCTCGCCACTGGTCGAGTGGGTCGCGCAGCGGGCGCTGGAAGGGGCCGAGCGGCTGATCGGACCGCGCATGCTGACCGCGGCCGCCAACAGGCGACTGGTGCACGGGTGGCTCGCGGCGCGCCCGGGCGAGGTGTCCTTGCCTGCGGGCGGGGCGGGCGTCGTCGTCTTCCCGCACCTCACCGGAGTCCCGGACACGATGGCGCTGTGCGAGCGGCTGATGCGCGAGCACCGGGTACTGCTCGTGCCCGGCGAGTGCTTCGGCGTCCCCGGCCGTGTGCGGCTCGGCTTCGGCGGCACCACCGCCGACCTCGCCGCCGGCCTGGACGCCCTCTCCCACCTGCTGGACACCATGGCCGAGGAGGCCTCGTGAACCCCAACGACACCACCTTCCCGGACATGTGGCGGCGCAGCGTGGCCGCCAACCCCGGCAGTGTGGCGATCGACAGCCCGGCCACCGGGACCCACACCTACGCCGAGATGCACCGGCAGGCCGAGTCCACGGCGGCACGGCTGCGCGTCGCCGGCGTCGCGCCGGGCGTCCTGGTGGGCATCAAAACGTCGGACCGGCACGCGTTCTGCCGCAGTCTGCTGGCGGTTTGGCTGGCCGACGCGGTCGCGGTGCCGCTGAACGCCGCCGCCCCGCCGGCGTGGACGCGGGAGATCTGCGAACGAGCCAGTGTGGCCGGTGTCCTGGTGGACGGCGAGACGCCGGGCACCGTCCTTCTTCAGGAGCCGCCGGCCTCGGGCGCCCGCACCGCGCCGGGCGCGGCCTACGTCATGCACACTTCCGGGTCGACCGGGCGGCCCAAAGCGGTCGTGCTCTCCCACCGGGCGCTGGGCTCCTACTGCCGGGCGTTCGGCGCCGCCGTCGGCCTGGGCGCGCGGGACCGGTTCCTCCAGCTGGCACCGCCGTCCTTCGACGTGGTGTTCGAGGAGCTGCTGCCCGTGTGGTGCGCGGGCGGTACCGCGGTCCTGACCGGGGCGCAGCCTGATGATCCCGCCCAGCTGCTGCGTGAGCTGGACCACCGAGGTGTCACCGTCGCGGAACTGACCACCGTCTACTGGCAGTTACTCGTGCGGCACCTGCGCGCCAACCCCCTGCCGCTCCCGGCGTCGCTGCGGCTGCTGCTCATGGGAGGGGAGCAGGCGCCGCCCGCGCTGATCGAGGAGTCCTTGGAGCGGGGCCTGCCGCTGGCGCACGTCTACGGGGTGACGGAGGCCGGCATCACCTCGACCGTGCGCATCTTCGACCCGCAGCAGCCGGTGGCCACCGACACGGTGGGTACCGCCTTGGAGAACAGCACCGTGCAGGTGGTCGGTGAGGATGGCGTCCCGCTCGGCGCGGGCACGGTCGGGGAGGTGTGGATCGGCGGCGAGAGCCTCGCCGACGGCTACCTCGACGCCCCCGCCGCGACGGCCGCCCGGTTCGTCGAGACCCCGGGCACCGGCCCGCTGCCGCCGGGGCGCTACTACCGCACCGGGGACTTGGGTCTGCTGGATGCTGCCGGGCAACTGCGGGTGCTGGGGCGCATGGACGCGCAGGTCAAGGTCAGCGGTGTGCGCGTGGACCTGACCGAGCTGGAACGCCACCTGGTGGCGAGCGCGGCGGTGACCGAAGCGGCGGCCGTGGCCATGCCCTGCGCACCCGGTGGGGCGGCGCGCCTGGTGGCGTTCGTGGTCCCCGCGACCGGAGTGGACCCGACCGGCCTCGAGGCCGGGGTGCGGAACGGGCTGGCGGGGCGTGTGCCGGCGCACCTCGTCCCGCACCGCGTCGTGGCCCTGGACGCGCTTCCGGCGACCGCGCACGGCAAGGTCGACCGACACCGCCTGCCCGAGCTTCTGCCCGTCACCGGATCCGACGTGCCGGACACGGTGTGGGCGACGGCGACGCAGCGCACTATCGCCGAGGCCTGGCAGGGGGCACTGGGCCGTCCGCCCCCCAGCCCCGACGAGCGGTTCGCGGACGCTGGCGGCACCTCGCTTGACCTGCTCACGTGGGTGGTCCGCCTGGGTGAGTTGGGCATCGAGGTCACGGCGGCCGATTGCCTGGACAACCCGACTGTGCGCGCGCTCGCCGCCCACGTCGACGGCAAGACGGATGAGGCGCCCGCTCAGCACGAGCCCGGCGCCCGGCGCAACGAGGCGCGGGGCGTCCTGCGCCGGCGCCGCACCGGGGCGGAGGACCGATGACGCCGATCCCCGAGGACGCCGTCGCGGTCGTCGGCATGGCCGCCCGCGTGCCCGGCGCCGACAACGTCCAGGAGCTGTGGGACAACGTCCTCGCCCACCGCGCCAGCGTAATCCGCTCCACGGACGGCCCCCGGCTCTACGCCCGGGGGCACCTGGGTACGGACGTCGGGCTGTTCGACCCCGCCTTCTTCGGCATGTCGCCGCGCGAGGCCCTGACCTGCGACCCGCAGCAGCGTCTGCTGCTGGAGTGCGCCTGGCAGGCCTTGGCCGACGCGGACGCCGGCCGTCCGCAGGACGCCGCCGTCCGCGAGCGGACCGCAGTGTTCTGCGGCACCAACTTCAGCGGCTACCGCGACCTGCTGGCCCGCTCCGGCCCAGTCAGCGCTCTGGAGTTCGAGGCCGGCACCGACAAGGACTTCGCCGCCACCCGGATCGCCTACCGGCTCGGGCTGCGGGGACCGTGCGTCGCCGTGCAGACGGCCTGTTCGTCCTCCCTGGTGGCGGTCCACCTGGCGTGCCAGGCCCTGCTGCTCCGTGAGGCTGACCAGGCGCTCGCCGGCGGAGCGTCCATCGTCCTGCCCAACTCGCCGGGCTGGCAGTACGAGAGCGCGTCGATCCACAGCGCCTCCGGCGTCTGCCGCCCCTTCGACGCTGCCGCCGACGGCACGGTGATGGGCGACGGCGCGGCCCTGGTGGCGCTGCGCCGCCTGGAGGACGCCGTGGCCGACGGGTCGCGGATCTACGCGGTGATCCGCGGCTCGGCCGTCACCAACGACGGCGGGCGCTCGAACGGGTTCACCGCGCCGAGCGGGAGCGGGCAGGCGGAGACCGTCCGTGCGGCGCTGGCCCGCGCGGGCCTCGACTCCGGGCAGATCGGCTACGTCGAGACGCACGGCACCGGTACCGCTCTCGGCGATCAGGTGGAGCTCCAGGCGCTCGCGGACGTTTTCGCCTCCCATCCCAGGCCGGGTGGCGTGACGCTGGGGTCCGCGAAGGGCGGGCTCGGGCACCTGGACATAGCGGCTGGCGTGGTCGGGCTGATCCGCGCCAGCCTGGCCCTGCACCACGCCGTGCTGCCCGGCACGGTCAACCACACCACGCCCGCCCCCGCCCTGGCCTCCAGCGCCGCACCCCTGCGGGTCCTGACGCGACCTCAGCCGTGGGAACCGGCCGAAGGCGTGCGCCGGGCCGGGGTGAGCAGCTTCGGTGTCGGCGGCACCAACGCCCACGTCGTCCTGGAGGAACCCCCGCCGTCGGGCACCGCTCCCGGACGGCGCCCGGCAACGCTCCGGGACGCGGGCTACCGGCCCCGCCGGATCTGGCCTGAGCCCGCCACCGGCGCCACCGACAGCGTCGGCGCGGCCGAGCCCGCCAAGGCGCAGGTGGAGTTCCGGCGCAGCAGCTGGGCCCAGTGGCCCGGGCGCCCCGGCACCGAGGCCCCCAGCTGGGCGTGCGTCGTCCTGATGGCCGAGCAGGACGACCACACGGGCCGCAGACTGTTCGACCTGTTGTCCGCATCGGTCCCCGAAGGCACCCCAGTGGTGTGGGCACCGGACGGCCCCATCGAGGCGCCGCAGGGCCGAGCGCTGGTCGTGTGCGGGTACGCGCTCGGCGCAGGCTCCCAGCCCGCACGGCGTGCCTACGACGCCCTCGTGGCGTTGGCTGCCAGCACCGCGGGTTGGCCCGCCGCCTGCGGCGTGGACGTCGTGGCGCTTACCCGGCGCGCGCACCCGGTGCTCGGCACCGAGGGCGGCGACCCCCGGGCGGCCACGCTCACGGGCCTGGCCCGGGCGCTGTCGATGGACGTGCCCGCGGTCCGCGTCCGCACCCTCGACCTGGAGGGCACTCAGCCCTGGGAGCTGGCCGAAGCGATGCGCCGCAGCGTGGACTGGGCCGCCGAACCCGTACTCGCCCTGCGCGGCCGACGGTGGTGGAGCCCCGCCTACCCGCCCCTACCCGAACCCGAGCCGGGCTCGGTCGGCGGTGTGTCGGTCGTCGTAGGCGTCGGGCAGATCGGCACCGCCGCTGCCCGCGTCCTCGCCGCCGTCAGCGGCACGCTGGTGCTCGCTGCCCGGCCTGGCCCCGGCCTGCGCACCGCGCACCGCCTGGCCGACGACCTCGCCGCGCAGCCGGCCCGCATCGTCGTGCGGGAGTGCGACGCCGCCGACCCCCGCGCCCTCACAGCCCTCATCGCGCACGTCACCCGTGGCCTTGGTCAGATCGAGCGGATCGTCATGGCCGCCGGAATCTCCGGCGAGGCCGCCTACCAGGACAGCACCCGCCTACCGCAGTGGGCCGACGAACGGCACTTCGCCCTCAAGATCGACGCCGCCGCGACGCTGCGTGCCGCAGCCGCCAGCCACCACGTACGGCGCGTCGTACTCATGTCCTCCCTCGCCGGGGTACTCGGCGCGATCGGCCTTGCGGCCTACAGCGCGGCCTCGGCGGCGACCGACAGCTACGCCCTGCACGGCGAGTACGCCCACACCCGCTGGCTGAGCATCGGCTGGGACGCCTGGCAGCACCATGACGCCACCGCCTCGGCCCACGAACAGCGCATGGTCCAGGGCGGCCTCACCCCCAGGGAAGCTGAGCAGGCCCTGACCCGCCTACTGCTGTCCGACCAGAGCGGACACGTCCTCGTCGTCAAGGGCCGCTTCCCCGAGCGCTACGAGCGGTACGTGCGCGCCCCGCTGAACACCACCCACTCCCCCGAGCCACCGGCGCTGGCCGACAAGCCGCAGGCCGACCTGCTCGTGACCCTGCTGGATGCGTGGCGCAGCTGCCTTGCTGACCCCGACCTGGGCCCGGACGACGACCTCGCCGCGCACGGCGCCGACTCCCTCACCGCGATCGACGTCCTCGCCCGGGTCGGCGCCGAGACCGGCCGCGTCCTGCCCACCGAGCTGTACTTCGCCGCCTCCTCGGTACGCGACCTCGCCGCCGCAATCGACTCGACCACCGACCAGCCGCCGCGCACCGCAGCGGTCCGGCGCTGGGGGCAGGGCGACCGGTCGACGCTGTGGTGCATGCATCCGATCAGCGGATCCGCCGACGCCTTCGCCCCCTTGGCCGCCCAGCTCGGCGGCAGCCACCAAGTCCACGCACTCCCCGGCCCGCCCCTGTCCGATGTCACCGGCGAGACCCCGATCGAGGAGTTGGCACGCCACCATCACCAGCAACTCACCGCCAGCGCGCCGCGCCCCGACGTCGTCCTCGGCTTCTCCTTCGGCAGTCACCTGGCCCTGGCCGTCGCACAGCAGGTGTACGACACCACCGGGCACGCCCCCACCGTGGTCGTCCTCGACATGCCCGCGCCCGCGGGCCCCGGCCCCCGTAGCATCGCCCAGGTCCCCGCTGCCGAGATCGTGGCCGCTATCACCAGCCACCGGGCCCGCGAAGCCGGTCGGCGTCTGGTCGTGGATCCGGACGCCATGCGCCACACCCCTCCCGAGCAGGCGATGGCCGACCTGCTGGACGAGCTGCGTACCCAGCAGGTCGTGCCCGGGTCCTTCACCACCGAACTCGCCGCCCGCCTCGCCGCCGGCTACCGCCACCGTCTTGCCGCTGCCGAGCGCTACCGGCCCCGCCCCTACCCGGGCCGCATCGTGGTGGTGCGCGCCGCCGAGGCCGAGTACGACGACTCGCTGCTTGCGGGCGTCCTGCCCGCCCCAGCCGACGACTCCTCCTGGGGGTGGGCCGCCCTCGCGCAGCACGGCCACGCCGTCCACGTCCTCGACGCCCACCACACCACGCTCCTCCAGCACCCGAGCGTGGCCGACATCGTCCACCACAACGCCCCACGTCCGGAAGGACTTTCGACATGACGCTCCGAGCCGTCTGGGCGCCCGACGGCGCCGTCACCACGGCCCGCACGGCCGGCTGGAACGACCTGTTCGTGACGGGCCACGCCGACGAAGCCGCCCCGCTGCTCCTCAACGCCGACCTCGCCGCCCGCCACCACGACGGCCCCACCGTCGCCTACTGGTCCGACCCGGCCTGGCAGGCCGCCCTCGACACCACCCCGATCGTGCTCACCGCCACCACTCGTGAACTGCGCATCGAGCTGCCCCCGGTCTGGCGCGCCGAACTCCACCTCGCCTGGGACGGCACCAGCCTGCTGATCTCCTCCGACCTGCGCACCCTCGCCTGGGCCGTCGACGCCCGCACGCCCGACCCGGACGGTGCCGCCGCGTTCCTGACCGGTGAACGGTGGACCCGCGGTCTCCTGCCGTCCCTGTACCGCGGCATCCTCACCCTGCAACCCGGCCACGCTGCCGTGGTCCGGCCCGACAGAACGATCCGCACCGAGGCGACCTGGGCCCCCCACCGCGACCCCGCGCACGCCTCCCAGCCGCTGGAGACCAGCACCGTCCAGCTGCGCGACCGCCTCGATGACCTCGCCGACCGCATCCTCACCCGGCACCGCCGTGTCGCCTGCCTGTTCAGCGGCGGCCTGGACTCCACCCTCATCGCAGCCGCTCTGCTGCGCCGCGCCCCCGAACGCGTCGTGCTGCTCAACGTCGGCAGCGGCCTCGGAACGCCGGCCGAGGAACGGCTGCGGGAGCGGTTCCTGCGCCAGTACGGGGCCCGGAGCGAGCCGGTCGACCTGCCCGCCAAACCCGGCCTGGTCGCCGCCCTGCGCGACGTCAACGCCATGACCGGCCTGCCCACCGGATCGCCCTTCGCGGCCGCCTTCGAGGAGATCCTCGCCGTTGCCCACACCGACTTCGACTGCGACGCCATCGCCACCGGCGACGGCGGCGACGAGGTCTTCGCCGAGCGCGACGAGCTCCTGGTCGATCTGCTCGCCCGTCACCCGAGGGCCCTACCGCCCGCGCTCGGCCACCACGCGCTGCGCACCCAGCAGCGCGGCCTGGAACCGCTCCTGCGCGCTCACCGCACCCTGCGCTACCTACGCGGGCACGCACCGGCACCCGGCCACACGGCCACCGGCCTCGACACGCTGCTCGGTGACGCGCTCGCCAGGCAGGTCGCCTCCGCCCGGGCCCGTGCCCTGCATGCGGACCGCGAGCGGTGGCTCCAGGGCTGGACGTGGTCCGCGCTGGGCTCGGCACGCCGAGCGGCGGCCGTCCCGGAGTGGGAGCCCGCCAGCACGCAAGCCCCTGGCATGGCCGTCCTCAGCCCTCTCGTGGACGCCCAGCTCATCGCCCCCGCCCTCGCGCTGCGCCGCACAGCCCTCCAGCCCTCGGTCGCCGGCTTCCAGCCGAAGTGGTTGCTGCGGCAGGCGGCCTTGGCCTGGCTGGATCCGCAGATCGCGCTCCACCCGAAGATCGGCAGCGCCGACGGGACGATCCTCCAGGCCGTGCGCACCGACGAGCACGGCGACCTGCTGGACCTGCTCGGCTCCACCACCGCGCAGCAGATCGGCCTGCGTCTGCCGTCCGAGGCCGAACGGCCCGACCACCCGCTGTGGCACGACGAGGGGTGGATTCGTCCTGCTGCCCTGGCCGCGTGGCTCGACCAGCCCGTTCCCCGTCCGCACCAGCCTTCCGTGACGCTGAGCAGTCCGCCGGCCCCGCCCACCATGGAGCGCCCGCCTCTGCCCGCAGCACGGCACCGGCGACGTGCTGCCCGCCGGCACGTCGTTGCTCTGGCCGCGCTCAACGTCGCCCACCAGCTGCTGCCCGGCACGCCCATTCCGCCCGCCCGGGTGACCGCCGCCGATCCGGGACTCGGCGAGACGCTGACCGACCTGGCGCGCCGGGCCTGCGCGTTCCCTCTGGTCAGCGGCGCCTCCCAGCCCATGAGCCAGGCGCTCGCCCACTTCCTGCGGCTGCGAGGGCGCCGTGCGACGGCGGTGTACGGCGTCCAGGAGGGCCGCCCCGGGGCCCGGTACTGGGTGGAGACCGCCACCGTCCACGTGGACGTCCACGGCGCCGAAACCCCCCTCACGCCCGCCCCGGAGGTGACGGCCGCTCACCTGTCGAACTCCCGTCCGGGCACGCGACGTTAGGGCAGATCGGGCCGCTCGCTCGCGTACCATGCGGGCCAGCGGCCCGGCCCGCCCGCACCGACCGAACCGCCGCCCGGCCGCCGTCACGGCGAGAACACACCGCACCCGGAGGACCCCCGTGCTCAACCCCAGCGAGATCGACGCGCTCTTCGACCCGGACCTGCCCGCGCCGGCCTTCTGGGAGCAGCAGTACCCCGCCCGCCAGCTGCCGTCCGGTGCCGAGGTCACCCGGTTCTGCCCTAGCCCCACCGGCCACGCGCACATCGGCGGCATCCACGTCGCCGCGATCGACGCGGCCATCGCCCACCAGAGCGGCGGCACCTACTTCGTGCGCATCGAGGACACCGACCAGGCCCGCGAGGTCGAAGGTGCTGTCGACCGCTTCGACCGCGCCTTCCGCCACTTCGGCGTCGCCTCCGACGAGACCGACGACACCGGCCTCTACGGGCCCTACACCCAGTCCCGGCGCGCCCGTATCTACCAGAGCTACGTTCGCGAACTGATGCGCCAGGGCAGGGCCTACCCGTGCTTCGCCACGAAGGACGAACTCGAGGCCCTGCGCGCCGACCAGCTCGCCAAGAAGGTGCCCAGCGGCTACTACGGCCAGTGGGCGCCATGGCGTGACGCCAGCGACGATGCGGTCCGTGAACGGCTCGCCGCCGGTGTGCCGTACGTCGTGCGGTTCCGTTCCCCGGGCACCGGCGAGCGCACCACCTTCCACGACCGCATCCGCGGCACCATCGAGATGGACGACAACCGCGCCGACACCGTCATCCTCAAGACCTCCGCCAGCCCGCTGCGCCTGCCCACCTACCACCTCGCCCACGCCGTCGACGACCACCTGATGGGCGTCACCGTCGTGATCCGCGGCGACGAATGGCTCTCCTCCGTCCCCGTCCACCACCAGCTCTTCGACGCCCTCGGCTTCCCCCGCATCCCCTACGCCCACATCGCACCCCTGATGAAGCAGGAGGGCAAGACGCGCCGCAAGCTCAGCAAGCGCAAGGACCCCGAAGCGGACGTCGAGTACTACGCCCAGGCCGGCTACCCGACCGAGGCCGTCCTGTACTACCTGCGCGGCCTGGCCAACGGCCGACTCGCCGAGATGCCCCTCGACCAGGCCCTGCGCGAGCCCCTGCGCCTGGAGGAGTGCGGGGTGACGGGCGCGCTGATCAACCTGGCGAAGCTGGAGGACATCTGCGCCGACCACGTCGCCGCCCTGCCCGGCGCCACCATCCTGGACCGCGTCAAGGAGTGGGCCAAGGCGTACGACGTGCCGCTCGCCGAGGTGCTGGAGAACGACGAGGACCTGGCGCTGCGGGCCCTCGCCGTTGAGCGCGACGGATTCGACAACCCGCGCAAGGACCTCCGCAAGTGGGGCGACTTCCGCACCCACTACGGCTTCTTCTTCCGGCAGCTCTTCGCCACCGTCACCGATCCTGCCGATCCGCGGTTCGGCGGCCTGGCCCCGGACGTGGTCCAGGAACTCAGCCGGCGCCTGCTCGACCGCTACCAGCCCATGGAGGACGGTGACGCCTGGTTCGACCAGATCCGCGCCGTCGCCGCCGAGCTGAACTTCGCCGACAGCGCGAGGACTTACAAGCAGAACCCCGGCCTGTACCCCGGCTCCATCAAGGAGGCGTCGCAGGCCATCCGCGTGCTGCTCACCGGATCGACCCGGAGCCCCGCCCTGCACCTGGTGGCGGCGACGCTTGGAGAGAACGAGGTACGACGGCGCGTGAACGCCGTGCGGACGGCCTGACCACGCCTCGGTCGGTCCTGACCAGCCCTCCAGGACCGACCGGCCGTGTTCAGTGGGCGTTTCGGCTCACGGGTTGGGACGTCGAAGGGGCGGACACACATCGTGGGTTCTAGGAGTCGTTGCAACACCCCAGCTCAGGGGATGCAATGGACTTCGAGATCCGTAAGGACCAGACGAAGCCTCAGGGGCGGAAGAAGCTCACCAGGGAGCGGGAGGCATACCCCCGGCTCATGCAGCAGGGCATGAGTAGTCGGGAAGCGTGCCGGATCGTCGGGATCGACGAGCGGACCGGCCAGAAGTGGCGCAACGGACGTCACGCATACGGAAACCGGAAGGCGTTGCCACCGATCAACGTGGTGGCAACGCCTTCCGGGCCGTCCCGGTACCTGCGCGAGGACGAGCGGATCCACATCGCCGATCGGTTGCGGGAGAAGGCCACTGTGCGGGCGATCGCCGCGGAGCTGGGCCGAAGCCCGTCCACGGTCAGCCGGGAAATCCGCCGCAACCGCCACCCGGGACCTGTCAAGGCGATCAAGGCAGGTGATGTTGCCTAATTTTGGGTCCGGATCTCCTTCTCGGCGGTCTCGTCGTCGGTGGGTCTGTTGATCCAGGCCTGCTCGGGTATCGCGGGTGGTTCGGGGAACTTGCGCACGAAGCGTTCGGGGTGCTGGTCGTAGGCGTCGGCGAGGACCTTGGCCCGCAGGTCGCGTACCAGGTCGGCCTCGCCGTGGTGGACGTCGTAGGGCGTGTGGTAGCCGATGCCGCTGTGCCGGTGTTCGATGTGGTACCAGTCGAAGCACGCCGCGCACCACTGCCGGGTGTGGGGCAGGGAACCGAACCGGTCCAGGTAATCAGGCCGGTTCAGCTTCTCGGCGTCGCGCTCCAGGGCGGCGGCGGGTGACGATCGGCAAAGCCGGCGCCGGGCGGCGGTCAGTGCGGGGTGTGGCAGTTCGGGTCGGTACAGGCGCCGGCCAGCGCGAGGGTGCGGTCCTGGGGCGGGGAGTCCAGCCACTCCGCGCGCATCGCCTGCAGCCGGTCGACGTCGGAGGCCAGTTCTGGCACCTGCTCGCGCAGCTGCTCGGCCCACTGGCGGGTCAGCGGGCGGCCGTTGACATAGAGTTCGCCGTCCCGGCCGCCGACCGCGAGCAGCACACCGCCGCGCTGGGCGGGGATCACCATCGCGCCGACCCCTTCGGAGACCTTGCCCTCGCGCACCAGCACCTTGGTGGCCTTCTCCGCGGCGGCCAGGGCCTTCTTGTCCAGCGGCGGCATCGGGTCCGGGGCGGCGGGCAGGTCCAGCAGCATCATGCCGTCCTCGGGCGGCGCGCCGTCCAGGCCCCGGCCGTCGATCTGGTTGCGCTCTTAGAAGGTGACCATGTGCGCCAGCAGCGGCAGCTCCCGGCGCAGGCGCTCGGCCACTGAGGGGGTCAGCCGCTCGCCGTTGGCCAGCACCTGAGCGCTCTTGCCGACCGCCACGGAGAGCACCTCGCCGTCCGGGGCGAAGTGGTACTTCGTCTCGGCGTCGTCGTCCATCAACCCGGTGGCGACGGCCCGGTTCCACGCCGTGAGGACCCGCCGTATGGCGGCCTCGGGGAACGGGGGAGAGGGTGGCCGCTGCACTGATTTTGCTTTATGCCCAGCCCATCCGGCGTCTGGTCCGGCTCACCATCCACGACATCCAGCACGAAGACGATCAGGTCGCACTCCGGCTCGGCGATCCGCCCACCCCAGTCCCCGAACCCTTCGCTGGCGTACTTCTCAACTACATTCACACCGCACGGCCGAACCGACCGAACGGCACCGCTCCGGCCAGTGACTGGCTCTTCCCCGGACGCCGAGCCGGGCAGCCGATGGACCCCGCGAGCCTCGGCAGGCGGCTCGCCGTCGCGGGCATCCCCACTCTCCATGGCCGAACCGCGACCCTGCAACAGCTCGTACTTCAAGCCCCGCCCTCGGTTGTCGCTGGGATGCTCGGCTACCACGCTGTCCACACCGAGGCCGTTGCTGCTCAAGCGGGAGGAATCTGGAAGAAGTATGCCCCAGGTGACCACACACGATGACCCCACGAGCCATCAGGCCCAGGAACACCGATCACAGTGCACCAACCGCTACCGGTGCTCCAAACCTCCACGGGCCACTGAGCGCGGCACTACGATGCGGTGCATGCCGCCTGCCTCCGTGTACCGCCAGCAGTTCCTAGTCCAAGCCCTGCACGCCAGCGGGGAAGATCTCGACGCGGTCCTCTCAACTGAGAGCATTCTGCAATCCGCGGGCTTGAGCCCCGATGACGAGCAGGCGATCGTGTCGCATCTGGTGTCTACGCGGAAGTTGAGGGCTATCCACCAGCAATCAAATGGCGCGGTCCTGACGTTTCAGCTGACACCCCGTGGTATGGGCGATGCCATGAGCCTGGAGGCCGCCGCCCAGGACCGCGCGAGGCGTGAGAAGCATCTTCACCGAGTCCTGCCCGACTGGATATACAACGCGGCCGGACCCGATGGATGGACCTCCCTCCAGACCTTTGCCGCGAGCGAACACTGGTGGTTCAGCGGCACCGAAGTGACCTGGAACGAGGTCGACCAGGCCGTGCAGTATCTGCAGGCCAAAGGCGTCATCGCGACCACCGTCCCCCTGGACGGGCGAGTGCAGCTAACGGCGGAAGGCATCGACATGGTGCTCTCCGGAACAACTGTAAGGAGCATTATGGGTACCAGCAGGCCGGCCGAGATCAACATTCAGACCTATAACAACAATGGCGGCCAGACTGCCTTCGGCGACCACGCCAGGCAGTCGATGACTACCACGACCACCACGGGCGTAGACACAACCGGTCTCCTCAACCTTGTCAGTCTGCTCCGGGCCAACGCTCCGCTGCTGCAGCTCCCCCAAGAGGATCAGGACGAGCTGATTCAGGAAGCTGAAGTCATCGAGGACGAGGCTCGGGCGGACGCGCCCGATCAGGGCCGCATCAGGCGCGCGCTCGGCCGGGTCGGCGAACTGGCGTCAAAGGCTTCTGCCAACCCGCTGGTGCAGCAGATGGTTTCGACCGCGATCTCGTCCTTCACTGGGTAGGTAGCTGCACTGCGCGGCGATCCAGACCAACATGGAGGGGCGTGGTGCCTGGTGGCGACGCCCTCGTGTGGGCACCGCTGACTACGCTGGCTGGCCGGTGGCTCCGGAGGTGCGGTTGTGGATGCTGGAGATCGAGGCGGAGGTCCAGCGCTTCCTTGAGAACCTCTCGGGCGACGAGTACCGAGGCCGTTGCCGCTCATGCGGGAGGAACCTGAAAGAAGTACGCCCCCGGTGACCACACACGATGACCTCACCGGCCGTCAGACCGTGTCTGAGATCTGCAGCAGGCAGATGGATTACTGAACGAAGTCCTGCCAGAAGGCGACGGTGGCCTGCGGATTCCAGGCTGCGGGGTGCTCGTGCCCCTCTTCGAACTCGTGGCTGATGTACTCGGCAAGGTCTTCGCCGTAGTAGATGATGTCCGTGCCCCAGATCGACAGGACCGGGTGCCCGTGGGTTCCGCTACCTGCGGGAAGGAACCGGTGCGCGTAGAGAGGTACCAGTTGGGGCACCGACGCCAGATGCTTCTCTGCTGCGGCCCGGGCGTCCTGCGGTTCTGCAAGGCGCGGGCCCCACGAGGCGTGCCAGTACCCGTGCTCGACCGCTGACAGCACCCCGTCGGTCGGCCAGGCGAGGTGGGAGCGGAGTTCGTCGGGGTCGCCGTTGCGCCAGTCCGGCCAGGGCTTCTCCCAGGTGGCGCCTTCTTCGGGCGGTGAGCAGACGGGTAGGCCGGCTGCCAGGAAAGCGCGGTGGTCGTCGGAGAACTGGATGCCGTGCTCGGCCTCGATGCGCTCGAACTCGTCGTCGCTGAGGCCAGGTTCGATGGTGCAACAGTCGGTCTGCTGCAAGCGGCGGGCGGCTTCGGATCCGAGGCGGGTTCCGTCGGTGTTGATCACAGTCGAACAGTAGCGCCCTTGTTGGCCCAGAGGTTCAGGTGAGGCCGCTCGGAACTGCAGCGGGCAAGAAAGCGCGAACCATGGCAACGCAGGATCACCATCGGACCGCACCACGGATGAACTCAGATCA
Organism: Streptomyces viridifaciens; assembly: GCF_001888885.2. Classification (NCBI taxonomy): domain Bacteria; kingdom Bacillati; phylum Actinomycetota; class Actinomycetes; order Kitasatosporales; family Streptomycetaceae; genus Streptomyces; species Streptomyces viridifaciens. The sequence continues at coordinate 214,044 of NZ_CP090840.1, forward strand.
CCAGATCACCAGATCACAGACTCCTACCAGTGTCACACCCCCGGTACGGATCATGCTCAACCTTTTCGACCAGTCCGGGTGGCAGCGCGACGGCCGTGGTTCGCTCGGGCGGCGTCGGGTGGCCGGGGTCGTCGGGCAGGGTGACGCCGAGGTCGGCGAGGTGCTGCTCGAAGGCGTGTGTGCCGCCGGGCTCGCGGAAGTGGTGGGCGTGCAGTCCCACGGCTCGGGGCGGCTTCGGTGTTGATGTCGGAGTCGTCGGTGAAGGTTTCCTCCTGGCGCTTGCCACCGTGCCCGGTGGTCCGCAGCGGGGCGATGCCGGCGGCGCCGATGGAGATGACGGTCGGGCGGCGCCGGTCGGCCTGACCGTCGGAGTCTGCGATCACGACCGCGACCTGGGCGCCGGTGGCCGTGGTTAGGGCGTCGCGCAGGTGCCGGGCGGAGGCGTCGGGGGCGGCGGGCAGTAGCCAGGCGCCGTCTGTGCCAGCGCGGTCGATCCCGGCGGAGGTCAGCTGGTAGCCGAGCCGGTGCCGGGCGGTGATCGGCCTGTGCTTGGTGGCCAGGTAGTGCGCGCTGGAGTGGTCCAGGATGAGCTGGACGATTGCGGCGGGCTTGCCCGTACGGGCCGAGATCTCCACAGCTTCGGGCGACGGGGTGACGGTGGCCAGGTCGACGTAGCGCTTCTCCGCGACGGAGACGACCTTGGAGGCCACCACCACGATGTTGCCGCCGCGCAGTTCGGCGCCAGTGGCGTCGACCGCGCCGAGGATGACGCCGGCCAGGTCGTCGCCCATCTCAACGTTGGGGAACGGTTCCAGGGCGAAGGCAGAGAAGCCAGAAGTGGCCGGTTCTTGCGGGACTCCATCAGCGAGTGCGGCATGCAGGCTGGCGGGGCGACGGCGAGCGTCCTGGCCTAGGGACGACACCGCGGCGACGGTGAGTCGGTTACGCATGCGAGCCACGCACGACTGCAGGCGCTGCCGCCCACCGCGCGTGCCCCATCAGGGGCCTTCCGAGACCCGAGTGATCCAGCTGTGTCTTGGCGATCAGCCTGGCTGGCCGGGCTGTAGCCGTCTGCTTGTGCCGACATCACGCTGATGATCCAAAGCGGCTCAGGTGACTGCAGGTTGGACGGTCAGCGTCCCGGCGTCAGTGTCGATCACAGCTTGGGCACCCAGGGGAATGGTCGGTGGGTTGGGCCCGTGGCCGGCGGGGATGCCTCCGAGGATGGGCACGTCCAGGTGCTGAAGGCGGTCGCGGAGGACGTCGGCGATCCCCCACCCACCGAGCGACTCGTCGCCGTCGTCTACGTCGAAGCCGAGGAACTGGCCGAGGGCGACACCCTTGATCTCGCTGAGGGCTCCAGTGCCGATGAGCTGAGTCAGAGCGCGATCGACCTCACCGAGTCCGGTGCCCCGCTTGTGCTCGAGAAACAGGATCGATGGGCCAAAGTGCGGCAGGCCAGCGCCGGCCATGGTGCGTAGCGCGTCCAGGTTGCCGCCCAGAAGTGGACCGGAGGCGGTGCCGTCGACACGGATCTGGGCGGTGGTCTGCGAGACATCCCGATGCAGGACCACGGGGTCGGTGGTCATCAGGGCTCGACGCAGGGCCTCGGCAGGACCGTCGTGGCCCTTGTCAGGCGTGCTGACGAACGGGCCGTGCAGTGAGGCGAGACGACACGCCGCCCACACGGTGGTGTGGAGGTGGGTGATGTCGCTGAACCCGACGATGGGCTTGGGGTCGCGGCGCAGCGCATCGGTGTCAAGGTCCCTGGTGATCCGGTAGGTGCCCTTGCCCCCTCTGGTTGCGATGACCGCGCGGACTCCCGGGTCGGCGAACGCTTCGTTCAGATCAGCGGCGCGTTCGCCGTCACGGCCGGCGCAGTAACCCCACTGGTCGAGAACGTGGCGTCCCAGTTCGACCCGTAGACCCCAGGACGTCAGCAGTTCCACGCCGCGTTCGACGTCATCACGGCTGGGGGGACTCGCCGGTGATACGACCCGTACTCGGTCGCCCCGGCGAAGTCGGGGCGACAGTAACGCTGACGAACTGTCATTCATCACCCGAGCATCCCACAGTCGCGGGTTTGGGCTCGCCGAATCCCCGGACTCTTCCGAACCGGTCGGCAACAGCTGTATGGGGCGTGCACCCGGCCCTGCTGGTGCTGGGCGGCTTCCCGGGCGAGTGGGAGGGCGAGCACCCGCACACGATGGCCGAGCGGCTGGGGATCACCGAGGACGTGTACTTCGCGGGCTGGCGTTCCCACGGCGGCCTGAACGACGCCCTGAATGCCTCCGACCTGTTCGTCACACCGTCCGTCGGGGAGCCATTCGGGCTGGTCTGCCTGGAGGCGATGGCCTCCAGGACACCCGTCGTCGCCTCCGCCAGCGGCGGACCCCTCAGCACCGTCCAGCCCGGCGGGTCCCAGCCGACCGGATGGCTCACCGTGCCAGGCGACGCCGACTCCCTGCACGCCACCCTGCTGACCGCGCTCACCCACCCCGGGGAGATCGAACGCCGCGGCCGCCACGCCCGCGCCTTCGTCGTCGAGCACTACAGCTGGCCCGCCATCACCGAGCGGTACGCGGGCATGTACGACCGCGTCCTGGCCGGCGTCCGGGTCTGACCTGCCCGGTCCACCGGCAGCAGGCCAAGACGCCGAGCCGGGGAGCACAGCACTGGAGCAGCCAGACCGGAGCATGGGGGAAGGTGTTGGCCGGGGCAGCACGCCGCCCCGGCCAACACCGTATCCGTGGCGGCCGGTCACGGGCACAGGGTCAGGCCGAACCGCGCACCGTGCGGCGGCCCACGCTCATGTAGGTGAAGCCGAGGGCGCCCATCTGCTGGGGGTCCAGCACGTTGCGGCCGTCGAAGACCAGGGGGTGGGCCATCGCCGCCGCCGCCTGCTCCCACGCGAGGTCCCGCAGCTGCGGCCACTCCGTCACGATGATCGCCGCGTCCGCGCCGACCATGGCCTCCAGCGGCGTCAGGCAGCGCGTGGCCGACGACCAGGGGGCCTCGTCGAGCGGGCGCACCAGCGGGTCCCAGCACCTGACCGACGCGCCTTCGACCTGGAGCCGGGAGGCGATGATCGTGCTCGGAGCCTCCCGTACGTCGTCCGTGCCCGCCTTGAACGCGATGCCCAGCAGCGCGACCGTCCGGCCCTGGAAGCCGCCCAGCTCGTCCTTCAGCCGCTGAATCGCCCGCCGCGGTTGAAGGTCATTCACCTCGATGACGGATGTCAGCAACTGGAACGCGTATCCGGAGTTGCCGGTCAGCGCCCGCAAGGCACGGGAGTCCTTGGGGAAGCAGGAGCCGCCGTACCCGACGCCGGCGCGCATGAAGTGCGGCCCGAGCCGGTGGTCGAGGCCTACCGCGTGGACAACCTGCTCAACGTCCGCGCCCGTCGCCTCGCAGATCGTCGCGATCTCGTTGGTGAAGCTGATCTTCGTGGCCAGCAAGGCGTTCGCAGCCAGCTTGACCATCTCCGCGGAGGCGACGTCCATCTGCGCGATCGGCCCGTCTACCCCGTCGTGCAGCTGCGCCACCAGCTTCGCGGTGTCGGGATCGTCGGTGCCGATCACCACACGGTCCGGGTGGAGGAAGTCGTGCACCGCCCTGCCCTCCGCCGTGAACTCCGGGTTGGCGGCTTACCCCACGGCCTGGAGGCCCGCGCTGTCCAAGGCGGCCCTGATCCTCGCTCCGGTGCCCACCGGCACCGTGCTCTTGACCACCACGGCCGCCAGGTGCTGGGCATTCCGCAGGGATTCGATCACCTTCCAGATCCTGGACAGATCGGCGTCCCCCGACGCCGTGGGCGGGGTGTCCACGCACACGTACACGACGTCTGCGCCGCGCACGGCCTCCTCGGCATCCAGAGTGAAGGTCAGCCGGTCGGCGTTCTCCGCGATCAGCTCGGCCAGGCCGTCCTCGTGGATCGGCACCCCTCCGCCTGGCAGGACCTCGATGCGCTCCTCCTGGATGTCGCGCACCACGACCTCATGCCCCAGCTTCGCGAAGCAGGCGCCGGTCACCAGGCCGATGTAGCCCGCCCCGAACACAGCGATTCGACGGTTCCCCACCATTGGTTCGTTCACCCTTCCGGCATCGAGATGCCCTGCCTATCAGCCGCATTCGACCATAGAGCATGCTCGCTCCTTGTTACGGCTTCCCCATCGAGAGTGAGGGTCACCGCCGCGTGCTCGCCCACGGCTGTTCTGAGGCCAGATCACGGGAGGGGACAGAGGACAGGGGCGCACGGTCCTCACGCCTCGCTGCCGCTGCCCTGCCGAGCCTGGCGGCCGAGGACGGTTCGGCAGCTCGCCCCTGGAGACGATGACGACTCACGCGTCCGCGAGGCGAGTGACGCTACGCGTGTGCGTGGCCTCACAGGTCCGATGGCTGTCACCCGCTCCCGGGGCCGCCAGCTTGGCTGTGGGATGCGGTGTGCGGCCGGGGCCGGGGCACGAGGCTGGCTGGTGGTGCCAGCAGGCACTGTCGCGGTGCGCCGCGCCCCAGGTAGGGCGGTGCCCTCGGCGGGGCTGCCGTCGCAGTGTCGGGAACCGAGCGTGCTCGGCGACGGGTCGAGCCTCACCACAGGCCCAGCGCTTCGACAATCGCGGCGGCCTTGGGGATCTCCGGTGCGGGTGCGCCGGTCGGCTCAATGGGAAGGGCGATATCGTCGATCATGCGGACCACGTCACGCCAGGTGAGGATCTGTTCCCAGGAAGCCAGGACGGCCTGGCCGAGGCGCCCCGTGAGTCGTCCTGACTCGGGGAGATCCTCGAGGTGAAGGCCGTCGGCGAGAAGTCGGGCAGCGGTGATCGGCCCGACTCCCCGCACGCCGGGAATGTTGTCGCTGGCGTCTCCGACCAGCGCGGCCCGATCGCACCACTGTCGGGGTTCCACCCGGAAGCGCTGGACGATCTCCTCGGGGCTGATGATCCGCTGCCCAGCGGCGCGGGAAGTGTTGAGCACGTGCACCCGCTCGTCCAGGAGTTGGTAGTAGTCGCGGTCTCGGCTCAGGATCACGCAGTGCCGGGCCTCGGCGCACCGTGTCGCGGAGGCGATGACGTCGTCCGCCTCGTGTTCGTCAATTTCGATCCACGGAACGCTGATGACGTCCAGGCCGCGCTTGACGTCAGGCAGGCTCTTGATCGGCAGCGGCGTCTGTTCGGAGCGGTTGGCCTTGTATCCCGGATCGAGGGCCTTGCGGCCAGCGGAGCCTGCCTCCCCGTCGAAGACCACCAGGACCTCCGGTACTTGTGGGACGTTCTCCCGGACGGCCTTACGTAGGAGGGCGAGGAACATGAAGACGCCGGTCAGATCCCTCTCGCCGTCTCGGCTGGAGATCGACGCGGGGCTGCCCATGGCGGCCGTCCAGAGGAGATTGTGACCGTCGACGAGCAGCAGCGGCGGACGCGTCACCGTGTGACCTCTGACGGGTCGGGGCTGGCCGGGGACAGCCTGCAGCTGCGGTGGCCGGGCAGGTGGGACCGGGCGGCTGGTCATCACTTCCCAGCCCAGCCGAGCTCGCTGTAGAGAACGCCGGCGCGGATCGCTCCGAGCGCCGCGCGGGTGTAGTCCACCAGCTGGTCGGGAAGGCGGTCGTAGGGATGCCACTCCCAGCCCGCACATTTGTGCGGCTCGGCGTTGCTGATCTGCCCAGCCCACGCGTGCACCATGAAGAACGTCTGGACCCGGTCCCGGCCGTCGACCAGGTCGTGCAGGTGCAGCACGTGCGCCAGCTCAAGGTCGGCGGGCGAGATGGTCACCCCGAGTTCTTCGGCGGCCTCGCGCACCGCGCAGTCGCTGAGCGACTCACCCGGCTGTGCCTCCAGGTGGCCGGCCGGGACGTGGTACCAGCCCTCGGCGAACGTGGTGTTGAGGCGGCGGCCCAGCAGGACGCTGTCGTCCTGCTGGAGTACCAGGTGTACCCCGACGATGTTGTCGTGGCGCCCCGAGCCTCCGCATCCCCCAGTGCCCGGCGTGCTCTCGGCGACTCCGACCTCTGCTTCCATGAACGCAGCTCCCTCACGCTGTAACGATCAGTACTCCTATGAGCGCTGTGGGTCACCATGGCAGGCGGCACTGACAACTCGGCCCGGGCGCGACCTGACACTCGATCAGCGCGAGGCCCCAGGCGCCTGCTCCCGGAGCGGCTGCGGGCCCGGGCGAGCATGCACACGTCGGCTGCTGTGCAGATCAGGACTCGTATCTGCCAGTGGTCGGGCGGGCCGTGGCAGGCGAAGCAGGCGGCGTCGCAGTGCGCCCGGGCGGTGGCGAAGGCGCCGGGGAGGGTGAGCGGGCGAGTTCGTCGAGGTGCGGTCATGACGTGTCCGTGGCCCGGGCGAAGAGGTGGATGAGGCGGGCGACGTCGCGGTAGGGACTCTGCTGGCCAGCGCGCCATTCCAGGTCGAACCACTGTTGGAAGGTGCTGTCGACCGGGGCGTCGCCGAGGTGGTCGGTGAAGATCCGCACGCCGTGCCAGGCGAGCGGGGTGGCGCCAGCCTTGGCGAGGACGGCGTTGAGGTCGGCGGTGAAGTGCCCCCGGCTGGCGACTCCGAGGCGCCCGGTCTCGGCCGAGGCGTCGAGCAGGGCGAGGGCGTCGGCGGGCCGCCGTTCGAGGGCGGGTCGCATCGCCAGGGCGGCGGCGTGCTTGGTGAGGACGGAGAGCAGCCCACCGGGGCGTGTGCAGGCGACCAGGGAGCGGAGCATCGGGGCCGGGTCGGGCAGATACATAAGGACGCCGTGGCACAGCACGGCGTCGTAGCCGGTGCCGGCGATCTCGGGGGCGTGCTCGCCGTCGCCAAGGAGGAAGGTGACGGTTCCGGTCGACGTACCGGTCTGCTGGGTCTGGCCCCAGGCGGCCCGGGCCTGGTCGAGCATGGCGGCGTCGAGGTCGAGGATGCTGACGTGGTGGCCGTTGCCCGCGAGGCGGACGGCCTGGTGGCCGCCGCCTCCCCCCACGTCGAGGATGCGCAGCTGGCCAGAGGGCAGGTGGAGGTCGAGGGCGCGGGCGACCAGGGCCTGGCGCAGCGCGCCGCGCAGGGTGGTGGTGTGCCGCCCGTAGGCGGCGGCGAGCTCGGGGGCGTTCCAGGTATTCATACGCGGTCATCGGTCCTCAGGAAGGAGCGGAACAGGGGCAGGCAGGTGCCGTCCGTGGTCTGTCCGGCCGGGCTCCAGTGGCGGGCGGGGCGGGACCGGAGCGGCGATGATGACGTCGGTTATGCCGACGCCAACGGCTGCGGGATGAGGGCCGCAGGATGTTGTGCGTGCTCAGTTGGACGGCCCAGGTGCGGGGTCGGTGATGTGGAACGTGGCGGACGGGAAGCCCGGGCGTGATCACGAAGTTCGTGGGTCGAGCGGAGCCTGTGCTCCTTCGCAAGGTGGCATGCCGGGCTTCGGGGTACGTTTGGCCAGGTGGTGGAACTTCTCCTGGTTCCTGCCGCCAGGGCTGGTTGCAGCAGATAGGTGGTGACCGCCTTGGTGAACGCTGCAGCGTCGAAGTCGGGGGGGCAGCCTGGTCACGGCCGATCCGGGAGATCCGTTCGTGACTCAACATCCTTTCTTTCAGGGGAACTTGGGAAATCATTCGACCACCCTAGTATCGGCGGTCCGTGGCGTCGGGCGCCTTGGGATGGATTCCCCCGTCGGGGGGACAGCAGCGGCGTGTCGGCTAGCGGACGGCGGCACGCACCACAAGTCGCCGCGGGCGGCGAACGGCGAGGTAGCGACGAGCCCAGCATCCGGCTGGGTGATGGCATGCGATTACCGGCCGGGCGCCCCTTCTCTGCCAAGTCGGGGTGCCCGGCCGGCCCCGGATACTGAGCCGCGGAAGGGGGACAGGGGCCCGGCCACCCCTCCGTCCGGACGACGTCCTGCCGGGGCTGTGGGACTACCCCGCCGGCGGACTGGAACAGGGTAAAGACCCGCGCGCGGGAGCGATCCGGGAACTGGTTGAGGAGACCGGGATCCACCGCACCGACATCGAGTCCAACGCCGCCAGGCGGCAAGGATTCGGTCACCGGCACAACCTAGCGCCACACCCCGATCCGAGTGCGTCTCTTCCGGTAGATTCACCGGGAGCAGCGGCGACTCGTACCAGGCACTCCCCCCAGGCCGGTCCCGGCGCGTAGATCGATATGAAAGTCCCACTGACCGAGGCACCCGCGTTGTAGCGGCGGATCCGAGGACCGCATAAGCCCGTTCGGCTGCCAGCGTGGCCTCGCCGTTCCGGTGCGTCAGGGGGCTGTCCACTGCGCCAGCGCGGGCCAGGTCGCGGTGGGGTACGCGCCTATCGCTTCGTCGCCATCGTCGGCCCTGCTGTACTTCAGGGGTGTGGTCGGGCCCGGGCCCGCCTTGCCGCGCTGCAGGCCGTCAAATTGAAAGCAAAGAGCCGTTCCTGATGCTTGGGTGTCCGCAGAGGCCATCAGCGGCGCGAGCGGAATGGGCTCGGCGCCTCTGTCGAGAAGCAGCACCGTTCCGTTGACGACAGGGGTATGTGTGAACACCCTGTCCGGATTCGGCTTGCCTGTGCCACGGAACACGAGGACCTCGACCGCATACCTCGCCCCGTCGAACGTCATGGAGGTCGGGACGGCCAGGTCGGAGCTTCCGCACGACGCTGCTCGGTGCGCGAAGCGCCGAAGAAGAGCATCGAGACGGTCACGATCGGCGCGGCGTGGAGCCGCCCGCCCGTGCGCCAGGTCGTTGCGGATCGTGATGAACTCCTGGACAGACTGACGGACGGCCGAGTCCGGCGCCAGCCACGAGAACAGCCGTCCGAAGCCGGCGCCCGCTCCAGGGACGTCAGCGAGCGCCGTGCACAGGTTGAACCACGTGCCCATGCTGGGGTTGGCGAGGCGCTCGGGGGTGATCCCCCGCAGAGGGGCTGGCGGCGTGGTGGCCAGGCCGAGCGTTGCGGCGAGGCGGAGGACTGACTCGAGCGCGTGGAGCCCTTCGGCCAGCTGCTTGTCGGGGTCGGTCGTCCGGATGTATCGGGCGATCCGGAAGGCGATCGGGGTCGGCAGCTGGTCACTGGCGGCGGCGAGGGCCTGCTCCAAGCGCTCTCCGAGAATTGAGACGCACCGGTCGAGCAGTTCCTCGCCGGCGTTCTCCTTGACGATCCAGTCGGCCGCGCCGAGCCGCATGGCTTGTATGACCTGCTGCTTCGCTCCTTCGCCGGAGAGCACGAGAGTGGGGATACGCCACCCGCCGGCCTCGAGTTGCCTAAGCAGCCACAGGCCGCCCCATTCTTCAGGGGGCATCTTCATGTCCACCAAGACGAGATCGAACGGCTGGGCGGCAACTGCCTCGATGGCTGCCTGGCCGTCGCTGACGTAACGTAGCCGCGCTCCGGCTTTCCGAAGCGGGCCGCACAGGGTTCGGGCAACGTCGCCTTGGTCGTCCGCTACCAGGATGCGTGCCTCGGCAAGAGCTTGGGTCACTCCGTCTCCAGGTTCATCATCGTTGCGATGGGAAGTGTCACGAGCCAGGCAGTCCCCGACCCCGCTGGGAGAGCTGCCAGTTGCCCTCCCGCCCGATTCAGTAGTGCACTCGCTCCCAGGAGGCCCAGCCCGTTGCCTCCGGGTTTCGTGCTGCGGATCCGATCGCCTGAGGCCAGCGCGGCAACGACCTCGGCAGGAAGGCCAGGACCGTTGTCCGCCACCTCGACCACCGTCTCGTACTCATCGGCGGTCCACTCCAAGGTGATGGCACCGCCGTCGGGCATGGCCTCGATCGCGTTCCCGACCAGGTTGTCAAGGACCGCGCTCAGCACCCGTTCGCCAAGCGCCACGTGGACCACGCTGCTGGCATCGGGGATCGACAGAGAGATCGACCCCGGTAGACGCGAGAGGACGGCCGCAGCGTAGGAACGCAGAAATGTGCCAAGCTCAACGCTCTCCTCGCCGGCCTTTCCGAGGGTGGAAGTCGAAGCTCTGAGTCGAAGAGCGAGGGCGTGCGCTTGGTCAAGGTGCCGGCTGGCAGTGAGCTGCTGCTCGAGTCTGGCAGTCCGGCTCCCGGCCGGCGTTGAGACGGCCAGGCGCGCAGCGACAACCTGGTTCTTCAGATCGTGCAGCAGGTCGGCGACGGAGGCCAGGTACGGTTCTGTCACAGGCTGCAGTACGGCAAGTGCGGCGCGGGTAATCGGCCCTGGAGAAACTGGAGCGTCTGCCCCGACGATGGCCACGTCGACTCCGAAGTCGGTGGGTACGAGCGTGGCCGTCCTTGTCACGCCGGACCACAGGGCGCACATCTGTGTGACGGTTGCCGGGTCGAGCGTGCTGCTTGAGGCGAACCGCAGACGCAGTGGTCGCTGGCCGAGGACTTCTACCGAGATTGGCGTGTTCGGTTTCATCACGGCGGTCGCGATTGCGTCGAGGACTGCCCGCTCACGGCCCGTAAGCCGACCGTCGGTCATGCTCGCGCCCACGGCCACGTCCAGCTGCCCGCGGTACAGCACCTTCCAGTCGTCGATAAGTTCGGCGAGGCCGATATCCGGATCGTCCGTGCCCAGGCACCGGTAGATGTCACACAGCTGAGTCAGGCGATCAAGGTGGTCACGGGTCAGGGACTCGGGGTCCTCCAACTGTTCCAGAAGGCCAAGAACCTTGGCGAGCTCCACATCAATGCCGCGGGCCTGGTCGTCCGCCACTTCAGCGTCGTGAGCGGCGCGGAAGGCGCCCTCAAAGTGGTGCCTGTCCGCTTCGAAGCCCGCAATCTGCGTCAGCAGCAGGTCCGACTCCGCAGCCCACTCGACGAGGGCCTCAGGAGACCCAGCCCAGTGAAGCCCGAACAACCGTCCGGCGATCCAACGCGGCAGCGGAATACGGTGCCCAGCCAGTACTGCGGCCTGGTGGGCCAGGATGAACCGCCCCGTAGACTGGTCCACCTCGGATCGGGTCAGCAACGCCTGTGCAGGTCTGCGCTCGCCGAGGGCGTCCAAGACGTCCAGGACGACCTCGGCCGCGCGGAATCGTGCTGGCGTCTTGCCCCGGATCCCGGACCCCTCTGCGGCCCTCATACGGGCACCTAACACTGCGCTACTTAGCACGGCCGTGGCATGGTGAACAGTCCTATGATCCGGGCCGGACTCCCGCACCTCGAAGTCCACGTCCAGCTGCATGCTGCTGGCCGCGCGGCCGAGCTCCGTCGTGGGATCGAGCCCATTCGGCGCCTCTGTGAAGATCCGCCACAGCGGTCCCCACTCGAGCGGCCACTCCGACGAGAGGGTGACAGGAAAGCCCTTCGCAATGAATACGGCGCCGAGCAGCGCCTGGAAGGCGTTGGAGCCCAGCTCGATAGGAATTCCCTCCGACGCCTGGCCAACCCCCAGGAGCAGGGCGGGCACGAGATCCGCATGCCGGAAGGCAGTGTCGAATACTGTGTTCGGAGGAGTGTTCAAGCGGAACTCTTCAGGCGGGGAGATCACTGCACGCGCCGCCTGAATAAGGACAGCCTCGAAATTGAGCACCTGCGAGCCCATGAATCCGAGGACTTGGTTGTCCTGCTGGCCGCAACGCGCCATCAGGTCACGTTGCTCGTAAGCCCAGGACGCATGGACCAGGGCCTGCCCCAGAAGAGGGCGAGCAGCCGGTGACAGCGAGAACAGATCCTGCACCCTTCGTACAGCTCTGCGGTGCGGCTCCGGGCCAGGAATCTCCATGAACAACGGCTTCCGAACCTCGCGATCAGCCTGCGCACGCACAACGTGAGGCAAATGCCTCTGCAGGAAGTCCAGGGCGGCGTTCCGGCCCGCCACTTTCTTGCTGCCACCTTCTCCCGCGCCCTGGCGGCCGTCGTTGTCGGTCACGACGGCTCTGAAGACAGCGGCATGGTCGGGACCCTCGCGGTAATACTCATAGCTGGGTCGGCTGTCAGCCAGCTGTTCCTGCAGCTCCGTCTTGGGATCTGCGATTGCCTGGGGACTGGCTGCCCCTGAGACGAGGTCATCCAGCAGGCTCTCGGCCACGGATTCCCTGCCAGCCAGGCAGAGCAAGCCGAGCAGCTGGCGAAACAGAGCAGCGGCCACGCTGGGCGGCAACGAGCTCACGTTGAGGCTGCGGCCGACTCGGCACAATCGCAGTACCCAGGTCTGCTCGACAGCCCAGCGCTGAAACTCAGGAGGGACCTGTCCGACGTGCTTGGCCAGGTGACCCACGGCCGAGAACGGTTGACGCTGGTACGCCCTGACGGCCGCCAACTTCCGAAGGTAGGTAGAACCGAGCGCCTGTAGTGCCTCCAGGAGACCTCCCGTCACACCTGGTAACTCTTCTGGGTGTTCATAAAGATAGGAGGAGTGCGTAAGCGCGGCACTGAGCGCCCGGCGGAAGCCCGGAGGCGGGTCGCTTAACCCGAGGTCATTCAGCATCACCAAGGCAGGTGTCAGATCGTGCTGACCGTCTACCACCGTACGCTCCAGCACGCCCAACGGGCGCCCTGTGGAAGCGCGGGCCGAGCCCGTAGTCATCCGTCCCCCACCACCTGAGCCGCGAGTCGCCTCGACGTCGTTCTCTCACGCAGGACAGTAGTAGCGTCAGCTCCCCCAGGTGAGGCGATCAAGCAGATCTATGGTCGGCACTCCGCTCCCGAAGCAAGTCTCGGCGTTGCCACCCTCGGCGACCGATGTCGGCACGGCGCGGTGGCCAGGCCCAGATGCCGTCAGCGGCCGACGATATTTCTGGCCGGATGTGCCATCACGCACTGTCAGCGGCAGCAGCCGCACTCAACGGCCGCCGGGCGCGGGGGAGAGTGATGCCCGGGCCATGGGAACACCAGGCGGCTAAGCCTCTTATCGAGGACGTAGCCGGCCGGAAGGTTGCTGTCCGGGGTCATGGCAGGGTGGACGGTTAGCTGGGGGTAGCCGTGGCCGCGCACGTGCCGGTCCCAGAGGCGGACAGCGACGGCGAGCCCGAGGACGCCGACCTGGAAGAAGCCGCGCTGCTGCGGGAAGTCCGCGAGGAGATCGCCGGCGAAGCCGTCGACCTGCACCCGTTCTGCCAGCTGGAGAACGACAAAGGCGAGACCGAGCACTTCTACCTCGCCCAGATCGTCGTCTGGAACTTCGACGACCGCACCGGCCCGGAGTTCGCGCGCGACGACCGCGGCGAGTACCTACTCGAGGAGGTCCAGCTCACCGTTGAAGCCGTCGAGGCACTGAACCTGATGCCGCCCCAGGTCAAGGACGCGCTGCTCGACGCGATCCGCGCGGGAAGCCTCACCGTCCCCGTGGCGTAGCCGGCCGCCGCCAAGTCCAACCGGCTGGCTTCCTCGCCGACCCGAAAGTCGCCTTCACCATCGCCGACCACCTCGTCGGGGCTGTCCACCCCGGGCGTGGCCTCGCCAGGGAGCTCAGGACCTGGGCGAGACGTCCGCTCGATACTTCCGGCACGCTGACGGTCCGCTGTCGGCGGAACGCCCGCGCCTACGAATCCAGCGATCTATCGTTTGTTGCAGAGAGCGAGTGGGGGCGACGTGGTTCGGGACACGAGACTGGTGCAGACCGCGGTCATCGGCGATGAACACTCCGATGTCCCGATCATCCTGCCGACCGAGGCGATCGAGCTCGACGTGTTCCGCCGTGCCCACCAGCAGGACACGTTCTGGTGCGGGCTGCTCCTGGGCGGCTGCGGGGGCCAGCTCGCCACCAAGCTCTACGTCGACCGTCAGTGTCACTTCCAGCACAATCCGCTGCCGAACGGCGCCCCGAACACCTGCCGCCGGCCGTCCGTCGGCGAGTCCAGCGCGGATCACCTGTACGTGAAGTCGGCGATGTCGCGCTCGCTGCTCGAGTTCGGCCGGTTTGCCCGGTTCGCCTTTCCGCCGCCGATCGGCTCCCTCGTCGACGTCGATCTGGAGGACGGCCTGTCCTTGCGCATCCACATGGACGGCGCTGTGCAGCCGGACTGGGCGCGTCAGCACACCGTCATTCTCGGCCCCGGGGTGGTGCCGGATCCGGACGTGCTCGCGGACTGCCCATACGTCTACCGAGTCAGGTGCGACAGCGACGGGGCGAGTCGCCGCGTGTGGATCGGAACCCAGAGTCTGGCCCGCCCCACCGAGTGGGTCCCGTTCAGTGAGTGCACGTGGGCGGGCGAGGGCCTGCTCACCCCTGCCGCCTCCCACATCCTGCGGGACCGTGCCGCCGCCGGGAGCCGGCCGGCCGCACCGGGGCCGTCCTCCGGCCGGGGCACTCTGCCGGAGAGTGTGGTCACGTTCGTCCGCGGCCTGGAGGCAGCGCAGCGGACGGGGACGGTGGACCACGTGCGCAGGCTCTGCAACGGCAGCAGCTCCTTCCTGGACAGCTTGCCCTCCACGGCCCGGGCCGAGGCCGAAAGGGCCCTTCAGGAAGCGAAAGCGTGGCTGGCCCCCCACGAGGAGTACCAACGTCGCATCTTCAAGGACCTGGACACCGCGGTCCGTGAACGGCGGGCATGGGATGTCCGCTCGGGGATTCAACAGGCCGCGTCCCTGACCCGCCGGGGTGCCAGCGCCGAGGAGCACCGCATCCTGGCCGCGGCCCGCGCCTATCTGCGCGAGTACGACTACGCCGATCAGTCCCCGGCCCAGGCGGCCTTGCGAAGGCAGTTGCACTTCCGGCCGGCGCCGACGGCCCCGAAGAGGCCCGGGCCCTCCAAGAGCAAGAAGCCGAACAGGGCAAAGGAGTCAGCAGCAGAAGCCCGTGGCCTGCTGGAGCGGCTCGACCGCGAGAGCGACCTCCTGGCCGACGATGAGCTGGCGCAGCTGGTGGAGGAGTTGACACGGGCGGCGAACATCGCAGGCCCCAACCTTAGGGACCCCGAACGCAAGCGGGTCGCCAACTGGAGTCGCAAGGCGCGACAGCGACGCCCGGCGCGCACCACGGACACTCAGCCCCGTGCCTGCACGAAGCCCCCGGCGGCCGGGAAGCCGGAGAGCCCCGCGCGGGTGAAACTCGACCCGCTGGCCGCCGCGGTCAAGAGCATCCTGCAGAAGGCAGCAGCGACCGGCTCGACGCTCACCTGGGCGCAGATTCGCGCCCAGCTCCCGCCAGGTCTGCCCGCCATCGACCGGAGCCAGCAAACTGCTGTGCTCATCCAGGTGGACCGGAGCCGCGCGAAGACCGCGCCGTTGCTGTCCGCTCTGGTCACGGGGGCCGATCACGACATGCATCTGGCCTACCCCCGGATAGCGGCTGCGGCCGGCCAGCCCCAGCCGCGGGGCGACCTTGAAGCGGTGGCGCAGTGGGCTGTGGAGGTCTCCCGGTTCCAACGGGCGCAGTAGGAGCACCAGCGGCGGCCCCCGCACCCACCCCTGCGGACGGCCGGCTCCCGGCGCCGGCTCTCGGTACGGCGCGGGGCGCCGCCGCGCGAGCGGAATGTGGCCCCTGCGTCTTCGAACCGTACGAGCGGCCCGTCTCCTCGGCCAGAGCCCTGATCGACTCGTCTCCCTCGTACTTCGACTTCAGGTCGGCGGCGAGCTCGTCGCGGTCCGGGCCGGGCGTGAGCCGGCGGGCAGGCGTCTTCTTGGGCATGAGCTGATTCCCCCTGCAAGGGTGGGCGATGCCCTCATGATCGTGTGAGGGGGAGGCGCTGGCCACCGATTCGGCGAAGACAGCGCCGCGCAGGGTGACGGCACGGAGCGCGCTTGCGCCACGATGCTCCGATGAACGAGGAACCGCTGGAGGAGTGGGCACGGCGGCGCGAGGAGCGCCGGGCTGCCTCGAAGGGGAGGCTACGGGCGGTGCCGCTCACCGAGGGTCGGCATCGAGCGGCGCACGTCGAGCCGGACGCTCCCCGGGTCATTCAGGAGTGGAACGGCACAGAGTGGGAGACGATCGGCGTCGTCGAGAATTTGGACGCCGCGAAGGCGCTGCTGTATCCGCCGCAGCCGGTGAAGGATAAGCCAGCCGAGTGGGATCGCCCTGCGCTCGGGCCGGGGAAGGGGCGGCACCGCCGTACGGCCCCGACGGAGGAAGGCCGCTGAGAGCCTGAGTCAGAGCGGCGCCTCCGCGCGGGCCGGGCCGCAGCGAGGGCTGGTTTAGCAGATGGTGGCGGGCGTGCGCGCCGGGAACGATGTCGCGATCCGGGCCTTGCTGCATCGGCTGGCTGGCGGCGCCAGCACCGTTGTCCGCTCGCTGCGGGCGTCGGCTCAACGAGGACCTGCACCGCTGACCGCGGCCGGACGTACACGTGAAGGGGGCACGACCTTGGGTTTCACCGCACAGCACGACGGACGCGAACGGCTGGATGCCACCCAGGCGGATCTCGGCTGCGGCTGGGCGTGGGAGGCGGTCCACCACGCCCGGCCCCGGGTCGCGGTGACGTGCCCTGCGTGCGCGCACCCGGTCCACGCGAAGGTCTCCCGGCACGGCCTGAGGTTCTTCGCGCACGACCCCGGCTCACCGACCTGCGCGCTGGCCGGGGAGTCCCTGGAGCACCACCTGCTCAACTCGACCTCGCCACCGCCGTACGCGCCGCTGGCTACCACGCCGAGCTGGAGGTCCGCGGGCCGGACGGCGACTGGCGGGCCGACGTCATGGCCACCTCCCCGGACGGGCGCCACCGCATGGCCTGGGAGGCACAGCTGTCCCCGATCACCGTCGACGAGATCAGCCAGCGCACCGCCCGGTTCGCCAAGGACGGCGTACGGGTGTGCTGGGTCACCACCAAGCTGCGGCCCTGAGTTGGCGAAGTGCCCTCCGTGCACGTCCGGCCGCCGAGCGACGACGAGCCGAATTGGACGGTGGCCGGCGGGCTGGCCCGCTTCACCGTCGACACGTGCGACGAGCACTTCCTGTGCCGCTCCGTCGGCCACGGCGAGTGGCACGAGACGGAAGCTGGCCTGCGGCCCTTCACCGCCTGGGCGCTGACCGGCCGGGCCGTCGCCCACCGATTACCGGACTGGCTGCACACCGAGCAGCATGTCTGGACCGGCGTGTGGACTGCACCGCAGTACATACCGCCGCCGCGGGCTACCGGAAGGCCCACGACCGCGCTGACCGCGCTGTCGCCAAGCTCGAGAAACAGCAGCGACTCGAAGAGGCAGAGCGCCGCCGCTGGGAAGCGGAGCGCCGGGCCAGGGCGGCAGCCCAAGCCCCCGGCTCAGCAGCCCGTCGTACCCGAGCAGGGTCGCCGCGCGGCCTGGCGTCCCGAGCCGGTGTGGCAGGTCAACCTGCCCAGCCGCGAGCGCGAATACCTGCACGCCGCCGCCGAGGCCCGCCTCCTGCTGGGGGTCGACGCCCAGCTGCGCCACCACGAGGGCGATCGCCGTTGGGGCCTGGGCACACCCCTGTACGCGGGCAACCGCCCCCCACGCCGTCCTGCGGCCCCGGCCCCAGTTCGTCGACTGGGGGCTGCTCATCTTCGTCCGCAACCTCGACGAGCTGCGCATCCTCGGCCGCACCGCGCCCAACGGCACCCGCATCATCGTCCTGCCCGAGCAGGAGCCCCTACCCAGTGAGGTGGCTGCCCGTCAGCTGCTGGTGGGACGTGGGTGGGTGGCCCGGTGCCTTCTCAGCTCCGCGCTGCCGGGCCGTCCGCTGGCCGGACAGCCCTCGACCACACCGCATGCCTCCCGCACACCGGCGTTGATGGCGGCCTGGTGCAGGTTCTGACCGCCCGGCCCGTACCCGCGGTCGACAAGCCGCTGGACAACCCGGTCGCCGTGAAAGAGCGCGTTGAGGTCGCCTTCGGCCTTCTTATCGTGGCCCTGCCGGAAGTAGTTGCCGGGCCGGGCGGCGGATCCGCACCCGCAGAAGCACTCCCCAGTGGGGGCTGGGATCTCAGTCATGTCCGCACCCTGCTCTTGGTAGTCTTGGATGTCAAGACATCCAAGACTCGCAGCTGGCTTCTCAGGCGTTGAACGCCGCATGGCCACGGCTACGTTGCCGCTCGCTCGGCTCTGTTATAGCTGGCGCACCGCTCGTGATTGCTCTGCTCGTGCGTGCGCCTGACCTCGGGCACCGCTGCGCTCCCCGCCGGAAGCGAGCCGGTGCCCGTCCCCTTGGCCGCGAACAAACCCGGTCAGCGAAGGGCTCGGGGCCCGTACAGGGCCGCTGGCTGGTTGGTCATCAGGGCCCAGTACCGGTCGCCGTAGCTCCAGTGCCACCACTCCGTGCCGTAGTTGATCAACCCGGCGGTGGACAGGGCCTCAGCCAGCACGGCCCGGTTCGTGCGGGCCTGGGGGCTGATCGAGGCGGCCTCCGTGTAGCAGGCACCGTCGCTCTCTTCGGGGCTGGCGTTCATGCGCGTGCCCATGTCGAGCTCGACGCCATCGGCGTCCACGAGTGTGAGGTCGACGGCGGCGCCGGCACTGTGCGGGGCGATCTCCGGCGGGGACACGTATCGGCTGGCGGCCTCGTGGACCTGGTCGTCAGGCCAGGCCGGGTTGGCCGCGCGGAGCTCGCCGGCGTACTCCTCGAAGTAGCGCCGCTGCAGGTCGGGCGGGCGGTAGCCCTCGACGTAGAGCAGGCGCACCCCGTCGGGCAGGAGTGACTGGGCGTGAACAAGCCGGTCAAGGACGCCGCGGCGCAGATGGGCGTACGAGCCGGTCGTGTCGGCTCTGCGGTCGTCCACCAGGAGGGTTCTGCGCACATCGGTGAGCGGCTCGCCACAGTCGGTGACGGGGATGGCCGCCACGCGCGGGTCGGACATCAGGACGATCGGACCGGGCGCGAGGGTGATGTGCATCCAGGGCACGGCGTTCTCGCGATAGGAGTGACCGAGGGGTTCGATGCCGCTCTGGTCAGTGAGGCTGAAGCCGGTCACCATGACCTTGCTGGAGTCATCGGCCACGGACACCAGATGGGTGCCGCAGTCGGGGCAGAAGCCACGGCGGAGGGTCGGGTAGGTCGCATACCACTTCGGCTCGCCACCGGGCCCGGTCCAGATCAGGGACTCCAGGGGGAAGCCCACCCACAGCACTGCGGGCCCGCCGGAGATCCGCGTCTCATGGACACATGAACACAAATGCGGATCATCCGGGACTCCGGTGAGCTGATAGGAGATCCGGCCGCACTGGCAGTGTCCCGTTCGAACCGGCGGTGGAGCATCCGACGCGGCTCGTGTGGCCAGCAGGGGCCGAGCGGGCACGGAGGGCGTGCCGAGAGTGGGTGATGTGTTGCTCATGCGAGTCCTCGCTTCGAGATGGTTCGGGGGAGGGCTACAAGGTGGTGAGGTCGGTGGCGTCCGGCAGTTCGGTGAGGGGCTGCCGCGCGGCACGGGGGATCCCGAGCCGCGCGCGGGCCTGGTGGACGGCGGCGAGCTGGTCGGCCGCCGGGAGTCCCCAGTCGAAGAGCTCCAGAGCCTGCTCGGGTGTGGCCAGGACCCGGATGTGGGTACGGCCGGTGGCCGGGTCGACGGGTGGCGGGCCGAGACGGGTGAGGGGCGCGGCGTAGCGGAGGCGGGCATACGGCTTGTCGGGGTCGGAGAGGTGGCCGAGGAGCAGCGGTTCTTCGAACTCGGCTGCGGCTTCCTCGAGTACCTCCCGGCGCAGCGTGACGAGCGGGTTGCCGCGGTCCGGGGGGTCGGGGGTGCCGCCGGGCAGGCAGGCCGCGCCGGTGTCCGGTTCCAGAAGCACCAAGGCTCGGCCGTCGGGCCCGAGGAGCCAGCCCCAGACCTGGACCACCGGGAGCTGCTCCGAGGCCGGGCCGGTGTGGAAGGGGAGGTGGTGTCGGGCGCGGGCGGCGCGAAAGGCGCCGGCCCGGTCCAGGACGGTGGGGGCGATCGGGAGGCCGTTCTCCAGCAAGGCGGGCCCGGCGGCGTCGATGCGGGCGCGCAGGGCGGACAGGGCCCGGCGGGCGTCGCCGGGGGACATCAGGTCCGGTAGCCGGGCGGGTTCGACGAACTCGACGGACTTGATCTCACGGTCGGGCAGCCGGATGGCGGCGATCTGCTCGTCGTCCCACGTACCGCCGTCGTAGACGTGCAGGATCTCGCCGGGGAAGCGCATGTCGGCGGGCGCGTTAATGCTGTCCGCGCTGACCCAGTCCACGGCGAGCCCGCGATCGACGGTCATGGTGACGCCGAGTTCCTCGCGCAGTTCCCGAGCGGCGCCCTGGGCCGGGGACTCGTTCTCGTCGACGGCGCCGCCGGGCAGGAGGCAGGTCGTGCGGTAGTCGACGCGCTGGATCAGGACCCTGCCGCGCTGATCGGTGATCAGAACGGACGTTCCGGCCCACAGGGCTGCTGAGGCGCGTAAGGCCCCGTACTCCTCGTCGGTCATCGACGTGCTGGGCGGCGCGTCAGGGGAGGGCGTGGCGGTCATCTCGTCTCCGATCGTGCGGGCGTGACCTTGTGGGCGGTGGGCCGGTCAGGCGACGAGCTTGTGCGGGGTGCCCGGGGCGGGGCCGAGGGAGAGTCGGGTGAAGTACTCGGTGCTGATGATCTCGTTGCGTTCCGGTTCGAGCAGGCGGGCGAGAAGGCCGGGCAGGGGCCGTGGGCGGGCGACCTCGCTGCGGTGGGCGCAGATCGCCTCCCACTTCACCTCGGCCCACGGTGAGACGTCGACGGTCGTGGTCACGTACGCGTCCGGCACCGCGAGGAGCGTCTTCCCCACGCTCTGGAGGAGCGGGCCGAGCAGGCCCACTCCGGATTCCGAGTGCGTGGCCGCGTACAGCGCGGCAGGCTGCCAGGCTCCCCAGCTTTGGGATACAGGTGCGGCAGGCCGGCGGCCTCGACGGCGAGGAGCGTGATCTGGTGGGCGCGCCGGTGGTCCGGGTGTCCGGTGAGCTGGCCCAGGGCGTCGTGGCCGATCACGATGTCCGGCCTGACCTCACGGATGTGTGCGACCAGGCGGCCGACGGCCTCGTCCAGAGGAGCGTCGACCAGGCGTACAGCGCCGCCGGGGGCCGAGGCGGGGTTGCGGGCATCGGCGTAGCCGAGCAGCCGCGGGGCCCCGGCGCCCAAGATGCGCAGGGCCTCGGCGAGTTCGGGGGCTCGGGGACTGCCGGCAGTCCAGGTGGTGGTGACGACCGCGGTGCGGGCACCTGCGGCGGCGTGCTGGGAGAGCACGCCGCCGGCGAGGAGGGATTCGTCGTCCGGGTGGGCGAAAACTCCGAGCAGTGAGGGAACGGCGGGCGGTTGCGTCACGGGGGGCCTCCGGGCCGGTCAGGGCGTGGGGACGGGGGTGTGGGTCAGCTCTTGGGCCCGGCGCGCGATGAGCGGGGCGAGGGTGGGATGGACGCCGCGTGAGCATGCCTGGAGCAGCTGGGCGAGCGCGACAAGCTCGCCGGTCCGGCCGGCGTCCGTGTCCAGGACGTGGGCGAACTCGCGCCGGATCCGGGCGGCGGTCGCCGGTGCCGCAAGCGAGTACGCGTGGAGCAGCCCCAAGTCGTAGCCGACGGGCAGGCGACCCCAGTTCTCCCAGTCCAACAAGACCAGGGGCGCGCGGGTGAGGTTCGCCCAGTGCAGATCGGCGTGCCCGGTCGTCGTCTCACAGATCAGGACGGGGTCGATGCCGAGGAAGCGGCGGAAGTTCCGCTCGACCCAGCTCTGCCGTACGGACTCCCGGTCGGTGGGCACCGTCGCGAGCGTGCCGAGCGCGGACTTCAACTCCGCCCACCACGATTCGGGCAACGCGATGTCCTGGTCGAGGGCGGGAGTGTCGCTGGTGACCGGAGGAACGAACACACACTCGGTGAGCTCGGCCCGGTAGGCGACGTCCGGCGCGGTCCGGTCGAGGACGCCGCGAAGCCGCGGCCTGGGTACCGACCGGGGCACGTGCGTGCCCGCAGTCGCCGTGCCCTCCCACAGCCGTCCGCCCGACTTGTCCCTTCGGCGGAAACGATGCGCAGCAAGCAGTCCCCGGCCCGGCGACCCAGGGTGCGGCCCTGCCACCCCCACACCTCCGGTCCCGACGCGGACACCTGGAACTGCCGGGCGGCGGCCGCGTGCGCGCGCCGCATCCGATCTCGATCACCACGCTCTGTCGGTGCGACGAACACCGCCTCGCGTACCACCCGTTCCACCGTCACACCCCCTCCGTCACGACGTCGGCCCCGGGGTACTCAACCGACCGGGGCGGCGGCACGTCACGCCCGGGCCAGCGGACCACCAGGCGGCAAAGATCCTTGTCCAGGACGTCGCCAGCGGGCAGCGCGTCGTCGGGCGTGCCGGCCGGGTGGACCGTCAGGACGGGATCAGCGTGCTGGTCATTGCCGTCTGCGCGGACGTGGCGGTCCCAGGCAAGGACCGTGGCCGCCAGCCGCTCGGCGAGCGCGCGTCCCTGCTGGCCAAAGGCGTGAACGGTCCACTCCCACTCCTTGTCCTGCGGGCTGTCGCCGTCCTTGGTCTGGACGTGGACCAGGTACGCGAGCGAGGCCTCGCCGACGATCGCGGGGGCGTCCCGGTCCTTCGCGATGCCGGTCACACCCTCGCCCGGTTCCTGGTGGGCAGCCAGACGGCAAAAGCCGGACAAGGTGGTGGCCGCGTACAGCTGCAGCGAGCCGAAGTAGGCGTTCGCTCCCATGGTCACGCCCGTGGGGACCTCGTGCCGAGGCCCGCGCAGCGCCTCCTCCAAGCCCCTCGTATCGGCGGCGGTGCCGTGCTCAAAGCGGAGCGTCAGCCCGCCGTCGAGGAGGGAGAGGACCGGGATGGTGCGCGCCTGTTGCCCTTGGTCGCGGACGAAACCGCAGTGCGTGAAGTGGCGGGCGCGCAGCACCTCTCCGTGCCGCTCGAAGGTGACCGCCCGGGTGTAGCCGCCCATCTCCAGCGGCAAGACCAGGCGGCCGCCCTCGGCCAGCTGCTTTCGCCAGGCCGGGGCAATGTCCCAGCAGTTGTAGGTGATCATGCTGGCGTCGAACCCGCCGCGCGGCACGAGGTGAGCGGGGGCGCCGAGGGCGGCGTCGGCTTCGACGGCAGTGACGCGGCCGCTGCCGGCCTCCGTGAGGAACCGGCGGGTGCGGCGCACGACCCACGGGTCGATGTCGACGGTGACCACGCGTCCGCCGGGTCCGGCAACGTGGGCGATCAGCTCGGCGTTGTAGCCGCCGGATCCCGCCTCGAACACGACCGCGCCCGGCTCCAAGCCCAGGTGCTCGATCATGTCTGCCTGAAGCCAGGCCGCGGACACCGAGCTGATCGCCGTCCCGGCCTCGTCGTATCGGGTGATGACGGCCCGGTCGCCGCCGTCGTACGCGGCCAGGAGGTTCGCCTCCGGGGCGAAGCGGTGCCGGGGCACGGTCCGCAGCGCCTCCTGCACCGGCGCGGAGGGGGCCCAGCCGCCGTCGATGACCATCTGGGCCATCGAGACGCGCAGCCTGGCGGCCTCGGCCGGCTCCCCCGGCACGGGCGGCTGGTCGGCGGCGATGGGGTAGGAGGTTGTCGGCGGCAGGCCGGGAATGGTGCCGGGCCACACGGCATCGAGCGCGAGAGCGGCTGGGACGAACACGTCCCCGACGCAGGCGAGGGCGTGGAGGTCGAAGAACTCCCACCGGTCGAACTTGTCCGGCTCGGGGTTGGCCAGAGTGCCCGTCCAGGCGGTGATGCGGACGACGGCCGTGAGCCGCGGGACCCCGTGGCTGTCGTCGACCAGCATCGTCACCACGTGCGCGTCGGTCGGATCGGCGACCAGCCCGGTCTCCTCGGCGAGTTCGCGCGCCGCGGCGGCGGCGAAGTCCTCCGGGCCTGTGGTCTTGCCGCCGGGCAACTCGAACATGCCGCGCCGGGAGCGGCCCAGCAGGACCCGGCCAGCGGAGTCGGTGACGACGGCAAGCGCTCCGGTCAGGGCGTGGCCGGTGGTCGGCCGCTTCTCGACGGCCCGGGTGTCGAGGTGGCATGGCCCGCGCAGGACCAGGAAGGCCAGACCGTCCGCGTCGAGCCGCTCCACCGTTTCCCAGCCAGCACCGAGCAGCGTGATCTCGTCCTCGTCCAGGGCGATCCCGCGCCGCTCCTCCGGCGTGTTCTCGACGATCGGGGTGATGACGACGAGTGCGCCGCCGTCGCGCAGCCGCTCGCCCAGCCCGTGAACGGTCCGGCCGCGGTCCCTCACGAACGGGTACACCAGCCGCAGCGTGATCAGGTCGTACCCCGCCTCGTGCAGCGGAGCCGGGTCGTCGCGCTCGATGTCCAGCTGCAGCCAGCGCACGCCCTCGATGCCGGCGTGCTCCTCGCGGGCCCGGGCGATCGCGCTGTCCGCGAAGTCGACGGCGTCCACGGTGTAGCCCACCCTGGCCAGGTGGGCAGCCAGCTCCCCGGTCCCGCATCCCACATCCAAGGCCCGGCCCCCGCCCTCGGAGATCGGGGCGTGCTCGGCAAGAAGTTGCTGCTCGCGCTCACCGAGCTGCCGCCACCCCTTCCCCTCGCCGTAGTGCTCCTCCCACTCGTCGCGGGCTGTGTACGTCAACGTGCTGCTCCTCGTGGTGGGCGGGGTGGGGGTCAGGGGCGCTGTGTGGTGCGCAGCCGGGCCAGGGTGCGCAGGCCGCGCTCCACCAGCTCGGGATCACCGTGGGCGGTGCCGTAGGAGATGCCGGAGACGGCATCGAGGACGGACAAGACCGTGAGCTGGTCCTCTTCCTCTG
The DNA here is from genome assembly GCF_001888885.2 of Streptomyces viridifaciens. NCBI lineage: Bacteria > Bacillati > Actinomycetota > Actinomycetes > Kitasatosporales > Streptomycetaceae > Streptomyces > Streptomyces viridifaciens. Next base: position 238,540 of record NZ_CP090840.1, read on the forward strand.
GGGTGAAGGGGCGGCCGTAGCCGTCCATCACGGCCTGGAAGAGGTCGGGCCGGCCGTGCCAGGCGTCGGAGAGCCGTACGAAGTCCCGCACGGCCGGACCGTCTTCCGACCGTTCGAAGTCGATTACGTAGAGGGTGTCGGCGGTCTCGTCCCAGCGCAGGTTGCGGAGCTGGAAGTCACCGTGCGTGGGCACCGCCTTCAAGGGGGCCAGGCCGACAGCCCTCTCGGTGGTGGCTCGGATGAACTTCTCGTCGCCGGGAGCGAGATGGGGCAGGGCGCCCGCGAGGTGGCGCTCCAGCTTCCCCAGCGGCAGTCTGTCGGCGGCCGGCCGGGGCGGGGCGCTGTGGTGGATGGCCGCCGCGAGCTGTCCGATGCGGTGGAAGATCCGGCGCTGCTGCTCGGGCGGGTGGACGGCGCCGTGCAGGGTCCGGCCGCCCACCGCGGTGAGCACCACGGCCCGCAGTGTGGGGTCGGCGGCCACCAGCCGGGGTGCGGCCGCCCCGAGGCCGGAGACCCAGCTGCGGAGGGCGTCCACTTCACGTTGATGGAAGCGGTCGTTCTGGTGGATCTTGACGTACCACTCGCCGCCCTCGGCTCCGTCCACCCGCCACACACGGCTCTCCTCCCGCGCCCAGGACACGTCCGTCCACGCGGTGATCCGCCCGACCGCCTGCTCGGCGAACGCGCGCACCGCCTGCGCCGGGACCGCGCCGCGCGCGGCGGGTTCAGGGACCAGGACCAGCCGGTCGACGGACCGGTCGTAGGCGATCGGGTCGCCGGGCTTCTGGAAGTGCACGGCCATCCGCGCGCCGGCTCGGTAGGCATCCAACCCGGCCCGGCAGTACGCCACCATCGGCTCCGGTAGGGCGTCGAACGAGAACCACCCCATGGCGTCGCACACATGGTGTTCCATGACCTCCGGGGTGCCCTCCCACCGCTTCACCTCGAAGAACACCCCGATCCGGGCGCCGCCGGCGGGGGAGCGGTGGTGCACCGTGACGGCCGCGCGGACATCGGCCGGGTCGATCACGACCCCGGACTCCTCCCGGGCCTCGCGCACCAGGGCGGTGACCATGTCCTCCCATGGGCCGTCCAAGTGCCCGGACACGAGATGCCAGCAGCCCGGCGCGTACACGTTCCCGGCCCGACGGGACAGCAGCACCTCAGGGCCCGCCGCGCCGTCGCGTACGGCGATCAGGTGGACGTCGAGCGGCTCGGTGTGCCGCTGGGTGCCGCTCACGCGCCACCACCGGGGCGGCGCGCGAGCAACACGGTGAACACCGCGTCCTCCTTCAGGACGCCGCCGTCGGCACGGTCCTGGAGCAGCCGGAGAGCAGCAGCCTCGAACTCGTGATGGCGGCCGAAGAACAGGGCGGGGCGGGCAAAGCTGGTGGTGCGCAGGTAGCCGAGGACGTCCTCGGGCGCCCAGGCGCGGGAGACGGGGAAGCTGTGCTCGGTCACCTCGCTGAACGCCGAGTCGGCCAGGTCGTCCTCGTAGGAGCGGCGCGGCTCGGCGTATGTGCCGGTGGTGCCGGCGCGGCGGTCTTCGCCGAGGCAGGTCTGGATCAGCTCCCGCAGAGCCGTTGCCCAGTCAGCCTGGTGGGTCCACAGGCTGCCGTCGCCCATGATCGCCACAGCGGCGCCCGGCGCGGATACGCGGGCGGCCATCGCCAGGACCTCCGGGCGGGACATCCAGTGGAAGGACCGGGCGCAGGTGATCAGGGTGGGTGCCCGGCCGGGCGCGGCGGGGGCGAAGGTGTGGGCGGCGCCGGTGAAGAGGTCGACCGTGCATGCTCCGCGGACCGGTTCGAGTTCGGTGCGGGCCGTCTCCAGCATCGACTCGTTCACGTCGACCAGGTCGATGTGCACCAGTCCGTGCAGGACGGGCAGCAGCGCGCGGGGCACCTGGCCGGTGCCGGTCCCCAGGTCCAGGAGGACGGGGGCGGACACGCCGTCTTGCGTGGCGGCCAGGAGCCGGACCGCGGCGTCCGGAAGGCCGGGACGGTAGCGGGCGTAGTCGGCGGCCTCTGGCCCGAACAGGACGTCGTCCGAAACCGCTGCGGAGGCCGGTTGGTCGGGGCGGGTCATCGTGCATCTCCAGTCTCGCCAGGGGAAAGCTGCCAGGTCAGGGCGCCGTTCGGGCTTGTGGCCCGCTGGCTGCCGTCGGCATCGAAGTGGAGCCGGTAGACGTTCGGTGCACCGGCTGCGCGCCACCGGCCGACGACATCCTGGATCTCCGCCCAGATGTCCCGGGGCCCGGAAGTCGTCACGTCCCACCGGTGGTGGCCGACAGTCCGCACGCGCATCCACGACCCGCACTCGGGCGCGCCGACCGTCAGGTCCTCGGCACCGAAGTGGCGGACGAGGCCCGGGTACAGGTGGTCCAGGGCCAGCCACAGGCCGCGGGCCGTGTCCTCCGGCGGCGCGAGCCGGCTGCGCTGCGTGCGCCCTCTATCCGGGGTGATCGTCGCGCGGAACGCGGCGCACAGGAACAGCCGGTCGAAGCCGGCACCGGCGCGGTGCCCGAACTCGACCGCCCGCAGCTCCGCCTCCACGCTCCCGTTCTGTCGTCTTTCGATCACGGCCAGGCCCGGCCACGACGGCGACGACGTCCCGAGCGTCATCAGTGCGCGTCCGCCCGGCGCCAGCTGCTCCACCAGGGCCTCTGGTACGCGGCGGACGGCGAAGGAGACGAACATCCGGTCGTAGGGACCTGCGTCGGCCCACCCAGCGGTGCCGTCCCCGGTCACCGTGGCCGGCCGGTAGCCGAGGGCGGACAGCCGATCGCGGGCGGCCGCGGTGACGTGAGGGTCGATGTCGAGGGTGACGACGCCCTCGTCACCGCACACGAAGCACACAATCGCCGCGGTCACCCCGGCGCCGGTCCCGACGTCCGGCACCCGCTGCCCGGGCTGCAGGTCCAACTGCCGCAGCAGGTCCGCAGTCATGCCCATCGTGCTCGACATCGCGGTCATCACACCCCCGCGCCGCGGCCCGGGAACGCGGCCGAGGATCTGCTCGCTGCCATGCTGGATCGCGACGCTGTCCCCGCTGTGCAGCCGCTCCAGTAGCTCCTCCCGGTCGGCCGGACGGGAGAAGTCCAGCAGATCCCAGTACGGCGGGGTCTCGTCCGGGGCGCTGCGCCGCACGTACGCCTGGGGCATCAGGATCTGGCGCGGCAGCGCGAGCAGGGCCTCACGCACTGGGCCGGAGCCGAGCTCTCCGCTCTCCTCAAGCCGAGCGACCATCGCCGCCCGCGCGGCCACAACCCCCGGGGTGTCGACGGCGGGCTGCGGCGGAAGCAGGGGTGCGGCGGGTGCGGTGGGGTCGGTTAGCACGGTGCACTCCAAGGGATGAGGTGGTCCGGCTGCAGGAGTCGCAGCCGAGTCCGGCACCTTGTTCACAGAGCATCACCTCCGAGCGAGCGATCGGGCCGCGCGTTGTCCGTGCGCGCTGGGGCAGGCACGTCCGAAAAGGATGTTCGGGCTGGGGGCGGCGATGGCAGAGCGGAGGCGGGCGGGTCCGGCATCTGCCGTAGGGCGCGGATCGGGGAGCGGGCGAGGACGACGAGCGGGACCAGCAGCAGGAGGGTCCCGGCGGTCAGAGCGGGCCGGACACCGATCCACGTGCCCAGGCCGCCGGCGAGGACCGCGGCTACGGGGCGGGCGCCGGACGTCAGCCACGTGCTCACCGCCTGCATCCGCGCCTGCATCCCGGTCGTGGTGATGATCTGACGGATGGATCGCTGGGTGGTGCCCGCGGCACCAGCGCAGGCGAGCTGCAGGAACAGCGCCGCCCCGATCGTGATCTGCCAGTCGAGGCCGGGTGAGGCGAGCAGCAGCGGGAGCTGGGTCAGCGGGGTGATCGCGAGCGCGGCGAGCATCATCGGCCCCGGGCCGAACCGGCTGGCCAACGCCGGGGCGGTGAGCGCCCCGGCGGCCGCGCCCAGCGCACCCAGGCCCAGGACCACGCCGAACGCGGTCGCGCTCATCGCCAGGGACCGCAACAGGTACAAGGCCCACAGGGTGTTGAGCAGCCCCAGTGCGAGCGAGGTCGTGGCATTGACCAGGGTCAACGTCCACAGCCGGTCGTCGCCGCGTACGTACCGCAGGCCCTCTGCGATCTCGCCGCGCAGCCGGCGGGTCTCCGGGTGCGCGCGGGCGGGTTCGGCGGTCTGGATGCGGGCGGTGCACACGGCGCTGATCAGGTAGGAGGCGACGTCGCCGAGCAGGGCCCGAGCGGGGCCGAGGAGCGCGGTCAGTGCGGCGCCGAGGTGGCTTCCGGCGGTCGCGGCGACGGCGAACAGTGCGCCGACTCGGCTGTTGCTCCGCTGGATCAAGGACCGTTCGACGAGGCTGGGCAGCAGGCTGATGGCCGCCGCGTCATGGAGCACGCTCGCCGCGCCCTGAACCACAGCGACGATCATGAGCTGCGTCAGGGTCAGGGTGCCCAGCGCGGCCGAGACCGGCACGGTGGCAAGCACCGTTGCGCTGACCAAGTCACCGGTGATCATCTGCCGGCGCTTGGAGTGCCGGTCGGCGAGCGCGCCGGCATGCAGGGCCAGCAGCGCGGGCGGGAGCTGTCCGAGGAACGACAGCCAGGCGACCTGGGCGGTGGTGGCGTCCAGGTGGAGCACGGCCAGGACCGGCAGCGCCATCTGCGTAATCGAGCTGCCGGCCACGCTCGCGGCCTGGCCGGTCAGGTACCGGCGGAAGTCCCCGTGCCGCCACAGCGAGGTGCCGGAGGCGGAGGGGGTCTCAGCGCGGGGCATCACAGCGCACCCCCGGCTCCTCCAAGCGCTCCCGCGCCACGCGCGTGGGCTCGGTTTGGGCCCTGCAGCCGGGCCCACTCCCGATCGGTGTGCTCACCCTGCTCACCAGCCCAGTTGGGAGTAGGGGCGGCCTTCGGAGATCGCGGCGATGGCCGTTCGGGTGTAGGGGACGATCCGGTCCGGCATCTCGTGCCGCGGCCACCACTGCCAGGTCAGGCACTTGTCGGGCTCGCGGACCAGGCAGGTGAGGGCGGACTCCCGCTCGCACCGACCGGCGAGGTAGTGCCAGATGTCTCCCGCGTACTTCGAGTCGGGGTGACGCAGCCCGAGAAGTACCCGGCCTTCAGCGTCTTCGAGGTGGAGGTGGACTCCGATGCCGTTCAGGACCGTCCGGCTGCCCCCGTCCCACACGGCGGGAGCCGCGGCCTGCTTGTTGTCCGGAGGGTTCTCGGCCGCGTGCCGGCGGATCAGGTCCCGGGTGGCAGGGCTCAGGCGCAGCCGGTCCAGGTCATCGGGGGCGAACCAGCGCAGCAGCACACCCTCGTGCAGCGCGAGACGGTCGGGGTTGCCGCGCCACCGGGCGGCGAAGACCTGGACGGGGACGCTGAGGCCGTCGATGCTGGTGGCGGCCTTCACGGCGTAGGGCTTCAGGTCCTCGAGGCAGAGGTCGGGCACCTCCTCGGACAGCTCCCGCAGCAGCGTGGCCTCCAGGCTCTGGTCGTCGTGCGTGCGGCCGCCGCCGAGAAGAGCGAACGCCCCCGACTGCCAAATGAGGCCGGGCTTGTGGTCGCGCAGCTGGAGCAGGTAGCGGCCGTGCCCGTCGTGGATGAGCGCGGAAGCGTTCACCGGCTCGGGCTGGCCGTCCAGCCGCGCGGCGAGGAGTTTCGCGCGCAGTGTCGGCGAGGTGACCTCCGGCTGGGGGAGCCACTGGGCGTCGGACACCTCCTCGTCCTGCAGCGCGATCGCGGGCGGCTCCTCGCCGGCGAGGTAGAAGACGTAGCGGAAGTCGTAGTGGCGGTGGGCCGGTTCCCCTTTCGCCGGGTTGGCGTCGATGTCGTGGACGTCGATGTCGATCGGAGACCCGAGCAGCTGCCGGGTCAGGCACAGGGCGCCCGGCGCGATCCCGGTTTCCTCCGACACCTCGCGCAGCGCCGCGGCGAGCAGTGTGCGGTCGCGGGACTCAATGTGGCCGCCGGGGGTGAGTACGAAGCCGCCGGTGGCTCGGTGCCGGATGTGCAGGATCCGGCCCTGCCGGTCGATGACGACGGCGCTGCACGTGACGTGCGCGGGCAGCGTCGTCCGGGCGGTCGCGTCGACGGGCCGGTCCAGCGCGGCAAGGAGCCCGGCCAGGGCGTCACGCTCACCGGGGTGCCGGCCGAGGTACGCCTCGACGGTTGCGCGGATCGCGGTGGAGCTGGGTGGCATGGGCGTCGTCTCGCCTTCGACGGAGTGGCGCGTGAGGTGGCAGGCGGGGCTGGGGAAGTCGCCCCGGTGGATCAGCTTGCTTTCTCGTGGCCGGACGGCTGGGTGCCACGGGGCCGGGGAACCGGGTCGGCCATAGGCGCGATTCCGTACTGCGCGGCCTGGGCGGTGAACATGCCCTGATACAGGCCGCCCTTGCGGGCCATCAGGTCCTCGTGGGTGCCGTCCTCGACGACGCTCCCCTTGTCGAGGACGTAGATGTGGTCGGCGTACATGGTCGCGGCGAGCCGGTGGGTGACGAGCACGACCGCGTGCCCCTCCCCGGCCAGGGACCACAGCCCCTCGAACGCGGCGATTTCCGCATGGGGATCCAGCGCACTGGTCGGCTCGTCGACCAGCAGGAACGGCGCCTGCCTGTACCTCGTTCGAGCTGTCCCCAGCTTCTGCCACTGGCCCCCCGAGAGCTGGACACCGCGCTCGTAGCCCTTGAACACGATCGAGTCCCAGCCATGCGGCAGGCCCTCGACCAGCTCGAGCACGTCCGCCTCGCCAGCGGCCTTGCGGACGCGGTCCATGTCCCGGGGCCGGTCGCCGGCGTGCAGGGTGAACAGCAGCGGGGGCAGGCGGCCGGCTACCGCCAGGCCGGCGACCTGCAGGGTGGAGGCGTGCAGCTGCAGCGCGGCGACGACCGGAACGGCCACCAGCGTCACCCCGCTGCCGGCAACCGAGATCCCCTGTCCCAGGGCGTAGTTGCGGAAGTTCGGCTGCCGCCACAGCGCGCCCGGGCGATCCGGCTGGCTGTCGGCAGCGGTGTGCGGGCCGCGGGCCGGGGGCGCGGTCACCGGCCGACCCGGATCAGGTCGAGGATCTCCGTGGTGGGCCGCACGTCGCCGAAGGACCGGTAGAGGGTCCGCAAGGTGGCGTTGTGGACCTCGTCGCTGCCGGCGGCCGTGCCGTCGGCCACCACGATCACCCGCAGGCCCAAGGTGAAGGCGTCGCGCGCCGACCCGGCCACGCACACGTCGGTGACGACCCCGCACACCACCACGGTGTCGATGCCACGCTCGGCCAGCAGGCCGGGCAGCGGGCAGAAGCCGGGGAAGAACGCGCTGGCCGCCTCCTTCTCCACGAGCAGGTCGCGGTCCTCGTCGACGGTGAACTGCGGCCACAGGCGCCCGGGGAGCGGGCCGCTGCCGCCGGAGGTGCGGAACATCTCCGCGATCTCGGGGCCGTAGAACTCCTGGCGGGCAGCGCTCGGCTCGCCGTCGCCCGGCAGTACCCAGGCCACCAGGCCGCCGGCCTGACGCAGGGCGGCCGCCAGCGCCTCGATCTGCGGGATGATGCCGCGCGCGTACGGCCCGTCGAAGAACGGCACCATGTCCACCACCAGGGCGGTGCGAGCGGGGTCGAGCCGGATGTACGCGTGCCGGCGTCCCCGGCGCTGCTCTTGGCGGGCGTACTCGCGCTCCGGGATCGCCCAGGCGTGCACCCGGGCCGGCGCCTGCGCCGACGGTTGGGCGCTCACGCGCGCCCCGCTGCATCGACGGCCTGGGCGGCCATCAGGACCGACACCACCGCTCCGGACAGCAGGAGCCGGCCGTCCATCGCGGCGGCCACCGCCTCCTCCAGCGGCCACCACTCCACGGTCATGCCCGTCTCGGTGCTGGTCAGCTCCTGCTCACCGGCCGTCAGGTCCCGGGCGAGGAACATGTGCAGGTGAGCGGTGCTCTTGGTCATCAGCGCGATTCGGCCGAGCGGGCTCCACGTGGCGGCCGTGATGCCGGACTCCTCCTTGAGTTCGCGCTGGGCTCCCTCCAGCGGGTCCTCGCCCGGGTCGAGATTCCCGCCGGGCGGAGTGAGGACCTCGCCGTGGACGTAGGAGCGGTAGCGGACCATGGCGATCCGGCCCTGGTCGTCCATCGCGACCGTCAGCGCGCCGTCGAGCTGGGCCTGGTGGAACTCGAAGTCCCCTTGGGTGCCGTCGGGCTGGGTCACCGTGTCGCGCTGGATCAGGTAGGAGCGGGTGTCCAGCAGGGTCTCGCGGCCGTGCTGCTGCCACGGCCGCGGCACGGCCGGCTGGCGGACGGGGGTCGGTGCGGTGTTCACGGGCGGACTCCTTCGGGCTGGCTGCCAGCGAGCAGCGGGAGGTAGTGCTGCAGGTAGGGCGGGACGTGGAGGTTGAGGACGTCGGCCAGGGGGACCATGCGCAGGGCCCGGCCCTCGTCGCCGAGCTGGAGGTCGTTCTCGGAACCGTTCCAGGCGGCGTGCAGGACGCGGGTGAGCGGGAGGCCGAGGTCGGGGTGGGGGTCGGGGAGGGTCCGAAGCCCGGTGATCTCGATGCCGGCCTCCTCGCGGACCTCGCGTACCGCGCTCTCCTCGGCGCTCTCCTCGCCTTCGCGCCAGCCGCCGGGCGGAGTCCAGTAGCCGGGCCAGGGGCCGGGGCCGGTGTCGCGCAGGTGCATCAGCAGGCGGCCCGCCGGGTCGGTGACGAGGACCAGCACGCCTTCGAAGTCGTCGTCCGGACGGGCGGGGCGTTCCAGGTAGAGCGCGCGTCCGCTCCGGTGGGCGCGCAGGACCTGCCGCAGCCGCTGGTAGTGGGCCAGGTCCATGTGGTGGCGCCAGTCGTGGGCTGTCTCGAAGCGGTGCTCGGTGTGCTCGGCGGGGTCGAGGCGGATGCGGGCCTGCTGCTCGGCGGTCAGGGTGCCGCCGTCGAAGATGTGGCCAAGCACCGGCACCGGGTAGTCGGCGTCGGCCTGGGTGTGGATCACGGCGATCAGGCGGCGGAGAACCTGCGGGTTCTCCGCGGCCAGATCCAGGCCGAGTTCCTCGCGGGCCTCGCGCACCGCGGCGTCGAACGGGGACTCGCCGTTCTCGACCATCCCGCCGGGGAAACCCCAGACGGCCGGGTCGATGGCCGAGTGCATCCCGAGGATCCGGCCGGCGGGGTCGGTGACGAGGAAGCTGGCGTAGGCGGCGGGCCGGGCGATGGTGGTGAGGTGGCCGCCGACGGGCCGCCAGCCGAGGGTGGCGAGGCGGCCGGCCAGCCACGTGATGACCTCGCGCTGCCCGTCGCCGGTGTGCGGCAGCGCCTCGGGCAACGCCCACTGCTGGCCGTCGTGGTCGCAGGACAGGACCGCGGTCGTGCCGTCCGGGACGACGGTGGTGAAGACGAACTGCCGCACCCGGCGGCCGTTCGTGTTGGTGAAGTCCAGGGTGCGCGCGAACTCCAGGCGCAGGTTCGTGAGGCCGGTCTCCTCGGCGAGCCCGCGGGCGGCGCCGGCGTCCACCGCCTCACCGTCCTCGCAGCCGCCACCCGGGTACTCCCACAGGCCGGGCAGGACGTCATGGGCGGCCCGCCGGATCAGCAGGACTCGGCCCGAGCGGTCGCGGACCACGACGCCGACCCCGAAGCGTTCGATTCCCTCGCGGCGGGCGGAAGCCGTCAGCACCTCGAAGTCGATCATTCGTAGAGCCCCTCTTCCTGGAAGGTGAGCACAGCGCGACCCAGCGCCGTCATATCGCCCGCAGACGTCAACAACTCTGCTTGGCATAGAAGTTGATGCACAGTCGGGAATGGCGTTCGGGTTGGAGATCCTGCCGCTGTTCGAGTTGTCCGATCAAGCCCGGCGATTCCCGGCGCCCCTGGTCGAAGGCGGACCTTTCGATTTCCCGCGTCCACTGGTCTCCTCCACCGCGGACACCGCGGAGAGGCAGTGCAGCGGGCGGGCCGTCACGGTTCACCGGCCAGGGGCCGGTCGGGCGGCGGGAACGGGAAGAGGCCGGCGAAGTCGAGGCGGACCAGGCAGCTGTGCACCCGCCCGTCCGGGTGGAAGACGCGCCGGGAGAGGAAGACACGGTCGCCTCCGTCCGGGACGCTGACGCCTTCCTCGACGACCGGGCGGCCGGTCGTCAGCGCCTTCAGGTGCTGGTCGGTGTCACCGTCGCTGGCCTGCCAGATCTCGGTCGGACGGCTGTGTCGGCCTGCCATGCTCATCGCCTTCCCCCCCTGGCGGTCCCGGCCCGGAGTGCGGGCGGTCACGCGTCCCTCCCGGACTCGGCAGCCGCGTCGGCGCCCGGGCCGGTGCTGCGGTCGATCTCTACGACGGTGCCGCGCTCCAGCGCCTGGAGGCCGGCGGCCACGCGGTCGGCGAGCACCGCCGGCAGCACCTCCTGGGCGTCCTTCGGTGGCAGCCACAGGGCTGCGCGGATCTCCCCGTCGGTGAAGCGCAGCGCCTTGGCCTGGGCGGGGTCCAGTGGTTCGGCGTCGTAGACGTGGCAGGTCAGGGCGCGGCCGTGCCGGGACAGGGTGGCCGGGTTGCAGTCGCAGACCAGCAGCCGGCCGACCGGCACGCGCAGGCCGAGCTCTTCGGCGAGCTCGCGCGCGGCCGCCTGGCGCGGAGTCTCGTGGGCCTCCACCATGCCGCCGGGCAGCTCCAAGTGGTCCTTGTACCGCGGGTCGAGGACCAGGATCCGGCCCTCGGCGTCCCGCACGAGCACGGTGGCCGCGGCCATGGGCGCCGGCAGCTGCCGGTAGTAGTCGAGCCCGTCCCGCAGCACGCGCCGTCCGTCGCGCAGCACTGCGATGTGCGCGCCGCGCTCGGCCCGGGCCGCCCCGGCCAGGCGGGCCGCGACCGGGGCGGCGAGCAGCCGCATCGCTTCCTGCTCGGTGGCGAAGCGGGCCTCGCGGATCTCGCTGTGCTGCAGCGGCAGGCGCTCGACGTCGACGGGCGCGGCGGGGTGGGCGGCGTAGACCAGGGCCAGGATGGTGCGGCCCAACCGGTCGGGCGGCACGGTGTCGTGGACGAGGAGCCGGCCGACCTGCGCCTCCAGGCCCAGTTCCTCCCGCAGCTCCCGGGTGAGGCCGTCGGCGGGCTCCTCGTCTTCGAGCATGCCGCCGGGCAGGTCCCAGCCAGGCTTGTACACGGGGTCGACGATCAGTACCCGTCCCTGGTCGTCGCGGATCAGTGCGTCCGCGCACGCGGCCGGCGCGGCGTGGGCGGCCAGGTAGGCCACCAGGTCGGGGGCCGGTTCGGCGGTGTCGGTCACTCGGTTCTCCTCGGTTCGGCTGGACGGTCAGCGGACGACGTAGGCGGGGGCGCCGGTGCGGAGCGCGTCGAGGACGGCGAGCGTCAGATCGTGGGCGTGCGGGTCGTCCAGCTGCGTCAGCCCCGCCTCGGAGACGAGCCTGTCGGGGTGGAGGTGGTGAGCTGCGACGTAGGCGGAGTGTGGGGCATAGGTGTAGAGGCCGAACTCGGTCTCCGCACCGGCGGCTTCCGGAGTTGCCGGCAGGGAGCGCAGCACGGCGTCGAGGGCAGCCGGCCCGGTGACGGGCAGGTGCTGGTGCAGGCCCTCGGCGGTGCGGGTGATGCGGGCCTTGAGCTCCAGGCCGGGCAGGTCGGCGGCGACCTGGGCGGTGAAGGAGACGGCGTCGAAGCCGGGGCAGGTCGTTTGCATCTCCTGCCCGATGCGGGCGATTCGCTCCGGGCTCAAGGCCCGTTCCATCAGGGGGACTTGGGAACTCACTTGATCACCCTAGTGCCAGGTCGGCGCGGTGGCGGGCGACTCGGTGGGGATTCCCTCGTCGGGGGGACTTGGGCGGCATGTCGCCTGGCGGACGGCGGCCGGACAGTCGAGTTCGCTCTCCGGGACAGCGGCGTGCGTGACACATACAGGTCATGCACTCAGCGAAGAGCGTCACGGAGGGCCTCCTCCAAGACAGGTAGCCGGTTCAGCAGCATCAGAGCTACCTCGTGCCGTGCCCGCGCGTAGGACTCGAGGGCGGCATCGACGAGGTGCGGTCGTTCCACTGGTGCCGACAGAGGAAAGGTCGAGCAGATCTTGGCTGCACAGCCGACACGAAGCGAGGACAGGAGGTCCTCCGCGGGCGCCTTGGGGTTGGCGTCTCGATAGGCGAGGGCGAGATCGGTGTATCCCTTGAGCCAGCTCTCCACACCGTTGGACAGGACGCTCTTGGGGTCGCAGCCAAGGCGCACGATCTCCCAGGCGAGGTACCCAGGTGTGGGTGGTCCGAAGTCCACGATCGCGGCGACATCGTCGTCCTTCACCAGGACGTTGGGGCCGGCCAGGTCGCCGTGCATGACCTGGACCGTCAGCTGTGGAAGTGAAGCGAGGATGCGCTCGACGTCGCCCAGGACGGCTTGCCGCTCGCGCGCCGCCTGCAGAGCCCAGGCCTCGAACTCCCCAAGTGACGCCCTGGTCTGGTAAGCGAGAATCAGTCTCTCGAAGCGGTGGCGTGCGTTGGCCATGTCGCACAAGGCGGCACCAGGTTCCAGGGCGGGTGCCGCGGCGGGGTGAGTGGCGAGTCGGCGGTGGAGGCAGCCCATCGCAGTGCCGGCCGCTGCCCACCGCGCACCCCTCAGGGTCCCCTCGGCAGTCTCGCTGTGCGACACGTACGACCACAGCGACATCGGCAGGCGGCCGTGTGTCTCGATGAGTTCGTGCCCGCGCGTCCGGATTGCCCGCGCGGTGGCGACACCTCCGTCGGCGGCGTACTCGGACAGTTCGACCGAGGCCCGATCAAGGGTCAGGCGATCTCGACCGCGATAGACCTTGGCGAAGTACCAATGGCCTGTCTGGTCCACGACGGCGTAGTTGTCCGTCGCGGTGCCCTCCGGAATTCGCGTGATTTCTGCCGGGTGCAGTCCGTACGCGAGCGCCAGCGTGTCGGCGATCGCCGTGATCTGCTCCCCGTCCGCGGTGCGGCCGGGTGTGGAGGGCGCGGCGGCCGGCGCGGTGGCGGGCTGGTGAGCTGCGGTGGACATGGTCTCCTCGTCGAAGCGCACAGCGATAGTGGGCCGGATGATGGGCGGGCGGCAGCTGGTCGGGGCGGTCAGGACGCGGGCCTGGGGGTGCCGGTGACGGGTTCGGCCCGAAGGGCGATGTGGCGGGTGATGTGTGGAGCGAGCGTGGGGTGGACACCTCTGCCGCAGGCCTGCGGCAGCTGGCCGAGCACGACCAGCTCCCCGGCCCGGCCGGCCGTCAGGCGCTCAGCGAGCTGCGTCGGGCCGCGCCGGGTGCGGCGGGTCCGCAAGGTCGCCGACGGACAGCGCTCCGTCAATGCGGTCATCTGCTTGCGCCTCCCTCGTTCGGGTGGTGGTGCTACCCGGCACCGCCGCCAGCTGCCGGCAGGAAACCGGCCGGCCAGGCCGACACCGCGGCGCCCTGCGGCGTGAACCGGCCGATCGAGGCGGTGGACGCGGTGGCCGACACCGGCTCTTCGTGGCAAGGCAATCGGTTCGCCACCGCACAGGCGGAACGTCGCGCCGACCGGCGGGCGCCGCGGCGCCGGGTGGGGATGCTCTTCGCATAGAGTGCGGTCGCGCGGGTGTCCACATCGTTCACCAAAAGATGATCTTGGATGCCTTCGTTCTCGTCTCCGCAGGCACCCCTCGGGCCGCACCACCAGGAGGAACCAGTGTCGTCCCCGCAAGTGATCACCCCCGAGGAGAAGCTCGCCGAGGCGAAGAAGCAGCTGAGCTTCCCTCATATCGTCGCGATCTGCGGCTCCACCCGTTTCATGGCCGAGATGGCCGAGGTTGATCTGCGGGAGACCATGGCCGGGAGGATTGTCGTCAAGCCGGGTTGCGACCTGAAGTCGCCGCACGCAATGTGGTCCGATCCCGTCGAGGCCGAGGCGCTGAAGATCCGACTCGATGAACTGCACCGGTCGAAGATCCTGCTCGCCGATGAGGTGCTCGTGGTAGGCGACTACATCGGTGACAGCACCCGGGCCGAGATCGCCTACGCCCGATCGCTGGGCCGGCCCGTGCGGTTCACCCACCCCGAAGTCGACCCCGACGCCTGAGGGCTCGCTCCCGCACCATTCGCCGGCACCTCGTTGGGGTTGATCCTCTGGCGGGGGCTCTGGTGGCAGGAGCGGGCTCACGGAACTGTAGGGCGCATCGCGGCCGTGATGGCGGCGGCGAGCTGCCGCTGGTGGCCCATCAGGTAGAAGTGGTCGCCGTCGTACCTCTCAAGTCCGCGGAAGTCCGTCGTGAGCCCCCGCCAGGCGACGAGCCGGTCCGCGTCGATCAGCTTGTCGTGCAGGCCCGCGAATGCACTGAGCGGGACGGGCAGCGGCTCGGGGCTGCGGGGCGGAGCCCAGGTGTCCACGAGTTTGAAGTCGCTGCGTAACACCGGGGCGAACTTGTGCCACACATCGTCGTTGTCGAGGAGCTGCGGTGGGCTGCCGCCGCCGCTCCGCAGCCAGGCCCGCAGTTCATCGTCGGCCATCAGGTGAGGGCTGCTGACGGCGCTGGCGTCGCCGAGTGCCGCGCCGAAGGCGGACACTCCCAGCCAGGAGGGGAGCGGTTCCCCCTCGTGGAGGAGTCGGCGGGTGAGCTGGTAGGCGATCAGGGCGCCCATGCTGTGGCCGAAGAACCCGTAGGGCCGGTCGAGCAGTGGTGCGATGGCGGTGTGGAAGTAGTGGACCAGAAGGTCGCAGTCGTCGATCAGCGGCAGGGCCTGGAGGTTGCCGCGGCCGGGGGCCTCCAGGAGGCACAGTTCCCAGTCGTCGGGGAAGTGCTCCGCCCAGCCCCGGTAGAGCAGGTGTGAGCCGCCGGCGTGGTGGAGCAAGAACAGGCGCGCCACCGGGTCGTTCACCGGCCTGGGGCGGATGAGCGGGGAGGCCGGCGTCTCGCGGGTGAGCTGTGAGGTGAGGAAGGCGTGCAGCTCGGCGAGGGTAGTGGCGCCGCTGGCGGCGACGGCGTTCTCCGGGACACCGAACGCGCTCTCCACGCGGGTGGAGATCTCCAGTATCAGCAGCGAGTCGATGTCGAGCTCGTGGGCGAAGTGCGCGTCGTCGGTGACCTCCTCGGGCTCGGTCTCCAGTACGACGGCTATCAGGGCGCGGAGCTCCTCGATGGGCACGCTCGCGGTGGTCATGGGTGTTGTCCTCGTTCCTGCGTAAATGGGCGAGAGGCCGGCGAGGGAGTCAGCAGCAGGGCGGCCGTCGCGTCGTCGCGCGGGCCTCCGGCCGTGGCCAGAACGTTGCCGGTGGCGTCGCCCTCCAGGTAGGCGGCCGCGGCAGCGCACTGCAGGACACCGAGCGCCCCGGACAGCGGGCCCAACTGGGATTCCAGGTCGATCCGGCGTGGGGCTGCGAGCAGACAGCCCGCTCCGGCGGCTTCCGCCTCGTCCGCGAGCCACAGCCCGACAGACCCCTCCTCGGGCACCTCGGCCAACGCCAGCGCCGCGGCGAGGTTTTCGGCCCGTGCGTAGCCGGTGATCGTGGCCCGGGGTCGTGAGCCACGGGAAGCGGCCGCTTCCGCGGGTTCCAGTACGGCCGCGACCGCCGCGTCGGCGGACTGCTGGCCGAAGATCTTCGTCGCCACGTCGCCTGCGGGTTCGACGCCAACGACGACGGCTGCTTCGGCGCGCCCAGCGATGATGAGGTTGCGGGCCCAGGCCACGGCGTCCAGACCACTCGTTGCGCCGTTGCAGATGGTGAGGTTGGGGCCGCGCAGCCGGTAGCGGATGGCCACCCAGCCAGCGATGACGTTGCTTGAGGTCTGGGGCAGGCCCAAGGGGCTGAGACCCATGACGCCTGCCGTGGCGATGGTGTCGGTGGCCTCGCAGACGCTGTCCGCGTTGCCCAGGTTGGTGCTGACCACGACGGCGGTCGAGTCGGCCGTGCCCGTGAACGTGTTGTCGGCGTCGGTCAGACCGGCGTCGTGGAGGGCGAACTCGGCCGCGCGCAGGGCAAGCCGGGACGCGCGGTCCTTGTGGCGCAGCTCGCGTCCAATCAGTCCGGTGGCCGGGTCGAAGCCGCCCTCGCCCGGCAGCGGTCCGAGGAGGTCGCCGTACGTCGCGACTCCGGGCAGCGCCAGGCCGATGCCCGTGACGACGACCTCCCGGGCGTTCGGACCCCTCCTGGTGTTCGTGGCGTTCATCGGGCTGCCTCCACGATCGCGACGGCGTTGATCCCTCCGAAGCCGAATGCGTCGATCTGAGCGATGACCAGTTCGCCGGCGGCCGGGCTGCCCTGCACCAGGCGCAGCCCTGCGGCCTCCGGGATCGGATCGGCCAGGCCCAGGACAGGGGGTACCGTCCGGTTCTTCATGGCGAGCACCGCCACGACGAGGCTGAGCAGTCCCGAGCCGCCCAGGGTGTGTCCGGTCATCGCCTTGATGGCGGTCATCCGCGGGCCCTCCCCCGCGCCCTGGAAGATCTGGCGAAGGACGCTCGCCTCCGTCGTGTCGTTGCGGGGGGTTCCGCTGCCGTGCAGCATCACCAGGTCGATGTCGCTCGCCCGCACCCCTGCTCTGCTGTGGGCGTCGATCACGGCGCGGGTGATGCCGTCGGGGTCGGGCGCGGTGGCGTGGTGGGCGTCGCAGTTCATGGACACACCGCGCACCCGGGCCTGCACGGGCCCGCTCCCGGTGCCCGCGCGCTGGACGACGACGGCCGCCGCGCCCTCCCCCATCAGCATGCCCTTGTGCGTGGCGTCGAAGGGGCGTAGCGCGTCGGGGAGGTCGTTCTGCACCCGGTCGAGCGTGCCGAAGCCGCTCTCGGTGGCGGCGTCGGTGCCCGCGACGACGACCGTGTCGGCCATGCCGGCCTCGATCATGTCGGTGGCCATGCCGAGCGCGTACAGCGAGGCGGAGCAGGCGTTGGCGAAGGTGTACGTGGTGCACGCCCCGAAGGCCGCTTTCAGCGCGGTGCCGAAGTGCAGGTCAGCGAGGGCGACGTCCGCGCCGTCGCGCCACCGCAGTTCGAGGCTGCGCTGCTCGCGCATGGTCGTGCCGACCAGCACGGGCACCTGGGACAGGTCCTCGCCCAGGCCGGCGTCGGCGGCCGCCTGGCGCACGACGGTGGTCAGCCAGCGGGTGGCGCGCCGTGGCAGGTCGCCGCCCTCGGGCCGGTCGTCGATCTCGTAGGCGTACGCCGCCCGGTACTTGTCCGGGTCGAACGCTATCAGGGGCCTGCGGCTCTCCCGGCCCGCGCACAGCGCGGCGAAGATCTCCCCGGGGGTGGCGCCGACGTTGGCGACGGCCGCCATGCCCGTGATGTCCCAGGTCACGGTCGGGTTGCCGCCTTCCTCAGCTCGAAGGCGGCAACCTTGCCGGTCGACGTGGTCGGGAGCTGCTCGAGGAACTCCAGGCGGGCGGGGCGCTTGAAGGCGGCGAGACCGCCACGGATCGCGGCGGTCACCGCGCGCCGCACCACGGCCTCGTCGGCTCCCGGCCGGGCCACCAGGTACGCCACGGCCTGCTCCAGGCCGTCGGCGTCGCGGCCGCCGACCACCACGCAGTCCTGGACTCCGTCGGTACCGCGGACGACGCCCTCGATCTCGCTGGGCACGACCTTGTAGCCGCCCAGGTTGAGCACGTCATCGGCGCGGCACAGATGGGTGAACGTGCCGTCCGGCGCACGGCGCACCACGTCGCCGGTGTAGGCGCCGCCGTCGGCGAAGGTGACCGCCGCGGCCTCCGGCCGGCCGATGTAGCCGAGCGCGACGGTCGGGCCGGCAATGTGCAGCCGGCCCTGCTCCCCGTCGGCGACGGACGTGCCGTCAGCCGCGCGGACGGTCGCGGTGATCCCGGGCACCGGGACCCCGAAGGTCCCCGGCCGGTCCTCCCCGGGCGGAGTGCCGACGACGATGTAGAGGACCTCAGTCGCGCCGAGGCCGTTGAGCAGCTCGGCGTGGAAGGCGGCGCGGATCCGCTCGCTGAGGGGACCGGGCAGGTTCTCGCCCGCCGCCACACACAGCCGCACGGAGTCGACGCTGCCGGGGGCAAGCTCCGTTGCGGCGGCATTCAGCAGCGCCGCGTACAGCCGCGGGACGGAGAACAGCACGGTGGGCCGGTAATGCTGCAGCGCGGCGGTAAGGGAGTGGACGTCGACGGTGCCGCTGATGAGCGCGACGCGAGCGCCGGCGGCCAGGGGACACAGGACGGAGCTGCCGAAGCCGTAGCCGAAGGACATGCGGGCGCTGGACAGCACGGTGTCGTCGGGCGTCAGCGCCAGGACCGTGCCGACGCCGTCGGCTATGGCCGCGATCGCGCCCGCCGAGTGCCGCACCCCCTTGGGCATGCCGGTGCTGCCGGAGGTGTACTGCACGAGCGCCTCGCTCCCCGCCCCCCACGCGGCTGGCGGCCCGGCCACCTCGGGGTGGTACGCGGGGCCGGCCGAGGCCGTCGCCAGGGCGGCGCGGACGTCGGCGCCGGCGAAGCGGGTGGTCGTGGTGAACCACGCCTCCAGGGCGCGCTGGCGCGCGGGAGCTGCGTCCAGGTGCACCATCGCTGCGGCGCAGTCGGCGGCGATGTAGCGGACTTCGTCGTCCGTGAGCACGGGGCTGATCACCACGGGGATGCAGCCGTGCCACCACAGGCCGAGGACGGCGGCCACGGTCGCCACGGAGTCGTCGGCGACCAGGAGGCCGCGGGCGCCGTCGGGTACTCCGGCGGCCCGCAGGGCGCCCGCGTACCCCCGGGCCGCCTCCAGGAGGCCCGCGTAGGTGATCTCCCCCGCCTGGGGGTCGAGGTAGCTGGCCCGGTCGCCCCGGCCCGCGGACACATGGCGTGCCACCAGGTGGTCGATCAGGTCGATCCGCTGGAGGCTCCTCGCCCGCTCGCCAAGCACGGTCACCGCGGCGTCGAGGCTGGTGAAGGCTACCGCTTCCTGGGTGGACAGGGCTCCGAACTCGCGCTCGACGGCGACCACGACCTCGGTCTTCTCCAAGGAGCTCATGCCGAGTTCCTCGTAGAAGTGGGCACCAGGCTCGATGGCGTCCTTGTCCATCTCAAGGACTGACGCCACGATCTCTCGCAGCCTGTCGCGCGCTATGTCGATGTGTTCCACCGGCGGGAGTCCTTTCCGTATCTTCGTAGCCGAGAAGCGGGGTCGGGTTGGGCAGAGAGGACGAGCAGGCGACCTTTTCCCGGGGACTGAACCGTTCACCGCGACGCGATCCGGGCGTGGATCCGGGAAGGGTGGGTGCGTCGGTCCTCAGCGGGTTGGGCGCAGGCGCCCAGGCCCACCTCGCAGGGGAAGGACACCGACACGCCCTGGGGCTCCTCCGTGAAGATGACCCTCTTGCCGAGCGCAGACATAAAGCCGAGCTCGAAGACGGTGCCGCTTCCGACACGACCGCCCGGGTTGCACACGACAACGGCGTCGGCTCGCCGAAACGCGTCCATATGCACGTACTTGTGCCGCCAGGTGTCGCGCGGGTTCTTCAGCAGGTCCTGATAGTCAAAGAGGATGAAGTTGGTGCCCTCGGTCTCCGGTTTGATCCTGGTGCTGCGGGGGCTGAGCACCTCGGTGCCGGTTTCGCGCAGCTGGGCGATGGTGCCCTCGATGTCCCCCAGCGACTGCTGGAAGCTGCCGCAGACGACGGCCGTCCGGAACTCGCGCCGGACCAGGCCTTCCAGCATGTCGGTCGACCCACAGGCGGCCAGGGCCGTGTCCAGGTAAAACCGCTCCAGCTCGGGCCCCACGATGTTGAAGTACAGGCCCGTGTCGACGTAGACGCTGTTGACCAGCGCGGCCGCTTCCGGCTGCGGGAGCCGCTGGAGGACACCGGTGGCGTGCACTCGCGTGGTCTTGTTGTCGATGGCCTCGGCGTACTCCTTGAGCCCGGCGCAGAACTCGCCGACGCGCTCCGCCAGGGCCTCGCCGGCGAGGCCGGCCCCGAACGGAAGCCGCTCCCTCGTGAGCACCTGCAGCCCGCCGCCCCGGGCGCGGTGGACGCTGACGTGTTGCGGGCCGAAGTGGACCAGGATCCTGCCGTCTGACACCACTGTGCTGTTCTCCTTCTTCTCGATCCGTCCGGTTGGGCGCCCTCAGCCGGGGAGCCAGCCGCGGGTGGAACTGCGCTGGGCGCCGCTGCTAATCAACTTCTCCGCGCAGAGCGCTGAGGTATTTCTCGGCGAATTCTTCTTTCCTGTCGCCGTTGTATTGCGTGATGAAGCGCGGGTGCTCCAAGGGCACGATCTTCTTGAAGTACCCCTGGTCGTCGTTCAGCGCCGAGAGGAATTTAAAGTTCCCGCTGCTGCCGATGCAGTAGCACACCGAAGTGTCGGTCCCGAATGCCAACTGGCGCTCCAGGGCGTCCACGAGGAAGGCCCGCAGGCACTCCACCAGCGTCTTGCTCTCGTAGTAGTTGCAGTTGACCTCCCTTCCCTGGGGATTCGCTCTCACCAGGCCGAGCGGGCACACGAAGCTCATGACGAAGTCGGCGTAGAACCGTGTCCGGCCCCCGTAGCGCGCGATGACGTCGTGCAGGAACCCGGCAGAGGGCCGGCTCACCGCATAGCCGTCGGCGATGTCGACTCCCGTGTCGCTTTCCAGGAGCTTCGCGTCCTCGAACGGCACCCCGGTCACGGCCGTGCCCCGGCGGGCGGGCGAGCTGCCCAGGACCAGCCGGCGGGGCTTGTCGTCGTCGTAGTACCTGCGGTAGAACGCGGTCGTCACCTCGCGGACGCGCTCCTTCTGGTGGCCGCTGAAAGGGTTGACAACCCTGAACCCGGGGGGCAGTTCGAGCGTCGTGCCCGCCAGTACGTCGTTGAACTGCAGGATGCGGTCGGCAACCGTCGTTCGCCCGTTCATTGCAGAAGCCCTTCCTTCACACTGCCCCTCCAGGCCGCCCGGCCGCCCCTGCCCTCCGCCGTCCTTCCCGCGGCTCCGACGGGGCGTCGCGACCGCGGCCGGCCGGGCGGGTGGAGGCGTCAGACGGCGACCGCCGACAGGTAGATCTCGGTACTTGTGGGGAGCATTCGAACGTCTTTGAATCCAGCGCACTCGAGGTCCGCGCCTATCAGATCCGCCGTTTCCATTCCACGGTAGAGGTCGACGAATTCAGTTCCGGGAATGATCAGCCCCGGCACGACGCAGCCTCGCCGAGTATACAGAAACCCGTTGGCCACGGAGAGGATAATCACCGCGCCGGGCTTCATTACTCTGTGCGCTTCCCGGGCCGCTGCGGACGTGTCGAAGAATGACGAGTTGTACGTCCTCAAGGACACATACAGATCAAAACTGTCGTCTGGCAGGGCGGACAGATCCTCAGCGCTGGAGACGACGGTTCTCGAATGGGGAATGCGTCCACTTATGTTGGCGAGGCCACTTTCCGCGATATCAGCGAAGGTGATTCGTGGGCAGTCGGAGAACAGGGCCGCTGCTTCTTGGCCAGCGCCGACGCCGACGTTGAGGACACTGACCGCGGACAGGGGCCGTGTGGACGTCCTCCTGTACACCGACATGAAATCGTCGGCCCACCCTGCGTTGGCGGTGCGGGCGTCGAACGCGTAGTCGTAGGTGCCGTACTTCGCGTCGAACGCGGCGGCCAGTGCGTCGCCTACGGCGCGATCCGCGTCCTTGTACTCGGCTCCGTACCTTTGGGAGATGAGAGAGGCGAGCGCCGCCCTCCCCCGGTGCGCGTTGACGTCGTCCTTGGTCAGCGCGAACCCCATGGACAACAGCTTGGCGGTGACGGCTTCGCTGATCCGGTGGGTGGAGTAGTGGGGGTTGCACTCGATGCTCTGCCCGCTCGCCGTGTAAAGGTCTCGGTTCTGGTGCAGGATCTGGCGCTGGAGGTCGTCGGGGAACCGGAGTACGTGGCCTCGCTCGGTGACGGGATCGCCGCTGAGGTAGGTCGTCAGCGCGGGGTCCGGCAGGCCGATGTACACCCTGTCGATCCGCACGTCCGCCAGGAGCTCTGCCAGTTCGAACGACCGGTTAGCCGACAGGGAGTTGACCGTCAGATAGACGCTCTGGGCGCTGGATGTTCCGAGCTCTTGCATCCTGCCCCGCAGGGTGCGGTACCAGGATGTGTCGGGTACTTCGCCCTCGAAGGCGGAGCAGATCAGCTCGTTGCTTTCGGAAACGAGCGCCACGCCGACCCGCAGACCTGACTGCGGCGCCCTCTGTGCGACCCCGATGACGTGTTCCATCCAACGGGTACTGTTCGGGCTCATCTGAATCTCCGTTCCTCACCTTGCGCGGTACGCACGGGGGCGTCACCGCTCCTCGGGGACGTGGGCAGGCCGGCTCGGTCCGGGCATACATGGCACGGACGCCGTAGCCCCCGCGGCGGTTGGCCGGCACCCGGGGCGCTCACGGGGAACAAGCACACAGCAGATCGGCCCCTGGCGGGAGGCACGTTCGGGGGGCACTTTTCGGTGCGGGCGATCTCCGGGCGGGCGGGCCCGGCCGGGCTGGGCGTCCACCCTTGCTCCCTCCTCTTCGGGCAGCACCCATAGCCGGTTCGAGCGGCCGGAGCCATCGGACGCCCCCTGAGCGGGGCGACGAGGCGGGCCGTCCGGACATGCGAACTCGTGCACACCGCACTACAAAACAGCGCATATGACGCGAACTGACCCTGGGTTCGGGTCTGCGCCGCTTCGCGCTGCGGTCGTCCCAGTGAAACCGGCACGCTGCCCGTCCGGGCAGGGGGCGGAGGGTACGGACACGTTCATCGTGTTCATGATCAAAAAGGGTCGCGATGGTGGCCAGCGGACGTATGTACGGAGACCGGCCTGTTACCAAGCCGCGGCCGGCCGGTCGTCCCCGCATCACGACAACTGCTCTGCTGGACCATTGGCCTTCTCGGACTGCGCGCCGTCTCCCAGATATCGGCACGCAAGCTGGATCCGATCCACTACCTTCTGGGGCAGACGATCTGACGCACCGGCAGGAGCTTGCGACGTGACCCAACAAACGAGCGAGCCCCGGATCACGGGGGCTGCTGTTCTCCTGTTCGAGGCCCGGGAAGCCGGGGAGATGCCGCGCATCGGCTGGCGCTACGACGGTGTTCCCTTAGGCGCGACCGAGATCATCGCCGACCAGGGCGACAGCACCGCCGTCATAGGACCCGCCCTGGCCGCGATGGAAGGCGTGAACCCCGAACACACCGCCATGCTGTGCGTCCTGCACGACCTGTCCGACCCCCGCACCGTGGCCGCCGACCAGGTCGCCGCCGCACACCCGAACGTCCAAGACGTCGTACTCGGCGCGATCGCCGAATTCGAGGACGACGACGCCCCCGACGCCAGATGCGCCCACGACGCGGACAAGCTCGACTGCTACCTGCAGGGCCTGCGCCTGCTGCGCCAGAGGCACCGGGTGGAAGGCAGGATCCGGCGCTGCCGCGAGGCGCTCAGGGCCGCTTCCGCGCGGCGCATGGCGGACGCCGACGAGACCATAGACCCGGCGCAGTGGGCAGCACGACCTGCTCCGCGTCCCGGCCACGCGCTGAGCCCGCCCCGGCGCCGTCCGCCAGCGATCATGAACGCGATGAACACGCGCGCGGCCCCGACCCCCTACCATCGGCCCAGCACTGGCCGATTGACTGGTGCACACCGGACCGCCCCGTCTCTTACGCCACTTGGCACCCAGCTCCCGGAGCGCGCATGAGTCCCACCGAGACCGATACCGCGGCGGTCGATGCCGTCGTCCTGACCATGAACGACCGCCCCGAGCAGGCGGCGGCACTACAGTCCCTCCTCGCACAGGAGGGCGTCGACCTGCGCGTGATCGTGGTCGGCAACGGCGTCCAGCCCGAGCATGTCCCCGCCGGCGTGACGACCCTGGCGCTGCCCCAGAACGTGGGCATCCCCGAGGGCCGCAACATCGGCGCCCAAGCGCTGGCAAACGCCGACGGCGGCGGCGAGTTCGTGTTCTTCTTCGACAACGACGCCCACCTGCCCGCCCCCGACACCCTGGCCCGCCTCGTGGCAGAGGCCCGCCGGCACCCCGAGGCCGCCTGGGTCCAGCCCCGGATCGCCGACCCCGACACCGGGCAGACCGTCCGCCGCTGGGTGCCCCGGCTGCGCACCGCCGACCCCGACCGGCCCGGCACCGTCGCGGCGATGGCCGAAGGCGTCCTCCTCGTCCGCCGCCAGGCGTTCGAGGAGGTCGGAGGATGGCCCGGGCACTTCTTCCTCTACCACGAGGGGTTTGACCTGGCGTTGCGGTGCTGGAACGCGGGCCTGACGGGCTACTACGCGCCGCAGGTGGTCGTCCACCACCCCGCCAGCGACCCCGCCCGCCACGCCCTCTACCAGCGCCTGGTCGCCCGCAACCGGGTCTGGGTCGCCTACCGGCGCTTGCCCGTGCCTCTGGTCCCCGTCTACATCGCCACCTGGGTCGCCATCACCGTCCTGCGGGCCCGGCACGCTCCGCGCTCGCTGCTCCCGTGGTTCTCCGGCCTGTGGGAGGGACTCCGCGGCGGCCACGGCGAGCGGAGCCCGATCTCCTGGGCCACCGCGTGGCGCCTGACCCTGGCCGGACGCCCCCCAGTGATCTGACCGCGCCCCCCGGCTCCTGCGCCGTTCCCGACGTCCCGTCAAACGGGTTGTGCGGAATGCGGTGTGCTGCATTCTCAGAGTCGCGGACCGTGAGTGCGCCGCGGCGCTAGCGTGGACACCACCGGCCGGGTCCGTCGGTGGCGCGACCACCAGGGGCGGACAGTGGCGACACCCAGAACACCGAACCAGCAGTTGGCCGACGTGATGGCAGCGGCCGATTTCACCCTCGAAGGACTGGCCCGCGCCACCAGAGCAGTGGCGGCCGAGTGCGGAGTCCGGCTGGCCACGTCCCGCTCGGCCGTCCACGCCTGGGTAAGCTCCGGCGCCGTCCCCGTGGGCAACACCCCCGCCTACGTCGCCGAGGCGCTGTCCAGAAGGCTCCGGCGGCCCGTCACGGTCGCCGAGATCGGGTTGGGCGAGGACACAAGCACCGACTTCATGCTCCTGGGCCTCTCGGCCGCCGCAATCGAAACCGGAAGGCTTCTCGTGCACGACCGCCGCGATTTTCTCGCCCTCGGCTTCTCCGCCGCGGCCCTCCTGGCCCCGCTGGCCCCGGGCCCCCGCACAGCCGCGGCACTGCCCGCCGTCGGCCGTGGCCGCAGGATCGGCAGCGGCGAGACCATGGCGGTGCGCCAGTTCACCGCTACCTTCCGTGCCTCCGACGAGCTCCTGGGCGGCGGGCACGGCCTCAGCGTCGCCGGGACCTTGCTGAGCGACGTCGTCGCCCCCATGCTGCACGGCACCTACGCCGACGACCGCGCCCGCGCCGACGCCTTCGCCGCCGCCGCCGACCTCGCCACCCTCATCGGCTTCAAGTGCCACGACGCCGGACGTGAAGGCGCAGCCCAACACCACTACAGGCTCGCCGTCCGCCTCGCCCGCGAAGCCGACCCCGACGACCGCACCGGACAGGCCGCCTGGGGCATGCGGGCCCTCGTCCACCAGGCCCTCGACCTCGGCCACCCCACAGGCACCGTCGACCTCGCCGAAGCCGCCCTCGCCCGCACCCGCGGCCGCGTCGACAAGCGAACCGAGGCCCTGCTGCTCATCACCGCCGCCCGCGCCCACGGCGCCAGCGGCAACCCGAGTGCCGCCTCGGCCCTGATCGACACTGCCCGGGAGGCGGCCCGCACCGGAACCGACGCACTGCCCTCCTACGCGGCCGCTGTCGGCCCCACCGACGCAGTCGTCGCCTCCCACACCGGCCGCACCCTGACCGAGATGGGCCACCACGCCGCCGCAGAGCGCCACTACCGCGCCGCCCTGACTGACCGCACCGACCACGCCTACCGCCGAACCCGCGCGCTGACCCTCGCCAACATCGCCCGCGCGGTCGCAGCCCAGGACCGCCACGAAGAGGCCGTCGACCTCCTCACCCGCTGCCTCGACCTGGTGGACGGCGTGGCCTCCCACCGCGCCCGCCGCGAACTCGCCGGCATGCAACCGCAGCTGGCGATGTACGCGCGGCGCGGTATCCGCGGTGCCGCCGACGCCGCACACCGCGTCACCCGCCTGGCCGCAGCCTCGTAGAGCGGGCCGACCACTGCGGGAACGGTCTCCTGCAAGAGCGAACGGTCAGATGGCCGATGGCAGTTCGGTACGAACCCGGTGGACGACCTCGCGCACCCCGGGCTCGTCCCGCCACCGGCCGAGCCGGCCCACCACGTCGTGCAGGTAGGCATGGGCACGGGGAGAGCGGACCCCGCCCAGGATGTCCACCGCACGGTGAGCGTCCGCGAGCGCCTGTTCGAGGTCCCCGTCGATCAGGTGGACGCCGGCCAGTACGGCCCGCCGGATGCCGACCGCCCGGGTGAAGCGCTGCACCGGCATCGCCCCCGCCCGCTCGGCCCACACCATCGCCGCCCGGGTCCGGCCCAAGTCCCGATGCACCTCGACCGCGTCGGTGGCCATCCGCCCGGGGGTCATGTACGAGATCCACCCGGGGTCGTGAGATCCGGGCCGGAGCCCCGACAGCAGGCTCTCGCACAGGGCCAGGGCCGCTCCCGCACCGGCCCCGTCGCCCTGCTTGGCCAGGGCCCGGGCCTCGGCCAGCTTGCAGAACGCCAGAACCCTGGGGGCCGCGTGCCCGCGGCCACGGGCATAGGCAGCGGACGCCATCTCCGCGGCCTGCGCGCACCGGCCGGCCAGATACCCGGAGAGGGACATCGTCGCCAGGACGTAGCAGCCCATCTCCACGTCGCCTGCCGCGCGAGCCATCCGCAACGCCTGGATCAGCAGCCGGTCGGAGGCGGCGCGGTCCCCGGCGTCCATCGCGGCCCAGCCGGCCACCCTGGACAGTTCGGCCAGCGCCGTGTGCAGGGCCTGTCCCGTCGAAGCCGAGTAGGCGCCGTCGAGGAGCGGCCCGGCTCCCCGCAGGCAGTCCATGACCTGGCTGCGGCGCCAGTGACCGCCCCCGAAGCGGGAGTCGGCGACCTGCGCCTCTGCGGCCGCCGTCCACAGGCGCTCGACGTCCGCCGGACCGACGCGCACCGTTCCGGCGCGGGCGGCCGGCTCGTCGGCCGGGTCGGCTAGCCAGCGGAAGGCCGGCGTGGTGAAGGACGCTCCCGCCGTCAGCAACAGGTCGCGACGGTCCACATTTCTCCAGCAGTTCACGGCGCCCGCAAGGGCGGCCTCGCGGTCATGGGGGAAATCCAACCCGGTGTCCTTCCCCGAAACCGGCGGGATGCCCCAACCAGCATCCGAAAAGGTGACGGTCCGGCCCAGTAGGTTGCCGAGCACCTCGACGATGCACTCCTGCGCCGCATGCCGCGGTGTCGCGCCGCGCAGCCACGCGGCGACGTGGGTATGGGTGTACGCCGTCCGCCGCCCACTCGCCTGTGTCGCAGCGTTGATGCGACGGGCAAGCTCCCGATGCGACACCCCGCACGCTTCTACCAGTGCGGCCAGGCGCACGTTCGGTCCCCTCACATGACCGGTCACGGGGCAACCGCGATCAGGTAGGCGTCGAGTTCGCAGTAGCTGTCGTACTCCGGCCCGCGGCTGGC
Source organism: Streptomyces viridifaciens (assembly GCF_001888885.2). Classification (NCBI taxonomy): domain Bacteria; kingdom Bacillati; phylum Actinomycetota; class Actinomycetes; order Kitasatosporales; family Streptomycetaceae; genus Streptomyces; species Streptomyces viridifaciens. The sequence continues at coordinate 266,007 of NZ_CP090840.1, forward strand.
GCAGCTGCCGGTCACGAGCTCGCTACTGCCAAGGTTCTGCACCCGGAACACGGCGAGCTGGTCGAAGGGCGGGTACTGGTCGGTGTCGGTCACGGGATGCTCCAGGTCGGGGGCGAAGTCGCGGCTCGGTGCGGCGCAGCGGGCATCAGGACCCCAGGTCCGTGAGCGGCGGCACGCCGCAGCAGAGCAAAGGTGTCGGTCAGCGGGTGGGCTCGGTTGCTGCGATCGTCGAAGTCGCCCGAAGCGCCTGTGCTGTAGGCGATGAGGCCGGTGCCTGGGTCCGCATGAGCACGCCGTCGAGGTCGAGCAGGACCTGGGAGCCAAGCAGCGGACTGCGCGCCGGGATGACCCCCAGCGACAGCGAGGTGGTCTCGACCAGATCGGCGAGCAACGCGAGCTGGCCGGTGTGGGCCTCGACGGTGCTCAGGCTCGCCAGGAAGCTGGCGTTGATCAGTACCCCCGTAGTTGCCGGGCCGGGCTGGCGGATGCGCTCCAGGAACGCGACTGCCCGGGCGGCGGCGACCCGGCCGAGCCACTCCCGTTGACGCCACTGCAGCTCCTGCGCGGACCTCCCCGGTCGAGCAGGACGCTGCGCAGCAACGCGCACCGCTCGCACGGCGCTCCGGTCACATCCGGGATCGAGCCCCGCCCGGGCGGTGGTGCTGCGAGCCCGCGGGCCATCCGGTCCTTGACGGAGGCCTTGCTCTGGTGGAGGAAGTCGCGCATCCCCGGGGTGAGGACGGGCAGGTCCTGCACCAGGACGGCGGCGATCTGGATCCGCGCCGCCTTGGCTTCGGCGAGGTGGTAGCGGTGCGCCGCTCCCGGACCGGAGTCGATGAAGTCGGTGAGCTCGGCGGTACGACCGGTGAGGCCGGCCAGCCACTCGCCGGCCTCGCGCTCGCTCGCACCGTAGTGCTGCGCGAGTGCCTGCCGGTAGCCGTTCTCCAGAGCCTCGCACAGTGCCGTGGTCCGCCCCGACTCGAGGTCATGGGTGTCGTAGGGCAGGGTGAGGGCGTCGATCCTGTCGGCGTCTGGGGGGCGAGTGGCACGCAAATGGTCGAGATGCAGGCCAAGTACTCGTTCCAGAGCACCGGGGGCGCGCGGTTCGGGGACGGCGTCGCTGGGCAAGGATCGGCTCTCCTGGGAGCGGGCTCGCGGTTTCGGCGAGGGTGGCTGGTGGACGGGGCGTAGTTGGTGTTGAGGAGACCGTGAGCGGTCTTCAGCACCAACCTCCGGTTCCGGAGGCGAGTCGCTGTTGATGGGGGCGGATCGCCGCGCCGATGAGACAGGATCTGCGCTGGCACGTGCGCTGCCATGCAGCCCAGCACGTGCGGTGCTCGGGCAGCTCTCGCAGGGTCGCGCCGAGGACTCTGGCTGCGGCAAGCTGCCCCGTCTAGTTCGGCAAGGTGTCCGGCGCACCAGGCTGGCTGATGGTCAGGCGTGAGTGGTGCAGGTCTGCGGGTTACAGCGCGGCGATGCCCGAAGATGGCACCTCAGTGATTGGCTGTCGGGCGGGGTCGGCGAAGCCGAGATCCCGGGCGGCCTCGCTTGCGGCCCGTACCTCGGTGGCGTCGGTCTGGCCGGCGGTCAGCTCCAGCGCCTGCTCCACGGTCGCCAGCAAGCGCACCGGCGCGGGTCCGGCCGACGCCAGGGCGGCGAGCCTGGTGACCGCGCCGACGAGCCGGGCCTGGTCGCCGCGATGGCCCAGCTCGCGGGCATGGTGGACGTGCGCCATGACGGTGGACGCGCAGGCGCGCCTGAGCCCAGCGGACGGGTGGTCGTCCTCGCCGGGCAGCAGGGGCCCGCCAGGCAGGTGCACGTCGCCGGTAGCCGGGTCGAAATAGAGCAGCACCCTGCCGTCCGGCACGAACAGCCAACCGCGCGCCTCGCGGACCTGGCCCGTGAACGGGCGCCCGGCCGACGTCCAGGCCGCAAGCCGGCGAACGTCGGCCTGATCGAGGACTCGGTGGCGGTCCAGGACCCCGGGCATTCGCGCGATCCCGTCCACCAGCTCGCTGGTACGCCCCTCCACGCGGGCGTGCAGTGCGGCCAGGACGCGGCGGGCCTCGGCGGGGGTCTGAGTTCGCAGTTCGCCTGGGGTGAGGAATCGCAGGCCGCCGATCAAGCCGTCGTCGGCGGTCAGCGTGGCGACCTGGGAGGCGGTGAGCGTCCCGTCGTAGAGGTGCACCACCCGGTGCTGCTCGGCTTCGCCGGGTGCGGTTCCTGGCCCCAGCCAGTCCACTGCGATCAGCGGTCCGGCGTCCAGGCCAACCAGGGAGGTGGCGGCCTGCGCGGCGCGGGTGGCGGCCGCGGCCGGGCTCTCGCCGACCAGCGGGCATCCGGTGGGCAGGCTCGTGACGTCACCGGTCGGGCCGGTCTGGGTGTGCACCAGCACACGGTGGTGGCGGTCGGTGAGCAGCAGGGCGGCGTGGAGCGCAACGCCGGCTTGCCTGGGGACGGTGTGGGTGGTGGCGGTCATGGGTGCGCTTCTCCTTCGTGGTTTGGTTGGGCGCCGTAAGCTGGGTTCGGCGACGATGGCGGTGGCCTGGGGTCGGGTGGTGGCGCCGACGGTGCGCAGGGTCCGCTGGACGTGCGTGCGGGCAGTGGAGGTCGCGATGATTGGACCGGGTGAACGACCCGGTGGTGGCTTTCAAGACCGGGGCGGGTTCGGTTCCGGCGGCCGGCTCGGGGCCGGGGCCGCAGGCGCGGCGGCGGGTGCATGTGCGGGATTGGTCACGGGCTACCCCCGGGCCGGGTGCTCACCTGGGGCCGGCCGAGGTGGATGATGCCGCCGAACTCGGTCACTGTCGGCCGGCGCGCGCTGCCGGCTAGAGCGAGCGGATCGGTTGCTGGTGCGATCGGTCCCGGCGGGCCGAGCATGGGATGGGTCATGAGCGCTTCGGTGATCTCCGTGCTGGAGCGCGCCAGACCCCACATGCTCTGGGTGCGTTCGGCCATCAGGCCGTTGACGCTCCAGCGCAGGTGATCGTCGTCGATGGCCCACTGCGAGAAGGCGAGCATGCTGCCCGCGGGCAGCTGGGAGACCATTCGTTTGAGCAGGTCGGCGAGGTCAACCAGCGGCGCGGTATGCGCAGCCGAGACCAGGAGCACGCACACCGGCCGGATCGGATTGAGGTGGCGGGTCAGCACACGGTGGTGAAGCACGTCCGGTGTCAGGAATGGTGCTCTGAAGACCGGAGTGAGGTCATTTGCGTCCAGCATGGTCTTGACCCAGGCCCAACCGGTCAGGTCGTTTTCCACGGAGACGACCAGCGCGTCGGGGTCCAGGTATTGCGCGGTCTCGTAGAGGTAGGGCCGACGGGGGATGCCGGTGCCGAGGTCGACGAACTGGCGGATCCCCATGCCGACGGCACCCCGCACGACCGCCTGCTTGAACGCGGCCGCATTGCGGGCCGCGTCCCCCACCCCGCCCACGATCGCCTCAAGCTCCTCAGCGAGCCACTTGTCAGCCGAGAAGTTGTTACTGCCGCCGGCGAGGTAGTCCACCATTCGCAGCCCATTGGGCGTGCTGAACTTGAAATCCTCGCCGGGCCGAACGTAGGGGTCTGCGCTCATCGGACAGCCTCGGGGCGTCGCTCGCCGGACCGGCCAAGCCGGTGCTGGCGGATGGACCTCGCGCTCGCGGCTGAGCCGACGAGCGGGATGCGGCTGGCCGGGTCGGTCAGCAGCAGTTCCGCCGCCCGTTCCGGCCTGTGTGGGCCGCTGGGCGGGGTCGGACTGTCGGTCACGCGCTTCCCTTCGGTGACACCGACACCTCGCCAGCGCGATAGTCGGCGAGGGTGAGGGCCGGGAAGCTGGGCCGGATGCGGTCCAGGGTCAGCAGGCCGGTGGTGATCGCGGCGTAGCCGGCCTGCCCCGGGGTCCGGACGCCGAGATCCCGGGGGCGCCAGTACGCGGTGACGGTGTGCTCGGTGATGGCCGACGCGGTCTGGTCGGCGGTGTGCCCGCCGACAGCGAGAACGAGCGCTTCGGTGGGGCGCACCGTGGGGCGCCAGGGCAGGATCTGCCCGATCTGGAGCTGGTCGGCGCTGAGCAGTCGGTGGGCGGCGACGAGGGCACCGACCTGGACCAGGGTCGCGGCGACGACCAGGCAGCACGCCCGGTCGTCGGCGTCCTTGATGTCCGCGGTGCTCAGCCCCGTGGCGGCGAGGCGGGCCCGGCGTCCGCCGGGCAGGATCGCGTACCGCAGAAGCGCCAGCTCTGCGGCGTCGAGCAGCGGCGCGGGCGGCATCACGGCCGCCGGCGCCGCCTCGGTCAGGGTGCTCATGCGGCTACCGCGGCGGCGTCCTGGTCGGTGCGCGGACTGCGCTGGCCGGGCAGCGTGACTCCCTTGCCCGTGCGGGGGAGGCCGGACAGCCGGACGGCGGCTCCGACCAGGGCGAGCAGCGGGAAGCCCTGCAGCGTGTTGCCGAGCGGACGCTTGTTCGCGGCGTCCCACATCTCAGTGAACACGCCGTGCGGGGTGCGCAGCGCGAGGAGCTCGTCGAACAGGGCGTGGGCGTTGTCGATGCGGCCGATGTAGGCGAGCGCCTCGACGAAGTGGAAGCTGCAGGCGAGGAACGCGCCTTCGTCGTCGGTGAGTCCGTCGACCCGTCCGGTCGGGTCCGGCAGGTAGCGGCGGATGAGCCCGGCGGGGTCGGTGAGTTCTCGCTGGATGGCGTCGATCGTGGTGATCAGCCGCTTGTCGTCCGGGGGCAGGAAGGCACTGGTTGCCATCAGCAGCACGGCGGCGTCCAGGTCGCGGCCGCCGTAGTACTGGGTGAACGCCTGGGCGTGAGGGTTGTAGGCGTTCTGGAGGATGTCTTCCTTGATGGTGTCCCGCTCGGTTGCCCAGCGGGCGATGGTCGCCGGGTCGGTGACCTCGGCTCCGGTGGCCGAGCGGTCCTGGGCCCACTCGACCAGCAGGTGAAGGCCCTGCCAGCACAGCAGCGCGCTGTGGGTGAAGCGCCGTGCGGGTCCGCGGACCTCCCAGATCCCGGCGTCGGGCCGGCGCCAGACACGCATGATCTCCGCGCCGAGCGCGACCATGAGGGCGTCGACGCCGGCGTCGACGGGCAGTCCCGCGCGCTCGGCCGCTACCAGCGCCTCGATGACCTCGCCGTAGACGTCGTTCTGTGTCTGGGTGGCGGCCGCGTTGCCGGCCCGCACCGGGCGGGAGCCCTCGTAGCCGGGCAGCCAGTCCAGTTCCCGCTCCGTCAGCGTCCGGGAGCCGTCGAGCCGGTACATGATCGCCAGGTTCTGCACGTCCCCGGCGACGGCGCGCAGCAGCCAGCGCCGCCACCTCGCCGCCTCCCTCAGCAGGCCCAGCTGGACCAGGGCGCGGATCGTCAGCGCGCTGTCCCGCAGCCAGCACGCCTCGTAGTCCCAGTTCCGCTCGCCGCCGATCGCCTCGGGAAGGCTGCGGGTCAGCGCCGCGGAGACCGCGCCGGTGAGGCGGATCGTCAGGGCCCGCAGCAGGATGGCGGTGCGCCGGACGGGTTCCTGGTAGGGGCCGGTGTAGGTGAGTTCGGCGGTCCACTCCTGCCAGTCGCGGCGGGTCGTGTACAGGTCGGTGTCTGCGTGCGGGCCGTCGCCGGGTGCCGGGTCGCCGATGGTCAGGGTCAGCGCCGTCCGCGCACCTTCGGCGGCGGTGAAGGCGGCGGTCCAGCGGCCGAAGGCGTCGAGGGTGTGGTCGGGGCCGTCGAGGAGGAGGGTGACGGGTCCCGCGGACAGTTGCAGCGTGCGCCGGCCATCGGGTCGCCTCAGGATCTCGGGATGGCCGGGCAGCCGTCCGTCCTCGAAGCGGGGCTGGAAGACGGAGTGCATCTCGACGGTGCCGGTGACGCCTTCGACGATCTGGTGCAGGCGGCTGGGGGCGCCGGCGTGGGGCTGCGGCGGCATGAAGGTGATGATCCGGACCGTGCCGTGCGGGGCGTCCCATTCCTGGGTGAGGATCAGGTTGTCGCCGTCCCAGCCGCTTCGGTCGGCCCGGCCTGCACCGGCCGGACCGAGGCTCCATTGCCCGTGCCGGTGGTCGCCCAGCAGCCGGGCGAAGTGCAGGCTGCCGCCGATCTCGTGGGCGCCGTACTCGACGACACCGCTCGTGCTCAGCAGGACGGCGGCCTTGTTGTCGCTCAGGGGGACGAGTTCCTCCAGCGGGGTGCTCGGCATGGCGACAGGCGGGGCGAAGGTGGTGGTCTGCACGGTGTGGCTGTTCCGTTTCGGTCTGGGTGGGTGGGTGCGGCGCAGGGCCGGGAAGGCATGGCGACGGCCGGGGCCGCCGGGGGGAAAGCGTGGGGCCGGGTCGCGGCGGGTCGGGATGCCCGTTCGCGCTCGCCTGCTCCAGGCGGCTCTGGATCCGGCGGGCGTCACGGGGGTTGCCGCTGTAGACCGCCAGCGCGGTGCGCAGTAGTTCGTCGACCTGGTCCGGGGGGCCGGCGGCTGCGGCCGTGTCCGCGCGCCACTCCAGGAGCAGGGCTTGCCAGGCGCGAGAGCCTGCGGCGCCACCGGATGGCCGAGTCCACCAGGTGCGGGATCCGCTCCACCCCGAAGGCCATTCGCAACGCTCGGATGGTGCTGCCGACCTGGTTTTTCGTCAGTCCGTGCTGGCGAGCGACGGCCGCTGCGGTCAGGCCGCGCGCGAGCGGCAGCAGCAGCGCCGCCTCGGACGCGGGCAGCACGATGGTGTGGCCGCAGGAGCACGGCTCGCCGGCCGCCGCCTCCACCGGAGCATCGGCGGCCGACCCGCCAGCGGTCTCCGGGCCCGGAAGTGCACGCGGTGCGGCGTTGGCTGTCGCCGCGGCGGCCATCCGCACACGCGGTGCGCCGGTGCCTATGGGAGTCGCCGGCCGGTTGGCGGTGGGTACGGGGGGCACAGCAGGGTCTCCAAACAGGGTGCGGGGCGGTGGAACTGTGCGGGCGGGGGTCACCGTTACGGCGGACTGGCCTGACGCGCCGGGTGCGGTGACCGCTGTGCGCGGCTGGTGCGGGTGTTGAGCATCAGATCGACGCCGTGGGGTAGGCGGCGGCGACCTGTTCGGCGAGCTCGGTGTGGCCGGCCGCTGCGAGTTCGGCGGCCAGGTCGACGATGGTGCAGCCGCGCAGGAGTGCCGCCTGGGCGGAGGCGACCAGCCAGCCCACCACCGGGTTGTTGTAGGGGACAGTCGCGGCCTTGCCCTCCGAGGTGGGGACCGGCCCGGCGGGTGAGGGCTGGTAGAGGGTGCCGCAGTAGCCGTACTCCGGGTCGGGGTCGGCGACGCGCACGGCAACCCAGCCATCCGCCAGGTGGCCGCAGGCCAGGACCGACCAAGCCGCCCCGTCCAGGGACAGCGGGGGATGGAGGGTCACCGCGCCCTCCGGCCAGCTGGCGGGTGTCTCCTCCGCACCCCGAACGTCACGCAGGAGGAAGAGGACGCCCTTGTCCGTCCAGTCGGCCTCGGTGAAAAACACCTGGCAACGCAAGTCGTCCATCGCGGCGGCCTGGCGCTCCGGGTGGGCGTGCCGGTACCGCGGCGCGCCCGCCGGGCACACGCTGACCCGCTCCCACAGGACGTCGCGATGGTCGCGGTCCTCCTCGACCTCGTCGGCGTAGCCGATCCCGACCACCGCGAGGCCGTGCCGAACGTAGACGACGGGTGGCTTCTCGTACTCCTCGCCACGACGGATCGTCAGGTACGGAACGGGCGCCTCGGCCGGTGACAGCGGTGCGGGCCCCATCAGGCCACCTCCGCGAGGACCGGGTCCGTACCGAGCCGGGCCAGGGCGCCCAACCGGGACACCGGCCTCTCCGCACGGCCGATGCCGATCCGGGTCGGAACCTGCAGCCCGGTGCTGCTGCGCCGGTGCAGCAGCCGGGCCCGGGCCTCCGGGGCCTGTCCGGCGCCGCAGGTGGTGGGACGGCCGGCGGAACCGCCGGGGCGCGGCAGCAGGGTGAGCCCGCACATCCGCAGCTGGGCCGCGCAGTGGGCGGCAGCATCGAGCAGGAACAGCCGTTCGGCGTCCCCGGTGCCAGGTAACGGTGCCTCCAGGAGGAGTTGGACGGGCAGTCCGGCGTCGACCGCTGACCGAATGCCAGTCAGCGACTGCTGAAAGGTCGCTTGGTGCGGCGAGGCCAGCTTGTCGTGTTCGCACTCGGTGGGCGCGTGAAGTTGCACCCGCAGGGCGTGCACGACGCCGACCAGGTCCTCGGCCAGCCTCGGCAGGCCGGGCCGGTTGGTCGTCACGGTCACCAGCAGGCCCGCCTCGTTCAACCGCCGGGCCGAACAGACCAGGGTGTCGTCCAGGCGGGTCGCCAGTAGGTTCACCGCGACGATGCCGGCCCGACTGAGCATGGGCAGCGCGCGAGGCGGATCGGTGAACAGCCCGCTGGAGCCGCGGACGGCGAGGACCGGTGCCGACTGCTCCTCGGGCCAGCCGGTGACCTGCTGCTGGTCCATGGCCACCCGGCCGGTGGGCAGCGGCTGCGGGCCCCGGTGGGCGGCGCCGGTCAGCGGGTCGAAGACCAGCGGCCGACTGCTGGCGGCGCCGGCGACGGCGAAGGCTCGGGTCTGCGTCACGCGGCGGCCCCCTGGTCGTGGCCGGCAGGTGGCGCGGCGGGGTGGACGACGACGATGTTGGGGGCGGTGCCCTTGCCGGCGCGGTCGGGCACGACCACAAGCACCAGCCACTGCTCGACGACGTTCGCGTAGCAGCGCCACGTCCCGTCGGCGCGCACCGTGGACTCCTGGAGCCGTCCTTGGAGGAAGACGCTGAGGAAGTCCGCGGCCTTGCCCTGGGGCACAGTGGCGGTGAGTAGCGTTTGGACGAAGCGCTTTCGGCTCCGCTCAGATCGGACAGCGGCGCGGGGAAGGGGATGGACCTCGGTGCGGCTGCCGTCCCCGTACCGGCAGAACGTGAACGCCGGGCCGGCGACGTCGGCCGCTTGGGCGGTCGTCCAGCGGGTGTCGGCGGAGGCCAGGAGTGCCACGGGCGTCCGGGACGCGTCCGCGATGACCTGGGCCTGGGCGGCGCCGGGAAGACTTCCGATGTTGTGGTGGAACGCGGTGGCGGTCATGCCGCACCCCCGGGCACCGGGGCATCCGCGAGCATCGCCTCGACCAGGTCGGCAGGCCGGGTGAGCAGGTCGGTCGGCGGCACGGACAGCCAGTACCGGCCCTGGGCGGCGCGGCCAGGACGCGGGCACCGCACGGAGTACGCCAAGTGGACCACGCCGTACAGGGCGAGGCCACGGGCAGCGCCCGGCTCGCACAGCAGTTCCAGGCAGTGCCGCGGGGTGGTGGCCAGCACCGGGCCGACCGGGGCGCCGGCCAGCAGCAACCGGGCGATGGCGGCGACGGCGACGGGCTCGAGCAGGCGCACCACCTCAAACCGGCCCGTGCCGTCGACCTCCGCGAGCCCGGTCGGGGTCGACCACGGGGTGGCGGTCGTCTCGGGGCCGACGAGCCAGGCTGCGAGCCGGTTGTGGTCGTCCGGACTGCCCTTGAGGGCAGCCCGTTGCTGCTCGGTGAGCCGGGGAGCGGTGGTCGGGGCGCGGGAGAAGCACCCCGGGGCGCGACCGGGAACGGTGGCCCTCACCAGGTCGCCCGCTCGTACACGGCGGGCACAACCGTGCCATCGGGGCCCAACTGGCCGCCGTCGTCGAAGACCAGCGTGCCGCTGGCCAACCGCCCCCAGCCTTGGGCGGGGACAAAGGAGACGAGCTCGTCCTCCTGGGTGTCGGACGTCGTGCCGGACGAGGGCGCTTCGGCGGGCATCACGGACTCCTTCGGGTGACAGGAATGAAGGGAAGCGGGGGCGGAGCGCGGTCACCTGCCCGGCCGCCACGTACGTACCGCACGCTCGGCGCGGGGCGGGCCCGCGCGTTCGGCTCCCGGCGGCGCGGGCGGGCGCAGCGCTGCGGCAACGGCGGCCAGCGGGGTGAACCCGACGCCTGGCCGGACCCGCCAGTACAGACCGTCCGAGGAGGTGGCGGTCAGCGGCGGGGCGTCGATCTGGGTGCCTGGCGGCATCATCCGCACCCGGGCGCGCGCGGCACTGCGTCGCGCAAGTGCTCTCCCGGTGGGAGCAGGAAATCGCCATAGCCGAACGCCGAGGTGATCACCGGCCCGCAGGCAGAGCCGATCGCGGCCAGCACCGTCTCCGCCTGCTCCTCGTTGCACCGCAGCACCTCGAAGTCGCGTCCGCAGTAGAGCCGGATCGTGTGGGCCGGCAGCCACACCGGTCGGGGCGGGAACGACGCCTGGGCCGCAACCGGCCCGCCACTGCTACCCATCGCCGCCTCCTACGGCTTTCGGGCGATCACGGCGTAGCCGCTCGCCCGGCGCCGTGTCCGCGGGTCGGTCAGGCTCAGGGACGGGAACCACTCCCCCACGGGGGCGACACCAGGACCGAGGAGTTCCCAGCCCTCCACCAGGCCAGCGACTTCCTCCCGGGTCCGCGCGGAGTAGGGCAGCCCTGCCGCCCGGTAGCCGTCGGCCTCGGCGCGGCCGGTCGGACTGTCCGCGCTGCGGTGACTGACTACAAGCCAGCTGCCGGAGGGAGCAGCCGCCTTGTAGCCGTCAAGCACCATCTGGGCGTCCGGGATCTCGTGGAGAACGTCGAAGAACAACAGCGCCACCGGCCGGTCCAAGCGGATCGGCACGCCGGACCAGCCAAGGACGCCGGGAGGGTCGGCAATGTCTGCCTCGTGATGCCGCACACGGACCGGACCTCCCGCCGAGCCGGCGAGCAGCGCCCGGGCGTGTGCCATCACCAGCGGGTCCATGTCGACGTGCACCACCGTGGCCCCCGGGACGGCCAGGTGGTGGAGCTCGTCAAGCGCCAGCCCGGACGCCCGGAGCAGCTGCGGCGGCAGCGGGAGGCCACACCCGAAGTCGACAAGCTGGTCGGCGCCGAGCCCGGAAAGGTGCGCGGTCGCGAGCGTGCGGAAGCGCTTGCGGGCCACGGCGCGCTGCTCCGCAGCCTGGTCAGTGTCCACGACCCGCTGTGCTGCCGTTCGGTCAGCGGGGAAGTGTGTCTTCCCTCCGAGCAGTACGTCTTCCACCCTTGCGGACTGCGCCAGGCTCAGGTCCAGCATCCGGCAGGGGTGCTCTCCCGAGTCCGGCAGCGGGGTACCCCAAGGTGCGCGGAATCGGGTGTCGGCCACCTCGCGCGACCGGGTGGGGAGCCTGGTCACGGGGCGGGGTGGCCCGGCGAGGCGGCGGGCAGTGCGGGTCATCGGGTTCTCCAGCGGTCGCGGACGGCGGGCGTAGGCTCGAAGCCGCGCGTCTTAGGACGTCGTGGTCGTCTTCGGGTTGAGGCGGACCGACAGATTGGCGGGGCCGTTGGAGATCAGGGAGTCCACCGGGTCCAAGCGGGCGCCGGTGAGCAGCGTGGCGTCCGGGAAGCGGTCGTAGAACTTCCGCAGCGCGGCTTCGGCCTCGAGTCGGGCCAATGGCGCTCCGAGGCAGAAGTGGACGCCGTGCCCGAACGCGAGGTGCTCCTTGTCGCCGCGCAGGGCGTCGAAGTCCGCGGCGTTGTCGCCGTGGGCACGGGGGTGGCGGCCGGCGGCCGCGTAGGAGGCGAGGATGGGCTCGCCCTTGCGGATGACGGTGCCGTCGGGCAGTTCGATGTCCTCGGTGGCGTAGCGCATCGGCAGGTGCGCTACGGGGGCGTTGTGGCGCAGGCTCTCCTCGACGACGTCGGCCCAGGTGGCCCGGCCGGCGTGTACGTGGGCGAGTTGGGCGGGGTCTGTGAGGAGGGCGGCGAGGGCGTTGCTGATGAGGTTGACGGTGGTCTCGTACCCGGCGGATATGACCAGCAGGAGGGTGTCGCGCAGTTCCTGCTCGGTCAGGGCGCTGCCGTCGCCTTCGGTGTCGCGGGCGTCGATGAGAAGGGTGGTCATGTCGTTGTCGGGAGTCTGGCGCTTGACGCGGATCAGCTCGTCGAGCATCGCGTACAGGGCCGCGGTGTTGGCCTGGGCCTGGGTGGTGGTGAGGGTGGTGTCGAAGACGCCGTCGACGGTTGTGCGGAAGTTCGCGGCCAGGGTGTCCGGCAGGCCCATGAGGTCGCCGATCACGCGGATGGGCAGCGGGTAGGCCAGGTGCTCGCGCAGGTCGACGGGCTGGCCGGCCGGGAGGGAGTGGAGGTGGTCGAGGATCGAGTCGGTGATGGCCTCGACGCGGGGTTTGAGGGCTTCGATGCGCCGGGCGGTGAAGGCGGCGCTGACCAGGCGGCGCAGGCGCCGGTGGTCGGAGCCGTGCGCGGTGAACATGTTCTTCACCGCGACCCACAGTGCGAGCGGCCAGTCGTCGATGGCCTTGGGCAGCTGGGGCCAGTGCTGGTGGGCGTCCTTGGAGACCCGCGGGTCGCGCAGGAGTTCCCTGAGGACGGCAGGGTCGGCGACCGCCCAGGCCTGGACGCCGAGGATGTCGACGGGGGTGGCGGCGGCGCGGTGCAACACGGCGCTCTCGGCGTCGCGGTCGCGCCCGGTCGGGTCGAGGACGAGCGGCTGGTTCACGTGCGGGCTCCTTCGGGTTGCCGGCTCCGGTCAGGCGGCCGGGGCGGGTACGGAGACGGGGACGTGCACGGGCAGGGCCGACAGGGCGCGGTGGAACGGGCCGGTCCGCCACACGAGGTGATCGGCGGGGACGGCCAGGGCCATCTCGGGCTGGGTGTAGAGGAGTTCGGAGATCGCCCGCTCGGCGATCACGCGGGCGGGGGTGCGGGCGGGGCAGGCATGCGGGCCGGCACTGAAGGCCAGGTGCGCGCGGGTGCCGGTCAGCGGGCCGCCGTCCATCTCCGGGTCGGCGTTGCACGCGGCGATGCCGATCACGACCGGCTGGTTCGCCGGCAGGAGGACCCCCGCGACCATGGTGGGCACGGGCGGGTAGGACAGGCAGTAGTTCGCCAGGGGCGGGTCAAGGCGCAGCGCCTCGTCGATCGCGTCGCGCACGCTCAGGCTCCCGCCGTGCACCTCGCGGGAGAAACGCTCATCGGTCAGCATCAGGCGCAGCGCGTTGCCGATCAGGTGGGTCTGCGGTTCGATGCCCGCGCCGTAGAGCGTGACGAGCTGGTGGACCATCTCCTCGTCGGTAAGAGCCGCGGGGTGGGCCAGGAGGCGGGAGGTGATGTCGTCACCGGCGCGGGCGCGCTTGGCCGCAACGAGGCCGAACAGCGCTACGGCGACCATCGAGCCGCCGCGCTCGGCGCCGTCACCGCTGTCGAACATCAGCGCCATACCGTGTGCGACCTGGGCCCCGGTCTCGGGCGGGCAGCCGAGGAGGCCGTTGAGGACGTCGAAGGCGACCGGGAGGGCGAAGTCCCGGATCAGGTCGGCGTGGCCGTGCGAGGCGAGTGCGGTGCTCAGCCGGCGTGCCACGTCGGCGGCCGCGCGGTTGAGCCTGTGCAGGTCGACCGCATCCAGGGCGGCGAGGTTCGCGGCGCGGTAGCGCTGGTGGACGGCCCCGGAGTTGCGCAGCGCGTTGGGGCGCCACTCCACCATCGGCAGGATCGGACTGCCGTGGGGGACGCTGCTCTGCCAGGCCCGGGGGTCGGCGGGGAAGCGGATCTGGTCGTGGAGGATCTCCCGTGCGGTCCGGTACCCGATCACGAGGGTGGCCGGCACGCCGGGAGCCAGGAGCACCGGCGCGAGCGAACCGAAACGCTCCCGCATCCACCGGTAGTGGCCGGCGGGGTCGGAGGCGAACTCGGCGGTGTAGAGGGGCACCGGGTCGGATCCGGCCCCTAATGGCCGGGGGACGGTTGCTGGAGCATCTGCGGTCGTCATGAACGGTCTCCCCGGGCGGTCAGGTGGGTCATGAGCGTGATCAGGGCGTGGACGGAGGAGCGGAAGTCGCGAGCGTCGCAGAACGTGAGGGGCGTCGGTGGGGCCAGATCCAGGGCCTCCCTGATCTCCTCGGCTGGGTGGTCCGGTGCCCCGTCGAAGCGGTTGACGGCAACAGCGAAGGGCAGTTGGCGTTCCTCCACCGTCGCCAGGATCTCGTCCGCGGCATCGAGACGGCGGGTGTCGACGAGGACCAGAGCGCCTTTCGCACCCTGGGCAAGGTCGTCCCACATCGCTGCGAAGCGCTTCTGACCGGGCGTGCCGAACAGGTAGAGGGCCGTGGATCCGAACGTGCGGCGTCCGAAGTCCAGCGCCACGGTGGTGGAGTGCTTGTGCGGCAGGCCAGCGAGGTCGTCCACGCCGATGCTGGCGGCGGTGATGGGTTCCTCAGTGTGCAGGGGCGCGATCTCGGAGACCCGGCTGACGAGGGTGGTCTTGCCCGCGCCGTAGTGCCCGCAGACGAGGAGTTTGACGGTGCTCGTCACGTGGGTGGGCAGGAGAGCGGGGGCGTTAGGCGACGAGCTTGTGGAGGCCACGGAGCACCTCCTCCAGCACGCTGGTGTCCGGGCGGTCGGCGGTGTGTACGGCGAGACAGCCGTGGTCGATGAGGTCCGATACGAGGATCCTGGTCACGGAGGGCGGGACTCCGATGTACGCGGCGATCTCGGCGACGGACATGGTGCCCTGTGTCCCGAACAGGGCCATGATCTGGCCGTGTTCGGGCCCGGGGTCGGGCATGGTCCCGCCTCCCGGTACGACGAGCGCGATGAGCGCGAGGCGCTGGGAGGCGCGCAGCCTACCGCCGGCCTTCACGTAGGGGCGCACCAGGCCCGGATCGGACCGCTTGTTCACTGTGGCACGCTGCCGGTGGCGTTGGAGCGCAGGTCGACGGACAGGTGTTCGCGCACCCGGGAGGCGACGCCCGCCATGCGGTGGGCGAGGACGGTGGGGTCGACTGCGCGTCCGGCGCGCACGCCCAGCACGGTGTTCGTCCCGGCGGCCATGCCGTACAGCCAGCCGTTGTCGAATTCCAGCACGCACTGGCGCACCCTGTTGGCTGCGTCTCCGTCGATGCTTGCGGCCTGCTTGGACACGGACATGACCGCGGAGAGGTTGGCGGCAGCCCTGTCGGCGCCGTCCTGGTCGATGTGGCCGGCGGCGGTGTGCACCAGCCCGTCCGTGGTCGCCACCACGGCGTAGCTCACGTCCGCGACCTCGGTGATGTCGGTCAGCAGCCAGCTGAGGTCGGGCTTCGCGGTGTGGTTCATCGGTCTCCTCCTGCGGGGTTGTTCGCGCTGGCTGTCATCCAGGCGGTGAGGTGATCGGTGCTCGGTGCGTGGTCGCTCAGACCAGAGCCGGCCGTCACGGCCGCGGCAGGTGCGCGGCGCTGGCGCCGCGCCAGGCCGCCCGCGGTCGGAACCCGTGCCGGTTCGGGCGCAGTCGTGGCCGGCGCGTCCGCGGGCGCGGCGGACGCGGGAGGGTTCACCACTCCGAACGGCAAATGCAGAACCGCCCGGGTGCCGCCGAAGTGGTTCGGCGCATGGACTGCGGCATGGAAGCCGTACTTCTGGCATAGGCGGGCAACGACGTGGAAGCCCAACTGCGGATTCGGCCCCAGGGCGCGGGGGTCGATCTGCAGGTGGGCGGCGAGGATGCGGTTGGCGCGCTCGACCTCCTCGTCGCTCATCCGCAGGCCGGCGTCGTCGACGAGTATCGACACCCCGTGCTGGCCGACCTGGAACGAGACGTCCACGAAGGCGGTGGGCGGCGAGAACCGCAGCGCATTGTCCAGCAGGTTGGCAAGCGCATGGACCGCGGGCTCCACCGCACGCCCCGCCACGACGAAGTCCATCGCCTGGATCCGAACCCGCTGGAACCCGACGACCTGGCCCTGGGCGCCGCGCACCACGTCGGTCAGGGGCTGCGCCGGCCAACTGCGCCCGGACGGGCCGCCGAACATGACCAGGTAGTTCTGCACGAGGCGCAGGACCTGCTGCACGCGGTGGTCGAGGACGCTGAGGGTCTCATAGACCCTCTCGCCCGTGTGGCGCTCCAGCGCCTCGCCGACGTGCTGGCTCACTCCGGCCGTCAGGCTCACCAGACCGGTGGCGACAGTGATCACCGCGGCCGCCGTGGTTTCCTCGGCCGCCGTCGCAGCAGCGCGTCCGGACTCGCTCTCCACTTCCCGAAGGGCGTCAGCGAACTCCTCCATCAGCCGTCCGAGCCAGTAGGTGAACTCGCTGCCAGCGATGGGGGGAGGGACCTCGAGATCGAGGATCGAGCCGCTGGAACTGCGCAACCGGTCGACCAGGGCCGGCATGCCCTGCTCCGCCAACTGCCGCAGGACTGCGTCCCGAGCCTCGGTGCCGTCCTTCAGTGACTGCATCTGGTCGGCCAGGGCCTGAGCAGCCCGTTCCCGTACGGCACGGTCGCGCTCGAGCGAGGCCACCCGCCCGCGGAGCCTGAGCGCCCACCCGCCGGCCACGCACAGCCCACCGCTGGAAATAGCCGCCGCGGTCACCGCGGCAGCGAGAGGGACGGTCATCACGGCCGCCCCCCGGAGAGGCGAGTGCCGTCGGGCCGCGCTGCGTGCGCACTGCTGCTGGAAGTCATGGTCATGCCTTCGGGTCGTGGGGGACGGGGCCAGTCGCCGGCGGTACTTCCGGCGCCGGTTCCGAGTCAGGGGCGAGCCTCGCTGTGAGGTCGCGCCGTGGGACCGGGGAAGCGCCATCGGGTTCCTGGCCGGGGCTCATCACGCTGCGGCTCCCTCGGAGGCGCAGGCCTTGACGAGCAAGGCCGCGTCCTCGAGCGAGGAGCTTCCCACCGCCCTGGCGATCAGGGCCGCCAGATGGGTGAGGTCCTCCTCGGGCGCGCCACCATTGCGGACGGTGGCCTCCAGGGCGGGCAGCAGCCTGATCTGCTCGGACAGGCCCGCGTTGGAGGCGATCGTCAGTGCGGCGGCGAGACCGTCCGCTCCGACGAGGAAACGGCCGGGCCATCCGCCCCGGTTCACGATCTCGACGAGCACCTGCACGGCGTTGCGGACCTCAGTGAGGTACACGAGGCGGGCGCCTTCGCTCCGATGCCGCAGGGCCATCTGGTCGGCGCGCTCAACCGCCCTCGCCAGCCGCACCAGCTGGTATCGCAGGGCGAACCCAGAGTCCAGGTTCGGCAGGTCCGTCTCGGCCGCCACCGGATGGACCCAGCCGGCCCTGGGTTCGACGGGGGGCAGCTCCAGGCGCGTCCCGCCGTCACAGGGCCGCTGGGCACGGTAGCTCGCCAGACCACTGTCGATGCGGCGCAGCCAAGCCGCCGTACCGCGAAGGCGGCCGCTCGCCGTGTGGCTCGGGCTGGTCATCGTCCCCTCCTGGTAGGTCGAGCAGTTGCGCATCGGCGATTCGGACAGTCAGAACGTGTGCGCAACAGCGCGTCTGACGACCAACAAGAATCGGATTCCGCCAACATGTGGCGTCCGAGCGGCCTATCGTCTTGACGGAGAGCAAACCGCCTGTCACAGGCCGTGGGTAGAGGGTTGCCTCCGCGAACCCCATAAACGTCATAAAAGATCGTTTGCGAGAGGAAGGGCCTCCGTTGGCGCTGCAGCGCAACACCCGGCTGGAGGGCCTCATCAAGGAGCTGCGCTGGTCGCAGAGCGGCCTCGCAGCAGCCGTACGTCAAGTCGCCGCCGAGATGGATGCTGGTGACTTCCTCACGATCACTCAGCCAGCCGTCTCGCACTGGGTTCGCGGTGGCACACCCAGTGGTGAGGGCCCGGATATCGTGTGCGAGGCGCTGACCCGCAAGGCGGGCCGCAGGGTCACCAGGGAAGACGCCGGCTTTCCTCCGCCGAAGGAGAGCACGCTCCAGACCCAGCCCGAGCAGGACAGCGACCCTCTGACCGTCCTCGCACACCTCAGGGAAGACATGCCCGGCACGATCGGCCGCCGCTCGATCCTCTACTCCGCGTTCGCCGCCACCGTGCCCGGCCAAGGCTGGTGGGACCGTCGCCGGGAACGGGCCCGGCAACGCGCGCCCCTCACCACCCTGACGGTCACCGCCGCGCACGTCGAAGCACTTCGGGACGCCGCCGCCTACCACTCGCGCCAAGACCAGCGTCTCGGAGGCCGAGCCGGCCGCGGCGCCCTGCGGTACTTCCTGAGCACCGACGTCGCCGCCTACCTGTCCGGCCGTCCCGCCAACGATGGCGTTCGCCTCGCTCTGCTCTCCGCCGCTGGCCACCTGGCCTACCTCGACGGCTGGACCTCGTTCGACGCCGGCGAACAGGGAGACGCTCAGCGCGGCTTCGGCCTGGCACTGACACTGGCCGCCGAAGCGGGCGACGCGGCGCTGGCCGGCCACATCCTGCGCGCGCAGGCCCACCAGGCGCTCGACCTCGGCCACCGAACGGCCGCGCTGCGCTACGCCGACGCCTCGGTCGACAGCTCCCGCTACTCCGCGGCCGTCCCCCGCGAGCGCGCCCTGCTCGGCGTCGTCCACGGCCGTGCGCTCGCCGCTGTCGGACGCAAGCAGGACGCGATGGCAGCACTGCGGCGCGCCGAACGCGACCTCGGTGCCGCCGACACCGCTCGTGACGAGCCGGACAGAGTGGCGTTCTTCGCGCAGGCCAGCCTCGCGCACGAGACCGGCCTGGCCCTGCGCGCCCTCGGCGACCTCAAAGGCGCCGAGGAGCAGCTCCAGCACAGCGCCCGCACCAGGGCAGCCTCCTCCGCCCGCACCCACGCGGTCACCCTCGGGCTCCTCGGCGGCGTTCAGGCGCAGCGGGGGCACATCGACGAGGCATGTGACACCTGGAATACCGCGCTCGAAGCGATGACCGGCATCCAGTCCGGTCGGACGCGTGACATTGTCCTGGGCATGCGCAGCGCCCTGTCGCCGATCCGAGCGCGCGGTGGCCATGTGGCGGCAGCGCTGGACGCCCGTGCCCGGGAAGTTCTCCACGCCATAGGCTGACGCGGGCAGGAAGTCGATCGCCCGGAGTTGTGGCCGCCACGTGGTCGCGTTCGCTGGGCTGGGGAGGAGACACACGTGAAGCTGACGCTCGAACAGGTCGCCGTAGTCGTCGGCGGCCACACCGAGGTCGCCGACGACTACCAGGGCGGCGTCGAGTCGATCATCCGCCTCAACGCGGACTACCCGCTGGAGACGCTCCAGGGCATCAAGGAGTTCTCCCACCTCCAGGTGCTCTGGCACTTCCACCGGGGCTCCGACGAGGACGTCCAGCTTCACGCGCGGCACCCGCGCGGTGACGATCGCTGGCCGGCCACCGGGACTTTCGTGCACCGGAACCACCGCAGGCCGAACCGCCTCGCGGTGTCGTTTCCACGGCTGCTGCGGGTCGACGGCCGCGACCTGCACGTCACCGATCTCGACGCCGTCGACGGCACTCCGGTGTACGACCTTGTGGTGCTGTTCGACGAGATGGGACCGCGCGGTGAGCGCCGTCAGCCTGCTTGGCCGGGTGAGATGCTGGTCAACTACTGGAGCCCTGCCGGCGAGCGACCTCGGTAGCGCACCGTGCCCGGGAACGGGATCGGGTCGTCGTCGGGATCCGCGGGTGGGGGTCGCGCTGGTCATCGTTTCTTCCACGGGATTGTCAGGTGGCCAAGGGCTGGGCACGCGGCTCAGCCAGCGATCGGGACGGATTCGCCGCGGACCGGGCCGGTGTCGGTTCCAGAAGTCCGCCAGAAGGCGCAGACCTGCTTGCCGCCGTCGCTGGTGGGCAGGACGTGCCACTCGTCGCAGTGGGCTGCCACCAGATGCAGTCCCCGGCCGCTGGTCGTGCGGAGGCTCGGCCTTCCGGGAACCGGCTTGCCCGGGTGCGGATCCTCGACGCTGAGGGCGAGGACTCCCGGCACGTGGCCGATCCGGAGGCAGATCTCGAAGTCGGTGGCGTGAGCGGGCTTGTGGCGCACCGCGTTGGTGACCAGCTCGCTCACGACCAACAGCACGCTCCCGAGGTCGACGATCGCGCCCAGACCCCAGGACCCGATGGCGTCGCGGGCGAAGCCCCGGGCCGCGCCGGCGGACCGGTCTTCGCCGGGCAGCCGCACCCTTGCCGTCCCCTCTCGCAGTCGGCGGCTGTCGGGGCGGGCGCGCCTCATCAGGACCTCAGCGGGCGATCCAGACGTGGAGGGAACCATGTCTTCCCCTTCGGGATGATGGCCGGGCGCAGCGGCGTGGACGGTGGGTGACTTCCCGGGTGCTGCTCGGGGTGGCAAGACTCGCTGCGCCGGCCGCACTCGGCAACCGACCGAAGTTGAGCCAAAGGACTCGATCCAGGCGCAATGTTGGGCCGTCTCCGGCACCTGGCCCGGTCCGCGCGGTGAAATCGGGCCGTTTCGGCCCGGCTCTGCGGCGATCCGCGTTTCAGGGCCCGCCGGGGACGCACAATGGCCGGTATGACGAATAGTCACGGGCGCGCCTGCGTAAGGCGACTGCGCACGTCTCCCGCAGTGATCGACCGTGGTCTGCCCGCGTTGGTGGCAGCGCTGCAGGAATGCTGCGCCATCAGTGCCCTGCGCGCTCATCGGCAGGCCCGGGGCTGGAGCCGCCCCGAGGTCGTCACCCGGCTGGCTGCACTTGCCGAGGAGCGGGGTCAGACGCCCTTCCGGGGAACCCGGGAGCAGCTGCGCACCTGGGAGGACCTTGGCACCCGGCCCCGCGAGCGGGCTGTGGGACTGCTGTGCGCCCTCTACGAGGCATCGCCCAGCGACCTGGGCCTGGACACCGCGGCCTTTTCCGCCGCACTGGCTGCTGTCCCCGCGCAACAGCCACAGCAGACGGAGGCGGCGAACGACCGCGCCGAGCGGACCCGGCGCGCGATCAACCGCACCCTGGCCACCACCACGGTCAGCCCCGGGGAACTGGACCTGCTCGACGAGCGCCTCCAAGGCGTCCGGTGTCTGTACGTCACCGCTCCCCCGGAACAGATGATCGAACTGCTGCTCGCCGACCTGGACGACATCCAGGCCTTGGCCGCCGAGCGCCAGCCGGCCGCAGCCCAGTCCCGCCTGTCCGAGCTCACCGCGATCGCCTCCACCCTGGTGGCCGACGCCATGATGAAGCTCGGCCGGCTGCCCGAAGCGCAACGCTGGTACGGCACCGCCCGCTTGGCCGCCGACGACGCCGGCAACCCCGAGCTGCGAGCCCGCGTCCGCGTCCAGGCCGCGATGCTTCCCTACTACTACGGGCCGCTCCTGGCCGCCGCGCAGCTCGCCCGCGAGGCTCGCCTGCTGAGCCGCGGTCGTCCCGGACCGACCGCAGTGTTCGCCGTCGCAGCCGAGGCCCGGTCGCTCGCCCGGCTCGGCGATCGCGACAACGCGAAGGCGGCCATTCGCCTTGCGCAGGATCTCTTCGAGCACTGCCAGGAGACGCCCCAGGACGACGCCTGGGCCTTCCCAGAGCGCCGCCTGTGGCTCTACCTCTCCGGAGCCCACACCGCTCTTGGGAAGACCGCTCAAGCCCGTCACGCCCAGCAGCAGGCGCTGTCGCTCTATCCCGAGGGGCACACCGGCATCGACCCGGCTCTCCTTCGCCTTGAGGAGGCGATGTGCCTGGTGATGGACCACAGCCCAACGGAGGCGCTGCAGATGGCCGTCCACGCCTACAGTGAGGTGCCAGCCTCGCATCGCACCGCCATCCTCGGTGCTCGGGCCCAGGACGTCATCGACATACTGCCCGCCCAGCTCCAGTCGGGCCGTCCGGCCCGGCAGCTCGCCGAGATGCTCGCCCTGCCTGCCGGGCAGGGATGACAGCGGCCTACGACGTAGGAAAACCTGACCCACATGACCATCACCGACGTCACCGCCGGCGGCTACAGCGGCGTGCACTTGTCAGCTCTCCTCGACCGGGCATGCCGCTCAGTTGGGCTCAGCCCTGAAGGCGCGGTCCTGCTGCGAGGTCACACGAACGCCGTATACCACCTACCCGGCGAAAGCGTCGTGGTGAAGATCGCCCGGCGCGGCACACCCGCCGAATCCGTCCGGCGAACTGTCGCCCTGGTCGCGTGGCTCACTGCGGAGGGCTTTCCGACGGTCGGCCTGCACCCTGTCCGCCAGCCGGTCGAGGTTGATAGCCACCTCGCGACGATCTGGACCCACCTGCCTCAGCCCAGCCACCCCGTTGCCGCCGAGCAGCTAGCCGGCCCGCTGAAAGCCTTGCACCAACTGACCGCCCCGCCCATGGCACTGCCTCCGGTGGACATGGTGACCGCCATCCGCCGCTCCTTGGCTGTTGCCAGCGCCCTGACCGCGAATGAACTCAGCTACCTCCAGGGACGTCTGGACCAGCTCGAGACGGATCTCGCTGGCGTCACCTACCTGCTGCAGCCCTCGGTCATCCAGGGCGATCCCCAGCACCGCAACGCCCTGCACACCAGCGACGGCCAGGCCGTCCTGTGTGACTGGGACACCGCAGCCTTCGGGCAGCCGGAATGGGACCTGACCACCATCGAGATCCACTGCCGGCGATTCGGCTACAGCCCGTCGCACTACGCGGCGTTCGCCCACCAGTACGGCCTGGACATCACCACCTGGGACGGCTACCCAGTCCTGGCCGGACTGCGAGAACTGCGGATGATCACCACCAACGCCAAACGTGCTGCGCCTGGGTCTACCACCATCACCGAAGTTCGGCACCGCATCGCGGGCATCCTCAGCAACGACCCCCACCAGCTCTGGACCATTCTCTGACTCATCCCGCCATCCGCCGCATCGACCATTCGGTCGCACTCGGAGCGCGTCATATTTGCTGTCCCCGCCCGAACGGAGTGGCCCGAGGGCCCGCTGGTGCCCGGCCCGCGCCGGGCTGCCCCGTACACCAGCCCGCCGTCAGCCCAGCTTTGGCTTGGCCGGCTTCTGGACCGGGCGTCCACGAGACGGCGGCTGGCCGGGGCATCGTGACACACCCCGGCCGACCGCTGGGCTTCGCCCGGACGGTCTCGGCGACGGCCGGGTCGACGTCGCCGGCCAGGCCGCCGTCTGCGGTCGGGTTGGTGCCCACATCGATCACGGTGGCGCCGGGACGCGCGTGCGCCGAGCATCTTTGACTGCTCATCAAATACATGAGAAAGCCGGTGGGGCCCCGGGGAAGCCAGGCGTCCCACCGTAGTTGCTTCAAACGGACTGCCTTGCTGGTCCCAGCCAGGCCCTGGCCCAAGCGCTCGCCCGGACCTGGTCCGCTGCCAGCGCCGCCCTGCCGGAGCTGGATACCCCGGCACGACGGCGAGCTCGCGGGCTGGGGCGGCCCGGCCGCTTGCCGATTGCCCGTATTCGACTGGGCTGGCGGTGCTCCCTCGGTCTGAGTCCGCTATCCGGCCTGCTGAGCGAGTGCGGTATCCCGCCGGCCGCGACGAGGTCCACAACGCCACCCTGCGCACCTACCGGTCCTTCTGCGACGTGCGGCCCACCGCGGAAGTCCTCGACGTGATCCGGGACGGCCGGTGACCGCGCCTCAGGCCGGCCCGCGCACCGCCGTCGACACTCGGTCGCCTGTCCCGGAGGCTGGCGAGGCTCGCTTCACGCGGGCTGGGCGTGGGTGGCGGCGAGGGTGAGGTCGGCGACGAGTGTTGGGGAGGGTTGGGGGATTTCGCCGTGGTCCGTGTCGTCGGAGTCGACGGGCAGTTGGTGGACTACGGCCGCTACGCGGGGCGGCAGGCGTAGGGAGAGGCCGTCGTGGCAGGCGGCGAGGGTATCGGTCCACAAGCTGTCTGGCAGGGGCTCTTGCAGCTGGCGAGTAGTCGGGGCGGGGCTGTGGTGGGTGGCGGCGAGTTGGTCGGCCTGGGCGCGCCAGAAGTCGGAGTCGCGGTGCTCGCCGCGGCTGGCGTGCAGGAGGGAGAGGCAGCTGGCGGCCGTTGGGCTGCCGCCGCCGGCGGCGAACTGCAGCCAGAACTGGCAAGCGTCGGTGTGGCCGGCGAGGTGAAGTAGCGCGGCTAGGACGAGCGCGCCGCCGGGGTGGATGCGTCGGCGACTGTTGGTCAGAAGCTTGAGGGAGGTCGCGGCCTGCGGCTGGGCGATGACCAGTGTGGCGGCGAGGTTGAGTTCGTGGAGGGCCTGCTCGTGTTCGGTGCCCAGGGGTGCGGGTGGACGGATAAGGCGGCGCAGGTCGGATGCGGACGCGCCGTCGGGCAGCCTGCTCGGCCGGTCGGGTGAGCTATGGTGCTCGCGTTCCCGGGGAGCGGCTGCCCGGCGGTCGCGTCCGCGTGTCATTTCATGTCCTCCGTCGTGGTGCTGGCGCCGAGGAGGCGGCGCAGCTTGGCCAGGCCCTGGCTGGTGGTGGATCGCGCGTTGGCCTCGGTGATTCCGAGGTAGGCGGCGATCGTGGGGTAGTCGATGTCGAGCATGTAGCGCAGCACGATCAGGTCGTACTGGCGGTCCGACAGTCTCAGGATCGCGGCGTAGAGGTCGTCGTAGCCGTCGAGGTTCTCGAGGCTGATGCGGGCCTGGGCGTGAGCGCGCTGGATGGCGACCACCCAGTCCGGGAGGACGGTCCGGGGCGGGGTCTCGCCGTTGGCGGTTCCGAGTGAGAGTTCGGCGATGCGCTGTTTGGCGATCATCGACGCGTAGAAGGCCGGTTCGGGCTGGCGCAGGGCTCGGGCCCAGTCCTGCTTCAGGTCCTCGCGGATGCGGCGGACGGCCTCCTCCACGAGTTCGTGCTCGTGCAGCCGCGACCAGGCCAGCCCCCGCCAGGCCCGCTCGTGGGCGTCGCAGAACACCTCGTAGGACAGTCGGTGAGCGGGTCGGACCGCCGCCCACTCGTCGTCGCTGGTCATGAACCTCCTCGTCGACCTGCGTGGTCGACGCTCGGCCGCTCCCGGGGGCGGGAGCGGTGGAGCCTGGCGGAGAACTGCTGTCCTCCACACGCACATCGAAGCGCAGCGGTCAGCTGTATGTGAAGACGATCACAAATGGGCTTGTGTTATCAGAGAGGAGTGTCAACTCGGCTTATGTTCCGTCATTTTCGGTCACGGACCAGCGGTACTGGTCCGTGATCCGTCAAGGTTCGGCAGCGGGGCGGGGCGGGCCTTGATTGCCCGCGCGAGAGTGTGGGCATAGTGGGGGAAGGCCCGCGCCAGGGGTTCGCCATACCGCGCCACGCGGTCGTTGGCGCGCGCCAGCCTGCGGGCGTCACACGCCGACGCAGGGGGCACGCATTGGGAGCCGAGCAGCATACCGACGAGGACAGGGAGCTCTCCCCGGACGTCGAGGTGAATCTCGCCATCCACCGGGCGCACTCAGCGCGGATCTACGACTACTTCCTCGGTGGCACCACCAACTTCCCCGCCGACCGGGAAGCCGCGGCCAACGCCCTGGCGGTCTTCCCCCAGGCCCAGACAGGCGCCCGGGCCAACCGGGCTTTCATGCAGCGTGCCACGCGCGCGCTCGCCCAGGCCGGCATCGCCCAGTTCCTCGACATCGGCACCGGCATCCCCACCTCGCCGAACCTCCACGAGATCGCTCAGCAGGTCAACCCGCGTGCGAGGGTCGTCTACGCCGACAACGATCCCATCGTTCTCACCCACGCCCAGGCGCTCCTGCGCAGCGCCCCGCAGGGACGCACCGCCTACGTGCAGGCTGATGTTTGCCGCCCCGAGTCTCTCCTGGAGGCGGTCCGCGCCACAGGCGTCCTCAACTTCACTGAGCCGATCGCGCTGAGCCTTGTTGCTCTGCTCCACTTTGTTCCTGATGGCGCCGCACACGAGGTCACGCAAACACTGAAGGAAGCCCTTACCGCGCCCGGGTCCGCGCTCGTGATAAGCCACTTCACCCCTGATTACGCGCCACTGGAAGCGGCCCGCGTCACCCGGGTCTACCGGGACACTGGAACATTTGTCCAGCCCCGTCCCCGTCAGGAGTTCGCGCGGTTCTTCGCCGGTTGGAACCTCCTCAATCCCGGCATCGCTTCCACCCTTCGTTGGCGTCCGGATCCATCCGCCGTCGTGCCGGCCACGGACGCCGACGCGTCCGCCCTGGCCGCCGTAGCCCTGCGCCCGTGATGTCAGTCTGACAGCCGGCCTGCCATGATGTGAAAGCCCGCACCACCATGTCCGGTGGCCGCCGTCGGCCGCCGCCTCGTGCCCGGCCCAGCGACAACCAACGCTTGTACATGGCCGCCGTCCTGCCTGGGTTCGAGCGCAGCCGAGCTGGGACCCGGCGACCCGCCATTCTGACCGTCAGGCCCGGGCCGTGGCTGGCTGCGGTCCGGAGCCGGGTCGCCTGGAGGCGGTACCGCGTCGTTGCGGGTTCGCAGTCACGGACGAGTTGCGGGCCCGGCTTTCCGAGCAGGCGGGAACGTGGCGGCGTTGCACCGCGAGCTGACCGGGTCAGGCCGCGTGCGATCCGGGACAGGGGTCCGCATGCCCTTTCTTCAGAGCATCGACGCACTGCTCAATCCAGCAGCCGGCACGGGAACCAGGTGGCACGGCCAGGGGGTTCTCAGAGCGCACCGGGGAAGCCGCCCCGCTGCGCGTGGAGCCAGCCCAGAACACCCGGCGGCTCCGCGCCTGGAACACCAAGGAGCTCCGTGCCCGACGAACTCACCGGCGCCGCCGCACCGGTCATCCGGCTACGACCGGACTTCCGCCCCACGGCATTCCTTTCCCGAACCGACAAGTCCCTGCTCATCGCGGGGGACTGCGAGGACGGACCGGCCGTCGCGAAGCTGCTGACCACCCGAGAACCACTCTGGGCCGAGAAGTTCAGCGCGGAGATCGAGGCCTACCGGGCCTTCGCCGAGACACCACCGCCAGTGCCGGTCCCCGGCCTCATCGCCGTGGACGACCGGCACCACGTGCTGGTCATCGAGCACGTCCCAGGCCATTCGCCCGCCCCGGGCCGCGACCGGTGCCCACCACAAGCACTGGACCCCGCCCACGTCACCGCCATGCTGACGGCCATGAGCGACCTCAGCCGATGGAGTCCCCCCACAGGAGCGTTCACCCGCACCCTCGACTACCTCGCACGCCTGGACCGAGACCACCGCCAGGGCCTGACCACCCCGCAGGAACACCAGGCCCTGACCGACCTGTTCCACCGGGCCGGCACCGACCTCGTGCCAGGCCACGGAGACCCCTTGCCGACCAACTTCGTCGTCAGGCCCGACGGACGGGTCACAGTGATCGACTGGGAGCACGCGGGACACTACCTCCCAGGACACGACCTGGCGGTGCTCTGGATCGTCCTGGCGGCCACCCCGAAAGCCCGTCCACAGATCGAGGAACTGGTGGCCGCCGGACCCCAGTCCGTCCGCGCCGCCTTCACCCTGAACCGGGCCATGCTGCTCGTACGAGAACTCCGCAACCACCGTGCGGTACCCCCGTCCACCTGGAGGGACCAACGGATGGCGGCAATCGAACGTGACTGGCATGACGTGCGCGCACTGGCGCAGGCCGGGTGACAAAGAACTGACCTGGCGTCACAGAGGGCCGGTGGAGCGCACCACCGGCCCTGGCGCTGACGACGACGAAGACCGCAGCGCCCTGCCAGGCCCACGCGGTGGTGCTCGTCCTCGGGGATCCGGCAGGCCGCCCGCCGACCGTCGGCCCCGGGTCCGTCCCAGGACTCGGGCAGGAACAGGCGCTCGCAGGTGCCGGTCCGGGTAGGGAATCCGGTCCGGGAAAGCCAGCGGTGAGCACAGAACCCACGAGAACCTGGCCCGGCTGCGTCAGCAGGCCGGGCTCACCCTGGCCGAGTTGGCCGCAAGGTCAAGGGTCGGGCTGCCGCTCTTGGAGGTAGCGGGGTGTGGAAGCGATGATGATCGCGTGACGACGCATCTGACGCTGTTCGCGGACTACCACCAGATCCAGGTCAAGGATGAGGCGTTCGACGGAGATCTGGGCGTGGCGTGGACTCATGAGGCCTGGGTCGATGGGATCGCCGTCGCTGGTGGCGCTGTGGCGGTCGGTACTGAGGACAACCTCGACGTTTGCGTCGATGTGGAGATCCTCGGCGCCGAGCCGGCCGATGTCGGCCACGCCTTCGACCACGTTGTGGAGGCGAGCCTGTCGATATCGTCCGGGCGCGTTGTCGTGATGGGGTGCACCGACTACCTCCCCGATGCCGCGAGATTCGAAGTCCCTGCCGGGGCGATCCGCGTCAGGGCATCCCGCTCGTACCTGGACACGCCCGACTGCACCGACGGCGCGGACGCCACCGAGCTCGTTCGACTGCAACTCTGGCCCGCCCCGCTGGCCGGCCCCCGCGTGGTCAAACGGCGCGCTACTCCCCAGCCGTAGCAATGGCTGGCCGGCTGGTCCAGACCGTCCACATGCCCGCTGCGCGCAGCCAGTGAGCCTTTCAGCGGTGCAGCTCCAGGGTGAGGACTGCTTTGGCTGCTGCCGCAGCCAGCTCGGGCTGCATCGTGCGTGGCGGAGGAATCGCCAGCGTTTGAGTGTGGCGATGCCGCGTTCGACGGGGTAGTGGAGTCGCGCGTGGGTTCGGTTCGGCGATCTCTGGCCGATGCTGAGTTCCTTGCGCGGCTGGTGCCTGGTGGGACGGCGACCGTGCTACCGGCGCGGGTGTACGTCATGTCGGCCAGGGTCGGGATGCGGAGCCGGATGCATGTCTTCACCATGCGGTGGGTGCGGGCGGCGGTCAGCTCGTGGGTGCGGCCGCGCAGAGCGCTGGAGATCCACACGAGCTTGCCTGTCGGGCCGGTGATGCCCTGGTGGTTCACGCCGTGGCGGCGGTGTTTGCCGGATTAGGCTGCGCGGCCGTCACCGACCGGGTCGCGTTCCGCGAGAGTACCGTCGACCAGTTGTACTCCCGGTCGGCCTCACCCAGAGCCTTGGTCAGACCGGTTGTCCTGCCCGGTCGCGGTCAGCTGGTCGACCGCCGGCCCGCCCGAGGAGAGCAACAGCGGCGGCATCCCTCGCGGCACCGAGGGCCCGGGCGTACGCCTCGGCCACGATCCCGGCGGACGCGGTCAGCGCCTCGATGTCGAGGATGACCGCCAGTACGGCCGCCGTTTCTGCGAGCAGATCGCGGACCGCCCCGCTGCCTGCGTCGACCCATTCCGCCATCGCCAGGTCGGCGGCGATCCGGTCATCCTCCTGCGCCTGGCGGGCATACTCCTCCAGGGCGACAACCTGAGCCTCGACCCCGCCGACGACCCGGTCGAGCACCTTGCTGTCGACGTCCAGGAGGCCGCCGCCTGGGCGGCGGCCTACCTGCGGCCCGGCGGACCGGTCTCAAACTGGTGAGGCGTACGTCACATTGCAGTCGCCGTCCGGGACGAGTCGCGCATGGTGTGGCGCTCAATCGCCCGAGCGGTGGCGAGGCAGTCCACCGGCCTGCTGATGCCCATGAGTGATCAACGCCTCATGTATCACGGCTGCCCTGCTCTCCGTAACCTCCACAGCAAGTTCTGTGGACCGCTCTGCCGTCAGCCCGTCGACGTACATCAATATCTGACGAACAATCTTACCGATGTCGCCTCAGTAATTGATGGCACGACTGGACATCAGATAGGCCAAAAAGGATTCACTTATCAGATCCCGGACAACTGCGGAATTTGCACTAACCGGCAATTTTGATCTTGGCGTTCGATGAGAGGAAAGATCCTTATCGGCGGCGCAGCCGCCTCCCTGGGCATGAGCGGCCCCGTTCCATTCAATGGAGATTGTCAGCGCCCGTCTTTACGGTGCTCCATATCGTTGTGTGGGCAGCCACGGAATGGGGTTCTGCCGTGCCCATTTCCGGTTGGATGTCCGGCTCGACCATCGGCATACCCGTGAGATGTGAGCGTGGAAGGAGGGCCTGGATGGATGGCGTGTGGTGGCGCATGCTCGATACGGACCTTTTCGGTGTCTTCGCCGACAAGGACGACGAGCGGCGCGAGCTGTCGGCTGCAGTGCTCGGAGCTTTGTTGTTGGCAAGCAGCCGGGGGCCGATGTGGACACTGTCCGACATTCGCGGTCTGCTGGTGGAGGTTGGATACGGCGATCCGGTCGGCAATGAGGTGCTGTCGGACGTCGTCGAGCGGCTGACGGACACCGGGTATGTGACTCGCTTCCGGGACTACAGCGCTCCGGTGGGAAGCTACGCGGAAGGTGCTCGTCGGCGTGAGGCGTGGTCGCTCACCCGGGAGGGTCGGGTGATGGTCGCGGCTGTGCGGGATGCGGTGAGCCGCCTGGATCGGACGCTGCAGCTGCCGCCCCGGCTGCTCGATGCGGTGGAGCAGACGCTGCGCGGGCTGCTGCACCACTATCGCGAGGACGCGGGGATGCTGGCGCCTGCCCTCGAGAAGCACATTCATGCGCACCTGGAGCAGTTGCAGGAAGCCGGCGGTGACTTCTACAGCGCGGTGGGGGCGCTGGCCCAGAACGACGTCAGCGACGATGTGGTGTTCGCGACCAGCCGCCGGCACATCCTGCTGGCTCTGCAGCACTTCGCGCGCCGTACCGAGCACTCGCTGGGCCGGGTACGTTCGGCCTTCGACGAGCTCGAAGCAGTGGGCCTCGACGTCTTGGCACGGCAGGCGCTGCCCGACGCGGGTGTGCTGGAGCCTGCGGCGCAGGACCGCTGGGTCGAGGAGAAGGTGCGTGAACTGCGTGATTTGAAGGCGTGGTTCGCTCCAAGGGGGTCGATCGAGCGGCTGGTGGCTGCCGCTGCGGATGCCATTCACGCCCTGCTTGGTGCCATCGACCGCCGCTACTACGCGACGACGCGAGGCAGTGATGTGGGCGCGGACTTTCGGCAGATCGCGCGGATGCTGCACGCCCAGCCCACCGTGGCCGATGCCTACCAGGTGTTCGCCGCCGCGTTCGGGATGTGGCCTGCCCGGCATCCGCTCGCGCCGGGTGAGGAGGACGTCGCGGTGTACGACCGCGCGCAGGACGGCGGGTGTCACGAGGTGAAGGTGGTCCTGCGCCGTACGGAGCGGGGAGCGCACGCGACGGGGGCGCCGCGCAGGATTCCCGATCTGGACCAGGAGCGGCAGCGGGGCGAGGAGGAGAACGACGCCGAGCTGGAGCTTCTGGAGATCATCGCTCGCGGCCTGGTTACCCCCGGCCCCGTGCAGTTGTCCTTCTTCGAGGGCCTGGACGCCGACCACACCGCCGTGTTGATCGGGCTGCTGGAGGAGGCGTTGAACGGGTTCGACGACTCGGTGGGCTGCGGATCGACCTCCACGGTGGGGGCGAGCCTGACGCTGTGGCCTGGCGAGGTGGGGCGGATGGTGACGGTGGAGTTCGAGGACGGCACGTTGACGGCACCCGATGTCCTCGTCGAGATCCGCCTGCTGGAGGGCGGCGTGGAAGGGATGGCCTCGTGATGGCCGCAGGCTCTGTGTCGATGTCACGCGGGGCAGGCGTCGGGCTGGAGCCCGAGGCCGGGCTGGTGGTGGCGCGGATGCTGCGACAGCAGATCCACTGCGTGGAGGCGGACCCGGAGACGTTCCGCTTGGCCGTGAACTACCAGCGGGAGGTTGCCGCCTGGTTCGACCGCACGGCTGGCTGGCGTTTCGAGGTCTACCGCTCGGAGGGGGTGTGCCGGCTGTACAAGCGGCGCCACGATCCGCCGGGCGACCGCGCCCCTGTGGTCCAGCGCAGCAAGTCCTCCACCGCGGCCTCCCCACTGGTGCTGGTCCTGGCGAGCCTGGTGTGCGAGCAGCTGTGGCGCGGTACACAGGCCACGTTCAACGACCTGCAGCGCGCCGTGGTCCAGGCGTGCGGGACGGAAGCCGATGCGGGTCGGCTGCCGCGCTTTCGGCCGGCTGCCGCCGCTGGGGAAAAGCTGGCGACCGCGGCCTCCCACCGGCTGGCGTTCATCAATGCTCTTCGGCTCCTGGAGTCGTGGCATGTCATCGCCTCGGATGTGGCGCTGGACCTTCTGGAGCATGATCAGGGGCTGGACCTGGTCATCACGGCGCGCCGCGAACGCCTGGCCCTGTTGATCGCGTCCGTCGCGCCGTCGCTGCTGGACATCGACCTCGATGCGCCACACACGCATGTCGACGCGCTGTGTGCGGACCAGCGGGAGCTGCCCGAGGACGCACCGGCGAAGGCGCACGAGAGGCGCCGTCGGCATCTGGCGATGCGGGCAGTGCTGGATGACCCCGGCCTGACGCCGGACCCCGACACGGAGGTGGGGCGGTACCTGTCCTCCTACACGGGGCGCGAACGTGCTCTGGACGCGGCTGCGGTGGCCGGGCTGGCGTGCACCGTGCGCCGGGACTGGTGGACTGTGGCCGACCCGCAGGGGCACACCACTGACCTGACGTTCCCTCACGGCCGCACTCTCGAGCAGCAGGGTGCGCTGCTGCTGTTGGATGTCCTGGCCGGGCGGGACGATCCGATGGGGTGGTTCGGCATCGAGTGGGCGTGCGCCGAGCTGCGCAGGGTCCTGGCCGAGCGCCCGTGGTGGGCCCGCAGGTACCAGGGCATCAACGGGGATCGCTCGTTGGCCGAGGCGGCGATCGGACAGCTGCTGTCCGCCGGCATTGTGGCCGCCGATCCGCCGCCGGGCTCGGGCTGGCGGCCCACGCCTGCCCTCCATCTGTGGCAGGTCCACATTTCCCACGCCGCGAACGCGGTCCAGGACACGGCTGGTGCCGACGGCGCCGCTGAACAGGAGAATCAGTGATGACTGAGCAGCACCGTACGCTTGAGAGCCTGGCCAGCCGCACGGGCAGGAAGACCGTCGTGGTCGATCCGCACCCCGCTGCGGTGGGCCGGTGGCAGCCGACCCGGGCCGGGGCGGTGAACTCCTGGCAGTGGAGCGAGGAGCAGTTCCTCTACAGCTCCGGATGGCTCGCCCTGGTGGGGATGAACGGCTCCGGTAAGTCCTTGACCAGCGGGGTCCTGTGCCCGACGTTCATCGACGGCGAGATCAGCTCCAAGAGCCTGTCGGCCTCGGGCGAGGCGGCCGGCACCCTCACCTCCATCCACACCCAGGGCCGCTCCGGCCCGGCGAAGACCGGCGCCTGGTGGCAGGAGTACGGCCGCACCGATCCCGGTCCCGACGGCCGCAACTGCACCCAGTGGCTGACCGCCGGGCTGTGGCTGAAGACCGGCGGCGGCGAGCGCGCCAGTCTGGAGCGGGCCTGGTTCCTGGTCCCCGCGCGCGTGGACGCCGGTCTGACGCTGGCGCGCGAGGGGATGCCGGTGGATATCGAGGACCTTGCGGCTCAGCTCGCCGAGTACGGCGGCCTGCTGTTCACCTCGAACAACCGCCTGGAGAACGCGTGCAAGGACCACGCCGCCGTCGTGCGCGGGGAGGACGAGTATCCCGAAGCGGTCCGCACGGCCATGTACCAGCCGCTGGACGCCTCGCAGATCGAAGCGCTCGGGTCGGTCCTGCGAGCGCTGCGCAGCGTCCAGGCCAACGACAAGGTCAGCCCCGGCTCGATGCGGGCCACGCTCACCTCCGCGCTGCCTTCGCTTGACGCGGCGCGGGTGCAGAGCCTCGCGGACGCGCTGGCCAAGACGGAGCAGTTGCAGAACCGCCTTCGGGACGCCCGCCGGGAGCAGGAGGTTCTCAACAGCATCCGCAAGTTCTACCGGCGCTACGTCGCCGCGGCAGCCGCCAGCGCCGCCGTCGGGTTGCGCGACGATCATGCGCGGCACGGCGAACTGGTCGCCGCCGAAGCGGCCCTGAAGGAGCGGAGGGCGCAGCAGGAGGGGGGCCTGCAGGCGGCTGGTGAGGCGATACGCGATGGCGAGCAGCAGCTTGTTCTGCTCGGGCGGACCATCAAGTCGCTGGAGAGCCGGGTTCATGGACACCCGGGCGCGAACCTGGACGAGCTTGCCGTTTTGGCACAGCAGCAGGAGGAGCGGGCGCTCCGGAGCGTTGAAGAGGCCCAGGTCGGGGCCGCGGCACAGCAGCAGGCGGAGGCGGTGAGCGTTGCCGCCTCGGGTGAGGCCGAGAGCGCCGTCGGGCAGCTGGGGACGCTGACGCGCCAGCTCGGCCAGGCGGCGGGCGCGGTGGGTGGCGGTGCCTTCCACGCTTCGCTTGACGAGGTGGCCGGGCGGCTCGCGCAGACGCGCGACGAAGCGCCGGCCGCTGAACTGGAGCGGGAGGCTCGGGCTGCTCGTGAGCAGGCCGGTATCTGGCTGGACGCTCAGGCGACGGCCGGCGAAGAGGTGAGTGCGGCCATCAGCCATCTCGCCGCGAAGCTCGATGCCCAGGAGGCGGCCCAGGAGCGCCACGATGCCGCTCGGTGTAAGTCAGAGGCGGCCGTTGAGTGGGCGCAGAGCCGGGCGGATGTGGCAGAGCAGGCAGAGGATGCCGCACGTCAGGCGCTGCAAGGGTTCGCCGCTCGTCTGGTACGTCTGTCGGCTCCGCCGCACGAGCTCGTGGGTGGCGCCGTGCTGGACCCGCAGGCCATCAGTACCTGGCTCGAGGACGCGTCGGCCCAGGCGCTGGCTGACTTGGACCTGACCGGCGTGCAGGCGCACGCCCGTGCGCTGGCCGACGGGGCTGCATCGGCCGCTGCGCGGGCCGAGGTCGCGCAGATCACCAGTGACGAAGCCGGAGGGCGGCTTGCCGGTCAGGCGGATGAACTTGCCCAGCACGCTGACGGCTTGGCACAGGCACCCGAGGCTGTTACGGGCCTGGTCGAGAAGTCGCGCGTGGTCGCCGAGTTCGCCGCCGCCCCTGTTACTGCTGGGATGGAGTCGGCGCTCGTTGTTCGGGAAGATGCCCTGTGTGAGCTGGCCGAGGCTGCCCGCAGCGAACTCGGCCAGCGGCGAGAGCTGCTGCACGCGGCCTCCAGGGCACTCGACGCTTCGGCCGTCGCCGCCCACGACTGCGCGCGCCTGGAGACCGAGGCCGCCGAGGCACAGAGTGTCGCGGAGCAGGCGCGGCGCCAGGCAGACGAGACGAGCGCCAAGTCGTCCGAGGCTGGGCAGACGTGGGCGGTCGGGGTCCGGGAGTGGGCCGACTCCCTGACTGTCCTCGAGCGCGATCGCCTGCGGCTGCCTGCTGTGAACGGCCGACCGGTGCCGCCGGACGCGCAGAACCTGCGCGACGATGCGGCCACCGCATACCAGCTCGCATCCACGCGGATCACTGCCGATCTGACCGGTGCCCGCATGGAGGTTTCCGCGTGCGATGACCGTCTGGCCGACCTGGACGATGCGATTGCCGAAGCCAAGCGCAGCGAGGCCCGCCCGGGCCAGCCTGCCTGGCGGCCCTCGCGGGCAAACCGAGCCGGCGCACCGCTGTGGGCACTGGTCGACTTCGCCGGGCATCTGCCGGAGGAGGAAGCCGGTCGTCTCGAGGGTGCGCTGCTCACGGCGGGGCTCCTGGACGCCTGGGTGTCACCGGGTGGTGAGCTGTCAGCAGGCGATGTCTGCCTGGTCGCGGCCACCGTGTCCGATGGCTCCTCGCTTGCCGACCTGCTGGTGCCTGATGCGCACGGGCCGCTGCCTGCGGAGCTCGTCCAGCAGGTGCTGGCCGGTATCCGGGTGGTGGAGCATGGCGAGCAGCCCGCGGCCGGGCAGGCCGCCTTCGCCAAGGACGGCACCGTCCACCTTGGCCCGTTGATTGCCCAGAGTCCCAAGGGCTGGATCCCGCGCTACATCGGTGCCTCCGCCCGTGAGCGCATGCGTCAGCTCCGGCTCACCGAGCTGCGCGAGCAGCGCGCGGAAGCGGCCGACGCCCTCGATGCTGCCGAGGACCGCGTCGAGGCGCTCGCCACCCAGCTGGCCGCCGCCGAATCAGAGCAGACCTCCTACCCTGACCCGGGCGCCTGGCTGCAGCTGGAGACGGCGGCGACGACCACCGCTGGCGACGCCGAGCGGCACGAGGGCGCGGCGCAGCAGGCCGTCCACGCCGCCGAGATCGCGGCCGGCAAGGCCGCGCAGGCGCAGCGTTCTGCCACCGTGGCGTGCGACAACGCCTTCGTCGATGCGACCAGCGAGGCCGTGCGGGCTGCGCAGGAGCGGTGCGCCGACCTTCCCGGTTTGGTCGCCGCGTGCCTGGAGGCCGCTCGAACGGCCATCGCCTGTGCGATGGCCATGCACCACGCCGCAGCGCAGGCCAGGAGCGTGAAGGCCGCGCATGCCGAGGCCGAAGCCGCATGGCAGGCCGCCCGCCGAGCCGCGGAGGAAATCGAGAAGGACCGCTCCAGCCTCCCGGCCGAACTCGCCGACGTGCTGCCAACGCGGGCTGGCGCCGATGAGGCGCAGCGTTCGGCCGCCGTAGCCGCCGGTGCCCTGATCGAAGCGGAACAGGACCTCGGGCGGCACAGCACGCTCGTTCGCGAGGCCACCAGCGACCTGCACCACAAGGCGCGCATGCCGCACGGCAGCCTGCCACTCGAGGAGGAGGCCCTGCGCGGCTACCGGTCGGCGGTGCGCAATCTCCAGGGCCTGCTGGGCGAGTGGGCGGCTGCGGCCACGCGCGCCTATTTCACTCTTGCCACTGCGGCCACGCGCCGCGCCGCAACCGTTGAGGCACAGCGCCACGCCGACGCTCTGCGCGGCCGCGCCGAGGCGGACACCGCCGCCGCCGCCACGGCCCGCCACCACTACAACGAGGAACTGCGCCAGCACGACCAGTCCTATCGGGACCTTCAGGCCGAACTGGACCAGCGTCGCGACGACGAGGTGCAGCTGCGCGGGCTTCTGGCGGGCCACCGGCAGCAGGAGAAGGCGGCGGAGGTGGGCCTCGCCCTCGCCACCCAGGAGCTGACCGCCAACGCGCAGGCGCTTCACAGTGCTTCACGGTCGGTCGGCACGGCGGTGGCGATCCTCCAGGACCTGTTCGACCAGGGTCTCGTCGATGAACTCGCCGAAGGAGAACTCCTCAGCCGTCCCGAGGACGCGCCCGAGGGCATCCATGTAGCCCGGCTGATCCTCGAGCAGCGGGGCCTGTCGGCCGAGCTGAGGGCCGAACAGGCGCGCCTGGACGAGCAGTCGGCCCGCGGTGCCCTGGAGGGGCGTATCCGTAAGGCCCTTGAGCAGCTGCTGCGGATCCGCCGGCATGTGACCACCGAGGAGGCTCCCGGCACCGGCTGGCGGCGCATCGTGGTCACCGAGCACGGCCACGACATCGAAACCGGAACCTCCGCCCTCGGAGCCAAGACACTGCGCCAGGCCCTGGACGAACTCGAGAGCACCATCGCATCGCTGGAGGCGGACTTCAACGACCAGGTCCAGAGCGAGGTCAAGGGCGTGGTCTTCTCCGAGCTGCGCAAGGACATCAACGTCCGGATCCACACCGCGGAGCAGATCGTCAACGACATCCGCACCACGCTCAAAGACGTACGCACCGGCGTGGCCCGGGTCGGCGTGAAGCTGGACTGGATACCCAAGACCGACGACCCCGTCGCTCTCAAGGCCCTGTCGCTGATCCGTGACGCCAACCACGAGGGCAGCTTCGACCAGATGTACGACTTCTTCGTCGAGCAGCTGAAGAACGAGGAGAGCAACCACCCCACCTGGGCCAAGCGCGTCGAGCACGTCTTCGACTACCGCAACTGGTACACGTGGGAGATCTCCGTCACCCACCGCTCGTTCTCCGAGGACCCGAACAGCGACGACGAGGTGTTCAAGGCCGTCACCCCGCGCCGCAACCCCCTCGCGAAACTGTCGGCGGGTGAGCAGCGGCTGGCCACCATGCTTCCCCTGCTCGCCGCAGCGCACGCCTTCTACTCCACGGCCGGCTACGAGGGCCCGCGAGCGGTCTTCATCGATGAACTCAACGCCGCGTTCGATGCCCCGAACCTGCGCATGCTGCTCAAGCTCCTGCGCATCTGGGACTTCGACGCCATCGTCACCCTGCCCGCGATGCAGCCGCTCCTGGTCGCCGAGACCGGGGCCGTGGGCATCCACCGCATCCACCAGAAGAGCGACACCATGCGCTACACCATCCCCAGCGTCTGGACCGGACGAGGCACACCGCAAACCGCCCGTATCCGGGTCGGCCAGCCCGCGACCGACACCGACGCACCCGAGCGCGGCACTGTCATCTCCATGACTTCCCCTGAGGCATCCGATGTCTGATCTCACCGATCCCGACATCCGCCCGCTCTGGGAGGCGATCGCCGCCCGCCTGGCGCGCGGGGACGGGCCAGCCTCAATCAAGAACGTCACCGCCGCACTC
The DNA here is from genome assembly GCF_001888885.2 of Streptomyces viridifaciens. Taxonomy (NCBI): domain Bacteria; kingdom Bacillati; phylum Actinomycetota; class Actinomycetes; order Kitasatosporales; family Streptomycetaceae; genus Streptomyces; species Streptomyces viridifaciens. Next base: position 303,894 of record NZ_CP090840.1, read on the forward strand.
TCCCGAACCGGCCAGGCGATGGTCTCCGGCTGGCTCGCCCACAACCGGCGTGCCGGCAGCCGGGCAACCCCGCTGCGGGCAGTCCGAAGCGGCTTCGCCGTCCCCGTCCCCCGCCTGCTGGAGGCCCTCGGCCACACACCCGGCGACCTACGCGCCCTGGTCGAGGCCGCCGGGGTAGAGGTCCCGGATACCGCGGACGTCCGCCGGGCCACCGAGCAGATGCGCACGGACATCAACCGCTACGCCGGACTCGCTCTCCCCGATACGCCGTCGCTGACGGCCCGCCTGTGCTACGGCATCAGCGACGACACCATCGCCGAACGGCACCGCCTCATCGACGCACTGGCCCTGGCCCGCGCGCTGCTGCCGCTGCCCAGGCCCGTGACGCTCGCCCGGCTCGCCCACCACTGCACCGGCGACCCGCACTACTTCGACCTCAACGACAACGGGCATGGAGACAAGCTGCTGCTCCTTGCCCGGGACCTCCTGCAGGCCGAACAGCCAGACACGCCGGCCGCCGACCGCGCGCTGCTGGCGCGGCTCGGCATCGCCGCCGACCGTCTCTCCCAGACCGTCCTCGTCCTGGGCGTCGGCGCCACCGGCGACGGGCCGACCGACCGCGCACTCAACCTCGCCCGGGCGGACAACCGCCCGCACCACCTCACACTCCACGACCTGACCGCCCAGCCGCCAGCCCTGGATCCCAAGCGGGCCTGGCTGGTAGTAGAGAACCCCTCTGTCATCGACGAGGCCCTCATGCGCCAGTTCGACCGGCCGATCGTCTGCACCTCCGGCACCCTGACCGCCGTCGACCACACCCTGCTCGGCCTCGCCCGCAACTGCGGCGTACCGCTGGAGTACTCGGGCGACCTCGATCCCGCCGGCCACGCCATAGCCGCCGCCGTACAGACGCGGTACCAGGCCACCATCAAGTACATGGACAAAGCCACAGCACCCAAATCGACCGATGGCATCGCCACACCAGAGGAGCAGAGCCCGGACACGACCGTGATCTTCCAGGAGCACCCGGCGCTCCTCGACCTGCTACTCGGCCCCAGTCGAACTGACCCGCTGGCGCAGGTGGTGCTGCATGGACTCGGGCAGGTTCCTCGGCACGGCCCCATCCTGCCGTCCCGGCCCGCCTCTGCGCCGTGATCGCAAGTGGGTCGGTCGATTCGTTCCTACGTCCAGTGGCTGACCGGTCAGTCACCTCGACGGTTCCTGCGTCGGTGCCGCGCGTACCGCCATTTGGTCCTCGCCCAGAGGGCTTGGGAGCCACCGAGGATGATCAGTACGGTCGCACCATCCAGGCGTTCGACCAGGGAGTGGTCTGGGCCGACCCGGTGTGCGGCGCGGACGAGGAGAGCCAGGTCTGCGGGCGCCGTGACCGACGCCAGGGCGGCGAGGCACAGCGCCGTGCCTGTCACAAGAACGGCGGTGTAGAGCTGTACGACGCGGCGCTGGGCCGCGGGCAGGTCCGAGGTCGGGTCCGGCGGCGCGCTGCGATGCAGGGGGATGACCCGGTGGGCGAGGTAGCGGGTGTAGGCGAGGCCGTCGCCGTACAGGTCCGCAGTCTCGGTGAGGTCTTGGAGGACGAAGTAGACGTCAGTGCGCATGAAGATCAAGAACTGCCACGCGAGCGGTAGCAGCGACAGGAGGGCCAGGAGCTGCAGAGCCGGGCGCTGGGAGGACCAGGGCCCGGCGGCGGCAAGGAGGCAGAGACAGGCCACCGCGAGGTTGACGGCCATGCCGGACAGGTAGGCGGTGAGCCGGTGGCGGCGGGGTGCGAGTTCGATGCCGCTCATGTCGGTCTGGGCCACGAGGAACTGCAGGCGGGTGCCGAGTTCGACTCTGGCCGGAACACCGCTGGCGCGGGCCGTGACGAGGTGAGCAAGCTCGTGCAGGAACACCAGCGGCCAGCCGACGCCGAACCCGACGAGGAGTACCAGGCTGCCGTGCGGGCTCCACAGCACGCTGTGGTACCCGGGCATCAGGCTGGAGTCGTGGGCAACGGCGACGACCGTCGTGATGGCGAGGATGCCCACGGCCCATGGCAGGAGCGGACTGAGCGACCACGCGGCGCGCTTCGGAGTGATCCAGGCAAATGCTGGGCGTCGGGGTGCAGGGCCTGGCACGTCGACGTCGTCGACGCTTGCGACGAAGCCGAGATCGGTCAGGTCGGTGACGAAATCGGCAACGTCTTTGGTGTCGACGTCCTCGCCTGTCTCGTGAGCGACGCGTCGAGCGGTCTCGGCTACCGTGAGGTGCTGGCTGAGGTGCCCGATGATGTGCGCTCCCACCGGGGGCAGCTCCACCACATCGCCAGTGGCGAGACGGCCGACGATCACGGCATCGCCGTGGGGACGGCTCTGAAGCTCATGCAGGCGCACCCGGCTGGAGCCGGTGATCGGCGGTAGTGAAGGCAGGTCACTCACCTGTCGTCACCGTCGGACGGCTGTGGCAGGGACTTCGCACTGGTGCCGCAGGCCGGGCAGTCGGGCAGGCGGCCGGAGTGCAGCAGCACCGGGTCGTGCAGGGCTCCCAGGTTGATGCCGAACATGGTGCCTGGCTCCATCGGTGGGGCACCGGTCAGTAGCGAGAGGGCGGCGTGGGCCACCAGGAGGCCGGACAGTCCGGCGGTGACCGCGGTCACCGGATTCCAAGGCCGGCGCGGCGAGGCGACCGCCGGGTCCTCCCCCGGGGACAGCCCGAGTTCGCGGCGCCGGATCTCTGCAGTGCGTATGCACTCCCAGCAGCCCCCCGTTGCGGGCACGTGGACACCGGCCGTCGCGACCGGCCCGCGGTAGCCGCCGTCAACCCACGCCGTTCCGGTGCGCAGGCACACTTCGTTGGCCCACCGGCGGATCTCCGGCGGGTTGTCGGCGCACATCAGCAGCAGGTCGTACGGGCCGGCTCCGGATCGGAGCAGGTCCGCGATGTCCTCGGGGCCCTCCACCAGGCGCCGCTCGCAGGTGACTTCGACGTCGGAGTTCAGGGATGCGAGGTCCGTCGCCGCAACCTCCGCCTTGTACTGGCCGATATCCCTCTCCCGGTACAGCGGCTGCCGGTTGAGGTTCGACAGGCTGACGGTGTCCGGGTCGACGCAGTGCAGGTGCCCGATCCCGGAGGCGACCAGAGCCTGCGCCGCGTAGCCACCCGTGCCGCCCAGTCCCACCAACAGCACCCGCGCCTGGCCCAGTTGCTCCTGCATTTGCCAGGCGCTGGGCCGGGGACTGCGGTCGAGCCAGCGCAGCAGCGGCACACCCCGGCTGTAGCGCTCTTTCTGCCGAGCAGAGAGATCCGGGCCCGCAGCGGCACCGTCATCGAGATGGCCGGCCTCGTACAGATCCGTTACGGCCTGGGTGACGTCGGCTCGCGTGACCTGCGGGTGCGACGTACTCACGAGGTCGGCCAGCTCGGGCACCGAGCGTGTGCCGTCCATGGCATCTACCAGCGTCCACACCCAGCCCTCAGGGTCATCGATTTCCACCCCGATCCCGTAGACGACGCTCCCCAGTCGAACTGTCCCGTCCTGCGCCTGATATCCGGAATGCTCCGGCTTGACTCGTGGACGCCCCAGCATGGAAACCCCCCGTTCCCCTCAAACCGCTTGACGCCCACGAATCACATATGACGTACTGACATTCAGTCAACCGTGCATCCACGGCTGATTCTCTTCGAACCCAAGATTGGGGGGACGGCATGAAGATCGTGATCCGGCCGCTCGACAAGAAGAAGACCACCGCGGTGAGCGGCCCCAGCGGGGGCTGACCAGCAAGCCGGGACGGGCGTAGCTAGCGCCTCCGTCCCGGTCGGGGCGGTTGTCGGCGTGTGCCGACGACCGCCCCTTCGCATGGACGCCCACCAGAGGGCAGGCGCATAGCTATGGGGAGGACCATGTTCACCGACGCCTCGACCGCCGCGGGCCAGGCAGTGCTCGACGACCGCTACCCCGCGTTGCACGACCTCGCCGACGCGGCGCACCAGCTCGCCGCCCGCCATCCGAACATGTGCCGAGTGCGCACCCTCGGCACGTCGCGCGGTGGCCGTCCCCTGCTGCTGCTGACCATCGGCCACGCCAAGGAGCACGCCCTGGTCGTCTCCGGAGCGCACGCAGACGAGTTCTCCAGCCGCGCGACCGTGCTGGAACTCGCCCACCGGATCCTCGCCCAGCCGGCCCAGCACACCGTCACCTGGAACTTCCTGCTCTGCCTCGACCCGGACGGCGCCCACATCGCCGAGGACAGCCGCCACGCCCGCACCCTGCCGCAGTACTTCGCCACGTTCTACCGCCCCGCCGCCGAGGAGCAGCCGGAATGGGCCCCGGCCATCGGCGCTGATCTGCCCGAGAGCCGCATCCTCCTCGACCTGATCGATGAGCTCCGCCCCCGCCTGCAGTTCTCCCTCCACAGCACGGACATCGGCGGCACCTTCGTTCAGGCCACCTGCCACCTGCCCGGCCTTGCCGAACCGTTCGCCAAGTCCGCCGCCGCTCTCGGCATCCCCGTCGACTCCGGTTCCTTCGACACCTTCTGGCTCCAGGAACCAGGCCCTGGGGTCTTCACGATGAACGCCGGCGACATCGACCGGCAGGAGAGCACGACCGGAATGCTGACCGCACCAACCGGCGACGAGGAACCAGCCGCAGGTGTCGCGGCCACCACCTGGTTCGCCCCTCAGCGCCACGGCGGCGACACCCTCATCATCGAAGTCCCGGTCTGGGCCTCCCGACCCAACAGCCAGGGCGCCGCAGACCCCCGTATCCACCTCACCACCTGCTCAGACCACCTCCGAGACCGCGCACGCCAAATCACCACCCTGTTCGACACCATCCGCCCTCACCTCGCGGACACACCCCTGCTCCGCGCCGCCCACACCCCCCTGACCGCCATGAGCCAGCTGGCCGACCAATGGGACCCCAACGGCGACGGCAAACGTCTCCTGCACTCCGGCCTCATGACCCCAGCACGCCTCGAAGGCATCGAACTGTGGGCACACCGCCTCCCCATCCGCACCGCCGCCCTGCTACGCCGCGCCCTCACGCCCGACGACGCTGGCTCGGCCCAGCAGCTCGACATCCTGCTGCACGACTGGTGTGCCCATTACGAGAAGCGGTTCGAGCCCACCTGGATCCCGGTTGCGCACCAGTCCGTCCATCAGGCCAACACCGTTCTGGCCGCCGTGGAAGCGAGTCTGCACGTCGCGTAGATCCGCCCTGGGCAGCATCCGGGGAGCTGTTCCACAGCCCAACGGCGGCAACGCGGACGCCGACGTCGTCTACGACGGTGATCTGCTCGACTACAAGTGCACTGTGCGCCCCGACCGGCTCGGCGTGCGCGAACTCCACCAGCTCGCCGGCTACCTCCTGCTCGACTACTCGGACACGTTCGCGATCCGTCAGGTCGGCCTCTATCTGTCCCGCCAGGGTGCCTGGATCGGCTGGGGTGGCGAGGAGTTCCTGACCTGCCTCGGCGCCACCGTCCCGATCCACCGGCTGCGCGCCCAACTGGCCGACGCCCTCCGATCGAAGAGCTTTCCCGCCAAGCGGAAGACCGGCGCGCTCCGCCGGCCCAAATCGGCCATAGTCAGTACCCCGGGCCGCGACGGATGAGACCGCACGCTCCGCAGGCGGGCAAGGAGGATACTGTCGTTGAGGACTTTACGACTGTCAGTGTCGGTGGCGGCGGATACGTTGCCTCCATGACTTCTGTGAACACCGTGGCCGCTCGTGTTCGAACGGGCCGCCCGGTCACTGCCGCCGGTCGCACCGCCAAGAACTACCCGTACGGGTCTGCTGCCGCCATCAAGGTGATCCCGCTGTGGGCCGCACCGTGCGCCCTCGTCTTGCCAGCGGCACGCGAGCGCTGAAAAGGGTGGGACGGCCGCGCCCCCACCCGGACACCTGCCCGCACACGCACGGTCGACCAGACCTGGCTGACAGCCCTGCCTCGGGAACTCCAGCCCTCAACAGGCAAGCGGGCCGCCGCGACGTCTGGTACCTGGAACAGGACCTCGTCCGGGAGTAACGGGCCGTGGTGACCGCGGTCACCCCCGACGAAGACCCGGCACGCGAACCGACGGTGCGCTTCGATCCCAAGGACGGCACCTGGACGTCCCGTACGAGGCCATGCGCTGCGGCGCCTGGACGAGAACGCCCGCACCTACGGGTAGGGCCAGCCAGGGAACAGGACCCGGCTCTCCGGCGCCCGCCGACACCTGGGGCGTTGAGATGTGCAGGAGGTACCCGGAGGCCTCGGCCGACCGCCGCTCCTGACCATCGACCCAGCGGGGGCTTGGCGCACACTCGCGGAACGGGCGGCCGACGTCTTGGACAACGAGCTGCTCCCGACCGGCTGCTAGTCCGCGCCCGCGCCCGCACGGGGCGCCTATGGGGTTTCGCCCTTGGCCGCCGTTCCCGATTGCTCCCCGAGCCACCGCCGCATAGGTAGTGACGTATCTGACCCGCGGTGCCTAGAGTGGGCGCCCCGATCACGAACTACCTGGGAGGTTGCCATGGCTCGCGAGCGCAGGGACTCAGTGTGGGGTGCGACTCCGGACACGATCTGGGGCTGCCGGGCGGACTCGACGTGGGACCTTGCCGGCGACACGAACTGGGGCGGGTTCACCACCGACTCGTTGTGGTAAGCCAATTCAGGCTGGGCCGCCGACTGCGGCACCTGCACCAGGGCATAGCGCGCTATGCCTGGGCCGCCGGGCAGTTCGGAAGATTTCAAGTCAAGTGAGACGGTCGTGACGCTATGAGGTTTGTGGTGCGGGTTCCCTGCGCTTGGCTGGGTCGTTGATCCATGCCGTCTTCGGGATCTCGGGTGGTCGGGGGTGGCGGCCGAAGCGTTCGGGATGCCGTGCGTAGGCCTCGGCGAGGGTGACGGCCCGCTGGTCGCGGACCTGTTCGGCGGTGCCGAAGTGGACGCTGGCGGGCGTGTGAAGTCCGATGCCCGAGTGCCGGTGCTCGTGGTTGTAGTACGAGATGAAGGCGTCGAACCATTCGCGGGCGTGGGCCAGGGAATCGAACCGTTCGGGATAGTCGGACATGTACTTGGTGGTCTTGAACTGGGCCTCGCTGTAGGGGTTGTCGTTGGAGACCTTGGGGCGTGAGTGACTCCTGGTGACGCCGAGATCGATCAGCAGCTGGGAGACCTTCTTCGACGTCATCGAGGTGCCCCGGTCGGCATGCACGGTCTCGGGGACGATGCCGTTGCGCGCGATGGTCTCGCGGATCAACTCCTCCGCCCGCTCGGCCGACTCGGCCAGTTCGACGGTGTGGCCGACGATGTAGCGGCTGAAGATGTCGATGACGACGTAGGCGTGGTACCAGATGCCCTTCCTGGGGCCGGCGGCTTTGGTGATGTCCCAGGTGAACACCTGGGAGGGGCCGTCGGCGACCAGTTCGGGCACCGTCTTGGCCGGGTGGGTGGCCTGGCGGCGGCGCTCGCCCGACTGCCCGCGCTCGCGCAGGATCCGGTACATCGTGGAGACCGAGCAGTGGTAGCGCCCGGTATCCAGCTCGCGGGCCCAGATCTGTGCTGGTGGCAGCTCGGCGTACTCGGGGCTGTTCATCAACTCCAGTACCGCGTCACGCTCTTCGGCCGTCAGGGCCGACGGCTGGACCTGGGACGACCTGGGCCCGCGCACGGGTGGCGGTTTCAGCTTGCGGTAGTGGGTGGCCCGGGAGCGGCCGGTCAGCCGGCACGCTGCCGTGATGCCCAGCTCGTGTTCGAGGCCGGCGAACGCCTCGTCCACGACCGGGTCGGCGGCGTGGTTCAGTCCGCGCCCTCGGAGATCATTTCCAAGAGCGCCGACGCTTTTCCCAGGACCTCCAGCGCGGCCTTGTTCCGGGCGAGTTCCTTCTCCAGTCGTTCCACCTGCCGACGCAGCTTCTCGTTCTCGACCTCGGTGGCGGACTTCTTCGGGCGGGCCGGGCTCGTGCGGCGGTCGACCAGGTTCTCCAGGGCCCCGGCGTCCCGCGCGGCCCGCCACTCGGTGACGTGCGAATGGTACAGGCGCTCGCGGCGCAGGACCGCGCCTTTCTCGCCCTCGGGCGCGGCGTCGTACTCGGCGACGATCCGCAGCTTGTACTCGGGGCTGAACGTGCGGCGCTTCGGCCGGGGAGCCGGGTCGGCTGCGGACGGATTGCTGCTGGTCATCAGGGGTGGAACTCCTACTCGGGCCCTCTCAGGCTAACCCGACAAAGCGGGATGTCTCACCCAAGGCTGACAGAGAGGGGTTCAGGCGGCCGCGCTTACTGACGTTGGCACTTCGAGGTGATTGGCCTGTTTGTGTGGCTGACTGACGGCCATGTGCGCGCTATGCCGTTGGTATGCGCTATGCGGATGGGGGCGGGCTGACGGCGAAGGCACGTCAGCGCCGCGAGACGGTGCGGCTGGAGGCCGCTGCGTTGTTCGACGAAGGCGTCCCACCGATGGAGGTTGCCCGCAGGTTGCGGGTGAGCGCGAAGTCGGCCTATCAGTGGCACCAGGCCTGGCGTGAGGGCGGGGCCGGTGCGCTGGCTTCACGGGGACCGGGTGGGCAGCGATGCAAGCTGTCGGCGCGGTGCCGGGTGAAGCTGGCCGAGTACCTGGAGCAGGGGCCGGCCGTGCATGGCTGGGACGAGGACCAGGTGTGGACCGGCGCGCGGGTGGCGACGCTGATCGGGCGGAAGTTCCACGTCACTTACAGCGTCTCGGGAGCCACCCGCCTGATGCACCGACTCGGCTTCACCCCGCAGGTTCCCGCGCGGCGTGCCGCGGAACGCGACGAGCAGGCGGTGTCCGCGTGGATGGAGGTGACCTGGGCGGAGGTAAAAGCGCCCGGGCGGCCGGGGCTCCGGACGGGTGTCGGTCGCCGGGCTGATCGCGATGCGGCCGGGCTCGCGGACCCGGCTGTGTCACCGGCTGCGGCGCCATACCGGGCGCAAGGGCGAGCGCCGCAGCCTGTCCGAGCGCGACTACATCGGGCTGATAGACGGGGTCCACCAGCTGGTCAAGGCGCCGATCGTGCTGGTCTGGGACCGGCTCAACACCCACGTCTCCCATGCCATGCGCGACCTGATCAACGCGCGGGACTGGCTGACGGTGTTCATCCTGCCCGCATACGCGCCCGAGCTGAACGCGGTCGAGTACCTATGGGCCCACGTCAAGCGCAGCCTGGCGAACCTCGCCAGCGTCGCTCTGGACCGACTCGCCATGCTCGTCCGCAACCGGCTCAAACGGCTCCAGTACCGCCCCGACGTCCTCGACGGCTTCCTCGCCGGGACCGGACTCTCCCTCGACCTCCCACCGCCATCACCTTGAAGCGCCGAAGTCAGTATGTCCTTCCACAGGTCTCGCGCCCGCGTCCCAGGGGTCTCGGCGAGCACGATCTCACAGGTGCAGTCGGCCATGCTGGAGCGCGGCGGCTCCGGGAGGGGGAGCCCTCCGGGCACCGCCGAGGCTCTCGGCGGCGCCTACTCTTTCCGCTTACAGTAGTAGTGCGGCCACAAGCCAAGCTGGTCGGTTCTCCAGCCTCACCACGGGACCGCTGCGAATGCGGAACTGGGTGGCGTCGTACCCGAACGACATGTGTTCACAACCACCCACCGAACATCACCAGGTGGATCGCCAGCCGACCCTACTGGCCTTCGCGCCCGGTCCGAACGCGCAAGTCAGCGGGTCCTGCCAAAGCAGGCACAGCACCCGATCGCACGTCTGTCCGGCCGGCAGCCGCGCCAGCCCCGTCTCTCACGTCGTAGAGACGCGCGATCTCCAGGACCGTCTGCTCATACGCGTCGATACCGCGCACAACGTCTATCTCGCGGACGTCCTCGGCGGGATGATGGCTTACGCCCTCCCGACACCGGATGAACAGCATCGCAACGTCACAGATCGCTCCCATCGCCATCGCATCGTGGCCAGCCTTGCTCCATAGACTCCGCGGATCGTCATCGCCGGTCCTGCGAATGCCGGTCGCAATGGCATCGCGCAGCCACGAGGCACATTCACATGCGGGGGCTGAGTGTGTCTCGAACACCTCCAGGCGTGTCCCTCGGCTCGAACACATCCGCTCGATCTCCACACGGATGCCGTCCCACATCGCGTCCCGTTGCACGTCTGTCGCGGCGCGTAGGTCGAGCGTGAAGTCGGCTTGCCCCGGGATCACGTTGACCGCACCCGGCTGGACCTGGATCTGTCCAACCGTCGCGATGCACCCGTTCTCACCGCTCTCACGGGCCACTCGTTCGATCATCGTGATCGCTTCACAAGCGCTCACCAGAGCGTCCCGGCGACGCGGGTAAGGCGTCCCTCCGGCGTGCCCAGCCTCACCGAGAATGCTTAACCGGAATCGTCGTGCTCCGGCGATAGCGGAGACTAAGCCAAGGGAGCGATCCTCGGCCTCGAGGTACGGCCCCTGCTCGATGTGCGCCTCGAGATAGCCGACAAGTTCAGCAGGCGTGCGCGCAGCCTCGCTCACCCGCCCCGGATCCAGACCAAAGTCAGTGAACGCGCGGCGCAGTGTGAGTCCGTCGCGCCCTTTCTGGTCCCACCAGTGGTCCTGCCACCTACCGGCGACCGCCTGGCTGCCCAGGAGTGCGGTGCCGAACCGGCTACCTTCCTCATCGTTGAAGGCGATCACCTCGAGCGCGAACGGCAGGTGGTGGTCACGAAGCCGTTCCGCGACTGCGATGGCCATCAGCACGCCCAGCGGCCCATCATACGCACCAGCGTCGGGGACGGTGTCGAGGTGGGAACCGATCATGAGTGCGGGCAACCCGTCAATGCGGCCCTCCCGGCGCCCACACAGGTTCCCTGCCGCATCTTGCCAGGTCCGCAGCCCTGCCCGTTCCATCCACTCGGCCACGAGCGTGTTGGCGGCGGCGTGCTCGGCGGAGAGGTAGACGCGTTCGATGCGTGGCGCGTCCGCCGTGATGCGCGCCAGTTCAGTACAGCGGTCCAGGACTGTCCGGGCACCGATCATTCCGCCTCCTCCGTCGAATCACCTTGCGGGAGCGCGTCGTTCATATCCGATCCCCAGAGCCGAGCCACGATCCCCGCGATCTCTGCCGCATGTTCCTTCTCCTGAATCATCGACATGTGCCCGCCGCCGACCCGGTGCACGTTCAGCGCGCCGGTGGGGAACGCAGCGCGCCAGCGCTCGAGATAGGCGGAGTGGGAGGTGCCAGCGACCTTGGACGGGCGGGCCGGCCCCGCGCCAGTCACCTCGGCACTGACGACCAGCTCCGCCGTTCCCTCGTACGGCCGGAGCGTGTAGGACAGCTGTGCCAGCTCGATGGCCGCGGACATCCGCAACGGACCGGACGAGGTCAGCTCCGGAACCGAGGCGGCCAGCACGTCCGAGCTCGCGACGAGGTCTTCGAGCTGCTTGCGCAGCAGGGTCCGATCATGTGTCGAGATGCCGTCCTGGTGGAGCTCGTCGACCAGGTCAGCCGCCTGGCTGAAGTCGCTCCAAGCCCGGCGGATCGCCGCTCGTCCGGCCACGTCCGGCAGGGCGGGCTCAACTAGGACCAGCGACTCGACAGGGACGTTCCGGGCCCGGAGCTGGCGCGCCAGCTCGACGGCCCAGACCCCGCTCGCCGACCAACCCAGGATGGTGAACGGAGTACCTTCCAGCTCCCGACAGAGCTCGTCCGCGAAGGTCTCGGCCATCTGCTCGACCGAGACCTGGGTCTCACCGAGCCATCGGTCCTCCAGCGCCACGAAGGCCGACAGGCCAGCCCCGTCGGGCAGCACCTCGGCGAGCGTGAAGTACCAGGGCACGGTTCCACCACTCGGCTGGATGCAGATCAGACGTCGACCCCCAATGGGTGCTCGCAGTTCCACGAGGCTGCTCGGCTGCGCAGACTTCGCCGTAGCCGGCGAAGCAGTACGCGTCGGCGACTCAGCAGCCAGCTCTGCGAACGACGCACGCCCCACCAGGTCACGAACCGTCAAGTTGAATCCCCGCTGCGCGGCCCTGGCGACGTAGGCGACCGCCTTGACCGAGTCGCCACCCAGGTCGAAGAAGTTGTCCACCGCCGAGACGGAGCGCACATTCAGTAGGTCGGCCGCGAGCTCGACCAAGACGTCTGCCGGGCTGTCACCCTGGCCCTCGACGCCCTGACCGGGCTCTGACGTGCTCGGCAGAGCCTCACGCGTCAGCTCGGAGATCCGACGGTCGGTGAACGACTCGACTACGTCGGCCAGCCGGATGAACCGATCCCGGAGTGCTTCGGCCGTACGTTGCTCGAACAGGCTCGCGCGGTACGCCACGCTCACCTCGACGCCCGCCTGGCACTCGCGCAGGCTGAAGACCAGATCGTTCTTCACCTCCACAGTGGGCAGCACGAACTCGGCCACCGTGAGGGCCGCCGGGAAGCTGCTCGCACCTTCCTCCGGCTCCATCTCGAACCACACGCTCTGAGCGGGGGCCGGGCCGCTTCGCTCCGCCGTGTCCGCGAGTCGAGCACGAGTGTCCGACATACCGGCGGCAACCCTGCCGATCAGCTCGGTGAGTGTCGGCTCACCACGCAGGTCGGCCACACCAACCGCATGCTTGAAGAACGGCCCCACAACATCGAGAACCCGCGGGTCGTCGCGGCCGGCGTCGGAGAAGCCGAAGCTGAAGGACTCTGTCGAGGAGTACTCGGCGATCACCACCTGCGCACACGCGAGGAGAACGACGAACGGTGTCGTTCCGCGTGCCCTCGCAACCTTCCGCACCCCCTCCCAGCAACGGGCTGGTATCAGCCCGCGTACGACCTCGCCAGCCGATGGCTCGTCCGCGCGGCGAGGGCGGTCTGTCGGCAGGACCACGGGTTCGGCCACTGCTGCCCGCAACGGTGCGGGCGACGCCGCGGGTGCATGGTCCGGGGGACCACCTGCGGCGAGTCCGGGAAAGCTAACCCTCAGGGCGGGGAGGTCAGCGTCGCGCCCCTCGCTTAGAGCGGTGTACAGCTCTCCCAGGTCTCGGAGGAGCAACCCCATCGACCAGCCGTCAAGCAGCATGTGATGGCCAGCCATGACGACAGCGTGTTCGGTCGGGGCCAGCCGGACCAACCGGATCCGGACCAAGGAACGGCCCAGGGCAAACTCAACCCGGTCCAGCTCCTCGACAAGCCGCCGGAGACGGCGCCGCGCCGCCTCGCCGTCCCTGGAGGTGAGGTCGACGTGGCGGATGTCGGTCTCCTGCGTCGGGCCCACCACCTGCACAAACGCGCCGTCACCCGGCTCGATCCGGGTCCGCAGCGCCGCGTGCCGGGCGACTAGGAGCCGGACCGCCTGGTCGAGGACGTGAACGTCCAGCGGTCCAGAAAGCGTCCATGCGCTGACGATGTTGTACTGGGTGGCCGACCCTGAAGCCTCCTGAGCGAAGAGGATGCGAGTCTGGTCCGGGGTGAGCGGATGGACGCCCTCCGGACCAGCCGCACTGACCTCGGGTTCCTCTCTCACTGAGTCCTGTTCCCGGCCGAGTGCGGCGGCCATTTCGGCAACGGTCGGCGACTCGAACACCTCGCGCAGGGTGATCTTCTTCCCCGTTGCTTCCTCGACCCGAACGATCAGCTTCAGCGCGAGCAACGAGTGGCCACCCAGCTCGAAGAAGTTGTCGTGCGGCTGAACATCGTCTACATCGAGGACATCGGCCCAGATCCGTTGGAGCGGTGTGGTCACGGCGTCGCGGCTTGCCTCGGCCCTGCCGACGTCACCACTGGGCAGGGCGGGATCCGGCAGCCTGCTGGTCTCGACCTTGCCGTGCGGCGTCAACGGGATCTCTGGCACACGCAGAAATCGGCTCGGCACCTGATAGTGCGGGAGGCTGTCACGCAGGCGACGCCTGAGATCGCGGTCCTCGATCGGGCGATCTGTGACAATGTAGGCGATGAGCTCGGTGGTGCCGTCACGGGACGTGTGGCCTGTGACGTGTGCGGCAGCCACCTCATCCTCTGAGGTCAGGGCGTGCTCGACCTCAGCCGGCTCGATACGGAATCCACGGACCTTGACCTGATGATCGCGTCGACCGCGGAACTCGAACTGTCCGTCTGGGCCGACCCGCCCGTAGTCGCCAGTCCGGTAGATCCGAGCACCACTGTCCGGTGACAGCGGATCGGGGACGAAGACCCCCGCCGTGGCACTCGGACGATGCAGGTAGCCACGAGCGACACCCACTCCCCCGATACAGATCTCGCCGACCCCTCCCGGAGGAACGGGCCGGAGATCCTCGTCGAGGATCCACATGCTCGTCCCTGGGATGGGCCGGCCGATGGGCAGCACTTCGGCGTCGATGGCGCCGTCCACCTCGTACGTAGAGTTCGCCACAGTGATCTCGGTCGGCCCATATTCGTTGAGAATCGGGGTGTCCGGGTCGAGCGCTCGCCAGCGCTCAAGCGTCGACCGCGAGAAGCGGTCCGCCCCGACCACCAGGCGGCCGCAGAGGGCAGAGGCCTCTGCGGCAGACAATTGGGTCGCCAATACGTCGAGGTGTTGCGGTGTCAGCTTGATGTAGTTGTATGGTCCGCCGCGCACCAGCTCGTCACCGAGATCACCGAGATCTGTGACCGCCGGCATCATGTGGACCGCCTCCCCGAACAGAAGCGGGCCGAAGAGGTTCGGGATCACGGCATCGAAGGCGACCGAGGTGAAGACCGGGGCGCCGTTCCCTTGCCAACTGTCGTACCCACGGGCACACCAGTGCACGAAGTTCGTCAGGCCGGCGCGCTCGATCATTACGCCCTTGGGCTTGCCTGTCGAGCCAGACGTGTACATGACGTAGGCTAGATGGGCGCCCTCGACGCTCATCCCCGGGTAGTCATCCAAGGTGCGGTCGGCGCCCAGCACCTCACTGACCAGCACCGTGTGCTGTGCCCAGGCCGAGACCGACCCGTCCGAACGATCGGTGATGATCACTCGCGGCGCGGCGTCCTCGACAATGGTGGTCAGCCGTTCGCTGGGCAAATCCGGGTCGAGCGGGAGGTAGGCACACCCCGCCAGCATCGTGCCGAGCATGGCCGGAAGCATCTCGGGCCTGCGAGCCATGTAGATCGCTACTACGTCCTCGGCGCCGAGCCCGCGCCTGAGCAGGATGTCGGCCACACCCCGGGATTTGTCCAGCAGCTCACGGTAGCTCAGGCCGACATCACCCTGGACAACCGCAAGCCGGTCTGGGTACTCCTCCGAGCCGCGGAAAATGTCGGAGAGCAGGTCGGAGCCCACCTCCCGCGCTTCGCCGACACAGATCTCACGCATCCGCGGATCGCGGAGCCAGTCCATCCGCCCCAACTCGCCGATAGTCATGTCCTGATGGCGCGCCATCGACTCCAGGACCTGGGCGAAGACCGCGCCGATACGCTCCACCGACTCCAGGCGGAACTTGTCGGAACGGTAGTTGAACCGCGCGACGAGCCCCGTGTCGCGCACCTGGACCGTGACGTCCAGGTCGGATCGCAGCGCCGGACGACCGTCTGCAACGGGCGTCGCCTCGATGCCGGGCAGCGCAAGGAGGCCAGCGCCGTTATCCTGCTCGATCTCGAACCAGCTCTGGAACAGCGGCGCCGAACCGTCATTGCTACGCCGGGGGTTAAGCGCGGCAATCACGTCGTTGAAGGGGGCGTTAGCGTACTGAAATGCATCCAGCGTGGCGTCACGCACGGCCTCCAGGAATGCCGCGACCCGTAGGTTCTGGTCGACTCTCCCCGGAATGAGCACCGGGTTGAAGAAGAGCCCGATGACTTCGTCCAGATCGGTCCGGTCCCGTGTCCCGACCGGTGTACCGACGATGACGTCAGCCGCTCCCGTGAAGCGGGAGAGTGTCACCTCCAACCCGGCCAGAGCAACCATGAACAGCGTGCTGCGCTGCTCACTGGCCATCGACCGCAGTGCGTCAGAGGTCTTCGGGGATATGGAGATCGAGTGCGTACCCATCGTCGCGCCGCCCACCGACGGCGGATAGTCCATCGGTAGCTCCGCCGGCTCAACCCCACGCAACACGTCTGTCCAGTGCTCCACGGCCTGGACCCGGGTGGAGTCGGAGCGTTCCGCTACGGCGTACTCGGCGTAGGAGGACTCGAGCGGCGCGGGCCCCGCAGCGCCGGACTGTACCGTGACGTACAGGCGCGACAGGTCGCGGGTGAAGATCTCCTGTGACTGCCCGTCGAAGGCGATATGGTGCACGACTATGTAGAGCACATGCGTCGAGGGCCGCTCACGAACGACCAGCAAACGCATGGGCGGGCCCGCGCTGAGGTCGAACACTCGGTTCGTTGCCTCATCCAGCAGTGCACGGGTGCGGTCGTGGATGTCGTCGTCCGGTACGGTCGCGAGGTCATGCTCGACCAAGTCCAGCAGCGTTTCGCTGCCGGACAGCGCCGTTGGAGAGCCGTCTACCTCTGCGAACCGCTGCCTCAACACCTCGTGCCGCTCGACCAACCGCTCGAGCGCCTCGCGAAGTGCGACTGTATCGAGCCCACCCTCCAGCCGCCAACCGAAGGCCATGTTCCAGCCCGGGTTGTCGGGTTCGGCTCGCTGGCTGATCCACATCCGCGTCTGCGCGTCGCTCAGGGCAATCCTGTGCACCGGATCGGGTTGCATTCGTCAGTACCTCCTCAGTTCGAGGTCGCGGTGTCGGGGAGCACCAGGCCAGCGGGTTGAGGGCCTGGCCCGACTCATCAGCGCCGTCACGTCCGCTCCGTTTCGACGAGGAGGGCTTCCACCTCCGCGGTGAACTCGCCGAGCTTCGGTGTGTCGAACAGCGTCTTCGCCGGGACGTCGACGGCAAGTTGCCGACGGATGTTGCTCAGGATCCGGAACGCCAGCAGCGAATGTCCGCCAGCCTCGAAAAAGTTGGTCTCCATTGTGACGTCGGGAACCCCGAGCACATCGGACCAAATCCCGCTCACGGTGGCCGCTGTCGACTCCGGGGCCACCTTGGTCGGCACTACCGGCTGCGCCGCCGCCAGCGCACTCTCCGCGTCGCGAGCGGCCAGCGCGGCCCGGTCAACCTTGCCGTGCGATGTCAGAGGGAAGGAAGTCAGGAATCGGAAGACGTGCGGGACAGACCAGGACGGCAGCCGTCCCTCCAAGTGCCTCCGGGCACCGTCGGCGTCCACCTGGTTGCCCGGTGCCGGATCGGTCACCAGGTAGGCGAGGAGCTGCCCCTCCGTCTTCGCCGACTGGACGGCAGCCGCCCCGATCACGCCTGGGAGCGACGTCAGCTCGGCCTCGATGGAGCTGAGGTCTATGCGGTACCCACGTACCTTCACCTCAAGGTCTCGTCGGCCCCTGAAGAAGATGCGGCCATTGTGCTCCTCGGTACAAACGTCACCGGTTCGGTAGAGGCGGCCGCCAGGTGTGGACGCGTACGGGTCTGGCCTGAACTTGTCTGCTGTGAGGCCGGCCTCGCCGAGATATCCCCATGCGACGCCGACGCCACCAATGCACAGTTCGCCGGCACTGCCGGTGGCCGTCGGGTTCAGGTCGTCGTCCAAGATGCGCGTCGTCGTGCCGTCGATCGGGCTGCCGATCGGAACGTCGGGCTGGGCATCGTCCTCCTCCACCAGACACCAGGTGCTCGTGATGGTGGACTCGGTCACGCCGTAGCTGTTGATGAGCGGAATCCGGACGTCCCTGACCCACTTGGTTGCAAGCTCGGCGACTGCCCCTTCGCCACCGATCACGACGGACCGTACGCTTGCCAGGCCCGTCGTGAGCGACTCGGTGTGTTCGGCGGCCAGCTGGTGCCAGTAGCTGGTCGGCAAGTTCAGCACAGTGATCTGGTGCTCCTGGCAGAACACGATCAGCTCGTGGGGAGCGGGGACTTCATCGAGCGTGACCAGCGTGGCCCCGGCCGCGAGGGTCGGGTAGATCTCCTCGGCGGCGGCATCAAAGTTGATGGTGTGGAACTGCAGGGCACGGTCGTGTGGCTTCAGCTCGCACGCGTCCCGCAGTGCACGCGTGTGTGCCGCGAGTCCGCGGTGGCCGACCGCGACCAGCTTTGGCCGGCGTGTGGTTCCGGAGGTCGGGATGACGTACGCCAGCGCGTCCTCCACGGCGGCAGACCGGTGACGCTCAGCGTCAGCGCCGCCCTCACTACGCAGTACTTCGTCGTACCGGACCAGCGTCCGTCCGCTGCTGGGGATGTTGTCCGGCTCCCGGTCGGAAAGGACCGTTCGAACGGAGCACTCGGCCAGCCACGTCCCCACCATGTCGGCGGACACTGCGGTGTCTACGGGCAGGTACGCGGCGCCTGCCGCCATGATCGCCAGAACCCCCGCAGGCAGGTGCGGACGGCTCAGTGCCATCGCCACCACATCACCCTCACGGACTCCCGCTCGCTGCAGTGCGGCGGCGACCGTGTCCGCGGCCGCGACGAGCTCTGCGTAGGTCATCGCCCCTTCCGCGCTGCTGACCGCTACCGCATCTGGAGACGCCGATGCAACGCCGCGGATCATCTCGAGGACCGAGCTCAACTCCGAGACTCCTCGCCGAGCGCTGCACGCACCGATGCGGGCCTCATATCGGTCCAGACCGTGTCGATATGGTCCAGACAATCAGCCCGTGTGCCTTGCTTCCCCTCAGCGTGCCATCCGTCCGGACGCTCGCGGCCAACCCACCAAATCGAATACTGCCCCTCGTCGTTCACCACGACTTCGTACTGCACAGAATCCTTAGGCGCACTATCAGCCATCGGGCTGCTCTCCTCTCCAATCGCTCCGGTAATTACGGACACCGCCCGCCGCATTCCCCTTCCCACACGCGCGAGGGCCAACTGGCAACCAAAGAACCGTCGTCGAGTGGTGGCAAACCTTGCACGACGCACCGGACGGATCACGCCGTGCGAAGTGCCCATTTCGTCCACCAAGCCGCGGCGGCACACTCAACCGTTGGTGCGCGGTCGGCAGACTGGCAGACTCGGCTATCGGACCGGTATTCGTTCGGCATCCATCCAGGTCACGCTGACCTGACCGGACGATCCCTCAGCCGATCCAGCCCGCTCTGCCTAACGCTCGGAGTCGTAGAGCGCGGAATCTACGCCAGATCCCATTCACCCTGTCGAACAACCCGTCGTCTTGGTAGGTTCGAGAGTGCTTGCACGATCCGGGCGACGTCATGGCGGCATCGAATTGCGGATCGCCACGTGCAACGCTCGATTCAGGAAACCGAGGGGAATCCATTGATGAACACGGCTCGCAACGCCCTATCCATGATGGATGACAAGGCGCTGTGCGCACTCGATGTCAGGTTCGACTACTTCGAGGTCCAGGCTCGATCGGGACGTGGGCGCGGGCGGTTGCCCGTCGTGGTGGTCAAGCAGGTCGGCTCCCTCAACGACAACTACCGCCGCTATCTCGGGCTGGCCTCGCACAAGGGATCGGTAGCCATCGTCGGCGGTGGGCTGGCCCGTATGCGGTCCGGTAGCTCTGTCACGGGGATTGCGGACGAACAGCGTCGCGACCTAGTCGCCGCGCTAGTCGCGGATGCCGTCGACCGTGCAGCACAGACAGCCGATGCAGTCGTGTCCCCCTTCCTAACCGCCGCCGATCTGCCAGCGTACGTCGACGCGGTGCCGTCGGCCTCCGTCCGCGAGCAGGGCGTCTGGAGCACGCTGGAGATCGGCGAGGTGGCCGACATCGCGGAGTTCCTCCAGCACCTTCCCAGGCGATGCCGGCAGAACTGGAACCGGGACATCCGCGATGCCGAAGCGCTCGGTCTGGAGCACGATTTCGCTCCGTTCTCGGATGAGATCGTCGCAGAAGCCGCAGCCGGTATCGCCAACGTTTCGCAGCGGAACGGCATGGGCGAATCCGCCGACATCGTCGTGTGGAGGATCAACAACTTCCGCCGACGCCCAGGGAGGCACTTCTTTGTCCGGACCTGGTGGCAGGGAAGTGTGGTCGCCCACACGATGTGCCGGACGTTTGATGATGCCTTGGACGCACATACCATCGGAATCTCTGACACGCCCGGTCTCGACCGCCGAGCGGTCTACCACATCGCCGCCATGCTAGGCCCGCTGCGGGCGGCCATTGACCAAGGGGCACGCCGCCTGGAGCTCGGCCTCGGACATGAGGCTCCGAAACTTCGCCGGGGGTGCACGGGCGAAAACATATACTTCGCCGATCTACTCCCGGTCGGGTGATGAACTTGAAAGCGTGATGTCGGGTCTGGTCGTGATCAGACCCGCGCTCGTAAGGCAGCCGTCGATCAGATGGGGCGGTACTGGATCTTCTTGAGGCACCGCTCGACGACCTTGGCTAAGTCGTCGATGTTGACAACCGAGAGGTTGCCGATTCCTCACTTCGTCAGTGCCAAGATCCCCTTCCTGCGGGTTGAGATCCGTGGCGTGCGACGGAAGTTGGAACACCGTGGACCACGGGGTTCGGCCCGCGCGGCCCCAGATTCCGGCACGCGGTGGTCTCAGCGTTTGCGCGGCTTCGCCCTCGAAGAAACAGCCACGCTCCGCGAGCCGCCGCGGTGCTCTACCGTGGACCACATCTACAGCTTCCATAAGTCGACGGCTGCCTCGTCGCGTTCAAACGCCCGGCGGGCCGGCTGCTGCCACGCCAGCCGGGGCGCTTGAACAGGGCCACGCCCTTCACTGTGTAGGTCACGTGGAACATCCGCCCGATGAGGGTCTTGATCCTGGCCAGCATCCAGCGCTGGTCTCCCATCAGTGGGCCAGCGGTCCACGTCCAACTCGCGCTGAAGCCCATTGCCTTGCGCGGCGCTCAGCTTCTGTCTGCCCGGCGATCCCTTCGGGATAACCGCGGCCTCACCGTGCTCCCGTCATCGCCGACGCCGGCGCTCCGCCAACCGCTCCGAGACCTGCAACGCGGCCGCGATCTACCGATTATTCTCCCGCGCCTCGCACCAGGCCACGGCGTGCAGCCACACCCGTTCCCGAGCGGCCCTCCCAACGCCGGTCAAGCCGCCGTGTGCGTATCTCACGGCCTGAGAGCTATCAGGCCCAGCCCCCGCCGTCGGGCGAGCGCCCCGGCTTCACCCTTTCAAGTTCAGTAGCTGACGTCGCACGTCGGGCGCAATGTACCGGACCTCCTCACGACATCGTCCGGAGTGAGTGCACCGGGCCAGGTGGGTTCGAAGCCATGAGCTCAAGTGTCTTCACCACGTGGTCCGCCAACGTCTGGACCGTCTCGCGGCTGAGCCTTCCGTCGCGGAAGGCGAACTGAAGTGAGACCGGCTGACCGCCCTCCACCAGGAGAGTGAGCGAGAGCGGGTAGTGCACTTCCTCGCGCCCCTGCGGCCCTCGCCGGAACATCCGAGTGGAACTCGCGTCCGACAGGTCCTCTACGACGAAGATGTTGTCGAAGGGCTCGCCCTTGGCGTCCGACACGGTCCGCTGGACGTCGGCCAGGGAGTAGTAGCCGTAGCGGACGGCGTTGCTCAATTGCTCCCTGAGGTCGTCCAGGGCCTTACCCACCGTCGCCGACCTGGCTGGATCCCAGATGATCGGCACCGTATTCATCACCAGCCCCACGATGCGGTCAACCCCCACGAGGTCCCAGCTCCGCCCGTCAACCACGCATCCCACCATGACGTCATCGCGGTCGACGACAGTCGACACTGCGACTGCCCACGCCGCAAGAGTCGCCACAGCAGGCGTCACACTGTGCTGGATCACAAGGTGCTGAAGGTGCGTCCTGGTTGCCTCAGACAAGCCAACGGTAAGCAAACTCTCCCTTCCCCCAGCAACATGGCTGGACGGATCGAGGTAGCACGCACGGCTGTCCGTAAGCAGCCCAGACCAGTGCCTGCGGGCCGCGATCTGCCGCTCCGGGTCACGCAGCCACTCCACGTAGCGGCGATAGGGAACCGGCGCTGGAAGCGTCTCTCCGCCCCCCGCGCGCGCCTCATACAGCTGACACGCCTCGTCAGTCAGGACACTGACACTCCAGCCGTCGATCCACAGGTGATGGCAGTTGAGCACCACCCTCAACCGGTTTTCGCCCGCGCGTGCCACAGTCACCCGGGGCCGCCAGCCCCGGCTCTCGTCGGTCTCCGTGTCGACGAGGGCCTCCGACCAGTCGGCGATCTCGATGTCCACCGACCCCACCGGGTGCACGACCTGGACCGGATAGTCAAGGCCGTGCCACTGCACGCTGCTGCGGAGTACGGGGTGTCGTCGGATCAGCTCGCGCCACACGTCGACCACCACGGACTCCTCGAGGCCGGGAACGCACTCGATAACGTGACAGGCGCCGTACTCACCGCCCATCAGGCTGTGCAACAGCATCCCGCTCTGGAGGGGCGTGAGGTCGTAGAGGTCATCCGCCCCACCGGCCTTCTCTATGACCCAGTCCAGCTGCTCCTGGGTGAGCGACGCCAGCGGGAAGTCCGACGGCACCCGCGCGACGCGTACCTCAGGCCCACGTCGGACCAGGAGTTCCAGAGTGTTCACACAGCGCTGTGCAACCGACTCGATCGTCTGCCGCCTGTGAAGCGCCGACGCATAGAGCCATCGGAAGGTGAGCTGATCGTCGGCGACATCGACCTCGAGTTCGATGTCGTGGCTGCGCTCCTGGCGGGCCGACCTCTCCTCGCCGGCGGCTCCCATGGCCACACCGAAGCTCTCCGCCTGGAATTGAGTCTGCAGGTGGCCCGAGTAGTTGAACAGGATGGTGCCCGGGTTGGTCGTGGCGGCCTCTATATCGCACTCCAATCGGTCCGGACGCCCGGCGGCCATCGCCATCCGCACCCTATGGACCGCGTCGCGCAAGGACGGGTCGCTCTCCACGTCGAGGGCAAAGGAGTCGAGCGCCACCCGGTGGATCCCCGCGAACCAACCCACCGCATCGGAGCGGTCGGGACCGGGAAGGCGACTGTCCCGACCGTGCCGTTCGACATCGAATACCACCGACGGCAGGCCATGGGCCGAGCCCAAAGCTTCGGCGAGTGCGGTCAAGAGCACGACCTCAACCGGACTGCTGTAGTCGCTCGGCGTCTCCCGCAACAGCGTTCGCGTGGCGGACGCCGCCAGACGTACCTCGACGCACTCGATGTCCGCCACGGTGTTGGCGCCGTCCAGGACGTCCCGGGGTAGGGAGACCGGCTCACGTGCCGCGTCCTCCCTCCCGTCGGACGTGGCCGCCCTCCGCGGACGCGCGGCAGCGAGCGCACCTGCCCACTGCGAGAAGACGAAGGAGTCCTTGGGTAGGCCGGGCTCCCGTCCGGCAACAAGGTTTGAGTACGCGGTGGCCAGATCTCGCACGATCCTCGGCCAGGAGAAGGTGTCGACCGACAGGTGGTGGACGGCGATCACGAGAAGACTCGGGCGGTCAGCGCCAGAGATCAGCGCGGCACGAATCACCCGCCCGCTTTCAATGTCGAGCGAACTCTGCAGCCGTGTGGCCGCTTCCTGGAACTCGGGGTCCGGATCGGCGTCCTGATCGAGATAGACCTCGGACAGCAGCTCGAACCCGGGCGGCGTCTCGCCGACATGCTGCTGCCACCCATTCTCAGTGCGTGTGAAGCACAGCCGGAGCGCATCGTGGGTACTGACCAGCGCCTCCAGCGCGGTCTCCAGCGCGTAGACCTCGGGCTCGTCCTTCCACTCCAGAACGATGGACTGGTTGTTGTGGTCTTGGTCCACCAGTGCGCGGTCGATGAACCACTGCTGCACTGGTGTCAGCGGCAGTGGCCCACTGACGTCGACGGTGATCTCGGCCGTTACGTCCGATCGGACCACCAAGGATGTCTGGGCGCTGAGCGTCGGACAGCGAAACACGTCAGTGAGGCTCAGCTCGTAACCCTGCTTCCGCAGTGCTGACGCGAGGCGGACCGACGAAATCGAGTCGCCGCCGAGTTCGAAGAAGTTCGCATCAGGGCCCACCGTGCTCACGCCCAGGACCGACTTCCACGCCTCGCGCAGCACATCCTCCACGGTTTCCGCAGCCGGGTCGCCGGCGGTCGACGCGGCCTCAGCGTTTCGCTCGGTCTCCTGCCGGGCCAGTGCGGAACGGTCGACCTTCCCGTTCGCATCGAGCGGGATCGAGTCCACCGTGGCGTAGTGCCGCGGGACCGCGTAGTCCGGAACCTGATCCGCCATCCACTCGACCAAACCGTCCGGCGCTACCTGGTCGACGACCAGGTAGGCCTTCAGAACCATCGGCGCGTCGGGTTCGCTGGTGTGACCCACGACGGCCGCGTCACGGATGTCCGGGTGCCGCCGGAGCGCCGACTCGACCTCACCCGGTTCCACACGGTAGCCACGGATCTTCAGCTGACGATCCGACCTGCCCAGGAAGACCGCGTTGCCCTGGTCGTCCCAGGTCGCCCGGTCGCCCGTGCGGTACATCCGGGCCCCGGGCTCAGCAGCATAGGGGTCGGGAACGAACTTCTCGCTACTCAGGGCCGGTCGGCCCAGGTAGCCACGGGCACAGCACACCCCTCCGATGAAGATCTCTCCCTCCATGCCGGCCGGAACCGGCTGGAGATCGTCGTCCAGGATGTACATCGAGGTGTTCTCGATGGGCCTACCAATCGGAATGATCTCCCCAGAAAAGGAGTCCTGGATCACGAAGAAGGCGTTGGCCACCGAGGCCTCGGTCGGCCCGTACTCGTTGAGTACCGGTGTCGCGGAGTCGAGCTCGCGCCATCGCTGCAGCGACTGCACCGGGAAGAGGTCTGCCCCGACGGCGAGCAGTCCCGCAAGGCTCGGCGCGGCGCCGGAATCGATCATCGACGTGATCAGGTCGAGCTGTCCCGGCGTCAGTTTGATAAATCCGTAAGGACCCGAGGACAGCACCTCCGAGATCTGCGCTGGCAGGTTCTGGTCTTCAGGGATGAGCTGCACGGCCTGGCCACACCACAGCGGAGCGTAGATGTTGGGCACAACCATGTCGAAGCCGACCGAGGAGAAGAGCGGGGCACCGTCGTCGCCGCGCATGGTGTAGGTCTCGACGGCCCAGTCGATGTAGTTCGCGATCCCATGGTGGTGGCACATCACCCCCTTGGGTCGTCCGCTCGACCCGGACGTGTAGATGACGTAGGCCAGTTGCTGTGGCCGGACCTCCTCATTCAGGTCCGCTCGCTCGGCCGGTCCGGCGGTCGCGAAGTGCTGCTCCAACGGCTCGTCGAAGCACAGGGCGGTCAAGCCTGCGAACTCGTCGTTGCCGACGTGATCGGGGTCGGTGATGACAACTGTGGGCCGGGAGTCCTCCACGATGTGCCGCCGCCGCTGGTCCGGATCGGTCGGCGACAGCGGCACGTACGCGCCGCCGGCCTTCAGCACCGCGAGGAAGCTGACCATCAGCTCCTCCGACCGTGGCAGACACACGACGACGAGCGACTCGCCCCTTACTCCGTGGGCATTCAGCCGGCGCGCCAGAATGTTCGCCCGGGCGTTGAGCTCCTCGTACGTCAACGTCAGACCACGGGTGCGTAGCGCGATGCTCTGCGGAGTGCGGGAGGCTTGAGCCTCGAACCCTCCGTGGATCGTCTTCGCCCGGATCGCTCGCCGTGGGGCCCACCCTGCAGGAATGTTGAGTACCTCCGGGGGTTCGCCAGCACCACCCTCCCCTGCTTGGGAGGCGGCCGTCAGGCCAGGCCCAGCTGACGCATCCACATATTTCGACCCGCTGGACTCCGTCATCGTTTCTCCAACACTCTGATCGGCCGACGCCAGAAACAGCCAGAAATAAACCGCCGCCCTGCGGTTAGGGCCCGCGAAAATCTGAAGCCCGAGATTCCGTCGGCAGCTCGCACTCCGGTCTTGCTTCCATACAGATGCCAGCTCCACTACTGGTGCCGGGAAGGATAGGTCACCCGCCTATTGATGCATTATCGTCAAATCTAGCCAGTCGCTTCCCGCGCCGCCGTAGGACGCTACCGGCCCAGGTGGCCGTCCCGTATGTCCGTAGGCTAGGCGGCTCGCCCGTCGGTCAGGATCTGTTCCATGAACGTGACTAGGCGACGGCCGGGTGGAATCCCGAGCTCGTCATTGAGGATTCGCTTCGCGCGCTTATAGGCCGCTAGCGCGTCCGCTCGCCGACCTGCGAGAAACAGAGCTTCCATCAACTGGGCGTGCAGGCTCTCACGGAGGGGGTTCTGGGCCACTAGGACTCTCAGCGCAGCGATGACCTCTGTCGTGGCACCGCGCTGCAACTTGATCGCATGGAGCTCTTCCATCAACGCAAGTCTCTGGTCGGCAAATGAGACTCGGTACGATTCGACCACCTCGTTGTCGATGTCTTCGAGAAGGGGGCCGACCCAGAGGTCGAGCGCGCCGGCCAGCGCGGTCTCCGCAGCGCTGATCCGGTTATTCTGCAGCGCGACGTCCGCTTCCCGCGCAAGGGTACCAAGAAGGTGGATATCGATTGATTCCGGCGCAACACAGAACCGGTAGCCAGGGGTCCGGGTCTCCACAACGTCCGGCAGGCCAATTTTGGCCAGCGATCGACGAATAACCGAGATGCAGATCTGGATCTGGGATCGCGCGGTAGCAGGCGGGGAAGCTGCCCATAACGCCTCGACCATGCGGTCAATCGACACAACGTGATTTACCTCGAGCAGGAGTAGAGCAAGAACTGACCGCTCTCTCGGAGCCGTAAGGATGAGGTGCTGTCCGGAATTCTCGATCTCCAGCTGCCCCAGCAATCGAATGCGCAAGATATTCCCTCTCTGACATCCGTCCAGATCCCATGTTCCCGCCCGCAGCTCCGAATAACCGATGCCCTCTCTCCTTAACCTCTTCCGGCGCGAATCTCTCCCTAGTGAGAGGTGATTTTTTTGCGGAAGCTGAGACACACTGAAAGGGTCGCCGCTAGCACTGTCATGCGGTACGCCAGCGGCGACCGTTGACTACTATGGGGCGACGGATGCGGACGTGCAGCCGAGCAGATCGAGTGCCTCTTCAACATCGACCGCCATGTCTATGCAGGATCGTTCCTGCGGGGATAGGAATCCCTCCTTGACTACATGGTCGAGCAGCGCAGCCAGCGGGTCGAAGAAGCCTTCGTGGTTGACCAGGACGATGGGTTTTTGGTGGAAGCCGAGCTGGTTCCATGTCGCAACTTCCATGAGCTCGTCGAGCGTACCCAGCCCTCCAGGCAGGACGGCGAACCCTTTCGAAAGCTTGTACATGAGGGCTTTGCGTTCGTGCATCGTCCGCACGACGAAGAGTTCTCCACGGCTTCCTTGGGGGCGCTCCCGCTCGTAGAGCCGATGCGGGATTACACCAGTAACGGGAGCACCACCCGATAAGACGGCATCAGCGACAGCTCCCATAACACCTACTCCGCCGGCGCCGTAGACAAGTCCTGCTCCACGACGAGCGAGTGCGGCGCCGAAGTCCTTTGCGAGCTCGACGTACTGCGGTCGGACTCCTGTACGCGCACCACAGAACACAGCAATTCTGTCGAATGGCTGACGGGTGACAGTCATGAGTTCCCTTTCACGTCTTGGGCTACGGGCATGCGAGATAAGACTGACACGATCACTGGCAAAGCACGGAAGATCAATTCCACTATCCCTTCGCAGCCCCCTTAAGGCAGTGGAGAATCGCCAGAATATGGCACCTGCCACAGACTCATTTGAGAATTGGCAGCACGTCTTGCATGGCTGCCCCCGCCACACGGCCTTCTTGCGCCCCAGTCGATTACCGTCCACCATGCGCCTTTTCTCGGCAGGGCAGCGACGGGCACACTGGCAAATCACCCTATTGGCTCGCTTTTCCGGCACCAACGCCCTGGCTGACTCTGTGCACATTGGCGGTGTGGGAATGCTCCATTGCGGGATAGCAAGATGGCAGCCAACGTCGGGAATGCTGGTGCAGTTCACATAGCCCTGCGTTCAGGAGACGCAGGCCATACCGGGGGGAGGACCAACGTCCATCCACCCGCCGGATGGTTAAGCTCGGCGCTCAGCACTCGGTCGATCGATTTGCTGCAGATATCAGCCCGAGCGCGTGGAATCGGCCACACTCAGTCACTTTCCTGCGTCGCATGACGACCGCTCCACCCGGCCGGCCAAACGGCATGGGGTAGGGCGTTTGGGGCGACTCAGCACGCGCCGAACTAAGCGGATCTCTTCCCGCCACAACACAACTCCGCCAGTTCGCCGACCCAACCGGACTCTGGGCAACGAACGGCAAAGCCGCAGTATATCAACTTAAAATAGGACAGACAGTCCGGAAAGTGCACGTTCTCTCCCGTGGGGCTTCCTGACTCTTGTGATGCAGGAGCGGGGCGAAGGCTTCACCGCCTCGCTAGTTCGCGCAGGGACGAGACTGGCCGCAAGTGATAAACGTTCGATAAACGCCCATGTGATCGTGCTGTTACGGACCATCAGGGGAGGGTGTGCTTCGACGGGAGTTGCCTGGGGTTCGTGGAGACCGACGATCTTGCTTCAGGCGGACTCCGGGCTGGGATCCATCGAAGATCCTTCATGCCCGCCCGGTGCTACCTGGTCTGTCGGCGACGGGTGAACGAGGTTCTGGATCACTTTTCCGTGCCAGAGCCACAGAGGGTCACCGGAATCGCGATCATGAACGATCATGACTGACGACCTCCTCCGAGACCCCTGGCCCCACCGGACCACCGACGTCGCGGTCAACACCGACCATCCGCGCCGACCGCGTCACCGTCCACGCCGCCACGACCAGCGACGAGGCGGGTTGTCCGTCGTACGGGGTTGTCTCGAGCCGGGTGCACAGCAGCTACGTGCGGCGCTTGGATGACAGGGCAGCGGGCAGGCGGCGGATGGTGGTCGACTTAAGGGTCCGCCGGTTCCCCTGACGTGAACGAGCTTGCGCCCGGGCCACATTCGTCGAGCAAGGGCGGACCTGACGTTCCATCACGGACGGCGGAGTCAGGGCCTGCAGATCGCGCTGCAGCAGCTCGCCTTGGCCCTGGCCGGCCGGGTCGGCTCTCGGCTGGCCGAGACCTTCGCGGTCCCGGTGAGCCGCTCTACGCTCCTGCGGCTGATACGCGTCCTGCCCGATCCGGCACCCGCGGTGCCGGATCGGGCAGGACATCGACGAGTTCGCCCTGCGTAAGGGCCACGTCTACGCCACCGTCCTCGTCGACATCGAGACCCGCCGCCCGGTTGACCTGCTGCCCGACCGCACGGCCGAGACCGTACGCTCCTGACTGGCCGATCCCCTGGGCCTGAAGGTCGTCTGCGACGACCGCTCCGTCTCCTACGCCGACGCCGCCCGGCTCGGCGCCCGGACGCGATGCACGTCGCCGACCGGTTCCACCTGTGGCAGCACCTCGCCGACGCGGTCGAGACGACCGTGCTGCAGCACCGGGCCCTGCTTCCCGAACCAGCCCTCCACCCTGCCTTGCCACGGCAGTTGTCCTTCCACCCGTCAGCGCCGAGCCCCGCCGGGCCGGACGCCTGTCCGACCGAGTCCGCGAACAGCACGGCGCCGTCCACGGCTCGTGAAGGACGGGTTCAGCCTCACTTGGGCACCGCCGCTTGGTGGTGGCAGGGAGCATGCACCCAGATTGGTGCCCCTCCCACCGGCAAAGCGTCATGTTGTGAGATTCGTCCTGGTTGACTGGGCAGCTTCATCAAGCTGGGGCTTCGCGGCGCCCCGCCCACCCGCACGGTCCATTTCGCGCCATTCCGACCGCAGCCCAGTAAGGTTGGTGGCAACGAAGTACGCAGCCCCGCCGGCAAGCAGCACTGGCACAAGTCCAACAGAGGCCACCGCCGCTCCAGCGATCAGTCCGCCGAGGGGGATGCCGGCCCAGGACAACGAGTCACCGAGCGCGTTGACCCGTCCTAGCATGCGGCGCGGCACCCGTTCGAAGAGCAGGGCCCCCAGCACCGGGTTGACGAAGCCCGCCCCGAATCCACTGACGGCGAATACGGCCAGTACCGCTCCCATCGGAGCGTCAGAGGCGAGGATCAGGAATCGCGGCGCCCCAGCCAATAGGAAACCAGTGAAGAACACCACCCGGCGCCGTAGGCGATGCGCGGCAACCGCAGCTAACAGGCTGCCCACGACCGCGGCGCCTCCCATCACGCTGCCCGTCAAGCCGATCGCAGTCGGCCCGTTGCCGGATTCTTTGGCCCAGACGGGCGTGAGCACCGTGGTCAACCCCGCGTCCAGCAGATTGGTAACCCCGACCACAACGATGACGGTCAGCAGCAACGGCTCGCCACGCAGGAAGGTGAAGCCCTCGCCGAATCGTCGCCAGTAGCCGGTTCCCGTCTCCCCTCCCGGGGGTGGGATTTCCTCAACGGCATCGCCCATCTTGCGAGGTAGCGCCAGTCCGATGAGCACCGACCCGAGAGCAAAGCAGCCCGCGTTGACGACAAGCCCTGTCATAGGGCCAAGCAGTGCCACCAGGGAACCGCCGACCGCCGGGCCAATGGTCGATGCGAGCCGTTCAGTCGCGCCGGCCAGACCGGCGGCCCGCTCCAATGGCACCCGCCCGCGCTCGGCCGCTTCCGGGACCATGACCTCCTTGGCCAGGTCGCCGGGGCCGCGGACCGCGCCGATCAGTGCAACCAGGGCCAGCAGGAGCGGAAAGGAGAGCAGGTCGAGGGTGTGGAAGAGAGGGATCAAAGCGGCGGCGGTTGCACTGGCCAGATCAGTGGTCCAGGAAACGGCCCGCGGGCCGATCCGGTCCACCAGCGGCCCAGTGAACGCCTTGACCGCCACGTAGGGAGTCATCTCACAGAAGGCGACCAGTCCCGTCTGAGTGGCACTGCCGGTCGTGACGAGCGCGAACCAGGGCAGCGCGACCGCAGAGATCCGCGTACCAGTCAGCGATACGGCAATGGCCGCCAGGACCCCGCCCAGTGGTCGTAAGGACCGCTTGCCGGGTATGCCGTCGGCGCCATGGACGTCTTCCATCATTCCGCCTCCACTTCAGTCGCTTTCTGAGGGATGGAGAGGACCTCCGACGCGGCAGACCTATCCAGTTCAGGCAAGAGGTGCGTGATAAAGGCGACCCGCTCGGCTCCCTCCGGGGCCTTCGCGGCTTCCTCCGGCGTATCTACCCGGTAACGGGCAGCGACTGCCCGCAGCTCCTGACGCAAGGCGGCAGTCTCCTCGGGGGTGAGCCGAAAGGCCCAGTCGCTCATGTCGAAGACGTTCCGCCACACACAGGGCATCGTCTGAAGCTCGTTGACTGCCTGCTGTGTACGAAGGGTGTAGGTTGCGGCAACGGACTGCAGATAGGCCAGGGCGGCCTCGGGCTCTCGCTCGGCCAGCTCCGGGTCGTTGAGCTCCGTTACTTGATGCAACGAACGCCACCAGCGCTCTCGCGCGTTGCCACGTTCCGTGTCTTCTTCGACGAAACCGGCCGCGCCGAGCTGGCGCAGGTGATAGCTGGCTGTGCCGGAGTTCACGCCCAGTCGCTCCGCGAGGCGGGTAGCGGTCGACGGGCCGTACTGCCGTAGCAGCCCGACCAACTGCACGCGCACCGGATGCGCCAACGCACGCAACCCCTTGGCATCCAGAACGACCACATCCGCTGCGGCCTCCAGGCTATCCGGACCTCCATTTGCGTTTGCCATGTCGCCCACTTTAAACCGCCAAGGGTTCTTCGCGAAGGGTTCTTCGCGAAGAACTGTCCGGAGTCGCGGCCGCTTTGAAGACGCCCCGACCACGACTGGCGCGGGCAACTACATCGCGACCGTCAGCCATGACGCCGCAGGCACGTTGCTACTGGAGGCCGTTGAGGGTGCTGGCGGCCAGGCCCAGGACGGCGTCCCCGTCGCGGATGGCCTGCAGGACCTGGCGGTGTGTCGAGGAGCGGGCGGCCGCGGTGGTGTGTAGGGCTTTCAGGGTGTCGGCGTCGGGGACGCCGACTACGGTGGTCAGGCTTCCGTTCGGGTGGCGTGCCTGATGGTCGTCCATGGCCTGGCCGGCCAGGGTCCGCAGCTCGTGGAGGATGTCGGCCGTCGGCGCCTGGGCCCAGGGTGCTCCCCACTGGGGTTGTGCGGGGTCGTCGGCGACGGCCAGGGCGCGATTGATGGCGTCCAGCACCTGGCTGGAGACCTCGTCGTCGTCGGCGAACCGGGTGCGCACGTCGAGCAGCGCGCGGACGCCGCGTTCGGTCCACGGGTGGCGGCGTATCAGGTGGAGCCAGATGAGTGCCTGCTGGGTGCTGACCGGCTGGGGCTGGTAGCGCTCCCAGACGGCCCAGGCCTCGTTCCACCGGCGCAGGTTGTACAGGTCGCCGGTCTTGGCCCAGGCGAAGTCCTGGGCCGCCTCGTTGCTGCGGACGAAAGCGGGGGCGTCGGTGTCGGGGTTGGCGGTGAGGAGGTCGTTCAGGCCCATTTCGGCGTGCTCGCCGGCCATGGCCCAGTCTCGCATCCGGTAGGCATGGTCCAGAAGGTGCTGGCGCAGCCGCTGCCGAATCGTGCTCGGCAGGCCGGGGCGGGCCAGCAGGAGCAGGGCTCGCTGGACGAGGGCCTGATCGTCACCGCAGCGGCGCAGGACGTCCAGGGCTTTCAGCTCCAGGTTCAGGTCGGCGAAGCGGTCGGCCGCTTGCCGCAGCACGGTTGCGGCTTCGTGTGGCGTGCCGGCCTGTTCCAGGATGTCGGCGAGCTCCATGACGGCCAGGACGCTGGTGTGCTGGAGCGGGCGGAGTGTGCGGGCGGCCTGCGGCAGGTCGCCGAGCTGTGTGTGGGCCTTGGCGGCGAGCACGGCGTAGACGTCGGGTGGGATGGTGGCGGCTGCGCGGCGCTCCTCCAGCGCGGGGATGGGCCACTGGCCGGCCTGGGCGAGGTACTGGATGGCGATGAAGCGCTGGTCCTCGCTGGGCGCGTCGTCGAGTGCCGTGGTCCACAGGCGGCGCAGTTCCTGGGCCTGGGCGCCGCTGGCCTGGGCGCGGAAGGCGGCCATCTGGGCGGTGTACAACGGTGAGGCCGCCGCCGAGGCGGCGGCGAGCGCATCGCCCGTGTCGAGCTGGCCGGCCAAGTAGGCGCCGCGGGCGGCGAGCGCGGTCAGGCTGGCTGCCGCAGCTTCCCGTGGGGTTGCTTCGCCGTCGGGTGCCGGGAGAGCGACGGCCAGGGCCGCCTCGACGTCGGCCTGCAGCAGTCTCGCCTGCATCAGCACTTCGGCGGCGGTCTCGCTCGGCCCGTCCCAGCACCGGCGCGCTGCTCGGGCATCGGAAGCCAGCTGCAGGACCCGGCGCAGGTCCTGATCACGCCCCGGCGACAGGTGGGTATTCAGGCGGGCCAGGAGGGCTCGGGCGATCAGGATCTGCGCGGCCGAACTTCCGGGAGAACGCGACAGGGCGGCCTCGTAGTGGGTCAGCGCCCCGTCATAGTCGTTGCGTGCCGCGCACTGGTCGCCCAGGAACATGCGGGCTGTCGGCGACGTCCGCCAGGCGTCGATGTTGTGTGCGGACAGGCTCTGCGGCACCTCGGCCGGGCCTGGCCTGCCCCGGTGGGCGAGGATGGCCAGGCCGATGTCGGCGAGGATCTGCCCGCCCTCCAGATCGCGGGCCGCGCGCAGGGTCTGCTCGGCCTGCGGCAGACCGGCGTTCATTTCGAAGATTCCCGCGCTGGCCTGCCAGTGCCCCGGCGGCTGTGCGCCTGCTGCGGCCGCGCGGGCGAACGCGTCGGCGGCGCGCGCAGGCAGCTCGTGCTCGTTGGCGTAGCCGCCGATCGCGCACCAGACCTCGCGCTCGTCGGGCCCCTGCCACTTCGGGTTGGTCTTGGTTCGCCCGGTCAGCCAGTTGGGCGTGCGCTCCAGCAGAACCGCGCAGCAGGCGTCCGGGTCATGGCGGCCACCCGCGAGGGTGGCGGTGAGGCGCTCGACGGGCCTGCGGGCTTCCAGGTTGGTGCGGGGGACCTGGGCGTGCAGGCGCACCAGCGCGGTGACGGCCTCAGGCGGCAGGTGGCCAAGGTGGTCGTGGAAGGCAGTGAGCGCGGCGTCGCCGTAGACCCGCGGTGCGTCCGCGAGCCCGGCGAGCGTCTCCCGGGCACTGGCGTCGAGCACCTGGGCGGCCGGGACCTCGAGTTTCCAGTTCTCGCCCGCGGGCACGGCGGTGTCGGCGGTGACCTGCTGCCAGTACGCGCACCGGCGCTCGAGGTCGACGAGGACCACGATGATCGGGAAGTCGTGGTGCAGCCAGTACTGGTAGTGGTCGTCACCGAAGCGGAACCACCAGCCGGCCGACGATCGCTCATCGAACCAGCTCGGGCCGGACTTGACCTGGACGCCGAGGTGGCGGCCCCTGGTCTGTCCCTCGGTTACGACCTCGACATCGAAGTCCACCCCGAGATCAGTGTCGTGGATCTCCCGGGGAATCCAGGCGAAGGTTTCGAGGAACAGGTCCTGCACGATCGTGGCGCCCCGGCGCCCGGTGAACTCCGTGGTGGCAACCCGCACCGTGCACTCCTCCCACCGGTTTCACGTTCGGCTTCGTCCCGTGCCGACCGGATACCGCGGTGGTGCCACAAGGAGCTGAACGTCAGGTCAGCGTTCTACCAGTCACCGCCAGTCCCGTCCAACCTGACGTCAGCGGTAAGGCGTTGCCGCGAACAGCCAAACCCACGTTGCGGCCGCCCATTGACGAGGGAGACCGAGGAGGCCGAGCGGGACACCGCAAAGGTGGCTCAACTGCCACCCAAGATCATCAACGTTCAGCCTGAAGACCTTGGGACTCCTCGCTGGCATCGCCGGTCCGTGCCGGACGCGATCATGCTGCCTCACGAACAGTCCCAGTGGTGGTCCACCGGACGGTCCGGGCACAAGCGGCACTCGAAGATGTAGACGCCGCCCGCGTCCCCGAACATCACCTGGGCAGGACTGTGCGCCCCGCGGCCCCCGGTGGCATCCCGGCGTTCCTCGCCGGTCTCGCTGTCGCGGTCCTCCAGCGGAAGCCAGGTGCGGTACGACAGGCCGTCGTACTCCCAACTGCTCACCGTCAGGAGGTGGTCCATCGTCCGCCCGCAGGTCGGGCAGTCCGGCCAGCAGGGCTCCTGGGTCCAGCTCGGGTATCCACCGAGCTTGATCCCAGGGGCCTCGGCCAGGTGGTAGCTGTACCGCAGGCCGGTGCGGGCCTTCAGTTCCTCCATCCGGACGCGCAGCTCCTCGCCCAGTTCCTCCGGCATGTCCCAGCTCGGGTAGTCGACTACCGGCTCGGGGTGCAGGACGCACGGGGCCGGGATGCTGTCCTCGGGCGCGGTGCTGACGGTCGACGGCGCGGTGTCGAGGACCGGGCTGACCGAGTCGGAGCTGCGCCAGACCACCCTGGGCGTCGGCTCCGGGCAGAGGTCGACGATGAACGGGCACCAGAGCACCTGGAGCAGGTCGGTCCCGGCGGGGAAGTCGAGTTGGGGCACGTCCTGGCGGTGGATCTGGACGACGGACACCATCGGCACCGGCCCCTCCATGGCGGGCTTCCCCCACGCCCCCGGGTGGCTGATGCTCGGGCAGAGCGGCCACGGCTCATCTGCGGGCCACAACAGCGGCCCGCCGACCGAGCTCTCGGCCGGGGACGGACTGCCGGCGCGAGGGTGAAGGCGTATCGCGTCGCGGCGCAGCGGCACCAGTTCGGGGAAGAGCTGCTCCACGTCCACGGGGCGTTGCGGGGTCGTGCGGGTCATGGTCGTCTCCAGCGTGCGGTGTGTCGGGGCGCCTGGCCGGGCGGGCCGATAGGCGTGGAGTTGGTTCAGGGGAGGTACGGGTCGGCTCGCTCGCGCGGTCAGGGGATGAAGTGCGCTCCGAGCAGGCCTCGCCCGGCTTCTGCTGCGGCGCGCCAGACCGGGGGTACGCCGTCGAGAAGGGCGTCGATGTCTTCCCGGTCGCCTTCGGGGTAGAGGGCGGCGGTGAGGAGCTGCTCGGCTTGGCGTCGTGTGTGAGGGGTCCAGGTGAAGGCTCGTTCGACGGCGGGGAGGGTCTGGCGGACCTGTTCAGGGGTGAGGATGAGGTCTCCGAACCAGCCGGGTAGTTCAGCGTTGCGCTGGGGTCCGAGGGCGAAGGCCATGGCGGCTGCCGGGTAGCCCTTGCGGGTGGAAACCGCGAGGTGGGGCAGGGCCTTGTCGTAGCCGCGTTCCCATGCCTCGTAGACGAGGCAGATCCTCTCGTCCAGTGCGGACGGGGCCGCGGCGTCGAGGAACTGGTGCATGAACGCCTCTGTGCTGCCCTCCTGCTGCCACCACTGGAGAAGGTCCCTCGACTTGGGGAGTGCGGCTTCGGCCTCGATGGCCGGGGCCAGGTCTGTCCCGTATTGCGTGATGATGTCGGCGTGCACGGGTATCAGGCACCACATCCCCAAGAAGCTCACCGCGGCTCCCCTTCTCTCCTCGTGGTGGTGTGATGTTGGCATGCTGGCCTGACATCGGGTTGCCGCCCTCTTCCGAACCGCCTCACGGGCGCTCCAGGCAGCCATACGAACATCAGGCAGGGTGTCAGGACATTGGCTGTTCAGGGACGGTCTACGACCTGGGAATCCCCTTCACCTCAGTGGGAACGTCTCAACAACGGGGCATAGTGGTCGGGCCCAGAGGTAGCTCCGGCGGTAGAGCGGGAGAAGCATCCGCGGCGGCCACCATGACAGTCCCCAAGTAGCCGCCGCACCAGTCGCCTTGCCGTCTAGTCTGCGACCGCGCTCGTACTGTGCCGACTGTCGTTGGGTGCTGCTATCTGTGGCAGCGTGACCAGCGATGACAAGGGCTCCGTGCCGCAGAGGTTCAACGTCGTGCTCGGGCCGGAGAGCGGCCCGTACGCGTGCCCGTGCTGCGGCTACCTGACCCTGGAAACCCGCGGGGCGAACGAGACATGCCTCGTGTGCTACTGGGAGGACGACGGGCAGGACGAACACGACCGCGGCGAGGTCCGCGGCGCTCCGAACGGGACACTGAGCCTTGCCGAGGCACAACACAACTACGAGACGATCGGCGCCTGCGCACCTCAGTGGGCCAAGTACGTTCGCGCGCCCTTCCCCGAGGAACGGAAGTACAAGGACCCGGAGTACCGCTGGCTCTAGAAAGCTGGCGATCCCCCAGGGCCAGGGTCGCAGCTCGATGCTCCGGCCACTTCAGAGGCGGCGCAGGACCGCGACGACCTTGCCCAGGATGATGGCGTTGTCGCCGCTGATCGGCTCGAATGCCGGGTTGTGGGGCATCAGCCAGATCCGCCCCTGCTCGCGCTTGAGGCGCTTGACGGTGGCCTCGCCGTCGATCATCGCAGCCACGATGTCGCCGTTCTCGGCGACGGGCTGGCGGCGGACGACGACGGTGTCCCCGTCGGTGATGGCCGCCTCGACCATGGAGTCGCCGCGCACGGTGAGCGCGAACAGCTCGCCCTCGCCGACCAGCTGGCGAGGCAGCGGGAGGATGTCCTCGACTGTTTGCTCGGCCAGGATCGGACCGCCGGCGGCGATCCTACCCACCAGCGGCACGGGGATGGTCGCGCCGGTGTTCTCGGTGGTGTCGGTGAGTGCGGTCTGGCGGTCGGCCCACACGCGGTAGGCGCGGGGCCGGTGCGGGTCGCGGTACAGGAACCCCTTGCGTTCCAGCGCCTTGACCTGGTGGGCGACGGAGGAGGTGCTGGTCAGGCCGACGGCCTGGCCGATCTCGCGCATGGACGGCGGGTAGCCGCGGCGCTGGACGGAGTCGCGGATGACCTCGATCACCCGGCGCTGACGTTCGGTGAGGCCGTCGGCGTCGGTGCGCACGCCCTTGGGCCGGCCGCCGCGGGTGCGGGTCGTCGTGGTGTCGGCCATGGTGCCCTCTCGATCGTGCGGGTGTTGACTGTATCCGGCGTTTTGCGGGTCCGTCACCGGGCTTGCCGGTTTGCTGACCTCCTGGGATGACTGCTCGGGGGTCGCGCCGTGTCATCGGAAGTCGCGGCTGCGGGCGCCGGGGGCGAGGGTGAGCGGGACGAGGCGGGTGGCGACGAGGTTGGCGGCGCCGTCGCGGCGCTCCGCCGTGCCGTGGACGAGCAGGCCCGCTGACTGCAGGGCGGCACGGCGCTGGCGCTCCCATATGTGCGGCTGACAGATCACGTTGACCAGGCCTGTTTCGTCTTCGAGGCTGAGGAAGAGCACTCCGCCGGCCGTCGGCGGGCGCTGGCGGTGGGTGACGAGTCCGCCGACGGCGACGAGCGTGCCGGGGGCGGCGCCGGTTTTGAACGCGTCGGCGGTCAGGGCG
This sequence comes from Streptomyces viridifaciens, assembly GCF_001888885.2. Taxonomy (NCBI): domain Bacteria; kingdom Bacillati; phylum Actinomycetota; class Actinomycetes; order Kitasatosporales; family Streptomycetaceae; genus Streptomyces; species Streptomyces viridifaciens. Next base: position 341,963 of record NZ_CP090840.1, read on the forward strand.
CCGCAGCGTTCCAGGTGGGCGCGGGCGTGCTGGACGGGGTGTGCGGTGGCGGAGGTGCCGGTGGCCCACAGGTCCGCGATGGTCTCCTCGACGGCGGTCATCGGCGCGAGGTCAGGGGCGGTGAGGGCCGGGGCGGTGCCCGGGAGCATGCCCGCGCTGGTGCGGGCGAGCGGTGCGGCGGACCACAGGGCCTGGCGGCGGTTCACGCCGAGACTGGCGAAGGCGCCAGCGGTGGCGAGCGCTTCGAGGGCGGGTTCGGGCAGGTCGGTGCGGCGGGCGAAGTCCTCCAGATCGGTGTAGGGCTGGCCGGCGGCGATCGCCTCGGCCTGCTCATCACCGAGGCCGCGGACAGCCGCCAGGCCGAGGCGGATCGCGGGCTGGCCCTCTCCCCCGCCGCCGGGCGGCGCGGGTTCGAGGGTGGGCCGGGCCTGGCTGTGGTTGATGTCGGCGGCCAGCACCGTGACGCCGTGGCGTTTGGCGTCGGCGATCAGGGTGAGCGGGGAGTAGAAGCCCATCGGCTGGTTGGCCAGCAGCGCGCAGGTGAAGGCGGCTGGGTAGTGGAACTTGAGCCAGGCGCTCGCGTACACGAGCAGGGCGAAACTGGCGGCGTGGCTTTCGGGGAAGCCGTAGCCGGAGAAGGCGTCGATCTTGGCGTAGACGTCTTCGGCGATGTCCTGGGGGATGCCGCGTTCGGCCATGCCGGTGAGCAGGCGCTCGCGCAGCTCGGCGACCCGTTCGTGGGAGCGTTTGGCGCCCATGGCCTGACGCAGCTTGTCGGCTTCGGTGGGGGTGAATCCGGCGCAGTCGATGGCCAGTTGCATCATCTGTTCCTGGAACAACGGGACGCCGAGGGTCTTGGCGAGCGCGCGTTCCATGAGGGGATGGGGGATGACGGCCTTTTCGCGTCCGTTGCGGCGGTTGATGTAGGGGTGGACGGATCCGCCCTGGATCGGGCCGGGTCGGATGAGAGCGACCTGGACCACGAGGTCGTAGAAGCGGCGGGGTATGAGCCGGGGCAGGGCCGAGGCCTGGGCGCGGGACTCGACCTGGAACAGGCCGATGCTGTCGGCGCGGCAGAGCATCGCGTACACGTCGGGGTCGTCCGGCGGGATCGTGGCCAAGTCGAGGCGGCGGCCGTGGTGTTGGGCGATCAGGTCGCAGGCGTCGTGGAGGGCGGAGAGCATGCCGAGGCCGAGCAGGTCGATCTTGACCAGTCCGGCTTCGGCGCAGCCCTCCTTGTCCCACTGGAGCACGCTGCGGCCGGGCATGGTGGCCCACTCGGTGGGGCAGGTCTCGCTGATCGGCTCGCGGGTCAGCACCATGCCTCCGGAGTGGATGCCGAGGTGGCGGGGCAGGCCGCGCAGCTGGGTGGCGAGGTCGCGCACGTCGGCGGGGACCGGGGCGTCGGGGGGCGGCATGTCCCGCCAGGCGGTCTCCTTGCTGAAGCGGTCGAGGTCGCCGGGGGCGTAGCCGAGGGCGCGGGCGGCGTCGCGGATGGCCATGCGGGGCTGGTAGGTGATGATGTTGGCGACCTGGGCGGCGTGGTCGCGGCCGTAGCGCTCGTAGACGTACTGGATGGCCTCTTCGCGGCGTCGATTTTCGATGTCAAGGTCGATGTCCGGCGGCCCGTCCCGTTCGGGGCTGAGGAAGCGTTCGAAGAGCAGGCCGTAGTGGATCGGGTCGACGCTGGTGATGCCGAGGGCGTAGCAGACGGCGGAGTTGGCGGCCGAGCCGCGGCCCTGGCACCAGATGTCGGCCCGGCGGCAGAAGTCGACGATGTCGTGGACGATCAGGAAGTAGCCGGCGAGGTCGAGGTGCTCGATGACGTCGAGTTCGTAGGCTATCTGGCGGTGGGCCTTCTCGTTGTGGGGGTCGAAGCGGGTGGTGGCGGCGCGCTGGGTGAGGTGGCGCAGCCAGGTGGCCTCGGTGTGGCCGTCGGGGACCGGGTAGCCGGGCAGGCGGGGTGTGATGTCGCGGAAGTCGATGGCGCAGGCGCGGCCGAGGTTGACGGTTGCCTGTTGGACGCCCGGCCACGGGGCGAGGCGTGCGGCCATTTCGCTCGGGGAGCGCAGGTGGGCGGTGCCGGCCGCGGTGAGGTAGGGCTCGGCTTCGGCCAGGGAGCGGGACTGGCGCAGCGCGGCGAGGGTCTGGGCCAGGCGGGCCTGGGCGGGGGATGCGTGGTGGGCGGCGGTGGTGGCCACCAGGGTGAGGCCGGTGCGGCGGGCGAGGTCGGCGAGGGCTTCGTTGCGGTCGTCGTCGCCGGGCAGGTGGTGGTGGGTCAGCTCCACGTAGACGTTGTCGCTTCCGAAGCGCTCGGCCAGGGCGCGCAGTTCGCGCTCGGCCCCGGCTGGTCCTTCGGTTGCCAGGGCGCGGCGTACGGCGCCTTTGCGGCAGCCGGTCAGGATGGCCCACTGGTTGTTGTGGGTGTTGGCGAGGCGGTCGGTGTCGTAGCGGGGGCGGCGTTTGCCCTGGCCGGCGAGGTGGGCGTCGCCGATGGTCTTGGCGAGGCGGCGGTAGCCCTGGGGGCTGCGGGCGAGGACGAGGAGGTGTTCGCCGTCCTGGTCCGGGATGCCGGTGGGGGCGGTGGTGGCGTCCAGGGTCAGCTCGGCGCCGAAGACGGTGCGAAGGCCTGCGGCGCGGGCGGCGGTGGCGAGCGCGGGGGCGGCGTAGAGGCCGTCGTGGTCGGTGACGGCGATGGTCTCGACGCCGAGGCGGGCGGCTTCGGTGACCAGGTCGGCGGGGTCGCTGGCGCCGTCGAGGAAGCTGTAGGAGGAGTGGACGTGCAGCTCGGCCCAGGCCTGCCCGGCCATGCCGTGGGACAGCTGGGAAGCAGCCGCGTCCCTGTCGGTGGGTGTCTTGGCGGGGAACGGCACGACCGTGCGGTCGCCGTCTGCCGTGGGGGTGCCGGCGAGGCGGCGGTGCAGCTCGCTCCAGGGGGTGTGGGGGTGGCTGGTGAAGCCCATGACGGTGGTTCCGTTGTTCCGTGGTTCGTTGTTCCGCGGGCCGTGGTTGGTGTCCGGCGGGGCGCTCTGCCCGGGTGCTGGTCAGGTGTCGTAGTCGCCCTCGACGTGCCAGCGCCCGGCGGTGACGGCCAGCAGTAAAGCCCGGCCGTCGTGGGTGACGACCTGCATCCGTGCGGTGCGCCGCGCCTGCTCGGGGTCCCACCAGCGTTCGTGCTCGGGCCACGGCCCGGCCCAGGCGGCCACCTCGGCGTTGTCTCCGGGCAGCACCAGGCGCACCGGGGCGGCGCTGACCTCCGCTCGGGCGGTGACCTGGATGTCGTGGCCGTCGGCGTCCAGCAGTCGCACCGGCCGGGGCTTGTCGGGCACGTGGGTGGGGGACGGTGCGGGCAGCTGTCCGGGCCAGGGGCCGTCCGCGCGGCGCTCCTGGTGAGCGTCACCCCAGGGGGTGCGCACCACGCGGTCGCCGGGGGCGCGGCCGCCGGCGAGTTCGGCGGTGGCCGGTGCCGCGTGGCCGAGGATCGCCTGTACCCGGGCCACCGCCCGCTCCGCCCGCGCGGTGGCTTCCTGGTCGCCGTCCTGAAGGGAGAGCTGGCGGCCCGGGTCGCGCACCAGGCCGTCGGGCAGCAGGCGCAGGGCCACCACCCCGCCCGCCCGCTCGTCGAACACCGGGCGCCGCTGCCAGGCCTGCAACTGCCAGCGGACCCGCTCGGCCACCGCCCCCACCGACAGCACGCCCTCGTGCCGCCACGCCCGGGAGGCAGTGGTGCCGTCGGCGCACTCCACCTCGATCTCCACCCGCTCGCATGCCAGCCCGGCCCCCGCCAGGCGCGCGTGCAGGCGCTCCGCCAGGCCGCGGGCGGCGAAAACCAGCGGCTGCGCCAGCGTGGAGGGCTGCGCGAAGTGCTCCTCCACCGCCAGGTCCGTGCCGGGCGGCCGCGTCACGACCGGCCGCGCCTCAAGGCCGCGCGCCAGCCGGTGCGCCACCACCCCGCCGGCGCCGAAGCGGTCCGCGACGCTACCGGGCGCCAGCGCCGCGAACTGCCCGAGCGTCACGACCCCCAGCCGCAGCAGCAGGCCCGCCAGCCGGCCGTCGCCGAGCTCGGCCACCGGGTGCGCGGCCAGGAACCGGGCGCTGTCCCCCGGCGGGACGATCCGCTCGGCCCGCGCGGCCAGCTGCGCGGCGAACAGCCCGTCCGCGACGCCGACCCGGCACGGGTGACCGGCCGCCTCGACCGCATCCACGATCCGCTCGGCCAGGACGTCCTCACCGCCGTGGAAGCGCGCCGCACCCGCCGCAGCGACCGCCAGCAGACCCGGGCGCACGACCTCCAGGTGCGCGGCCAGCGCGCCGACCGCATCGGCGACCGGCTCGAACGCGGCCGCCTCCGCGTCTGGGTCCCGCTCGAACACCTCCAGTCCCTCCACCAGGGCCTGCGCCGAGCGCACCTTCTGTCCGCGCCGCACTCCCGCCGACCGCGCACCATCACTCGCCGCCACGATCCGGCCGCGCTCGACGACCGCCGCCAGCCGCTGCGGCTCCGGCTCACCACCGAGCACCGCGACCACCGGCCAGTCGGGCACCCACCCGACCAGCACCCGCGGCGCACCCTCACGTCCCGCCATCTCAGACCACCACCAGCGAACCGCGCCCAGCAGCCACCGACCGCACCGGCGCCTCGGACACCACGACCGGCGCCTCGGCGCTGCGGACCGCGCCCTGCTCCTCCGGCAGCCACAGCCCGACACGGCGCTCACGCGCCGCCGCACCACGCCCGCCGGCCACCACCACCATCCGCCGCGCCCGCAGCCGACCCCGCCCCCAGCCCGCTCCACACCCGCGACTCCACCCGCAGCCGCACCTGCGCCCCCGGCCACTCACTCCCCACCACCACCGCACACCCGCTGCGCCGCGCCACCGTGGCCAGGCGCTCGCGCTGCGGAGCGGACGGCGCCGCGCCGCGCAGCAGCAGGACGCCGACACCGTCAGCCAGTGCCAGGGCCACCTCCGCCTGCCTCTCACGCGGGGCCTCGACCACGACCAGGCGGCGCAGATCGACGCCGAGCTCGGCCGCCGCCAGCAGCCCCAGCCCCTCGAAGCCCACCGCGCCGCACCAGGTGCCGGCGGATGTGGCCGCAGCCGCGAGAGCGAGCAGCAGCGCGGTTCCGCCGCCGGTCACCGACACCACCGCGCCCGGGCGCAGCCCCCGCTCCGGCAGCAGCTCCTCCATCGCGGGCAGCACCGGCACCAGCGGCCCGGGACGGGACAGCTGGAGCTGGGGGGCGAGCGCGGCAAGAGTTGCTTCCACACCACCAGAATCGAGCACGCGTTCGAAAATGGGAAGTCCGAGCAAATCGGTCACTCGTTCGAACCAGTCGCATCACAGCAGGTCACGGCCGGTGATGGGCTACGCTCGGCGCGCCAGACCCCCACCGCTCGCATGCCCCGTGTCCTGTGCCACCGATCCTTGACCGATTGCCACTGAAGTTGGACCACTGGGCGGTTCGTGCCATCGAACCTTGACCGCCCTGGTCAGACCGGTTCCGGATCAGTCGACGGCTTCGTGCCGCCGGACGGCTCCGGGGATTCGCAGTCGATGGGGCCGAACTGCTCACCGATGTTGTTCCACATGAAGCCGTCCCGCCAGCCCGGCTTCGCGCCAGCCCAGCCGAGCAGCGCCCCGAGGACCTTCTCCGGGGAGATCGTCAGTGTCTGATAGTGCAGCTCAGCCACGCCGTCCCTGTATTCGAGCTGGAAGGTGTTGTTCTCGCGGAGCCGGACCTGGATGTACCAACTTCCGGGCTGCCTCTCGTCCACCCGCTCCAGGACCATGTGGGCGTTACCGCGCCGCAGGTTGGCCAGCATCGTCCCGATAGCCGGCTTGGACGGGCGTTTCACCACGTGGCCGCGCTCGTTGGTCGCAATCAGCATGGCCAGATCATCCAGCAAGGGGCTGACACCGCTCGGTGAGCCCTGACCAGGGCGGTCAAGGTTCGATGGCACGAACCGCCCAGTGGTCCAACTTGAGTGGCAATCGGTCAAGGATCGGTGGCACAGGACACCCCGGAGAGGAGCCGAACAACCCAATGGAGCCACTCCACCGCATCTGGCGGCCCCCCTTTCCCCTCGACCTCTCCGGGACCCTGGCCCCGCTGAACCGCGGCACCGGGGACCCCGTCTCCGCATGGGGCCCGGACGGAATGTGGCGTGCCTTCCGCACCCCATGCGGGAGCGGCACCCTGCACGTCACCGCCCGCCCCGCTGACAGCGAGGTCGTCGCCACCGCGTGGGGCGAGGGCGCCGACTGGCTCTTGGAGCGGCTGCCCGTCCTGCTCGGCGCGAACGACACCCCCCAGCAACTCGTCCTCGCGCCCGGACCGCTGCGCGAGGCCCAGCGCCGCAACCCCGGGCTACGCCTGCCGGCCACCGGACTCGTCCTCGACTCCCTGATCCTCGCGATACTGGAACAGAAAATCACGGTCCTCGAAGCAAGACGTGCCTGGAGAATCCTTCTGCGCCGCTACGGCGAGCCCGCCCCTGGCCCCCGCGCGGACCTGCGTGTCGCCCCATCAGCCCGGCAGTGGGCCCTGATCCCGTCCTGGGACTGGCACCGCGCGGGTGTGGACAGCAAGCGTGCTGACACCATCCAGCACGCGGTGCGGCTCGCACCCCGACTCGAAGAGGCCTCGGCCATGGCCAGCGCAGACGCCCACGCGCGGCTAATGACCGTGCCCGGCATCGGTATCTGGACCGCCGCCGAGACCCTCCAGCGCTCCAACGGCGACCCGGACGCGGTCTCCGTCGGCGACTACCACCTCGCCAACCACATCGGCCACTTCTTCACCGGACGCGCCCGCAGCACCGACGAGCAGATGCTCGAACTCCTCGCCCCCTACGCAGGCCCGCGCCACCGCGTCTGCACACTCGCCTTCCTCGCCGGCGCCAGCGCCCCCCGGTTCGGCCCCAGACTCACCCCCAACGACCACCGGCGCAGGTGAACGCGCTCTCCGTGCCCCCATGGTGAGAGGGTTCGGATGCATCTGCCCTGTCCGTCCTGAGACAATCGGAAGTAGCCGGCACGTGGCGGTAATGCCGGGTGTCGAAGGGGCTTGTGATGAACCACACGAGCAATTCGGACACGGACTGGCTCGACCTGGCGGACGCGATCACGCTGCTCCGCGATCAGATCGTCGAGGCCCAGGCTCGTATCGCCGGCCCACCCGGCGAAGACGACAACTCGCCCAGCGAAGACAACAGCCCACCCAGCGAAGACAACAGCCCGCCCGGCGATAGCGACAGGGGCGTGCGGTTCGAGCTGGCTGAGATCACTCTGGAGCTCAGCATGGAGCTGACCCGGACCAATGAGGGCCGCGGAGGGCTGCGCTTCGCCGTCATGGGCGTCGGCCTGGACCTGGGCGGCAAGCGCGAGAGAAGCAATGCGAGCGCCCACACGGTGACGGTCCGACTGATCCCGCGACAAGGAGGCGGTCCGGTGGAGGTCAGGGACCTGGACTGAACCCAAGGGCGCCGGCGGAGCAGAGCAAGACGGCGCCTGGAGACAACCGTGGAATTCGACCGACGGGTCCAAGTACGGCTGCACCGCGAGGGCGGCGGACGCCCGTATTTCGGGTCCGGATACCTGATAGCTCCCCGTCTGGTCCTGACCGCTGCACACGTCCTCGGCGGCAAGGCCTCGGGACCAGACCCTGGCCACATCAAAGTCAGCGCGCCGCCGTCAAACGCCCGTGCCAGCTCGGACGTCGTGCTGGCACGGGAGTTCCCCGCTACGCTGCGCTGGTACCGCAAGACCCAGACCGTCGACGCCGCCTTGATCGAGCTCAAGGAGAACAGCGGCTGGGCGGTACCGGAATCGCTGCTGGATACGGCAGCCCGTGCGCCACAGCGCTGGGGCCGCATGATCGGTACGCGCCCCCACCCGGTCTCTCTTGTCGGCTTCCCCCGTCTGCAGAAGGATCCCGGCAGCCAGGAACGTTCGGGCCGCCAGCTCAACGGGCACATCGATCCCGGTAACCAGTCCCCAGACCGCCGCTACGAGATCTCCAGCACCGAACCCGTCCGAATCTCCGAGGCGTCCTGCGGAACGCGGTGGTCGGGCATCTCCGGCGCCGCCGTCCTCGCCGAAGCCACCGAGGGCGACCTGCTGTGCGGAGTGGCACGCCACGACCTACAGGCCGACGGCGGCACCATCCTCACCGCCACCCCCACGGCCCTTCTGCTGGAAGACCCTGACTTCCGTACCAAAGTCGCAGCCGGCTCCGACGGCTGGGAACCGGTCCTGGAGCCCGTGGAGCCCGCAGACCTGCTCACTGCGGCCGTGCGGCCACGCGACCTGCACTCCCCCGCCGCCCTGCTGCGGGCCGACATCGAGGCCGTTGCATTCCACGGCCGCGAAAGGGAGCTCGGTGACCTCCGGGCCTGGTGCGACAGCCCGCCGGCAGCCCTGTCGGTCCGGGTCCTGGCCGGCCCCGGCGGCCAGGGCAAGACCCGCCTCGGCCGCCAGCTCACCCATCTCCTCGGCCTCGCCGGATGGGCTACCGGGCATCTGCGCTCCGACCTCACCGACTACGACCCGCCGCCCAACTTTGCCGCTCTGATGACAGAGCTACCCCTGCTCCTCGTCGTCGACTACGCCGAAACCCGCCCCCGCCTCGTACGCCGCCTCATCACCGCCCTGTCCTCTACGCGCCACCGAATTCGGGTGCTCCTGCTCGCCCGGTCCGACGGCGAGTGGCGCACCGACGCCCTCAACGCCGCGCGGAGCACCCGCGACCTCCTCAAACAAGCGGCCGTGACAGAGCTTTCCCCGCTCGCGTCCCACGCCCACGCTGCCGACAACCCACCTGAGGCGGAAGAGAAGCCTGTTGGCCATGAGGCCGCCTTCCGCCGTGCCGTGAGCGACCTGGCACGCCTGCTGCCCCACGTGGCATCGCTGACCCCGTATGACTGGGCCGCCCTCGCCGCCACCGTTCAGCCCCCCGACGACCTCGCCCACTCCCGTTACGACAACGCCCTCACGCTCCAGCTGGCCGCTCTGACTGGCCTCCTCCAACAGGGCCCCGCCCCTGCCGCGACCGTCGCCGCCGCACCGGCCGAGGAGATCATTCTCGATCATGAGGAGCGGTTCTGGGCCGACAGTGCCGCCGCACCGGCCTTCGAATTGACCATGCCCACCAGCGCCCTGGCCCGCTCGGTCGCCGCGGCGGCGATCTGCGGCGCCGCCGACCGAGACGAAGCGCTGCGGATTCTGAGCGCCGTCCCCGCTCTACCGCCCGACCAGGTGCCGGGCGTCGCCGCCTGGCTCGGGTCCCTGTATCCCGCCGAACCAGGCCGCTACTGGGGCGCTCTCCAACCCGACCGCATCGCGGAGTACCACGCCTCGCAAGCCGTCACCAGTCACGGCCTGTCGGTCACCGACCTGCTCACCCACGCCTCCCCCGGACAGCAAACCCAGCTCATCACGGTCCTGGCACGCGCCGCCGAAGCGCACTACAACGCCGACCGCACCACCGACAGCACCCAGGTGCTCCACCTCGTCACCACCGCGCTGGAGAGCCTGAACCTGGATCATCAAGTCCTTCGATCCGCCGCCAGCGCGATCCCCCAATCCCGCGTCACCAACTCTCTCGCCCTACGACTCAGCACGCTCCTCGTCCACGCCGGACGCCAGCTGGCGGCGCAAGACGCGCCGAGTGGCGACTCCGCCCTTGCCCGATCGCTCAGCAACCTCGGCATCCGCTTGTCCGACGCCGGCGAGTGGGCGGACGCCCTCAAGGTCACCAAGGAGGCCGTCGAGATCTATCAACGCCTGGCGGCGGAGAACCCCGCGGCCTACACACCCGACCTCGCCGACGCGCTTGCCAACCTCGGCGCCCGCATGTCCCACACCGGGCAGCTGCGGGACGCTCGCGACGTCACCGAGGACGCCGTGGGAATGTGGCGACTCCTGGCGGCGGAGAACCCCGCGGCCTACGAACCCGACCTCGCCCGCTCACTGAACAACCTCGGCGTCGCCCTGTCGATGTTGGGATTGCGGCGGGACGCCCTCAAGGACACAAGGCAAGCTGTGGCGATCTACCAGCGGATGGCGGCCGAGAACCCCGGTGCCTATGAACCCGACCTTGCCAGCTCGCTGAACAACCTCGGCACTGATCTGGCAGCAACGGGGCAGAGCTCGGAGGCCTTCACCGCTACCACGGAAGCCGTGCGAATGTGGCGGCTCCTGGCCGCACAGGACCCCGCGGCCTACGAACCTGATCTCGCCAACACGCTGAACAACCTGGGGATCCGCCTGTCCGAGGCGGGAGCAGTGGAAGAAGCTCTCAAGGCCACCAGGGAAGCAATGAAGATCAACGACCGCCTGTCGGAACTGGACCCGGAGGCTTTCAAGCCCAGCCGCGCTCGATCACTGACCAACCTCGGCGCCCGTCTGTTCGAGGCAGAACAACATTCGGAAGCCCTCGCAGCGACCCAAGCAGCGGTCCAGGTCTACTCCCAGCTGGCGGCCGCCAACCCAGCCGCCTACGAACCCAACCTCGCCGACGCGCTGGTCAACCTCGGCACCCAACTCTCGCACGCGAGCCAGCATGAGGAAGGCATCACCGTCACCGCCTCGGCCGTCGACATCTACCGCCGTCTGGCGGCCGCCAACCCAGCCGCCTACGAACCCGACCTCGCCGACGCGCTGATCAAGCTCAGCTCCCAGCTTTCGACGGCGTTCCCGCTGACAGGATCGTCTCCGGCGGCAGCGAAGGCCCTGGAGCTGACCGAGAGAGCCGTGGAGATCTACCGCCGTATGGCCGCGAACGATCCCAGCGCCTACGACTACGACCTCGCCAGCGCATTGAACGGGCTCTGCTGGCATCTGCAGAGGGCCCAGCGATGGGGCGACGCCCTCACGGCCGGCGGGCAGGCGGCAGAGATCTGCCGCCGCCATATAACGGCCGAGCCCGCCCAATTCGGCGCTCTGCTGGAATATGCCCTGAAAATGCAGGTCCACCTGCTCTTCAGGCTCGATCGCCCCAACGACGCCAGAGAAATCATACGCTGGCTCGAAGCCAACGCCTCCGCCCTCAAGCCGTCCCAGCCTTGACCCCGCACGAATGAAGCAGCACCCGTGCCACCGACAGGGCTACCGGCTTCGTTCAGGTGAATGCTCTGGCACATCTTTCGCGGCCTTGCACGGTAAGTCCTCCATGCGGGGGCGGGTAGCGGCAGGCATGGTGATCAGCCTGATCTGCGCAGGTCGGGGAAGCCAGGAGACGCTCAAGGCCGTCCTGGTGGCCCGATGTCGTGACGGGAGTCGCCGCCGAGTCGCCCGCGGCACAGCCGGCACTTGGCGTCACCGCCGTCAGGACGCACCGCCTCCGGTACCGACGTCGGCGCCCAGGACGTCCCACCGCTCGGCGAACCGGATAGGGACACGGGCACGCCGGGGCAAGTCCGGTCGACAACCGACGGCCTACACCCCAGCAGGGCGGCGAGCCTGTCGGCCCAACACCACGTGCGCGACGGCGGCAGCACAGCGAGTCTGGCCGTGACCCGTCCACGCACTGGCACGGCGGACACGGCGTGCTGAAAGGAGTCCCTGATGGGCCGACCGATGTGGACCGGGGTGCTCACCTTCGGCCTGGTCAGCGTGCCGGTCGCGCTGTACACCGCGACGCAGTCCCACGATGTGCACTTCCACCAGCTGCAGCGCGGTACCTCCGACCGGGTGCGCAACAAGCGGGTCAACGAACGCACCGGCAAGGAGGTCGACTACGCGGACATCGTCAAGGGCTATGAGGTCACCGAGGGCGAGTACGTCGTTGTCGAGCCCGATGAGCTGGAGCAGATCTCCCCCGGGCGCTCGCGCACCATCGACATCGCCGGGTTCGTCGACCTCGCCGACGTCGACCCCATCTTTTTCGACAAGACCTACTACCTCGGTCCTCGCGGCAGGGAGTACCAGAAGGTCTACGCCTTGCTAGTCGAAGCCCTGGAACATGCGGGCAAGGCCGGGCTCGCGATGTTCGCGATGCGCGGCAAGGAGTACCTGACCGCCGTCCGCTCCGAAGGCGGGCTCCTGGAACTGCACACGATGCACTTCGCCGACGAGGTCCGCGACCCCCACTCCGAGGTCGGTGACCTACCAGAGAAGGTCAAACTCTCCCCGCAGGAGGTCAAGACCGCCGAGCAGCTCATCGGCATGCTCGCCATCGAGTGGAAACCCGACGAGTGGCACGACACCTACGAGGAACAGGTCAAGAAGCTCGTCCAGGACAAGCTCGCCGGCCGCGAGATCGCCGTCTCCACCGGACCCGCCCCCGAGGCCACCAACGTCATCGACCTCATGGACGCCCTGCGCCGCAGCCTCGAGACCGCCCGCAAAGGCGGACCGGGCCGAGGAGCCCAAGAAGACGCGCGCCGACCGGGCGCAGACCGCCCGCGCCAGCCGCTCCCCCAAGCCAACCGGCGACAAGAAGAGCACCGCCACCAAAGCCAGCCCGGCGGCGAAGACCACCAAACGCGCCAGCGCCACCGGCAAACAGCAGCTGTCCCAACTCACCAAGGCCGAGCTCTATCAGCGCGCCGCCGACCTCGACATCCCGCACCGCTCCACCATGACCCGCGACGAACTCCAGCAAGCCGTTGAACACGCGGGCCGGCCACGACGCAAGGCATCCTGACCATCCGGAGCACCGTGCGGTGGCCGCAGGCGGGCCGCCGCGGTGTCCGCTGCGCGCTGGTCGTGGTCGAGCAGCATCAGCCGGTCCCGCTCCAGCCAGGACTCGAACCCCACCAGTGACGCCGTGGTCGCCGCCCAGTACCAGCCTGGGAAGTGCCGCTGTCCGCAGTACGACGCAAAGCGCCGCACCGGACTCGCGGACTCGAAGGCAACCCGGGCAACCTCCTCCAGAACGGACCGCCGCAGGCCGCCGCCGTCAGCATCGGCCCACTCGACATCGACCAACCCCAGGTCCATCAACACATGGGCCGTCTGGGCAGGCCAGCTGGCATCTGGAGCCGTAAGACACATAGGCAGGCCGACTACTCCGGCTAGTCCAGGTACCGGTCGATCGTGGCGCGGGACATGCCAGTGAGCTGGTGGAGCTGCGACTTGCCCATGCCCGCACCGACCGCCCAACGGACCATAGGGCCCCGGGAGTCCTCCACCTCGTCACGGGCGGCGGCCCACGCCTGCGCGCAGAGCTCGAGCAGCGGCCGGGTCCAGGAGCGGGCGACATGGCCGGAGTCGGTCGCCACCCAGTTGTCCGGGGTGGGGGGCAGGGTGCCCAGGGGCGGCAGGGCGGACATGGCCTCGGCGCGGAGGTCGAGGCTCTCACCATGGACGACCATGGCCTTAATGCTGAGCCCGTTGCGGACCTTCTGGATGTGCGCGTGCCAGAGCCTGCGCTCGCCGGAAGTCAGCAATCCGGGATAGCAGTCGAGCAGCCAGTCGATCTGCTCGTCCGGGGTGTCCCTGGTGATTTCGTCGCTGAGCTTCAGGATCTTGTCGTGGCTCGCGTCGAGGCGGTCAGCCCGGGCGAGGGCCGCGACGGCCGGCGCCCAGGGGGTCATCTGCGCAACCAGGCGTTCCACCTCGGCGTCCGCCTCGGCCCGGCCAACCACCTCCTGCGCGCACGCGACGGCATCGATGCCGTCCATCAGCCACACCCGGACACCGTGCTGCACCGACCGCGCGGAGTGGAATCCGCTGCCGCCGAATTCACGGAAGCCGTTGTTGAGGAAGTACAGGCCGGGGCCGTACTCCGCCAGGGCCTCCTCCCGCATGTCTTTGCTTGTGTGCAGAGGCAGCTCCACCATGACGAACCCTCTCGTAGGGCCGGACACCGGCCGATCGATGTATCGCGCGCTACACGATACGCCACGAGACGTATCGCACGATACATTCGCGTGAGTGTTGGTGCCCTGGCTGCCCACCAGCGATGTCTGAGGCGGGAACTCGCTGCGCCTGCAGCTGCCTGGCCCCGATGGCACCGCCCAGCCCCTCGCCCAGGCCGTCGAGCAGACCACGCGGGCGGTGGAAGCCACCACGGCGTAGTCCGCGCGCCGCCACGGGAACTCGCGGCCCCGTGGACAGTGGCGGCGCCCTGGTCCTGAACCCCCGAGCAGGCCGGGGCAGCGCACCAACGACGACGGCTCCGACGAGCAGACACTCACCAGGGCCGACGTCGGATCTTCTCGGGACCGGCTGACGTGTACGGAGGCGAAGTCGGCCGGACACCGGAAGCAGGACCCGCGAAGGGGGTGACGCCCCTCAACCCCTCAGGCTTTGGTGGCGACCAGGGCGCGGGCGCGTTCGTTCAGCTCGCGGACCCTCGCGTTGCCAGTGTGGGGGCGAATGCCAGCAAGCATCTGGCGGAAGTGGTCATCGGCCCTGGCCGATGACAGGGTCTCGTAGTCGTCCAGGAAGTTGTGCCAGGTCAGAGCCGCCCGTTCGACGTGCCCGACCTCCAGCTGGCGTTGAGCGAGGACGCCGTTGGCGTGCGCGCGGCCCTGCTTCTCCGTCGGGGGCCGCAGCCGCTGGGACTGTTGCATCGCGGTGATGGAGCCCGGCACGTCCCCAAGGGCGTAGAGGACGCTGGACACATGAAAGTGGTATGCGGCGATGTCGTATCCGCCGACGTGGTCGTTGCGGCCCTCGGCCTTCGACAAAGCCTTCTCCGTCTGCTGGAGGCGTGCGAAGGCAAGCGGCTTGTCCTTCACGAGGGCTGCGCCGTGTGCCTGCTGGCCGGCGAGGAAGGCGACCAGCCGGGGGCCTGCCTTCGGAGCCGCCTCTGCGGCTGCATCGGCGAGGTTCAGAGCCTTCTGCCCGTATTTCAGGTTCGCGGCCTGCAGCGCCATCCCACGCAACGTCCGGCAGTACGTGATGTGGTCGTCGGCGTTCCTGGCCAGCTCCAACGCCCGGTGGTAGTAGCTCTGCCCGAGGCCGTGTTCGATCTCGTACATCGCCATCCAGCCCATGAGGTAGACCAAGTCGGCCGCGGCGGTCAGCATCTCGGCCTTGACCTTTCCGGTGGCGTCAGCGCGCAGGTAGGTGCCCACCGTGTTCGTCAGGAAGGCGGCGGCCATCGGGCGGGCGTGGCCCGCACCGAGCTCGTCCAGGATGTCCGCGATCCGCTCGGTCATCCTGCGGACAGTCGCGACCTCATTGGGGCCGACACGGACTGTCCGCCCTGCCAGGGTGGCACTGGCGTTAAGGCGGTCACCCAGCTCCGTGAACGCCGGGATACCCAGGGCAGCCGAGTACAGGCCGGCCTTGAGCAACTTGCGCCGTGATGGGTCCATGTCGGCCCTCCCGAGATTCACGATCCTGTCCACGACATCACCCGAACTAGGGTGCAGCAGATCCTCGTTGGAGCGGGAGAACCCCGCCTCCACTGACGTTACAGTTCGGCCGAGCTTGCGGGTGAGAACTGCGCAGATGACCGGTTGAACCCGGTCAGTGGGCTGGGTGCCCCGCACCCAGTGGGAGACCGCAGAGTAGTCATAGTTGAGATCCAGCTGGATCTCCCGACCGGCGCGGTTTACGGCTTGGGCCAGCTGCGTCTTGGTCCACTGGGCCTCCTCGAGCAAAGCGGCCAGGCCAGCGTTCGGAGCTTTGGCAGTCATCCTCAGCTACTCCGTCTACGAGCGTTCACGGCGTTCACGCTGCTGTCCAGCATGACCGGTTCCGGCCTCCCATGTACGGCAGTTGAATGAACAGCAGCACCTGAGGCGGGCAGTCGAGCGACGGCCTCCGCCTCATTCCCGGCGTGACACATCCGGGAACCTCTGTGCGACCACTTCTGGCTACCCGAGTGAGTGAGGCATGCCCGTGAAAGCGCAACTCACACCGCACGAAGCTCGCTTGAGCTTTGCGATCCCGGCCGAACTGGTGCAGATCGGGGCCCTTCGCCGCTGGGCGCAGGCCGCACTGGCCGAGTCCGGCCTGCACCTGGACGATCCGCTGGTGGGGGACGTACAGCTGGTGATAGCCGAGCTCGGGGCCAACGCCGTACTTCACGGCTGCGGGGGTGAGCGGCCGGATGTGGAGTTGACCGCATGCCTGCAGCACAGCGGGGGCGTGCTGCGGATGTCTGTGACCGACCCGGGCCACGCCAAGCCCGTACAGGGCCGTGCCGATACGGAGGCCACCAGCGGCCGCGGCCTGCAGCTCGTGCGCCACGTCGCCGACCGATGCGGTGTGGATGACCTGGGGGTGGTCGGCAAGAGTGTCTGGGCCGAACTCGACTTGCCCGAAGCCGTGGTGGTCCAGGCCCCAGCGGCGGCGGTCACCGGCGAGGCGGTCGAGCCGCAGACCGCGGTCCTTCGCGCGGTCAGCTCGGTGCGGGTTCTGCGGCCCCAGCCTGCTGTCGGCACGATTCCGGTGCGCCCGACGCTGCGTCAGCGCCCGATACCTGCGGCGTGAACGCCACCTCATAGACCTCCGGTGGCGGCCTGCAGCCTCCCCGTGCGCAGACGCCACCGGACTCAAGACGCCCGCCCGGCTGGGTGGGCAGCGGAAGAGCAACGCGGCCCCGTCCGCGTCCGCGTTCACCGCGCGGCCCCGTGACTGCCTCCCCTTTTCCCGTGCCTCCGGGGGAGACGGCTGCGGGGCTTCTGCCGGCCGTCAACCATGGGGGTGGCGGCCTGGCAGGACCGGCGGCCGAGGGTCCGCCAAATGCGGGCCCGGCCGACCGGTCGGGGACCCTGGCCGGGCCCGCACCACCTTGAGACCACCCGCCCGGGAGCTGGGCGGGTGAAGGCCGGGTGCGGGCGCCACCCCCTGCGCCCGCACCCGGCCGAACCGGACGACGCCGTGACTGGGGATTGCTGCACCCGTCGTCCGTACCGGCACGTGCCACCCGGCACAGGGCCGGCCGGTCCGGGACAGTGACACGGGAGGCGCTGTCCCGGACCACCACGACCTTGTCCACCGACTTCGTACCCGAGGACTCCGTGAGCGTCGGACCGACCACCACCGCCCTGCTCAAGGTCACCAAGGCAGCGCGCAGACAGCAGATCACGGCCGGCTACTCGGCCCTGACCCAGGTCTGCGTGGTCACCGGCGACAACCCCGACCGGGCCGAGTTGGTCAGCGAGCACCCGATCCAGGCGTGGTCGCTGCCCGCTTCGGCCGCCGTCGCCCTCGTGCACACGGACCTGGACGAAGCATGGGCGCTGCTGCGCGCAGCCCGGCTGCTGGAGCAGGAGTCGGTGGCCGTCGTCCGGCCGCACTACGACTGCGTGCGTACCGCCGGCGGGCGCGCCGTGACCTTCTGGCACCAGCCCGGCAGACGGCAGGACGATCCCGCGGTGAGTGCGTGGGCAACCGCTTCCGTCCACGGCGTCCACCCGAAGCTGGCGTTGTGGCTGGAGCCTCACGACCCGTTCGACGGTCTGCTGGAGGGCCTAACCGATGCCGACGTGGACGAGGCCGGCCAGTGGTTCCTGCGGGAGCACGCCGCCTGGCTGCGTGAGGAGTGGGAGCGCATCGACTGGCCCACCCCGCCCACCGTCATCCTCGGCGACACCCGCATGGCCCGCTGTTACGACGACGGCCGCTGCCCGCGGCTGCTCCTGCGGCGCCCGCCGCGGCTCGGCCGCCGGGAATGGGACCTGGTCGCCGCCCGCTGGCGGGCGGAGTTCCTGCGCGGGCGCCCCGTCGACCTCCAGGCCTACACCGCCGCCTACACCTCCCGCGCCCGGCCCGACGTCGCCCTGCCCTACGACCGGATCGGCACCTGGGACGGCTACCAGAGCGTGCGCGATGTCGTCGCGCTCACCGCGGTGATGGACACCGTCCGCCGCTCCCACCTCGACGGCCGCGCCCGCCAGCTGGCCGCGCACCAGATCGCGTGCCTGCGCGGAGCCCACCAGCGCCCGTGGGACTGGGGGCGTGGATGACCTGGCCGTCGCTGTTCCTGCTCCACCCGGCCCAGTACCCGCAACGACGCAGAACCCCGGCCAGGCGCCCCGTGCGCCCCGGCCGCCTGCTGCCACTGCTGATCGCCGGAACCCCCTGCCCGGCCTGCGGCGGCCGGCTCCTGGTCACCCAGCCGCAGGCCCAGCTGCTCACCCTCACCGCGCACGGGCACACCCCGCGCGCCATCGGCGGACACCTGCGCAGCACCAAAGCGCAGGTTGAAGGTGATCTCCAGGCCCTGGCAGCCGAACTCGGCGCGGCCAACCCGGTCCACGCCATCGACATCGCCTACCGGGCCGGGCTGCTTCGCCGCTCAGCGCGGTTCCGGCGGCTGGAGCGCCCGCCCACCGACAGCGCACTGGCCGCACTGCAGGGCATGGCCGCAGGCCTGTCCGACAGCGAGATCGGCCGGCAGACCGGGCGGACGGCCCGGGCGGTGGACGAGGCCCTGCGGCGCTTCATGCGCATGCACAGCCTGCATACCCGTCCCCAGACCGTCAGCCTGCTCCACTGCGTCCGCCTGCTGGACGACACCCACCCCTGCCCCTGCCAAAGCGACCCCGAGGCCACCACATCATGACCCTCACCGACCCCGGGCCGGCCGTGCTCGCGGGCCTGCCCTGCCCGGACTGCGGCACCACCCTGACCCTCACCGGCAGTCAGCACCGTGTGCTGACCGAGGTAGCCAGGGGCACCTCGACCGAGCGGATCAGCCAACTGCTCCGCGCAGGCCGGAACACCGTCAGCACGAGCAAGGACCGGGACCGTGCCGGCGCCGAGGCGATTCGCGACGTCGTGCACGCGCTCCAGGCCACCGGGCGCCCCCACGCGGTTGCCATCGCGTGCCGGACCGGACTCCTGACGCCGCCCCGCCTGCGCCCGCCTGAGGACGGAATCCCGGACCCGCTGCGTCGCACCGCCGAGCTGCTCGCCGAAGGGCTGACGGTCCGGGAGATCGCCCGCACACTCGCCATCGCCGCGGACACCGTCACCGCCAGGCTGGGCCGCCTGCGCAAAACGCTCGGCGCTGAGAGCGGCGCCCACGTGATCTTCGGCCTGTATGCCATCAGCGAGCTCCCGGCCCACCACCCCTGCCCGTGCCGCAGGATGCACAGGGCCAAGCGGTGAGCAGTGCCCGGCCCCTACCGGGTGAGCTCGACGGCGGCCAGCGCCGCACTCGCCTGGACCGCCACCAAACGGCGCAGCTGGAGCGGGGTGACGCGCAGTTCCCGCTCGCTGCGCTGGGAGCGTTCGAACAGCAGCCTTTCCAGGCGTGCGCGGGCCTGGTGGCTGGTCCGGCTGGGTGGAGCCTCGCACACGGATCGCAGGGCCATCCCGGCCGAGCGCAGCGTCAGCATGACCCGGGTGTAGTGCGCTTCGGCCAGTTCTCCGCCCGGCACGGTGTCGCCGTTGGCGGCGCGCTGGTGCCAGGACCGGGCCTGGCTGTCGGCGACCGCGGCGGTGTCGGCGGCCGCGCGGGCGAAGACGTCGTCCAGGCGGCGGGCCTGCTCCATCAGCTGCCGGACTTCGGCCACCTCGCCGGTCAGGGCCTCGGCCAGGACGGCGAGCGCCACGGGCGGCGAGGTCTCGAAGGCGGTGGCCGCCTGCCAGCGGGGGACCTCCGGCAGCAGGGTGAGCGTGCCGTACCGGGCGGCGTAGTGGGTCAGGTGCGCACCGAAGGCCGGAGCGTCGCCGTCGTGGTCGCGGATCACCAGCTCCTCCACCGGAGGCATCCGGTACACCCCGGGGCCGAGCACCGGCCAGCCGACGACGTCGCCGGACGCGGCGTCGGAGACCGGCAGGCCGTGCCGGGCGGTGGCGGCCGCCAGCTGTTCGGCCAGGCCCGGGACCTCGTGGGACGCGGTGTAGAAGGGCGCGCCGAGTTCCGAGTTGTGCAGGCTCACGGCGACCGCCGGCTCCAGCTCGTCCACCAGGTCGGCCAGCGCCTGGTTCTCCGGCAGCCCGAACCGGTGCTCGCCGCCCCGCCACGGAATGGGGAACGTCCATTCCGGCTGCTCGGCCAGCGCTGGCCGGTAGAAATAGCGATGCTGGGTGAACAGGTCGAGCGTGACGCTCGTCCACTCCGAATTCAGGGCGGCGGCGTCCGGGTCCACGCATGGCAGGAAATGCCACGAAACGCCGTCCCGCAGTTCCGGCCGTGCGGCCACCAGCTCCGCCAAAAACACGACTGTCGCATATCCGACCGGCTCGTTCGGATGCGGGCCGCCCACCATCAGCACGCGCCGCCGCCCCGACCCGACTGACAGCACATGCAGCGCCCGCCCCTCACGTGACTCGCCGATCCGCCGCATCCGGCACAGCCCCGGTTCCCGCCGGGCCAGATCGCCCAGTCGCCTCACCACGTCCTCCACCGAGGGCACCAGCTCCCCGCCCGGCACCAGCTCCGCCCAGCCGGCCAACCGCTCATTCAGACCGGAAAGGACATCAGTCACAGCGAACACCCTTCTCTGAAACCGGTCCGGAAAACACCGGACCGGAATATTGTGCTGCCCGAAAATAGACGCCAAAAACGTTCGGAAATTATCCCCGGAAACGCCTTCCGCGACTATTGGAAGCATGCTTCCATAGGACCCGGCGAATCCGCCACAACCTCGTCCAGAGAAACGGAAGGAGAACATCGTGGAGAACATCACCACGGCCGTCGACCCCGAGGACACCGAGCAGGAGGAGACCGGCCTGCGTCCGGCCGCCGACAGCGCACTGCTGGCCCTCACCGTCTCCGGCCAGTAACACCGCACCACCTGACGGGCCCGGCCACCGGCTGGGCCCGTCCCCGCTCCCTGCCTACCCACACCTGAGGAGGCCCGGTGACCCCGCGCCTGCGCCTGCGCACCGAGCACCAGCCCAGCAGCCGGCCGGACGGCGACCTGCAGATCGGATCGCTGCCCGGCATCGCGAGCATCCTGCCCGACCCCGAGGGCTGGCGCCGCACCCTCCTGCAGCTCCTGGACGGCACCCTGACGACAGACCAGATCATCGCCACGCTCGCCACGGAACACCCCGGCGCACCGGCCGCCGCCGTCAGGAACCTGCTCACCGACCTCGCCCGGCACGGACACCTGCAGCCTCGGCGCCGCGAGAGGTTCTGGGCAGGGCCCGCATGCACCGCTGCACGTCGTGCGTCAGCAGATGCCTGTGCCAGGAGTCGTAGAGGCTGGGGTCTGGTGCGGTGTCCACGGCGTCGACCAGTCGGCGCCAGGCCGCGTCGTCGGGGTTCACGTGGAGGTTCTCAGCAGCGAGGTGCTTCGGTAGCTCTGCGGCGCGCACGGCCATCTCGGGCATGCCGGCCGCCCAGGCGAGCAGATCCCGCCGCTGCGCGTCCTCGCCCCGCCAGACCCGGGCAGGACCGATCACCACGGACGCGGCCGGAACACCGATCACCGTCGTCCGGTGCTCGTTGCCGTGCGTGAGGCCGGACACGGCCAGGCGCAGCGGTGTGTCGCCGGGGACGTCGCCGCGTTCGCAGGCGGCGCGCAGGTGCTGCAGGACGGCGGGGCCGTGGTGGGAGGACATGAGCAGGACGCCGGTCCAGGGCGGGATCATGCCGCGCTGGTCGGTGGCGCGCGCGGGGGCGGTGATGCCGCGGGTTTTCGTCGTGCGCCAGGCGGTGAGCGGGTCGAGGGTGTGTTGGGTGGCCCATCGCTGGGCGGCCTTTCCCTCCAGCCGTGTGCCGTCGTGCCAGGCGACGGCGGTGACGTCGCCGTTGTCGTCGGCGTGCAGGCGCAGGCTGCGCGCGGGCCAGGTCCACAGGTCCAGGCGGCCGAGGGGCGCCCGGGCCTCGCCGACGGCCGGCGGGTGCGGTGCCTGTTCCCAGACCGGCCGGTCACCGGGGGCGCGCGGCTGTGGTGGCAGGTTCAGCAGCAGCAGGTCCTTGAGCGTCTGGGCGTCGACGCTGACGTGGACGCTGTCCGCGACCGGGGGGGACCTGGGCGCCGTAGGTCAGGCCGCCGTCGGGGGCGGCCTTGAGGCTCGAAACGTCGTACGCGAGCAGGACCAGCAGGCGGCGGGCGGCCTGCGGTGCCGGCATCGGCGGTGCCCCGGGACCGGTCTGGTTCCGGGCGAGGAAGGTGCGTGAGGTCTCGCCCATCAGGTAGGAGGGGTGCAGGACCTCGGGGCCGCGTCGGCATTCCGTCAGGTGGGCGCTCTGGAAGGCGGGGTGTTGCGGGTCGAGCAGGTCGAGGCGGTCGTGCCAGCGGTCGAGGTAGGCGTCGACGCGGGCGGTGTCGAGGGTCTCGGCCCGCCAGGCCTGCTGCCACTGGGTGGTATCGGCCGGTCCGGCGGCACTGTCGTAGGCGGCCAGTAGCACTCGCAGCACCACCGCGAGCTCCTGGCCGGGGGGCAGCGCGAGGCGTAGGCGGTGCGCCCGTACCAGGGCCTCGCGCAGACCGGCCTCGCGGTGTGTGCCGGTGTCGAGGTCGTGGACGGGCAGCCACCCGCGGTCGACCAGGTTGAACGACGGTGTCACGGCTCTCCTCAGGAAGCGGGCGGGCTGCCGGGCACCGCCCGCGGGGCGGGTGGTGGCGGGAGGTCAGACCCGCTGGGCGATCGCGAGGGCCGGGCGGCCGCTGCGCATCGCGGTGCCGGCCTCCTCGGGGCTGGTCCCTGTCCAGACCTGCAAGCGCCAGGGTGCGGGCTCGACGCCGGGGCAGAGGAGGTGGCTGGCGAGCAGGTCGTTGGCGAGGGTCTGTGCGCTGCGGGCCTCGACGCTCTGGGCGATGACGTCGCTGCGCAGCTCGGTGTCGGGGGTGCCCCGGTCGATGCGGTAGGCGAGGTGGAACGCGCCGTCGTAGCCGGGCACGCCGGGGACGTCGGTCTCGGCCGCCCGGGTCTCGTGGCCGTCGGCGCCCACGTCGAAGGTGGTGCTCATGCGGACCGTCTCCAGGTAGTGCTGCTCGGCCTCCGTCTCGTCGGCGGCTTCCTGGACCTCGTAGGAGTTGTCGTCCCAGTAGACGAGGGCGACCGTTGCTTCGCCGGTGCCGGGCCTGGGGTAGGAGACGATCTCGATGCGGCACAGGTCGGCGTCGTCGGCGTCGGTCCACAGGGTGCGTCGCAGGGTGTCGACGCGGCCGCGGTTCAGGAGGTCGCGGACCCGGTCGGCGTACTCCTGGGCGACGTCTACGCGGTCGTTGCTGTTGATGACGTTCTGCATGACGGGGGTCCCTTCACCGCCGGGACCGTCGTCTCGGCGTTGATGTGCTGAGCGGGGCAGGTGGTCGTGTTCGGGAGGCTGGCCGCGCCGGGCGCCGCCGGGGCGGGCGTTGCGCAGCGCGGCCTGGCTGGTTCGGCCGGTGCGGTCAGCTCTTCCAGGCGTTGCCGTTGCGGATCTCCTGCACGGTGTCTCGGCTGACGCCGAGGCGGTGGGCGACCTGGATCCAGGTGAGGTCACGTCCGCGGCCGTAGAGGCCTTCCTGGTCGGCGCGCCGGATCGCGTCGCCGAGCCGGGCCTCGCAGCCGGTGAGCGCGGCGATGGTGTCCTGGAGTACCCGGCGGTGCAGTGCCTGGTGCTGGATCTGCGCCTGGGTGCCGTCCGCCGCGACGGGCGCGGGCCTTTGGGCGGCGTACTCGGCGAGGATCCGGGTCGCCCTTGCGACGGCCTGGGGCCGACCATCGACGGTCAACAGCTGCGCGTGCTCGCCGAAGACCGCCACGACGGCGTAGGTGTCGCTGTCCTCGGAGATCCGGGTGGCGCGGACGAAGAGCGTGCGGTCGAAGGACCTCCACTCGTAGGCGCTCTTGGCGTGCCCGTAGTAGCGGTCGATGCTGCGGATCAGTTCTGTGCGGGCCTCGTCCCGGTCCTCGTGCAGCGAGAAGGCGAGGTAGTTCTTGTTGACGCTGTCGTTGACGGCGACCACCCACCACCGGTCGACCTGGGTCATGGCCACGCCCAGGTGTTCGTTGGGGAACCAGGTGTCGTCCTCGTCGGCGTCGAACCGCTCGCAGAAGCCGTCCGGGTCGGCGAGGCCCTGCCCGGAGCTGAGGGCCAGGTAGACCCGGGCCTGGGCGAGGTAGGACGGGAGCTCCGACTGCGGGCTGGCGGAGAGCGTGTCGTCCAAGAGGTCGGCGGCCAGCTCCAGGGCCGTCTCCACGGCCTTCTCCCTCGAGGTATGGGTGGACCACGACAGCGTGCCGTCGATGAGCGAGACGCAGTACGTTCCGTCGCCGTACTCCTCGAAGCCGACCGTGCCGATGAGGGCGTCGTCGGCGCTGTACCACAGGAAGTCGCTCCCGCCCTTCTCGAAGGGGTCGGAGCAGTCCCGGACGAGCTGGACCAGGTCCCGGTCGAACAGGTCGTTGGCCTCGGCCTCGCTGTCGCACAAGATGGTCTCCTGGCCGTCGTGCCAGATCCAGCCGCCCTCCACCTCCGCCACGACCAGGTCCGGCGGGTAGCCGTTGGCCATGGTCCCGATGTCGATGTGCCGACGCGCGCGGGCGGCCGGGTTGGAATGGTCGAAGCCGAGGGCGAGGGCCTCGGCCGTGGTCAGTGCGCGCGTCACCATCAGAGACCTCCCAGATTGAGTGACGGAATATCCGTCACTCATGACGCTAGCACTCGCCAAGTAGCGAAACAACCACGAATGACGGACGTTCCGTCATTCGAGCTCGGTGGTGGATGGATGTTGACGCACGGGGTTTGACACCGACTGGCTCGGGGGGCGCCCCCCTGCGCAAGCGCGTCCTTCTGGCCTGACGCTGCGTGACCAGCTTCGGAGGGCCCACACAGGTCTGATGCTCCAAGTCCGAGTGAGGATCAGCGTCCAGCTGACCAGCAGGACCTCGTCGGAGGCGCACTGCTTGGCTGATGATGGCACCCGCGTCCCTGGCTCGGCTATGGTCACATTCGCGCGCCGTGTCACGGCAATTCGGCACAGGTGATCAGGAGATCGACGTGGGCAGCGAGTCCGAGGACATGTCCTCTGTGCTTCAGATAATTCGCGGGCTTCGACCTCTTGCCGCCCCACCGGCCAGCGGCGGGAACGCCATCGACTGGTCGCACATGACTGCTGAGTACGACCACGGCTTCCCCGACGACTACCGAGCCTTCATGCAGGTTTACGGCGAGGGGACGTTCGACAACTTCCTATACGTGGATCCTCCTGTTTCCGAGGTCTACCCCAACTCACCGTTCCCGGTGAAGGAGGAGACCGATATGGCTTGCTACACGGCCCAGGAGGAGGACTTCGATGAGCCCGACCTGCTGATTGCGTGGGGCGGCACGGTGGACGCCGATCTGTTGTGCTGGTATGCCTCTGACCCCGATCCCAACCAATGGACGACGGTCATCTTCCGT
This sequence comes from Streptomyces viridifaciens, assembly GCF_001888885.2. Lineage (NCBI taxonomy): Bacteria > Bacillati > Actinomycetota > Actinomycetes > Kitasatosporales > Streptomycetaceae > Streptomyces > Streptomyces viridifaciens. The sequence continues at coordinate 367,165 of NZ_CP090840.1, forward strand.
CGCCACTGGGCACCACCGGAGTGCTGGATGCGCTTCGACTGCGGGATGGTCGAACTCCTGCACCGGTACGTGCAGCGCGAGATCCCCGACTTCTGGATCAGCGATCTGCGCTACGAGGGCTCGCGGTTCGTCCACAGCCGGGACGGGCGCCGCTGGCGCAGTATGGGCCTCGACCCCTGGGGAACCGTGCCTCTGGGGGCATAGCGAAGGCCCTTCCATGGCTGGCCATCCTCGATAACGCAGCGTGTCAGCGCCACACGACTTTAGCCAAAACCCACTATCGTGACGCCGTGACCCCCAGCCCCGACGACTCGTACCACGTCACCGGACACCCCACCCTCGCCCTGGACGGCGTCACGATCCACCAGCGGTACGGCGGCCGGACCGAAGACGGGAACTACTACGACGGCTGGTACCGGATCGCCCCTGGCGACCCCCGCTACGACGAGTTGCTCCCGCAGGCCCGCCGGCACCCCGAAGGCACCCGCCTGCAACGCTGGACCAGAATCGCACTCACCCCGAGCCGCTGGCGACTGCGAGCGAACCGCTAGCCCATCGACAGCTCTCCGACCCGTTGACAGCCGTCGCGCGGCCCGTCGCGCGCCCGCCCGGCCTCACCAGGGGATCGGACAGCCCTGGCGGAAGAAGCCGCCGGTGGGGCCGGAGTCGGGGAGGGTGGCGGCCCACAGGACGCCTGCGGCGCCGGTGGAGGCGGGGGCGCCGCTGGCGCCGCCCATGTCGGTGGCGGTCCAGCCCGGGCAGACGGCGTTGACCAGCACGCCGTCGGAGCGCAGTTCGCCGGCCAGGGTGCGGGTGAGGGCGTTGAGGGCGGCCTTGGAGACGCTGTACGCCGGGGTCCCGCCGCCCATGGAGGCGAGGGAAGGCCGGCTGAACCACAGGAAGTTCAGAAAGCCCCGCAGGTCCCGCGCAACGGCGGCCTGCGTGTTCCGCGGGCTCGCGCTGAGCACTGTGGCGAAGCACCGGTTGAGATCAACGTCGTACGCACCTGCCGGACTGATCAGGAACGGCTGACCGTCCAGAACGCCGTGTCCGTCCAGCCACTCGTCCAACACGTCCGGGTCCGTGTACGCCAAGCTCTCCGTACATGGCCGAAGCAGACCGCGACGCGTGAAGTAAACCCGCCAACCGAGGATCGACATGAACCCGGACTTTAGCGACGGACATGTTCATACCCGCATAACCCAGGACACTTCCGCGGTGCAGGAGACGGCGGACGCGATGCTGCGGGCGCTGCGGGCCTCGTCCGAGCTGCAGGTCGGCGACGTGTCGGTGGTGCCGAACAAGCGCGGCCCCGGGGTGCGGGTGTACGTGGAGCTGCTGCTGCGCGAGGCGGCCGCTGCCGACCAGCCGGTGACGTCCTCCGCCCGGGCGGCGCGGGTGCGCGGAGGGCGGACGGCGCTGCCGCCGGCGGCGCCACGGCGGTGAGCCGGCCGGTTCAGCCGGCGCGGTCGGCGAGGTAGCCGTCGACGCGGTCGGCCTCGTAGGCCATGAGCCGGGCGAGGTTCTCGCCAGCCCACAGGGCGAAGGTCAGGGCGACTTCGCGGGCGTCCTCGACCTCGTGGCCCGGCCGGAGGTAGCTCAGATAGGGCACGGCAATCTGGACAAGGCGCTCGGCCGGCTGGTCCGGGACGCCGATGCTGGCGGCGATGACCGAGATGATCTCCACGGCGGTGGGACCGGCCGGGTGCGGGTGCTGCTGGGTCTGACACACCCGGTCGCCCTGGTCAAGCAGCCAGCGGGCGAGCCGTTCCCGGTCCTGGTCCAGCATCTGGAGGACGTACGCGACCAGCTCGGTGGCCAGCCACTCGGTCAGCAACAGCGAGTCCTCGGCCAGGGCGCCGTCGGCGTACCAGCTCTCCAGCGTCGCGGTCAGCTCCTGGTACATCTCCCAGTTGGCCGGTGGCAGACCGCTCCCGCCGTGGTGGGCGGCCTCGTCCAGCGCAGTCGCCCGGATCAGCCGGATCGCGGCGGCGCGGGGCTCAGTGCGGGCAGTGGTGTCGGTCATCGCGGGACCTTCCGAGGGCGGGGCGGGTGGATCCGAGCAGCGGCGGACCCCGCAGGGGTGAGCTCGCGGGCGAGAGTCTGCCTCAGCTCGGCGAGCGGCTTGGTCGCGCCGAGCACCGCCAGGAACTCCTCGACGCCCCACCCGATCAGGGCGCCCTGGCGCGAGAGGTACAGGCTGAGCACGCGGACTTGGTGTTCGTCGTCGTAGTCGAGCAGCAGGTAGCCGGCGAGCTGGTAGAGCTCACGGGCGCCGATGTTGGCCGGCCGGACCGTCGCCTTACAGTCGATCAGCTCTCCGTCGGCGATCACGTCGGCGTCCGCGCCGCCGACATGGCCGCTGCCGGCGAACACCGGCCCGCACACCGTCTCCCGACCGGTCAGCCAGCCCAGGGCCTCCGAATCGGCGGCGAGCTGCAGCTGGGTGCCGATGTCCTCGACCGCGTAGTCCGGGACGGCGGCCAGGAGGCTCTCCAGGGTGCTGTCGGCGGTGGCGTCGGCGAGCAGCCCCTGGACGTCGCCGGAGCGGAAGACCACCTCGAAGTGGCTGGCGAGGTGGCAGAGCCGGATCAGGCGTCGGCCGTCCGGACCGGACAGGGCCAACGGCGGCCGCACGTCCGTGCGGGCGGTGAGCTCCTCGATCATCTGCTGACCGGCCTGGTAGATCGCCTCGCTCACGGCGGGCGGCGGGCCACCGACCGCGCGGCCGGCGAAGGTGTCCACACCGATGCGGATCGGCGGTCCGTAGGGGTGGCCCAGGCTGACGCGGATGCGGTGGTCGATGGTGTGGCCCAGCACGGGCCAGTCGATCTCCCCTCGGGTACGCGGGCGAACCGGCCTTCGCAGTTGCCCGGCCCAGTGCCCGTACCGGGCTGCCAGCTCGGCGGCGTTCGGCAGTTCCCGAGCGAGGAACTGGGAGATCGGCGAGTCGGGCCGGCGGAGTTCCGAGGTGAGGCTCACCACGCCATTCTCGGTTGCCGAGTCCAGTCGTTGACGGGCTTTCCGGCATATCGTCGGCCTCCTGCCCGCAGACCGGTGATCACCAATACTCGAGTTCTGGCCTGAGCCCTCGCCCGGTCACCCCCGCTGGGGCCGGCCGTACGGCAGCACGGGCCGGAGAGCGCCGAGCCGGGCCGCCCGCGGCCCGGCGGCCCACCCTCGGCGAGCAACCACGCCTCCCCCTTCACGTCTCCTCCGTTCACCCCCGCGCCTGCCCCAGCCGATCGTTCGCTTGTCAACGGCGGCGTACCCAAGGCACGGGCAGTCAGCGCGGAGCGGGCCGTAAGGTGCGTCAGACCTCCCATGCACGACGCGCGCCCGGCGACGGCGATACAGACCAGCCCAGCGTCAGCGGCCCGGTCGGCGTTCCTGCTCGGCGTCGGCGGTGGCTATGGAGGAAAACTCCACCTGGCGCCGCAGCTCCTCACCGTCCTCCAGCCGGGGTCGGCGCTGAGCGCTTACGTCCGATCGCTCCCGCCCGGAACGTTCAGGAGTCCGCCCCGGCCCAGCGCCCGCCGGCCCGTTCCGGCGGCGGTCGTCGCCGGTGCCTCGGTGGTCACCGCCGGCGCTTCGCTGGGCGGCGGGACGAGCACTCGCTCAAGGGCCGTACCTCGCCTGGGCGGCGCGGCAATCTCGGTCTCGGGCAGGGACGGAGTGGGATGGCTCAGCGGGCGTCGGGGGGTCGGCATTCCGGAAGTCTTGCACTATCTGACCGGCGCCGACCGCCCGGCGGACGCGTCAGTCAGGCCCACCGCGATCTAGCGCCGGAGTGCGCGGGCCCCCAGGTCGTAGGCCATGGAGCCGAGGGCAAGGACAACGAGCGGCCACACCAATGGGGAGTTGGGCGGAACGGTGCCGCTGATCAGGATGGTGCCGACCGAGCCGCTGCTCAGTACGGCAGCGCACGTCGGCACGCTCGGCGCGACGACGCGCACCAGAATTCCACGGTGCTGTTGGTCCTCTGACTCGTGACCGGTCAGGTGATCGTTCACCGCATGCCTCCCACGGTCAGGGCGGCGGCTTGGGCCCGGTCGTTGTACTGCTTGCCGAGCCGCTTGAGCTTGGCGCGCACCCGCTGTCCGAAGGCGTACGGATTGGAAGCGCCGGTAAGCAGGGCAGCCTCCTCCCAGGATGTTCCCGGGCTCTGCGACCACACCCGGGCTAGCGCCTGCTCCTCGGACGACAGACTGGCGAAGACCACAAGAGCGCGCGGTTCGTCGGGCTCCCAGGGCAGCACGTCGTCCTGGGGGTGTCGCCCGTCGGAGAGTACATCGCGCAGCGTCAGGTCGTGGCCGCCGCATACCGGGGCGTCAAGAAGGGCCACGCGCCGGCCATTGGCCTTACGTTCCCAGACCGGCTGCAACTGCCGGTGGACCGTGTGGCTGTTCTTCCGCAGCGCGGCGACCAGGCCGTCGTCCTCGACGTCCAGGCCGTCTTCCCAGTCGTCCATCAGCGCTGCCGACACGGCCTCTCGCCAGTCCGGGGTCACGTTCGGAATCTTCAGCCAGTGGCGCGCGAAGGAGTCGACCGCCTCGTGTCGACCCTCGATCGCAGCCCGCCGGGCTCCCAGCGCGGCGTACAGGGCGGACTGCCCGCGCCATGCCTTGAGCACTCTGATCAGGCTCCGCAGGCGGCCTCGGGCCCAGCGCTCCATCTCTGCAGGGTCACGCCGCACTGGCAGCCAACCGTCGGAGAACGTCTCGGGGGCTCCCAGCTCCTTGAGCAGCCGAGCGAGCTCACCCGCCGGAAGGCTGGCCAACACCAGCTCCAAGCCAGCGGTGACCGGGACGAGTTCGGTCGACGGCTTCCGCGCCGAAGGGGAAGGAGTGGTGGACACGAACGGGCGCTCCTTGCGCTTTGGGCTGCAACTTCCACCTACGGGACCGGCAGAGCTGCGATCCGTCAAAGTATTAAAGGAGAGATTGTATGACGCTCGTCACTCTGGAAGTCCCCCTGCTCAATCTCCCTCCCTTCGAGGTTGAGGAGGAGCGAAAACCAGCGCTGCTGCCGCAGTCGGCGACGGAGCTGTGCCCGATCCGACCGTGCTGGAGGATCAGCTGCCCGCTCGGGCGGTCGTCAGTTTGGCCAGCCAGACGGAGGCGACGGCAGAGGCTCGGCGGACGGTCTCCTCGTCGGCGCCGACCCGGCTACGGACGCCGACCTCACGGTTGATGCGAGCGTTGACTTCGCGGTGGGTGTCCCCGGTGGCGGCGGCGATCTCGTTCACGAGGCGGGTGAGACGCCCGCGCGGGTCCGGACCGTGGTCGACGTCGTCCGTGTCCAGGTCGAGTTCGTCGTCCCAACTGCCGGGGGCGCGGTCCCACCTGCCGTTGTCGTCGCAGGGCAGGCTGTCGCACGACCGGCACAGCGTGTCCTCGTACTCGACGCTGGCCTTTCCGCAGCCGTAGCAGACGGAGCTGTCGCAGTTCGCGCAGTAGAAGGGGCAGACGTCGTCGTCGGAGCTACGGCCAGGGATCTTGACGAACTCGCACTGCCGCCGGCACTTCGACGACTCGATGTCGTCGTTGCCGTCATCGGGTTCGGCCGGGGGCTTGACCTCCGCGAGGGCCGCGCGCTCGATCAGTGTGGGGTGATTGTCGCGCCACACGGCGTTGCGCCTCTTGCGGGCTTCCAGGCAGCGTGCCCACTCGTCGTCGGTGAGGTGGCTGCGGCAGGCGACCCGTACGGGGAGGTCGTCGTAGCCGCTCGGCCAGTCGGTCGCCTCCCTCCGGCAGGGCCTTCCGGCCCGGGTGCGACGGGAGCAGTAGGTCACGGGGGAGGTGTAGTCGGCCGGCAGGTCCATCGCATGCTCTCTCTTCGACGTCGGTGCTCGCACATCGTCTCGACTCGGGCAGCGCCCGCGCAGCCGAACTCCGGCCATCACCCGACCGTGCTGTCCCAGAACGGAAAGCTGACCGAGGAGATCCTGTGACGCCCCTTGCCACCCGCTTGTTCTCAGGGACGGAAGGGGCGTTGCCGGGCGTCCCGCCGCTCGGCGGAGGAGTAGGTCCCCCAGCCGAGCCTTCTACAGGCCGATGCCCTCGGTGACCGGGTCGTCCCAGGCCTGGGCGTCGCGGACATAGCGGTGGAAGACCGGGCTGTCGTCGGCGTGGCCGGACTGCTCACGGAGCTTGTACTCGGGCTTGCGCCTTCGTTCCGGCGGTGATCAGCCCGACCCGCTGCGAGTGGCCGGTGTGCCGAACGTCGAGCCGGGCGCGCTTGCTGATCCGCGTGATGATCCGGCTGCAGCTGTCCGGGGTCAGACGGGCGCTGCCGAGGTGCCCCCACTGGTCGACCTCCCGGAAGGCCGGCCCGTCGACGATGCCGGACGCCTCCGTCCAGGCGAGCCAGCACCGGACCGGGCAGCTGTCCTCGTGCTCGCCGTAGCCGACGACCACGGTCCGCCCCTCCTCGCCCTTGACCGGGTCCGGCCCGGCTGGGTGCACCAGCGCGACGGTAGAGCCGGTGCCGGTGGGAAGAATCTCGCCCTCCAGCACCGGTTCGGCCCCGATCGGCTCGGCGGTCATCGCGGAGTCCTCCTCCAGGTCGCAGGTCAGCTTCCGTCGTTGATCGCGTCGTACATGCAGGTGTCGCAGGCGAGTTCGTTCTCGGTGGGCTGGAACGGCTCACCGCACATGGTGCACTCCTCCAGCTCCGAGAAGTTCTCGCCGCAGAAGAAGCACAGGGCGACCGGGTTCTTCGGGTCGGCGGCGGTGACCGCTTCGAGGACCAGCGCCTCCGTGTCGCAGTTTGGGCACCACTCGACCGGCTCCCGGCCACCGCGAGCCACCGAGGTCCAGTCGTGGCCGAGGACATCCTCCGCATAGGACACCGCCGCAACATCGGGATCCCGCCGGTAGTGGCAGTACAGGCAGCGGGCGTCTTCCTCGTCTCCGACGACCAGGGCGAACTGGTTGCAGGTGGGGCACTGGACGGTGCGGGGCTTCACGGGGTCCAGCTCGGGGCGGAGCCGCGCCATCCGGGCCTTCACGTAGCCGCGGATATCGTGAAGGCCATCACGAAGGCGTGCCATCTCCATGTGTATGTCCGCGTCCGGCGGGGAGATGCGGTCCATCAGCTGGGTGTCCAGGAAGTGGATCAGGAACTCCAGGACGTACGCGGCGTTCGCCTCGATCACGTACCGGTTGGCCTTGCTCTTCGGGTCGTGGTGGCGGCCGTAGTGCTGGAGCCGGTTGCGCAGGTCGGCCAGCTGCGTGAGCTTGGTCTTCTCCGCCTCCTTGATCTCCACGCCGACGATGTTGGTGAGGCGGGTGATCGTCTGCTCCACGGTGCAGGTGGTCAGGCTGCCGTCGTCCAGCTCGCTGCGCTTGGCCTCGCCCGGGTTCTTGAAGACCAGGCTCCAGTGCTCCAGCTCCAGCCGGTGCTTGAGCAGGCACTCGACGGCGGCCTGCAGGTGCACCACCGCGTACTTGAGGTTCCGGCGGCCGACGTTGTCGCCCTGCAGGTTCTCGACCACGCTGACGAGATAGTCCAGGCCGTTCTCGACCGGCGGGTAGTGCACCTCGTCGGTCAGGTCCGGCGTGCTGCCGGTGTCGTCTCCGGCTGGCGTCTCGTTGCTCTGGTCGTCCGTCATGGCGTGCGCTCCCCTTCGCTCCGCGACCGGTGGTGACGGGTCGTCTTGTCCCGGTTTATCGCGTCGGATATTGCAGTGAGCAAGATGACTGTTGCTCACTGATAGGCCATCATGCGGCCTAAGATCCGCTCATGGACCAGAACACCAGGGCCGCCACCATGACCGTGGTCGGACAGCGCGGGCGCCTGATTATCCCTGCGGCGCTCCAGCGCGCCGCAGGAATCGCCGAGGGCACCCGGGTGGCGATCCGCGCCACCGAGGACGGCACCACCATCCTGGAGCCGACCTGGGCCGTGGCGGCCCGGCTGCGGCGCACGGTCGGACCGCTGTTGCGGCCGCAGGGCGAGGTGAGCGTCCGGTGGGGCGGGCGGCCCGGGCGGCCGGACGGCGTGCGGCCCACCGACCTCCTGCTGCCCGCGACGGCTGCCAGAAGCGCGGTGGAGCGCGCCCTCGGATTCGCCGAGGGCGGCGGCACCGACCTGCTGGTGGTGCTCACCGCCTCCGCGGTGCTGGGCTGGCTCACCGGGGCGGACGGCACCGGCCCCGGCAGCGCGATGGCCGGCACGCTGCCGTACGCGGTGCTGCCCGAGCAAGCAGTCGCCCAGCTGGTCACCGTCCTGGTGAGGGCCGGCGGCCGCGACGAGGTCGACATGGTGCTCGCCGACCTGCAGCTGCTCGGCCTCAAGCTGACCGCCCCCGGGGAGGGGCACGCCGACCTGGCCCACGACACGGCCACCGCGCTGGCGCTGGTCACCGACGCCGCCCGCGACGGCGTCGCGCTCGACTTCACCGACGCGCTGTGCACCGCCGTCGCCCTGCGGCTCGGCCTGCTCCTGCTCGCGGCCGGCCCCGCCCCGGTGCCGTCCGAGCGGGGGGATCAGCCCGAAAGCGGTGAGTGACGCAGATCACACCAGGTGCGGCGAGATTTTCTGCCTCTTCCCCGCCGTCCCGCGCCCAGGAGGTGAACCCACCGTCCACGGAGGCAGTCCATGACCACCCCGCGCACCGCGCACCCGAGCAGCCCAAGCGGCATCCCGACCCGCACGGCCGACCCGGACCCGACCCTTCTCCACCTGGTCGACGGCCGGGAGAAGTACTCGGTCCCCGTTCCCGGCGGGGGCGGCAGGAAGTTCTTCCGGACGTACGACATGGATGCAGACGGGGGCCTGGCCCTGTGGCTTCGCCTCGCCCAGCCGGGCTTCCCCGGTTACCCGTTCAACCGGGTCCGGGCCGGTCTCGTCGCCCGCCGGGATGCCGTCCTGACCGGGGGGAGCCCGGACCTGGCGCGGTTCGGCCAACTCGTCCTGGGACTGGCGCGCGGCGACCGCTGGAGCGAAGCCCTCTCGACGGCGCTGCTGGGCGACTGGGCCGACCCGCTCCACGACGGAACCGGCCTCGGCCTGCCCGCGCTCGACCGCCTGCGGTTGGAGACCCGGACGATCCACGCCCAGCTGGGAGAGCTGTGGGAGAAGCGGACGTACGGCAATAAGAGGGTCACCTCACTGGATGCCCCGGTAGGCAACGGCGCGACGCTGCGGGACCTGCTGGCCGACCGGCACCTGCCCGACGATCCGCTGCTCGACCAGGTCCCCGGCGACCGGCGCCTGGCCGCCCTCCTGACCCGCCTCACCCCGGCCGAACGGGACGTTGTCCTCGCCCTCGGCCACCCCGGCGTGGCCACCTGGGCGGATGCCGCCGAGTACACCGGCAGCGCCCAGCCCGGGCAGGACGGGACCAGGGTCCGCCGCAAGGTCGGCCGTGCCGTCCGGGAACTGCGCCGACGCGACGGACAACGCACCGACGACCCGACCGGGCTGTGGACCCCCGCCCGGAACGGCGGCGCCTTGTGACGGAGTTCCTGCTCTCGGCCAGCGCCGACTACCTCGGCGGCCTGGCAGCCACCGGGCTGATCGCGCTCAACGCATGGGCGATCAAGGTGATCCGTCGGAAGCGGGCGGGTGGGCTCCCGGTGCTACCAACGGTGACACGGCTGGTGCGGCAAGTTCCCACTGGGGCTGAGCCGCCTGCCAATTCGCACCCTCGGGTGCCGGACGGCGCATTCTTCCACCTGATGGCGAACCAGTCGGGCCATGGCCAGGTGCGGTCGGACACCTCAACTACGACGAGGGTGTGACCCCCGATACGGGCTTCCAGGACTGGTACTTCGGCGGGCTGGCGCGGCCACCCAGCCGCTGAGGACGCGCCCCGCGATTGGTCCCACTACTTCCACTCCACACCCGTCACCGACAGCTTCGTCGCTCCGTACGCCTCCGAGGAGAGCACCGTTGCGGGGCGGCCCCCTTGCGGCACTTCCACGACGGCCTCCGCGGACCACACCTCCTCGATGCTGGACCACTTGCGGCCCCGTCCCAGCAGGGCGTCGGTGTCGTCGCCCGGTTTGATCCAGTCGGCCGGCGTCCGGCCACGGTCCCGGTACGTGCCCTCCAGTGTGCAGGTGACGAGGGAGCCGCCATCCTTCAGCCGGAACGTCGGCAGCGCGTTCGTCAGCGAACGGAACGAGAGGCTGCGCTCGAGCACCTTCTGGTCCCATCCGTTGAGGTAGTCCACCAGGCCGTTGGTGAAATCGCCTCGTTCGAAGTCGGTGCTCTCCGGCTTCCCGTCCGGCACGGTGAAGCTCAGGTACTGGGCGTAGCGCCCGCACACAGCAGTGTCCGTCTCCGCGGTCGGCGACAGCTCCACGCCTCCGGACGTTGTGCGGGCCAGGGCCGGCATTACCTTCGGCCGCACGGATCGTTGGCCCGGCACCGGTGTCGAGGAGGGGGCGTCGGTCGGAGCTGTCGTCGGCGGTGCCTCGGTCACCACCCAGGTGGCCACGACCGCCTTCCACTCCCCGCTCGCCCGGTCGCGCGTGAAATAGGTCAGGGTGGAACTGCGGTCCGCTTCCCGCCCCTCCGTCTTGTTCAGGACGGCGAAGCTCTGCGGCTCTCCGGAGTCGGTCTGCGGGATCAGGTACACCGGGCGGACAGGCCGGATGGGCTCATTCTTGGTTCCGTTGGTCTGGTGCAGCTGTGCCGTGGCCCGGTTCTCCTTGAGCAGCTGCCCATCCTCCACCCGGGCGAGCGCCTCGGCATCGCCCTTCTCGGTAGCCGCCTGCCTCTCTTTGACGTACCGCTCGAAGACCTGCTGGGCCTGCGCTTCGGTGAACGACGGTGCTGCGTTGGTCGTGCCGTTGCCCGAGGTGCCGGAGACGGACGACCCCGCAGACGCCCCGGACCCGCTTCCGGAAGAACAGCCGGCCACGCCCATCGCGAGGAGAGCTGCAGCCCCCATTGCGCTCCACCCCCGTGCCCGATTCCGTGTGATCACTGCGGCTCCCCCCGTTGGTCCATCAATCCGATCGCAGGGATCCTATTGGGTCCAACTAGGGCACCGGCCAGGGACACTGTCACGGATCAACGACTCCGTCGGCACCCGGTCCCGGGACCAGATGGACGACGAACAGGCCCGCGACGCGCTGCGACAGGTCCAGCGGTGGCTTCGCAGCCTGCGCTCCTACCACCACCCCGACCCGCCCACCGCGCCGCACGAGGCCGCCTCGCCCGCGCCTACTTCGACCTCGGCCTGGAAGCGGGCACCAACGCGGCGGGCACACGCTGAACGGCACCGAGCCGGCCTCGCCGATTGCTCCCGGTACCGGCGCGCACGGCCCGCCCGATGCGAGCCGGCCGCCACGAACTCACCCGCAGGGCGCGCACGGGCCCGGGGCGGCTACCGGGTCCGCCGACCTCGAAGAACCAACCCCAGCCGAGCACAGGGGCTGGAAGACTTTCCCTGCGGCGGGCGTACTGCTCGGAACCGGGCCACGGAGAGGATCACCAGTGGAAGCTGAGCGGCTGGGACACCGGGTGCTGGACGGGACCGCCTGCTTCGTCCGGAAGCTCCCTGAACCGCCCGCTATACCCGACCAGGCCTGGATCAACAGGCCTGGATCAACAGGCCTGCCGACGACGCGACCGTCAGGTAGGAGTTCCCGGCCGAGCATCCACAGGAGATCCGATGATCAAGATCGAGTACCGCCGGACTGGCCCCTACGTGGACCGTGGTCGCGAGCACCAGGACGGAGCGGACCTCGCTGCGGTGACCCGTGCCGAACTGCGCTGGTACTACTTCCTGTCCGACCTCTCGTTCACGATCGGCGAGACCGAGCTGGCCCCGCCGTGGTCATGGACGCCCGTGTTCGACTTCCTGTGGTCGATGCAGGGCGTTCTCGAACAACTGGAGAGGGGCGAGCGCTCTACGATCGGCTTCACCGAGAACGCCGAGCTGATCGAGTTCGTCCCGGAGGACGGGAAGGTGCGGGTCTCGTGCACGTACGCGACGGCCGAGGCGGTCTGCGAGCTGGCTGACCTCAAGGACGCCTGGCAGGGCTTCCGGCAGGCCGTGCTGAGCGAGCTCAGCGCCAAGCACCCGCGTCTCGCGGCCAACCCAGCGCTCGCGGCACCCAGGCTCTGACCGGAGGGAGGGCCTACCGGGTCGCGGGCAGGCCCGGTGTTCCAGGCCCAAGGCAGTCGGGATCGCGGGCGAGCAGCGCGGCGACGCCCGCCTCGTCGTCCGTGATGCTGTTGCCCTTGGCCGCCCGGGCCCAGAGGGCGAGCAGGGCGGGGATCTCGTCGGGGGTGGCGGCGCGCAACAGGATCTGATCGGTCATACGGGCCTGTCTAGCCGCCCCGGTTCGCACCGGCACCGGGATTTTGGACGGCCCGACGGCACGGGCCCGCAGATGAACCGGGTTACGCACGGACGGCGCCGCCCGCGCTGGCCCGGTAGGGCGGAGCGGACGGCACCGGTCGCGTGGCGGCCGCCGGAACCGGCGACCGCCGGGAGCGCCGGAGATCAGAAGTGGTGGGTGGTGTCCCGCTCGGCCGCTTCGATCTGGTTGATCCGGCGCTGCAGCGCGTCGGCCTGGGCACGGGTCTTGCGCGCCGCGTCGTGCTGGCCCGCGCGGTCCAGTCGGTCGGCCTTCTGACGCAGTTCGGCGACCTGCTGGCGCATCTTGTTGAGGTCGACCTTGATCGAGGCGGCAGCCGCCGGCTGGGCGGAGGCGACCTGGGCGACCGTCGCCAGGGCGCCGCCGGCCAAGGCTGCGGTCAGGACGAGGGCGGTCATGCGTCGACGCATGGGTGACTCCTTACGGTATTGCACGGTTCACTGACTGGACATCATCCGATTACCAGTCAGTAATCATGATGGCACGATCTTCTGCCGCCCCCTGCGCCCGAACCGTCTTACCCTGCGCACCGCTACAACCCGCTCCCCCGACCACTACAACCCACCCTTCCCCCCTCCACATCGCTCCGCTCCGGCACCCGTGAGGGCCTGGCCGCCGCCCGCGCCCGCGGCAGGGCCGGCGGGCGACCCACCATGGTCAACGCGGACATCATCCGGGCCGCCCGCGACATGCTCCCCGACCCCGAGTACTCGATCACCTCGATCGCCAAACTCCTCGGCGCCAGCCCCGGCACCCTCTACAACCACATCCCCGACCTGCAAGAACTACGTGCCTCCGGTCGCATCCCGGGGCAGCTCAGCGTCGGATGACTGATACCCCAATAACCGGTACGGGTGAAGCCGGTCGGCTACAGCTACCCCATCGCGTACGTCATGAGGAGGTCGACCGGGGCCTGCCGTCGCTCTTCAACGCCTCCCGGAAGGCGAGCAGCGGATCCGGCTCCTGCCTGATCAAGTCGAAAAACTGGAGTTGGCCCCCGATGATGACCGACTCCACCGGGACGGGCAGTTCGGCCGGCCATCGTCCCGCGCGCGCACCATCGTTGAGTACCCGGCGGAACGCGCCGGTCGTACCCCGCAGATTCTTCCCATCCTCCTTCACCACGTCGGCGTCGCAGCGGCCGTCGCCGTCCACGACGGCTCGCAGGATCTGCTTCGCCCTCGGAGGGAGATGTTCGTAGTAATCGAACGCCCGCTCAGGTGTCCACCTGTCGGCTGGCACCGCGGAGATGGTGGTCTCCGGGAGTGCGGCCAGCGCAAGCAGCTGTTCCAGCGCCTCGGGGGTCGGGTCTTCGATCGTGATCGTGATCCTCATGGCGGCGACCATCTCACGCTGAGTGTTGTGAAGACAAAGAACGGCATTAGACGTCACTAAACCGGGTGAGGTTCCGCGTCCAGCCTCCTGCCGGGGCTGGGCCTGGCTACGCTGCCCCCATGACGACCAACAAGCCGCATCGCTGCGACGAGAGCTGCGTGTGTCCGGACCATGGCACCCCGCTCATCTACTCGCGCTACACCGCCGACCATGCCTGCCGAGACGTCGACTGCCGGTACGGACACGGCGGGGCAGTGAGCCCGATCCGGCAGCTGTGCGAGGACGCCAGCCGCCGGGCCGAGGCCATGGAACGGCGCGCCGCGTGGCCGGCCGTCGACCGTGATTCGCAGCAGGACGCAACGGCCTGGCGCTCGATCGGGTGAGCAACGGCGCGGTGGCGGGACCGAGTTGGGAGCGTCCCCGTACGCTCCCGGCATGACCGCCGTGAACGCCCGCCAGGGCACCGCCTACCTGTGTCCCTCGGAGGTCGGCGCGCTGGGCGCCTTCATCCGCGCTCGTGCCGCGGAGCACGAGGCCCGGTTCGGTGACGAGAGCTCCGAGCGGGTCGCCGAGGCGCTGCGCAACGCCTCCAACTTCGCCGGGAGCATGCTGAGCCCCCCGGTGGGTGAGGTCTCGAAGGACCGTGCCCGGCTGCAGTGGGATGTGCTGCTGGAGATGGCGGCGCCCTGGGCCGATCACCGGGACTACGACCCGCGGTGGTCGGTGAACTCCGCCGGCTGCAGCCTCCTGTAGGCGGCGGATCCCGAGTACGGCGCGAGGGTTGTTGTACCGACCTCTGTGTTGCGTCCTCTAATTTGCCTTGCCTTAGAGGACGCAACACAGACCCTGGTACAGATAGGCTGTCCGCACGGGTCGTCAGCCCCCGTTACCTAATGGGGACCGAAGCCGGCGGATCGCTACCCGTTACTCGGTCCCGCGAGACCTCGAAAAAGAGCGCGGCCGCTGGCTTCATCTCGGCGGTGATCAGCTGACGTCCGGTGAGTCATACGACTTATCCGGGTCTTGAGCCCTCCAGAAAGAGTTGGCCCCGGGTGTCGGCCGACCGCCGCCGAGGAAGGAACGAGATCGTGAGGGTGCCCGGCGTCGGGGCCACTCCTGCCAGACATACGAGGCCCTGATCTTCATCAAGAGATCAGCGGGCCCCGGCGTCCGGCCCCCTCACGGCCGCCATCGAGCGGATGATCGAATGTCCGTGGTCCGAGCCCGCCGCAGGGTACACCTCTCACTTCTCCGGGACGCCTCCGAGCTCCTGCACAGACCGAGGCCCCTGCGGTCAGCTGGGGTCACGAACGACTAATCGGATGACGGGCCCGGAGCCCTTCCATTAGGGAGTCGCGTGCCTCCACGCAGGTCTTTGACCAGCGGATATATACATCGGGTGGAAGGACAAGGAGGACGCCCGTGAAGGTGTTCTGCGGGATCGACTGGGCCAGCGACCACCACGACGTCGCCGTGGTCGACGGCGAAGGCAAGCTCCTCGGCCGGGCCCGGATCGGCGACGATGCGGCGGGCCTGCAGCAGTTGCTCGACCTCCTGGCCGAGCACGGCGATGGCCCCGGCGAGCGGATACCGGTGGCGATCGAGACCTCCCGCGGCCTGCTCGTGGCTTGCCTCCGGGCGACCGGCCGACCGGTTTACGCCGTCAACCCGATGGCCGCCGCCCGCTACCGCGAGCGGCACAGCGTCTCGCGCAAGAAGTCCGACCACCTCGACGCGATGGTGCTGGCCAACATCCTGCGCACCGACGCCGACGCCCACCGCCCGCTGCCGGCCGACAGCGAACTCGCCCAGGCCGTCGCCGTCCTGGCACGCGCCCAGCAGGACGCTGTCTGGGATCGCACCCAGGCCGGCAACAAGCTCCGCTCCCACCTGCGCGAGTACTTCCCCGGCTACCTCGCCGCCGTCCAGCCGATCACCGGCGGCTTCAAAGCGCCACTGGCCCGCACCCTGCTGGCCGCCGCACCCACCCCCGGCCAGGCCGCCCGCCTCACCCGCACCCAGCTCAAGGCCGTGCTCAAGCGCGCCTGCCGCCAGCGCGGCATCGACGCCGAGGTCGAACGTCTGCACGCCGCCCTGCGCGTTCCGCAGATGCGCCAGCTCCCGCAGGTCGAGACCGCGATGGGTCGCCAGGCCATCGCCCTGCTGGGCAAGTTCGAGGCCGCCTGCACCGCTGCGGACGATCTCGCCGAAGCCTCGGTCGAGCTGTTCGAACAGCACCCCGACGCCGCGATCATCACCAGCTTCCCCGGCCTCGGCGCACTCAGCGGCGCCCGCATCCTCGCCGAGATCGGCGACGACCGCACCCGCTTCGCGGACGCCAAGGCGCTCAAGGCCTATGCCGGATCAGCACCGGTCACCCGTGCCTCCGGCAAGAGCCACGCCGTCATGGTCCGCCGGGTCAAAAACCAGCGGCTTGCCGCCGTCGGCTACGTCTGGGCCTTCGCCTCGCTCACCGCCTCGCCCGGCGCCAGGGCCCACTACGACCGTCGACGCAAGGCCGGCGATCGCCACAGCTCCGCCCAGCGCAACCTCTACAACCGGCTACTCGGCTGCCTCCACCACTGCCTGGCCACCGGCACTCCCTACAACGAGCTCACAGCCTTCCCGGCGCCGCCCAAGCTCGAACTGGCCATCGCAGCTTGACCCACTAACCCCATCGGATGTCTTTTTCGTGGCCCTGAAACGGGGCTCCTGGCCTCCGGGTCCGGCATGCCCGGCCGAGCGCAACGCCCGGCCGCTGACGGGTGCCGGGTCTGCGTAACGTGGATGCGCGCGAACGGTGCCGAAGGGCGAGGCCAGGACGAACGAGCGACCTTCGGGGGTTCAGTGTTCGACACGAGTGACATCGCGGTCTTCCTCGGCCTGGACGTCGGCAAGGGCGACCACCACGGCCACGGCCTGACCACCGCCGGCAAGACCGTCTTCGACAAGCGACTGCCCAACAGCGAACCGAAACTGCGGGCCGTCTTCGACAAGCTCACCGCCAAATTCGGCCGCGTCCTGGTCATCGTCGACCAGCCCGCCTCGATCGGCGCCCTGCCGCTCGCAGTGGCCCGTGACGCCGGCTGCGAGGTCGCCTACCTGCCCGGCCTGGCGATGCGCCGCATCGCCGACCTCTACCCCGGCGAAGCCAAGACCGACGCCCGCGACGCCCACGTGATCGCGGACGCCGCCCGCACCATGCCCCACACCCTGCGCGCCCTCGAACTCGCCGACGCGACCGCAGCCCAGCTCACCGTCCTGACCGGCTTCGACCAGGACCTCGCCGCCGAGGCCACCCGCACCAGCAACCGCCTGCGCGGCCTGCTCACCCAGTTACACCCCTCCCTCGAACGCGTCCTCGGCCCCCGCCTGGACCACCCCGCCGTCACCCACCTGCTCGAACAGCACGGCTCACCGGCCGCCCTGCGCAAAGCCGGCCGACGAAGACTCGTGACCCTGATACGGCCCAAAGCCCCGCGCATGGCCGAACGCCTGGTCGACGAGATCTTCAACGCGCTCGACGAGCAGACCGTCGTCGTCCCCGGCACCACCACGCTCGACACGGTGGTGCCCTCCCTGGCCCGCTCGCTCGCCGCCGTCCACGAACAACGACGCACCGTCGAAGCCCAGATCGGCGAACTGCTGGAGGCCCACCCTCTTTCCAAGGTCCTGACCTCGATGCCCGGAGTCGGAGTCAGGACCGCCGCCACCCTTCTGGTCACCGTCGGCGACGGCACCAGCTTCCCCACAGCCGCTCACCTGGCCTCCTACGCCGGCCTGGCGCCGGCGACGAAGTCCTCCGGATCCTCCATCCACAGCGAACACGCCCCCAGAACCGGCAACCGGCTCCTGAAACGGGCCATGTTCCTCTCCGCGTTCGCCGCCCTCCACGACCCCGACTCCCGCGCCTACTACGACCGACAGCGAGACCGCGGCAAGACCCACACCCAGGCCCTCCTCCGCCTCGCCCGCCAACGCATCAGCGTCCTGTTCGCCATGCTCCGAGACACCCTCTACGAAACCCGCACCCCCGAAACCGCGCCAGCATGACCCGCACAGCCTTGACGAAAGACATAGAGGCACCCCCCCCGCCTACGCTGGTCCCGTCCGCCGCACCCGACCCGGGCCGGCGGCCCGCACCGAAGGGATGCCCGTGTACATCACGCTCGCCGAGCTCGACGCCGTGCGCGACTTCGTCACCGCCCGCTTGGTGGAGCAGTCCAGGGCCCTGGCCAGCGCCCTGGGTGAGGACTACCCCTCGCTCGACCTCGCCCGCGCGCTCGATGCCGCCCTCCGCGCCGCCGCCGGCGGCGTCACCGACCTGGTCCACCTGCAGCAGGGCGCCACGGACACCCGCGAGACCATCAGCGTCGGCCTGGCCAGCACCGGCTGGAGCACCCTGGTGGCCGCGGCCCGACAGTGGCGCGAGCACCCCGACTACCCGGAGGTCGCCGACCGGGACTTCACCGACTTCGTGAACGGCGCCGTCCGCGCGGCCGCCCACTGAGGAGTACCCGTGAATCTGCCGGTGCTGGTCGAGGAGGTGGTGGACGCCGAGCTCGTCGAGGACGACGGCCAGGTGCTCGTGCAGTTCGCGCTGCCCGACGGCGGCCCGGACGATCCGGACAACGTGCTCACGGAGGAAGCGGCCGACGACCTCGCGGACGCCCGGCCGGCACGCACATCCCAGACCTACGCCGAGCAGTGGCTGTACTTCGCCCGCTGGTGCGCGGCCAACGGGCGGCGCCCGGGCCCGCGCACCAGCGAGGCGACCATGGTGTCCTACCTCTCGCATCTGCGCCGCCACGGCGGCCGGGACAAGACGGGGGCGCCGGTCAGCTCGCTGCGCTTGGCGATGGCCGCGATCCGGGACCGCAACGCCCGGGCGGGGTACGAGAACTGGCCGCTGAAGAAGGCGGCCTCCGAGCTGATCCGCAAGCAGGCCGCCGAGCACGCCCGGGCCCGGCGCACGCCGAGGTCGAGCCCGCCGGTCGACGCGGCCCGGGTTGGGCAGCTGCAGCAGGGCGCGACCGCCGGGGTTCCGCTCGCCCAGTGGCGGGACCTGACGATCCTGCACCTTGGCTACCGCACCCGGGCCCGGCGCAGCGAGCAATCCGCCTACCGGATCGACTCGATCGCCTTCGAGCGCCTTGAGGACGGCACCGAGCAGATGGTCGTCGGCAAGCGCACGTCGAAGAACGACCACTGGTCCACGGGCAAGGAGTACACCGTCCGGGACCCGCTGGCGATCTCCGTGGTGCGGACCTACATCGCGATGCTGGCCGAACTCGACCAAGCCGAGCCGGAGATGCCGCTGCTGCGCGGCGTCACGCAGTGGGGCGAGCTGATGCCCATCTCCGCCTCCGGGCTCGGGATGACCGGCGCGTCCGTGAACCGGGCGTTCCGGCGGATCGTCGCGCGCACTCCGGGCTTCGATGCGCCGCACGCGACCAGCCACGGCCTGCGGGCCGGGGTGCCGGCCGACCTCGCCGCCCAGGGCTACAGTCCTGCGGAGATTCTGGTCATCACCGAGGACTGGAAGTCGACCAGCATGGTGGAGAAGTACGCCAAGGCGGGGCTGCGCCGGGCGGGCAAGGACGACCGGGGCCGGACCCAGGCCGCGCTGGACGCCTTGGTCGTCCCGCCGCTCGACGCTGCCGACGGCCGGTAGCCGTACGACGCCTTCGTCGTGCCCGGCCAGGCAGGGTTGCCCGGCCGGGACGCGGTCGCGGCTACCGCTTGCGGCGCACCGCCCAGAACAGCACCGGGCCGGTGGTTCCCGTGGCAACCGCGCTGGCGCCCGGGTACCGCGGCTCCAGGACGGCGCCCGTCAGCACCACCAGGCCACCGTGGAGGACGACGACGACGTCCCGCACGGTGATGGGCCGGTCGCCGAAGGAGGGCAGGCCGGAGGGCGGGGAGAGCTGTGCCATGATGGACAGGTGTCCTTTCTTGCCAAGAGATGGGCTGGACAAGGCACCACCGGCGGGCCACCTCTTCCCAGGTGGCCCGCCCTTCTTCGGCGCCCTGGAAAGGGAGTCTCCTGCTGTTCCGGACGTTCCGTCAAATCGGCTTGGCGGCAGCTCGTTGGCACTCGAATCGCCGCAGTTCAGGGCCAGTAGATTTAGGTCATCGAATAACTGACACCGGTGCAATGTTGGATTTTTGCTGGATGTCCACCATCGGTCATGCAGATTCGTTCTTAGACATCCGTCGTGGCATTTCGGTAAGCTCGCATCGGTCCCGAGAAGACTGTCGTTGGCCCCCGGTGAGCATCTGCTCGTCGGGGGCCGTCGTCGTTGGTGCGGTGCCCCGGCCTGCTCGGGGGTTCAGGACCAGGGCGCCGCCGCTGTCCACGGTGCCGCGAGTTCCTCGCGGCGGCGCGCGGTGCTACGCCGTGGCGGCATCCACGGCGTCGGTGGTCTGCTCGACGGCCGGCGCAAGCGGCTGGGCGGTGCCATCGGGGCCGGGCAGCAGCAGGCGCAGAGAGCGCGGGCGGACGCGGCCGCGGCCCGAGCAGTGAACGGTCACCTCCCTGTGGCTGACCATCCCCCACCCGTCGCCGACACCGTGGGTCCGGATGTCGGCGACGGACAGGGTCAGGACGGCACCCTCCCAGGGGTCCGGCGTGAGGAGGGTGGTCCCGGTCTCACGCAGGATCGCCTCCAGGCGGCGAAGCTGACGGGGCGGGGCCGGGCTGGTGCGCTGGAGCAGCATCAGGGGCGTGGCGGGGGCAAGCTCGGCCGCGGCGAGGGCCCAGTGCTGGGCAGGGTCCTCAACCAACACGGTGCGGTCCAAGGGGATGCCGTAGGCCTCGGCCGCGCTGAGGCCTACGGTCGGCATTCCGATGATGCTGACCCAGTCGTGCCTGGTCACCGCTCCGCCCGCGAGGGCCAGGAGCAGGGACATGTCGCGCTGGACGGTGACGACCGCGCCGCGTGGGAGCCGGCCGTCCGGCAGGACCGGGGCGAGCGCGGGGTGCGCTGGCCGGGTGGCGGCCTCCACCCGGGCGAGCCGCGCCTCGGGCGAGGTCTCGTTGAGAAGTGCCGTGAATCGGTCGCTACGGTCGCTTCGCCCGCCGCTGGGGACGATCGTGAGCGGGGCGGCGTTCACCGGGCCACCTCGCTGTCGGGCAGCGCGACGCGCAGCTCAGCCTCGCGCAGGGTGCCCGGGGAGTAGATCACCCACTCGTGGGTCAGCGGTGGGCCCCAGAGGACGTGGGCGGCCCACCGGCCGTGGGCCAGCGGCCGCCAGGCCGTGACGATGCCGGTCAGCCAGGTACCGCCGACCCGGATGGCGGCCGGGCTCCAGACCGCCCGTTCCCGAACCGCGGCCTGCTCGACTTCCTCCTGGGGTGCCCGGCGGGCATCACGCCAAGACTCGACGGCGCCGGGTGGGGTTGGTCGGCGTGATGGATAGGTGGGCACGCACATAGGATCGAACAGATGTTCGGTGGCGACCAAACGTCAGATGATCATGGCTCTACTGGGCGCCGAGGGGCGGTCGAGGCGGTCGGCCGCGACCCGCCGCAGCCGAAGGACGTCGGGTGGACCGGGCGCCCGGGTGCGATCACGGGAACCGGCGAGTTGAGTGGTGAGGGGGCCCAAGGGGGCCGAGCGGTTGGAGTTGCGGTGCCCACGGTGATCGCGAAGAAGGCACTGACGTTCTCGCTGGTCAGCATCAACGTCGGAATTGTCTCCGCGACGGGCGAGCACCGGGTGCCGCTACACAAGGTCCACGCCACGGACGGCGGCCGCATCCGCCAGCGCCGCGTCTGCGAATACGACGGCCAAGAAGTCCCGCCCGACCAGATAGCCCGCGGCTACCAGGCCCCCGACGGCCGAACCGTCGTCCTGACCCCCGACGAGCTCGACCAGCTGCCCCTGCCCACCACCCGGGAGATCCACGTCCTCGGGTTCATGCCGGCCGAGAGCCTCGACCCCACCGCCTGCGACAAGCCGTACTACCTCGGCCCCACCACCGCGGCCGCCGCCCGCCCGTACGCCCTGCTGCGCCAGGCACTGCTCGACACCGGCCAGGTCGCCGTCGTACGCACCGCCCTGCACACCCGCGAAGCCCTCGCGGTACTGCGGGTACGCGAGAACGCCTTGGTCCTGCACACCTTGCTGTGGCCCGACGAACTCCGCTCCCCCGAGGGCATCGCCCCAGCCGACATCGAACTACAGGAAAAGGAGCTGTCGCTGGCCCGCACCCTCATGGACACGATCTCCGAGTACCTGCACCTGGAGAGCGAGCACGACGACTACGCCCAGGCCCTGGAGGACGTCGTCGCCGCCAAGCTGCGCGGTGCCGAGCCCCCACGCGCCGTCGGCGCCCTGCCGCCTGCCCCCGGCACCGCCGTCGATTTCATGGCCGCGCTCGAACGCGCCCTCGCCGACGCCGAGCAACGCCACCCCAAAACGGCCGCCCGCGCCGTCAAGAACACTGCGGCGAAGAAGACCACGACCAGGCGCAGCGCGACCAGCAAGGCTCTGCCCGCGGCCGGAAAGCTTTCCCCGGCGGCTGAGGAGGCGAAGAAGCCGGCCTCGCGCCGACGCCCCGGGTAAGGCTGGGGCCCCCTGTGCTGGCGGATCGGGGTGGGGCTGCGGGGGGGCAGCTCTCGGCCTGGCTGATGAGGACGGCGTCGTGTTGGTGAGACGTTCTGGAGCAGGTGCGCCGCGGCGGCCACGACGTCGTCGTCGTTGTTCGGCAGTCGGCGATGTCCGGGTTCTTCGGTGTCCTATCCCTGCCAGCACCGGCACCGCGGGACGAGCCGAGGCCGGCCTGTGCCCGCTCGGGGGTTCGGGCAGCGGGCCGGACCGTCTTCAGCGTGCGGGGACGCGGACCGCCGCGCATCCGTTGCTACGCCAGAGCGGCGAGGCAGCCAGTCGCCCCACGCCGACAGCGGCGGGAGCAGCGGGAGTGTTGATGATCTGGTGCTGGGATGTCCGGCCGGCCGCGTGGGCGGGTGAGGCCGTGGCGGTCGGCCGGACGTCCTGGCGTTGTAAAGCTTCGGTGCGGCGGTGCCGCACCTGGCCGGCCCTGCTGGAACAAGGCAAGCCGGTCCCCTATTTGTGTCGAGTGGCAACGGCCGGGGAGACCGCGTACAGGGGGCCCTGAAGGGGGGCAGGAGAGGGCGCTCTATGTCCGGGACGGGTGCCCTGAGGGCATTCGGACATGGCGCAGGAGAGGCCTATGCCGGCGGAGCTGGCATGGCGGTGCGAGCACTATCGCGTGCTGCGGCGTTTGGGCATGCCGGGGCCTCCCAGGGCATGCGCGCGTCGTGCGGGCGGCTCGGGGACGGCCGCGCGGGCGGAACGGCGGAGACTGCTGGCGGAACTCCGGCCGTGTGAAGCACATTTTGACGTTCATTCCGTCCTCCAATCCCGTTGTCCTTGCGCGCCCGCCCTGGAGGGCGCCCGCGGTCGCGCGGGGCCCTTCTGCTTCGACCCCGCTTGGTTATCCCGAGGATTGCGTCTCGGAGGCGCTGAAGCAAGCGCCGCCGTCCCAGCAAGGTCGGACGAAGTTGCCATTGCGGACACTCATGTGGCCCGAGGACTGAGTGCTGTGAGCTGCTGCTTCTCACTGACGTCATGTCAACTTGCAGTGGGACAAAGCGAGAAACCGAACTTGGAGCGGCTGGACTGTCCCTACGGGACACAGCACGCTGTGCCATGGGAGTCCATCCCGCTCGGCTCTGGAAGGCCGGGCGGGCGTCATGTGGGCCCCCTGTCGAGTGGCACCAGATAAGGGGAGATCGCTTGCGCAAGAAGCACACCAACCAGGCCGTCGCGTCCGCGGCGTGCGTGGAGGTCCAAACGACGGCCGGCACCCAGGTGCCGGTCTCGGCCGCGATCGTCGTGGTCGTCGTCCTCCTCCTCACCACCGCACTCACCGCGCGGGGCATGGCGGTGCAGACCGTCGTCACCACCCTGGCCACGGCCGGCCTGCTCGGCATCGAGCTCGTCCGCCGCCTGGTCGAGGCGCTCACCACCCGCCGGACCCGCTAGGAGAGCGCGGTGGGGCGCCTGAACAGCGCCCTGGCTGAGCAGAACAAGGAGACCGTGGCGCTCGCGCAGTGGCTTCGCAAGCTGCGCGAGCGCTCCGGCCTCACCTACAGCCAGATGGCGCAGAAGACCACCGAACTCGCGCTGCCCGTCTCCATCGCCACCCTCTCCCGAGCCGACGAGGGCCGCACGGTCCCCACCTGGCCGGTCACCGAGGCCTACACCCGAGCATGCGGCGGGTCGGTACGCACTGCGGAGCGGCTGTGGCTGCGTGCCGACGCCAACCGGCCCGGCCGCAGGAAGCGGAGGACGGGCGCGGTGACCGTGCCCACCTCGGGCCAGGCCCTGCGGTACATCACGCAGCGCTGCGAGCTGCACTTCGCGATGAAGCGGCTGCGGCTGCACGCCGGGAGCCCGTCCCTACGGGAGCTGGAGGCCCGGGCCGTGCGCGACGGGGTCAGCCGGTTGCCGAAGAGCACCGTGCACGGGGTGCTCGCGGGCGAGCGGGACTGCACGGAGAGGATTCTCGTCGAGTTCGTGCGGGCCTGCGGGGTCGCACCAGAGGAGGAGGCCGAGTGGGTTGAGGCGCTGCGGCGCGTCAACGACTACGAGCGCAACGGCGGTACGCCACTGTCCGTCGAGCGGCGGCTCGCCGAAGCCGAGGCGGAGATCCTGCGGCTGAAAGAGTCGATCGGCCGCGGCCTGGGCGAGCCCCTGGTCCGGGAGCCGGTCACGGCCGTGGACACCCCGGTCCCGGTCCGGCGCTGGCGCTCGCGCCCGCCAGCCGTGCCCCAGCAAGCCCGGCCCCCGCAGCGGCCGGTCGAACGGACCCCGTAGAAGGAGGTTGACGGGTGTGGTGCGGCCGCCGTCGGCCGCACCACACGCCGACGCGGGCATGAGATCCGGGTCTCGCCCGGGGGCTCCGTCGGCTCTCCCGCTCCCTCATCGGCCGCGGCGAACGAGGACCTTGAGCACCTCCCGGGCGTCGCGACGGCGGGTGTCGCTGCGGGCCACGACCGCGGTGATGGCGGCGGCGGAAACGGCGAGGGCGTACCAGCTGGCGCTCGCCGAGGTGATGAGGGCGGCGTGCTGGAGCACCGTGGACGACCCGAGGGTCCAGCCGCTGACAGCAGTGATCGGACCGCGCCAACAGTGGCAACGCGTGGACGGCGCGTCCGGCGCGATAGGTGACGTCCCGCAGGTGCAGGAAGCGCCGATCCACCTCACGACGGCGAGAACTCGTGGGCGTGCGCGCCCGAGACGACCAGGACGTTGTCCGCGCTGTGGCCGATCGACAGGAGTAGCAGCGGCTAGCCGGCGCGGGAGGCGCCGAGGGTTCGCACTCGGCAGAGGTCCGGATGCCGGGCGGCAAGCTGGTGCACCCTGTCGGAGAGCTCCTCCAGTGTGGGATAGCCGTCGGGGAGCAGCACCGCCCTGCCCGCACCGGTCGAAGCATCGGTCAACACCGCGGTTTCTCCTCTGGGTGTCTGTCTTGGTGTCCGCGCCAAGGGGCGGCCGCCAGCACAGGCCACAAACCGAAGGTGCGGCCCGGACGGTCGAACCGTCTGGGCCGCACCCTTGGATGAGCGTCAGCGAGGGGGACCGTAGCGGAGATCCACGAAAGCACCCGCCAGTCCACCGAGCGCGACAGCGGGTATGACCGCCGCCCAAAGCTGGCCGTCCATCGCGCCTGAGACCGCCACCAGGACGATCACGACCGACGCGACCACCCAGGCCTGCGGCGATCGCGGCAGCAGCGGGACGGGCTTTCCGGCCCTTCTCCGGCGGGCCCACTTCACAGCGAGCAGAATCCCCGCCACCGCAAGAGGTGGTACCAGCACATGCGCGGATGTCCCCATAGCGTTCGCCCTTCTGGACTGCTAGTTGCAGTACCCGCCACTGTACTCGTACGGCAGGAATGTCGGTATCTTGATTTCCACGCACTGGCCGTCAGTCACGGCGTTCCAGGCAACACGCGAAATGTTCGCGGAGTTCAGAATCCCGTACACGTCGAACGGCGGCGGGGCCGCCGCGAAGACGGCTACCAGGAATCCGGAGTCCGCCGCCACGTGGCCGGTCCCGTTCTTGTCGAAGTACACGGTCCCGGTGACCCAGCCCCAGGTCCACTTCGGGTCCGCGACGACGGGGAAGGCCGTGTTCTTGTCGGTCTCGATGGACTGGACCAGGGTGTTGCCTTCCAGACGGTAGCTGGTGTGCAAGGACTTGCCGGTGGCGTCCTTGGCCCAGGGAGCGTCGATGTGGCCCATCGAGAAGGCGGCGCCGGCTTCGCCCTTCTGCACGATGTCGTAGCCGCCGTCGGCCGGAACAAGACGGGTGTTGATGGGCAGCCCGAGGTCGAAGCGCTGCTCGGTGGAGGCGCTGGAGTCCTTCAGCGTGACGAGGGCGCGAGCGCCGCCGTCGGTGGTGGCCTGGACCGCCAGGTCGGTACCCCGAGCCGCGCCCGGGTAGACGGTGGTGCCCTCGGCCGTGGTGACGCCAGCAGCGCCGTTCGTGGCCGGCAGCGCCAGCGTCACGGTGCTGCCGTTCGCGGCGGTGACCGCGACGTTCCCCGTGGCCGTGGTCGGCGCCGTCACGACAACGTTGCCGCCGGGCTTGGAGACCTGGGCCGTGGCGCCCCCCGCGCCGGTGGTGCTGCGGGCGATGTCTGCGGTTCCGGTGGCTCGCTGGACGACGTCGGCCGCGCGGGACGCCTGGCCGGTTACCCCGGCCTGCGGCGCCGCCTGGGCGCCTGTGGCACCCACCATGCCTGCGAGCGCGAGTGCGAATGCCGTGGCGCTGATAACAGCCACGGAACGGCGTGTACGCATTGAGATGTAACCCCCTCTTGGCCGCGAAAGATCTGAGGCCCCCTGCCTCAAGTGCGGCTGATGTGATTCGAACGTACACGCCTATCGAGAGATTGGCACGAATTTTCGGATACGAATACAGAGAATATCCCGGACGGGATATTTCCGGATCGCCAGACTTTAGGGGACGCTTCAATTCCGGATGATCCTGCGAGTTCGGAGGAAGGGCATCAGGGTGATGCGCCAGATCGGGCCGCGGGCGGTGGAGAGGCTGGCCTGTCCGAAGCCGCGGGGTGAGTCTGGCCTTGGTCGGCGCAGCACCCGGCCGGGCGCTCGCCCTCGAGGTTGCGCGGAGCTGTGGTCAATCGGAGCCGAACGCGGTTCCGGGCGGCCACGCCTCGGTGACGCTCGGCTCCGCACCCGAAGCGCACCCGCTGGGTGAGGGTGAGAAGCCGAAGGCCGGTTCTGAGGCCAAGGCCTCCGGGCTGCCGGTCACGATCGCGCCGCTGGTCGGCTCGTCGGCCGCGGGGCAGACGATCCAGGTCGAGATGGCCGACGCCAAGGCCTCGGCGAGTGCCGGGATCCCCGGTGTGGCGGTGACCCTCACCCGCCCTGGCTCGGGTGATGACGCACCTGTGCGACTGGGTGTCGACGCTTCCAGCGGGTCGCCAAGGCGAGGCGGAGATCCTGGCGCTGAAGGAGTCGATGGGCCGCGACCTGGTCGAGCCCTCGGTGCGGGAGCCGGTCACGGCCGTGGACATCCCGGTCCCGGTCCGGCGGTGGCGGTCACGTCCGCCGGCGGTGCCGCAGCAGGCTCGGCCCCCGCAGCGGCCAGCCGAGCGAACCCCGTAGAAGGAGGTTGACGGGTGTGGTGCGGTCATGTCGGCCGCACCACATGCTGACGCGGGAAGGGATCCGGGTCCTGCCCGGGGAGCGGACCGATCCCCGGGCAGGACCCTCTGTTCGGCCGGCTGCGGAGCGCGGTCGGCCGACCGGTTCCAGGAGAGCATCCTGGGCACCAAGACGAACAACGGCCGCCTGGCGGTCGCGCGCGGCCTGCGGCGGGCGCCTGTTTACGTGAGCCAGGGCTCCGCCGGGACTCCTGCTCCGTCACCGACTGCGGCGAACGAGGACCTTGAGCACCTCCCGGGCGTCGCGGCGGCGGTCGGCGGTGCGGGCCACGACCGCAGTGATGGCGGCGGCGGAGACGGCGAGGGCGTACCAGCTGGCGCTCGCCGCAGTGATGAGGGCGGCGTGCTGGAGCACGGTGGACATCGGGGTTGCTCTGGTGGGTCGAGGCCGGACGAGGTCGCGGTCCGGCGGTAGCGGAAGTGGTGGCCCGGGTGGAGGCCGACCGGGGGCCCGCCGGACGAGGGGCGGCGGGCCGATCCGGAATCAGTGGCTGGCGAGTTGTTCGATCTGAGTGGCGAGACGGGGGCCGGGACGTCCCGCGACGCCGTCGATGACGGGTGCGTCGCCGGGGCCGGCACGGACCACCAGGCGCTCGACCTCCGGAGCCAGCTGCTCGGTGGGCTCGGCGTTCTCGGGGCTGGTCCATGGCACCAGGTGGGCGGGCAGGGCGCGCATGTAGCCGGCCATGTCCGGCACACCTGGCGGAATCGTGCCGGCGCTGGCGGGCAGGTCGAAGAAGGACTGCGCTTCCTGGAACCAGCGGATGGCCTGGCGCAGTTCGCCTCGCTGCAGGTGGAGCAGGTAGATGAAGGTGGCCGAGAGCTGGTCGCCGGCACCGGCCGCCATGCCCCACCAGAAGGCGGCAGAGGTGGGGTGTCCCGCCAGGTACAGCAGGCAGCCGAAGATCTGGAAGCCGGCGATCTCGGCGTCGATCTCGCTGACGTCGATCGAGTGCTGCAGCTGGGGGGGCCGGTCGTTGACCTCGTCCTGCTCGGCGAGTTCGACGACCATGGCCAGGGCCTCGTCGGTGAGAACGGAGCGGACCAGGGAATCCAGGCCCAATCGGGCGCGCGAGTGGTGGGCCCACCAGGCGGGCTGCTCATACTCGCCGCGCCGGTGGGCCGCCAGGTCGTGGGCGATGCGCCGGATGACCCGGGGGTAGTCATCCGTGGTCTTGCGCTGGGTGCGGGAGCGGGCGAGGAGCTGCTCGACCCGCTCGGGGGCCAGCGGGTCGATGGGGTCGGGGGTCGTCACTGGCGTCCTCCTCTGGCGCGGTTCTGGTGGTCCTCGAAGAGCCGGAGCGGGGCCAGGTCGTCGTGCAGGAGCTGCTTGGCCCGGCGCAGGTTCCGGTCGACGGTGGCCGGGTGGACGTTGAGGATCAAGGCAGCGAGCTTGCTGGTGAACCTCATCACCTGCTTGATCATGACGGCGGCGAACTCGCCGCGGGTCAGCGGCTTCATGGCTTCGTGGACGGCTCCGAGCTCGCTGTAGGGATCGTGCAGGAGCGCGAACATGTCCTCGATCAGCCGCCGCGCGGTGTCCAGGTCCCGCTGCAGGCGCGGGTCGCGCCCCATGCGGTAGGCCCTCCCCAGCACGGCCGCCCCCAGCACCTCCCAGATCTCGTCCTCGGCGTTGCGCGAGGAGAGGATCTGCTGCCAATGGGCGCCGAGGTAGACGGTGACCTCGTGAATGACCTCCTCGGCCGCCAGCTCCGACTGGAGGACCTCCTCAGCGAAGCGCAGCATCTCCGGGCGCTGGCCGAGGACGTAGCCCTCGAACTCGACGCCGACCACGGCGTCGACCACGTCGGTGGTGACCTCCAGGTCGAAGGGGTCAGGAAGGGCCGACACCGCGTCGGCCGCGGCGTCCCACAGCGGCGCGTCGTCCGCGCCGGTCACCCCCGGGGAGTCCTCGCTCAACGCCCCTCCCCGCTGTGCGGCGGGTGGCCGACGCGCGACTTCGCGCCCCCCGCACACTGCCGGGGGCCACCGGCGTCGAGCGTGAGCCGAAGGTGCCGAAGCCGGTAGTGCGTACTGCTGTCCATGTGCTCGTTTCCGGTCGGATTGCGGCGCTCCCTGCCTCGCTGGAGCCGCCTTTCGGCTCGCTTCCAGCTAACCGGCGCGGCCCCCGGATTCACGCACGAGGTCCGAACGGATTTCACTAAGAGATCATCCATGGTTGCTTGACGTAGCCGAAACCCGCAGCCCACGGCGTCCCCGATGGCCGCGAGCTCGACATATGCCAACAACCCGGTTGATATGATCAATAACTCACCGTAGTCAGAGTGGCGCAGATCACACAAGCTGCCCACGGTGAACGGGTTTGACTTGCCGTCAGGCACCAAGGCTCAACCGCCGCGAACGCTGGCAGAAACGGTCAGCCTGCCCCGGGCACGCGAATCCTGGGGCCACCAGCCCGTCGGCATCCGCCAGCCTTTCCCGGACTCTCCCAGGTATGCCGCGATGATCCGCCACCCGCCATTGTGAGCAGCAAGGGGGACCGAGATCATCTGAGCGCCAACCGGCTGGAGGTTCCCGCGGTAAGGAACTGGTGGGCGCCGCGCAGCCTGGTGCGCAGCCTGCTCTGGGTGGTTCGGCTGTCGAGGCGGACGTCGAGCGCGCCAGGTTGCGCGCTGTGGGCCCGTAGGCCGGCCGGGAGCTGGGTGGCGTTGAGTCCGTCGCGCTGGGCGATGAGGACGCCGAGTTGATGGCGGCTTACGGCGTCGGGTCCGGCCAGGTGGTGGACGCCGGAGAGGTCGCGGGAGGCAACCTCGAGGAGGGCGGCGGCCAGGTCGGTGACGTGCACGGGGCAGCGGATGTCGTCGGTGAACAGGGCGCCGCTGCGGGTGCCGGCGGCGAGGTCGTGCACCAGGGCGACGTGCTGGGAACGGCGGTCGCCGATGATCAGCGACGTGCGGGCGACGACGGCGCCGGGGTGGACGAGGCGGACCCCGGTCTCGGCCGCGGCCTTCGCCGCGCCGTACGGGGTGATGGGGTCAGGGAGGCTGGATTCGTCGTAGTGGACGTGCGTGCCGGAGAACACCGCGTCACTGGAGACGTGGACCAGGTGGCTACCGTGCCGTGCGGTGGCCATCGCCACACGGACAGGGCCTTCGGCGGTGACCGCCCAGTCGGCCCCGCCGCTCGCCGCGTTGACGACCACGCGGGGCTTTACCTCGGCCACGAGGGCCTCGATGCGGTCGGGGTCCCGCAGATCGAGGGCGTGCCAGGCGACTTGGGGGATGTTGCTGGGCCTTGTGGCGAAGGTCGCGGCCACCGGATGGCCTGCCGATGCCGCCTGGCGGATCAGCTCGGTGCCCAGGAATCCGCTACCGCCGATGATCAGGACTGTCACGCCATGACGGTAAAGCAGAAGCAGGTCCAACTCCGCCGAGGCCTGCCCGACTTCGCCAAGACGGAAACGACAGTGTGCTCGCCTGGCGGCCGCACGGTGCAGCGCAAACGGCCCCCGGCCGGGAGCAAATCCCTGCTGGGGGCCGCCGCGCTGGTGCTGTCAGGCCGCTTCGGTGTTCTCCCGCAGGGCCCGCTGGTAGCCGTAGGCGAGGTAGTCGGCCCAGACCTGGGCGGCGTCGCCGTCGGGGCACAGCCGGTCGAGGGCGACCAGCCCGGCCATGATCGCAGCGCACATCTCGTGCTGGGTCTGACGGGTGGTGGCGGTGACCGGGCCGTCGGTCCCCCACCCCTTGGAGCGCCGGTACAGCTCCCCGGCTTCGCAGGCCTCCTCGGCGACCTTGGTGACCAGCAGGAGCTCCAGCACGTGGTCGGGGGCGCCGCTGCGCCGTTCGTCGCGCCGGCGCAGTTCGCGGATCTGCTGGAAGAGGTCGTTCACGGTCTTCTCCCTCCGTGGTTCGGACTGGTGGCTGCCTGGCCCGGGGGCTGGGTCAGGCGGTGGGGGTTCGGGTGGGGCGGCCCAGCTGGTGGACCGTCCAGCCGGCGGCCAGCCAGGGGCCGGCGTCCAGGGCGTTGCGGACGTCGACCACGGTGCGGGTCGTCACGTGTTCGGCGGCGTCGGCGGGCAGCTTCGGGTCGGTGGTGAAGGCGGGCCACTCGGTGGCGATGACCACCAGGTCGGCTTCGTGGGTGGCGTCCAGGGCGCTGTTGGCGAAGGCGAGGTGGGGGTGGGTGCGGCGGGCGTTGTCCTGGGCCTCGGGGTCGAAGAGGCGCACGGTGCCGCCGAGCTGGTGGAGCCGGTCGGCCAGGCGCAGTGCGGGGCTGTCGCGGACGTCGGAGGTGCCGGCCTTGAACGCACCGCCCAGGAAGGCGATGGTGCGGCCGCGGACGTCGCTGTTCAGGGCCTGGGTGATGAGGGCGACGGCGGCGTGCTGGCGGCCGCGGTTGACGGCCTGGACGGCGTCGAGCAGGCCGGCCGCCCCGGCGGCGCCCATCTCGCCGGCGGCGTAGGCGAAGGCGGCGATGTCCTTGGGCAGGCAGCCGCCGCCGTACCCGAGGCCCGGGCGCATGCCGGCGTGGCCGATGCGCTTGTCGATGCCCATCACGTGGGCGACGTCGTCCACGTTGGCGCCGGTCAGGTCGCAGACCTCGGCGACGGCGTTGATGTAGCTGATCTTGGCGGCGAGGTAGGAGTTGGCGGCGGCCTTGGCGACCTCGGCGGTCTGCGGGTCGGTGACGACCATCTCGATGTCGCCGCGGGCCATGATCGGCGCATACACCTCCTCGATCGCCGCCCGCGCCGCCGCCGTGGTGAGGCCGACGAGGATCCGGTCGGGGAACAGGGAGTCCTGGACGGCGTGGCCCTCGCGCAGGAACTCGGGGTTCCACACCAGCTCCACCCCTGCCACCTTGGCATGGGCGGTGACGATGCGCTGCAGGGTGGCGACGGTGCCCACGGTGACGGTGGACTTGCCGACGATGGTGGCCGGTCGGTCGATCAGCGGGACCAGGGTCTCGATGGCGCTGATGACCTGGGTGGCGTCGTAGCCGCGGCCGTCCTCGCGTAGCGGGGTGCCGGTGGCGATGAAATGCAGGTCGTCGAAGGCGGCGGCCTCGCCGGGGTCGGTGGTGAAGCGCAGTCGGCCGGTCGGGACGTGGCGGGCGAGCAGGTCGTCCAGGCCGGCCTCGTAGAACCAGGACTTGCCGGTGTTGAGGACGGCGCACTTGTCGGGGTCGATCTCGACGCCGATCACCTCGTGGCCGAGTTCGGCCATCGCGGCGGCGTGGGACGCTCCGAGGTGGCCGCAGCCGATCACTGAGACATGCATGTTGATCAAAGTCCTTGATTGGGTGGGCATTTGGGGTGCGGCCCGGGGTTCCGGGCCGCACCCCCGGAACGCTATCGGGTGATCGGTCCGTCACTGACCGCGTTCGGGACGGTGATGCCGGCCAGCTCGCACAGCCGCCCCAGCGCCTTGATGGCGCCCTGGCGCACGATCACGTCCTCGTCCCGGGCACCCTCGATCGGGTACTCCTTGAAGACGCTGTTCTCCTCCAGCCCCTCCGGGTCGACGTAGAAGACGCGCATGCCGCGCTCACGGGCGCGCGCCTGGACCGCGCGCCGGTCGGCGTGCAGGCCGATGACCAGCAGCGCCTTCGCCCGCGGGTCGAAGGTCACCGGTGGGATCTTCTGGTCGTAGCGGCGCAAGAACAGCTCGGGCAGGCCTGGCGGGCGGACAGGACGTCGAAGTTGTGGGTCAGCACCGGCCCGACCAACAGCCCGGCGTCGGAGAGCGCTTTGAGGGCGCGGTGGGCGTAGGTCGGCTCGGCCAGGAAGCAGGCGCGGAACATCGCCACCAGGTCGGGGGCTTTGAGGTCGGCTCCGAGCACCATCTCCTGCACCAGCGAGTCGGCCGCGGGCGAGAGGGTGAAGGCGTGGGACTGGGTGAACTCGTTGCTGCGGCGCTGGGTGACCCGGTACACCTCGTGCAGGAAATGCAGCGGCGGGATGCCGGCCTCGATGCTGGTGCCGCAGCCGACCTCGACCATGAACGGCCCCGTCTCCAGCAGACCCGCCAGGTCCGGGGCGATCGTCGGGTTGCCGCGCCGCTCCTTGACCCGCATCCCGCCGGCCAGCACGTCCCAGGGCAGGTTGCGGACCGTGCGGTGCAGCTCGTGGCCGTCACTGGTGAACACCACCTCCAGTGAACGGAAGCCGTCGGGGGTGGGGCGGCCGGCGCGCAGGTCCTGCGGGTGCTCGTCGAACTCAGCGAGTTGCAGCACCAGGTCGCCCTTCTGCCAGCCGCCCTGCGGCAGCTGGCGCCAGCGCCCCTCGGCCAGCCACGTCTCCAGGTCGCAGCGGTAGTCGGCGATCTCGCCGGCCGGGGCGAGGTGGGAGACCATCAGGTACAGGTTGTCCAGCGTCAGTCGCGGCTCGGGGAACACGTAGTTCAGCCCGTAGCGCAGGTTGTAGTGGACGATGCGGCGCCGGCCGTGGGTGTCCTTCGACCAGCCGGACTGCTCGGCGTTGGCGGGCTCCTGGGTGCGGCGCCAGATGCCCTCCTCGACGCTTCGCGGCCGCTCGTGCCGGTCGCCGGCGAAGTGCTTCTCCCAGACCTCCACCTGCGGGGGGGTCAGCTGCTCAATGACGGGGTGCGGGAAGAACATGGAACCCTCCAGGTTCACGAAGACGTGGCGGGGGCGCGGGAAGAGGGGTGGTGTCCACGGCACCGTTCCCTCCATCGGGTCCCAGGCGGGCGGACCGGTATCCCGCCCAGGCCGCGCAGGCATGCGGGCATGACGGGGAAGCCGGTTGCGCCGGCAGGGGAACAAGGAATGTGCACCCACCGCAGGAGCTGCGATAGGACTAGGACTATGCTCACCCGGCCCTGACATGCCGTCAATAGTCCTAGTCCTATATGGTCCTGCTGTGACGCCTGCGAGCCAAGGAGGAACCAGATGACCGCCCCCGCCTACCGGCAGGTCGCCGCCGAGCTACGCGCCGCCATCGAACGGGGCGACTACCCCGAGGGCAGCGTGCTGCCGAAACTGGAGGAGATCGCCCAGCAGTACGGCATCGCCAAGCAGACCGCCCGCGAAGCCATCGGCGAACTGGAGAACGAGGGCCTGGTCGAACCGGTACGCCGCCGCGGCACCGTGGTCCGCCCCGCACCCAACCGACAGCACCTGGTCCGCGCCCGCCAGGTCTTCCGCGACGAGCGCGGCTACTACTTCGACCCCACCGCCCAGCCCTGGATCGCGCTCGAGCAGCCCACCATCTCCTTCGGGGCCGCCCCGCGCCACATCGCCCCGCTGCTCGCCGTCCACCCCGGCGACGACGTCCTCATCCGCGACCGACTCATCGGCCACCCCGACACCCGCCAGCCCACCCAGCTCGCCACCAGCTACCTGCCCGCCACGCTCGCCCGCGGCACCCGCCTCGCCGAAGCCGACACCGGCCCCGGCGGCATCTACGACCTGCTCGAGCAGATGGGCCACGGCCCGCTGCAGTGGAGCGAGAGCATCAGCGCCGCCATGCCCACCCCCCGCGAAGCCGAACGCCTCACCCTGCCCCGCGGCGTCCCGCTGCTGCGCATCACCCGCACCACCACCAGCCCAGCGGGCACAGTGCTCGAGGTCAACGACACCCGCATGTCCGCCGAAGCCTTCGAGATCGGCTACACCCTCACCCGCCACCCCAACGCCACACCGGCCACGTAGACGATTCGACGGCCGGCTCTCCGCCGGCCGCCGCTAACTCAACCCAACCGAGTTACACCGTTCACTGACCTATCCGCGCAGGTTGCCCTTCGCGTCCACAAGGTGGCCAGCTCTCCACCGAGCTTCCGGAGGATCTCGGCCAGCTGTTTCCCGCCGAAGGCGTGCCCCTGGGGCGTGGCCGACGGGGTCACAGGTCGCTCAGGTGCTCGCGGAAGATGGCTTCGAGTCCGGCGACGGTGTGCTCGGCCAGGATCTCGTCGGGCAGTGCCGCCTCCATGCCGGCCCTGGTGTTGAAATCGACCTGGCCGTTCGCGGGCACGAGTTCCTGGCTCAGCCAGGCGGCGAACTCGGCAGCGGCGCCAGCGGT
Organism: Streptomyces viridifaciens; assembly: GCF_001888885.2. NCBI lineage: Bacteria > Bacillati > Actinomycetota > Actinomycetes > Kitasatosporales > Streptomycetaceae > Streptomyces > Streptomyces viridifaciens. The sequence goes on from NZ_CP090840.1 coordinate 402,571, forward strand.
CGCGTTGCGCAGGGACAAGAGCGGAAACGGAAACGGTCATGCAGTTCCCCGATGAGCCGATCTATACCGGGCTCGCCCGTCGGTGGCATGCAGCCGGCCGAACCACACCTGGCCGACCGGACCCAGTCTGGGTGAGCTTCCCCCGCTGCACGGGAGGCGTTGATTACCTGGTCAGGACGGGTGTGGGTGGTTCGACGGTCACCGGTTCGGCCGTCGCCTGGTCGGCGTAGAACTTCGCCTCGTACTCGTCGGGGCTGAGCCAGCCCAGGCGCTTCTGGATGCGGCGGGTGTTGTACCAGCCGTCGATGACCCTGTTGCCCAATTGGGTGAACCCTTCGCGATCTCGCACTTGGATGTGTGCTGGACGGAAAGATCGCTCTTCAGCGGTCTGATCCAGGGTGCGTCGTTCGGCCGCGGAACGGGGTGGAGTGGTGTCGATGGGGTCGAGGCCAGGGGTAGAGGTCCCGCAGGTGACACGGCAGGTGGCCCTCGCTGCCTTCCCCAAAGGCTGTCTGGCGATGAGGGTCCGGGACGAGCTCGGCCCGCTATTCGAAGACGAGGAGTTCAGGTCCGCCTTCGGTGTCCGAGGCCGTCCTGGTGTCTCGCCGGGACAGTTGGCGTTGGTCTGCGTCCTGCAGTTCGCTGAGAACCTGACCGACCGCCAGGCCGCGCACGCCACACGCGCAAGGATCGACTGGAAGTATCTCCTCGGCGTCGAGCTGTCGGACCCGGGGTTCGACTTCACCGTGCTGACCGGGTTCCGCGACCGGATCCTGGCGTACGGGTTGGAGGAGAAGGTCCTGGACCTGCTACTGCAGCGACTGATGGAGCTGGGACTGGTCGCCCCTGGCGGTCGACAGCGCACCGACTCCACGCATGTCCTGGCCGCAGTACGGGACTTGAACCGTTTGGAGTTCGTTGGAGAGACACTGCGGGCGGCTTTGGAGGCGATCGCGGTCGCCGCGCCGGCGTGGCTGAGGACGTGGATGGACCCGTCCTGGCAGCAACGCTATCGGGCGCGGGTGGACGCCTACCGATTGCCCAGCGCCCAGGACGAGCGGGACGAGCTGGCGCGACAGATCGCCACCGACGGATACCGACTGCTCGAAACGGTCTTCACACCCACGGCGCCGCGCTGGCTGCGGGACGTCCCCGCCGTCGCCGTCCTGCGGACGGTGTGGATGCAGCAGTTCAGCCGCACGGTGACCGACGGAGCCCAGGAGGTGGCCTGGCGGGGGAAAGGCGATTGCCCGCCCAGCAGTGCCAGGATCACCTCCCCCTATGACGTCGACTCCCGCTATGCCATGAAGCGCGGGTCCGGCTGGGACGGCTACAAGGTCCACCTCAGCGAGACCTGCGACGACCCCGGTGAGGTCGGGCGCCCGCACATGATCACCCACGTTCTCACCACCGATGCCACGGTCCACGACGCGGTGGTCGTCGAGCAGATCCACGATCGCCTCGACGACAAAGGCCTGCTGCCGTCCGAGCACCTTCTGGACTCCGGCTACGTCTCCGCCGAACTGCTGCTGACCTCACCGGTTGAACGCGGTGTCGAAGTCATTGGTCCGGTGAGACCGAACAGCACACGCCAGGCCGTCCAGGCCGCCGGCTACGGCAAAACGTCCTTCAGCATCGACTGGGACGCGCGGCAGGCGACCTGCCCGAACGGCGCCAACAGCAGGTACTGGACCGAGGGTTACGACAACAACGGTCGTCCGGCCGTCCGGATCCGCTTCGCCACCCAGACATGCGCGCCGTGTCCGGTCCGCGACCAGTGCACCCGCTCGACCCAGTACGGCCGACAGCTCACCGTCCGCCCCCAGGACCAAGACGTCCTCCTCGAACGCGTCCGGGCCGAACAGGCCACCGAGGACTGGAAGGGCCGCTACGCGGCCCGCGCAGGAGTGGAAGGAACCATTCACCAGGCCGTCGCTACCACCGGAGCCCGCCGCACCCGCTACACCAGCCTGGCGAAGACGCACCTGGCCCACATCTTCATGGCCACCGCCATCAACCTGATCCGACTCGACGCCTGGTGGAACGGAAGTCCACTCGCACCGACGCGCACTTCCCATCTCGCAGCCCTCGACCTCGCCGCGTGAGATCAATTGGGCAACAGGGTCCGTCGATGTAGGCGAACAGGGCCAGGTCGGCGTCAGTGCGGGTCTCGAAGGTCGTGCGACGCACGCACTCGGTCTTCAGCACGCTCCAGAAGTTCTCGGCGAGGGCGTTGTCGAACGAGTCCCCCACGCTTCCCATGCTCGGCTCGATTCCCGCCTTCAGCAGTCGAGTTGTGAGCTTGATGGACGTGTATTGACACCCATGGTCGCTGTGATGGACCAGTTGGCCGGGTTCGACGGGGCGGCCGTGCAGGGCGTACTCCAGCGCGGTGAGCACGAGGTCGGCGTCCGCCCGCTCGGAGGTGTGCCAGCCCACGATCCGGCGGGAGAAGGCGTCGCGGATCGTGGCCAGCCACCACGGTCCCTCGCCGGTGGGGATCAGCGAGATGTCGGCGACCCACAGCCGGTTCGGCGCGACGGCGGTGAAGTCGCGCTGGACCAGGTCCGGGGCGAGATCCGCCGCCGGGTCGCGGCGGGTGAAGGAGCGGGGCCGGCGCGGGCTGACGCCCTGGATGCCGGCCTGGCGCATGAGGCGTTCGACCCGCTTTCGGCCGACCCGGGTGCCCTCGCGCCGCAGGACGGCGTGGACGCGCGGGGAGCCGTACGTCTCGTCGGAGTCGGCGTGGATGCGGCGGATGTGCTCGGTGAGCTCGGCGTCGTGGCGCTTGCGCTCGCACGGCTCCGCCACGTCGCGGCGCCAGCGGTAGTAGGTGGAGGCGGGGATGTGCAGTTCCCGGAGGACGGGCTCGGCCCCGAAGCGGTCCTGGTGCTCGTCGATGAGCTTCAGTACCGTCGCCGGGTCGGGTCGAGCTCCTGGGCGAAAAAAGCCGAGGCGGCCTTGAGGATCTCGCAGGACCGGCGGAGCTCGGCGTTCTCCTTCCGCAGAGCGGCCAGCTCCTCCTTCTCCGCGGTGGTCAGCCGGTCGTCCCGCTCGCCCCGGTCCGCCTCGTCCTGGCGGATCCAGTTGCGCAGCGCTTCGTGGTGCACGCCCAGGTCGCGGGCCATCTTGCGGATCACGGGCTTCGGGTCGGCGGTGCGGTACATCTCCACCGCACGCCGTCGCAACTCGGGCGGGTACTTCATCGGTGCGGCCATGGCAGAGGCTCCCTTCTCATGGCCAATCAGGCCATCTCCGGCAACCTTCCGCACGTCGGGGGAACCTCAGTGGCGACGCTGATCGGCCGCAAGTTCCACGTGTCCTACAGCGTCTCGGGAGCCACCCGCCTGATGCAGCGACTCGGCTTCACCCCGCAGGTCCCAACGCGGCGTGCCGCGGAACGCGACGAGCAGGCAGTCGCCGCGTGGATGGAGGTGACCTGGGCGGAGGTAAAAGCGCCCGGGCGGCCTGCGACGGATGGCTCTGCTTCGAGGATGAAGCCGGGTTCACCCGCAGACCGCCCAAGGCACGCACGTGGGGACGCCGTGGCATCACCCCGGTCGTGAGGGTGGGCGGCCGGGGCTCCGGACGGGTCTCGGTCGCCGGGCTGATCGCGATGCGGCCGGGCTCGCGGACCCGGCTCTGTCACCGGCTGCGGTGCCATACCGGGCGCAAGGGCGAACGCCGCAGCCTGTCCGAGCGCGACTACATCGGGCTGATAGACGGGGTCCACCAGCTGGTCAAGGCGCCGATCGTGCTGGTGTGGGACCGGTTGAACACCCATGTCTCCCATGCCATGCGCGACTTGATCAACGCGCGGGACTGGCTGACGGTGTTCATCCTGCCCGCATACGCACCCGAGCTGAACGCGGTCGAGTACCTATGGGCCCACGTCAAACGCAGCCTGGCGAACCTCGCCAGCGTCGCTCCGGAGCGACTCGCCGCGCTCGTCCGCAACCGCCTCAAACAGCTTCAGTACCGCTCCGACGTCCTCGACGGCTTCCTCGCCGGGACCGGACTCTCCCTCGACCTCCCACCGCCATCACCTTGAAGCGCCGAAGTCAGTAGCCGCACTGTGCCGCAGGTCGTGCAGGGTCCAGTTCGCACCGAGCGGCTGGTTGGCACGGGTGAAGACCATCCGGGCCGCGTCGTACTCCAGCGGGCGGAAGGGCCGTCGCAGCGTCCACCACAGCGGCTCCGACGGGTGCTTGGGGAGCATGCCACGCAGTTCTTGCTGGTAGAGCCGCAGCCACACGAATGCGTCGGCGGAGGCGGGAAGGTGCTGCAGGACCTGGCTGCCCTTGCGGAGCACGCCGATCGTCTGGTCCCCGGGCGAGACCAGGCCCTGCAGGACGCCGAGCAGTTCAGAGGCGCGGGCGCCGGTGGAGATGTAGAACGCGATCAGGGCCCTGTCCCGGTTGTACTTCAACCCGGCGAACAGGTCGTTGAACGCCTGGTCAGGAATGATCCTCGGGGTGGGCTTGGGCTCCTTCGGCTGATAGGTGCCCCGGCGTGAGGGCCGCCGGAACGGCTGCATCGGGTTGTGATGCGCATTCAGACTCCCCTCGTCAACAGCCCCACCCTGCGGGAACGGGTTGATCAGCGGCCGGCCGTGGGTCTCGCGGTGGTACTCGTAAAACGACCGGATCACCGCGCGAGCGTGCCGCCTAGTCCGAACGGCATAGTTCTCGCCGGGCGCGGCCTTCCCCGTGACCGGATTCACCGAACCCGGGGCGGGCGCATCGGGCCGGCGCTGCCGCGGCGGCTTCTTCGTGGTCTTCAGCCACAGCGCGAAGTCACGGGCCTCGACCCGGCTCGCCAGATCCCAGGGAACGTCCACGGCGCGTAGGAACCGGACCCACGCCAACAGCTCATAGGCATAGGACCGCAACGACGTCGGACTCGCGTCGTCGGCGAGCATGTGGTGCAGGAACTCACTGACCGCCGCCACCTCGGTGCCATCAGCGTCTACGATCCGGAACGGCCGCAGCGGGTCATCGCTCTTCTCGACGCGGCCGACCCTCGCCACCTTCAACGCCGCCACGTCCCGGACCGTCGTGCTCTGCTCTGGCATCCATACCTCCACGGGCCGACCTACTCGACGACACGCGATGAAACCAGATCCACCACCACACGCGCAGTCACCGCCACCCGCCAGCGGTAGCCCTAACCCCCCTGTCGTCACTATGAGTTGACCTGGAGGGGAGCCCAAACTAGTTCGGTCAACGGGACGTGCTCGTGGATGCACGAGGTTCCGAATGCGCGAGCGCAGGTGCCGAGCGAGAGTTTGCGCTTCTCGAAGTGGGCGAGGAAGGCGTCCCACTCCTCGCTCGTCGGGGTTCGGTATTCCTCGCTGGGGCGGAGCGTTCGCCGGCGCGCGATGAACGCTCGATGGGCCTCGATGGCGTCGGCCGGATAGATGGCTAATGGTGGAGTCGGGTATTGGAACTGTCCGAATGGGTCGGTCAGGGGCGCCCGTGGCAGGCGTGGTTGAGGGGCTGGCTTCTGGCCGTCACGGGGCTGTGGCGTAATCGAATGAGACAAAACAGGGCGGTCCTCTCCCAATCACAAGGTCGTGTGGCGGGGCGGTGGGTCCTCGATGATGGCTGCGATGCCGTCGAGGAGTGGCTTGAGGCCGAACTCGAACAGCGCGTCCAAGTCGAGGTCGTAGCCGTTTTTGAGGCTGCCGGTGACCCTGGCGAACACGGGGTACTGGGTTGCCGCGGTGATCGCCTGGAGAGCGGGAGTCTGATGGTCCATCCACTGGTCCTCGGACAGGCCGGTGGCGGCCTCGGCCTGGGCCTCCCGCTCCAGGTGGACGGCGATGCCCTGAACGTAGCTGTAGAGCAGGACGTGCAGGTCGAGCATGGTCGTCGGATCGAGGCCGTGGCCGTCGAGGGCGGCAAGCGCCCACTCAGCGTGGACCATCAGGGCGGGCAGCATCAGGGGGCGGGTCAGCGTGCCAACCTGCGCGAGCCAGGGGTGCCTGCGGTAGATCCCCCACAGGGTGCGTGCCCCGAACTCCAGGCGCACCCGCCAGCCCGTCGGCGGCTCGACTGGATAGACCTCCTCGCCGAAGACTGCATCCGCCATCAGAAGAACCAGATCGTCCTTGCTGTTGACGTACCGGTACGGGGACATGGCGGCGACGCCGAGCCGGGCCGCGACGCTGCGCATGGAGAGCGCGGCCAGCCCTTCGCCGTCGGCGATGTCGATGGAGGTGCGGATGATCCGTTCCCGGGTCAGTTCGTGATCGGCGGTGGCCGCAGGCTTGTGCCTCGACGGGGGCCGATCACCTGACGACGGCGCACGGTTCCCGGTGGCCACCACTGTGCCGACCCGGGGGCGGGCTTCGACCAGCCCTTCCAGACGCAGTGCGGTGAGGGCCTTGGTGGCGGTGGCGAGCGCGACTCCCCATTCCCGTGCGATCTGACGGGTGGAGGGCACACGATCGCCCGGGGCGAGTGTGCCGTTGGCGATGCGCCGCCCGATCTCGTCGGCGATGCGCCGGAACGGCGGATCGGATGCCGAGGCCATCTTGTCGACTCCTTGAAATTCTTTCGGTGCCCGCCAAATCTGTACTAGATCAGACCTTACCAGCGCGGAGTGCCGAAACGGGCCCACTGTCCTAGGACACGAACCCAAAATAGCAGTTGGAAGCCACGCGTGTACGGCGTACATTCAGGGTGCGTACAGCGTATTAAGGAGCTTCCACATGAAGACTGTGCTCATCTCTGGCGCCGGTATCGCGGGGTCCGCGCTCGCGCACTGGCTGCGCCAACACGGCTTCGCCCCGACAGTGGTGGAACACGCGCCGGGCCCCCGCAGTGGCGGACAGGCCGTCGATATCCGCGGCGCCGCACTCGACGTCGTCGAGCGAATGGGCCTCCTGGACCGGGCCCGAGCCCACCGCACCAGGATGCGCGGCATGTCAGTGCTGGACGGTGATGGCAAGGAGATCCACCGATCAACCGAGACGACGTTCAGCAGCGGCCGGCTGGACAGCGACGACATCGAGCTGCTGCGCGAAGACCTGGTACGCATACTTCACGAACGGGCGAGCAGCAAAGCCGAGTTCGTGTTCGGGGACAGCGTCACCGCACTCGACCAGGACGAGGACGGCATACGGGTCGCCTTCGAGCACGGCCACCCGCGCACCTTCGACCTGGTCGTGGGAGCCGACGGCCTGCACTCGGCCGTGCGGCGACTGGCCTTCGGGCCGGAAGAGCAGTTCGCCCGCCACCTGGGCATGCATCTGGCGATCTTCAGTGCGGACAACTTCCTGGCCCTGGAGGACTGGCAACTGTGGCTCAGGGACGGCGAGGCCGGCTACGGCATCTATCCGGTGCGCGACAACAGCGAGCTGAGGATCACGTTCGGCTTCGCAGCTGAGCCGCTTTCCGCCGGCCAGCGCAATGCCGAACAGCAGAAGAAGCTCGTCGCCGGGCGGATGGCGGCCCTGCGCTGGGAGACGCCCCGGCTGCTGAAGGCCATGCGGAATGCGCCCGACTTCTACTTCGACGCCATGATGCAGATCCGCATGGACCGCTGGTCGCAGGGCAGGGCGGTCCTACTCGGTGACGCGGCCTACTGCGCGTCTCCTCTGTCAGGCCAAGGGACCAGCCTGGCCCTCGTGGGCGCCTACGTACTGGCCGACGCCCTCGGCCGGGCGGGGGGTGACCATCGCACAGCCTTCGCCTCCTATGAGGGGCGAATGCGGTCGTTCGTCGAGCTCAACCAGGCACTGGCCACCGAAAATCCCGGTGGTCCGGCCGCCGAAGCCTCGGTCGAGCGAGCCAAAAACGCGATCGCACTCGATGGCTAACTGACCAAGGCTCAGCCGCCAGCCGTTCGTCGGTGGCGGTGCGCTGGCCCGGTTGTCACCGGGCCAGGTCTAGCCGGTTGGCCGTGTCCAGCGCGGACCGACCCCTTCCTGCTGGTGGAGGCGACTCCAGTCGATCCAGGCTAGGGCCTCTCGGCCATCAGGGCCCCGTGACGCCTCCAGCTGCCCGCGCAGCCGGTCCAGCTCGTCGGTGACCGCCTGGTCCTCGGCCACACCCGCGCGGCGGCCTGGCCCTCGACGAGACGCGACGCGGGCAGCGGCTTGGGTCAGCTCAGGGTGCCGTTCACGGCTTCGAAGAGCCCCTCGAACCGGGCGAGCGTCGTCTCGCTCAGGCTCTGCATAAAGGTGCTCCGCTGTCGGAGAAGAACCTCAGCGGGACGCCCGTGTTCGGTGAACGGTTGTCCGGTGGCGCGACCGATACGGGCGATGATCCGGTCCGCCCCGTTGAGATCGGCGACCTTCAGACTGGTACCGAAGGCGGTGTTGTAGAGCTTGAGGTAGTCGCCCGGGCTGAAGAGGTCCTCAATGTCGCTGGGATCGATGCCGCTGAACGTGTCGGTCAGCAGAAGTCGCTTCTTGGACAGGAGGCCGCGGTCGGCCAGGTTCTTCAGTTTGGTGACACCGGACGGGCTGCCGTCGATGAGAACGGTGACCTGGAGGGCGCGGCCGACCAAGGCGACGAAGGCGGGGATGTTGGTCGCGCCGCCGGCCGGAAGCACCCGCCAGCGGGGGTCGAGATGGGCGCGGCCGATCTCCTTGAGGTGGTCGCTGAACAGCGTGAGGTAGGTGAAGTCGCTGGTGCCCTCGACCAGGAGGTTGTCGGGTCCGACGAACAGGTTCTGGGCGATGTCGTAACCGAGGGCTGCTTCGAGGGGAAAGAGGGAGTCTCCGGCCACGGCGAGGGCTTCGTCGGTGACGACGGCTCCGGTCGCCGGTCCTCGGTCTTCCACGATGCGCACCCGGTCCAGGTGGGCGACGTCCACCATGAAGGGGGAGTGCGTGGTGTAGACGACCTGGGCGTGCGGGGCGAGGCGTTCCTCGATGAAGCGAAGGAAGTCGGCCTGGGCTTTCCCGTGGAGGGTCAGTGCGGGCTCGTCGAGGAGGACGACCACGCCGTGCGGGTAGTCCTCGAACTCGGAGAAGGCGGCCAGGAAGCTGAAGAACCACTGAAAGCCACTGGAGCGCTGGCCGAAGTTGTTGGTGAAGCCGTGCCTGCGGTCCTTGACCCGGACGTCCAGATAGCGGGCGACCGCGGCCTGACCGTTGGGGGTGTTCTGGGTGGTCTTGTCGATGTCGATCTCGACCGACAGATCCGGGTTCTGGGTCCAGTACTCGAAGACTTCCTCCGAGAGCTGGTTGCTGACCGCCTCCAGCTCGGCCTTGCGTTCCTCGAAGTTTTCCTCGGTCAGCGCGCCCGTATTGGTATCCGCGAGCCGCAGGAGGGCACGCGCGGTCTGCAGAGCCGTGGCACCGGGCTCCTCGCCGCCCCCCAGCGCTTGAAGATCAATGCGTCCGGGCAGCGTCTGGTACTCACCGAAGTAGAAGAACTTAGGCAGACGCGCCCGCAGAATCCCGACGACACGGTGCCAGGTGCTTCCCGCCTCAGCGAGACGGGTCCGTGCAGCCGAGGCGACGCTCTGGACCTGCTCAGCGGTGAACGAGCCGTCCTCCGGTTCAGTCAGGGACTCCGCCTGTTCGGCGAGGTCGTCGAGGCACTCGTTGCTGGCCAGGACGGTGCGCAGCGCATCGGGAGCTCCGGTGTCCTTGAGTACGTTGACGCAGGCGGCACTTCCGTCCAGATCAACTGTGACGCTCGCCCGCTTTTTGTAGGACAGGCTCATCTGGAAAGAGCGGCTGGTGACGACACCCGGTCCGAGCTCGTCCTCCACCGCTTTGAGGTCCTCATCGCTCAGCTCGAACACGCAGGTGATCGGCTTGACCTCGTCGAGGTCGGACGCCTTCCGGTCCTTGATCAACCGCCACCGGGGGTAGTCCTTCGAGACCTCGAACACATCTCTCGGGTAGACCGGGTTGAAGCGGTAGAGCGCTGACAGTAGCGCGGTCTTCCCGCTCTCGTTCTTGCCGACCAGGCAGGTGACGTCAGGCTGGATGGACACCTTCCCGCTGTCGACGATGTTGCGGAAGAGGCGCGCATGGACGTGTGTGAGCTGCATCACGCAAGTGTGGCGAATTGTCCGATCTACGACTAGTGGTTTTGCCATACCAATGCCTGTCCGCAGGTTCCGAGTCGTGGCCGAGGGCTTGCGCCTTTCCTGAACCCGGCAATTTCGCCGCTGATAGTCCGTGCGACCGCTGGCTCTGCCAGTAGCGGGGCGCTCTCCTGGGCGGCCTTCCACTGGCTCTTACTGGTGCTGCGCAGGTTCGGCGGTGGGCCGCTGACCTGCTAATATTCTTCTCGTCGCGAGGGAGATAATTCCTCGTCAGGCGTCAGCGGTGCTACCAGAGCACGTCCTACTTTCAGTAGGGAGAGTCCGTGCAACCCGGGCCTGGCGCTCCACTGTCGGACGAGGTCCGGTGCCCACTCGGGCGCCGCGCCTCGTTCGCGTTTTCGGGCGGTCTGCCACCAGCACGTTACTGACTTCGGCGCTTCAAGGTGATGGCGGTGGGAGGTCGAGGGAGAGTCCGGTCCCGGCGAGGAAGCCGTCGAGGACGTCGGGGCGGTACTGGAGCCGTTTGAGCCGGTTGCGGACGAGCATGGCGAGTCGGTCCAGAGCGACGCTGGCGAGGTTCGCCAGGCTGCGCTTGACGTGGGCCCATAGGTACTCGACCGCGTTCAGCTCGGGCGCGTATGCGGGCAGGATGAACACCGTCAGCCAGTCCCGCGCGTTGATCAGGTCGCGCATGGCATGGGAGACGTGGGTGTTGAGCCGGTCCCAGACCAGCACGATCGGTGCCTTGACCAGCTGGTGGATGCCGTCGATCAGGCCGATGTAGTCGCGCTCGGACAGGCTGCGGCGTTCGCCCTTGCGCCCGGTATGGCACCGCAGCCGGTGGCACAGCCGGGTCCGCGAGCCCGGCCGCATCGCGATCAGCCCGGCGACCGACACCCGTCCGGAGCCCCGGCCGCCCACCCTCACGACCGGGGTGACGCCACGGCGTCCCCATGTGCGTCCCTTGGGCGGCCTGCGGGTGAACCCGGCTTCGTCCTCGAAGCAGAGCCATCCGTCGCAGGCCGCCCGGGCGCTTTTACCTCCGCCCAGGTCACCTCCATCCACGCGGACACCGCCTGCTCGTCGCGTTCCGCGGCACGCCGCGCGGGTACCTGCGGGGTGAAGCCGAGTCGGTGCATCAGGCGGGTGGCTCCCGAGACGCTGTAAGTGACGTGGAACTTCCGCCCGATCAGCGTCGCCACCCGCGCGCCGGTCCACACCTGGTCCTCGTCCCAGCCATGCACGGCCGGCCCCTGCTCGAGGTACTCGGCCAGCTTCACCCGGCACCGCGCCGACAGCTTGCATCGCTGCCCACCCGGTCCCCGTGAAGCCAGCGCACCGGCCCCGCCCTCACGCCAGGCTTGGTGCTGTCGGCGGCGGTTGAACCGTGACCCGGTTCCGGCGGTTGAGTTCTGACCCTCGCGTCTTCTGTTGATCTTGTTAGTCGTTGCTGGTCGGTGTGCGGCCGAGGTCCCCGCGGCCTCGCATGCGGTAGGACTCGCCCTTGAGGGAGTGGACCTCGGCGTGGTGGACGAGCCGGTCGATCATGGCGGCGGCGACGGTCTCGTCGCCGAAGGTTTCTCCCCAGCGTCCGAAGGGCTTGTTCGAGGTGACGATCACGCTGGCCCTTTCGTATCTGTTCGAGACGAGCTGGAAGAACAGGTTCGCGGCCTCGGGCTCGAAGGGGATGTAGCCGACCTCGTCGACAACGATCAACGGGTAGCGGCCGAGTTTGACGAGTTCGTCCTGGAGGCGGCCGGTGTGGTGGGCGGCGGCGAGGCGGTCGACCCATTGGGAGGCGGTGGCGAACGCGACCCGGTGGCCGGCCTGGCAGGCCCGGATGGCGAGTCCGGTGGCCAGGTGGGTCTTGCCGGTGCCGGGCGGCCCGAGGAAGACCACGTTCTCCTTCGCGGCTATGAAGTCCAGTGTGCCCAGGTGGGCGAGCTGTTGGCGCGTCATGCCCCGCAGATGGGCGGTGTCGATCTCCTCGATGGTCTTGACCGCGGGGAATCGGGCGGCCCGGATGCGCTGTTCGCCGCCGTGGCTGTCACGGGCGGAGACCTCGCGCTGCAGGCAGGCGACCAGGTATTCGAGGTGGGTCCAGGACTCGGTGCGGGCCCGCTCGGCCAAGCGCTCGGCGGCGTCCAGCAGAGCGGGTGCCTTCATGGCGCGGGCGAGGAACGCGAGGTCTGCCGAGGTCTGCCGCCCTTCCTTGGGCGTCTGCTCTGCGGTGGTCGTGGCGGTGGCGGTGCGAGCCATCAGGTGTCCTCCTTGCCGGCGCCGCCCTCGATGAGGGTGAAGATGCGGTCGTAGGAACCGAGCTCACGCTGTTCGACTTCAACGCCGAGGTCATCGGGGGCGAGAGCGGTCAGGCTCGAGGCCCAGGCGCGTGAGGCCCGCTGCCGGATCGCCTGGCCGCGCAAGGTCTGGGCCGCGGCGGTGTGCTCGGGGTCGGTGATGGTCTGGTGCCGAGCCCAGCATCGGCTGTGGCGGGCGACGACCTCGCCGGTGCGGTTGGTGGCGACGATCTCCTCGGTGTCGGCCCGGACGGTGATCTGCTGCCCGATCGCGCGGGGGTGGACGGAGTAGTCGCAAGTGTCGACGCGGATGTAGTGGTCGCGTCCGAGCCGGGTCGTCTGGGGCCACCAGTTGGGCGGTGCGACCGGTGGCAGGGTGAGCATCTCGGACCGGTCGGCTTCCCAGCGCTCGGCGGGCCGGCAGCCGATCGTGCGGTGGTGCCGGCGGTTGGCGACCTGCAACCAGGCGGTGAGCTGGGTGTTGAAGTCGCCCGGTCCGGCGAACGTGCGGCCAGGCAGGAAGCTGGTCTCCAGATAGCCGTTCACCCGCTCCACCAGGCCTTTCGCCTCCGGGTCACGAGGCCGGCAGAGGTGGATCCTGGTCGCGAGCAGGCCGGCGAACGCTGCGAACTCCGACGTCAGCTTTCCCTGGCCGACGCCGCTCTCATTGTCCCAAACGAGCGTCTTCGGGACGGCGCCCCAGCCGGTCAGCAGCCGCCAGTGCCCGTCGATCAGGTCGGCGGTGGAGCGGGACGGCAACATCCGCGCGGTGATCACCCTGGAATAGCCGGACACGACGACGAGCACCGGCGGGCGTCCCGTCTGCCCGTAGCCCAGCGGGATCTCGGCCGGCGGAAACCACAGATCGCACTGCGCGAGCTCGCCCGGCGAGTAGACCGTCCGAGAGACCGGATCGACCGGCAGATAGGCCGGCCGCAGCTCGCGCACCCGCTCCTTGAGAATGGTCAGCCCACGGTCCCAGCCGATCCGCTCGGCGATCACCGTCGCCGGCATCGCCGGCGTCTGCCGCAGCAGCTCGCGGATCGCAGGCTCGACCGCATCAACCGCCGATCCCTTCAACGGCCGCTGATAGACCGGCGGCCGGTCCGTCGCCAACGCCCGCTTCACCGTGTTCTTCGAGATCCCCAGATGCCGGGCGATTGCCCGGATCGGCATCTGCTCGGCCCGGTGCAGCCGACGGATCTCAGCCCAGTCCTCCACGCGAATCACCCTCTCCTCCTGACCCTCGATGAAGATCAGGATGAACAGAAGATCGCGAAGTGGGTCCCGTTTCATCCGCCGATCAGCGGTCAGTTTTCACCCGTCGCCGACAGGTGCCACTGATAGGCCGACTTCGCGCTCACCCGCAACCTGTGGGCAACCTCCTTCGGTGGGACGCCTTCGTCGAACAACGCGGCGGCCTCCAGCCGCACCGTCTCGCGGCGCTGACGTGCCTTCGCCGTCAGCCCGCCCCCATCCGCATAGCGCATACCAACGGCATAGCGCGCACATGGCCGTCAGTCAGCTACACAAACAGGCCAATCACCTTGAAGCGCCAACGTCAGTAGCGGCCTCTGGGACCGACTGGCCTCGTACGTGGTCCTAAGGAATCCGGCAGTGCCGCGTACGGCGGCAGTGGGCGGGCGGCCCCTCGGTGACCGTGATCGGCTCCTGCCTGCTTCCGGCGCTGATCTTTGCGGCCCGGCATCGGGACCGATCCGCTGCCCGCTCGGGGGTTCGGGCGCGGACCGGTCCTTTCAGTGTGTGCGGTCGGGCGCAGCGATGCCGCTGGTGTTGGTCCGGGTGGTGTTCAGGGGGTGTCCCCCTGCCAGTCCCAGCGGGAAGGGTCCGTGAGGCGGGGTTCGTAGTGGGCTCGGCCGCCGGCGCCGTACCGGCCGATCTCAGTGGCCAGCGCGGCGCCGTCGGCGAGCTGGTCGGCGGGCCAGCCGGTGACGTCCAGCAGGAGGCCGTCGAGTGGCCCGCCGACGAGCTCGCGGTATTCGTGCCCCGGCTGGGGTCCGGGTTCGGGGTCGTCGTGGTCGGCTCCGTAGACCCGGCCTCGCATCAGCGCCTCGTCGTCCATGAAGCTCAGCATTCCAGCCGCCACCGACACCACACGGGGCGGATCCGGGGGCCGTTCACTACCAGGCCGGTTCGGCGCCGCACGGCCGCGCCCTGGCCGGGTGCTCGGGGCGTAACGAACGGTAGGAGGTGCGGGCACGGACGCCACGTGGATGTCCGTGCCCGGGTTGCTTCATCCGCTGCCGAGGGCTGGCGGGCGTGGTGGCGTTAGCGGGCGTGGCGGCGCAGGAGGACCTTGAGGACCTCCCGGGCGTCGCGGCGGCGGTCGGCACTGCGGGCGGCGACGGCGGTGACGGCCGCGGCGGTGATTGCCACGGCGTACCAGGCGGTGCCGGCTGCGGTGATGAGCGCGGCGTTGTGTAGGACGGGGGACACGGGGGTTCTCCTGGTCGGGTCGGTGGGTGGGCTACTGGCAGAGGAGGCCGTGCAGGTGCCCGGCATGGGACGGCGATGTCGAAGCCGTCGTCTTTCGCGGTCGGTGTCGGCCGTGTTGCGCAGCTTGTGGTGTCGTCGGACGGGCCGACGCGGGAAGAAGGTGTGGGCCCGGGAGGCTGTCCCGTCGGACCTGACGGGATAGCCGGGGCCGGTGAGGGGTCAGCGGCGGCTGGTAAAGGCGGACAGGGTGTCCACCAGGCCCTGGTCGGGGAGGCCTGCGATCCCGTCGGTACCGTCGGGCCCGTCGGCCTCGGTTCCAGTGTCGCGGTGGATCAGCCGCTCGATGGCGGCGAGCAGGTCTGCGTCGGGCTGCGCGGCGGTAGTGCCGTAGGCGTCGGCGTTCTTGGTGAACAGGGACAGGAGCCGGAAGTAGTTGTCGACCGGCGGCAGGCTCGGGCGGATGGTGTCGCCGGCCTCGCAACCGGCCATCGGCAGGGTGGCGCGTTCGAACCAGGTCTGGGCCTCGCCGAGGTCGCCATGGTGGAGGTTGTACAGGTAGAGGCAGTAGCTGGCCGTGTGGTTGTCGGCGCCGGCGGCGTAGCCCCACCAGAATTCGGCGCTGCGCGGGTGGCCGGTGAGCAGCAGCAGGCAGCCGAAGACCAGGGCGCCGTCGCTCCCTTCGCCTTCTTGGGCGAGGAGGGCGATCTGGTGGGGGGCGTCCGCGCGGTTGATGACCCACCGGGACAGGGAGTTGAGCTTGGGCCAGGCGGCGGCCTTCGCCTCCCACCAGCCGGGTTGGGCGTATGTGCCGGCGCCGAAGTCGGCGTAGTCGTAGGCCAGGCGCCGCAGGCCTTCGGCCTGCCAGCCCGGCGGGCGTGGGCTGCGACGGGCCCGGGCAGCGGCGCCTGCGGCGGCGAGCATGGCGTCGAGGTCGAGCGGGGCGTCGGTTCCCTTGTCGGTCACCTGGTCTCCTTCGTGGGACGGGGCCGCTCGGCCCGGGGTCGGGTAGAACTTTTCGGCGCGGTGGTGGGGTCCTCGGCCAGGCCGAGGTCGCGGCGCAGCTGCTGCTTGGCGCGGCGGTGGTGGTGGTCGACTGTCACGGGCTTGATGCCCAGCAGCCAGGCGATCTCGTCGCGGCTGCGCTCCATGAAGTGTTTGAGCACGATCACGTCGAACTGGCGGGGCGGCAGCTGCGCTATGGCCTGGCGCAGCTCGTCGGGTTCCCGGGAGAGCCGGACGCGGCTGCGGATCATCGCGTGGCCGAAGGTCATCTTCCAGAAGAAGGAGGGTGCGCCGGCGGGTCCCTCGGGCCTGCTGCGGCGGCGCTTTTCGTAGGCGACGGCGGCGCGCAGCACGTCCCAGGCGGCTTCCATGAAGGAGCGCTCGACGAGCATGTCGTCCCAGGTCACCAGGATGTACAGGAAGACCTCGTGGATCAGTTCCCAGGCCGCCCCGCTGTCGGCGAGGCCGATCTCGGCGTACTCGAGGTAGGTCTCGCTCTTCGCGAGGTAGAAGGCCTCGAACTCGATCGGCAGGGCGTAGGAGCGCGGCGCCTGCCAGGGTGGTGCGTCCCAGTCCGACCAGGCGTCGGGCCCGGTGCCGGTGGAGAAGATCTCGCCGCCGCTCATGCCGCACCGTCCGCGCTCTCGCGGTGCCCGGTACTCGGCTCCAGCGGACCGGCGCAGGCTGGCCGCCCGGACCGCGTGTAGCCGGCGCGGCCCTGGGGGCCCGCCTGGAGCACTCGACCAACGGTGGTGTTCAACTCGCCTCGCTTCACTCACAGGGCAGGGAAGTGGGGCTGTGACCCGGAAGTTCTCGGATGCCCCGCCAACCAGCTAAGTGCGTACGGGAGCTGGACACTCATGCGCCGGGCAACGAATTTCACGGGTCGGATGCGACCGGATACGACCAGTGATCAAACTACCGTTGGGTATTAGTGGTTGCCGGACGCAACTCCGCTGATCACCGCGCCGCCGCGCCGCTCCTCACCATCCCGACTCGCCGCCAACCGCCCGGGAGGTGCAGCCTCGTGATCTGCCTCACATCAGCACTCTCGCCTGTCGGGGGACGGACAACTCGGGCCGCCGTAGGGCGAGTTGCCGCAGTGCCGGTGCGGTGCACCACAGCCCGCCCCATGCCCCCGGCTGCCACACGTGGGGGATCCACGGCACGTCACGGCAACCTGTCAGCCGACGACCACAGCGCCAGCCGACAGACGGCGTCATCCGCCCACCGCTTAGCCGATCAGCCCGCGCGGGCCAGCGCCGTTAGGGAGGTGGGCGCACCGCCCACTGCCTCAGTGCCGTCAGTCCCACCCCGCCCGGCCCGTCGTCCGGCTCTCGCCCTGCACGGCCCTGCTCCATTGACGGAGGCGGTGGCAGGGCGCTCCGGACGACGGCCCCACGCCAGCCCGGGGCGTTGCCGGGCGACGTGGGCCCGTTCCGCTCCCACGAACTCCCGGCCTGTCGCGACCGCCGCTCCCGGCTGTCCCGTTCAGCGTCTGCTGATCGGATGGTCGGTGCCATGGTCGGGCGGCGGTCAGCCGCGCAGACCTCGCCACACCGGCTGACGGAGCCGGCCGGCGTCGGTGAGTTCGAGGAACTCGACCTCGGCGCGCAGCTCAGGGCGGACGAAGTGGACCAGGGTGCCGCGTGGCAGTCCCAGCCCGGCGGCGGTGAACGGGGACACCGGGGAGTCGATGCGCCGCAGCACAGCAGCCAGGGCGCGGCGTTCCGCCCCGGTGAGTCCGGTGCCGACCGAGCCGACGAAGGTCAGTCGACCTTCGGCTTCGACCGGAACGCCGACCAGGACCGCGCGGACCGATGCTTCGCCGGGGGCGGGCAGCCAGCCGCCGATCACGACGTCGGCGGTACGCAGGTGCTTGATCTTGACCCAGTCCTGGGAGCGTGTGCCTGGCCGGTACGGGGAGTCGGATCGTTTGGCGACGACACCTTCCAGCCCGTGCTCCCGTGTCCAGCCGAACGCCTCGGCGACCGAGTCCCACACCGGCGGCACCCGCAGGCCCGGCCGCTCCAGCTCCAAGCCCTCCAGCAGCTCTCGCCGCCGCGCGTACGGCTCCATGAGCAGTGATCGCTCCCCGCTGTGCGGGAGGTCGAACGCCACGAAAACGGCGGGCGCAGCGGCTGCCGCGGCCCGTACCGCGGCGAGACGCGTGCGGTGGACACGGCCCTGCAGGGCCGCGAACGAGGGGCGGCCTCCCCGCATGACCACGAGCTCGCCGTCCAGGACCAGCGGGCCCCGCACCGTCAGGGCCTCGGCCACCTCAGGAAACCGGTCGGTAAAGTCCGTTCCGTGGCGGCCGAGCAGCCGGACCGGCGCGGCCTCGGGTACGTACGCCACGCACCGCACCCCGTCCCACTTCACCTCCCCCATCCAGCCCGGCCCGGCTGGCAGTGGGCCGGCCGTCGCGAGCATCGGCTCGACATGCGGCAGCGTCACCTGCGCCGATCCCCGGGGACTCATGCTTCCAGAGTGCAGCCAGCCGAACCCGTCGTGGAGCCGGATGGGGCCGGTCGGCCGACACCGCAGCCCGGGCACGCCACGACGGACTCATCCAGGGATCGGACGTCCTGGGGCATGGGCTGCGGTGGGTCAGAGGCGGCGTAGGACGGCGACGACCTTGCCCAGGATGGTGGCGTTGTCGCCGTTGATCGGCTCGTACGCCGGGTTGTGCGGCATCAGCCAGGTCCGGCTGTGCTCGCGCTTGAGCCGCTTGACGGTGGCCTCGCCGTCGATCATCGCGGCCACGATGTCGCCGTTCTCGGCGACCGGCTGGCGTCGGACGACGACGGTGTCCCCGTCGGTGATGGCCGCCTCGACCATGGAGTCGCCGCGCACGGTGAGCGCGAACAGCTCGCCTTCGCCGACGAGCTGGCGGGGCAGTGGGAAGACGTCTTCGATGGTCTGCTCGGCCAGGATCGGGCCGCCGGCGGCGATCCGGCCCACCAGGGGGACGGGGACGGCTCCGGAGGCGATGGCGTAGGCCGCTGTGGTGGGTGCTTGGGGCTGGTCGGCGGTGACGCGGTAGGCGCGGGGGCGCTGGGGGTCCTGGTAGAGGATGCCCTTGCGGGCGAGGGTTTTGACCTGGTGGGCGACCGAGGAGGTGCTGGACAGGCCGACGGCCTGGCCGATCTCGCGCATGGACGGCGGGTAGCCGCGGCGTTGGACCGAATCGCGGATGACCTCGATCACGCGGCGCTGGCGGTCGGTGAGACGGTCGGCGTCGACGGCGGTGGGGCCCTTGGGGCGGCCGCCGGCGTTGCGCGGTGTGCTGGTGTCGGCCATGGTGCCCCTCCGGTGGTTCGGGTGGTCACGGTATCCCGTGCGCGGCGGGCTGGTCAGCGGGGTTGTGCCGCTGACCGGTACGGACGCGGACCGGGTCGGCGGGTCGGGGGTCATTGGAAGTCGCGGCTTCTGGTGCCGGGGCCGAGGGTGAGCGGGGTGAGGCGCGTGGCGACCAGGTTGATCGCGCCGTCGCGGCGTTCGGCGGTTCCGTGGACGAGCAGGCCGGCGTTGCCGAGGGCGACGCGGCGTTGGCGTTCCCAGACGTGGGGCTGGCAGATGATGTTGACGAGGCCGGTCTCGTCTTCGAGGGAGATGAACAGGACGCCGCCGGCCGTCGGTGGGCGCTGGCGGTGGGTGACCAGGCCGCCGACGGCGACCATCGTTCCGGGGGTCGCGGCGTGCTTGATGTCGGAGGCGGTCATGGCTCCGCAGCGCTGCAGGTGCGGGCGGGCGTGCTGGACGGGGTGGGTGGTGGCGGAGGCGCCGGTGGCCCACAGGTCGGCGATGGTCTCCTCGACGGCGGTCATCTCCGGCAGGCCGGCCGGTGCGGTGAGCGCGGGGGCGGTGCCGGGCAGCATGGCGTCGCTCGTGCGGGCGAGCAGCCCGGCGGACCACAGGGCTTGGCGGCGGGTCACGCCGAGGCTGGCGAACGCGCCGGCGGTGGCGAGGGCCTCGAGGACGGGGGCGGGCAGGGCGGTGCGGCGTGCGAAGTCCTCCAGGTCGGTGTACGGCTGGCCGGAGGCGATCGTCTCGGCCTGGTCGGGGCCGAGGCCGCGTACGGCGGCGAGCCCCAGGCGGATCGCCGGCCGTCCGGGGGCCGTCGCTTCCGCGCTGTGTTCGGGGGCGGGTTGGAGGGTGGGCTGGGGGCTGCTGTGGTTGACGTCGGCGGGCAGGACGGTGACGCCGTGGCGTTTGGCGTCGGCGATCAGGGTGAGCGGTGAGTAGAAGCCCATCGGCTGGTTGGCCAGCAGGGCGCAGGTGAATGCCTCCGGGTAGTGGTGCTTGAGCCAGGCGGAGGCGTACACCAGCAGGGCGAAGCTGGCCGCGTGAGATTCGGGGAAGCCGTAGCTGGAGAACGCGTCGATCTTGGCGTAGACGTCCTCGGCGACGTCCGTGGGGATGCCGCGTTCGGCCATGCCGGCGAGCAGGCGCTCGCGCAGCTCGGCGACCCGCTGGTGGGAGCGCTTGGAGCCCATTGCCTGGCGGAGTTTGTCGGCTTCGGTGGGGGTGAATCCGGCGCAGTCGATGGCGAGTTGCATCATCTGTTCCTGGAACAGGGGGACGCCGAGGGTCTTGGCGAGGGCGCGTTCCATCAGGGGGTGGGGGATGGTGGCTTCTTCGTGGCCGTTGCGGCGGCGGATGTACGGGTGCACGGATCCGCCTTGGATGGGGCCGGGGCGGATGAGGGCGACCTGGACGACGAGGTCGTAGAAGCGGCGCGGGCGCATACGCGGTAGGGCGGAGGCCTGGGCGCGGGATTCGACCTGGAAGACGCCGACGGTGTCGGCGCGGCAGAGCATGTCGTAGACGGCCGGGTCGTCCGGGGGGATGGTGGCGAGGTCGTAGCGGATGCCGTGGTGCTCGGCGATCAGGTCGCAGGTGTCGTGCAGGGCGGAGAGCATGCCGAGGCCGAGCAGGTCGATCTTGACGAGGCCGGCCTCGGCGACGGAGTCCTTGTCCCATTGGAGGACCGAGCGGCCGGGCATGGTGGCCCACTCGGTGGGGCACGTCTCGGCGATGGGTTCGCGCGTCAGCACCATGCCGCCGGAGTGGATGCCGAGGTGGCGGGGCAGGCCGCGCAGTTGGGCGGCGAGGTCGCGCACGTCGGCGGGCACCGGTGCGTCGGGTGGCGGCATCTCGTGCCAGCCGGTCTCGCGGGCGAAGCGGTCGAGGTCGCCGGTGGCGTAGCCGAGGGCGCGGGCGGCGTCGCGCACGGCGAGGCGCGGTTGGTAGGTGATGACGTTGGCGGCCTGGGCGGCGTGGTCGCGGCCGTAGGTGTCGTAGACGTACTGGATGACCTCTTCGCGGCGGCGGTGCTCGATGTCGAGGTCGATGTCGGGCGGCCCGTCGCGCTCGGGGCTGAGGAAGCGTTCGAAGAGCAGGCCGTAGTGGATGGGGTCGACGGAGGTGATGCCGAGGGCGTAGCAGACGGCGGAGTTGGCGGCCGAGCCGCGGCCCTGGCACCAGATGTCGGCGCGGCGGGCGAAGTCGACGATGTCGTGGACGATGAGGAAGTAGCCGGCCATGCCGAGCTGCTCGATCACCTGCAGCTCGTAGGCGACCTGCCGGTGGGCCTTTTCGTTGCGGGGGTTGAAGCGGGTGGCGGCGGCGCGCAGGGTGAGCTCGCGCAGCCAGCTCGCTTCGGTGTGGCCGTCGGGGACGGGGAAGCCGGGCAGTTGCGGGGAGAGGGTGCGGAAGTCGAAGGCGCAGGCGCGGGCGAGGTCGACGGTGGCCTGCTGGACGCCGGGCCAGGGGGCGAGGCGGGCGGCCATCTCGGCCGGGGAGCGCAGGTGGGCTGCGCCAGTGACGGCAAGGTACGGCTCGGCCTCGGCCAGGGAGGCGTTCTGGCGCAGTGCGGCGAGGGTCTGGGCCAGGCGCAGCTGGGCTGGGGAGGCGTGGTGGGCGGCGGTGGTGGCCACCAGGGGGAGGCCGAGGCGGGTGGCGAGGGCGGCGAGGGCGTCGTTGCGGTCGTCGTCCTCGGGCATCCGGTGGTCGGTGAGTTCGACGTAGACGTTGTCGTGGCCGTACTGGTCGGCGAGCGCGCGCAGTTCGCGCTCGGCGGCTTGCGGGCCCTCGGTGTCGAGGGCGCGGCGTACGGCGCCTTTGCGGCAGCCGGTGAGGACGGCCCAGTGGCCGTCGTGGGCGTTCGCGAGGCGGTCGCGGTCGTAGCGGGGGCGGCGCTTTTGGCCGCCGGCGAGGTGGGCGTCGCCGATGATCTTGGCGAGGCGACGATAGCCTTCGGCGCCGCGGGCCAGGACCAGCAGGTGCTCGCCGTCCTGGTCCGCCACGCCGGTCGGCGCGAGCTCGGCGTCCAAGGTCAGCTCGGCGCCGAACACGGTGCGCAGGCCGGTGCGGCGGGCCTCGGCGGCGAACACGGCGGCCGCATAGAGGCCGTCGTGGTCGGTGACGGCAAGCGTCTCGATGCCCAGGCGGGCGGCCTCGTCGACGAGGGCCGCCGGGTCGCTGGCGCCGTCCAAGAAGGAGTAGGTGGTGTGGACGTGCAGCTCGGCCCAGCCCGGCCCGAACGGCGGCGAGGCAGGCCGCATCGGTGGGGCGGGCTCGCTGGGCGGGGCCTGGGCGGGGACGGGAAAGGGCACGACGGTCCGCCCGCCCGGGGCAGGCGCGCCGGCCAGGCGGCGGTGCAGCTCGCTCCACGGGGTGTGGGGGTGGTTGGTGAATCCCATCGTGCTCGTCCAGGTGGTGGTGCTTCGGTGGTGAACAGGCCGCGGGCGGTAGGCCCTGGGCGGTGAGGGGCTGTCAGGTGTCGTAGTCGCCCTCGATGGTCCAACGCCCGCCCATGACGGCCAGCAGTAAAGCCCTCCCGTCGTCGACGACGACCTGCATCCGCGCGGTGCGCCGCGCCTGCTCCGGGTCCCACCAGCGCTCCTGCTCCGGCCACGGACCAGCCCAGGCCACCACCCGGCTCACACCGCCGGGCAGGACCAGACGCGCGGGAGCCGAGCGGACCTCGGCGCGGGCGCTCACCTCGACGTCGCGCCCGCCCGCGTCCAGCAGCCGCACCGCCGCGGGCTGCGCCGGGACATGGGTGGGCGACGGCGCGGGCAGCCGTCCGGGCCAGGGCCCGTCCGCGCGGCGCTCCTGATGGGCGTCCCCCCACGGCGTGTGCACCACCCGGTCGCCCGGGGCCCGCCCACCGGCCAGGTCGACAGTCACCGGGGCGCTGTGGCCGAGGATCGCCTGCACCCGCGCCACCGCGCGCTCCGCCCGGGCCCGCGCTTCCTGGTCGCCGTCCTCCAGGGACAGCTGGCGGCCCGGATCCTTCACCAGGCCGTCCGGGACCAGGCGCAGTGCCACCACCCCGCCGGACGCCTCGTCGAAAAGGGCGCGCTGCTGCCAGGCCTGCAACTGCCAGCGCACCCGCTCGGCCACCGCCCCCACGGACAGCACGCCCTCGTGGCGCCAGGTGCGGGAGGCGGTGGTGCCGTCGGCGCACTCGACCTCGACGTCGACGCGCTCGCACGCCAGCCCGGCCGCCGCCAGGTGCTCGTGCAGGCGCTCCGCGAGGGCGCGCGCGGTGAACACCAGCGGCTCCGCGAGCAGGACGGGCTCGTCGAATCGCTGCTCAGCTGTCAGGTCCGCCCCCGGGGGCCGGGCCACGACCGGACGGGCCTCCAGCCCGCGGGCCAGGCGATGCGCGAGCACGCCGGCCTGGCCGAAGCGGTCCGCGACGCTCGCGGTCGGCAGCGCGGCGAACTGGCCGATGGTCGCCAGCCCGAGCCGGCCCAGCAAATCGGCGAGCCGCGGCTCCCCCAGCTCCGCCACCGGATACGGCGCCAGGAACCGGGCACTCGCCCCCACGGGGACGATCTGCTGCACGCGAGCGGCCAGCCGCGCGGCGAACAACCCATCAGCGATCCCGACCCGGCACGGATGCCCCATCGCCTCGACCGCGTCCATCACCCGCTCGGCCAACGCCTCCTCACCACCGTGGAAGCGTGCCGCGCCGCCTGCGGCCAGGGCCAGCAGGCCAGGCCGCACCACCTCCAGATGCGCGGCCAGGGCGCCCACCGCATCCGCGACCGGCTCGAACGCCTGCACCTCAAGATCGGGATCCCGGTCGAAGACCTCCAGGTCCGCAACCAGGGCCTGCGCCGAGCGCAGCTTCTGCCCGCCGCGGACACCGGCCGCCCGGGCCGCGCCGCTCGCGGCGAGGATCCGGCCGCGCTCGGTCACCGCCGCCAGGCACTGCGGCTCCGGCTCCCGGCCGAGCACCGCCACCACCGGCCAGTCCGGAACCCAGCCGGCCAGCACACGCCGAACGCTCTCGCTCATGTCACACCACCACCAGCGGGCCCCGGCCGGCGTGGGCGCGCCGCTGCGGTGCCGCCGCCGGTGCGGCGGGCCGTTCGACCAGGCGCACCGCGCCCTGCGCGTCCGGCAGCCACAGCTCCGCCCGCCGCTCCCGCGCCGCCGCGCCCCGCCCGCCGGCCACCACCGCCAGTCGCCGCGCCCGCAGCCGGCCACGCCCCTGCCCCAGCCCCTCCCAGACGCGCGAGACCACCCGCAGCCGCACCCGAGCCCCGGGCCACTCCCCCGCCACCACCACCGCGCACCCGCTGCGGCGGGCCACCGTGACCAGACGCTCGGCCACCGGGCCCGCCACCGGGGCTCCTTGCAGCAGCAGGAGGCCGAACCCGTCGGCCAGCGCCAGGGCGACCTCGGCCCGCCGTTCGCGCGGGGCGTCGACCACCACCAGGCGGCCGACGTCGACGCCGAGTTCCGCCGCCGCGAGCGCGCCGAGCCCGTCGAAACCGAGCGCCGCGCAGTACATGCCGGAGGCGGTCGCGGCGGCCGCGAGCGCGAGCGCCAGCGCGGTCGCGCCGCCGGTCACCGACACGACCGCACCCGGGCGCAGCCCCCGCTCCGGGAGCAGGCCCTCCAGGGCGGGCAGCACCGGGACCAGCGGTCCGGGACGGGACAGCTGGAGCCGGGGGGCCAGCGCTGCGAGGGTTGCTTCCACACCCCCAGCATCGAACATTCGTGCGAAGCCAGGCAAGCGGAATCGCCACTCTCACTAAATCGGTCACCCGTTCGAATGACTGTCATTACTGCAGGTCACGGACTTGCCGGTGCGGTAGTGTCCCCGCATGCCGCAGCCCCGCGGCGCGGGACGCTCATCCGAAGGAGGCCGGAACATGGGGCCCCTCGGGCGCACCTGGCGGCTGCCGTTCCCGCTCGACCTCGCCCACGTCATCGGCCCGCTCCACCGCGGTGCCCGCGACCCCGTCTCGGCATGGTCACCCGGCGAGCTGTGGCGCACCTTCCGCACCCCGGCCGGCACCGGCACCCTTCGCATCACCGCCCGCCCCGCGACCGGCGAAATCCATGCGACCGCGTGGGGCGAGGCGGCCGACTGGCTTCTCGAGCGCCTGCCGACCCTGCTCGGCGCGACCGACACCCCCGAGCAGCTCGTCCTGCCACCCGGGCCGCTGCGCGAGGCCCAGCGCCGCAACCCGGGCCTTCGCCTGTGCGCCACCGGCCTCGTCCTGGACTCCCTGATCCCCGCGATCATGGAGCAGAAGGTCACCGTTCTCGAGGCGCGGCGCGGCATGCGCTACCTCGTCCGCCGCCACGGCACCCCAGCGCCCGGGCCCCGCCCCGACCTGCGGGTAATGCCTTCGGCCCGCCAGTGGGCCGCGATCCCCAGCTGGGAATGGCACAAGGCCGGCGTCGACCCCAAGCGCGCGGCCACGATCCTGCGCGCCGTCCGCCTCGCACCGCGGCTCGAAGAAGCCTCGACCATGGCCGGCGCGCAGGCCTTCGAGCGCCTCATGACCGTGCCCGGCATCGGCATCTGGACCGCCGCCGAGACCCTCCAGCGCTCCAACGGCGACCCCGACGCCGTCTCCGTCGGCGACTACCACCTCGCCAACCACATCGGCCACTTCTTCACCGGCCGCGCCCGCAGCACCGACGAGCAGATGCTCGAACTCCTCGCCCCCTACGCGGGCCAGCGCCACCGCGTCTGCAAACTCGCCTTCCTCGCCGGCGCCAGCGCCCCACGATTCGGCCCCCGCCTCTCCCCCAACGACCACCGCAAAAGATGATCACCCCGCCGAACGGCCAGCAGGCGGGAAGGCCTGCCGCACGAGCGACACCGTCTCGGCCGGGCTCAGCCGGCGCCCGTCGTAGCCGACGGTCGCGCAGTAGGCGATGACCAGATGCATGATCGCCTGCCGGCGCAGCTCGACGGGGGCAGCGTGCCACACCTCGGCGGCGCTTTCCTCGCCGCGCTCCCACAAGGCGAGCCTCAGCGACAGGACCAGCGCGACGTCGGGCTGAGCGGTACGAGCGGTCAGCCGCAGCCGGTCGGCTGCTTCGTGCGGCGGCAGCCCGTAAGCGGGCCGGACGGCCAGGGCGGAGAGCAGTCGGCACGTGCCTTCCCACATGGCCTCGGTGCCGCGTTGCTCAAGCTGGGCGGTCAGCCATCGGGCCGCCTCGGCGTGGGCTGTTGCCACGGTGTCCTCGAGGGCAGCCGACAGGAGGTCCTGGAGCTGGAGATCGCTGCTGCTCATCCTGGGACCGTACTGCGCCGGTCGTCGCGCTGAGACGGCGGCATCCGCCGTGCTTCGCCCTGCGGATTCATTCTCGGCCGGCTGGGGAAGCCGTGACAGACTCGACGTCGTCCTGGCGGCACCCGAGGTCGTGATGGAGGTCGCTGCCGACGTCGCCCGTGACAGCGCCGGCCGGTGGCGCCACCCCGTCCGCCCGCACCGCATCCGCACGGACATGGGCGGCCGGGACGTCCCGCTCTTCGGCGCGTAGGACCGGGATGCGCCATCCAGCGAGAACAGGCGCGAGTTCGCCGATCGGGATCGACCCCGCCAGGTGCGGGCGCGCCGCCGGCTCCGAGACCTTCCCTTGAACGGAGGACGTCCGCCGGACTCGAGGCCGCACCGGCCATACAGTTCGAAGGTGGCCAGCAAGCCGCCGACCGACTTCGACGCGATCGCCGACGCGCTCTACGTCCTTGCTCCGACCGCCTTCACCGCCGCCCGAAACGAACGCGCCGACGAGGTCAAGAAGTCAGACCCGCAGCTCGCCAAGGCGATCCGTGCCCTGCACCGCCCCACGCTCGCCGCGTGGGCCGCGAACCTCCTCGCCCACCGGCACCACGACCTGGTCGGGCAGCTCATGGACCTCGGTCAAGCCCTGCGGGAAGCTCAGGAGCACCTCGCCGGCGAGCAACTGCGTGGCCTCGCCGACCAGCGCCGCCTGCTGATCCGGGCGCTGACCGAGCAGGCAAGGCGGGACGCGGCGGCGGCCGGTCACCCGCTCGCCTCGGACGCGGTCGCCGACCTCGACCGGACACTGTCCGCCGCGCTCGCCGACCCGGACGCCGCCCGGGCCCTGGCCGAAGGCCGGCTGACCGCCGCCCTTGAACCGCCGCTGTGGCCGGGCGCCGCTCCCAGCAGGACGGAGGCCGGACAGCCGGACCTTTCGACCGACGTCGGCGCCAGCCCGGACACCGGCACACCGCCAGCCAGAAGGCGGCCGGCCGCGGAACGACGCTCGCACCGTGCCAGTGCCACCGACGCGCCGCCCGGCGACAGGCAGGACGCGGCCGCACAGGCCCGGGCCGAACGCGAGTGGGAACGAAAGCGTGAGAAGGCCCGGATCGCCGTGGCCGAAGCCGAACAGGCCGAGCGGGAAGCCGCCGATCGGGCCGCCGAGGCCAAACGGGAGCTGCGTAGCGCCAGAGCGTCCCGGCAGCGGGCGCAGGACGAGGCCGATCGTGCCGAGGCCGCGCTCGTTCAGGCACGGGAGCGCGACGACCGTGCGCGGGACGCCCTCGCGCGGGCCGATGCCCTGGTGCGGGACACCGAGACCGCGAGCGACTTTGCCCGCGGCCGGGTGGCCCGTGCCCGGGAGGCCGCTCGGGAGGCAGCCGAGCGGCTGCGGCGACTGGAGAACGACTGACCGCAGAAGCCCGGCTGGACGCGGCTTGCGGGGGGGGTTGGGTGGGCGGCGACTGCCCAGGCGTCCGGTAGGGCGTCGTCGTACCGCTGCCGAGCGGGGCCCAGCAGGGCGGCGACGCCCGTCGGCCCAACACCGCGTGCGGACACGCCGGTCTGGCGGCGACGCTGGCCGTGACCCGCCCTCGCACCGGCTGGCGGGCGCGCCAGGTCGAAGGGAGCCCATCATGGCTCGACCCATGTGAACTGGAGTGCTCACCTTCGGCCTGGTCAGCGTGCCGGTCGCCCTGTACACCGCCACGCAGTCCCACGACGTCCACTTCCATCAACTTCAGCGTGGTACCTCCGACCGGGTCCGCAACAAGCGCGTCAACGAACGCACCGGCAAGGAAGTCGACTACGCGGACATCGTCAAGGGCTACGAGGTCACCGAGGGCGAGTACGTCATCGTCGAGCCCGACGAACTGGAGCAGATCTCCCCCGGCCGCTCGCGCACCATCGACATCGCCGGCTTCGTCGACCTCGCCGACGTCGACCCCATCTTCTTCGACCGCACCTACTACCTCGGCCCCCGCGGCAAGGAGTACCAGAAGGTCTACGCCCTCCTGGTCGAAGCCCTAGAACATGCGGGCAAGGCCGGGCTCGCGATGTTCGCGATGCGCGGCAAGGAGTACCTGACCGCCGTGAGATCCGAAGGCGGGCTCCTCGAGCTGCACACCATGCACTTCGCCGACGAGGTCCGCAACCCCCACTCCGAGGTCGGTGACCTGCCGGAGAAGGTCAAACTCTCCCCGCAGGAGGTCAAGACCGCCGAGCAACTCATCGGCATGCTCGCCATCGAGTGGAAACCCGACGAGTGGCACGACACCTACGAGGAACAGGTCAAAAAGCTCGTCCAGGACAAGCTCGCCGGCCGCGAGATCGCCGTCTCCACCGGACCCGCCCCCGAGGCCACCAACGTCATCGACCTCATGGACGCCCTGCGCCGCAGCCTCGAAACCGCCCGCCGCAAGGGCGGACCGGCCGAGGAGCCCAAGAAGACGCGCGCCGACCAGACCCCAGCCGCCCGCGCGAGCCGCTCCCCCAAGCCCACCGGCGGCAAGAAGACCACCGCCGCCAAGGCCGGCCCCGCGGCGAAGACCACCAAGCGCGTCAGCGCCACCGGCAAGCAGCAGCTGTCCCAGCTCACCAAAGCCGAGCTCTACAAGCGCGCCGCCGACCTCGACATCCCCCACCGCTCTGCCATGACCCGCGACGAACTCCAGCAGGCCCTCGAACACGCCGGCCGGCCACGACGCAAGGCATCCTGACCGGCCGGATCAAAAGCGCGAGCAGCCACAGGTGCGCGGTGGCGGGCGGAATCGCAGTGCACGATCACCGTGCCGGTCGTGACACGTCACCGCTCAGGAGCGGGAAGCACTCTTCGACCAGTGCAGTCAGATGAGCGGCCCGAGATGGGGAGAGGCCATGGATGTACTCGAACACGTAGATCTCGCTTTCAACAACCAGGCCGATGGGTCTCCTACTCGTTGAACGGTGATCTCGACGTCTCACTCACCAGCCAGCTCGTCCAGGATCTGGCTGTAGTACCGACGCCGTTCGGTCAGCGTCTGGGCGACCTCGTCGTCGATGTTCTCGTCCATTTGCCTGAGGTGCTCCCGGAGGTTGTCCCGCTGAGGATGCTTCGAGGCACTGACGTACTCAACGGTGTGAGCCACGCCAGCAGCGACCAGCAGGCGGTGCGGCAGTCCGCACCAGGTGTCGAAACTCCGGCAGATTGCGTTCCACAGGAGCCAGACGTCCTCGACCCGGCGCTCCTCGGCGACCATCAGGGCTGCGAGCTCAATGCTGTGGCTGAATCCCCAGGAATGCCCGTGGCGCCGTGTCTCCTGGACCAGCAGGTATCGGGCGAAGTCCCCAACGCTGAGGTCGGGGGCGAGGATCAAGGCTTCGAGGACCTGCTGCCGGTCCTCCCAGCGGATGTCGACGGGCAGACCGTCATCATCGTGTCGTCCATCGAACTCCAGAAGCTCCCACCGTTCTGGGTCCTCGCACCACCAGGCCAGGTCGGGTACCGCGGGACGGCTCATCGGTGATGCTTCCGTTCAACTGAGGGAGCGCTGGCTCGAAGGCCTGGGCCGGATGCAGAGGTTCGCGCCTAGCATGGGGCCGTGGGGTGCACCGCCACAGTTTCGCGCCTGCCCCGAGGAATACGCCATCGGATTCGGACGGAGCCACCCCGCCATGGATCTGGACTCCTTCACGAATCCACGGTCAGCGCTCCGGCCCGGTCACCCTGACCCACCCAGGCAACAAGCCGGCAACCATCACGGTCAATCGCGACGGCAACCAGATCGCCGTCATCCCCGCAGCCCGGCATCACGGCGTCCTTACCATGATCGACAGCGGCCTCGACCTCACCCGCCACCTTGAGGCCAGTTGGTCACCACCTCGGCCGCGGCCAGCTTATAGAGCGCCGAGGTTGCATCGGCGACGGCGGCCGTGGCCGCCGCGCGCTCAAGAAGCAGCGCCTTGTCGTGGGCCCGGCCCGGCGGGCCGTAGACGGTTGGGCAGCGGTCGGCGCGCACCCTCCACCCGCATCACCACGCCCACGTTCCTCTTCCTCGACGTGCTGGCCGGGCAGTACGCGACAGGAATCCACGACACCACGCCCGCACCGTCGAAGCAGCGCCGTGCCGCTGCCGACTGCGGCAGACAGGCGATCAGCCATCAAACCCGGGAGTCTGGGCAGTCCGGGAGCCCTCCCGGGCATCTCCCGATCAACCCTCGGGCCCTCACCCAGCGCGATAGAGTGATCACTTATCCTCCGGGCGGTCACGTCTGCGGGGTGGATGAGGGGGTTCACACATGACGACGCGGAGAATGCCCGCGCATCTCGCAGTGGCTGCCGCCGCTGTCGTGCTGATGGCGGGCTGCACCAGCGGAGCAGCGGGAGGCGGCGAAGGCATCGCAGCTGGCGGGGTGGCTGCCACCTCGCCTGCCGCACATTCTCCAACGCCTTCGCCGACCCTCAAGGGCTACGACCCGCCGACCAAGTTTTCCCAGGGCCGATTCTCCAAACCCCTGCCGGAGAACACGCGCGCCGCCGATGTCCTCCTCGATGGCACCACCTACTACATCGCCGACAACCACGGCCTCGAGGCCGACGTCCTGTATGGACACGACATGGTTGGCATTGCGAACTCCACACACTCCGGCAACCTGCACTCGCCGCCGGTCCTCGCCCAGGTCGGCGACAGGCGGGTGGTCCTCACCGCGGTACGGATGGTTATCGAGGGCCAGGGCACGTCCGTGGACCGCACCGGTGTCGAGCTGGTCGCTCTGTCCACTTCGAAGGGCTCGGACTCCTGGACCGTCCCGATCGACCTTCCGCAGGACTACACCAGCATCAGCTCCCTCACGGTGCTCGGGGTACGCGGTACGACGGCGGTGGTCGCCGGGGCGGATGCGGACCACGGCCTCGTCTGGGCCGTGGACCTTGCCGCGAAGAAGGTCCTCTGGACGCAGAAGGGCTTCACCGGCGCCCAGCTCACCGACGACCAGGTCGTCGGTCTCGTCTCGCCGGAGTACACCAAGCACCGGGTGTCGGCTCTGAAGATCGTGGACGGAAGCACCGCGTGGACTGCGGATCAGACCTACGACCTGCTGGACACGACCCTCACCCCGGCCGGACCCAACCGGGTAGCAATCCAGGGGCGCAGCTTCGTCGGCTTCAAGAGCTCCGCCTGGATGCTCGACAGCACGACCGGCAAGCAGATCTTTGACTTCAGCGGCGGCTCGACGCCTTTCGGCTGCGCCTACGACGAGCGCTCGGTGACCGTCTGCGCGGACAAGGACATCGCCTTCGCCTTCGACACGGCAAGCGGGAAGACCCTGTGGCGCCTGCCCGACGACGCCAAGACCCGGTTCGCTCCCCGCGTGAGCACCGCCTGGCACGGCGTCGTCTACGGCACGACCTCAAGGGGCCCGGTGGCCCTGGACGCCGTCACCGGCCAGGATCTGCCCAGCCCGCCGACGCTCGCCCCGCTCCTCGTCAATAACTACATGAGCATCGGGAGCCCCGACACCGACGGCACCGCGCTCTCGGTTTACCCCGCAGTTGGCTGACCATCAAGCCTCCGGCATCGCCAACTCGGTAGGGCCCGTCAGCGAGCCCTCCTTCCCCAAGAGAAGCGCATTGGAGCAGCTGTCATCCCGGTGTGTCACGTTGGCCGCGAGCGAGCCATCGATGCCCACTGTGCGGTGACGAACGACAAGGAGGCGCGGCTCACCATGATGGCGATGCTCGGCCGCCTCGCTTCCGGCGACGCTGACAGCGCCGCCCCGGTGGTGCGCTGGCGCCGGGCCGCCTTCGGCCTGCCCGGCGCGGTGGCCTAGAAGCGGCCCGCCTTTGGGAGACAGCAGTGTCGTGCCGTGTCCTACTGCGGTTCGGGACGCGCGGCGAGGATCTCCTCGTGCAGGACGATGAGGGCGCGCTCGGTGTGCGCGGATGCTGTCCCAGGCCATGGCGGGATCGGTGATCGGGTATGGGAGGCCGAGCTGCTGGTAGGCCTCCAGGAGGTCGCGGCCGGGCTTCGGGTGGACGGTGCTGTTGTGTATCTCCCGGACGCTGTCCAGGGTCTTGACCGCGCGCCCGACCGCGTGGGCGTCAATGGTTGGCAGCGTGTGGGTCAGCCAGTCCTTCAGCCGCCCGAGCACGTGGTCGGTCTTCACCCCGGGGACCTTGCCGACCCTGAGCCTGCTGAGCATCTCGGTCAGAACGGTGATCCCGGTCTGGAGGCCGTCTTCGTCGTCGACGTCGAAGGCCAGGAGTGCCGAGCGGTCCACCGGCGGCCGCGGCGCGAACCCTTCGACCTTGAGGACCATCTCGGCGGTCACGTCCAGGACGCTGAAGGCCCGCAGCAGCGCACGGGCGTCGGTGTAGGGCAGTGGCTTGACGGTGGGGTGGGGATGGCTGCGACGACGACGGCGGAGAGGTACTCGGCGACGGAGGCGAAGTCAGCCTCCGGCAGCAGGGAGCCGGGCTGCACCGACTCGATCCGGGCGTTGGCGTCCTGGCCGGATATGCGCAGCCCCGGCCACTCATGAGCTGCGATGAGCTCGGCCCGCCTCGCGATCTCATCCGATGCCCCAGCGCGGGCGAGTACCTTCGCGAACGGCGCCTCGGCGGCGCTGGTGGCGTGGGGGTTGGTGAGGATGTACTCCTGGGCCTTGCTGGCCGTGCGCATGGCCTCCAGCAGGATCTCGCAGATCCCGGCCGCGGTCTCGTCGCCCTGTAGGTGGTACAGCGCGGCCAGCGTCAGGCGCACCTCACCGTCCGTCCTGGGGTAGCCGTCGCGATCGGAGAGGACGGCGCGGTAGCCGGCGTTCCAGCTACTCAGCTGGGCCACCGGGACATTGCGCAGCACGGTGTCGGCGTCGATCCCCTGGAGGCGCAGTACGTGGGCGACGTTTCCGAACATCGGGAACCGCCCGTTCGCCGCGAAGGGCTCCCAGACGGTTCGCAGGAGAACGCTCTCCTCGGGGGTGAGCGGGTCCATCAGCGTGCGCACGTGCTGCCTCCGTTTCGGCTTGTCCGTCGGAGCCTACTGCCGCGCTGCGGGCCGGGCGGGACCGACCGGTGAAGGCGGTCCCGAGGAGCCGGGTCAGCAGTGGGTG
Organism: Streptomyces viridifaciens; assembly: GCF_001888885.2. Taxonomy (NCBI): domain Bacteria; kingdom Bacillati; phylum Actinomycetota; class Actinomycetes; order Kitasatosporales; family Streptomycetaceae; genus Streptomyces; species Streptomyces viridifaciens. The sequence goes on from NZ_CP090840.1 coordinate 435,980, forward strand.
ACGAGCTTGGCGGCGATGTCGGCCAGGGACGCCGGGTTGGGCGCCGCCGCGATGACGTCGGCAGCTTCGGCCGCGTCGACGTTCTCGGCCAGCAGGTAGACGGGCGCGCCTGACACCTCGCCCGGCAGATCCAAGGCGGCGACGACGTCAGCCGTCGGCTTCCGCTTGGATGCGGTAGCCGCAGTCGGGCAGGTGATGGCGATCCGCCACTCGCGGCCATGCTGGTCCTGCACACGCCGCCCGTCGCGCTCGTACAGATGCGGGGTGCCCTCCTCCGGCTTCGCCTTCTCTGCCGGCGGCCCCGCAAGGCGGCGGCGGTCCTGGAAGAAGCTGCCCTGGTCCGGGTAGATCCTCGGCGGCACCAGAGCCGCAGCCAGCTGGCCGTCCAGCCACGCGTCGTACAGCGGATCGACCTTCGCGTGCTCGCTGCGCCAGGCGCCGAACGACGGATGCTCTGCGAGCCGGCCGAACAGCGTGCGGGCCCGGTCTGCGAGCTCGCCGAGTTCGACGGCGAGGTAGCGCTCGCCTGACAGGCCGACGTCGACGGAGCCGCCGTTGCGACTGAGGGCGGCGCAGCGCCGACTGGCGCTCTCCAGCTCGGCTTGGGCCCCTTCGATGTCGGGACCGGAGCCGCTCGACGCCAGCATCTCGGCTTCCTGGAGGCGGTCGATCGCCCGCTGGCGGCGGCGGGCCGCTTCCAGGGCCTGGTCCATGCGTGCGACGCGGTCACGGCAGATCGCCTCCTGGGCCCTGAGACAGCACACGATGTGGGCCCAGACGTTGCGCGTGATCCGGGGCTCCTCGGTGCCGTCCTTGCGGCCCCGGCGCCGGGTGGCCCGGGCGGTGCCGTGGTCGATGGTGCGGGCGAGGACCGCCGCGGCCTGGCTGGCGGAGACGCCGACCGAGAGCATCTGGTGGAACAGGTCCCGGTCGCGTTCGCTTCCGTAGCGCTCGTAGGTCTGCTGGAGCCGCTGCTCCGGGCGCAGGGCGTCCCGGGCGAGGTCCTGGATCTCGTAGAGATACAGCAGTGCCTCGGCCAGACTAGGGCCGTCGGCCTGGGAGGGCGTGAACCGGCCCGCCGGTGCGGCGAGCTGGGCGGGCAGGCGGCACCTCAGGTTCAGGTCCGAGACCTCGAAGCGCAGCGGGTCGTCGCGGAGCAGGCGCTCGACCGGGCCGAGATCCCGCGGCTCATGGCGCAGCGTCACTTCCAGGCGGTAGTCGGTGTTGGCGACGATGCGTTGCAGGTCCTCGAACGACGGTGCGCTCCGGCCGGTCTCGTAGCGACTCAGGGCCGTTTGCCCGACGCCGCTGTCCTCGGCGAGGGCGGACTGGCTGAGGTTCCCCGTCCTGAGCCGGGCTTGCGTGATCAGCCAGCCCGCGGGGATGACTGCGTCCGGGTTCGGGTGTCGGGCCATACTTCCTCCAGCGTTATGCCACTTGGAACTAGCGCTATGCTATTTTGGCATAGGCGGAGCTGTGGAGTCAGGAATTTGGCGCATCCTGGGGATGTGGCAGGGAAGGTCTCGCGGGCGCCCGCGCACGCCGTGGTCATCAGGCCGCCGTTCGAGCTGATGCGGCCACGGCCCGCAGCGGTGCTGCCCGCGCAGGACGCGTTCCCTGGCGGGGTCCTGTACGAGGTGAAGCTGGACGGCGTCCGCGCGGCCGCGTGGCGCGGGGACGGCGATGTCCAGCTATGGTCGCGCCAGGGCAACGAGCTGTCCGCCCGCTTTCCCGAACTGCTCCCCTCGCTTCGGGCCGTCGTGAAGCCGGGCATGACCCTGGACGGCGAGATCTGCGCTTGGTCCAAAGGGCGGCTCGACTTCCGGCAGCTCCTGCGCTCCCCCGCCCGGCGCCGTGCGGAGGGCGCCGCCCTGAGCTGCGTTGCCTGGGACGTGCTCTCGCGCCCGGGCGAGGACCTTCGCGATCTTCCCCTCTCCGTACGGCGGCACCTCCTCGAGGAGCTGCTCGCCGACGCGGGCGCCCAGGTCCAGCCGGTGATGGCCACCCAGGACAGGCAGCAGGCGCTCGGCTGGTTCGAGGGGCTCGTCCAGGCTGGCGTCGAGGGCATCGTGGGCAAGTCGCTCGCCGGCCGGTACGCGCCCGCAACGCCGGCGCGCGTCTCCTGGGTGAAGGTGCGCCACCAGGCGACCTCGGACGCCCTGCTGCTCGGAGTGACCGGCTCGGTGCGAAGACCGGACGCGCTGCTGGTCCAGCTCCCCGATGGCCGGCGCGAGTTCACGTCGCCGCGCCTCACCCCGGCGCAGGCCGGCCAGGTCGCCGAGGCCATCACCGGTCTCCTGCGGCCGCCCGAGACCGACGCCCCGGTGCGCCGGCTCACCGAGCCATATCCCGTGGCCGAGGTCCTCACGGGAAGTGGGCGCCACGCCACGGTTCGCTTCGTCCGCCTCCGGCCACCGGAGTAGACCCGGCCGGACCGGTCAGTCGTGATCCAGGGCGCCGCGAGCCACGCCGTCGGCCCAGCTGCCGACGACCGCCACCGAGTAGCCCACCGCGAGGAACTCCGGCACCTGGGAGGTGCGCACCTCCATCCGCCAGTGCGCCGCCGGGCAGCCGCTGCCGTCGGCCTGGTCCGGGAGCCACCGGAAGGTCAAACCCCTGCGTGGGGAGCCGGGCATCCGGGCGCAGCGGCCAGGCGGTTACAGCTGCCCGCTGGTGACCTGGCCGCTGTCGGCCCTGGTCCGAATGGGGGATCCGCACAGGAACCATTCCCGGCCGGCGTCGTTCGGCAGAGGCGATCCGCTCATGCCGATTCGAAGGGACGATCCGCACGTGATTTTGAAGGCCTCTGCCACCACAGCCGCTCTCGTTTTCCTCGCCCTGTCGATGGCTCCACCCGCCGCCGCGGCGCAGCGCTCCTCCGATGCCTGCACCCACAACTTCTACGGCACCAACACCACGCGCCCGGACGTGTGCATCGAGATCCATGGGAGGGGCACCTGGGCCGAGCGGGTGTCGCCCGCTGGGTCAACGGCAGTGGTCAGCTCGACCGGTGGGGCGTGCTGCACGAAGGGAACGGCAGGTCCGTCCACGGCGATGTCCGGGCCCACGACGCGGGCAGGGACCTGGTGGCCGAGTGGCGCGACATCCGCCTGGAGAAGGGGAAGGCCTGTGTCTCGTTCACCGGGCTCGAGAGCTGGGCCTGTCAGGAGGTCAAGCCGTAGCCGCCCTTCGAGCAAGGGGTGGGCCCCGCCTGGTGCTTGGCGGTACAGCGCTCCTATTCTCCCCTGTCTGCCAGGGCCTCTGGCAGCATACGGCTGGATCCGAGTTACATGATCGAAAGTGAGAACGACGAACCGCACTGAACTGGTCGCAGCTCTCGCCGACCGCGCTGAGGTCGCGAAGAAGGATGCCGAAGCGGTCCTCGCGGCGTTCGCTGAGATCGCCGGGGAGACCGTCACAAAGGGCGGGAAAAGCTACTGACCTTGGCGCTTCGAGGTGATTGGCCTGTTTGTGTAGCTGACTGACGGCCATGTGCGCGCTATGCCGTTGGTATGCGCTATGCGGATGGGGGCGGGCTGACGGCGAAGGCACGTCAGCGCCGCGAGGCGGTGCGGCTGGAAGCCGCCGAGTTGTTCGACGAAGGTGTCCCACCGAAGGAGGTTGCCCGCAGGTTGCGGGTGACCACGAAGTCGGCCTACCAGTGGCACCAGGCCTGGCGGGAGGGCGGGGCCGGGGCGCTGGCTTCACGGGGACCGGGTGGGCAGCGTTGCAAGCTGTCGGCGCGGTGCCGGGCGAAGCTGGCCGAGTACCTTGAGCAGGGGCCGGCCGTGCACGGCTGGGACGAGGACCAGGTGTGGACCGGCGCTCGGGTGGCGACGCTGATCGGGCGGAAGTTCCACGTCACTTACAGCGTCTCGGGGGCCACCCGCCTGATGCACCGACTCGGCTTCACCCCGCAGGTCCCCACGCGGCGTGCCGCGGAACGCGACGAGCAAGCCGTGTCCGCGTGGATGGAGGTGACCTGGGCGGAGGTAAAAGCACCCGGGCGGCCTGCGACGGATGGCTCTGCTTCGAGGACGAAGCCGGGTTCACCCGCAGACCGCCCAAGGCACGCACGTGGGGACGCCGTGGCATCACCCCGGTCGTGAGGGTGGGCGGCCGGGGCTCCGGACGGGTCTCGGTCGCCGGGCTGATCGCGATGCGGCCGGGCTCGCGGACCCGGCTCTGTCACCGGCTGCGGTGCCATACCGGGCGCAAGGGCGAACGCCGCAGCCTGTCCGAGCGCGACTACATCGGGCTGATAGACGGGGTCCACCAGCTGGTCAAGGCGCCGATCGTGCTGGTGTGGGACCGGTTGAACACCCATGTCTCCCATGCCATGCGCGACTTGATCAACGCGCGGGACTGGCTGACGGTGTTCATCCTGCCCGCATACGCACCCGAGCTGAACGCGGTCGAGCACCTATGGGCCCACGTCAAACGCAGCCTGGCGAACCTCGCCAGCGTCGCTCCGGAGCGACTCGCCGCGCTCGTCCGCAACCGCCTCAAACAGCTTCAGTACCGCTCCGACGTCCTCGACGGCTTCCTCGCCGGGACCGGACTCTCCCTCGACCTCCCACCGCCATCACCTTGAAGCGCCGAAGTCAGTAATGCTCCCGGGCTTCCTGACCCTGGAGCGCACCCACCGCGCTGCGCGAACCGCGCGTAACCCGCAGACCGGCGAGCCGATCTCGATCCCGGCCGGCTACAGCGTCAAGGCGACGGCCGGCTCCAGGCTCAAGGAGGCCGCGAAATAGCAGCGGGTTCGGCGATGGCCGTGCGACCTCAGGGGTCGCACGGCCGACGTGGCCGCCAGCGCATACGGGACCGGCCACTCCGGGCGGTCCAAGCGGACACCACGGCAGCTTCCCGGACTACCAGGGCGCTGGCGCCCACACCGTTCGAAGGAAAGCGTCCTGCCGAAGACCTGGCTGGGCGGACACGACGGGGCACGCGTGGGACTAGCTGTAGGGCCGCTGGCGCGTCACCAGCACTGCTCCGCGCCGATCCAACAGTGGGTTGACGTACTATCTGGGCGCCGCACCCTTGCGTCGTCTACCCTGAGCGCCGGATGCATCATGCAACTGGCGTGCCGGAGGGGGCTGAGGGAATGCCAGGGACAACAGGGGCAACAGGGTTCGGGGTGAACCCGCAGGATCTGCGCGACGCAAGCGCCGCCGGGCGTGCGGTGGCGGCGGGCATGCGGCAGGACCTGACGCAGGACTTCGGCCAGATGCCGGACCTGGGCATGCCGAACTGGGTGTTCGCGGGCCCAGCCAAGGTCGCTGTCAAGGACCTGAGCGACCACATCGAGCGCGTCACCACCACCATGCTGGAACACGCCGCCGGTGTTCTGATCGACATCGCGAACTCCTACAAGACCACGGACGCGAACGTGGCCTCGTCGCTCGCCGTTCCGGCTCCGGAGGGCCAGGGCTGATGGCGTACTACTGGGGGATGCTCAGGGCGGCCGATCTCGGCGGTCTCAAGGCAATGACGAACGCCGTGTCCACGTTCGAGGGCCACTTCAAGACGCGAATCACCGAGTGGCAGAAAATGCAGCGGGACCTGGCCTCGTGCAGCTGGCACGGGCCGGCCTCGGATTCGACCGACACCGCCTTGCAGGAGCGCACCAACCAGCTGTTCCTGGTCGACCAGGCGATCGAGGACCTGCGCGTGGTTCTGACGGATGCCATGGACACTCTCCTTCTCCTGCAGGCCCGGCAGAAGGCACTCGTCGAGAACGCGGCCGCCAGCGGCCTTCGGATCGCGGAGGGTGACGAGAACACCGCGCCTGTGGTGGAGATCCTGCCGCCCGGCAAGGGTGATGAGGCCGCGCGGCACGACCCCGAGTGGGTCAAGGCCATGGAGGCGGCCCGGGACAAGCTCGCGAAGGCGGTCGACGACCTGGGCGGCGAGGTGAAGACCATGGACGACACCGTCACCGCGGCGCTGGGGCGGCTCGACAACACCTACCTGAGCGCCGGGGACTTCACCCCGGAACGGCTCGCCGACGTCCAAAAGGACATCGACCGCCTCGACAAGGACACGAACCTGAAAATCGGGGCGCCCCCCGGAAGCCCTGGCGGGAACCGGCAGTGGTGGGACTCCCTGCCCGAGTCCACACGCCAGCAACTCCTCCATGACCACCCCGGCCAGATCGGGGCCCTGCAGGGCCTGCCCGCCCAGACACGGGACGAGGCCAACCGGCTCTATCTGCCCCAGCTGCGCGACCAGATCGCGCAGAGCCTGGCCGGCACCGGCCCCCAAGTGCACGCCAGCCAGACCGATCTCGACGGCCTCAACGCCTTGCAGAAGCAGCTCGACACCGTCACGCACCCGCCGCAGCTTCTGCTCAGGGTCGATACCCCGATGAATCAGCCCGGCCCGTCGGCCGCCGTCATCGCCTACGGCAATCCGGACACGGCTACCAACATCGCCGCCTACGTTCCTCCGAACCCGGCAGCGGGAACCGTGGCCGGCGATGCGGCGACTGCGCGCGCCCTTGCTGTGGCTGCGGGGAAGGCGGATCCCACGAAGACCACGGCGAGCCTGGTCGCCCTGAGTCTGGGCCCTCCTGGCGACCCGGGCCTGACCCCCAGTTCCCGGCCGGGGCGCCCGCTGCGGGAGTCCTCCACCGCCGTGGACATGTTCCGCAGCCTGGCGGATTCCCATCAGGGCAATGGCGCCACGGTGAGTGAGATTTCCGCCGTCCCGGAGGGGCAGGGCTCCGGGTATGCCATCGCCCGCACTCCGTTGGACAAGTACCGGTGGAACCTCTCGGACCTCAAGGAGGACCCGTGTACTTCTGATGCGGTTGTGGCCAGGACACCGGGCGGCCTCGACGATCCCTCCTCCCACCACGCCGTCGTCAACGCGATCATCGGCTACCCGTAGGAGGACGCAACGTAGGTTGTCACGATGACCGAATTCCTGTCGCGGTGGATCACCATAGAGGCTCCGCCGCAGTAAATCCGGCATTTACTGCGGCACCGCCTGACCAGCCGTCGGCGAGAGGAAACCGATACGACCCGGAAGCGGAATCACTGTTACCGCTAATCGCTGTACCGCCGACCCTCGCCATGAGCTCAGTCCCAAGCCCTACTCAGCGCTGCACGTCCGTTCACCGTAGCTGTACGAGAACAGGGCCGACCCGGTCGGCGGCCCTCTGCCGACGGCTGACCGGACACCTGTCAGCAGGACCCGGCGATACGGGTGATGGCTTCGGTGAGGGTCTGCGGTGCGCAGCCGAAGTTGAGCCGGGCGAAGCCGGAGAAGCCGTAGCGGTGGCCGGAGTTCAGGGCGACTTTGGCGGTGTCGAGGATGCGGGCGGCGGGGTCGTCGCCCCAGCCGAGGTCGCGGAAGTCGATCCAGGCCAGGAAGCTGGCCTGTGGCGGCGTGTAGTGCGCTGCGGGGAGGTGCTTGTCGAGGAGTTCGGCGAGCAGGGCCCGGTTGCGGTCGAGGACGTCCAGGACTTCGGCGAGCCAGGGGTCGCCGTTGTTGAAGGCGGCCACGGTGGCGATCACCCCCAGGTGTCCGGTGCGGTAGAGGCTGTGGGGTGACATGCGGTCGACGTACCGCTGCGGTGCCGGGTCGGCGGTGATGATCGTGGCGGCCTTGAGGCCGGCCAGGTTCCAGCCCTTGCTGGCGGACAGGAACGCAAAGCCCCAGCGCCTCGCCTCGTCCGACACCGACAGGAAGGGAACGAAGTCCGCCCCGGGAAGGACGAGCGGGGCGTGGATCTCGTCGGCGAGGACGAACACGCCGTACTTGTCGGCCAGTTCGGCGAGCGCGACCAGGTCCTCGCGCGGATGTACCAGGCCGAGCGGATTGTGCGGGCTGCACAGCAGGTACGCCCTGGCCCCGCCGGCGAAGGCCCGTTCCAGGGCGTCCAGGTCCAGACGCGGACCCCGTACGGTTCCGTCAGCCAGGGGCGCTTCGGTCAGCGGCGCCTCGACGACCCGGGCGCCCACCTCCTGCACCCACCAGGAGAACGGCTCGTAGACCGGCGGGCTGATCACCACGCTGTCGCCGGGGGCGACGATGCGGCGCAGGGTCTCGACGATGCCGATCCCGACATCGGCGACGGTGTGCACGCCCTCGGGGTCGATCGGCCAATGCCAGGTGCGGTGGGCGTAACCGGCGACCGCTTTGGCGAGATCAGCCGTGGGCGCCGCGTAGCCGGTGTCGGAGTGGCGGATGGCCTGGTGCAGCGCGGCGGCGACCGGCCCGGCGAGCGGGAAGTCCATCTCGGCGACCGGGAGCGGGAGCACGTCGTGGGGGAAGGTCTGCCATTTCGCGCTGCGGCGCCGGCGGAGTTCGGCGAGCGGCGGTATCCGGAAGGTGCTGCTCATCGGGGGACTCCTCAGGGGCTGAGACGGCTGAAGGGGCGAGACGGCGGATCCGCGGCACATCGCCATGCTCGCCGCCGGAAGACGTGTCGCACTTCCGGTAATCTGCCAACCAATGACAGAAATCCGCCACGAGCCCGTCGCGCCCACCCGCACCCAGTGGCTGCCCCCCGGAGCAGCCATCAACGCCCACCGGCACGACGACCACCAGATCGTCTACGCGGGCCGCGGCGTGCTGGCCGTGACGACCAGCACGGGCTCATGGATCGCGCCCGGCACCCGCGCCATCTGGGTACCGGCCGGCACAGTCCACGCCCACCAGGCGCACGGCGAGCTCGAACTCCACCTCGTCGGGCTGCCCGCCGGCGACAACCCTCTCCTCCTGGACCGGCCGACCGCCCTGGCGGTCGGCCCCCTCCTGCGGGAGCTGATCCTCGCCTACACCCACGCCCCGCACGACGACAGCCCCGAACGCGGCCGACTGCGGGCCGTACTCCTCGACCAGCTGCGGGCCTCACCCCAGCAGCCCCTGCACCTGCCCACCCCGACCGCCCCGCAACTGAAGACCATCTGCGGGATCCTGCGCGCGAACCCGGCCGACAACCGCACCCTGGCCGCCCTCGGCCGGACAGCCGGCGCAAGCGACCGCACGCTCTCCCGCCTCTTCAAGACCGACCTCGGCATGACCTTTCCGCAATGGCGCACCCAACTGCGCCTCTACCACGCCCTCGTCCTGCTGGCCGAGAACACCCCGGTCACCACCGTGGCCCATCTGTGCGGCTGGTCGTCCGCCAGCGCGTTCATCGACGTCTTCCGCCGCACCTTCGGCCACACCCCCGGAACCCACCTGAACCAGCCCTCGACAGGCTGACTAGCGGCCGGGAGTCAGGGATTGCGCAGCCTGGGGGTCTGTACGGTCTTCGGCTCTTACAAGATTTTCGTAGTCGGTGATCGCCCTCGGCTCTGGGTCAGCTGAGCAGGATGCGCTGGCGTAGAAGGCGGTGTCCGGCGCGGCCATAGGTCTGCCGTTTGAGCAGCTTGATCTTGTTGTTGACGCCCTCGGTACGGCCGTTGTGCCAGGGCAGGGTGAGGGCGTGGTCGACGCCGGTGCGGTCGCGCTCGAGGCCGGTGGCGTAGGCGTGCAGGAACGGCAGGTCCGTGGCCCGGACCCGTGTGATCCATTCGGTCAGCGCCTCGGCGTTGGCCGATTTCGGGGTGAGGAGGGCGGCGAAGTCGCCTACAGCGTCTGCCAGGGCAGTCATCTCCGGGCAGGCTCCGGCGAGTTGGTCACGCAGCACTCGCTGGTCCTCGCGCAGGTGGTCGGGGTTGGTGAGCAGGAGGCGGGCGGCCTTGCGCGGGGAGAGGTTGGCGTGGTCGGCCTCGACCCGGCCCTGGTTGATGTAGCGGACCAGAAGGTTCGCGCTGCCGGTGTAGCCCAGTTCCTTGATCTCGCGCAGGAGGTGGGTGACGGGCACGGCGGGGTCCTGGGCCCGGCGTCGGCGCAGGTGCTCGCGGTAGGGGTCGACCAGGGTGGGCCGGTAGAGGGGCGCCCGGACCAGGCGTTCGGGCTCGGTGTGGCGGGCGTAGCGCTTGACCGTGTTCAGCGCGAGGCCCAGACGGCGGGAGCATTCCAGCAGGCCGACCCCGGCCTCGAGGAGTTGGTGGACCTGCTGCCACCGCTCGAGGGTGGTAGCGGCGCGGGTGCCTTCCCGAAGGGGCGGGCCGGCCTTGGCCCAGCATGCGCTGTGGGCTGCGATTTCCTTCTGAGCGGCCTCGGCCAGTCCGTGCCACAGGTGCCAGCGGTCGCAGACTTGAGTGATCCCGGGGTCGGCATCGGTGGTGGCCTGGGCGAAGCCCCCAGCTCCGTCCCGGCAGACGGCCTCGATGCCGGGGTGGGCCTTCAGCCAGGCGGTCACCGTCTCCATCTTGCGGTCCGGCAGGACATCGATGCGCTCGCCGGTGGCGGCGTCGATCAGGATGGTGGCGTAGCGGTGGCCCCGGCGCAGGGCGAACTCGTCGATGCCCAGCACCCGCGGGACGACCCGGGCGGGCAGGCTCATGCGCATCAAGCAGTTCAGCACGCCCGCCCAGGTCAGCGCGTGGTGCAGCACGCCCAGCAGGCGGGCCCCGGCCGACCCGGCCAGTGCCACGGCGACCGCGTCGACCACCTTCTGCAGGGCTGGCGTGCGACGCTGGTAGCGCCGCGTCAGCCCGTCGATCTGCTCGGCGAAGGTGACCTTCTCGCAGGCCGGGTTCTCGCAGTACAGGCGGCGCACCGATAAGTCGATCACGACCGCCCACCGCTTCGTCTGCGACATGCCGCTCGTATCGAGAGTGCACCCAGTCCGACGACTGCCCGCACAACGGACACGCCGCCGGCAAGTCATCCCTGGTCCGGGCTGTGATCCTCAGCAGATCCCCGCTGGCCTCCACGCGCTTGACCTGCACCGCGGCCAACTGCGGCAGCAGGTCCCCCACCACGACAACACACCCAGACAGCGTCTCACCGCCAACCAAGATACGCCATAGGCGAGTTGAAGCGATCACCGGTTACGAAAATCTTGTAAGAGCCGTTCGCTGGACAGACCCACAGCAGGCGCTGAGGTCTCAGCCAAGGCTGAGGCGTACGACCGAAACTCGTCGACTTCACCTATGCGGCGGGGTTCGTGGGCAGGAGCCGGGCGAGCCAGTCGGTGCGGGTTCGACGGGCTGTGGACGAGATGTGTGCCTGCGGGTACAGGGCGTCGAATCCGTGGAAGCCGCCTGCCCAGACGTGGAGTTCGGCCTGGCCGCCGGCCGCCCAGATGCGGGTGGCGTAGGCGGTGTCCTCGTCGCGGAAGACTTCGGCGGAGCCGGTGTCGATGTAGGTGGTCGGCAGGCCCGCGAGGTCGTCGGCCAGGGCGGGTGAGACGTATGCGGGTACCTCGTCGTCGGTGAGGTCGCCGAGGAGGCAGCGCCATCCGAATCCGTTCATCTCGCGGGTCCAGACGCCGGGCCCGTTCGAGTACTGGAGGCTGGAGGTGGTGGTGTTGCGGTGGTCGAGCATGGGGCCGATCAGGACTTGGGCGGCGATCGTCGGGGTGCCGAGGTCGCGGGCCAGCAGGGTGACGCCGGCGGCGAGGCCGCCGCCCGCGCTGGCGCCTGCGACGATGATCCGGGCGGGGTCGATGCCCAGTTCGGCGGCGTGGTCGGCGATCCAGAGCAAGCCCTGGTAGCAGTCGTCGACCGGGATGGTGCCGGTGGACTCGGGCGCGAGCCGGTAGTCGACGGAGACCACGACGGCGCCGAACTCGTCGAGCCACTCCAGGGGGATGTCGATCTGTGAGAAGCGGTCGCCCATGACCATCCCGCCGCCGTGCATCCAGTAGACGCAGGGTGCGGCAGCGGTGCGATCGCTGTTCGCGGGGCTGAAGACGGACAAGGAGATCGGGGTGCCGTCCGGACTCGCAACGGTGGCCTCGCGCCGGTCGACGGCGCGACCTTCGAGGAGCGGTTCGACGGGCATCGAGGCGAAGGGGCGTACCTGCGCCAGCGCTTGCGGGCTGAGCTCGGACATCAGCGGCATGTCGGCCAGGAGTTCACGCAGTTCGGGGTCGAGGGAGGGGCGTGCTGTCACGGTCGTTGCCTCTCGTGGGTGGTGGAAGGACGGTCGGGCGAGGACGGGGGCCGCCTCGGTGGGCGCCGAGGCGGCAGAGGCCGGGGGTGGGGTGCCGGCGGTCCGGCGGGTCAGAGGGCCGATTTGCCGCCGATCGGAACAAGGTCGGTGTACTCGGAGTCCTTGGCGAGCAGCGGGTCGATCTGCGCCACTATGGCCTGGGCGGTCTTACCGGCGAAGACGCGGTGGTGGTCCTCCTCACTGGTCCAGCCTTCGGCGACGTGGACGACGTCGGGGTCGGACGCGGAGCGGGAGACGAGGTAGACGAGGCAGTATTCGCTCGCGCCGGGGTTGCCCTCGTTCAGTCCGGTCAGCAGTAGGTCGACGAGCCGGTCACCCATACCAGGCCTGGCGGTCAGGGTGGCGCCGAAGCCGTAGTCGGCAGTCATGGATTCCTTCTCTTCCTCTTCAGTGAATGGAGTGCGGTGATTCCATTCAAGTGGGTTGAACTGCAGAAACGTTAGACCGATACTCTTTTGCACTTGCACGATCCTCGCGACTTTGGGAACAGCAGCGCGGAATGGTGCTGCAATGGACGCATGCACCTCGAAGAACTCCGCACCCTGCTGGCCCGCCATGCGCGGCCCGACTGGACCACCGCCGTCGACGGCGTCCTCATCTCGAAGGTCGACCGCCCTGATCCGCCGGCGCCTTCGATGTCCGGCACGCTCCTGGCGGTCATCGCGCAGGGCGCCAAACGCCTCGCCCTGGGTGAGAGGGTGTTCGAGTACGGACCCGGGCAGTACCTGGTCGCATCCGTCGATCTGCCCGTCACAGGGCAGTTCACCCGGGCCGACCCCAAGCAGCCGGCGCTGGGGTTCGGCCTCGTCCTGGAACCCTCCGCCATTGCCGAGCTGCTGCTCGAGGCCGGGCCAGGAGACGCCCCCCGGAACAGCGGGGGCGCGCCGTCGGGGATCGCCGTCAGTGACGCTCCGGCCGCGCTGCTGGACGCGGTGGTCCGGCTGTTGCGCCTGCTCGACGAGCCCCGCGACCGGGCCGTACTGGCCCCGCTGGTCAAGCGCGAGATCCTGTGGCGTCTGATCACCGGCGAGCAGGGTGCGACGGTTCGCCAGCTGGGCCTGGCCGACAGCAGCCTCAGCCACATCTCGCGGGCCGTGCGCTGGATCCGCGAGCACTACGCGCAGCCCTTCCGGGTCGAGGACGTGGCGCGGCAGTCCGGCATGGGCGTCTCCGCCTTCTACCGCAACTTCCAAGCGGTGACCGCGATGAGCCCCATCCAGTTCCAGAAGCAGATCCGGCTCCAGGAGGCCCGGCTGCTGCTCGCCACCCATCCCGGAGACGTCACCGGAGTCGGCCACCGCGTCGGCTACGACAACCCGTCGCAGTTCAGCCGGGAGTACCGCCGCCAGTTCGGTGCGCCCCCCAGCCAGGACGCCGCCCGCCTGCGTCAGGCCGTACGTGCGCCGGCAGGTCTCCTGTCCTGAGCTGATGGCCCCTTCCGGAGGATCATGCAAGGAACAGCGAGGATAGTTCTACTGTCTCCGCAGGTCAGAGCGATTCAATGGGATTACCGATTCTCCCGTGGAGCAGGAAAATGCCTGCCCGCCCGTATGGATCCCACCACACGCAAAGGGGCACAACATGAAGACGGTTCTGATCACTGGTACCTCATCCGGGTACGGGCGGGAGACCGCCCGCTACTTCCACTCGCAGGGGTGGAACGTCATCGCCACGATGCGGACGCCGCGTCCAGACGTCCTTCCTGAGTCGGACCGGCTCCGCGTCATCGAACTCGACGTAACCAGGCCCGAGAGCATCGCCGCGGCGTTCCAGGCAGCCGGGCCCATCGACGTCCTGGTCAACAACGCGGGCGTCCCATCGATCGGCGTGTTCGAGGGCACCCCCATGGCCCGGGTACGGGAAGTCTTCGAAACCAACACGTTCGGCGTGATGGCGGTGACCCAAGCGGTGCTGCCCCGGTTCCGTGAGCGCGGCTCCGGGGTGGTGGTCAACGTGACCTCGAGCGTGGTGCTGGGGCACATGCCGCTCACAGCCGTCTACAAGGCGAGCAAGATGGCCGTCGACGGGTTCACCGCATCCCTCGCGCTCGAACTCGCGCCCTTCGGCGTCCAGGCGAAGACGGTCGAGCCGGGCGCCTGCCTGACGACGAACTTCGCAGCCAACGCGGCCAAGGCGGCGGACGGGGCACCGCTGGACGAACTGATCCCGGCGCCCTACGCGTCATGGGCGCAGAAGGCCATGGACGACTTCACGGCGCAGGACCTGTTCACCAGGGAGAGCGACGTCGCCGAGACAGTGTGGCGAGCCGCGCACGACACGACCGGCCAGTTGCGATTCCCCGCCGGCCCCGACGCGGTGTTGCTCTCCCAGGCGAAGTGATCAGCCGGCGGGCACGGTCACGCCGCCCTGGACCCAGGAGCCGACCTCGCGCCCGCGCACGGGTCACAGGACACTCCAGCCGGTCCGGGCTGGCCTTCTCGGTCAGCTCCGGCTTCGAGCCCTCCTTACCACCGATCGAGCCCCGGCACGTCCACCACGGGCGCAGCACGGCATTCGCCGCCCTGAGGGCGATCCTCGAAAACGGCCGTTCGCCGCCCGAGCGGCTTCCAGTAGCTCTTCGGACGACTGCGGCAGGGGAAAAGCGCGTGATGCTGTCAGGCCGGTTGCGGATACTGAGGGGGACTCGGAGGTGAAGCGTGGAGTACTGGGATGTCGAGAGCGCCGACCCACAGCAGCAGGTGGGTGCGCGGCACCATACGGTGCCGGCCGGCCCCTGCCGGGGCCTCCACCACCCACCCGTCCGGCGGCCCCGTGCCGAGCCCCCGGGCAGCCCTCTCCAGGCCTCTCGCCCCGTGCCGGGGCGAGGCAGAGACGGGGCCGTCGAAGATGCAAGAGCTGTCACCGACCCGACCCCCGTACCACCCCGGGAATCCAGCCAGAGCACTCCCCCGAAAACAGCCACCGAACCGTCACACCCCACCCCGTCAAAAAGCCCCAGGCACGGCGCAGCACAGGGCGCATCGCGGGGCGTGGCACGGGCCCCCTGAAACGCACGGGGATGTCACCGTGAACCGGTCTCTAACGTCACCGGGCAGACGCGCGGGAAAGAGGCTGGACATACACCCCGGCATCCGGTCCTAAACCCCAGCGCCAGCCACCTGGAATCCCGCTCCTAATGCCACAACAACAACCAACCCGCCACCCGCTGCTACCGGCCAACAATGACCGGTCCCGGCACCCTCCCGAACTCCGAGACCCAACACAACGAAAACAACCAGAACAGGCACCGGAAAACAGCGCGGGCCTTCGGCGAGGGTCGGGGCCTGACGGCCCCTCGAAAAGGGCTGGGGGTGTCGCCTGCGGCGCCACCGAGAAACAGGGGCGGCCGGTATTCGGGTGGGGCCTGGCGGCCCGGCGCCGAGGTCGTCCCGGTGGCGCCTGCGGCGCCCCGGGCGCAGGCGCCGGCCAGACCCGCGACGAGGGCGCAGCCACCCTTCCCGAGGGCCGGCGGCGCACCCGCCTCCCGGACGGCGGCCTGACGGCCACCCACACCCGGTGCCCGGGGCCCGGGGCCCGGGCACCGAGACGACGGGACGGCGGCCAGGACGGCGGCGAGATGACTGCGGGCAGCGGCCACCACCCGGCTCCATACGACGCGCGAGGCATCAACCGACGACATCGACCAGGCGCAGCGACCCAAGCGACCCGCACGGCCACTGCCGGCCCCGGACGGCCCGGACGGCACCCGGACGACGGTGGGCCGGGCGCGCATCCATGGCACGCGCGAGGCACCCAACATCGCCGGCCGGGCTCCGCCGACGGCGGCCCCGGGCGGGCGCTGCCCTACAGGCCACACAGCCCCACAGGCCGCCCTACAGACAAGCGCCCCTACCAGGGCGAACACGGGCCCTGCCTCACAACCCCCACAGGGCATACCGGACAAGAAGGGCATGCCCGGCTCACAGAACCCACACCCAACCCCACAACCCCACAACCAGGTTCACCACGGCTGTCGCGCCCACCTCGCGCCCCCACCACACACAAACAGCGGCCGGAGCAGGGCACAGCACCACACAGCGGCGCCCCGGACAGCGGGCACGGCGGCGCCCCGGACAGCGGGCACGGCGGCGCCCCGGACAGCGGGCACGGCAACCCCCGGACGGCGGGCACGGCAACCCCCGGGAACGGCCGCCAGGGGGCGGGATACGGCAGGGACAAAGACGGCGGCCGGCCGACCGGTGTCGGCGTACAGGTTGGCGTGCACAGCCAGGTACGGCCGAACGTGCACAACTGGTCGTATCGGTATGGCTGGCAGATCACCCCGAGATCGACGCGGGTCGGACGCATGGATCGCTTGTCCGAGATCAGGTTTGTGCTGCCGCGTGAGTGACTGTGCTACTCGACGCGGAACCCGCCGTGAGCCTCGGCGCGCCGCAGGTAGTCGATCCACTCATCCCAGCGCGAGTCCTCGGCCATCGTCCCGGCCTTGGCGGATTCGGGCTGACCTTCAAGAGCGATCAGGGCCGCACGGATTTCCGCAGGCGTCACCAACCAGCCGTCATTGCCATGGCCGATCTTGTACTCGGGAATGCCGGTCGGCTGCTCGGCCTGCCACTCGACTGCGGCCGCCTGGGCGGCCAGGTAGGCGCGCACGGGCTCCGGCCACTCAGGCGCCCCAGGGCGCTGCGCTGCGTAGACCTCAGCCATCGTCAGCCCGAAATCCTCCAGGCGTGGCCACGGCGCTTCATGGTCGTGCGACAGCATTCCCAGACGATCCATGGCCGCCTTCGCGGGGCCCATGCTCCACGCGTTGAAGCGGTAGTCGGGATCACCCGCTCCGTCCGGCTGCTCGATGGTCATGTCCCAGCCCACTCGACGCCACTCCTCAATCTGTCCAGTCGGAGAGCCAGCGCCGAGCACGAAGGCGCCGTGGTGCCGCTGGCAGGGACACCCGAAGATCCCGGCGCCACAGTAGGACAGGCAGGATGGCGTTGTCGCGCTCGTTAAAGGGGCCGTGCCCACCTTCCTAGCGCACAACCTCAGCCGATGGCAGCGGCACATGGTCGGCCACGGCCGGGGACCGGGCGGGCCGCCTACCTGTGCACATCCGGGTGTACCTGGCTGTGCACGTCACTCTGTACGCCGACACCCGGCCACCACCAAGCTTGATGGCACGCGCGAGGCATCCAACCACCTCCCGGACAAGCCCCCGACGCCCGACCTGACAGGATCACAACCCGGTGCGCGTCACACCCCATTGCCCGTGACGCGCACCAACCGGACCCCGAAAAGATCCGCCGAAAAACCCCGCCGGAAACCCGGCAGACAACACGCCGCTAAAACACGCCGGAACCCCCGAAGAAAAACCCTCAGGGAACACCCGGAAATCCCTCGCCTCTGATGCCTCGCCCTCCATCACATGGCATGCCCACGGCAAACACACACAGCAACCAAAACCAGCCCCACCATCCGGACCTAAACAGGGGCGCGGCCACCACAGGACCACCCCCACACCGGTCCAACCAAAACCGGCAAAACCCCCAAAACAACCCAGCCACGCCAACCAACCCTCCAACAGGTCACACCCCAGCAGAGCCTCATGTCGCCCGAAAACGGTCATACCCTTCGAATATGGGCGACAGATGCGGGTGGTGCGGGGACGTCCTGCCGAGCGGACGGGGCCGCCGGTACTGCCCACGCCCGCGTCCCTGCCGACAGACCGCCTACCGGGCCCGCAGACGCGCCAAGGCCGCGATCCGCGCGCGCGTGGCCCTGCTCCAGATCAGCCAGGAACTCCAAGCACACACACTCGCCCTGGACGAGCTGATCGCCGAGGCGCTGCACGCGCAGCAAGGGCTGCCCGGCGCCCACAGCATCGCGGCGGCCAACTTTCAGCAGCTGACCCGCGAGCTGGTCCGGTGCGCGGTGATCGCCGACCGCGAGGCCGGCGCGACCTGGGCCACGATCGGCAAGGCGCTCGGACTCAGCGCGGACGCCGCCCGCGCCCGCTCCGGCAAAGTCCGCCTCCTGTGGCCACCACCCCCAGAACCCACCTGACCGCCACCGAGCGGCCGGCATCAGCCGGACGCGAGAACAGGAGCACAGCGCAGCGCCCGGCCACACCGACCAACGCCCACAACCCACCCGCCCAACCACCAGGCAGGGGCCCAGGGCTGCGGCACCCGCTGGGCGGCTCGAGGTCTGGGCGGCCCGGTTGCGGGCCTGCTGTGTGGCGGTGCTGAAACCGAGATGGAACTGAAGCGGGCCGCCCGTCCGGACACCTCCCAGCTGGCTGAGTGACCGGCCGCGAGGCCCCGCCCGGGGATTCAGGTTGTGGCGGGAATGGTCCAGCGCAGGCAGGCAGGCTGATGGCGGTGGATCACGAAGACGGTGCCGCCGAGGCTGACGAACCGTTCGGTGCGCACCCGGCAGCACGGCTCCTCCCGCACACGGGCCGGGGCGGGGATGACGGGCACGGGCGCCTGCGGTGCGGGCCGCTGCGCCGCCGGCGCGGGCATGCGGGGAGGTGCGGGGACCGCGGGTGGGCGCTGCATATCCAGCGTGCCCAGTGGCGCTCCCAGGGCCTTGGCACGGGAGAGGCGCCGGCTGCGACGGGGTCGAGGTGTCGTCATGGACGACAGCGTGCCCCCGCCGGGAACGGTCATGCGGGCCACGACACGCCCCCGTATCGCGTCGGCCGCGCGATGCGGGGAGGTCAGCGGTGACCGGGGAAGGAGACGGTCAGGGTCATCCGTACTCGAAGACGTCCTCGCGGTGCCGGGCGCGCACGCCCAGGTGGTGGCGTGGACCTCGGCACCGGCCGCCCGAGGGCGGCCGGTCGCGGGCCCGCTCCCAGGCGATGTCCGGGGTCGGCGGTAGGCTGCCGAGGCCCCGAGAAGGCACAGGAGGCCGCCACCCGCAGGTGGCGGCCCTCCGGCATCTCAGACAGGAACGGCGACGACACGACAGTCCGGATGCCGCACCCGGCGATCTCACGCGACCGGCCGGCGGTGAGGCGGGGGCAGGGTCGGGAGCCGGCCCCCGTCGGGTCAGCCGTCCAGTTGCGCGTACAGGCCACGGCCCGGGCGCTGCGCCCGGTCGGCCTTCGTCAGGCGCTCCAGCGCGGTGCGGACCGCGTTCACGTTGTCCGCCGATTCCTCGATCCCCAGCCGGGCGGTCACCTCCCGGGCCCGCAGCGGACCCTGAGCGCCGGCCAGCACGCCCAGCACACTGTCGGCGGTGGCACCGGTCGTTCGGCGCCCGGGGGCGGGTGCAGCCGTTCCGCGCTTTGCGGTGGGCGGCTCAGCGCCGGTGCGCACGGGCCCGGCCCCCTTGGCTGCGGCGGTCTTCTTCGCCGCGGCAGGCCGCGCGCCGTCGGTGGTCTTCTTCACCACCGTCTTCTTCGCCGCGGTCTTCTTCGCGGGGGCCGCCTTCTTCCCAGCGGCCCTCTTCGCGGGTGTCGCTTTCTTCGCCGCGGTCTTCTTCGCAGGGGCCGCCTTCTTCCCAGCGGCCCTCTTCGCCGTCTTCGTGACCGTGTCCGTGCCCAAGGCGCCCTCTTCGGCCGGCTCCCCGCCCCGCTCCAGCGCCGCCCCTGTCTCGGCCGCGAGCTGCTGCGGCCGAACCCCGACGATGGCGTCCGCCTCCGCCCGCACACCGCCCACCGGCGTCATGTCCTGCGAGGCCACCAGTTCGGTCAGGGCCCGCAAGCCCTCGATGGCGCCGCGTACGGCGTTCTCCCGCGCCACAGCGGCGGTCAGCTCGTCCTCCAAGCGCCGCCGCCGCGCCTCGATGCCGGGAAGTTCCGCCTCCAGCTGGGCGATGGTCTCACTGAAACGGCTCTCTGCCACGATTCCTCGTCTCCTCCGCCCCTGCGATCTGCCGCAGGGACTGTGCGATCTTTACCCCGCCACCGCGTCCGCCAACAAGAAACCGCGCACACGAAGGCCGCGGAAGAGGCTCACCACCGGCCTGCAAGCCGCGGCCGGGACGGGCTGACAGCGGGGCCCGGCCGGTCGCAGCCCCGGCCAACGGTCCTCCCTCGGCGGCCCGCCCAAGGAGGACCGCTGGCAGCAAGGCACTGAGGTAGGCAGGTCGCACGTGGGGGCGGTCTCCTGAGATGGCCATTCGCCCCTGGCTTCTTCGTAACTGAAGCAGCCCCGCGGACACACCTCCTCAGCGCCAGTCAGGCCGGTTGAGGTCAGGGCTTCGGCGTAGTCCAGGAGTGACCGATCTGTGACTCTGTGAGGATGAAAGGCACTCACGGATCCTGATGTCCTGCCGTTTAGAGCCTGTTTCCGAAGGTCTGGGCAACATATGGCCAGGTCAGGAATCGAACGGGGTTGGGTTCAGAGGTCTTTGGAGGAACGGATCACGGTGCTGAGGAGGGGGTCAGCCTCTGAGGCAGGCTAGAAGCCGAAGTCGAACTCCTGATGTGCCAGGATCTACTGCTGTGACTAGCGACCCTCTTGCCGGCCTGGACGATGTGCCCTGGGCTGAACTGCAGCACTCCTACGGCAAGGCCGACGACGTCCCCGGACACCTCCGGGCGATGCAGGCTGGGGACTGGGAGGGCCAGTACCCGCCGAGTGTGCAGCTCGCGAACCACATAGTGCACCAGGGCACGCGATCGCAGGCTGCGGTGTACACCGTTCCGTTTCTCGTGCGGATGGCGCTCGACCCGAGATTGGTCAACAGGCACCGGTTCGTAGAACTGCTGGTCGCCATCGCGATCGGGCTGGACAACAACCATCTGCCGAACGGCTACGACCCTCGGGAGGACCGCGACAACCTGGCAAGCCTGCGAGGTGAAGCCGAAGACTGGGCCCAGTGGATCGCCGAAGCCACGGACGACGATCAGCGAAAGCAGCGCAAGGAGAGCTGCGAGCAGGTGCTCATCGACGCCGAAGCGATTGTGTCCTCCTACAACGCCGTTCGGGAGACACTTCCCGCCCTCGCCGTCCTGCTGACCTCGGACAGCCCTGAGCTGCGCGCCGAGACGGCGAACCTGTTCGCATGGTTCCCCGAGTCCGCGGCGACGTCGATTCCGCTGCTGAAGGCGTTCGTCGCCGATGAATCCTCGCCCGGCGCCGCGGCGACGGGCGTGGTCGCCCTCGGGCTGCTCGGCGATCCGGCGGCCGCCCCCTTCATCCAGGGCTATCTGGACAGCCCTGTCGTCGAGTTGCGCTGGGCCTCCGCCTTCGCGCTGACACGGCTCGGCATCGCAGGCCCGGCCGTCGTCGACGTGCTGATCCAGGTCATCGCCTGGCCGGCGGAGAAGACCGAGACCATGACTTTCCTGAGCGGCTCCTACAGAAGCCTCGCAGTGATGGCCCTGGCCGAGACGTCCGAGGCCACGACACTCCGGGCGGTCGAGGCCATGCTTGTCGGCCTGGCTGACTGTACGGGCGTCGAGAGGTACCACGACAGGTACTACACGGCGCACAGGCTGTTCACGCTGGTCTTTCCGGGCGAACCCACCGAACCGCCGCAGTCCTTCGGAGACCTGAGCGACGTGCAGCAGCGGGTCGTGCGGTTCCTCGCCGACCAGGACGACGTCGGCTGGCCGTACCACGTAGCGGACGCTCTGAACCGGTGGAAGGTGCCGACCGGGCGCTCCGACCTACGCGTATACGTCGGGAGTGTCTAGGCCAGCCGACAGGCTGACATCTGATGTCGGGTGCCGGTGAGGCCGAATCGGCTGACGGGCGGCCGGGGTGGTGGCAGAGTGGTCGCCGGACACGTGCCGCGGGTGGGACCGGCCTGGGTGGTGGCGGTAACCGTGAGAACGATCAGTCCCGCTGGGCTTCGCGGGAGGCTGGCTGTCCTGACCGCTTGGACTGCCGCTGGGCAATGCGCCTGCTCATCAGGGTGATCGCGGCCCAGGTGATCAGCGACTCGGAGTGTTGGACGAGGCGTTCGTAGTCCCGGGCGTGACGGCGCGCGTGCATCACCCAGGCGTGACTCCGTTCGACCACCCAACGACGGGGCAGGACGACGAAGCCCTTCGCGTCCTTGGGGCGGTTGACCGTCTTGACGGTGAGGTTCAGGTACTTCTTCGCCCAGGTCACGAGCTGCCCGGCGTAGGCGGAGTCGGCCCAGACGATCGTGATCTCCGGGTGCATCAACCTGAGGCGGAACAACACCTCCTTCGCGGCGTCGCGGTCGGTCATGTCGGCGGGGGTGACCATGACGAACAGCGGCAGGCCCGTCGTGTCCACCACCAGGTGCCGCTTCCTGCCGTTGATCTTTTTCGCCGCGTCGTAGCCGCGCGAGTCGCGTCCGACCGTCTCGGCGGCCTTCACCGACTGCGAGTCGATGATCGTGGCGACCGCGCCCGGGGCCCGGCCCATGTCGCGGCGGACCCGGGCGCGGAGCTGGTCGCGGAGCTGCCCGATCACACCGGCCGCCGCCCAACGCGCCATGAACCCGAAAACGGTCCGCCAGGGCGTTATGTGGAATCCGCGATGTCAAGCGGGCGGTGGGAGTGTTGTCAGTGGGATCAGCTTGGATAGAGCTGTGTCTGTCAATGAACTCAT
The DNA here is from genome assembly GCF_001888885.2 of Streptomyces viridifaciens. Lineage (NCBI taxonomy): Bacteria > Bacillati > Actinomycetota > Actinomycetes > Kitasatosporales > Streptomycetaceae > Streptomyces > Streptomyces viridifaciens. The sequence goes on from NZ_CP090840.1 coordinate 458,503, forward strand.
CCGTCAGCTGCCGGAGATCTCGATCGTTCGCGACCGCTCCCGAGCCATGGCCGTCCTCGACGCCATCATGAGCCCGGACTGGGAGTCCCGGTTCTACTCGTTCGACTCACGGTGGTCGCCGACCGAGGAGATGGCCTCCATGCGTGACGGGTGCGGCAATGACTACTCGATCGTCTTCTCTCTGGCGGGTACGTATGCCCGCGGCTTCGACCACGAGTCGCCCATGAGCCCGTACCGGGTCACGCCTCCGGTTCCGTGGCCAGGGCTGTTCGACGGGGTGCCGGAGGCGTTTGTCCACAACGTCTCGGAGCCGGCGTTCAGCGGGCACGACGGGATGCCGCGGGTGACCGTGTGCTTCTGGCGTGAACAGGCAGACTCCCTATGGAGGGCCGGGAGCGTCGAGGCCCTGCCTGCAGGTGTGGAGGACGGCGGCAGTGCAGAGTGGTTGTTCGATGTCTTGGTGGATGGCCGCCCCGAGGCGTATCAGCAGTTCGCGGAGGAGTACTACGAGGTCACTGTGGACATCGAGGCCATCCGCCACGTCTATGAGCTGCAGCCCCTCACCCAGAGCGTCGTATCGGCGATGAATCCGGACGTGAGCCTCGCTGACCTTGCCGAGGATCTGAGGCAGATCGGATATCCGGTTCCGGGGCCGGAAGCTGACCCCGGAACCGCGTGATCACGGGGTAGGCCCGTTTCTCACCTCGACGATCGGCAGCAGGGTTGCGGTGGCCAAGGTGCCGAGCTGGCGTGGTGTCGGTCCGGCGGGGGTGGGGACGTCGGTGAGTCGTTCCAGGAGCTGGTCCAGGGTGGCCTGGCCGTCGTCGACAGCGGCGCGTTCGTCTTCGGTGAGGGGGATGTTGGCCAGCATCTTCTGGAGGTTCTCCTTCGCCTCCAGCAGTTGACCCTTGCTGGAGGTCTTCGGGGTGTAGAAGTCGCAGCGCGCGCAGGCCATCCGGTGCTGGCACTGCTCGAAGAAGGTGTAGGTGCACCAGCCGTGGCCCAGGTCGTAGTACTGCCAGGGCTCGCCGGTCGCGGCGGCGCCGGAGGCGACGGCGTCTCGGTCCACGAGGACTTCGATGGTGCGGACGTTGCGGGCGAAGTATCCGGCGTCGTTGTAGGCCCTGGCCAGGGTATTCGGGGTGATCTTCGCGTAGTGGGCGGTCGCTTCCGGGGTTCGGTGACCGAGCCATTCCTGCAGCTCGAACAGCGTCATGGGCTCCTTGGCGTTGTAGAGCTGGCTGGCGATCGTGGACCGGGCCCGGTGGCTGGTGATGTTGCCGCGGACGTCGGCGGTGGGGACGCCGGCCTTGCGGCAGAGCATGGGGATGATTGCCGTGTTGATGTAGTGCTTGGCGACCCGGCGGGCGCGGTGAGCGAACAGGAAGTCGGCCAACTCGCTGGTCTTGTGGTCGAGCATCTGCGGTTGGGCGGGTCTGACGGCCTGCCACGCTTCGATGGCCTTGCCAAGGAGCGGGTCGACGGGCTTGGTGAACGCGGTGCCGGTCTTGTGAGTGGGGACGTCCAGCAGGCAGACCGCGTCGCGGGCCAGGACCTCGCCCGAGTCGCCGGGGATGGGCAGGCCGTCGTACTGCCAGCGGATGCAGCCCACCCGTAGCCGGGCGATCTCGTCACTGCGCTGGCCGGCGAAGAGCCAGGTCAAGGTGATGGCCCGGATCAGCTCGACCGGGTAAGTGCGGCCGTCCGAGGTCGGCAGGTCACCGGCTTCCACGTTCAGGCCGGCCCACAGCAGCTTCGCCCAGATGTCGTCAGCGATCACCCGCGGGTCCGGTCCCATCAACGCGCGGACGCTTCGCGGGGTCCGCAGGGCGTGGGCCGGGTCGAAGCGGCGCGGGATCAACTCCCATTCGTGCAGGTCGCGGAAGAACGCGCGGGGCACCTTGAGGTAACCGGACTTCGACTGCGCGGTGAGCGGTTTGCCGATGCGGCCTTGCGAGCGCATGCCGTGCGTCCATTGGGAGAAGTCGCCGACGGCCATCCGGTCCACCGTCGCGACCCAGGACGCGCAGGTCTGACGGGTCCACTGACCTGGTTCGGTGACCTCGGGGTGCTCAGCAGCCAGCCATCGGCCGATCTTGGCGAGCACGCTGCGGTAGCCCCTGCGGATCTTCGGTGTCAGCGTCGAGGTCGCGTACCACCGCTCGACCCAGGCGATCCATTCGCCCGGCACTCCCACCATCACGGCTGGCCCGGCGTCGTGGCTCGACGCCGGTGGGTCCGCGTGGCCGAGCGCCGCAACCGCCCGGTGGACGCCGTGCAGGTCCTTGCCCCACTGGCCGCCCATCGCCGGGCTCGCCCGCAGGTCGGTCAGGGCCTCGGTGGACAGGTCCTCCAGGCGTGGGCTGCGGTTCAACAGCAGCACTTGGCAGATCACAGCCTCGAGCTTCTGGGCGTCGCGGCGATACCCCCAGTCGGCCAGCACTGTGCAGACCTGCTCGACGGCCGCGTCCACGGGCCCGGCCCCGAAGACCCGGCGGGCCAGGCTCGGCCGCACGAACCGGCCGAGCCGCTCGAAGGCCGTGAACTCACCGAGCAGGTATGCGTAGGCGATCAGGAACGGCCGGGCATTGGGGCCGATCTGCCCTCCCCAGGAGCGCCGGAACTCGGCGCCGTCCGCGTTGATCAGGTCCGCCCACTCCTGCACCGACCAGCCCCAGAAGGCCCGGCGGAGCTCACCGCAGCGAAGCAGCACGACTCCTGCCGCATCCCGCGCAAACCGCCGCTGATGGCGGTCCTCCGCCGGCCAGTTCAGGTCAGCGAGGACATCAGCCAGGGGCCGCACCAGCCGGGCGACCGGCCGCAGAGGCTCCAGGTCTGTGGCCAGGCCGTGACGGCGGAGCCGATCGATGCTGAAGTTGCTCAGTGCTTCCACCTCGGCCGCGGTCAGCAGGCCGCGCCGGTCGTAGCGGTCGAGGTCGGTCTGCCCTGCCCAGTTCGGAGTACCGGTCCGAGGTGCGCTCGCTGGGTTCGAGTGGGTCGTCACTCGGCGACCGTCCCTGCCGCCTGGATGGTCCGGGTGAGCATGTCCACGCGCCAGGAGTGGATCTGCTGCATGCCGCGGTTCAGCTTCTCCGCCAAATCCCGACCGGACAGATGGATGTAGGTCAGCGTCGACTCGGTGCTGCGGTGCCCGGCGAACGTGGCGATGGCGTGCAGTTCCCAGCCCATCCTCGCCAGGTCGGTCAAGCACAGGTGCCGAGTGGTGTGCGTCGAGAAGCGCGGCAGGTCAGCGGCGAGGGCGACGCGTCGGATCACCTTGGACCAGGTCCACAGGGTCAGCGGCTGGCCGAAGTTGCGGCGCGACTCCGACAGGAACAGCGGACCGCGGGCCCGGCTGATCGTGGCCCGGTGCGCGAGGTAACCCGACAGCAGGATCCCGGTCGCCGCCGAGTACGGAACGACGCGCTCACGCCGGGTCTTGGTCGTCTCCGCGCGGACCCGCAGGGTCCGGTGCGCGGGGTCGAGGTCGTCGGTCCGCAGGGAACACAGCTCCTCACGCCGCAGGGCCGCGTCGTAGGCCAGCGCGAGCATGACGCGGTTGCGCACCGGCTCCTCCCGCACGACGTCCAGCAGGTCCAGCCACTGCTGTTCGCTCGGGATCCACGGCAGCTTCGTCAACCGCGGCACCAGTCCCCGCTGATGGCCCCCGAACTGGCGGCCCGGCGTGTAGCGGCCGCGGCCCACCGGGTTGGACTCCCGCAGTCCCTCCTCGATGAGGTAGTCGTAGAACAACCGCACCGGCACCAGCCGCTGCTGCAACGTCGCGTTCGCCAGGCCCACCCCGGAGTCCAACGCGACCACATTGCTTCCCCGACGGCTCGGCCGGGTGGACAGGTCCTTCACGAACGCGGCCACCTGCAGCCGGTTCGCCACGACCGGCTCGACGCCGTCCCGCTCACATATCAGCAGGTACTCGGCCAGACCCCGCGCATACGCGTCGATCGTCCGCGGAGCCCGCCCCAGATCCGTCCACACCTGCAACCACTCGGCCGCCCGCTCGTGCCGGCCCAGCACCGGCCACTTCTCCTCCAGCACCACCGCGCTGCCCAACAGATCTCCTCAAGTACGTGGGAACGCCGCAGGATACGAGACGAATCCTGCGGCACCAGATTCCACGTAACTTGTAGGAAGTCGGCCGGCATGGCCCGCCACTTCGTTCCGTTGTCGACCAGGTAACGGACCGCGTCCAACATCGCGCGGTGGCAGTACGCCTCCGGCTGCCCGCCCCGCCCGCGCAGCCAGCCCGGCACCGGCAGCAGTGGCCTCACTACCGCCCACTCCGCATCCGACATGTCCGACGGATACCGGCGCTCGCGGACCCCGCGGTCGCCGGCGTTCCCGAACCGGTGAGCCAGACAGTCACACGCAAGAGTGGCCGAAGTGGACTCCGCCCCGGCGATGCCGTACAAATGCGACAACAGGGCCTCCTGGAGCGCTCGTTGGCTTCGACACCATGTGAGCTACCAAGAGGCCCTGCTCTCATGCACGGCTGCCGCCGCAGTCACCCGATCGAGTCTCCCGTTCGACCGGCACCCCTCAAGATCGGAGCGATACCAGTCGCTCAGGGCTGGCCGGCAGTGTCAGCTGCATGCTCCTTGAGGAATGCGCCCGCATGGGCTGCGGCTTCCTCCGCGGTCGCGTAGAACGCCCCGTCGTCGGCCGCACCGAATGCTCCGTCGGCGCCCTCGCCCGTCCAGCTCCAGCCGCCGGATGGCGCCTGGACCAGTTCGGCAGTCCCACCGAAGATTTCAAGGTTGGTCGGGCGCACTGTCACAAGCGCCGGGCGGGTGATGGCGTCGGGCCACTTCTTGCGGGCGCCCTGGCGGGTGATGCCCCACACGGCTCCCAACTGCTCGTAACTTGCCCCGTAGGAGCCGGCCGTCGCTGCCGCGTTCGCGGTCAGTCGCTTGACCTCCGCGTCCACCGTTCTCCAAGCGGCAAGGACCGACAGAGCCACCGCTACGGGTCCGCGTCCCACATGCGGTCCGCGGAAAGCCCGGTCTCTCGAGAGCGAATGGCCGAGGCCAATGGGTTCAAGGCGTCATACAGGGCCTTGTCGAGTTCTACCTGCTTCTTCTCGGGTGATCTCAGGCAGCATCATGCGACAACTATAGTTCACGACCTCAGGGATGACAACTATAGTTACCGCCTGGCGATGTGATCGTGCCCCAGCTCGGCCCAGATCTGCTGCTGACCGAGGCCCTGTCGCCAGGCATCGCACCCGCCGAAGCCGCCCGATCGAGACTCCCGTTCGATCAGCGCCGCCCAAGATCGGAACGACAACAGCCACTAAGGCCCAGTGGCGGGCCTCACCCCGGATCCGTCACCACACGTCGTTGAGGATCTGCAGAAGTTCGACCACCCGTGCCGTCTGGACCGGCCCGAGGCGGGGATCCGGTGCCACCGAGTTGAAGACCAGGGCGAGCATCACCGCCGTGTCCAGCCGGTAGAGTGCGTCGGCCGCAGAGGTGACGGCCAGACTTCCTCCCGCAGCTTCGTACCCCCGGCGAATGGCTTGCTCGTCCAAGCCGTTCTCCCGGATCAGCGCATATTCGGACAAACGCGCCAGTTCCATCGCGGGATCCCCGATCAGCACGTTGGACCAGTCGATCAGCGCGGCGATCCGCCCGCGGCTGCACAGCAGGTTCTGCCGACGCAGGTCCAGGTGGAGCAGTGCGGGCCGGACCGGGGTCTCGGCGAGCCGGGCAGTAATCGACGAACGTTCGGGCAGTTCGCCCAGGTCCGGGCGCAGGGCCAGCAGCCGGGCGAACCGGTCGGGCAGTCGTTGCGCGAGCAGTTCGGGAACCGACTGGCCGTACTGGACGACGGGCGCGATGTCCGGGACCGGCTTCTCATGCAGACTGGCGAACAGTGCCCCGACCTCGGACCAGTCCGGCGCCTGGGGGTCAGAGTCCACGAAGGACGAGACCAGCACCGGTGTGCCGGTCCGGGTGTGCTCGATGCCCAGTGCCCGGGCGACGGGGAAGCCGTCCGCGGCCAGCCACTGGGTGAGTCGGAGCTCCTGCTCCAGCAGGGCGTGCGCGCCGACGCCGACGTTGTTCGCGGTGTTGAACGTGCGAGCGCGCGGCACTCGCAGGACCACGTCCTTGCGCGCCGTCCCGGCCGTCGGGCTTGCCCGGTAGACGAGGAACTCCACGCCGCTGCTAAGAACCGCGGGCGGAGTGTAGCCGAGCGACGCCGCCAGTTCGGCGAGCCCGTCCGTGACGTCCTGGTCCCCGGCCGGTCCGGTGGTCGTCTTCTCGGTCACCGGGCGACCTCCGCGAGCGCTGCGGCGCCGGGGACGGCCGCGTGCTCGCCAGCCGTACGCCGCCACATGCGGTGGAGCCAGTCCTCGTAGGCCGGGCCCCGCGGCTCGTCCAGCACCAGGCACAGCGGCTCGATCACTCGCCCAGGGCCGCCCGCCAGCCCGCCGTGGTGCATTGTCAGGTTGTCGCCGATCAACAGATCGAAGCGCTCGCTTGGCGCCATGATCTCATAACGCTGGCGGAACTCCCGCCAGTTGAGCCCGGTCCCCAGGGTCGTGACGTGGCAGAACACCCGTCGCACCTCCCCCTCACAGTCCCCGCAGGGGCACCGGGTACTGAGCAAACGCAGCAGCGGGAAGCGCTCCTTGGCCGCATCCGCGAGCGGACGCTCGCAATGCAGCAGCGGAGTCGCCAGCAGCGCTTCCTCGGTCAGCCCGAGGAACCCAGCCACGGTGGGGTAGGAGGATCCGTGGCGCTGAGCTGCGGCGAAGGAGTCGCGGATGTTGCGGGCGAGCCAGCGCGGAGTGCTCACACCCTCCGCGTCGCCGCGCGACCGCCGGACGTCGTCGAGGACGCGCAGCCAGTCGTAGTACGTGGTAACGCTCAGGCCCTCCCCAGGGCTGGCGATGAAGATGCCCTGGTACAACTTGTGCGGGTGGGTGGTGGTGTACCCGGTGTCCGAGAACGTGCGCAGCGCCGGATCCCAGTCGGGGTCGTCGAGGAGGCTCGGCGTCAGATAGGAGGAGTGTTGGCCGTCGTGGTGCGGCAGCAGCGTGCGCACCTGCCGCTCGCCCGGGACAGGCGTGGGCTGCGCCGTGTCCACCTCCAGGTAAAGCTCTTTGGGGGCTCCGTCCCGCACCAACCGGTCGCGCAGCTGCGACGCAAGGCGGTGCGCCACGTCCCGGCTGTCCTCCACGCTCCAGCGCAGCGCCCCGATCCGGAAGACGACAAACCCGTGCCGCCGCAGCGCCGCCGCGCCCTCGGCGGCCACCGCCGGCAGGGAGTGATCCCGCCGGGCCCGGTCGCCCAAGGCCGCGCAGTCGATCAATTGCTCAGTAACGGGAAACCTCACCTGATACCTTCCTCAAGTCCTTCTCCGTGCATTGCCTGGCATTGCTTGGCACTACTTGACGGCCAGGAACCCCTCAAAGCAGATGTACTTCTGCATCGACATGACCTGGCTGAACCCGGCCCCGCGGAGCATCTCCACGTTCTCTTCACTGGTGAGACAGTCCAGGACCCCCTTCAGGCTCCGGGACTTTCCGAGTATCTCGTCCGGGGTGTACCCCTGGTTCACCTTGAATTCCTGGTACGTCTGCTGCATGAGATCCTGCAGCATCGGGGTGGCAGACCGTACTTTCTCGAACACCACGACGGCGCCTCCCTCCGGGAGCGCGGAACACAGGGAGGCCAGCAGGGCCCTGCGCCGTTCCCGCGGCATGAACTGGAGGGTGTAGTACAGGGTCGCGAAGTCCAGCCGGTCGAACTCGATCGCAGCGGCGTCCGCCTCCAGGATCGAGATCTCCGGGTACTTCGCGCACTGCTCCGCGGCCGCCGCCGCCATGCTGGGCTCCACGTCGACCCCCAGGAACCTGGCCCCGCTGCCCCGGTGACGCTGCGCCAGGGTTCGGATCAGGGTGCCGGTCGAACAGCCCACGTCCAGGACTAGCCCGGCCGGGCGGACGAAGAAGTCGGACAACTGGGCAACGAGTTCATGACCCTCACGGTAGAGCGGGACACTCTTGCTCACATGCTCGTCGAACGTCTGGAAGACGTCCCCGCCGAACGTCCACCGGGCGGATTCGGCGTGGATCCCGTCCCCCACTGGTAAGGGCGCAACGACCGTCCTTGACACCATGTCGATCTCCCATCACTTTCCTCTTCTCACGATTCGCGAGCGTCGGTTCCCCGCTCGCGAGTATCGGTGGGCAACGCCTCCCGGTGCAGGACGTGGGCGACGGCCAGGGCGGTCAGTACAGTGGCCACACCGCCCAGGACGAAGGGCGCCCGCAACCCCCAGACACCGGCGGCAGCTCCCGCCAGCAGGCCGCCCAGCGGCATCGCCCCCCAGCCCAGCAGCCGGTAGACGCTGTTGGCGCGTCCCAGGAAGTCCGCCGGAACCATCATCTGCCGCAGGGACACGACGACGACGTTCCACACCGTCATCGCGAACCCCATCAGCACGAACGCGGCCAACGCGGAGAACAGTTCGGCGGCCAGTCCCAGAACCAGGGAGGCGGCGCCGATCGCACCGAGCGCGCCGACCAGCGCCGCCCGGCGCTCCAGCCGCCGGACCAGCCGTGGGGCGAGCAGGCCGCCCGCGACGCTCCCCACCGCCATCGCGGTCAGCAGCACACCGTAGTACCGCCCGGCCAGGCCAAGTTCCCGGGTAGCGAACAGCACGAGAACGGCCAGCTCGCCAAGAAAGACGGCGTTCACCACCGCCGACGCCAACGCGAAGGACCGCAGCACCCGGCTGCTGAGGACCAACCGCCAGCCCGCCGCGATCTGCGCCGCCATGGGCTCCTTGGCGGCCCGCTCCGGCAAGGAGCCCCTGGCGCGCACACCCGTGATCAGGAACCCCGAGGCCACGAAGGACAGCAGGTTCACCACGAACGGAAGGACCTGGGACAGCGCGAAGAGCGTGCCTCCCACGAGCTGCCCGACGAAGTCACGGCCCGCCGTCACCCCGGTGAACAGCCTGCCGTTGGCCGACTCCAGGTCCTCCTTGGCGACGATAGCGGGCAGGAAGGACTGCGCGGCACACTCGAAGAAGACCTCTCCGACGCCCAACAACGCCGACACGACGAGCAGCACCGGCAGGTTCGGCCCGTCCGCCCACAGCGTAGCAACCAGCGCGACGACGGCCAGCGCACGGCCGAAGTCCGCAGCAACCATGATGCGCCCGGGGTCCGTCCTGTCGACGAGCACGCCAGCGGGCAGCGCGACGAGCAGCCAGGGCAGACTGCCCAGGACCGTCACCAGCGAGAGCAGGCCGGGATCCGAGGTGACCTGCGCGGCCAGGACCGGAAAGGCGGCGAAGTGCATGCCCGTCCCGACGGCCGAGATCATGGCGGCGGCCCAGGTCCGGCGGAAGCCGGCGCCCAGCCCGCGCTTGGCGCCGCCCCGGACCCCCCCGCGCAGGCCGGTGCTCATGCGCTCGCTCCCGGGTTCTCGCCCGGGGAAAACACCGTGCACCGCAGTTCGCAGGTGTACCGCTGCCCGTCAGGGGAGAACCATAGCGCGTCCGGGCCGGGCAGCATCTCTGACAGAGTGACCTGCCCACCGTCCCGGCGCGCCATGCGCAGCAGCTGGCGCACCAAGAGCGGCGCGTCCCAGTCCACGTAGACGGGCTTGGGCTCGGAGGCCACCTTGGCGAAAACCTGGGCGGGCAGCTCCAGTTCGGCGCGCAGCCGCAGGGCCGCGGCGAAGTCGGCGCTATCGTCCCCGCCGGGCCGCCCACCGGTGAGCCGCTCGGCGGGGACACGCCACTCCTCCCGTTGGAGGACCACCCGCCCGCACGTGATCCGGGGGGTGTGCGAGCGCGGCCGCACCGGCAGGACGCCGCCGCCAAAGTGCCGGGGGAAGGCGAACACGCTGAGCGGGTCACCCAGGATGCTCGGCGTGCCGGCCGGCGCGGCCATCAGCCGCAGCCGTCCCGACAGCGAGGCGTCGCGCAGTTCCAGCCGGTGGTCGGTTACCCGAACGAACACCGACTCTGGTGTGATCACTTCGTCGCGTGGCCTTGGCGAGCGGCCGGCCACCTCGAAGTCGGACAGGCCCAGGTCCACCCGGGCCGACGTCTTGGCGCCGTGCTCGCGAACGATGTCGACCACGACCTCGTCCTCAGCCACGATGCCAGCGTATTGCCGGGCGACCAGCTCCGGCAGCTGCGGGAACTCCTTCGCCAGCAGCGGGGCGATACTGGTATGGGTCTGGAGGTCACGGACGGCGTGGCAGTCTCCGATGACCGCCAGGAAGTCGCCCGCCGCAAGTTCCGCAGCGCCGTCCGCCACGAACATCACATCAGGGTTGAGCACTGCGCCGGGCCAGGTTCGGCAGCCTGCGAGCAGGTCCCGCACCGCGTCCTCGCCGACCTCCACTCGGTGCCCCCGGGCGTTCTGCGGCAGCAGGACGGCGGTGATCTCCGCGGCCTTGTCCGCCAATTGCTTCTCGACGGCCGCGACCTCGGCGGTCAGCTCGGCCACGTCGGCGAAGAAGTCCTCGTACAGCGTCCTGAGGGGGATCTCGCATCCGGGGCCGTACCGGCTCAGGCACCAGTGGTGCAGGAGTTCGCTCTCCAGCTGGATCCGTAGCCGGGGCAGCAGCAGGGCCAACTCGTAGGCGAGCGTCAGCTCCTGGGAGAGGAAGTCGGTGATCGCGGGGCCGAAAGTCAGGTCTCGCAGGGCGCTGCGGCACTCCTCGAACAGAACACTGCGGTCGGCGTAAATGTCGCCCTGTCCGCGGTTCGCCGACCGCCCGGTGGTCTCCTCGAAGCGGCGTTTGATCCGGTCGAGCAACACGGGTCTGGCGTCGGGACCGGCCTGCGCGAACTCAGCCAGCAGGCAGCCGAGTTCATCGGTGGTACGCACGAGGTCGTCGGCGGCCGGGTGCTGCGGCAGTGCCGCCCGGAGGTCGCCGAGGGCGTCGACGGTGCCGCTGGGTATCTCGAACTCCGTGATCAGCCAGCCGTCGGCCTTCAGATCCGCGACCACCGCGTCAAACGCGGCGGGGTCGGCCCCTTCCCGCAGATACTGACCGCACCACAGTCGGCGCAGGTCGTGCAGCTCGCTCCCGCCGTCGCTGTGCCTCAGGACCCATTCCTCGACCGGCGTCAGGAGGCGCTCCGCCGCCTTCCTGAACTGCCAGTTGCCGAAGTCCGACACGGCGGCTGTGGCGAACTCGAAGCGCTCCACGCGGCCGTCGCGCAGGAAGGTGAGCGGACGGCGCCTGGGCCGCACCCGATCGGCCAGCCGCGCGTCGGACAGGGCGGTGCGAGCCAGTTCCTGGGCCGCCCAGTGTGTCAGGAAAGCCGTACGGACGGTGTCGGCGCCTGCGGACCAGCCCAGTTCGCCGCGGTCGGTGAGCCGGGCTGGGGTGAAGGGCCCGAAGTGGGAGTGGGTCTCGTTCTTCGTGCAGGCCCGCTGCAGGTAGCGGGCGAGCGTGTCGACCCGGCTGCGCTCGGCTGCCGAGATCGGTCCGCTGCGGGTGTCCAGCCAGTCGATGAAGAAGGCGTACTGAGCGTCGTTAGATAGCAGCAGCATCTGCCGCAGGGCATCGTTGTCGAACGCGGCGAGGACGGCGGAGCGGCCCGCGTCCAGCGCGGCGCGGTGGGCGCGGGCGAAGTCCTGCCCGGCCACCCGGCTTAGCCGTGCGGCCTCCTGCCACTCCTCTACGGCCTGCGCCGTGTCCGGGCCCAGTTCGCGCAGCATCCTGAGGTGCCGTGCCCTGAGTTCCCGGCCCTGGCCGAGGCGCCCGGCAATGTCTGGGTGGGCGTCGCCCAGGGCGTCTCGGTGGAGCAGAGCGCGCAGCCTGCCAGCCGCCGCGCGTTCCGCCGCCTCTGCCTCCTCGGTCCGTGCCGCCCGTCGGCCCACTTCCGGTGCCCGCAGAGGGTCTAACAGGACCAGCGGGAAACCCGCCTGGCGCAGGAAGGCGAGGGGCAGGACACGCCATGAGGTCGCGGGACCCGCGTTCGGTGTGCCCAATACCATGCGTTGGTTCTCCTCGGTGTTGGTAAGTCGGTTGGGGTGGGCCGGTGTCAGGCCGCTATCACGCACAGAGCAGCGCCTCCACCAGGGCCTGCGGGTCAGGGGATCCGCCACCAGGCACGAGTCCCGGGCCGGTGGCCCAGGGTTTGATCCGGGTGCCGTGGAAGTCCGAGCCCTGGGTGGCCACTAGTCGCAGCCGGGCGCACAGATCCAGCACAGCCTCGGTCTCGGCCCGTGTGTGCCAGGTGGTCCAGGCCTCCAGGCCGGCGAGGCCGGCATCGCGAAGCCCTGGCAGCGCGTCCAGGCCTGCTGGGAGCTGCGCGAGGACCCGGGCCGGATGGGCGAGCACGGGCACGCCCCCCGCAGCCCTGGCCCAGCCGATCACATCTAGCAGGGGCGGCCACCCGGGCTCTGGCACGTACAGCGGACGGCCTTCCTCAAACCAGTCGCGCTGCAAGTCCAGCAGCGTGTCCGGCGTGTAGTGGGCGAACCGCTCATCCGCCGTCGCCTTGCGCTGCACCAGGCGCAGGATCTCCCCAAAGTAGGGGATCCGGTCCGCTCCGACCAGCGACTCGACCTCTGCCCAGGAGACGGGGACCCCGATGGCCCGCGCCGCCTCCACCCGCTGCCGTAGACAGGCGAGGTGGTCGTCGTGGATGCGGCGCACCCGGCGCGCGAAGTCGGGGTGCGGGGCGCCGTAGACGAGCAGGTGCGTTTCCATTCCCAGCCAACTCGTGGACACCTCACAACCGGTTACGCAGCGTCCGCCGAGCGCCTCGAACGCCACACGGAAAGCGTCGGCAGAGGCGAAGGTGTCGTGGTCCGTGCACGAGGCCACCGCAACCCCGGCGGCCACGGCGCGCTGTGCGAGCTCCTCCGGGGCAAAGTCTCCGTCTGAGGCGCGGCTGTGCAGGTGCAGGTCGACCGTGGCGGGCCGCAGGGCGGCGTCGGCGGCGCTCATGAACGCTCCCGGGCCTCTGCCCCCGGGCCTCTGGAGAAGACTGCGCAGCGCAGCTCGCTGGTCCGCCGCCCGCCGTCGACGTCGAGCCACAGTTGGTCCGGCGCGGGCAGCATCTCCGTGAACTCGACGGCCCCCTCCGCCTTCCTGGCCAGCCGGAAGAGCTGGCGCACCAGTAGCGGCGACGTCCAGTCCACGAACACCGGCTTGGGCTCGCCCGGGATCTTCGCGAAGCCGTGGCGCGGAAGACCCAGCTCGGCGCGCAGTCGGCAGGCGGCGGCGAACTCGGGCGCGTCCCCGGCCGCCCGATGGACGCCCGGGCTCCAGCCGCGCAGGGCACCGGACGGTATCCGCCACAGTTCCCGCTGGAGCACCACCCGGCCGTACCGAATCCTGGGCAGGTGCGCGCGGCCCGGCCCGCGCAGCCCGAGGCCGCCGAAGTGCCGGGGGAACGAGAACGGGACCAGGGGATCCCGGCGGATGCTGGGCCCCCCGGCCAGCGGCGCCATGAGCCGCAGGCGCTGCGCGACTCCCTCCGCACGCAGCTCCAGCCGGCCGCCGCGCACGACGACGTGGCACTGTGCCGGGTGCAGCACCCGGTCCCGCGGCTTGCTGGACAACCCGTGGACCTCGAAGTCGGGGCAGGGGTGACTGAGGGCCGTGCCGGTCTTGTCTCGGTGGGAGCGCACCACATCCACCAGCAGTTCGTCCTCGGCCAGCAGTGCCCTGTAGCGGCGGTGGATTTCTTCCAGTAGCTCCGGGGCGTCGGACTGGAGCATCGGCGCGAAGCTGGAGTGGGTCAGCAGCTCCCGGACCGCGTGACACTCGCCCACGACGGCGAGGTAGTCGCCCCGACCCAGCGCCTCGCGGTCCCGGGCGGCCAGCAGTACATCAGGGTTACAGACCGCAGGCAGAGGATCGGGCTCCCGCGCGATCAGCTTCTCCAGCAGACCGGCCTCGAGCACGACCTCCTGTTCTCCGCCGTCGTCCTCGCCAAGCAGCGCCCCGGCGATCTCAGCCTCCAGGCGTAGCACGTCGCGGTCGACCTCCTCGCACGCCCGGTCCAGGGCCGGCTTGTGCTCGAAGAACCGGGCATAGAACCGCTCCAGGGGCACCGGGGTGTCCGCACCGAACGAGCTCACCACCCAGTCCCGCAGCAGCTCGCCCTCCCGCCGCAGCCGACGGCGGGAGGGCAGCAGCGCGAGGTCGTACGCCGGTGCCAGCTCCGCGCCCAGCGTGGCGGCGACATCGGCGCCGATCGTCATGTTCCGCACCGGTCCGAAGGCCTCCTCGAAGACCACCGTGCGGTCGGCGTAGTGCCGTCCGCCAGCGCGGTTGGCGGACTGCTCCGTCACCGCCGAGAACTCGGCCTTGATCTCCTCCAGGGCGGCCGCCCGCCGGTCGGGCGAAGCACTCGCAAACCGCCCGAGGGCGCGCTTCAGCCGCTCGACCAGCGCGCGTTCGACCGCGCCAGCTGGACCGGCCTCGTCCAGTAATCGGGCCAGCACGCCCAACGGGTCCGGTGCGCCGATCGGGATCTCCCAGCGCGCGACGACCCAGCCGTCCCGGTCCAGACCGTCCAGGACCCGGTCGAACTCACCAGCCGCGGCCTGGGGATAGCGCTCGCGCCAAGCGCCACGCAGCTCGGCCCGGCTCAGCCGAGCCTCGCAGCGCTCCCATACCCAGCGCTCCTCAGACGTCGGCTCGGCGGCCCCCTCCGGCAGGAAGCGCCAGTCTCCCGCCGTCCCGCTGCTGGTGCGGAAGGCGTACCGCCGCAGCTCGGCGCCCTCCAGGAAGGCCAGCGGGCGCCGCCTGGGCCGTACCAGGTCCCGCAGCCCCGGCCGGCCGCTGAAGACCTCCGCCAGCGCCTCCCCAGCCCAGTGTGCGAAGAAGGCCCGGCGCTCGAGCCCGCCCTCCGACCAGGCGAGGCCGCCGGGCCGGGCGGTGACCCGGACAGTGGACAGCGGCCCGAAGTGTGAGTTGGTCTCGTTCTTCGTCGTCACCCGCTGCAGGTACATCGTCAGCAGATCTGTCATCCGCCGCCGGTGCCCGGCGGATCCGGCGCCGCCGTGGTCGAGCCAGTCCGTGAACTCCCGATACCCGGCGTCGTTGGAGAGCAGCAGCACCTGGCGCAGGGCCGGATCGTCGAAGGCGTCGACCACGTACCTCCGCCCGGCTTCCAGCCGCGCCGCGTGCTCCTTGGTGAAGTCGCTCCAGGCGCCGTCCAGTTCGGTGACGCCCCGGTTGTAGGCGTCCAGGGCCTCGCGCCCTGCGCCGTCGAGCTGGAGCCGGATCAGGACACAGTTCTCCTCGGGCACAGCCCGCAGCATGCCCAGATCGGAGGCCAGATCGCCATCCTTCCCGATCCCGTACTCCCGGAACGCCGCCTTCACCCGCTGGGCCAGCCCGGCCACTGCACGCGTACGTCCCAGCAGCGCTTGGGCCTGCTCGGCTGCGGCTTCATCAGCGAGCGGCCTCAACAGGTCGAACGGAAAGCCCGCATAACGCAGCAGGCCGACCGGCGCGAGATCCCACATGGTCACTCCTACCACCCACCCCGACACATCTCGTCACTCAAGCCATGTGAAACGCCCACTCCGGAACTCAAATTGACCCTTCTAAATAAACTTTCACTAAAGACCCCCAATGTCAGATCCGATTCCGAAGACATGCTTCCACCACCCCAAATCTTCGAGAATAAGAAACTCGAAAGCCAGCGAAAACAATCCGGCCCGACACGCACCCCTGATTGCCAGATTCACCTACTGGCCATCGCCCGAAGATGCCCCCTCTCGCACCACCACCTGCAGAGATGAGCATGAATCCGACCGACCCTATCTCGAATTTCACGCCGTCTTTCGACATTTCACCGGGGGATGGCAAGTCCACATATCGCTAATGATCGGGTTCGGGGTGATCTAGCGTTCGACCGAGCAGATACTGGCCTGATTCTCGGTACCATCGCCCCCAACCCGCCGCTTTTACCGCTTCTGGATTTAGCAGTGAGGTCGAAAACGCTGTACATCCGCCACTCTGTGAAGAGCAGAACGCCTCGCACAAATACAAGGAGACCGGAAGCCTGAACGCTCATGCGACATCCGCGATCAGGTCATTCAGGCTGGTTGAGCAAGCACCCTTTAGCCTTTGCCTTCGCCGCCCGACGGTGACGAGCGAGACATCACCAAAGAGACCTCGAAGTCGCCCTTCGCAAGCTCCTCAACCGCGCTGCGATCTCCTGCACCTGATCAGGCAATTGCACTCTCCCAACTGCACATAGAGGGACCGTCACGCTCGTCGAGCGCAATTTCACGCTACGCCTCATGCTGATCTACGTCCAGGGCATTTCCACAATGTCCGTTTCATGTCAAATGTCAATTAAACATAACTTCACCAACAATGCCCCGGTGTGCGATCTATCGACTTGCTACTCATTTAAAATTGTTGATTCAGTTCTTGTCCGGACGAATCAGGCGGCCGTATCGGCGCGCCCACTCCTCGTCGACTAGGCCGGCCAGCAAGTGCGAAGCGCGGTGTTCTACGACTACCTCGTCGAAGAGCGGCTGAGGGAGTCGAACCCGGTCGGCCGCGGTCGCTACACGCGCGCCTGGTGAAGCTTCCCTGGATCCCAAGCGAACAGCAGTCGCTCGACCTGCTGGACGCCCGGCGCCAGGAACGGGCTCGGAACCGGGCGATGCTCGCCCTGGCCTACGACGCCGCATTGCGTGGCGAGGAGCTGTGCTCGCTGCGGACTGAGAACGTCGATCCGGCCCACCGGAGGCTGCGGATCAGGGCGGAGACGACGAAGACCCGACGCGAGCGCGTGGTTCCCTACTTCGCACCGACCGGCGTGCTGCTGTCCGGCTACCTCACGCACCGAGCCACGGTCAGCCGCGCCCGCCCGCTGTTCCTGTCGGAGTCGCACCGCAACCACGGGCTGAGCCGCTGAGTCTGTGGACCTGGTCACAGGTGATCCGCCGGGTCGCACTGGCCGCCGACCTACCGCGCTTCTCGACCCACACCACCCGGCACCTCCGCACCCGGCACCTCTGCCTGACCGACCTGGCCCGGATGGGGTGGCAACCGCACGCCATCGCGACCTTCACTGGTCACAGCAGCACCGAGTCGACCATGACATACATCCACCTGTCGGGCCGGGACCTCGCGGAGAAGCTGAACCGAGGCACGCAGCAGGTCCATTCCTGCCGCGTGAACATGCTCACCCGCGTCGGCCACCCGGGCAGGGTGAACGGCCGGTGACCGCGACGAACTCATCGGCCGCGTTGGACAACGGTCGGGCTGCTGTTTGAGCCTGGCCGCTCGACGCCCGCTACGACCGTCGAGCGCTCCTGACCGGCGCTGAAGCGCAAGCGCTCAAGGCCCTGGAGATCGAGCAAGTCAGGCGCCTGGGACTTACTAGTAGGGCTTGGTCAGGTTCGTATGGGTGTGGGTATGTCGCGGTGGCAGGTCGGGCAGTGGCCGGCCCAGGTGGCGAGGATTGTCTGTAACTCGCGGACGACCTGGTAGAGGCTCAGGCCGCTGCCGTTCCTTTTGGGGCCCGGGCCAGCCTCCGCAGGGTGCAGAAGGCGTGGGCGAGGGCGACGAGGGTGACGTGGTGGTGCCAGCCGGTGAAGGTGCGGCCCTCGAAGTGGGCCAGTCCCAGGGCCTGCTTCATCTCGCGGTAGTCGTGTTCGATGCGCCAGCGGAGCTTGGCCAGGCGGACCAGGGTGGTCAGCGGGGTGTCGGCGGGCAGATCGGAGAGCCAGAACTGCACCGGCTCGGGCTCTGTGGCCGGCCACTCGGCCAGCAGCCAGCACTCACGTAGCTCGACGCCGTCAGTGGCGTCGCGGATCTCGCGTCCGGCAGGACGGATCCGCAGTGCGACGAACCGCGAGTACATCCGCTTGAACCCGGTGCGGCCCTTGCCCGGGCGGGAGCCTTCGCGCCGGCCTGGCCGCCTTCCGCCCCGCCTCCGTCACCAGGGCCTTCACGCTCTTCGCCGGATCGGGATACCGAGCAGCCGGCGGGCGGCCGGTCCCACTGTAGGGCGGGGTGAACGGCCGCGCGGAGCCCGGCTGGGCACTGAGGGTGGTAGAGATCCCCACCACGTAGTTCAGAGCGCGCTCGCCCAGGCCCAGGCGCAACGCCACCGCGTCGCCGTAGCCGGCGTCCGCGACGACCAGTGGCACGTGAACGCCCCAGGAACGGGTCTCATCGACCATGTCCAGGGCGAGTTGCCACTTCTCCACATGGCCCAGGTCCGCGGGGATCTGACAGCGCTCGCGACGGGCCACCTTCGCGGGCTCGGCCTTCCCGGAGGCCGGGTCCCAGGACTTGGGGAGGAACAGCCGCCAGTCGATCGCGGTTGAGGCACGGTCGGTGGCCAGGTGCAGCGAGACACCTACCTGGCAGTTGGTGACCTTGCCAGCGGTGCCGGTGTACTGCCTCGACACACACGCGGAAGCGTCGCCGTCCTTGAGGAATCCGGTGTCGTCGATGATCAACGCCGTCGGCTTCAACTCGGTCTGCATCCTCCACGCCAGCCGGGCCCGCACATGCGCCGGATCCCACGGACTACTGGTCACGAAGTGCGCGAGCGCCTGCCGGTTGCCGTCCTCGCCCAGCCGGGCCGCCATCGGCTCCACCGACTTGCGCCCGCCGTCCAACAGCAGCCCACGCACATAGACCTGCCCCCAACGGCGCTGATCGTTGCGGGTGAACGCCTCGAACAGCTCCGCCGTGAACGCCTCCAAGTCCTCCCGGACCTCAGCCATCTCCCCAGGTGTCACACACCCTCAACGACACAACCCACCAACGGACACGCCACACCAAGACGAACCTGACCAAGCCCTACTAGTGTCCTGCGCCAGAAGTCACACAAGTAATTATTCCTCTGTTGGTCGGCTAGGGTCTGTACGGTCTTCGGTGTAACTCCCGATCAAGAGAGAACACCTGATGAGCGACGTGATCGTCTCCGCGGAGGCGGTTGAGGAAGTCCGGCCGGTCGAGCTCGCGCCGGACGTACTGGACGAGCAGTTGATCGGGCAGTTGGTCGACCGGGCCCGCGCCGGAGGCGTCAAACTGACCGGCGAGGGCGGGCTCCTGCAGCAGCTCACCAAACGCGTCCTGGAGGCCGCCCTGGAGGGCGAGATCACCGACCACCTCGGCTACGAGAAGCACGACCCGGCCGGCGCCGGCTCGGGGAACTCCCGCAACGGCACCCGCTCGAAGACCGTGGTCACCGACGTAGGGCCGGTCGAGATCGACGTGCCCCGCGATCGGGAGGGCAGCTTCGAGCCGCAGATCGTGCGCAAGCGCCAGCGCCGGCTGACCGGCGTGGACGACATGGTCCTGTCCCTGTCCGCCCGGGGCCTGACACACGGTGAGATCTCCGCCCACCTGGCCGAGGTCTACGGCGCGAACGTGTCCAAGCAGACCATCTCCACCATCACCGACAAGGTGATCGACGGGATGGCCGAGTGGCAGAACCGGCCCCTGGACCCGGTCTACCCAGTGATCTTCATCGACTGCGTCCACGTGAAGATCCGCGATGGTCAGGTGGCGAACCGCCCGATCTACGTCGCGCTCGCGGTCACCGTCGAGGGCACCCGCGAGATCCTCGGTCTGTGGGCCGGCGACGGCGGCGAGGGCGCCAAGTACTGGCTCCACGTCCTCACCGAGATCAAGAATCGCGGCGTCGGCGATGTGTGCATGGTCGTCTGCGACGGCCTCAAGGGCCTGCCCGACGCCATCGAGACCGTCTGGCCGCAGGCCATCACCCAGACCTGCGTGGTCCACCTGATGCGCGCGTCCTTTCGATACGCAGCTCGCCAGGACTGGGACAAGATCTCGAAGGCACTCAAGCCCGTCTACACCGCCCCGACCGCGAAAGCGGCCGAGGACCGGTTCCTGGAGTTCCAGGAGGCCTGGGGCGACAAGTATCCGGCGATCGTGAAGATGTGGTCGGACGCCTGGGCCGAGTTCGTCCCCTTCCTCCAGTTCGACACCGAGATCCGCCGGGTCGTCTGCACCACCAACGCGATCGAGTCGGTCAACGCCCGCATCCGCAAGGCCGTCCGAGCCCGCGGCCACTTCCCCAACGAGCAGGCCGCGTTGAAGTGCGTCTACATGGCCATCATGGCGCTCGACCCGACCGGAGCCGGCCGCAAACGCTGGACCACCCGCTGGAAGGCCGCACTGAACGCCTTCGAGATCACCTTCGACGGCCGACTCTCCATCGGCCGCCGGTAGTACAAATCAACCTGAGTTACACCGTTGGCTGGACACACCCGTCGGCTAGGCGGATTGATCTTGGCGAGATAGTCGGCGAGGGACTTGAGGATCTCGTCGGCGGTCTTGGTCCAGGTGAAGGGCCGGGGGTTGTCGTTCCAGGTCGTGATCCAGGCCTTGATGTCGTCCTCCAGGGCCTGGACGGAGGTGTGGACGCCGCGGCGGATGAGTTTGTCGGTCAGCAGGCCGAACCAGCGCTCGACCTGGTTGAGCCAGGAGGAGCCGGTCGGAGTGAAGTGGACATGGAAGCGCGGGTGTTTGGCGAGCCAGGTCCGGATCTCGGCGGTGTTGTGGGTGGCGTAGTTGTCACACACCAGATGCACGTCGAGTTCGCGCGGGACGGCCTTGTCTATGGTGACCAGGAACTTCCTGAACTCGATGGCCCGGTGGCGGCGATGGAGTTCGCCGATGACGGTGCCGTCGGCGATGTTGAAGGCGGCGAACAGGCTGGTGATGCCGTGCCGCAGGTAGTCGTGGGTGCGTCGCTCGGGCATGCCCGGCATCATCGGCAGCACGGGCTGGGAGCGGTCCAGCGCTTGGATCTGGCTCTTCTCGTCGACGCATAGCACGACGGCCCGTTCGGGCGGGTTGTGGTAGAGGCCCACGACGTCGACGACCTTGTCGACGAACTGCGGGTCGGTGGACAGCTTGAAGGCGTCCTGCAGGTGGGGCTTGAGATCGAACTTCTTCCAGATCCGTCCGATGGTCGACTTCGAAAGGCCGCTGCGTTTGGCCATGGAGGCGCGACCAGTGCGTGTCCTTGCCGGAGTTCGACTCCAACGTCGCGACCACGACATCCTCGACCTGGTCGAGCAGGATCGAGGGCGGCCGGCCCGGACGGGGCTCGTCCTGCAAGCCGTCCAGCCGCCCGTCGACGAACCGGGCCCGCCACCGGTCGACCGTGGACTGGTCCACCCCAAGTTCGGCCGCCACCTGCTTGTTGGTCACCCCATCGGCACATCGCAGCACGATCTTCGCCCGCAGAGCCAGGAACTGTGCGGTCTTCGCCCGCCTTGCCCACCGTGTCAGCTGAGCCCGCTCATCCTCGGACAGGACAAGCGTGGACTTCGGCCGACCGATCGGGCCTTCGTCCACGAGCCCGGCCAGGCGCTCAGCGGCGAACTTCCCGCGCCACTTGCGCACCGTCTTGACGGCGACGCCAACAGCTTGGGCAGCACCGGCATTCGACATCCCGTCAGCGCACGCCAGGATGATCCGGGCCCGTTCCCCCGACCGCCGATCCGGCGACACTGCCAGACGAGCGAGCTCAACGCGCTCTTCCCGGGAAAGGACGATCTCTACAGCAGCAGGTCCTCGATGCGCCACAAGGAAAACAGTACCAACTAACTTGCTTAACTTCTGGCGCAGGACACTAGTGCTCTGACCGGGAAGGTTCGCCGGGTTGGTGGTTGTGGCGGTTGGATGTGCGACGACGTCCATTCGTCTGATCGCTGGGGGTGTGGTGGCTGAGCCTGTCCGTGTGCGCAGGTTGACCGACCAGGAGGGGCAGAAGCTGCAGCAGATGGTGCGCCGGGGCAGCACCAGTTCGGTGCGGTACCGGCGCGCGATGATGCTGCTGGCCTCGGCCGGCGGGAACCGGGTCCCGGTGATCGCGCAGCTGGTCCAGGCCGACGAGGACACCGTCCGCGACGTGATCCACCGGTTCAACGAGATCGGCCTGGCCGCTTTGGACCCTCGCTGGGCGGGAGGCCGTCCCCGCCTACTCAGTCCTGACGACGAGGACTTCGTCGTCAAGACGGCCACCACCCGCCCGACCAAGCTCGGCCAGCCCTTCACCCGCTGGTCCATCCGCAAACTCGCCGCCTACCTGCGGAAAGTCCACGGCCGCGTGATCCGCATTGGCCGCGAGGCGTTACGGTGCCTGCTCGCCCGCCGCGGCATCACCTTCCAACGCACCAAGACCTGGAAGGAGTCACCCGACCCTGAGCGCAACGCCAAGCTCGACCGCATCGAGCACGTCCTGGACCGCTTCCCGGACCGCGTTTTCGCGTTCGACGAGTTCGGCCCGCTCGGCATCCGCCCCACCGCCGGATCCGGCTGGGCCAGGGCCGGTCACCCCGAGCGACACCCCGCGACCTACCACCGCACCCACGGCGTTCGCTACTTCCACGGCTGCTACTCCGTCGGCGACGACACCCTGTGGGGCGTCAACCGCCTCAAGAAGGGCGCCAACAACACCCTTGCCGCGCTTAGGTCGATCCGCGCGGCCCGCCCGGACGGCGCCCCGATCTACGTCATCCTGGACAACCTCTCCGCCCACAAGGGCGAGACAATCCGGCGCTGGGCCAGGAAGAACCGGGTCGAGCTGTGCTTCACCCCGACCTACGCGTCCTGGGCCAACCCGATCGAGGCCCACTTCGGGCCGCTGCGGCAGTTCACCGTCGCGAACTCCAACCACCGCAACCACACCGTGCAGACCCGGGCCCTGCACGCCTACCTGCGTTGGCGCAACAAGAACGCCCGCCACCCCGACGTGCTCGCCGCCCAACGCCGCGAGCGAGCGCGCATCCGCAGCGAGAAGGGCGTCCGCTGGGGCGGCCGTCCTCTCCCTGCCGAACAGCTTCAGATCCTCAGTTCGAGGGCTGCATGACGACCTGCTCACCCTCTCCGTTAGGTTCCTCGAAGCTGGCCATGTACCGGTTGAACAGCGTCTCATCCACGGTGACGGAGTTGGCGCCTTCCACGCTGTTGCGTCGCTCAAGGCGACGCTCCAGCGTTGTCCGGTCGGCCTTGAGGTGGACCAGTTCCCAGCGGCAACCGTGGCTTTCAATCAGCGTCTTGTAGTCGTCGCGGGCGGCGCGACTCCAGAAGCTGTAGTCCACGACTACGTCATGCCCGGCCTGCATCAGCTCGACCAGCTCCTGCCGCTGCTCGCGGCGGACCTCCTCCTTGAGCTGGTCGAATGCCTCGGCTTCCAGCACCAGGCCAGCGTCACGCTGCCCGAGTCGTTGCCAGACCGCCTCGTCGATCGACAGCCGAACGAAACCGCGTCGCACCAGCTCCATCGCGTACGTGGTCTTGCCCGCTCCAGGAAGACCGCACATCAGGACCACCGTGCTCATCTGCTGCGTCACGGGGCCCAGGTTAGACCCCAGAACGCACTCAACTCCGTGGCAACAAAGGCACCCGATGGCTGCGAACCCGCTGCGGCCTGCCAACCCGGTGAACCTAATTCGTTGTTAACGGTCCGTCGGAGCTGAGGAAGCTGTGGCTGGACCGTTCGAATGCCGGGGCCGTGACGCCTTGGCCGCGCCGGGCTGGTGACGCCTATCGTTAGTGCGGCGCTCGGCTCTCAGGCATTCGTGTGGTGGCGGTCGCGTGGGCGCCGGACGGATGCCTTCGGTGAACAGGGCGATGATGCCTCCGCATAGAGCGGCGACGCCCGGTGCCTTCGTGGCCGCCACCACTGTCAACACCGCACACTTGATCACTCGTTGGTGTTTGTGGTGCGAGCCCGCTGCACGGTGACCTCTCGATACGCCCGAGCCGTCTGAGCTCCCGTAATAGAACGAGACCCGTGCGGTGCGCTGGTGCCACGAACGGCTACTGAGGTGGCGGACCGACCCTTCGGTCGAGTCCTGGAATTAGGTCGCCGCGTGGCCCGCATGCGCTCGTAACCAGCGCAGACATCCGCACACCGGGGAGGACATCTTGATCTACTGCGGCATCGACTGGGCGGAGAAGACGTATGACGTCGCCCTGGTCGACGACAGCGGCCAGCTGCTGGCCAAACGCCACATCACCGACAACGCGGCCGGCTACAAGATTCTTCTGGACCTGCTCGCCGAGTACGGCGACACCCAGGAGAACCCGATCCCGATTGCGATCGAGACTTCCCGCGGTCTGCTGGTCGCGGTTCTACGGACCGGCAAGCGGCAGGTGTTCGCGATCAACCCGATGGCCGCCGCCCGCTACCGCGACCGGCACAGTGTCTCCCGCAAGAAGTCCGACCCCGGCGACGCCTTGGTGCTTGCCAACATCCTGCGCACGGACATGCACGCCCACCGCCCCCTGCCGCAGGACAGCGACCTGGCTCGCGCCGTCGCCGTCCTCGCCCGGGCCCAGCAAGACGCCACCTGGAACCGTCAGCAGATCGCCAACCAACTCCGCTCCCTGCTCCGCGAGTACTACCCATCCGCTCTGGCCGCCTTCGAGCCCTGGAAGAACGGCCTCTGCCGCGCCGAAGCCCGAGAAGTCCTCAAAGCGGCACCAACACCGTCCCGAGCCGCGCGCCTGACCCGCGCTCAGCTCCAAGCCTCCCTCAAGCGCGCCGGCCGCAAGCGCGGCATGGAAGTCGAGGCCGACCGGCTCCGTGAAGTGTTCCGCGCCGACTGGGCCCACCAGCCGCCGCTGGTCGAAGACGCGCTCGGCAAGCAGATGCTCGCCCTCCTTGGCCAGCTGGAAGCCGCAGCCAAGGCCGCCGACGACCTCGCCCAGGCGGTGGAGGAAACATTCCCGCAGCACCCGGACGCCGAGATCATCCTCAGCTTCCCCGGCCTCGCCACCCAGCTCGGAGCCCGAGTTCTCGCCGAACTCGGAGACGACCGCACGCGCTTCGCCGACGCCCGCGGCCTCAAAGCCTACGCCGGTGCCTCGCCCATCACCCGGGCCTCCGGCAAGAAGTCGAGCATCACCCGCCGCTGGGTGAAGAACGACCGGCTCAACCACGCCGGCTACCTCTGGGCATTCTCCGCGATCACCGCTTCACCCGGCGCCAAGGCCCACTACCGGCGACGACGCGACCACGGCGACTGGCACGCTGCCGCCCAGCGCAATCTCTTCAACCGCATGATCGGCCAGCTCTACCACTGCATCAAGCAGCGCAGGCACTACGACGAGGCCTTGGCCTTCCCGACCCCACAAGACGAGCTGGGCATGGCGGCCGCCTGACCCGGCATCGTCACCGACCTGGGATCTGAACCCACGGAGCGAAGCGTTGGTCGGAAGCCGCGTCCTCGCGCCAGTACCTCAGGACGGACTCCTGCACGATGTCGAGCCGCTCTGCGGCGACAAGGCACGAGACGGGCTCCGATCCGCCAGCGTCGGCTTCGAAGGCGACCAGCACAGGCGGCCTTCCATCAAGCTGCCGGGTGACCCTCAGCACCTCCTCCGGCGTGGGCGCGCGGAAGACGGGATCGTGAAAGGCCGCCGGGCAGCTGACGAAGATCGGGGCGGTGAAAGCAAGTTCCAGCCCGTGGTGATAGGTGAGGTCGGAACCGGCGGCAAGCCGGAACTGACCGCCGTCCCAGGCGATGACGTCCCAGTCCCACCACGACCCTTCAGGGAGCTCGATCGCGGAATGCGGTCGATCAACGTCCACTTTCAGACCCTCAATCTGTTCGAACAGACCGACAGGCTACACAGAGGTGTGGAGCACCCAGCTTGACGAGATAGACCCCTGAGGTGTCTATGCGGTCAGAGCACTAGCCGTTGCTCTATCGATCTTGGTGATCATGAGTTCGAGCCTGCCGGCCCGGTCGGGTGATCTTCTGGTCGGCAGGGCATGAAAGTGGGGCCTCCCGCACAGCTCGTGGGTGTCGAATCCAGCCGAGCAACAGGAGGCCCCTGGTGCCGCAGTCTTCCGTCTCCGTGACGTTGCCGTCCAACTCCGCACCCCTGTCGTGTGATTGCCTCGCTCACCGGTTCGGGAACGCCGGGGACCGGCCGCACAGGCGTCCGAGGTACCCGTCGGACATGACCGACGCGGACTGGGCCGTCGTGCGCGACGCGATGCCCGTGCCCGCCTGGCCGGCGGGAAGGGGCGGGCAGCCGGAGAGCTACTGCCACCGGCAGCTGGTCGACGCGGTGCGCTACCTGGTCGCGGGCGGCATCACCTAGAGGGCGGTGCCCGCGGACTTCCCCGCACGGGACCGCGTCTACGCCTTCTTCCGACGCTGGCGGGACAAGGGCCTGGTCGCCGAGTTCCACGACCGACTGCGCGACAGGGTCCGTGAGGCGGCGGACCGGGATCTGGAGCCGACCGCCGGGATCATCGACGCGCAGTCGGTGAAAGGGGCCGCGTCGGTGCCGGCCACGAGCCGAGGATTCGACGGCGGGAAGAAGCTGAACGGCCGCAAGAGACACATCGTCGTGGACACCCTCGGGCTGCTGCTGGCCGTGATGGTCACCGCCCCATCCGTCACCGACCGCGAGACCGGCCGGACGCTGCTCGAGCGGCTGCGTGAGCGGCACTGGCGCATTTCGCTGGTGTGGGCCGACGGCGGCTACACCGGACGTCTGGTCGACCTCGCCCGCGGCAGTCGACCTGCGCAGGCTTCCCAGTGGGCCTGGGATCGAGCGGGTCCATTCTCAAGGCCGTCAGAACCGACCCGCTCAGGCTCATCGGCGTCGGACACGTCGCCGGAGGTACGGCTTTCGCGAGGGCTGACATAAAAGAGACCGGACGGTACGGTTCCGCTTCCTCTTCGGCGATTCTGTTGCCTTCTCATGCGAGACGAACCTCACAGTACAGATAGGGCTAGACGTAGAACCACGTTCGCAAACGTAGGAGAGTGGCATTCCCCATTGGACGTAATGCCACAAACTCGGACAGAATGAAAGCCGCCTATCCGAATAGAACCACCAAAACGCCCACTCACACGACGCCACTGGACAATCCCCTCGCCTCGCCATACACAGCTGGCGCGGATTCGAGGCCGACCCTAAAAGCTGTTGACCGTGGCACCACAAGCCCATAGGATGATCAACATAATAGAGAATGGAGGTGATCATAGATGGAAATCGTCGATTTTGACGAGATGCAGCTGGAGGCCCTTTCCGAGGAGGAGCTCGACGGCTTTTTCGGGGCCGCTGCAGCCGTGCGCCTTAACGTGATCAAGGATTAGTAGTTGCCGATTCCGGCACCCCGAGCATTCAGTCATGAATGCACGTGCCTGAATGCTCGGGGTCACAATCGGATCTGCTCGAAATAATTTCGACCCGGCCACAGAAACCTCTGGCATGCATTCCATTGACCGTCACCACCCCGGCGACTTTGACACCGCACAGAAGCAACGACGCCCGGAATATCCGGAAACCGTTCTGGATCTTTTATTGTTCAGAGCGAAGCATGACACTACGGTCGTCGCTATTCGTGACGGCTGTGGAAGTCAGCTTACCTACGGCCAGTGGGAATCTCACTCCGCGGTAGTACGCGACGCATTACGCGGTGCCGGTGTGGAATCTGGTCAGCATATCGGGCTGATATTTGACCGCAGAGACTGGATAGAGTTCGCCATTGCGTATTTTGGCGTAATGCGCTCCGGTGCCATTCCGGTCTCGATCGAGCATCATCCCGAGCGCATCAGCGCCCGAGTCCGCCATTCCCGGGTCTCCATGTGCCTCATTGGCACTCGGGTGCAACGGACCGACCAGACGTGGCTGCCGCTGGAGGAACTGCTCACGATGTCGGCCGCGCACACTCCGGATGTCGAGCTGAGCGGGGATAGTGTCCTCGACATCGTCTACACGTCAGGCACGGTTGGTGGGCAATACAAAGCCGTTCGGTGCAGGCACTCCGACTGGGTTACAACTGATCGACTCCGGCCGATCCGTCGGAACCAATCATGCGTGCACGCACTCTTTCAAACGCACAGTTCAGCCGGACTACACGGGCTGCTGCTTGGCCATCTGGAGCGCGGCGTCACCAGCATCGCCACCGCCGCACCGATCCTTTATGCTGGCGAGCAGGACGCTCGCCAGGTGGCAGCCGCAATCTCCGAGTTCGGGCCATACGAGGTCATGGCCACTCCGCCATTGCTCGGCAGGATGCTCGATCTCGACCTGATAGACAAGAATTCCTTTTCGACAGTTCGGTACATCAAGGTCGGCGGTTCGCCTCTGCCGGCTCCCATCGGAAGACGAGTCCTTGAGGCATTGCCGAGCGCTCGGATCGTGTCCCTCTACGGAACGACGGAGAGCGCCAAAGCGCTGCTGACGACTTTCTGGGACCAGCACGAAGTGGATGTGCTCGGTGCCCCCGGCGGGATTACATCGGCAAAAGTGGTGGATGACGCGGGGAACGACCTCCCAAGTGGTGAAATCGGCGAGATCTGTGTGAGAGCCGAGGGTGGGTCGGGCAAGCTCGAGTACTTCGAGGACGCGGAAACCACGGAGGCCGTTTTTGAGTCGGGATGGATCCACACTGGTGATCTCGGCTATTGGGACGACCGGCGGCGGATCCGGTTGGTGGGCCGGACGAAAGAGATGCTGATTCTACCGACTGGAATGAAGGTCAACTCCTTTCGGATCGAACAAATTCTACGGGAGTCCCCAGAGATCAAGGATGTGAGCGTCGTCGGCCTTGAGCAACCCGACAAGCCGTATGACCTGATCGCGGCTGCCATAGTGCCGAAAAAGGACGATCTGACGACCTCCGAAGTAAAATCCATATTCGCCGCTCTTGAGCCAGAACTTGTGCCGGGTAGATACATCCTGGTCGATGATCTGCCATTGAATGGCATGGGTAAAGTAATACGACGAGACGTCAAGAAACTCTTCGAGGAGCACTCGATCGGCGCATAGACCTGCGCCGATCGGTCGAACTCCGAACGAGTTGGCTAAACATCAACTACGCAGCCTAACCGGGCGACTTAGAACGGAACTTCGCCTGAGGGGACGACGATGAACGGATATTCCGCGCCCATCCGGGCAAGTATAGATGTCACATACGCGTGTGACCTCCGCTGCATTCATTGCCGGACAAACACCGGCGAGATTCCAATCCACATTCGCAAGCGCATGCTGACGATTGATCAAATCAAGGATGTCATGCGTGATCTGGACGCCATGGGCACCTTCGAGATCACTCTCACCGGTGGCGAGCCGACCATCAGAAAGGGATTCTGGTCACTCATCGACATCGTTGATGAACTGTCCGTATCCACCGTGACCTTGATCACGAACGCGGCAAACATCACCCAGGCGCAGATGGACCAAATCGTTGACAGCGGAATCGGCTCTATCCGTGTCAGCCTGGACGGAACCCGCAAGACCTTCGAGGCCGTACGGCTAGCGGACGCCTACGACCAGGTGCTGGCCAACTCCATCTATCTCAACGAGCGCGTCATGAGCTTCAAGGTCCTCACCACCGTCATGCGGACAAATCTGCACAACGTCTTCGACCTGACGGACGCGCTCCGCCAGGTCGGGATCAGCCGGCAGGACTACATTCTCGTCCGGGCGCACGGCCGCGGCGGCCGGAATCGACTTCTGCTGACCGAACCACAGGTTATGGAACTTAGCGACGCGGTGGCGGAGTTCCGCCGAAGGGTACCGGCCGACGAATTCGACCTGAATCTCAACGCGCCCTACTTGGTGCCAGGCCAGCGGAACAAGGCCAGCGAGGACGTCGTGATGTTCCCCTACATTGTACGTGATAGCAGTATCGCTATCTCGGCCACCGGTGATGTGACCATGAGTCGCCTCTATAGCTCCAAGCCGCTGGGGAACGTGAAGGATAAATCAGTGACGGAGATATGGCGCGAGGCGCAGGCGGCCGTACGCGAAGAGGTTGTCGAGTACTCAGAGGCCGAATTGCGCAACATCTTCTGGGAATTCGCTGCGGCTGACTCGCAGGATGCAGTCCCGCTGAAGCTTTCCGCATTGCTCGATCGACAGATCTTCGAAGGATACGAAGTCCGCTGAGCGTGGGCGAGCCTGCGGCCGGCACCGCAGGCCATCCGTCGGCACCGGTTCTACACGCACCCAGAAATGAGACACCTGGTATGTCCATCACACTGATTACTGGCGGCGCGGGGTTCATCGGCGGCCACTTGGCGCGTGCGCTGACAGCGGCGGGAACGGCCGTCCGGGCGGTGGACGATCTGCGTGTGACACCGCTGATCAAACCGGACAACGGTCTGTTGAGAAAACGTGTCCTGGACTTGACTAGCGACGACTTGCGGGGGGTGGATGTCGTCTATCATCTGGCCTCGGAAAAGAACGTCCCGCTCTCGTTTGAGATGCCGTTGAAATATCTGGAGAACCTTACATCGACGGAGCATCTGCTGCGGCTGTGCGTCGAGGCCAACGTCCGCAGGGTAGTTGTGGCGAGCACCTGCGAGGTATACGGCCGGGCGCGACGGCTGCCGACTGCAGAGAGCGAGCCATTGGCTCCGCTGTCGCCCTACGCGGCATCCAAGGTCGCCATGGAGATGGTCTCCCATATCTATCAGCGTGCCACCGAACTCGGCGGCCGTATCAGTGTCGTGCGGTTGTTCAACGTGTTTGGTCCAGGTGAACGGCCGGACGCGGTGGTGCCGCGATTCTGCGCCGGGGCGCTGGCCGACTCGCGTCTACCCATTGAGGGCGACGGGACCCAGCGGAGGGACTTCTCCTATATCGACGATGTGGTTGACAGGCTGCGCCACATACCGCTCGTGAAATCGGTGCCGTTCCTAAACATCGGCTCCGGCCGGTCCTTCTCCGTTCTGGAGATCGCGGACATACTCAAGGAAATCAGCCCGATGACGACAGTGACTCATTCCAGTGAACGGCCCAACGAAATCCCTGAGTTCCGAGCGGACACCACACTGCTCGACCGCTTGCTTCCGCTCGACAGATCGATGACGGAATTCCGTGAGGGTATGATAAAGACTCTCGAGTGGTGGTCGTCGAACTCCGCTGCCCTGTCCGATGCCATGTGGACCTTGCCCACCAGTCAGGAAGGGCTGCAGGATCTGTTGCAGCCTACGCAGTGATAACTGCTCAGCGTTTCTGAAACATCCGCAAACGGAGTCCCGATCGTGCCCTTCCTAAAACATAGTTTCGACCTGGTCCCACTTCTACTTCGGGCACCCAAGAGGTACATGTGGCCGATCGTCGCCTCGTTTCTGCTGGCTGCTTGCCTCCCCACCTTGTCGGCTCTCAGTACGGGCTGGCTGGTGCAATCGGTCCTTGAGTCGAATCGCAGCAGCTCACACAGCCGTGTCTGGGCTCTGCTGGTAGTATTCGCAGCCGTTACGTTGGCAGGTTGGGCAGCAACCGCCTTGCTGTCTCCACTTACCCTGGCGATCTCCCGCCAGGCCGAAGGGGCAATCCGGGACCGGCTGGCTGTTCTGACTGAGAATCCCCGACTTTTCCCGTACCTAGAGTCGCCAGTTTTCGCCGACGATATTTCTCGGGTCTTGGAGAGCACGGACGGACCCAACAGGTGCTTGGGGCCAGCTGCTATCACCCAGATAGAGAACATATCGAAGATAGTCAGTGCCGTCAGCCTGGCGATCGTGATCGGCCAGGTCTCCCCCGCTCTGGCGACGTCACTGCTCGTCGCGGTGTTCGCAGTCAGGTACAGCTTGGTGAAGGGATTGCGGGCCAGCCTCACTGTGATGGATGAGCACATCGGAGCCAGACGGCGTGGCCGGTATCTATACGACCTTGTCTGTACGGTTGGGCCGGCCAAGGAGATCCGCACATTCGGGCTCGGCGAGTGGATCGTGGATCGTTTCCGCACAGAAATGCATAAATATCATAAGTCTATCTTCACCCTGCACCATGGAATGGCCCGCCGCGAAGCGTGGCTCCTACCCGTTTGTCTGGTGATCTCGACCCTTGCGTTTCTATGGTCCGCACTCGCGGCATTCCATGGTCTGGTCCCCGTGAAGGTGATGACCTCGGCGGTCATGGCCTTTGCCGCCCTATGTACCACGGTTCAGGCTGGACAGGAGCAGGTTTACATCACCCCGGCCAGGCTTGCTCTGCAGGCGCTTTGCCGAATCGAGAGGATGGCGGCCGACGGCGGAGAGCAGGCGGGCGCCGCGACACTGCCTGGCCGAGAGTGCCCTCCACTAATCCGGTTCTCGGGCGTGTGTTTCGGATATGAGCGATCCGCTCCGGTCATCAACGGCCTCGACCTCGAGATCCGGCCGGGCGAAGTTCTTGCGATCGTCGGAGTGAACGGGGCGGGCAAGACAACACTGACCAAGTTGCTAGCCGGTCTCTACCCTCCCCAGGAGGGACAGATCACGGCCGACGGGGTCGATATCGGGACACTCGACACTCGCGATTGGCAGAGTCGGCTGGCGATCGTCTTCCAGGACTTCGTGAAGTATCAGCTCTCGCTCCGGGAGAACATCGCGCTCGCCTCACCGGCACACGCAAATGACGAGGAGATGATCCGCGCCGCAATCCGGGAGGCCGGGGCGAGCGATCTGGTCGACGGATTGCCGAAAGGTTGGGACACACCGCTGTCCCGCTCGCTTGCTGGTGGGATCGACCTGTCCGGCGGTCAATGGCAGAAGGTTGCCATCGCACGGGCATTGTTCGCGGTTCGCGCTGGCGCGTCGGTGCTCGTCCTCGACGAGCCGACTGCCCACCTGGACATTCGAGCGGAACTGGCCTTCTTCTCTCAGGTCATCGCACGGGTGACCGGCATTTCGGTGGTCCTGATCAGCCATCGGCTATCGACTGTGCGCCAAGCAGATCGGATCGTCCTACTCGAGGAAGGACGTGTATCGGAGTCGGGAACTCACGAGGAACTACTTGCGATGAACGGCACCTACAGCGAGATGTTCGAGCTTCAGGCCGCCAGATTCCGGCAGATGGACCCTGCTGGCGGTGGTCGATGACCAGCCCAACTGCGGCTGCACGCCGGCCGCTCATCGAGCGCCTGGGAGTCTTCGGAAACTCCTTGAGCTTGTCTTTCCGGGCCGACCGTCGCGGCAGTGTGGCTCTGTTGGTCGTCATGACTGTAAATGCGGTCGGGACCTCAGTAATCGGTCTGGCGCTCAACCGCCTGGTCGACGCGGTCACTCAGAGGAACCTCACCGGCGTCATCATCGCAGTTATCCTCGGCGCGATCTCCCAAACGCTACTGGAGGTTGGCTTCCGCCTGCAGTTCAGCCTCCGGCTGGAACTGACGGAACGCGTCAACGTCTTGGTTCAGGAGGAAATCGCCCTCACTGCGGCCTCGCTTTCTACGCTCGAACACCTCGAGGATCCGGTCTACCTAGACCGCATTACGACGCTGCGGCAGGACTCGACCTGGCTTGCCGACTGCTGCTGGTCACTGGTGGACACTGTCTCTATCATCGTCCAGATCTGCTTCGCCGTATCACTGCTCGCGCTTCTCTCGCCACCGCTGACCGGATTGCTGATCCTGGCCCTGCCACCGGTGTGGTTCACCCGCCAAGCGCAGCGGGTTGCGCAGAAGGCGACGGACGCCGCTGCCGAGAAGGCACGCTTGTCGTCCCATCTACTCGACACCTGTACGCGCGCTTCCTCGGCGAAGGAGGTGTGTGTCACCTCCGCGTCACCGGCCCTGCGCACGATCGCGACCGAGGCGTGGAACGATTCGACATCCGTACGAGTCCGCGGCGAGTTCTACTCCGCCCTCCTCAACCTCTGCGGGTTTCTTATCTTCACGGCTGGCTTTCTGGCCGCCCTCGCCTACGCCGTTGAGGATGCGCTCAACGGCCATGGCAGTGCTGGCGGGGTCATCCTGGTCATCACTTTGGCGGGTCGGCTGCAGGGCCAGGTCGGCCACGGGGTGTGGCTGATCGGTAAACTCATGAAGTCAGTGCTGGTTGCCGACCGTTACCTCTGGCTGCGGGACCTGCGTTCGGCAGGCACTGATAAGGGGCACCCGGCGCCGAAGCGGATCGAACGCGGCATCAGGCTGCGCGACGTGGACTTCCGATACCCGGGGACCACCGAGTACGTGCTCAAGCAGGTCAACCTTGAGCTTCCTGCCGGAAGCGTGGTGGCAGTGGTCGGCGAGAACGGGGCCGGCAAGTCCACGCTCGTCAAGCTCCTGGGCAAGTTTTACGAGCCAACCTCGGGGTCCGTGTTGGTCGATGACCAAAAGCTGGCCAGCATCGACACCCTCCAGTGGCGGGCTAGCCTCAGCGCCGCCTTCCAGGATCACACTCGATTCGAGTTCCAGGTCCGGGAGAGCGTGGGTATCGGTGACCTCAGCAGGATTGATGACGAGGATGCCGTCCTGCGCGCGCTGCGCGGCGCCGGGGCGCTGAGCCTGGTGTCGAAGCTGGAACAAGGGATCGGGACCCGGCTCGGGCGTACGTTCGGCGGCATCGACCTGTCGCTGGGCCAGTGGCAGCGGCTGGCACTGGCCCGTGCCACCATGCGCACCACTCCGCTGCTCCTCATCCTGGACGAACCCACCGCGTCCCTGGACGCACGGACCGAGCAGGCCCAGTACGAACATTTCGCTGCGTTGGCCCGGGAAAGTGGGAAGCGAACCGGAGCGATCACCTTGTTGGTCTCCCACCGGTTCTCCACCGTCCAGATGGCGGATCTAATCGTGGTCGTCAATGACCACGGGATCTCCGAAACTGGTACCCACGCCGAATTGCTCGCTGCCGGCGGCCTCTACAGCGAGATGTTCCGTTCCCAGGCGCGAGCCTATGCCTGACGACGTCCCACGAGCACGACTTGGAGGGGAGGTGCGATGGAATTCCTCCGCATTGCCGCGAGCGATCGAGTCGCTGTCGTGCATCCAGATGGTTCTGCAGTCACCTATCGAGAACTACTCCGCTCTGCGGACCAGGCCGGCAGGCTGTTGCCTCACCGCCGAAAGGCACTCGTAGCTTTGTTCGGCGACCGAGAACCGGGAACACTAGTAACCTACGTGGCGGCGCTGCGTCAGGGGCACGCCGTCGGGTGGTTCGGCTCGGTCCCTGACCCTGCCCAGCGCGTCGCCCTGGTCCGACGTTTCCGTCCCGACGTGATCGTGGCCCCACCGCACCAGTTGGCAGATTCCGTCCCCGGGTCGACGTACCGTCCGGTGGGAAGTGCCTTTCTCGGAGTCGCGGTCGCACGGCAGGTCGGAGGCCCGAGGCCCGACGTTCACCCGGACACCAGCGTCCTGCTCATGACATCGGGAAGCATGAGCTCTGGCCGGGCGGTCCGGCTATCCGGCGCTGCGATCGCCGCCAACTCGCGCGCGATTGCCGAAGCGCTGGATATCCGCCCTAACAGTCGCGCGGCGACCGCGCTTCCACTCTTCTATTCCTATGGTCTATCGGTCATCAACAGCCACTTCGCCATGGGCGCCAGTGTGCTCCTGACGGATGCTCCGGCAAGCGGGACCAGGTTCTGGCGTGAGTTCGCGGCAGCCGGGTGCACGATCTTCCCGGCCGTGCCTCTGCATCTGCAGTGGCTGACGCGTACCCGGCGGGCCTGGAACCTCGTTCCCACGCTCCGGGCTGTCACCGTCTCGGGCGCACGAACCAGCGCCACCCTCGCGAAGAGCATTCACGAGCAGGCGGAGCGGATCGGCTTCCAGTTCTTCAAGATGTACGGGCAGACCGAGGCCACCGCCCGAATCAGTGTGCTGCAGCATGAGGATCTTCCCGCCCGACCAGATTCGGTTGGACGCGTGGTTCCGGGAAGCACCGTGGTGATCGAAGGCGACGACGGCGGACAGGTCCCGGACGGGACGGAAGGCCACATCATCTACCGGGGGCCCAACGCGATGCAGGGTTACGCCGATTCGGCGGCGGATCTCTCGCGCCCGGATGAGATGGCCGGAACGGTCGACACCCGGGACCTCGGCTTCATGGCAGACGGATTCCTGCATGTAACTGGCCGGACCGGCAGGTTCGTCAAACCCGGTGGCCGGCGACTGGAACTGGATGTCGTGGAGGAGCTGTTTTCCGAAGTCGCCTCTTCGGCCGTGGTAGGGACCGACGACGAACGGGCACATGTTTTCGTCGAAGGTGGGCCGTTGCCGGCGATCGAGGAGGTGAGGTCCGGGATCCTGCGGCAAGGCCGAGTAGGTCCGGACGACCTACGGATCCACTTCGTCGCCAGCTTGCCGCGAAGGCTGAACGGAAAAGTTGATTACCGCGCGCTGTACGAAACAGCCATGGCCCAAGGCCCAGACAAGGCGGAATTCTAGATGACACACAAGTCAGCTCTCCCGGAGACTCCTGCTATCGCGGCAGCTGTCGACGAACACCCCGAGATTGTCGAATTCCGCTACGTTGACGATATCCCGGGCGCAAATCCCATGGTCGTGGCGAAGACGACCGGCTTTCTCGGTGGTTCTGAGTTGCGGCGTTACTGCCGTGAACGCGGTGGCTCAGCCGAATTCGATGTCCTCGTTGTGGACGAGATGCCCAAGCCCGATATTTCCGCCGCAGACCTGCGCTCGCTGGCCGAGCAGGCTCAGGAGGGGGCGTTCTCCGCCTTCGCCACACCGCAAGGACCGGTCGAGACCGCGCTGGTCGAGATGTGGGAACGGCTCTTGGAGTTCGCTCCGATCAGTGTGCTGGACGACTTCGTGGAACTGGGCGGTGACTCGCTGATCGCGCTTGAGGTCGCAGTGGAGATCTCTCAGACCTGGGGAAGGAATCTCAGCCTAGTCGACCTGATCGACGCCTCGTCCATCCGCCGACTCGCCCGAATCCTAGATACAACCACTGACGGCAGCCGATGAACGACAGCCATCGGATGTGCAACTTCCGCGACGTCGGACCGCTCACTCGGGCGGACGGAAGTACCCTGCCGGCGGGGTGGCTCTTCCGATCGGACGCTCCGTCCGCTGACTCAACGTCCGATCTCGAGCACCTGCGGACTTTCGGCATCACCACGATCGTCGACCTGCGATCAGATGGGGAAGATCCGGTCCGCCCGGTGGGAATCGCATCGTCGTATGCCTACGTGCAGGCCGGCATCGACCCGGTCGACTGGGCGGACGAGGCTCTGGGGCACGACGACATGGCGACATTTCTTTCCGAACGCTACCTTGCCATCGCTGATCGATGCCTGCTGGACGACAGTCCAATGGGCCGGGCGCTGACCGTGCTCATTGCTCCCCCGGACGAACCGCGGATCGTCTGGTGTGCCGGCGGCAAGGACCGGACAGGCATCGTCATGGCCATCGCGCTACGACTGCTGAAAGTGACGGACGACGCGATCCAGGCGGACTATGCATGTAGCTCGGCCGCCGCAGCTGAGCTGCGCCGCAGGGCGAGGACGGCGTCCCCATCGGTCGCGCTTTCCGGACCGACCTCAGCGTCCGGGGCTGCAGGGTCAGCCGTAGAGCGTCGCGCAGCACTTCGGCAGAGCGTTGCGGCCTTTCCTGGGGGAGTCGGCCGTTTTTCAAACCCGGCCCCGCCGCAGGCTGTGACGCGCTTTCTACACGGCCTCTGCGAGCGTTACGGCACGGTAGAGCGTTACGCGGAGCTGACCGGTGTCGATCTGCGAACGGTTCATGCGACGAACCAGATCTTGTCCTCGAGGCCCGTTCGGCCGCCGCTCACGCCGACCGCGTGGAACCCCGATTTGCAGAAGGAGTTGGGAGAATGAAGATTCTCGTCTCGATATCCGATCAGGTGTGGGGTGGCAAGCACCGGTACATGGTTGACGCTATAACCGGCATGCTCGCCGACGGCCATCGGGTACTGCCCGTGGTTGAGGAGGGCGGGAAGGTCGTCGCGGAGCTGGAGCGGCGAGGTTTGCCGTGCATCGCAGTCCCCCCATTCGCCACTGACCCGGCGGCGGCCGCTGCTGCCCTTGCCCCCATACTGTCGGCTCCTGGGGAGATCGACGTAGTGTGCGTGACCGGTCGGCACGATGCCGCAGCGGTGCGCCAAGCGCTGTCGGAGGGTGATGCCGACCCGATGGTTGTCTTCTATCGCCACTCCGCCTTCCCCCTTGACGACGACGGGGACGCCCAGCGCCTCCTGCGACGCGCCGATCTGGTGATTAGTACGTCCTGGGAACAGGCGGACCGACAGTTTGGCAGCTCCGCCAAGCTAAGCGGCGATGTCGTGGTCATCCCGAGCGCAGTGGAGCGAGAGTTCATTGATCTGGTTGCCGGTCTGGACGCCCGGTCCGTTCGCTCGGACCTGTCCATCGGCGAGGACACCTTTGTGTTCACCGTCCCCGCCAGGCTCTCTTGGGAGAAAGGGGTCGACCGGGTCGTCCGGGCGATGCCGAAGGTAGGCGACCCGACCGAGGAGGCCGTACTGCTCGTCGTCGGCGACGGACCGGAGCGCTCCAAGCTCGAGGAACTCGTGACCGAATTGGACCTGTCCGACCGGGTCATCTTCACCGGGCATGTCACGGATATGGCGCCGATCCTGGCGGCAAGTGATGCGGTTGTCCTCGCCAGTATCGTGCCGGAGACCGGCCCTCTGGCGTTGAAGGAAGCGATGGGCGCCGGGAAGCCAGTCGTCGCCTCGCGGACCGGCGGGATACCGGAGTTCATCACCAATGGCGTCAGCGGGCTTCTCGTTGAGGACGACGACGAGTTGGTTCACGCCATGAACATGCTGTTGGCCGACCCGGCACGATCCGGGCAGCTCGGGCGGCATGCCCAGGAGGCAATCCTCTGCGGGCACCTCCAGGAACACCGTAGGTGTCACTTGATGCGTTGCCTGGACCGTCAGGCCATAAGGTCGCTACCTCTGGAGAACATACTGCCGGAACTGCGCTGGTCCGACGTGCGGGTGCGTCGGGAGAAGGAGACCGGCTTCGTCTTCGTTCCAGCCACCTCGCAGATATCAGAGCTCTCGTTGTCCTGCTACCGATCCGTCGAGGCGGCCGTAGCAGCCGACAACCCTATGGCCCTCCTGGACTTGACTGCCGACCAGGTCCGCGACGTCACAGGGCTGCTCTACGACATGGGCGCGCTGGTCCCGAATCGTGAGGGAGCGAGGCTCTGATGCGTGTCCTGGTAACCGGCGGGGCCGGATACATCGGTTCCTTCCTCGTACGATGGCTGCTGGCCCAGGGACATACGGTGCGGGTGCTGGACAATCTGAGCACAGGACGACGCGAAGCCATACCCGATGTCCCAGTCGACGTGTTTGACGTGCGCGACTCCGATGCCGTATCCGCGATCACGCGAAACTTCGCCCCGGAAGCCATCATCCACCTGGCGGGCGTCAAGTCCTCCGCGGAATCGGTTCAGCGCCCCCATGTGTACTACGACATCAACGTCACTGGCACTGCGGTGTTGTTGAGGGCTGCGGTCCTGCACGGCGTCGAGCGTTTCGTCTTCTCGTCGTCGTGCGCTGTGTACGGCAGCCCGCAAGTGTGCCCGGTCGACGAACGCACCGCTCCCCGCCCCCAGAGCCCGTACGGCGACACGAAACTAGCGTGCGAGCGAATGCTGGACTGGCACGCCCGGGTGAGTGGCATGCGCTTCGCCAGTCTCCGGTACTTCAACGTGGCCGGCGCTGCGGAGGACGGTTCTCTGGGCCAATTCACCGGCCCGGAAACCGTCCAGCTTGTTCCGTTGGCAATCAAGGCGGCCCTGGGCGGCAAGCCCCTACAGATCTTCGGCGGAGACTACCCGACGAAGGACGGTACAGCCGTTCGGGACTACATCCACGTCGAAGACCTCGCGGCGGCACACGTGCGGGTGCTCGAGAGATTGGACACCTCGGAGGTGAGCGGTGTGTACAACCTGGGCACCGGTCAGCCTGCAAGCGTGCAGGAGATCGTGACGGCCGTCGAGGAGGCAGCTGGCCGGCCCGTTCCGCACACCATGACATGCCGTCGTGCCGGCGACCCGGCGGTCTCGTGGGCTGACGCGGCACAGGCACGCCAGGTATTCGACTGGGCTCCTAAACGGGACTTGCGCGACATCGTCTCCTCCTCCTGGCTCTGGCACACCTCAAGCGCGCGGAGCAATGGATGATGGAGCTATTGGTGATCAGGCACGCGCATGATCTGCACGAGAGGTCGGGCGACCGGCGGCTGTCGCCAGCCGGGCGCTCACAGGCCATCGCGCTCGCCAAATCGCTAGCCGACGCGGGCGTCACCGAACTCTGGTCATCGACCAGCACCCGGGCCGTTCAGACGGCGTCGGAAATCGCCAGCACCATTCGACTGCAGCTACGGACGGATCCACGCCTGGACGAAATCCGAACTGCTCGCCCGGACGACCCCGACGTTCCTCCGCCCCGCGAACGTGCCGCGGGGCGAACGTTCGCCTACGGGACCGAGGACTGGACGGCTTTCCTCACCCGGGTCTCGGCGTTCGTCAGTGAACTGCTTCCGGCTCGCCACGCGCACCACCGGGCGGCGGCGGTTACGCACAGCGGCGTGTTCGACGCAATCCACGAGGCACTCACCGGCGCGGGCCGGCGTATCGAACTCGAGGTCGCCCACACCGGCGTGAGCGTGTGGCGTCACCGTCCCGGTTCACCGGCCGGAGCTTGGCTGCTGCGCTGCCACAACGACACTGGCCACCTGGCCACCGGACTCCTCTCCGACGGCACCGCCTGCAACGGACGGAAACTTCCATGACAGCAAGCCCACGGCTCGTGGTGCTATGTATCGACGGTGGCCTGCCGGGCACTGTGGCCACCTGGAACTTCTTCTCGCCACACCGACGGCTGCCAGGAGTACCCGACAGTGGTGCGAGAGCGCTGCGTTCCATCTTTCCCTCCTCCACTGCACCAGCCCATGCCTCGTTCCTTACCGGTACCCACCCGGACGTGCACGGCATCGTCGGGAACCGGTTCTGGACCGACGAGTCAGTGAAAGAGATCCGGGACCGCGCCAGCAACCCAGTGTTGACCCTGCACCCATACGAGACCGATTCTCTGCGTGCTCCCTCCCTGCTGGAGTGGTTCGCGGACCAGGGCCTGCGCAGCGCTGCGGTTCACTTCCCGCATACCTTCTCCAGGCACCGGCCAGTGCCGGCGGTCTCAAGCCTGTACTGCCTGTACGCACCGAGCCGGTCGGTGCAAGGGTCGGTCACCGGAAACGGCTCCGCCTTCACCACGCCGCTGGCCTACTTCGACGAGACAGTCGAACTCACTGTCCGGATGCCAACCAGCCATTACGAGCGAGCGCTGTCGGCGTCACTCGGCCATGGCGGCACGGAGATCGCGATACCGCTGGACGGCAGCGCGGTCCGGATGGAGGCAACCATTCGGTCGGGGCATCTGTCACTGTCGATCGCCTGCACGAGCATCGACGACGGGCGGGTGGACCTGAAGATCGGCACCGCCGTGCTCACGTTGTCTTTCGGCGCCATCGCCACTCGGAAAGGTCACGGTGAATCCGGACCGGGGCCCGCTTCGCTCACGTCGGAGTACACCGCCAATCCCGATCACGACTTCCACGAGGCGCCGAACGCCGAATGGATCTGCCGCACCGCGCTCGACGTCATCGCCAATGACGAGCCTGATGTCCTGTTCCTGCGGTTCAACCAGGCCGATCACGCCCAGGAGCTCCTCTATTGGCACGCAGCACGCGCCAACCGTAAAGAGGCGGCTCTGGCCCGCGACCAGATCCTGGGCGTCTACCAGACCATTGATGCGTATGTCAGTCAGATCATGCGGGCGGTAGGGCCGAAAGCCGACTACGTACTGTTCTCCGATCACGGCATCGACTACGTCGAGACCCAGCTACATCCCAACTCCGTACTTCGGGAACTCGACCTTGCCGGAAAGATGATCTTTCAAGGGGACAGTAATATCGCATATCTCTACGCGGACGAGCCGTTGCGAGCCCCGGACCGAGACCGGATCCTGGCGGCGCTCTCTGCCGCCGACCCGACCGTCCGGCCAGCCAGCTCGTCGGCACGCGTGCGGCTGCCGCTGGCCAGCGGGCGCACCGGTGAACTGGCGATCGTCTGCGGCCCCCACCGGGAGTTTGACTACGCGGAGTCGGGTTCGCCCCGGCTGGCGGTCCGTTCCGCATCGCATGGCCATGTCCCCACCGATCCCGCCATGAACGGCTTCTTCCGCATGTTCGGCCCGGGAACCGACGGCCTCGACGCGCCGGATGCCCTGACCGGCGCAGCGGATCTGATCAAGCGCCTTTGGCTGCGGCGGTGGGGACCGGCGCGATAGCCGGCATCGACTCCTCGCGCCCAGCCGCTGCACCAAACACGCCCCCTCTCTGTAACACGGGAAGCGACATGCGTTCACTCTTGGACACTCTCATTCTCGCCGACGGCGAGACCGCGCCGACACGGACCGAGCTGAGCCTCACCGACATGAGCAGGTTTCGGTTGCCAGAACAGGTAGCGCTCAGCCCTGACGGGTCGCTGTGCGCGATCACGGTGCGCCGGATCGATGAGGCCCGTGACAAATGGGCGACCTGTCTCATGGTCGTAGACCTCTCCTCGCCGTCCGATGAGCCGAAGACCCTGATAGTCGTGGATAGCGCCGACTCACCCAACTGGTCCCCTGACGGCCAGCGCCTCTCGTTTCTGTCGACGCCAGGGGACCGCTCGGGACCCGGCCGGGCGATCTACGTCTGGAGCGCCCGTGATGGCGTCGTCCAGCTCACCGAAGGCCTGACCGCGCCGGCTTCGCTTACCTGGGCACCCGATGGCTCGGCACTTGGTCTTGTCGCGGCCTTCCCGGACGCCACAGCCGAGGGACGGCGCGATCGTACCGCTCCCACCGTGGTCCGTGATTTCGGATACAAAATGGATGGTGTTGGGATACTCCCGTCGGCCCGCCGCCAGTTGGCGGTCGTGGACCCGCTCAGCGGGGATGTACGAGTTCTGACGAACGCCGACTTCGATGTCCAGGCGCCCTCCTGGTCGACCGACAGTCGGACGATCGTCTACGCCCGGGTCGTCCGGCAACCGCGTGGCTCGGTCATCACATCCGATCTGTTCGACATCGACACCGTCACCGGTTCCGGTGCCCGCATAGGCGCTTGGGGCGGAACGGTTCACTGGACAGGGCGCGACCCCGACGGGTTTGTCGTCTTCGCCGGTCACGTACGTCCGGGTCCCAGCCAGCCTGGAAGCCTCTATCGGCTCCGCCCGGGGGATCTGGAGCCTAGCGATCTACTCGCCGGATTCGACCGGCGGGTCATGGCCTCGGCGCGCGGAACCACGCCTGGAGCGATCTTCATCTCCGGCGATCGGGCTCTATTCTGCGCCCGCGAGAGGGGCTGCACCTGGGTATTCGCGTTGTCTCTCACTGCCGGAACCGTGACGCCCTGGCTTTCGGGCGACTCCCTCGTGGTCCAGAGCATGGACCACTCACCCGCCGCAGGCCGGCTCGCCTTGGTCCTCAGCGACGCACAATCCGCCGGTGAGGTGTACATCGTCGATGAGGGAGATCAGCG
Source organism: Streptomyces viridifaciens (assembly GCF_001888885.2). Lineage (NCBI taxonomy): Bacteria > Bacillati > Actinomycetota > Actinomycetes > Kitasatosporales > Streptomycetaceae > Streptomyces > Streptomyces viridifaciens. The sequence continues at coordinate 501,780 of NZ_CP090840.1, forward strand.
GCAGCGAGCCGTCACCCGTTTCAACCGTTGGACGGATAACTGCAAAGTCACCGAGCCCGAGGACTTCCACGCCTTGCTGTCCACAGGCGCCCGGGTGCACGGGTATCTGCTGCGCGGCCGACCGGCCGGAACACCCGGGCCTACGCTGATCGACATCCATGGCGGACCGGACAATGTCTGGCGGCCGTCTCTCTCTCCTTACTACCTGTACCGGCAACTGCTGACGCACCGCGGCTGGAACGTCCTGCTGCTCAACCCGCGTGGCAGCGACGGGTACGGAGCTGATTTCATCAAGGAGCCGCTGGGGCGGCTCGGGTGGAGCGAGGAGGAGGACTTCACTGCGGCCGTCGACGCCTTGGTACGCGACGGCTCGGCTGACGAGGGCAAAATAGCCGTCATGGGGGCGAGTCACGGCGGATTCATGACGAACTGGCTCACCGCCCGCACAGACCGATTCGCCACCGGAATCAGCGTGGCCGGTGTGTGTGACTGGATGAGCCTGTACGGCACGTCATCGCTCGGCGACATCTCCGTACCGATCCTGCTGTCCGGAACCCCTGACGTCGCTTTCGACCGGTACGCCTCCAGTTCACCACTAGCCTATGTCGCTGGTGTGACCGCGCCAACTCTGCTGATCCACGGGGAGGACGACCTCATGAACCCGATCGGGCAGAGCGAGCAGTGGTTCACCGCTTTGCGTCGCATGGACCGCGAGGTGGAGTTCGTCCGCTACCCATCTGCCGGCCACCTGTTCATGTACAACGGCGCCGTCAGCCAGCAGAAGGACTACTCACGTCGCATTGTCCACTGGCTGATCGAGCACGTGGAGAACACCGCCGTCGGCTGTCGCGCCGCCTGTGACGGCAGATGTGTGACAGAGCGAGGAGCCATCACTGGCACCGTTGCAGCGACAGACGAGGAGGCTGATCAATGAACACCTTTGACCAACAATCGCTCTGTGATGTCGTCCAAGAGCGCGCCGAGCGTGATCCCCATGGGCTCGCGCTCGTCGAACTGCGCGACGAACATGACCTGTGTCTTAGCTGGGGCCAACTGGCTGAACAGGCCGATCGCGCGGCCACGACGCTCCTCGACCTAGGCGTGCGGCCTGGCGAAAGCGTCATGGTCCAACTGCCCAACTCCATCGACTTCGTGGTCATGTCCTTGGCGACACTGCGGATCGGCGCCGTTTGCTGTCCGGTGCTGCCCATCCTCGGACAGCGCGAACTCGTTTACGTGCTGGAACGCTCCCGGGCGCGGGTGCTGGTGACTCCAGCCGACTTTCGCGGTCGCCAACACGCCAGGGAGGCGCTCGAACTCGCGGCCGCCGGCCGGACGGCGCACCTACGTCACCTGCTGGTCACCGGGGGAACCGCCTCTCTGACCGACGAGAGGTGTGGCATCCGGCAAGTCCCGCGTCTCGGCGTCCACGACTTGGCCGCACGGATCGCCGCCACGCCCGCCGGGCCACTCACCGGCGTGGGCGAGCGCTCTCTTCATGATGTCGCCCATCTCCTGTTCACCTCCGGCACCACCGGAGAGCCCAAAGGCGTGCCGCACCGCATGCGCACCTTGAACCAGGCGGTCTCCCTGATGAGTCGCCGGGTCGGACTGACCGCAGACGACCGGGTGCACATCGCCTCACCCATGGCCCATCACAGCGGATTCCTCTACGGCATGTGGCTCTCCCTCCTGTTGGGCTGTGTACAGGTGATCCAGCCGGTCTGGAACGCGCCGCTTGCGCTGCGGGCGTTCGCACAGTGGCGGGGAACCTTCATGCAGGGCGCCGCGCCGTTCCTGCTTGACATGGTGACTGCGGTACACAACGCTCAGCCGGCTCCACACTCATTGCGGACCTTCGTCGTCACCGGTGCTGCGGTTCCACGTCGACTCGCGGCCGAGGCTCGCGATGTGCTGGGGGCACGGATATGCGCCGCCTGGGGCAGTACCGAGACTTGCATGGCAACCTTATCGGCCCCGCAGGACGACCTTGGAACGGTGGCGGATGGACGTCCCCTGGACGGCGTTCGCGTCCGAGCGGTCGACGAGGGAGGCATCGACGTCGGCACGGGACGCGAAGGCCTGCTAGAGGTGACGGGCCCGTTCGTCTTCGACGGATATCTCGACCGGGACGACCTGACCGCGGAGGCCTTCACCGCAGATGGGTGGTATCGGTCCGGCGATCTGGCGGTCATCGAGCCCTCCGGTTGCGTGCGAATAACCGGCCGAGTCAAGGATGTCGTCAATCGCGGCGGCGAGAAAATTCCCGTCGGCGAGATCGAGCAAATCTTGCTCGCCCATCCAGCCATACGGGACGCAGCTATCGTTGCGATGCCTGATCTGCGGCTCGGTGAGCGCGCCTGCCTTTTCGCGGTGACGCATCCTGGCCGAGTTATTAAATTGGAAGACGTTCAAAGTCACCTGGCTACCCATATGGTCACAAAAAGCTTCTGGCCCGAACACATCGAGTTCATCGACGAATTGCCGAGGAATCCGGCTGGAAAAATCCAGAAATACCTGCTACGCGAGATCGCCCGCGGCGTGGCTGCATCGGCATGACGGCCGAACGGATCACCGGCGATTCGGTACCCAGGTCGATCAAGGCAGGAGGTATTCAGTGGAGTTGACAGACGATGCCGTCCAGGCGGTCATCAGGCGCATCCGGATGGTCCCGGACAAGTACCGTACGTTCACCGAGGGCCCGGAAGAGGTCGCGGCCATTCACCAGATATCCGACGACCTATTCGCCCAGTTGATGGACCTCGGGCTGCCCAGCACGTCCGGTGGCCGTGTCCGCCTCTTCGATCGCACCGATTTGGAGAACGTGGGCCTCTCCCTGGGCCTTCCCTGCCCTCGCCGCATCGCGATGCAATGGTGGTCTCGATCACTGGACACCATAGTTAGCCAGCCAAACAGTGAATTCCACCTGCGGGTGTCCACGAAGTGCCCGCAGGACCATGACGGGGCATGCAAGTTCGCTCCCAGCCCCTACCTGGAGGCGGCCGTGGCTTCGGGCAGCCTGGCCACCGTTCAACCCGGCCTCGTGACAGCCCGGGTGCGGCTGGAGATCCAGCACGTGATGTTCGATGGCGCGTATGCCGAACTCTTCGACCGACTAGATTCCCTGACTTTCCACATCATTCCGGAAACCATGCCGCCAGAAACCGTGTTCGCCGCCGATACGGGGCTCGCCGATTGCCGGATTGCCGCCAAACTGCTCGTTGACAACGCCGCGGATCACGGTCTCCGCGCCCGACCGGCGGCGGGCTTCTTCATGTCACCGCCCTTCCCCATGCGGCATGTCTGGACAGAGTTTTGGTTGTCGGGCTCCTGGGTGCCGGCGGATCCATTTCTGTTGCGGTCGCTGAGTCGTTGGGGAATCACAGACCTCGAGAAGTGGCCGGTCCATCGATCTCCTGCAGGATTGCTGTGGGCGTTGCAGTCAATCGACTCGATAGACACTCCCGTGATGTTCCACGGGGGCCGCGATGCCCCGGCCTCCCTCGTAATCCGAAAACAGGTATTCACAGCCGCCCGGGCCTGAACACACCAAACGAGCCCAGATACGGAGAGACACACGGAAATGCTCAATGAGCGGGATGTAGAAGAGCTGCTGACCTTGCGCGGGCACGAGCAGGAAGAGCTGTTCGAAAGGGCAAGGCAAGAGCGGGAGAAGGTCTTCGGAACGCGGGTCGTGCTCCGCGGTGTGACGGAGATCGGAAACTCCTGCCGGGTGAACTGCGAATTCTGCCCAATGCGGCGCGACAACACCCGGGAAAACGAAACATTTCTGGCTGACACCGAGGCACTCGTAGAAACCGCCAAGACGATCAGCGAGCACGGCATCAATGTCGTGTTCTTCCAAGCTGGCGAGATCCCCCAGACCACTAAGATTGTCGGGGAGGCGATTCCGCGAATCCGAGAGCTCTACGACGACGACGTCGAGATACTTCTCAATCTAGGAAACAAGAAGCGGAGCGAATACGAGTATCTGCGGGAGCAAGGCGCGACTAGTTACATCCTCAAGCACGAGACCAGCGACCCGGACCTGAACCTGCGTATGCGCCACGAGACGCTGGAGAGCCGCTTGGCATGCATGTCTGACCTTCTCGAACTCGGGTTCAAGACCGGATCGGGCGGCATCGTCGGACTGCCCGGACAGACGCTCCGGAGCATCGCTCGCGACATCGTCCTCGCCCGCGACATGGGAATTCACATGTGCAGCTTCGCGCCGTTCGTCCCGGCTCCGAATACTCCGCTCTCGGACTGGCCATCAGGCGATGTGGATACCACGCTCAACGCGCTCGCGGCCAGCCGGCTCGTGAACCCGCACTGGCTCATACCGTCGGTCAGCGCGCTGGCCAAGAACCGGGAGGGTGGTCAGAAGAGCGGATATCTTGCTGGGGCCAACGTCATGACCGTAAATTTCACGTCGCAGCGGAATAGCGACCGCTACCTCATCTATGGCAAGGACCGGTTCGTGGTGCGCCCCAACTACGGATCCGGACTGCTCGCCGAGCTCGGTCTCACCCCAGGACGTTCGGTATTCGCTGGCAAAGACGCGCTGATAGCGCTGGGCTGACGCGCACCGCCCCAGCCTCGTCTAGGTCGAGGCCTACCGCTCCGGAGAGATCCATCGGAAGGAATAGCATGATGACCGACGCCGCATCCGGCTCGTACATACTCGGAGCCACCTGTGTCGCTTTTGACGCCCAAGGCAGGGTGCTCATCAGCCGGCGGCGCTCACCGGTTCGGTGGGAACTTCCCGGCGGGCTGGTGGAACCCGGGGAGTTCATCTTCAAGGCCGCAGAGCGAGAAACGCTTGAGGAGACCGGGGTCGTTGTGGCCGTGCGCGGCCTGGTAGGGGTATACCAGCATCCCAGTCGCCGCATTCTCGCCGGGCTGTTCGTCGCGGATCACGTCACTGGAGAGCCAATTCCCACGAAGGAAGCCGACGCGGCACGGTGGTCCGTTCCGGACCAGGCCCTGGAAATCCTACACCCGCTCTACAAGCCACGCCTCCAAGACGTGTTGGCGGCCGAGCGGACGGCCGTGCTTCGCATTCACGAGGGACAGAATCTGGTGGCAATGCTGAGCGCAGCAGAAAATCCAGCACCACAGACCACGACTTGACTACCCAGACACGCGAAACACATCACGGGGCGTTTGAGAGGGAAAAGAATATGAGCAGTCGCGCCGCGCTGTCCGGGCCCGTCGAATACTATCCGCTCACCACAGCGCAACGTCGCCACCTGTCGTCGCTGTCCACACCACGCGATTCAGGAACGGCTTCCTACACCCACTACTTCTCATGGCGCATTTCCGGCGAGCTCGACGTACCGCGTTTCATCGGCGCGGTCAGAAAGACGGTCGATGCATACGACGCACTGCGGATCGGCCTCTCCCCTAGTGACCCTGGACGCCAGTGGGTCCGCGCGGTTCCGGACGGGAGGTCCCTGATAACTTGCGAGCGGGTAAATTGCGCTTCCGAGGCCATTTTTGACGGTTATGTGAAGCGGATCCTCGCTCGGGAGATCAGCACGGCGTGGGCGCTTGACGCGCGGTATCCTTTCACCTTCCACCTGTTGCAGTATTCTCCACGACTTCATGCCTTCGTTGCCGCATTCTCCCACCTCAGCCTCGACTACCGTGGCCGCGAACTGGTGAAGGCAGACATCTGGCGCCGCTTCGTGTGTCCGCCCGATTCTGATGCGGCTGACCACAGCCAGAGCCTGGGCGGACTACGGTTCGTCGACGCCGCCGAACGCTCCGGGGAGAACACGTCCGCCCGCCACCGCGCGGACGCCTACTGGGCCGCGAAGAAGAAAGCTCTTCCAGCGAAGGAAGGTGCACGCAACACCGACGAAAAGCCCGGCCGGCTCGACGATACAGCCTGCTGGTTGCGAGTTACGGGGGCGGCCCTCGACGCCCTGCGGACCCGCGCCCGGCAGCGGCGGGCGACAGAGTTCCATCTCCTGATGGCCGCTGTCGGCGCAGCGATCTTCGACTTCGTGCCGCAGGACAGCATCGTCGTCGCCGTCCCCGTCGACACGCGAGCACTGGCCGAGACCGAGGTGCCAGGTATGTACGCCGTCGTCCTGCCGGTCCTCCTGCGTCGCTCGGACCCGGATAGTCTGCTGGCGCAGGCCAGGGACGAACTCCTGGGTTTGGTCAAGCACCGGAACCTCAGCGCCGAGGCGCTGACCGATCTGCACGACGGATCGGTCGACACGGGCGGCGGCATCGCGTTCACCTATGTCGTCGAGCCAGATGGTGAGCCAATCGCCGCCGGCGCCGCCGGGGTTGTCGCCGATGAGTCGTACTACTCGCCGCAGGTGGCGCGTGTCTCCTCGGGGATCGGGCTGATCGCGATCAGCAGGAATGACATACTCGAACTGCAGGTCGTCTTGAACCCCGATCTGTTCTCAGAATCCGATGCCCGAACCTTTATGCACACCCTCGAACGACGGTTGGGTAGCAACGGATGATAGGGGAACCCGACCTGGGTCTGCTCCAGAACCAGTTCCTTCTCTCGGCACAGCGCTTTCCCCTTCACGCCGCCATTTCCCTGAACGGGGTCACGCACACCTACCAAGAAATCGACCACCTGGCCGCTACCTGGGCGGGTGCCCTTCGAGAAGCGGTAGGTGGGCGGCCCCAGCGGGTTGGGGTGTTGGCGAACAAGGACCTGACGGCGTATGCCGGGATCTTGGCGGCGCTGGGTTCCGGCGCCACCGTTGTGCCCCTGAACCCAGGGTTCCCTGCGACACGGTCACGGGCGATGCTTCGGGCGGCCCGTCCGGACGTAATCATCACGGGTGATCGGAGCGCAGACCGGATACGTGAACTCGTCTCGGGGCTGGACGATCCACCGCAGTTGGTGATGCCTTTCGCACGTTCGCCATTCCCCGCCGACCACGCGGCCAGAGCACCCGTCCTGGACGCCGCGGCGGTCTCCGCCCACGCTTCCACGAAACTCCCGGAACCCGCCGATGACGGACGCCCGGCGTATCTGCTGTTCACCTCCGGAACCACTGGCGAACCCAAGGGCATTCCGATCAGTCACGCCAACGTGACACATTTCCTCCAGGTGGCGGCGGAACGCTACGGCTTCACAGCAGACGACCGGTTCAGCCAAACCTTCGACCAGACCTTCGACCTGTCGTTCTTCGACATGTTCATGAGCTGGCGAAGCGGCGGCTGCCTCTTCCCAATGGGCCCTGGCCAGTTACTGGAGCCGGTGCGTTTCATCCAGCGGAACGATCTCACCGTCTGGTTCTCCGTTCCATCGGTGGTCGCCCTAATGAGACGGCGAGGACTCCTGCGGCCGGGGAGGCTTCCCTCGTTGCGGTGGAGCCTGTTCTGCGGCGAGGCGCTACCCGATTCGTTCGCCCGGATGTGGCATGAGGCGGCCCCCCACTCGGTGGTAGAGAACCTGTACGGGCCTACGGAAGTCACCATCGCTTGTCTGCGCCACCGCTGGCGACCGGAACGCTCGCCCGGGCTGGTGCGCAACGGAAGCGTTCCCATTGGGAAGGCGAACCGCGGCCTCAGGTGCGCAGTGGTCGACGATGCTCTGCGGCCTGTTTCCGCAGGTACGGACGGTGAGCTGTGCGTGGCCGGCCCTCAGGTTTTCGCCGGGTACTGGGATCAACCAGAGGCAACCCGTTCCGCTTTGGTGCGGATTGCGGACGGTGCGGACGCTCTGGAGTCGGTCTGGTACCGGACCGGCGACATCGTCCGGGAGCTGGACGGTGGCGAGTACACCTTCGTCGGTCGCCGCGACGGCCAGGTGAAGGTCGGCGGCTACCGCGTCGAGATCAGTGAGATCGAAGCCACGCTCAACGCCCAGCCGGGCGTGTCGCAAAGCGTCGTTGTCCTGGCCGCCACCCCGGAGGGGGAGGCGAGTCAACTCGTGGCGTTCGTCGTTCCAGAGTCGCCAGGGACCGGACTCAGCAATGACCTCGCCGCAGCGGTGCGGGCGGTCCTGCCCCATTACATGGTCCCCTCCCGGTGGGTCTCAGTCGACCAGCTTCCGCTGAACGTCAACGGAAAAGTCGACAGAACGGCTTTGCGCGAACTCGCGGAGCGGGACGGGCGGCAATGAGTTCGACTAAAAGGAGAGAAAATTGAGCGGAGACACCGCGAAGACGAAGAGCATCGACGTGATACTGCTAGCGGCGAGCGAAGTCTTTCAACGCCCGGTGGCGGCCAGCGACAACTTCCTCGAATTGGATGGCAACTCACTCAAAGCGGTGCATATCGCAGCGCGGGTCGAACAATTACTGGAAAGGGAGATTGATCTTTCGATACTGTTCGATGTGGGAAGCTTCGCAGAATTCGCGGAACTCATCGATGAAGATGCCTGAATCGCTGCGCGGGTATCTGCGGACCTGGAACGAGTGGCGGCGTGTGCCGGTCGTTATGCAAACCAGGTCGAACGACTGCGGTCCAGCCTGTGCGGTCATGACGCTTGCCCGACACGGACACCTCGTAGACCTGGACTCGGTTCGGCGACGGACCAGGCCAGGGCTGTCGGGTACATCGGCAAAGACGATACTCAAGGTCATGGAGTCCTACGGGCTGCCTGGCCTGGGGATCAAGGCCGCGCTGGAAGACCTACCCACCTTGCCGCCTGCGTCAATTCTCTTCTGGGGAAGTGATCACTTCGTAGTTCTGGTGAGCGCGGATACCAGATACGTGCGCGTTATCGATCCAGCGATCGGCCGCCGCAAGCTTTCACTGCCCACCGCGTCACAGCTATACGCCGGATCGGCCCTTATATTCCGAGGTGAGGGGAGGCTCACGTGATGCCCAATATGAACGCACTGGTGATCGCGGCGCATCCAGATGACGAAGTCCTCGGCGCCGGAGGGACGATCGCCTCGCTGGCGGCGCGGGGATGGCACGTTTCGATTCTCATTCTCGCGGAAGGGATCTCTCTGCGGCACGCCGGAATGTCCCTAAAGGCGGCTCGCCGGAACTGTCGGACGGCCGCCAGCAGGCTCGGTGTGGAGGACGTGCAGTTCGGCGGGTTTTCCGCAGACAACAAGCTCCTTGCGGACGGCGAGCAGCGGCCTGTGGTAGCCACGATCGAGCGGGCTTTGACCGAGAGCGAGCCCAGTCTGGTTCTCACCCATCATCCGGGCGACATTCACGCGGATCACCGGATGGTCGCTCACTCGGTTTCCTATGCGACGCGTCTGCTCGGCCTCGGCTCGGTCAGTCGGGTTCTGCACTTCGAGGTACTCTCCTCTACGGAGCAACAGCCGGGCCTGGTGGCTCCCTTCACGCCGAACGTCTTCGTGGATGTCACTGGGTTCATCGACGCGAAGTGCGACGCCCTAGAGGTCTACAGCTACGAGACCTTCGACGTCATTCATCCTCGTTCGGTGAACGGTATTCGGGCACTAGCCAACTACCGCGGCGTCCAACTGGGGGTTCGCGAAGCGGAGGCATTCGCACTAGGCAGGGAACTTGTTAGGTTTTAATCTTCAGCCACCAGGCGCGGTTTCCAACTCATCTATCCTATGGCTTGTAAATAATCCAGCCGAACTTCTGCATTCCCGACAGTCGACGGCCTGTGGGGCGGTCTTTGCCGCCCCGGCTCACCTACGGGTTACCGCTCTCCATGTAATGAGCCAGCGTTGAAGTTCGAGGGTGAGGGCGGCCCTGGCTGCTGACGTCAGCTAGTTTGGGCTGCAGCGAGCATGGCGGAAGATCCGCCACCGCTTGAGTGTCGCCACGCCTCGTTCGACCGCGGGTACCAGAACCGGGAGTAGGCCCGGATCAGCGATCTCTGGCCCGCGGTGAACTCATGGTGGGACTTCCGCCTGAGCGATACGGCGAAAGTCCCACCGGCGCCTGCACCAGCGTAGGCCAGGCCGGCCAGGACGGGAATACGGAGTCTGACGCAGGTCTTCACGATGCGGTGGGTGCGGCCCGGCAGTGCCCGTGGAACCCACACGAGTTTCTGCGTCCGGATTTGCTAATGACCTGGAGGTTCACGCCACGGCGGCGATTTTTGCCCGAATAGTCGGCGCGGCTGTCGCCGACGCGGTCGCACTCCGCGAGAATGCCGTCGACCAGCCCCCGGCACGTCAGTTGAGACTTCAGCCATCTCCCTCAACTGCTGGGGAGCCTCGTTGATTCTGCTCTCACACCAACAGTGCAGCCCTCACCCGATCGATGCCCGGTCCGAAAAGGCCCACTGAGACCAGAAGCATCAACGTTCAGCCGTCCCGACCAACGCCCCGGGGGCCTCTCCTGCGCGGTTGCTGCCAGCCGGCTCACTGGTGAGCCCTACCGGTCGGATAGCCGCCACAGCGACGACGCCTGCGGCCTGCTCGCACCGCTACTGGTTCACCGAATGTCGGCTCCTGCTCCACTCCATCGGACCGGGCCCCAGGCCGGCTCGCCAGCACAGGTAATACTCAGTCCCCAAGGCGAGCTCGCGGAGGTCCGTACGCTCCAGTGCGGTTAGCGCACCGCCGCGAGCGAACTCCGAGACATGTGCACTGAGTGCTTGCCATTTAATGTCGAGCCACGGGCGCACGTCGACGATGGTGTCCACCTGATCATCCGGCACGAACGTACGGTCCGGCTGCAATCCCGCTCGGCCCAGCTCCGCCGCCACTGACATCGGGACTGTGGCCAGCCATAGCTCGCCGACCGTCCACACCGCGCCCGCATCCGGGTACAGCTTGGGAAGAGCTGCGGCTTCCACCGCAGCGACTGCCACCTCATGGGTTCGGATGTGGTCGGGGTGACCGTAGATCCCGTAGGCGTCATAGGTCACCACGACGTCCGGCTGCTCCCGCCGCAAGACCTCGACAAGCTGCCCGACGACCTCCTCCCGTGGTGCCGAGCACAAGCTTCCGTCACCCGACCCGCGAGAACCTGAATCGCGATAGCCCAGGACTTGTGGCTCGCCGGCCCCGAGAATCCGCAGCGACCGGCCCAGCTCATCGAGCCGTGTCCCAGGCCTCGCGAACGACTCGCCTTCCGCAAGTACGCCGTTGGTACAGGTCACTACCGCTGTGCGTGTCCCGTGAGCTGCAGCGCGGGCGAGTACGCCGCCGGTCCAGAGTGCCTCGTCATCGGGGTGGGCATGGATGCACAGAAGCTTTGGCTGTCGAGATAGCGAGTTCACGCCCCTCCTCCGTACTGCGTGAAATAGCGCAGGCCGCGGCCCATGGAACCCCGCGCCCGCTCGAGGAGATCCGGGTCATCCTGAGCCATTCCTGCGATTCTTTCCCTTACCGCCTTGGCGCCCTCTGTGGTCCGGATGTCGAAGGTGTACGCCAGCTCAAGATCCTTCAGATAGAGGAAGACCTCAACATCCGACAGACCGTGAGGGTTGTGTTCACGGCGTACGTTGTCCGCGCGGTTCCCGGGAACATTTGAGAACAGTTCGTTGTCGCGCGGGTATGGATCCTTTAGGTCATAGGCTGCGTGGTTCTTGAAAGCCACTCGACGGCCGTTGAAGTAGCCAACGGATACGCCGCGCCGCAAACAGAAGTTCATCGCCTCCCGGATGGTATCGATGATCGGTTCCCCCTTGTCGTTCAGAGAGGTGTTGCAGAGCATCGGAATTCCGATGCGTCGCTCAACGGCCGTAAGCAGGCTATAAATCAGCTCGTTCTGCTGTGCGGAGACAGTCTGAACACGCGCGGAATTATCGAGATGAGCCACGGCCGGGATGCGGTCACGTTGATCCGGCAGGACCGTGAAGGTTTCCAGCATATGAGGCGAGATCCGGCCGTTCTCAAACCACTCAGCGACCTTCTCCTCAATCACAATAGGGGCGACTGGCCGCCACCATTCCCGGCGCTTGAGATCGTTCAGGGACTCCTTAGCCAATCGAGAGGAGGGGTCGGCCAGAATGCTCCGGTTTCCCAATGCACGGGGACCGGCCTCGGAGCGCCCGTTGAACCAGACCACAGGACCGCGCAGAATGTCATCGACGAAGAGCTCGGCATCCAGCTCGGTGACCTCGGAGATGAATTCTTCATTTTCCTTGACAGCGCCTTCGAGGTCGTCGTCGTCGCGGCCGAGGTAGGGACCTGGGAAAGAGAAGTCGAACCTGGCGCGGCCAAGCTTCTTGCGGAATGCTCCCAGCGCCATTCCGAGCGACTGTCCTGCATCGCCAACGCAGGGAGGCGCCAAAATTCCCTTGAAGCCAAACATCTCCATGAGATGACTGTTAGTTGGGCAATTCAGCGCAGATCCACCAGATAGGGCCAGATATGATTCCCGCGGATCAACGCCGTAGCGCTCTATTATCCTCTCGATGTTTCGCTCCATCAGCATGACGGAGATTCCTTGCACCTCCTTCATCGCCGCGCTGACAAAATTCTCGTCCGCAGAGAATCGGGGGTCTGCCGTGTGTCCGTTGACCTTGACCTCTGCCAGGAGCCGTTCCATAGCCTCTTGCGCCTGGACGAGGGCTTCGGGTCCGCTGAAGTCGAAGGAGTCCAGGTAAGCTTGGCGCGAACTAGAGGTGGTGGCGTCGGTTGCGCTTGCCAGTGCCATCAACGACCCCTCCCGCATCTGGAATCGCCACCGCGCTTCGAAATAGAGCGGGCCCGGCGATTCGACGGGAAAGATTTCCACCTCGCCCTTGCGTACCACGCATCCGGCGAACCATTTATCCTTCTGCCCCCGGTCGAGGACTATATCAGGGCCTCGGTCCACGGCGAGGCCAATGATCTGACCGTCGAAGAAGATGTCGCTGTCCAGAAGGATGGAGCTGTACAGGTGGGCGATGCTGTGCTGCGCCAGGCCCGGAATATCGTCAACAAAATGATAGTCTTCGACCGTGGCTATACCTGGGGTGCCCCATATTTCCACCATATTGCCGAGATTCAGCCCGAAAGGCGCCAGTAAGCCATTGATGAACTTGTGGGCATCATCCAAATCAATGAATGGCGTGCGGTGTTCCTTTTGTCCGGTAATGCGCTCAAACTCCCAGTATCTCACTAGCTGAATCTGCGATCCATCTTTCCTCCATAGTGATATATTGTTGTCATGGCGTAGCCACACACCTGCCAGCCTATGCATTCCAATTGGATTGAAATAGCATGATAGATAGAATCCATCTTTCATTTATCTGCCATCCTTGGGGAGCCTAAAAATGCCTCTAGTGCGTTCCCGTGGCAGGCGACAGGACCTCGGTCTCAGCAGGCACTGGAGGCCCCTGGCCGGTCGATACGAGTCAAGGATCTGGCGTCGACCCACGGGCTTCTTGTTCGATCAAATGGTGCGGCCGCTTTTCCACTCCCAATCGGCCTTATATGGGCGCTACGCCCTCAAAGACTTCTCACATGAGCCCAGGAGGTAGATGAAGATGCGGGAAGGCGGCGATCACCTCATGAGTATATAGGTGCAGCTTTCCGCATGCGCTATGTGAAATAAGTCACGCGGAGCGGACTGCAGGGCGGCAAAGTTGGACAAATTCGTAATTTATCGGACTTGGTCTTCCTATTACTGAAGTGAATACGTGATTTCGGCAGCGACCGGGGCCAGTCTTTCAAGCCAGGCCAGCCTGGCTGAGGCAGCCGTCGATCAGGTGCGGGCAGTACTGGACCTTCTTGAGGTGCACGACGGCCACCTCGCCTCCACCACCGAGAGTCTCCGCCATCCTGTCCGCCAGCCTCGGCTTCCCCGCCCCCGCGCGGCCGTCAAGGGCCACCAGCGCGCAGCCACCCGCGGTTGCGGCCATGGCAGTAGTGATCGCCGCAGCCAGGTCCGCGGCTCCGTGGGCCGGGTTCCGCGCTGCGGTCATCTCGGGAGCCTCCGAGTGGCTACGGACTGTTGTAGTCGAAGCAAATGAAGTGCCATGCCGGGAACCTACGACCGGCGGCACGGCTCGGCTCGTCACCGGACTCCGCCCGGATGACACTCGTCCAGGAGGATCACCGGGCAGGAGGGAGTGGTCGCCGTTCACCGGCTCGACCCGCTTCAGCGCCGCACAGACCAGTTGCCGACGGCTCCCGCGAATCGCGACAGAAGCTGAGCAGCGCCGCCAGCGCGCTGCCCGAGAGGGACCGCGACCATGCCGTTGCCCTCGTCGGTGATGTCCTGAGCGGCCGGAGAGCGGAACGCCTGCCCGGCGCCATGCGAGCGGCTGTCCTTGGCCAGGGCGTCGGTGAAGTACGCCCAGGTGTCCTTGTGGCAGCCCAAGCGGGCCACCCCGATGCCGGCGACGTTCACCAAGTCCCGGTGATGTACGAGGTCGCTGAGGAACCGCTCGTGCTTGTCGTTGTCCCTGCGGAACCAGTCCAGGTCCCTGCGGAACCAGTCCAGGATCGTCCAGGCTCCACCCGACCGTCGCCGTGATGCCGTGCGTCTGCGCGAGGTGGGCGATCGCCCGCGCCACCGCGGACAGCCCAGGACCTTCTCCCGGGCCGCGGTCGCCACCGCAGTACCACGCACCACGCCCTCAGTCTTCATCGCCTGGAACCGTTGCCTCTCCCGGCTGACCTCGTCAGCTCGCAGATCTGGGCAGGCCGGGCCTCCAGCCGGCGCTGGCTCGCCTCCCGCTTTCGCTGCCGGGCGGCGTTCTCCGCGTCCTGGGCCACCTGTTGCCGCTCTGCCTCTTCCAGGTGCGCCTGCTCGGTCCCGATGTACGCCGGCGCCGTCCACACCATCTTCAGCTCCCGCATCTCGTAGTCGAGCGGGGTCCGTCGCTCATGGGTCACCACCCGCCTCGCGAACGCCCACCGCAGGAAGTCCGGCAGCGTCGCGGCGCGACCGCCTTCTAGTGTCCTGCGCCAGAAGTTAAGCAAGTTAGTTGGTACTGTTTTCCTTGTGGCGCATCGAGGACCTGCTGCTGTAGAGATCGTCCTTTCCCGGGAAGAGCGCGTTGAGCTCGCTCGTCTGGCAGTGTCGCCGGATCGGCGGTCGGGGGAACGGGCCCGGATCATCCTGGCGTGCGCTGACGGGATGTCGAATGCCGGTGCTGCCCAAGCTGTTGGCGTCGCCGTCAAGACGGTGCGCAAGTGGCGCGGGAAGTTCGCCGCTGAGCGCCTGGCCGGGCTCGTGGACGAAGGCCCGATCGGTCGGCCGAAGTCCACGCTTGTCCTGTCCGAGGATGAGCGGGCTCAGCTGACACGGTGGGCAAGGCGGGCGAAGACCGCACAGTTCCTGGCTCTGCGGGCGAAGATCGTGCTGCGATGTGCCGATGGGGTGACCAACAAGCAGGTGGCGGCCGAACTTGGGGTGGACCAGTCCACGGTCGACCGGTGGCGGGCCCGGTTCGTCGACGGGCGGCTGGACGGCTTGCAGGACGAGCCCCGTCCGGGCCGGCCGCCCTCGATCCTGCTCGACCAGGTCGAGGATGTCGTGGTCGCGACGTTGGAGTCGAACTCCGGCAAGGACACGCACTGGTCGCGCGCCTCCATGGCCAAACGCAGCGGCCTTTCGAAGTCGACCATCGGACGGATCTGGAAGAAGTTCGATCTCAAGCCCCACCTGCAGGACGCCTTCAAGCTGTCCACCGACCCGCAGTTCGTCGACAAGGTCGTCGACGTCGTGGGCCTCTACCACAACCCGCCCGAACGGGCCGTCGTGCTATGCGTCGACGAGAAGAGCCAGATCCAAGCGCTGGACCGCTCCCAGCCCGTGCTGCCGATGATGCCGGGCATGCCCGAGCGACGCACCCACGACTACCTGCGGCACGGCATCACCAGCCTGTTCGCCGCCTTCAACATCGCCGACGGCACCGTCATCGGCGAACTCCATCGCCGCCACCGGGCCATCGAGTTCAGGAAGTTCCTGGTCACCATAGACAAGGCCGTCCCGCGCGAACTCGACGTGCATCTGGTGTGTGACAACTACGCCACCCACAACACCGCCGAGATCCGGACCTGGCTCGCCAAACACCCGCGCTTCCATGTCCACTTCACTCCGACCGGCTCCTCCTGGCTCAACCAGGTCGAGCGCTGGTTCGGCCTGCTGACCGACAAACTCATCCGCCGCGGCGTCCACACCTCCGTCCAGGCCCTGGAGGACGACATCAAGGCCTGGATCACGACCTGGAACGACAACCCCCGGCCCTTCACCTGGACCAAGACCGCCGACGAGATCCTCAAGTCCCTCGCCGACTATCTCGCCAAGATCAATCCGCCTAGCCGACCAACAGAGGAATAATTACTTGTGTGACTTCTGGCGCAGGACACTAGTGTCCTGCGCCAGAAGTTAAGCAAGTTAGTTGGTACTGTTTTCCTTGTGGCGCATCGAGGACCTGCTGCTGTAGAGATCGTCCTTTCCCGGGAAGAGCGCGTTGAGCTCGCTCGTCTGGCAGTGTCGCCGGATCGGCGGTCGGGGGAACGGGCCCGGATCATCCTGGCGTGCGCTGACGGGATGTCGAATGCCGGTGCTGCCCAAGCTGTTGGCGTCGCCGTCAAGACGGTGCGCAAGTGGCGCGGGAAGTTCGCCGCTGAGCGCCTGGCCGGGCTCGTGGACGAAGGCCCGATCGGTCGGCCGAAGTCCACGCTTGTCCTGTCCGAGGATGAGCGGGCTCAGCTGACACGGTGGGCAAGGCGGGCGAAGACCGCACAGTTCCTGGCTCTGCGGGCGAAGATCGTGCTGCGATGTGCCGATGGGGTGACCAACAAGCAGGTGGCGGCCGAACTTGGGGTGGACCAGTCCACGGTCGACCGGTGGCGGGCCCGGTTCGTCGACGGGCGGCTGGACGGCTTGCAGGACGAGCCCCGTCCGGGCCGGCCGCCCTCGATCCTGCTCGACCAGGTCGAGGATGTCGTGGTCGCGACGTTGGAGTCGAACTCCGGCAAGGACACGCACTGGTCGCGCGCCTCCATGGCCAAACGCAGCGGCCTTTCGAAGTCGACCATCGGACGGATCTGGAAGAAGTTCGATCTCAAGCCCCACCTGCAGGACGCCTTCAAGCTGTCCACCGACCCGCAGTTCGTCGACAAGGTCGTCGACGTCGTGGGCCTCTACCACAACCCGCCCGAACGGGCCGTCGTGCTATGCGTCGACGAGAAGAGCCAGATCCAAGCGCTGGACCGCTCCCAGCCCGTGCTGCCGATGATGCCGGGCATGCCCGAGCGACGCACCCACGACTACCTGCGGCACGGCATCACCAGCCTGTTCGCCGCCTTCAACATCGCCGACGGCACCGTCATCGGCGAACTCCATCGCCGCCACCGGGCCATCGAGTTCAGGAAGTTCCTGGTCACCATAGACAAGGCCGTCCCGCGCGAACTCGACGTGCATCTGGTGTGTGACAACTACGCCACCCACAACACCGCCGAGATCCGGACCTGGCTCGCCAAACACCCGCGCTTCCATGTCCACTTCACTCCGACCGGCTCCTCCTGGCTCAACCAGGTCGAGCGCTGGTTCGGCCTGCTGACCGACAAACTCATCCGCCGCGGCGTCCACACCTCCGTCCAGGCCCTGGAGGACGACATCAAGGCCTGGATCACGACCTGGAACGACAACCCCCGGCCCTTCACCTGGACCAAGACCGCCGACGAGATCCTCAAGTCCCTCGCCGACTATCTCGCCAAGATCAATCCGCCTAGCCGACCAACAGAGGAATAATTACTTGTGTGACTTCTGGCGCAGGACACTAGTGCTGTGACCGCATAGGTTTGCCGGGTTGGCGGCGGTGTGCCTGAACCGCGACCGGCCGCTGAAATACCGACAGATCGGCCTTCCCCGAGGCGAGACGGCGCGTAGTGACCCGTGACACAATCCTTACCTGCCGACAAGTAAGGACGCCTTATGACCAGTCCCGATCCTCGTCACCTCGCACAGCGCATGCACGAGGCTTTCAACACGCGTGACATCGCGGCTGCGGACGAGATCTTCGCGCCCGACTTCTACAGTCACCCGCTACAGGGAGGCGTCGAAGCTGTGAAGGCAGCCTGGACGGCAATGCTCACGGCGTGTCCGACCGCCGGGCCTGTTCGCGGGACCGGCAGAAGTACACGTCCTTGGAGCCCTGGCCGCGACGCGGCTTGACGACCAGCTCGATGCCCTCGGGGACCCGGTCGATCTCTTCGGGCAGCCACGTCTGCGGGGTGGGCACCCGCGCGCCCCGCATCGCCTGGTGGAAGTCCCACTTGTCGCCCGCCGCGGTGACGGTGTCCGCAGGCGGCAGCCAGGTCCGGACCCCGGCGCGTTCCAGGTGGCCGCGCAGGTGGACCAGCTGGGGCAGCTCGTTCTCGACGCAGCAGATCAGGGCGTCCGGCTTGAGGTCGTGTACCAGCTCCATCAGGTCCGCGCCGTACAGAGGGCTGTCGGCGCGCGCGATGGTGCGGGCGGTGATGCCGGGTGCGAGCAGGCCCGGGGCGAGGGGGTGGGAGTCGGTGCCGATGACCTCGTGGCCGAGCTTGAGGAGCGTGAGCGCGAGATCCAGGCCGGGGGCTCCGCCGACGCCGGTCACCAGGATGCGGCGGGGCTCCTCGGGTTCGGTCGTCCTCAGGTCGCGGCGGCTCACGCGGCGGCCCGAGCAACGCCGGTCTGCCACCAGTCCGGGTTGCAGCGGTACCAGTCCACGGTCTCGGCGATGCCCGCCGCCAGGTCCTGCCGAGGCCGGTAGCCGAGCTGGGCGAGCTTGCCCCAGTCCATGGAGTAGCGGATGTCGTTGGCCGCCCGGTCCGGCACGTAGGTGACCTGGTTCCAGGCCGCGCCCGTGGCTCGCAGGAGCATCCCGGTCAGCTCGATGGTGGTCAGGTCGGTGCCGCCTCCGATGTTGTACGCCTGGCCGGGGATGCCCTTGCGGAGGACCAGCTCCACGCCGGCACAGTTGTCGGTGACGTGGAGCCAGTTGCGGACGTGCTCACCGTTGCCGTGGACGGTGACCTGCTCACCGGCCAGCAGCCGGGTGACGAACAGCGGGATCAGCTTCTCCGGGTACTGACGGGGACCGTAGTTGTTGGAGGAGCGAGTCACGCACACCGGCACGCCGTAGCTGGAGTGGTAGGCCAAAGCGATCATGTCGGAGGCCGCCTTGGACGCGGAGTACGGCACGGTGGGGCGCAGCGGGTCGGCCTCGAAGGCCGTTCCGGTCGGCAGGGAGCCGTACACCTCGTCGGTCGAGATGTGGACGAACTTGCGGATGCCGATGCGGCGAGCCGAGTCGAGGAGCGTCTGGGTGCCGAGCACGTTGGTGGAGACGAAGCCCCCGGCGTCGGCGAGGGAGCGGTCGACGTGCGACTCGGCGGCGAAGTGGACCACGGCGTCGTGGGTCTCCATCAGGGCGTCGACCAGAGCGCGGTTGAGGATGCTGCCCTGGACGAAGGTGAACTTCTTGGAGTCGGTGATGCCGTCGAGGTTTCCGAGGTTGCCCGCGTAGGTGAGCGCGTCCAGGACGGTCACCTTGGCGACGTCGTCGGCGTTGATGAGGCGGCGGGCGAAGTGCGATCCGATGAAGCCGGCGCCGCCGGTGATGAGGATGTTCTCCATGGGAGTCACCGATTCTGGGTGAGGTGTGGTGGAGGTTCAGCCGGTCTGGGCGGGCAGCAACTTGCGGTCCAGGGCCTCGGCGAGGCTCAGGCTGTTGCCCACGACGATGGAGGCGGGCTCGGGCGGCCATTCGATGGCCAGGTCGGCGTCGAGCGGGTCGATCGTGAGGAACTGCTCGGGCCGGTGTAGCTCGTTGAGCAGGTAGGTGACGGTGGAGCGGTCCCAGAGGGCGAAGGTGGCGTGGCCGACGCCGGGCGGCACGTACAGCGCGGTGCGTCGCTCGGCGTCGAGGTGTTCCAGCCGCCAGGTACCGAAGGTCGGCGATCCGGTGCGCAGGTCCACCAAGGCATCGAGAACCGCCCCACTGGTGCAGGTGACGTACTTGGCGTGACTGGTGGTGGCGACGCTGATGCCGCGCAGCGCGCCGAGGCGGGAGACGACGGTGTTGGCTTGGGCCAAGCTGAACGACTGGCCGGTGGCCACGCGGAACACGTCTTCCCGATAGACCTCCTGGAGTTCACCTCGGACGTCGCGGTGCGCGTTCGGTTCGAAGGCGAATGCCCCTGGGATTTCGAGGGCGCGGGCCTTCACCGGTGGCCACCCTCGATGAGCCGGTCCGGGGCGGTGGCGGGGAGCGCTGTTGCTTCGGGCTGGGCGTCGATCTGGTGCTGAGCCGCGAAGCCCAGCAGCGCGAGTACGGGCAGGTGTAGGGCTGCCCAGGAGGCGGCGAGAAACGCGCCGAGTCGGTCACGGCTCGGCGAGGTGGCAGTCAGCCCGGCAAGGGCCGGGCTGATGCTGAATGTCGGCATGGCGGGAGCCTCCGCAGCATGGGACGGGTTGACGATCCCAGTGAACTGCCGAGGCGATGCCGCAATCCGTAGCCGGGCTACGGGCCGTAGTCCGGCTACGGGTCAGACGATCTGTACGCCCGCTCGCCCCGCGAAATCCCGCACTCCCGGCAGCTTGCGGTCATGCCGCAGTAGGCCGGCGGCGAGGTCACGGACCACACCACGGCGCACCTCCTGGGGGGCCGCCTCCTCAGCGGCGAGCAGGGCCTGGAACGTCTGCTCAGGCTTTCCCCATTGGTCGAACGCGCGGGCCACGTCGGTGAAGAAGCGGGCCTGCCGCTCGGCGGTCGGCAAGGCGGTCGGGTCGACCGTGCGGGCGAACTCGATCGCGCGGCCGGCGTCACCGAGTTCGTAGTGCACCGACAGCTCGTGCAGCGCGACACCCTGGATACCGTCCACCAGGCCAGAGGCACGTCCGGCAGCGGCAGCGCTGTCGGCGGCCTCCCTGATGAGAGCGTGTGCATAGGCCCGATCGCCGGCCTTCGCCGCGGTGTAGGCAGCGGTGGCGTACAGGTCGCCACGGGTGGCCAGGCGGGCGCCCTCGGACACCGAGGTGTCAGCGAGCAAGTCCTCGGCGGCGACCACCACGATGTCCGTCGCCCTGGCCAGGCTGCCCTGGCGGCGCCAGGAGCTGGACACCATCCGCTGCGCCTCGGCGGTGACCAGCGGGTCGCCGCCCGACCGGGCTGCGGTCAACGCCCGATCGGAGGTGATCGCCACCAGGTTGTTGTCACCGATCTTGATGCACAGCCGAGCCGCGAGGTTATAGAGCCGGGCGACTTGGCGGGCGCGCTCATCCGCCGTTCCGACCATCCCGGCGGCGACGATCCGGGCCGGCAGCGCCTCAGCAAGGGCGTCGTACCGGGCCGCTTTGAACTCTCGGCGTGACGCCACCAGCGAAGACGCGACGGACTCCGGGGTCGGCTCGTAGCGCGGCGCAGGAACTCGATCCGCCCCGTACAGCAGCAGATCCTCCAGGCCGGCGAGCGGCGACGCCGCCTCGGCCCGCGCTACCTGCTGCCCGACAGCCGGGGCGAAGAGGGCGGCAGCCGCCATGGTCAGGAACGGGCGGCGTCGCACATCGTCCTCCTCGGCACCGGAAGTCGTCGCCAGCGTAGCCGAGCTGACACGGCGTCGCCGAGATCTCGACTCGTTCGGGACGGGTTGCGGCAACGCCATCAGGTCGTCGATCTTGACGTCCAGAGCGTCGGCCAGCAACCGTAAGAGCCGGACGTCCTTGACCTGCTGGAGGTCCCGCTCGACCTTCGACATCCACTCCTCGCTACGGTCGAGTTCGGTCGCCAGCCGCAGCTGCGTCCAACCCTTCTCCGAGCGGTGCAGCGAGACGAACCTGCCGAACGTGATGCCATCGGTCACCGTGGCCCCCGGTGGGTAGCCGACCGCCGCCGGAGCAGCGGGCGGATGCTCCTGGTAGGGCCCCGCACGCCCACATGCGGCGCGCTGGGGCTGATCCCCGTTGTTGCCACCGTGTTCCGGCGGCAGCGCTCGCCCTCCTCGACGCTAGATCGGGGAGGGGCCGGCCGACTCACTCATCGGTCCGGCCCGGCGTGCGGTCGACGTAGCTGAGGGCCTGCTCACCCGGCGGCCAGGACACCTCGACATCAGCCGCGATCGCCTCTCCCACGTCACCGCAGCCCGAGCCGCGCCGACGTCGAGCGGCAGGTCCTCACGCACGGCAGCCGCCTCTCCGGAGCCCGAGCCTGGCGACGTGCGCGACGTCGTCCGGTAGGCAGAGCACCCCAGGGGACTCCATCGGTACGGCCCAGTACGCCCCGGCGGTACGGTCCCGCGTGAGGCCGGGCACCGGCACCATCATGGTGGACCCCCGGCCGAGGAAGGCGACACCTGCCACGGTCCAGGTGCGGACCGCGCTCGGCGGCAGCAGCGCCACGAAGAGGCCGCGGTCCCCCGTGCAGAACACCGGCCCGTCGAACGACACCGCGAGGTAGCGATCGATGGTCGCCCAGTCCGCACTGCCCGCCGCGCTGGCGACGATGTCGGACGGCAGGCGCGCCGCCGAGAACAGCATCCCGCAGGGCAGCACCGTGACGCCGCGCGTCGCCCAGTCGGCGGCGGCGGCCGTCCGCTCGCCATCGGGGAGGGCCGCCAGGAGCCAGTGGCGCACGGCGGCGGTGCGCTCGGCACCGGTCACCAGGCGGCCTCTCAGTCCTCCACCCGAAGCAGCCGGGTCGGGATCAGCAGCCAGCGCCGGCGCAACGTCAACTACGTCGCCACACACGATTTCCTCCGGAGGGAGCTCAAAAGCGATCGACGGGAGATCCAGCCAGGGAAGGCCGGGCCTCCCGGCCTGGTGTCGTTGGTCTGGCCGGGGAGGAGACTCGGGGACCTACCCGGTCGCGTGCCAGCGGGGAACCGCGAACAGGCGGGAGACACGGACGGTCTCCGAGATGATGCGTGCGCGTTCGGCGGCACGGCTCGGCGGCGACACCCGCACGGCCTTCCCCAGAGCAAGCTCGGCCCACACCTTCTTGCCACCAGAGGTCACCACCGCGCCCCAGCTGACCGAGAGAGCCGCGACCACGAGCAGGCCTCGGCCGGACTCGACGTCGTCGTTGCCCAAGGCGTCCGCCGACAGCCGGGGCATGACCCTGCTCAGGTCGTGGACCGTCACCACGATCCGGTCTCCGTCCGGCGACAAGTGCAGAGAAACGTGGTGCCTGCCCGGCGGGCTGTGTCTCGCGGCGTTGGCCACCAGCTCGTAGGCGACGAGCAACACGTCGCCGAGGTCGGGTTCAGTGACGCCCCAACGAGACAGGCCGGTTGCGAGCACATCCCGGACCGGGTTTACGGCCGCCAGGCGGCCGTCCAACTGAGTAGCTGTCGCGTTAATAGTCAGGCGGTCCTACGTTGTTGGCATGGGTTGAACGGGCCGTCGTAAGGTCCAGAGGCCCAGAGACGCCGGGTATGGCTTTCAGGCGGTTGCACGCGATGGTTCACGTCACCTGGCCGCCCGGTGTCTCACGACGACTCGGCCGCTGATTAGGAGCTGCGAGCCCCTCGGGTGCATCGCTGAGTAGGACCACGCTGGCGAGGTCGTCCGGAGCACGGAGTGGGATCGAACGACCGGAGGAACAGGTGGCCCAGATCTGGGCGGGCACGGACATCGGCAAGACCTACCACCACTGCGTGGTGCTGGACGCCGAGGGCAGACGGTTGTTGTCGCGCCGGGTGCTGAACGACGAACCGGAGCTGCTGGCTCTGCTCGCCGACGTCCTCGCCCTGGACGAGGACGTGGTCTGGGCGGTAGACGTCGCGGACGGCATGGCCGCCCTGTGGATCAACATCCTTCTCAACCACGGGCAGCAGCTCGTCTACATACCCGGCCTGGCGGTCAATCGGGCCTCGGCCGGCTACCGGGGCACCGGCAAGACCGACGCCAAGGACGCGACCGTCATCGCCGACCAGGCCCGCATGCGCCACGACCTCACGGTGCTGCGGCCGGACGACGAGCACGCCGTCGAGCTGCGGATCCTCACCGGCCGGCGGGCCGACCTCAGCGCCGACCGCACCCGCCGGATCAACCGTCTGCGCGGTCAACTCACAGGCATCTTCCCGGCGTTGGAGCGCGCCCTCGACCTGGACAACCTGGGGCCGCTGATCCTGCTGACCGGCTACCAGACCCCGGCCGCGCTGCGGCGCACGGGCCGCACCCGGCTCACGACCTGGCTTCGCAATCGCAAGGTCCGCGGCGCCGAGGCCCTGGCCCAGGCCGCCACGGAGGCGGCCGAGCGCCAGCACACCGCCGTCCCCGGGGAGAAGATCGCCGCGCAGGTGGTCCACACCCTGGCCAAGGAGGTGATGGGCCTCAACGAGCAGATCGGCGAGATCGACAAGCTCATTGCGGCCCGGTTTCGCGAGCACGAGCTCGCCGAGGTGATCGCCAGCATGCCCGGCATCGGCCCACTGCTGGACGCGGAGTTCCTCGCCGCCACCGCCGGCGACATGAGCCGGTACGGCAGCGCGGACCGCCTTGCCAGCCTGGCCGGAGTCGCGCCGGTCCCGCGCGACTCCGGCCACGTCAGCGGCAACCTGCACAGGCCCCGGCGCTACCACCGCGGCCTCCAACGCGTCTTCTACACCTCCGCGCTGATCAGCATCCGCAGCTGCGAGGCGTCCCGCCGCTTCTACGAGCGCAAGCGCAACGAGGGCAAACGCCACACCCAGGCCGTGCTCGCACTGGCTCGCCGACGAGTGAACGTCCTGTGGGCCCTGATCCGTGACGGAAAGTGCTACCAACGTGAACTCCCGGTCACATCAGCGGCTTGACAACAGCATTAGGAGGTGGTTGAGACCTCGCTGCGCGCCCTTCACAGCTGCGCCCCGAGGATGGTCAGGTCATCGCCGTCCCGCAGCGCCTTGCCGGGGGGCCGCATGGTGAGCAGGGTGACGCCCTGCTCGGCGAGGCGGTCCGCGAGGCGTCGCCAGGTGCGGAAGTCCGGAGCGACCATCGACCGGATCACGGTCACCACCGCCGCAACGGAGCCGGCGGCGGCGAGTTCGGTGACACGCTGCCAGCCGACGCGCTCGACGGCTGGCAACAGCTCGTCGTGGTCGGTGATGACCTCACTGACCGGGAGGTCTTCGGCGGTGGCGCGATTGGTGCACCAGTTGATGTAGAGCTGACGGCTGGTGGTGTCGTCGGCGGTACACAGGTAGACGACGGCGGCGGGGGTTCGCATGGGTAGCTCCAGCGGACGGCACAGTTGGAGCCGCGCCCGGCGCACGACGGGGGGGCATGGCCGGGCGCGGCCGCCGACGAGGACTATTCCGTGATCCGCTTCCGCGGGTTGTCCGGTCGGCTGCAACCAGTCAACGGCGACCGGCCGAAACCAGGCAGGGTGGTTTCCGTGCCGTCCGCGTGCGAGCACCCGGAAGTTTTGACGTCCCCTTTGCCTAAAGTCCGGCACGGCAAGTCACGCCATCGCTACTCTCGGCGCGTGGGGGACAACCAGGAAATCCGACGCCGGATGCGGGAACTCAACATCACCCAGGTCGAGTTGGCCCATCGCGTGAACTCCAGGATCGGGGCAATCACCGGCCGTTACGGCACCTGCTCCGAGCGAACCGTCCGTGACTGGGTGACGGGCAAAATCACCTGGCCACACGAGCGACAACGCCTCGCTCTAGAGGCAGTATTCGACTGCACAGCCGAACAGCTCGGCTTCAAGCCGCGGCGCAAGAACCCCGCGCCCCCACCGACGGAGAAAGACGTGAAGCGTCAGACCTTCCTCAAGGGGCTCGCTGCCACCGCAGCAGTCGGTCTCACCTCAGCCCCCGCTGCCGCGACCACTCGGACAACCATCGGCACGTCCGACGTGATCCGGCTGCGCGCTGGCCTCGAAACGCTCGACGCCCTGGACGACCATCGGGGCGGCCACGGCGCCCTGGAGAGAGCAGCACTCGCTGGCGCCAACCAGGTCCAGGCCCTCCAGCGAAACGGCACGGCCAGCGAGCGTATCCGGGACCGCCTGTTCAGCGTCGCCGCCGACTACACCGCCGTCGCGGCATGGTCCTGCATCGACGCCCGGGAACTCGAACGAGCCCAGCAGCACCTCGACACCTGCATGCGACTGGCCGGCCTCGCCCGCGACCCGATCGCCACGTTCCGAACCTGGAACATGATCGCCATTCTCGCTTACCAGCTAGGCAACTACCCCGACGCCGTCGCGGCGGCCCGCGCAGCCCAGCGCACAGGGATCACCCGACGCGACCCCATGTTCGCCTCCCTCGCCCACGCCCGCACGGCCATCGGCAACGCCGGCCTGGGCGACCGCCAAGGCGCCCTCCGCTCCATCGGGATGGCGCAAGACGCCCTCAGCCGGGCACGAAACGAGCCCCGCCCAACCTGGTTCGCCTTCTACGGCCCCGCCGAGCTGCAAGCTCTCACCTCGGTCGTCCAAGACCACCTCGGCGACGCTGCAAGCGCCGAAGGCGCCTCCCACCAAGCACTCGCCCTCCTGTCAGCGCAGTTCCGGCGAAACCGCGGCCTCGCCACCGCCCGGCTCGCCCTCGCCCAACTCCACCAGCGAGAAATGGAGCTGGCCGTCCACACCGCATCCGCGGCCTTCGACGTCATGGCCGGCGCCCCGATCCCGGGCCGCATGCGCACGCTGCTCGGCGACTTCCACCGCGAACTGCTGACCCTTTCCACGAACGCTCCAGCTGCGCAAGAGTGGGCAGACCGCTACCGCGCCGAATGGAGCCGAACGTGATCCACCTGCGTCACTACCGCGCCGACGAAGTGACCGCCGAGTTCCGCGAGATGCTGATCGCCGTGCACGCGGACGCCTACGCCGACGCGTTGGACGACGAGTTCAACCAGCGCTTCCCGTGGTTCGTCAACCACTGGACCAGCATGGACGGCTTCAGCAGCGTGGTGGCGTACGACGACGACGAACCGGCCGGATTCGCCTACGGCGCGCCCCTGGCCGCCGGCCGCGAGTGGTGGCGAGACCACCTGGACCCCGCACCGGAGCCCTCCGCCACGTTCGCGGTGTCCGAACTGATGGTCCGCCCGAAGTGGCGCAAGACCGGTCTGGCCACCCGCCTCCACGACGAGCTGGTCTCCGGCCG
Source organism: Streptomyces viridifaciens (assembly GCF_001888885.2). NCBI lineage: Bacteria > Bacillati > Actinomycetota > Actinomycetes > Kitasatosporales > Streptomycetaceae > Streptomyces > Streptomyces viridifaciens. The sequence goes on from NZ_CP090840.1 coordinate 528,683, forward strand.
GGCGGAGGACCTGGCCGTCCTCCTGGTCGACACCGAACACCCCAAGGTGCAGGCGCTCTACGAGAGCTGGCGATACAAGAAGGTTGGCGACCGCCAGCCGTTCGCCGACAGCCCGGTCTACGCCGTGATGGTGCGGCCGCTCTCCTGAACTCGCCGACTGATGCGGCCGGACCTCTGCGCGCAGTGGCCCGGCCGCACCGAGGAAGATCAGCTCGCCGCCTCGGGAGTGATCCAGCTCAGGGGCGCGTCGCCACGGGCCGTCGCCCTCGGAACCGCTTCACCGACTCCCACCATCAGGAGCTACAGCGTGACGCCCCAGCCCGAGACCCTGACCGTCAGCTACCACACGGCCGAGAACCTGCCCGCCGTCGAACCGCTGCTGCTCGACCTCTACGCCGAGATCTACGCCACCGAGGCCGCCGAGGACCCGTTCGTCTCGAGCGGTTCACCGACCGCCTCCACCACCACGCCGCTGCCCCCGCGCTGGGGCTGCGCCCTCGGGGAGGTGGACGGCGTCCCCATTGGCTACGCCTACGGCTTCGCCCGCACCGCCGACTACAAGTGGGCCGGCCTCGTCAGCATGGTGCCCGGCGTGGACCTGACGGAGCACGACACCCGCACCTTCGCCCTGTGTGAGGTGATGGTCCGCGCCGACTTCCGTGGCACCGGCACCGCCCGCACCCTGCACGAGGAGCTCCTTTCCCACCGGGTCGGGGAACGCTCGAACCTCCTGGTCGACGAGGAGCACCCGAAGGTCCGGGCCCTATACGAGCGGTGGGGCTACACCGAGATGGGGATCATGCAGCCGTACCCGGACTCTCCCCGCTACGTCTCCATGTGGCGCCCGATCACTCTCTGAGCGGATTGTCCCGACTCGTCCCCGGCCTATGCCCTGCCATGGTGCCGGGCGGAGATCCGTTCAGCTGAGTTGGTAGCAGCCCCAGCCTCTGGCGTCCAAACGGCGACTGGGCTGAGGTCGACATCCACGGCCGGCCGGTCGCCTCGGCCACTGGTACCTGCTGGTCCGCCGCAACCGTCGCACCGGCGAACTCTGCGGGTGCCGATAAATCATCCGGCCTGGTCACAGCCTTGTCTGCCTGATCGCGGGTCGTGTCTGCAGGCCTCCTGGTTGTCTTCCCCAGGGGTCAGTGCAGACGGCATGATGATCTGTTGTGCTGCTGCGTCTGGCCTACCTCGCCGCGACCAACACCTTCGCGCTGCTGCGGATCCTGCCGATGAGCGACAGAGAGAAGGACATCGAGATCCTCGCGCTCCGGCACCAGCTGCTGGTCCTGCGGCGCCAGGTCGACAGGCCCGTCTTCACCGATACCGACCGCGCCGTGCTCGCCGGCCTGCTCCACCTCCTCCCGATGGAGAAGCTGCGGCGCTTTTTGCTGCTGGTCCGCCCGGACACGGTCCTGCGGTGGCACCGCGACCTGCTCAAGCGACGCCATGCCGCGACCTGCGTGCCGAAGCGCCGCGGGCGCCCACCCACCGTCCGCTCGGTCCGTGCCCTGGTGCTGCGCCTGGCCAGGGAGAACAGCTCGTGGGGCTACCGCAGGATCCACGGCGAACTCGCCGCGCTCGGTATCCAGGTCGCCGCCTCGACCGTCTGGGAGATCCTCCGCGAGCACGGCATCCCGCCCGCGCCCGAGCGGCAGAGCACGCGCTGGGCCGACTTCCTGCGCAGCCAGGCCGAGGCCCTTCTCGCCTGCGACCTCTTCGAGGTCCGCACGCTGGCCGGGGCCCACCTGTACGTCTTCGCCGTCATCGAGCACGCCACGAGGCGCGTCAGGATCCTGGGCGCCACCGCACACCCGCCGCCGACTGGATCGTGCAGCTCGGACGCAACCTCCTCATGGACCTCGAGGACGCCGGCAGCCGGGCCAGATTCCTCATCCGCGACCGCGACTCCAAGTTCACCGCCGCTTTTGAAGCGCTGCTGACCGACGCCGGAATCGAGATCGTGACCACCGGCATCCGGATACCCCGGACGAACTCCCTCATCGAGCGCTGGATACAGACCTGCCGCAGGGAGCTCCTCGACCGCATCCTCATCTGGAACCAGAGCCACCTCCTCTACACGCTCCGCGAGTTCGAGACCCACTACAACGAGCACCGGCCACACCGAACACTGGGACAAGCCGCACCCCTGCGCCCACTACCCGAACCAATCAACCCGCCAGCACCGCTCGGCAACCTGGACGTCCGTCGACGAAACCGGCTCAGCGGAACCCTCCACGAGTACCAACATACCGCGTGACCAGGCCGGATGATTTTTCGGCACCCGCAGCGTTGGCACTGCCGGCATCGTTGGCGCTGCGGGACACCGTCTGGCAACTACTCGGGTTCGGCGACCAGGTCGACTCCATCGGGCAGTGGGCAGCCGTCTCGCTCGCCTGCGCGCTGCTGACGGGCACGCTCACCTTCGGTGTGGCTACGACCGCAATCAGGAAGTGACGGTGGGGGATGTCTGATCGGTTGCCGGAGCGGGGAGACGCTGCCACTGAGGTTGGACATCCAGCGGATCCGCAAGCTGCTCGACGGGCCGGGCGGGCCGGTCCTGCCCAGGGCCGCGCAGCGCGAAGGCCGCGGTGCGAGTGCGCTCCAGCCAGCTCATGACCTGGCGCAGCGTGGCGGGGTCGAGGGTGCGGGTGAGGTCGCGGAGGGCCTGGTGGTCGTCGTCGGTCAGGGTGTAGAGGCCGGCGCGGTCGAGTGCGGTGTAGAGGGGCTGGGCTACGGTGCCCGCGAGACGGCGGTGGGCCAGGTCGGTGGTCTGGCGGGCCTGGTGGGCGGCCTCGCGGGCGCAGGCGGCGACGTCCTGCCGTGGGTTCGCCCCGTACGCGCCGGACCTGATTGTCAGTGATCAGAGGTCGGCCAGTCTTCTGCGCAGGAAGGTCCGCTCCCGCTCGTTGTCGACGAGTTCGAGCGCGGCCCGGTAGGCCGCGGCCGCCTCGGCAGTGCGGCCGAGTCTGCGCAGCAGATCCGCCCGCGCCGCCGGGAGCGGGTGGTAGCCCCGCAATGCGTCGGCGTTCAGCGCGTCCAACGCCGCGAGGCCGGCCTCCGGGCCGTCGCGCATCGCCACGGCTACCGCCCGGTTGAGCTCGACCACCGGAGACGGGGACACCCGCAACAGCACGTCGTAGAGCGCCACGACCTGCGGCCAGTCGGTCGTGGCGACGTCAGCGGCCTCATCGTGCACGGCCGCGATCGCCGCCTGCAGCGCGTACGGGCCGGGGCGAGGCCCGCACAAGGCGGCGATGACCAGGCCGCGGCCCTCGGCGATGCGGTCGGCATCCCACAGAGCGCGGTCCTGGTCCTCCAGGGACACCAGCTCCCCCGCCGCGTCGACGCGGGCGGCGCGACGGGCGTCGACCAGGAGCAGCAGCGCGAGCAGCCCGTTCACCTCGGGTTCCGCGGGCAACAGCCGGTGCAGGATCCGTGCCAGCCGGATCGCCTCGTCGGTCAGGTCGTGACGTACCAGGTCCTCGCCCGCGCTGGCGGCGTAGCCCTCCGTGAAGATCAGGTAGACCACGCGCAGCACACCGGGAATGCGCCCGGCCAACTCGTCGGCCTCGGGCACACGGAACGGGATCCGTGCGTCGCGGACCTTGCGCTTGGCCCGCACGATCCGCTGCGCCATCGTGGCCTCGGGTACCAGAAAGGCCCGCGCCACCTCGGGTGTGGACAGCCCCGCGAGACACCGGAGCGTCAGCGCGACCTGGGCCTCGACCGACAGTGCGGGATGACAGCAGGTGAAGAACAGGCGCAGCCGTTCGTCGGGGACGCCGTCGCTCTCCCGCTCGGGCACCGCGGGGACGAGGTGCCGCGCCTCGGCGTGCATGATCGCGAGCCGCTCGGCGTAGGCCCTGTCCCGCCGCAACCGGTCGACGGCCTTGCGCCGTGCGGTGGTGAGCAACCAGGCCACGGGTGTCGTCGGCACCCCGTCGACGGGCCAGCGCTCCAGGGCAGCCTCGACGGCCTCGGACGCGACATCCTCGGCGAGGTCGAGGTCACCGAACTGGCGCACGAGCATGGCGAGCAGCCGGCCCCGCTCCTCACGAAACACCGCCTCGACCAGGCCGGCCGCCCGCCCGCCGCTCATGACAGGTTGAAGTCCTGGATCGGGCGCACCTCGACCCGCCCGGCCCGGGCCCCGGGGCAGCGGGCAGCCCAGTCGATCGCGGCATCCAGATCGGGGAGGTCGAGGATGTAGTAGCCGCCCAGATACTCCCGGGTCTCGGCGAAGGGCCCGTCGGTGACGATGCGCTCCCCGTTCTTGTCCACCTGGACTGAGGTGGCGGTCTCGAAGGAGTCCAGCACGTTGCTGTCGACCATGACGCCAGCGTCGTAAACCGCCTTGTGGTATGCCATGAACGCCTCCATGAGGCCCTGGTCGGCTTCGGCCGCCGGGGGCTCGGCGTCCTGGGTGCCGATGATGAGCAGCATGTACCTCACGGTGAACTCCTCTTTCGTCTTTCGTCGGGTTCGTGTGTTGCCCGTGGTGCGGCAACACCGGGATGACGAATGGCGAGGCTGCAGATCGACAACCCGCACAGAAGAATTTTGCAGCACGACGGCGGCCGGGACGGCGCCGAGGACGGCGGCCAGGACGGGGCCACGCCATCGGGCGCCCGCTTGATGGCTCGCGCGAGCCATCCTCACCAGGCCGACGGACGGCAGCGGCGGACCCGGACCGACTGGGAGGCCGCGTGCCAGCGCTGGAACCGGCAGAAACCCGGACTTCGCGGCAGACTTCGCTTACGCCGCCGAGCACGCCCGCTGCTGTACCGTACGTGCCTGACGAACCCTCGGATATCTGTAAGGTACGGACTGATCGGGCCCACTTGCCTTACGTGCCTTCTCTGAACTAGCGCGATTTGCTGTGTGCTTGGCCGTAGGAGGGGCATACTGGCCGTCAGAGGGAGCTTCGGCTTGCTCAGTCCCTGCCAGCGCCACCATTGGCGTCGGCGGCCAGTAGGCCAGACATCGGGCACGCGCCGCGTGAACCACGCTGGCCCGTCGCGACAGCGGCTCATGGCAAGGGGACGGGGGGAGACACCTATCGGTGGTCTGCGCCCCCGCCATCTCTGTGCTGAGGCCCGAACCGCCGTGTCCGAAGGGCCCGCCATGACAGATGTCCTGTCGGTAGTTGCTGGCGTTCTCAGTGTCCTCAGCTCGGCGCTGAGCCTGGCCGTCGAAGCTCGTCGATCCCGGCGTCGCGACGACGACCAGGAACCTCGCGAGACATCCAAGCAGGGAGTTCAGAGTTCGCCATCGGTCTGATCACGGTGCCGGGTCGGGGTGCTCCAGACCCACTCCGACCCGGCACCCTGATCACTCGGCGAGTGACTTCACTACTGCAGTGCCTCATCGAAGCGTTGAATCGCGTCTCTAGTGCTGTGACCTGCGGGGTTCACCGGGTCGGTGGCTGCCTTGCTGCCCTGGGAGCGGGTCGACTCCCATCTGCTGGGCGGTAACAGTCCCGAGGAAAATGGATTGCCTTGGGACCGCGGCCCACCGTTGGCTTAGCGGCCATAGAGCGCGTCATTCGGGACGCCGAACAGCAGCTGGCGGAGGGGACATGGAGTCTCGTCGCCGATGACTCAGCCCTGGTCCGGGGCACCGCGGCCGCTCTGGGCGATGCGATCGGCCCCGCCGACCGTCATCAGGCGTGCCGACGATCGAGCGGCTCGCCGCCCCGCGCGAGGCGATCGCCGCCCTCGCCATGACCATCGCCCGCACTCACGGCCACCTCGGGCTCCTCGCCCAGTGCACCAGCCACCTCGACCCGATCCTCCACTGGCGCGCCCTCGATGCCCCCGAGGGCCGCACCTTCGGAGCCACCTCCCCACCGACGACGAGCTCACCGACGCGGAAACAGCCCTCCGCCTCCTCGCCACCATGCTCAACCGCACCATCTGGCCCGCTGACCACCGATCCCCGTCCCACCCGACCCGGACCTAACGCGATACACGGCCACCGGACCACGCCCCATCCCGGCGACCCACCGACACCCACACGAGCGGCCGGCACCAGCCGGACGCGAGAAACCGAACCCGCCCTGGACCCCGGTAAGGCACGCGCGCGGCGGGCCGGCCCCGGACGAAGCAGCAGTGCAGCCACGCACGTGAGCTGACGGCCCTGTGGTCACGGGTGCTTGTCGTACCGCTCACCAGTGCCGGTCGTTGTACCGAACATGGCGATCGCAGAACGGAACTGGTGGACGCAGGCGCGGGCGCGTCCCCTGGAGGAAGTCGACGTCCAAACGGTGCACCCACGGCGCCGGCGGGTCTTCCGGCTGGGAGAAGAGGAGGTGATGGTCCAGTGGGGCCTCGCCGGACACCGAGTGGACCGGGGCACCTGGTGGACAAGCATCGACGTCAACGGCGCGTACATCGTGATGACCCCCTCGGTCGAGGTCCTCGAAGTACTGGAGGACCAGCCGCCCACCAGCTGATGAACCGGCGGGCGCGCATCCCGAGGTCCCGGGATACGCGCCCGCGTGCCACTACGGAACGGGGGGAGCCGTAGGTGCCCGGCCACTGCAGCGGACCGCAGCCACGACAAAACAGAGCGCCAGGAAGACGGAGGGCGCCCAGCACGGGGCGGCCCACCGAGCGATGGCATCCGGTAGGCCGGGCCGGGCCGAGCTGGCGATGCCCGGGCTCAACGACGCACCACCCCGCCGAACACCGGCGGCCCAGCCGGGACCACGAAGGCCGCCAGGCCGCCGGGCAGGGTCCCGCCAGCCAGCGCCGCAGGGCACCCCGAGCCGAGGACCTGGCCCAGCGCCGTGCTTCTCGCGGTCGCTGGGGTCGAGGTGGCCGTGCTCCAGGTGGAACACGGCGGCAACGGCGTTCATGCGCTGCCACTCGACGGCCCGCGGGTTGAACGCCCGGAGCTCCACCGTCTGGAGGATTCGCGCCGCATGCCGGCGGGCATCGATCTGCAGCCAGTCGACCGGCGACCGCTCCGCCGTCGCCGGCGGCTGCTCGCCCGCCCCGGCCTCTGCGGCCGCGCCGTCCTCAGAGACCTGCGCCATGGCGTGCTGGGGCTGGGCGCGGTGGGCACGCAGCTCGGTGTCCGGCCCATGACCCGGGCGTCGTGCGCGGCCAGGGCCCGCAGGACCCGCCAGATCGTGCGGAAGCCGGAGGCCTCGATCTCGGTGTCGGCTTCGGCCTTCACGACTTCGCGGCGTCCTTCACGTCGGCCGTTTTGTCGGCGCCGGCTGTCTCGTCACCGACCAGCGGGGTGGGAGGTATACGGGGATGATCCAGGAGACGTTGCCCTGCCGGTAGGACAGGCGCAGCGTGCGGCCGACGGCCTGGACGATGTCGATCACCGAGCTCTTGGGGTCGGCGAAGCAGACCGCGTCCACGGCGGCGACGTCGATCCCCTCCGTCAGCAGCCGGCTGTTGCAGAGGATGCCGCACTCTTCGCCGTCGTCGCCGGTGTGGGCCTTGAACTCCGGCGATGGCGCCCAGCGGGCCCGCAGTCGGTCGGTGCCGGCCACCGCCTTCGCCCAGATCCGCTCCGGACGGTCCGCATCCTTCAGCAGCGCGGCCGCCGCCGGCAGGTCCGCGGCGAACTCCCGCGCCCCGGCCACCCGCGAGTGGAACGTGATCACCCGGCGCAGGTCCAGGACCCGGGGCAGCCCTTCCGCGGTCGAGGACGCCGCCGGGCAGCGGGTGCTGGCCGGTGGGCCGCCAGCCGACCGCGACGGCCAGGTCGCGCGGCCCGGGTTGGAGCACCGCGCCGGAGCGGCCGTCCCCGGCCTGGACGACGTCGATGCCGACGGCCGCGAGCGCGGCGACGGTCGCGTCCCACAGCGGCCGGTCGGGGCCACCGTTCGGGCCGGCTGTCTGGTTTTCCAACCAGCAACGACAGCGTGCGGGCCGATCCGCGGCCCGGGGTAGCCACCAGCCGGATCGTTGGCACATGCAGGGACACGGTGGCGAGGGGCTCTGCCCGCCCGTACTACTCCACTGACGAAACGTTCAGCCCCGAAGGCCTTGGCACTCTGGCCGGTTGACAGGCCAGTTCCCAGTAGTGACGCACTCGGAACACCCCGGACAGGCTTGCTGTTGCGGTCACAGCGACCGCCAGCCACAGAGCAGCGCCCGCCATGGCTAGCGCCCCGGAGACCTGGTCGGCTGCTGTAAGGCCCAAAAAGAAGATCACCACTGACGGGGGAAGCGACAGCACAACGGGCAATGCAATCCAGGTCGAATTGCGTGTGGTCTCTCCGCCATGAGCCTTGAACGCCTGTCGGGAAGTCTGCATCGCCTCACGGACCCCAATGCCGTCGATCATCATCGCTGGTAGCACTAGGTAGGACGCCATCGCCCATGGGATTCCAATCAGTAGCAGCGTCCCAAAGAAGACCACCACAACACCAACCAGTGCCCACATCACGATCGCCGGAAGCCGCCGAACCGCTCGCCTGTAGCTGGACCTGACCCCTACTTTCCGTCCCTGTAGAGCGTCATACGCCGCGACAATCAATACCGCGTTGAAGAACGTGGCGAGGGTCGACATGACGAGGATCGCGGTCATGCCCAGCGCGAGGTTTCCCACGATGGCCCCCGGCCAGAGCCCCACCACCGCCATGACGAGCAATCCACCTACACCGGCTAGCACCACGCCCGCGATCCCAGGCAGCAGCAGCAGTGCCTTATGCCCTCGGATCACTTGCGCGGCCTGCCTCACCGGCCGCTTCGCGCTCAACAATCCACCCCAAATGCTCTCAATCCGGCGCAGGCTGTCACTCCCAGGGCCTCTCCTGCAGCTCCCAGCCCGCTTCCTCGTCTTTGTCGTGCAGGAACCGGGGTTGGGAGACCGTCCGCAGTCCTACGTCACTGATCGGCCATTCGTCGAAATCGTCACGCAGCAGCCTCGACAGAAATTCCGCCATCCCGAAGGGGTACACCGACCAGGCCGCGTGAAAGCGCGAATAGACGGCCACTGGCCAGCAGTCCGGATTTTCGTCAAAAGTAATCCAACAGAGGGAGTCCTGCTCCGTCCATCCCCAGAGAAGCATGTCCTCAAGGCGGTACAGGCCAGCTTGGGCTGGGTCTCTCCAGCTGTCCGCGCCCCCGCTGGCCAGCATGCCAGCGGGAAGCGTCGATACCACGTTTCCGGCGAGTTCGGCAGTCGTGGTGGCAGGCGCTTGGACGTACAACGCCTGTTCAATCGAACCACTCCCGAACGCGGCGACGAATCGCTGGTAGTCGGAGGGGAGCCTCCGCCCGTACACCGCCTCCACCGCATCCCAGTCGACGCTGTCTCCACGGGTGGGCCCGAAACACGACAGGAGCTCCGTCAGCTCGAACATGACTTCCCTGCCATCCCCTGTGTAGCCGATCACGCTAGTACCTGAATTCCGTCGGTGCGTACTGCCCCATGTTGTGCCATTGCTGATCGTAGAGGCTGAACATCTCGTTGGGGACGTACTCATCGAAGGAGATTCCGGGTGCACCACCCGGCTTGTAGCCCGTGGCCTTCATCTCGAACCCGATGGGCACCACCCTGTCCCCGTCGTACCTCGGAGTCACTTGGTAGTGCACCACCTGATGCTCCTTCTCCACCGCATACTTGACCTTCTTCTCCCAGGTGTCCATGTTGGCGACCCGAGGGTCTGTACGGTCTTCGGTGTAACTCCCGATCAAGAGAGAACACCTGATGAGCGACGTGATCGTCTCCGCGGAGGCGGTTGAGGAAGTCCGGCCGGTCGAGCTCGCGCCGGACGTACTGGACGAGCAGTTGATCGGGCAGTTGGTCGACCGGGCCCGCGCCGGAGGCGTCAAACTGACCGGCGAGGGCGGGCTCCTGCAGCAGCTCACCAAACGCGTCCTGGAGGCCGCCCTGGAGGGCGAGATCACCGACCACCTCGGCTACGAGAAGCACGACCCGGCCGGCGCCGGCTCGGGGAACTCCCGCAACGGCACCCGCTCGAAGACCGTGGTCACCGACGTAGGGCCGGTCGAGATCGACGTGCCCCGCGATCGGGAGGGCAGCTTCGAGCCGCAGATCGTGCGCAAGCGCCAGCGCCGGCTGACCGGCGTGGACGACATGGTCCTGTCCCTGTCCGCCCGGGGCCTGACACACGGTGAGATCTCCGCCCACCTGGCCGAGGTCTACGGCGCGAACGTGTCCAAGCAGACCATCTCCACCATCACCGACAAGGTGATCGACGGGATGGCCGAGTGGCAGAACCGGCCCCTGGACCCGGTCTACCCAGTGATCTTCATCGACTGCGTCCACGTGAAGATCCGCGATGGTCAGGTGGCGAACCGCCCGATCTACGTCGCGCTCGCGGTCACCGTCGAGGGCACCCGCGAGATCCTCGGTCTGTGGGCCGGCGACGGCGGCGAGGGCGCCAAGTACTGGCTCCACGTCCTCACCGAGATCAAGAATCGCGGCGTCGGCGATGTGTGCATGGTCGTCTGCGACGGCCTCAAGGGCCTGCCCGACGCCATCGAGACCGTCTGGCCGCAGGCCATCACCCAGACCTGCGTGGTCCACCTGATGCGCGCGTCCTTTCGATACGCAGCTCGCCAGGACTGGGACAAGATCTCGAAGGCACTCAAGCCCGTCTACACCGCCCCGACCGCGAAAGCGGCCGAGGACCGGTTCCTGGAGTTCCAGGAGGCCTGGGGCGACAAGTATCCGGCGATCGTGAAGATGTGGTCGGACGCCTGGGCCGAGTTCGTCCCCTTCCTCCAGTTCGACACCGAGATCCGCCGGGTCGTCTGCACCACCAACGCGATCGAGTCGGTCAACGCCCGCATCCGCAAGGCCGTCCGAGCCCGCGGCCACTTCCCCAACGAGCAGGCCGCGTTGAAGTGCGTCTACATGGCCATCATGGCGCTCGACCCGACCGGAGCCGGCCGCAAACGCTGGACCACCCGCTGGAAGGCCGCACTGAACGCCTTCGAGATCACCTTCGACGGCCGACTCTCCATCGGCCGCCGGTAGTACAAATCAACCTGAGTTACACCGTTGGCTGGACACACCCCTCATACGCACCGGACCTCAATCCGGTCGAAGGCCTCTGGTCACTCCTGCGGCGCGGCCCGATGGCGAACACCGCCTTTACTGACGCCGACCACCTCACTCACACCCTCCGCCGCGGGCTACGGCACATCCAACTTCGATCCACCCTCATTGAGGGATGCCTGGCCGGCACCGGCCTCTCACTCACCCCACCGACCCCGCCCTGAAAACCTCAGTAACGGCCTGCGGGCACCGTCACGACGGGCAGGTGTCCCGGTAGGCCTGGCCGGGGAGGTAGCGGGACCAGTCGGTCCGGCTCAGGCCCTGGCCGACGCGGGCGCAGGCGCGGTCCACGGCGTGGGTGCGCAGGTCGTCGAGGGCGCTCAGGTCCGTCAGATGGACCGTGCCATCCTGGTCGGCGCTGGCGAGCAAGGGTCCGCCGGGGGCGAGGGCCAGGGCGACGACGCTGCTCGGATAGCGGTCCGAGGTCGAGATCGCCTGTGGCTGGGTCCGGTCGGTGGTGTCCCAGATGATGAACGTGCCATCGTTGCTTCCGGAGATCAGCGTGTGACCGTCGGGACTGAACACCACCGAGCGTACCCAGCTTGCGTGTTGGGTGAGCGGCTGGCCGAGCTGCTGGGCGTCGTGCAGCTTGGTGGTGTCGTACAGGATGATGCTGGCGTCGGAGCTGCCGACGGCGAGTGTGTGTCCGTCGGGGCTGAACGCCACCGTGTCCACGCCTGCGGTGTGCCCGGGCAGCTGTTGAAAGTCGTAGTGTCGGAGCGCCGCGTGGAGGGCGTACAGCGTCACCGTGCCGTCAACTCCGCCGGATGCCAGTTGGCGTCCGTCCGGACTGAACGCTAGCGCGCCGACGGCCTCGCGGGCGGCGGAGTGGCTCAGCTCGTAGCGGACGGGCTGCGCGGGGTCGGTGACGTCCCAGACGGTCACCCCGCCGTCGCCGTCACCGTCGGCCAGGCGGTGGCCGCCGGGTTGGAACGCCAGTGTTCGGACTCCGGCGGGCGCCGTCACCCGGGAGATCTCGCGTGGGTGCTCGGGATCGCGGGTGTCCCACAGCGTGATGGTGGCGTCGGTGCTGCCGGTCGCCAGGGTGGTCCCGTCCGGGGCGAACGCCATAGCGTCCACGTAGGTGGTGCCGCCGGTGAGCTGGGCCAGTCGGCGGGGCCTGTCCGGGGCCTGGACGTCCCACAGCACCACCGATCCGTCACCGCCGCCGACGGCCAGGGTGTGTCCGTCTGGGCTGAAGGTCACTGCCCATGCCCCGGCTCCTATCGGATCCAGGGCTGCCCGGTCACGGATGTCCCGCTGGTCCCTCCACAGCACAACGGTGTTGTCGGTGCTGCCCGTGTTGCCGGTGGCGAGCATATGCAGGTCCGGGCTCATGGCCGCCGCCGTCGACCAGGCGGCGCCGCCGAGTTGCTGACCGGTGTGGCGGGGCTGGCTCGGGTTGCCGAGGTCCCAGGTGTCCAGGCGGTGGCTCTCCCCCAGGACGTTGAGCTGGTTGGCGGTAAGCCGCATAGCCGCAACCGGGCTGTCGGTGACGACCTGGGTCAGGAAGGCGGGCCTGCTCAGATCGCTGACGTCCCAGAGCGTCGCCACGCCATCGCCGCCGCCACTCGCCAGACGGTGACCGTCCGGGCTGAAGGTGAGCGCGGTGACCCAGTCGGAGTGGTCGGTGAGCGGTTGGCCAAGTCGGCGCGGGACGTGCGGGTCGGCGATGTCCCACAGCAGTTCCGTTCCGCCGTCGTTCCCGATGGCCAGCGTGCGGCCGTCCGGGCCGAACGAGACGGCACTGACGCCGCCGTCTCCGCCCGTGACCGAACCGAGCGGCTGAGGCTCCCCGATGCCATCGAGGCTCCAGAGCACCGCCGTGCCGTCCTCGTCGGCGGTCGCGAGAATGCGCCCGTCGCCGCTGAACCGCGCCTGCCACACGCGCCCGTGACCGGTCCTGAGTCCGTTTCCGGACACCGGCTTGTGCGGGTCGCTGACGTTCCACAGGTCGACGGAGTCCTTCGCGCCGACGGCCAGCGTGTGCCCGTCGGGGCTGAAAGCGAGTGTGTTCACCCCGCCGGGTGCCGCATGCAGCGTGCCGACCGGCTGTTCCGGGTGCGGGGTCGAGGTGTCCCAGAGCAGCACCGTGCTGTCCGCTCCCCCGGTGGCGAGCACCCGGCCGTCGGGGCTGAACCTCGCCGCGCGCACCATGCTCCCATGCCCCACCAGGGTGGCCGCGTACGGGGTGAGCAGGCTGCGGAGCACGCTGTCGGTGGACTCGGGGCTGTGGTCGATCCGATCGGCCGCGATGCTCAGTTGCAGGGCCAGTCTCGGATCGTTGGCCTGTGCGCCGCTCGCCTTGCCGACCAACTCGTGGGCGAGGATCCGACGTTGCCGTTCCTGGGCGGTGTCCAGTTCCCGAATTGCCAGGACGGTCGCGGCCAGCGATGCCACCAGCAGCCCGACCAGGGCCGTGACCGTACCGACCAGCCACCGCCTACGGCGCCGACCGGCGCGATCGCTCGCGGCCAGGAACTCGCGTTCCACCGGACGGAGTTCGCCCGGATGACGGGCCGCCCAGTCACGGGCGAGCTCCAACCGGCTGCCCCGGTAGAGCGCGGCGTTGTCGTGGTGCCAGCTGTCCGCGTCCTCGCCGAGCCTCTGCTGGACCAGCAGACCCGCCCGGTCAGCGTCGACCCAGGAACGCAGCCGGGGCCAGGCGGTCAGCAGCGCCTCATGGGTGATCTCCACGGTGTCCCGCCGCATGGTCAGCAGCCGCTGCTCGGTGAAACCACTCAGCACGGCCTGCGTGCCCTGCGGGTCCAGTCCCTCGGTCAGCCGGTCGGCCCGCACGGTGCGCCGGGTGTCGGCGGTGTCCTCCCCGATCCGCACCAGACGCCGGAACAGCGGCTCCGCGACGCGCCGCGCTTCGGCACTCAGCCGGCGGTACGCCCGTTCGGCGGTCTCGGCGACCGCCCCCTGGATCCGGCCGGCCGCCCGGTAACCAGCCACCGTCAGGGTCGAGCCGTGCCGCTGCTGCCAGGTGACGCGCAGCGCGTGGGCGAGCAGCGGCAGGCGGCCGGACTCGTAACCTGACTCCGGGTGCTCGTCCTGTGTCGCGGTGGCGGGTGAGCCCTGGGCAGTGGCCACGCCGAGATCGGTGAGCAGCAGCTCGACCAGCCCCTCCTCGAGGTCCAGGCCGACCGAGCGCGCCGGATGCAGGATCGCCTCCCGCAGCTCGGTGGCCGACATCGGACCGACGAACACCTGCCGGTGCTCCAAGGCCTCCCGCAGCGACGGATACGGCGCGCAGCGGGCGTAGAAGTCGGCCCGTACCCCGTACACCACCAGGGCCAACGGCCCGTCCTGGCCACGCGCCTGGGCCAGCGAGCCGAGCGCGGCGAGGAAGTCCTGACGATCCGGCCCGATGGTGTCCTCGGCACCCTGTGTGAACAGTTCCTCGACCTGGTCGACGATCAGCACCAGCCGGTCCGCTCCGCGCTCCTCCAGAACCTCGCGCAGCCGATCCGCCAAGGCGGTGGGCCGCTCGGCCAGCTCGGCCCCGATCTCGGCCGGATCGGCCTGGGTGAGTGCGGCCAGGTGCATCGTCAGCGCGACGAGCGGTTCGGCGGTCGGCGTGAACACCAGGCAAGGCCAGCGCCGCGAGCCCGGCAGGGCGCCCCGGGCGAGGGCAGGCACCAGGCCGGCCCGCAGCAGGGAGGACTTGCCCGCGCCCGAGGGGGCGACCACAGCGACTGCACCACCCTGCCGGAGGGATTCGTCCAGCAAGCCCACCAGTCGCGCCCTCACCCGGTCGCGGCCGAAGAACCACGCCGCCTGCTCGGCCGTGAAGGCGGACATGCCGGGATAGGGGCAGTCGTCCGGACCGTCCGAACCGGGTCGGACGCGACGCACCCGGTGTACGCCGTCCCAGTAGTGCAGGTGGAGATCCCGCTCGGCGATGTACTGGTCGCCTGCCGCCAGGTAGATGGTGCCCGATCCGGAGGCGAACGCCTCCAGGTGGACCGTGGGCCCCCGATCGGTCATGAACCGCTGATGTGCATGGAGCCGCCGGACATGTAGATGTTCGCTTGGTCCGACGCGGTGCCGTGCATCTCCACCCGCGCGCCGGACTCGGGCTGGTCGGGGCGCAGTTCGGTCAGCAGCGCGCGCAGTTCCTCGGCCAGCGCCGGTTCGGCGGCGAGCAGACCGCGCAGCCGGCCACGCCACTCGATCGCCATCTCGCGTGCCGCGGCCTGGCCTTCTTCGGACTGGCCGGAGGCCAGGAGTTCGCTGCGGCACTCCTCCAGCTCGCCCGCTACTACCTCGGCCTCGTTCGCCCGGCCGGACCGGCGCCACAGGGCGACCACCGCCCGCTTGGCCTGCTCCCAGCCATCAGCCGCAAGTCGGCCCACCAGCGCCGTGGCAGCGGCAGACGCCAGACCTATCAGCTCCGGATCCATTCCTTGCCCCTCCCGTCCGATCCGATCCCTCCCAACAGGCCCAGGGTAGCCGTCGAACCGCTCTTAGCGTCAGCAGAACTGATGCTTGCTCAGTTGATATGCCGGGCCGGTTCCGGCAGGGCGGCGGCATCGCACGCCGAGTGCTCAGGGACACCGGGTACGGCATCCCGCACCGGGGATTCCAGTGGCCCCTTCTGTGGTGCCGGGCCGTGGACCGGTGAGCGCGACCCCGTCGCCGCCTTCGAGCGCGCCAGGGCCATCGCGGCGACCAACACCAAGGCCAGCAAGCCGGTCGCGACCTGAACCTGGAATCCAGGATCAACGGGTTCGTCTTCGCCGGCCGGTCGCACAGCCTGCCCGGCACGCCGACCAACAGCGCCCCAGTTCTTTCGGGAAACGATCACTCGCCATTTGGGAAGCGATCTTCAACCCTGCTCTCGCCCCGCTGGTCAGCCCCACTCGTGAACACCCCGGTGGTTCACCGCCTGGCGCAGCTTGCGGCCGGCGGGCCAGCGGGAGCCGCGGGCGTGGCGGCGTACGGCTCTGGGGGGGCACATCCAGGAGAGCCGCAAGCACGCGGATCACCCGCTGGGTGGTCGTCCGGGCTGAACCGGTCGTCCATGCTCAGCGGGCCGTCGGCGTACCGCTCCAGTAGCGCCAGGAGCCGTGTCTGGGCGGTGCGCAGTTCTGCCACCGGGCAGTTGCCCCAGCTGTCGGCGGTGTGGGCCTGGCAGGGCGCTGTGGTCTTCTTCGTCGTCGTCATGGCGCCACCTGGCCGGGGTTGGCTGTGGACAGCGCGACGGTGACGTCGGAGCAACGCGCCCCCAGCCGGAAGTCACCGGCTGGGGGCGCGCAACGGAAGGGGCAGGTGCCTTGGGGCCCGCTCGGTCGGTCAGAACTGGCTGCGGCGCGCCCTGGGACGGACGGGCGAGGCCTGCTCGGTGCCGCGCAGCGCGAGTGCCGCGGTACGGGTGTGCTCCAGCCAGCTCATGACCTGGCGCAGCGTGGCGGGGTCGAGGTGGTGGGTGAGGTTGCGGACGGCTTGGCGGTCGTCGTCGGTGAGGGTGTGGATGCCGGCGCGGTTGAGGGCGGTGTAGAGGGGTTGGGCTGCGGTGCCGGCGAGGCGTCGGTGGGCGAGGTCGGTGGTCTGGTGGGCCTGGTGGGCGGCCTCGCGGGCACGGTCGGCGACGTCCTGCCGGTGGTGCTCACGGCGCAGCGCGTGTTGGAGGTGATCAGGCCCAGCACATCGACCACGAGCCCACGCTTACGGCCCGGCACCTTCTTGCCGGCGTCCAGTCCCGTCGTGGTCTTCGGGACACCGGCCGCCGCACGGACGGACTGGGTGTCGATGATCACGAGGGACGGGTCCTCTAATCGCTTGGCTCTCTCCCGCACCTGGCAGCGCAGCAGCTCCTGTATTCGCTGGTCAAGGCCGTCCTGCCGCCACAGCGTGAAGTAGTAGAACACCGCCGACCACGGCGGCAGGTCGTGCGGGAGGTAACGCCACTGACAGCCCGTCCGGTTCTGGTAGAAGATCGCGTTCACGACCTCCCGCAGGTCGCAGGACCCAGGATCTCCGGTCGCCGACCGGGCCACCCGCTCCTGCTTCCACGACTCGATCACCGGTCTGACCAGTTCCCACTGCTCGTCTGTCACGTCACTCGGATACGCCGGTCTCTCCATACGCCGCACAACATCACCTACCCCCCCGGCCAGCACGCCAGTTCGTCGAACGATCACACGAACGAGTGATCCCCAACCATGAATAAAGGGACTTAACGTCCTCTCAGTGGGCATTTTGATAGCGATCATCCGCTATACGGCCTTCGTCCATGTCATGATTTGCCCCGATCTACGGAGAAGACGAGGTATGCCCTCGCAGGGGCAGCGAAAGCCAGAGTCCGTCTCATCCGCTTCTGGGCTCTGAGACCCGTCTGGTTTGAAGAAGTCATAGAAACGCCCAACAGGCAGCGGAACGAGATCCTCCGCGCCATCCGTGCTGACGCTGTGTCATGACCGAGCGCAAGCAGTACCCGAGTGATCTGTCCGACGCCCGATGGGCCCTGATCGAGCCGATTCTGACGGCATGGAGAAAGGCTCGGCTCGACCGGCGGCCGACCGGTCAGCCGGCGAAGGTCGACTTGCGCGACGTCTTCAATGCGATCATCTACGTCAACCGCACGGGAATCCCCTGGAAGTATCTCCCGCACGACTTCCCCAACCACGGCACCGTCTATGCCTACTACGCCGCCTGGCGTGACGAGGGAATATTCGCCCAACTCAACTACGACCTCACCGGACTGGCCCGAGTAAAGGAAGGCCGCAAACCCGAGCCGACCGCCTCGGTGATCGACACCCAGAGCGTGAAGACCTCCACCAACGTGCCCCTGACCAGCCAGGGAACCGACGCCGCGAAGAAAATCGTCGGCCGGAAGAGGGGCATCCTCACCGACACCATCGGACTCATCCTCGCCGTCGCCGTCACCGCCGCGAGCCTGTCCGAGAACGCCCTGGGAATACGCCTCCTCAACCAGGCCAAGAAGACCTACCCGAGCATCTCCAAGAGCTGGGTCGACACCGGCTTCAAGAACGCCATGATCGAGCACGGCGCAAGCCTCGGAATCGACGTCGAGGTCGTCCACCGGAAGTCCGACGTCCCTGGATTCCACGTGGTGAAAAGGCGATGGGTGGTCGAACGGAGCTTGGGGTGGATCATGCAACGCCGCCGTCTCGCCCGCGACTACGAGACCCTCCCGACCAGCTCCGAAGCCATGATCCACATCGCCTCGATCGACAACCTCACCAAGCGCATAACGGACGAGACCACACCAACCTGGCGAGGAACTTACTAGAACATAAAGGGCAAACTACTCTCACCAAATGCCCTCTCAGGGCCGGCGACGGCGTGTGCGTGCACGGCTGCTCCCGGAACATCGTCAAGCCGTGCCTGGCTGCCCACCGCGTAGACCAGGGTGTCGTAGCCGATCACCCGGGGCTCGTCGCCGATCCACACGGTCCGGGCAGTGGTGTCGATCGCGGTCACCTGACCGACGACCAACTCGACCGGAGTACCGCTGAGCCGTTGACGCAACGACAGCGTCGCCCCAGGGCGACGGCAGCGATAGCGTGCATAGGGTGATGATCCGATCGCCCCGCGCCTGGGAGCTTGAACAAAACGATCGCCGCATCGTCTTCGCTGCCGGTACCGAGGCGACGATGTTCGCCGAGTCCCGCCCATTTCGCGTCTCCGAGCACCGGTTGCCCGCGTGGAAAGCCGTGCTCTCCATCGGCGGCCACGCCGAACTCCTCCAACCGGGACTACGCATGGTGGCAGCCCCCGGGCTGATCGTCCCGCCCCAGCTGGCCCACGTCTGCGCGGCCACCTCTCCCTACATCGCGCTGTTCGTCGACTCCTGGCTGTTGCCCTCCTGCCCGGGGCCGATACGACTCGATGCAGGCGAGGTCCGCCGCCTGCTCGCTGCGCTCGGGACCGCCGGTCCCGACGGCCCCGGCACCCAGGTGGATCTGGCCGCCGGATTCACCGAACTGCGGGCAGTCGCAGGGCGCCCAACACCGCTCGACCCGAGAGTCGCCCACGCCCTCTACGTATGTATGCTCCGCGATTCGGACATGCCCCTCGCGTCCATCGCCGAGGAGGTCGGCCTGTCGGCACCGCGGCTGCGCACCTTGGTCCGGCAGGACGTGGGCATCACGCTCACCCGCCTGCGGCGATGGGGCCGGCTCCGTACCGCAGTCGCCGACCTGCCGGCTGGGGCTGCCGCCGTTGCCGCAGCCACTGCAGGCTTCGCCGACCAGGCCCACCTCACCCGTACCGCACGGGACTTCATCGGCCGTACACCCGCCTCCCTGCGACGCGATGGAGCTACCCTGGCAGCCCCCCGTGACGATTCGTAGGTGGCCACTGTGCCGACCGATGGTTGGCCATCGGGGGTCAGAACTGCATGGCCGGTCTGATTCGGGAGACCAACGTGCTTCGCCCCCCTCCGCTGCTGTGCAGCGCGGCGCCGAAGGGGCGTCCTCGCTCCGACTCAGTTCACCGGATTCCGATGGCTCTGGTCACCATGCGTTGATGACCGGCGCGTCGGGTTCGTGCTGCCGCCAGGCCTCGTTGAGGCGCGTGAGCCGGTCCGCGGCGGCGATGCCGCGCAGGGACGCGACCTTGCCGTCACTGACCTCGAACGCCACCACGCCCACGACCCGGCCCTCGATCACGGCCATGACGGCCGGGGAGCCGTTGAGCAGCGCGATATGGAGCGCGGGGGAACCGCCGGCCATCCGCCGCTTCGCCGGCGTGGGCTTGAAGCCGGCCCGCACGTAGGAGGCGATCCGCTCGCGCGTGTTGTACCACAGCAGCCGCCTGGCCAGTCCGGCGCCGTCCGAGACCGCGACCGCGTCGTCGGTGAGCAGCGCCACCAGCCGTTCGGTGCGCCCCGACGTGGCGGCGGCGAGGAACTCCTCGACGACCCGGCGTGCGGACGCGGGGTCCACCACGTCGCCGCCACGGCGCTCGGTGGCGACCCGGCGCCGGGCCCGGTGGACATGTTGCTGGCTCGCGGACTCGCTTATGTCGAGGATCCTGGCGATCTCGGCGTGCGGGTACGAGAACGCCTCGCGCAGGACGAAAGCGGCCCGCTCGACCGGCGAGAGGCGCTCCATCAGCGTCAGTACGGCCAAGGAAACGGATTCGCGCTGCTCGAAGGTGTCAGCCGGGCCGAGCATCGGGTCGCCTTCGAGCAGCGGCTCGGGCAGCCAGTCCCCGGCAGCGCGCTCATGGCGTGCCTGCGCCGAACGGAGCCGGTCAAGGCAGAGGTTGGTGACGACTTTCGTCAGCCACGCCTCCGGCACCTCGATCTGGTCCCGGTCCGCGGCCTGCCAGCGCAGGAACGCCTCCTGCACGGCGTCCTCGGCATCGGCGGCCGAGCCGAGCAGGCGGTACGCGAGCGGGGCCAGCAGGCCCCGGCTGGCCTCGAACCGATCGATGGCGACGCTGTCCATGAGGCACAGGCTATGCGGAGACCGGCGCATCGGACCGGTCCTTCGCGATGGCCAGGCGGCGCTTGCGCTTCGGCATGCCGAAGGTCGGGTGGGCGATGCTCCACCGGGACCCCTTGAGCACACTCGACTTGAGCCGCGCGGCGGGCCTGCCGCCCAGGTACCAGGACTTCGATCGGGCCTCCTCGTCCACCGTCTGGAAGATCGCGTCCCGCTGCCCGAGGCTGATGGTGTTGCCGTAGTACTTCAGCGCGGTGGTCGGGACCTTGCTGCCGGTCAGGCGCGCGATGATCGCGGCGGTTGCCTGCATGTTGGTATAGCCGGCCGAGCCGCAGGACATCGGCAGCGGCCGACCGTTGTCACCGATCGCGTAGGCGCTGTCGCCGGCGGCGTACACGTCCGGGTGCGAGACCGAGCGCATGGTGCGGTCGACGACGATCTGGCCGGTCTCGGCGACCTCCAGGCCGCTGGCGGCCGCATTCGGATGCACGGCGAACCCGGCCGACCACACGGTTACGTCGGCAGGGACGGCCGTACCGTCGGCGGCGATCGCCCGTGTCGGCTCGACCGCTTCGATGGCGGTGTGCTCGTGGACAGTGATGCCGAACCGGTCGAAAGCCTGGCGCAGGTGGTGGCGGGCCTTCGGGGAGAGCCAGGCACCCAGCTCGCCGCGGGCGGCGAGCGCGACCGAGAGATCGGGCCGCGACTCGGCGAACTCGGTGGCGGTCTCAATGCCGGTCAGCCCCTCACCGACGACCAGCACGGTCCCGCCCTCGCCCAGGCCGGCCAGGCGCTCGCGCAGACGCAGCGCCGAGGACCGGCCCGTCACATCGAAGGCGTACTCGGCCACGCCGGGCACGCCATGGTGAGCGACCGAGCTGCCGAGCGCGTAGAGAAGCGTGTCGTACGCCAGCTCGCCGTCGCCGTCCTCGCCGGTCACGGCGACAGTCCTGCGCTCGGGGTCGACGCCGGTGACGCGTGCCAGCCGCAGCCGCACCCCGGTGCCCGCGAATACGTCGGCGAGCTTGCGGAACGCGAGGTCCTGGCCGATCGCAAGCTGGTGAAGCCGCATCCGCTCAACGAAATCGGGCACGGCATTGACGACGGTGATCTCGGTGTCGGCGGGTGAGAGCCGCCGGGCCAGGTTTCCGGCGGCGAAGGCCCCGGCGTATCCAGCGCCGAGTACCACGATGCGGTGCTTCATGGCGATGCTCCTGTCTCGTTCACGTGCCCCTTGAACGAGACGGCGCCCCGATTGCTGACAGAAGTCAGGTGTGACGCGCGTCACCAACGTCCGACAGTTTTATAGCTAGGTGACCCGTCGACGTCTACCAGTACACCTCGCCGTCCTCGTTCAGCATGGGGCGGGAGACCGTGCCGCCATAGTGCCGGTTCTCCATGTGCTCCAAGGCCTCGGCCGCGCCTTGGAGGAAGGCGCCCAGGGTCGGGGGGGTGCCCGCCTGCGCTGTCACCGGAAGCCGATACCCTCCGGCGGTTACGGGCGGCTGACGGGAGCAGACGTGGACATCGAGGCGATGCTGGACCGGCTCGGCGCCGTGATCGGGTCGCCGCCCGCGGGCGGAGTGGTCCCGGTCCCGTGGGAGCAGGGGCCCAAGGTGCTCGGTTTCCAACTGCTGCGGACTACCGGGCGTTACGGATGTCCTGTGACAGATGCCCTTGACCGATTGCCAGGTGAGTTTGACCGATCGAGACGCCGTCCCCGGGTCAGGTGTAGACGTTGCGGCCATACTCCTCACGGCTCACCTGGAAGTCGTCCGGCTGGTCGCAGCGGAGCTGCTCATACCGTTCTCCGAAGATGTCGATCGCCTCGTGGAGCGTGCAGCCGGACGCCTCCAAGGCGGAGGAGGCACGAATCCGTGACCTGATCGATCGCCTGGGCCGGGTGGAGGGGCTGGAGCCCGTAGTGACCCTGCTCGAGGACACCTGCGAGAGGGGTTCCCAGAACCTTCTCGAGCCAGGTACGCAGGTGGTGTTGAACTGCAAGATGCACGCCACCGCGGACTTCGGTGTCCGGGGAGACATCACCTCGGTGCTGCCCGGGATCCGCGCGGCCGGCCTCACCAGGTGGGGTCCGGTGGACGAGAAGGGCCAGGACGGACCGTACGCGACCGGCACCGTCCGCTACGCCCTGGAGTACCAGCGCACCCGTGGTCACTATCCAGACGGCCGGCCGATGCCCAGCCCGCGGCTGACGGCAGACGGGCTCGCGATCGACTGGGACCGGCTGGATCTGCCGCTCGTGAACCGGATCGAGGAGCCCGCGCCCTGTCTGTCGCCGTCCGGCGGCGGCACGTACCACCGTTGCGCGCAAGTTCCGGAAGGGGCAGGGAAAGGGGCCGAGGCGCGCGCCCGCTACGGCACCGTGCTCGAGCTGACAGTGGATGGGCGCGACTACTTCACGGTGAAGAGGTAGGGCCGTACGCGCGGAGCTCGTCACCGACGGGCCGCAGGCGCTCATGCCTCGACTTCGCCGCCGTCCGGCCCTCCGGTGCTCGCCCCGCACGGCCACCTCGCGAAGGGCGCCGTCGTCGCGCCACTGGCCGCCGCGGTGGGGTTGACGCAGGACAAGGTGTCCCGACGTCAGCACGGACGATCCAGTTCCCGTCGCCCGGCGTCCAGTCCAGGCCGGGCATGGATATCGCCGTAGGCGAACTCGACGGCCAGTCGCGGCAGGTCCGGTGCAATGTCGGCCAGAGAGTCGTAGACCCGCTGCCGAATCTCGCCTGCCCCACTCAGCTCGGCCTGCCGAGCCCGTCCCCGCTCGTACCGTGTCGGCATGTCCAAACCTCCCGGGCTCGTGCGATGCGTGCAGGTGAGAGCCTGCCGCCTCGTGGCGGAACGCTCCAGGCCCTGCCTGTACGGGTACTGCGAGGGCCACCATGCGCCTTGCCATAATGGAGTTCATGGAAGATCTGGGGGCTTTCCCGCACTCACGCCGGGCCCGCGTGACCCCCGAGTCCGTCGGTCTGCGGCCCGGCGCCCGGCGCCGCGTGTCCGGTCTGCGCCGCGAGGAGGTCGCCCAGCTCGCCGGGATCAGCGTGGAGTACTACCAGCGCCTTGAGCAGGGCAGGTCGTCCAGCCCCTCCCCGGAGGTGCTCGGCGCCATCGCGCGCGCACTGCGCCTGGACAAGGTGGAAAGCACCCACCTCAGCTCCCTCGCCCACCCTCCGCGCCATCCGAATGGTCACCAGCCCGTACAGGTCCGGCCGGAACTGCTGCGCATGCTCGACCGCATGGCGTCGGTCGCCGCCCTCGTCATCAACGACCGCTTCGACGTCCTCGCCTCGAACGAACTGGGCGCGCGGCTCTTCGAGCCGGTACTGGCCGAACCGGACTCGCAACGCAACCTGGCCCGCCACCTCTTCCTGAGCCCGACCGCCGCGGACTTCTACCTTGACTGGGACGAAATAGCCGCAGCCACCGCCGCTCAACTACGACTCGTCCGCGCCCGTCACCCGGCGGACAGTGAACTGGCACAGCTGATCGACGTCTTAACCGCCGCCAGCCAGTCCTTCCAAACCCACTGGTCAGCCGGCGATGTGGAACTGCGGGCCGCCGGGGTCAAGAACCTCAGACACCCCGATGCCGGCGTGCTGGCCCTGCACCTCGAGAACCTCGACCTGCCCGGTGACCCCCGCCAACGCATCGTCGCGCTGAGCCCGGCACAGGATCCAGCCACCGAGACGGCCTTGAGGTGCCTCGCTACGTCGCCCCCCAGCGCAACCGTCCCAGCAGGCACGCCGACAAAGCCATGACGGCTTCGACAGCTGACAAAGGCCAAAACCACGCCGAGTACGCCAGACACCTCCCTCAGAACGAGCTGCACCCAAAAAGGTTCAGCCGGTCCGGCCCGGCGTGTCCAGCTGCGTACGGTGTTGGCTCATGGCGCGGGAGTGGAGCCAGGGGTCGCGCCAACGCGGGTGTCCCGCGAGCAGCTTGTCTGCGCCGGCCGGTCCCCAGGACCCCGACTTGTACGGCTCCACCGGGGGCGGGGCGTCCAGCAGTGGCTGGACGATGCGCCAGGTCTCCTCCACGCTGTCCTCCCGGGTGAAGAGGCTGGAATCCCCTTCCATGGCGTCGCCGAGCAGCCGCTCGTAGGGCTCCGGTGCCTCCCCGAGCTCCTCGGAGAAGATCAGCGACAGATCCACCGTCCGGGTCGCCCTGGCGCCGGGCTGCTTGGCCTGCACGACCAGGTCGACACCCGGGTCGGGGTCGATCCGCAGGATGAGCTCGTTCGGGTCCGGCGCGCACGTCGGCGCGAACGCGACCCCGGGGGGCCGCTTGAAGACGACCCGTATCTCGGTGACTCGCTCCGGGAGGGCCTTACCGGCCCGGATGAAGATCGGGACGCCCGACCAGCGCCAGTTGTCGA
Source organism: Streptomyces viridifaciens (assembly GCF_001888885.2). Lineage (NCBI taxonomy): Bacteria > Bacillati > Actinomycetota > Actinomycetes > Kitasatosporales > Streptomycetaceae > Streptomyces > Streptomyces viridifaciens. The sequence goes on from NZ_CP090840.1 coordinate 553,559, forward strand.
TCTCCAGCCGCAGCGCGGCGTAGGTCTCGGTCTGCGAGTCCGGGCTCACCCCCGGCACGGCCAGGTAGCCGTCGTACTGGCCGCGGACGTAGTGCCTCGGGTCCGCCGACGGGATAGCCCGGAACACCTCTACTCGCTTGTCGCGCAGCCCGTCGGCGTCGGCGGTGCTCGGCGGCTCGGAGGCGAACAGCCCGATGAGCTGGAGCAGGTGGTTCTGCACGACGTCGCGGAGTGCCCCGACCGGGTCGTAGAAGCTGCCCCGGTCCGCCACGCCGAAGTCCTCGGCCATGGTGATCTGCACGCACTGGATCCGGTCGCGGTTCCACAGCGGCTCCAGGACGGAGTTGGCGAACCGGAGGAACAGGATGTCCAGGGACGGTTCCTTGCCGAGGAAGTGGTCGATGCGGAGGATCTGCTGCTCCTCCAGAAGCCTACGCAACTGGGCATTCAGCGCCCGGGCCGACGCCAGGTCGTGGCCGAACGGCTTCTCCACGACGACCCGGGCCTGAGCGGTGAGGTTGGCACCGGCCAGGCCCTCAACCACGCGGCCGAACAGCGACGGTGGGATCTCCAGATAAAAGACCGGAGTGTGCCGGGTCTCGATCGTCCGGGCGAGGCGGTCATAGGTGCTCGGATCCCCGAAGTCGCCGGAGGTCATCGACAGCCGCTGCGCGAACCGCTGGAACACGTCCTCGTCGATCGTCTCGCCCGTGTCCTCGATGGCGTGGCGGGCGTGATCCAGTAGAGCCGTGGCCGACCACTCCTGGCGGGCCACGCCGACGACCGGGCAGCGGAGCAACCGGCGGCGCTCCAGGCGGTACAGGGACCGGAAGGTCATCTTCCTGGCCAGATCTCCGGTGATGCCGAAGATCACCAGGACATCCGCGGCCGTGCTCGTCGGTGCAGTCATGGCACTCCTTCTCGTCGGCCTTGGCAGCGCCGGGGTCAAGGCAGGATGAACCGCTCCACCGCGTTGGCGAAGCCCTCGTCCTCATTGGTTGTGGTGACACGACGGGCGGCCCGCTGGACCTCCTGGCTCGCGTTGCCCATGGCGATACTGAGTCCCGAGTGGGCGAACATGAGTACGTCGTTGGGCATGTCGCCGATCGTGGCGATCTCCTCGGCCGGGATCCGGTAGGCCCCGGAGAGGTAGCGGACCACGCAGCCCTTGTTGGCGTGGGGGTGGGTGACGTCGGCGTAGTAGGGCTGAGACCTGGACACCGACACGTGGTCGCCGAAGCGCTCGCTGGCCGCCGCCACCGCCTTCTGGACCACGTCGTGGTCATCGCTCACCCCGACGACCTTGGCCACGCCGTCCGAGACCGGGGTGAAGCTGTCGACGGGCGTCGGGTCGAACCGGACCGTCCAGGACTCGCGGGCCACGTGTGGTCCCTGAGGGTCCAGGACCAGCCAGTCCGCGCCCCGGTAGACCCACACGCTCAGCCCGTGGGCGGTGAGCAGTTCGATCGCTGCCGGCGTCACGTCGTCCGGTACGACCTGCTGCTCGATCACCGACATGTCGGGGCGGGCGAACAGCCCGCCGTTGAACGCCGCGATCGGCGTGCTGAGCTCAAGCGGCTCGATGAGCATGGACATGCCGCGTGGCGGGCGGCCGCTGGTGACGGCGAAGAGTATCCCGGCCTGCCGCAGGTTCGCGACCGCGGCGATGGCCCGCTCGGTGAGGACCTTGTCCTGGGTGACGAGCGTGCCGTCGACGTCGGCGAGCAGCAGTCGGATGGATTGGGGGGCCATGCCTGCCTCCGGGTTGGTCCGGTGGGTCCAGGAGCTGGGCGGCTGACCTCGGGGACAGGACCGAGTAGCGCGGGACATCGCCCACGGGGTATGCCCACCGCTGACTGCGAAGGCGTCGTGCCTACGCCTTCTTCTCGGCGTGGCTGCCGAATTCGCTGCGCATCACAGAGAGGACCTTGTCGGTGAACTCGCCCCGGCGCCGAGACTCGACACGGGGTTGAACTCGGCCACGACGGCGGCCACCGGCCGTTCGGTCTTCGAGCGGGAGGCGGCTGCGCGGATCTTGTCCCGCAGCACCCCCAACGCTCGTTGCGAGGGCCAGCGTTGCAGGTAGAACCTGCCCCGCCATTTCCACGACTCCACCTTGCGATGGTGGAAGCCGAGAAACTCGAAGCCCTGTCCGCCCCGGGTGAGGCAGACGATGCCGGACTTCTCCGGATGCAGCTGCATCCCCAGCCCGCCCAGCACCTCCGCCGCCAGCTCCCGCGCCTGTTCGGCGACAGGACCACGAGACGGTCTACTGCGGCAGGTGACCGTCCATCATCGAAACGGCAGATGTCGCTCGGCCCTCGTTCCGTGGTGCTCAAGCCGTCAGGCCCTCGATCGCCACGGGAAGATGGCGTGGGCCGCGCAGTACGGCGTTGGTGCGGTACGGCGGCGGGTCCTCGAGCAGCCCGGAGAACTTGACCCGGCGGAACAGTTCGGGCACGGCCGCATGTAGTTCTATGCGGGCGAGCGGGGCGCCGAAGCAGTAGTGGATGCCGGTGTAGAAACCCAGGTGCTCGTTGTCCTTGCGGTCGGGATCGAACCGGTCGGGGTCCTCGAAGCGTTTGGGGTCACGATTGGCCGCGGCCAGCATGAGCCAGACCGGCGAGCCCTTGGGGATCGTGGTGCCGGCGACGTCGATGTCGGCCAGGGCGGTGGTCCACGGGACGAACTGGACCGGGGGCTCGAACCGCAGCACTTCCTCGATGAGCGGGACGGCCAGGTCCGGGTCCTTCTGGAACCGCTGGAGGACGTCGGGGTGGCGCAGCAGAGTGAGGGTCGTATTGGTGATCGCGTTGACGGTGGTCTCGTGGCCGGCGACCAGGAGCAGCACTGCGGTGGCCTCCAGGTCTGCCGGTGTCATGTCGGGGGCGAGGGCACTGAGTATGCCGGGGCCGGGGTGGCGGCGTTTGGTCTCGATCAGGTCGGACAGGTAGGCGCCCATGTCCTGGCGTGCCCGCTGTGCCTTTTCCTGGCCGTCGTCGCCGCCGGGGCGGGGATCGAGTGACGACGCCAGGGCATCGGCCCAGACGTGGAAGCGCGGTTCGTCCTCGCGCGGCACGCCGAGGACCTTGCAGATGGCGGTGACGGGTAGGGGGTAGGAGAAGTCCTCGACGATGTCGACCTGGTCCTTGCCTTCGAAGGCGTCGAGCAGCTCGGTGACGACCGTGGCCAGGTCTGCGCGCAGGCCGTCGAGGAATCTGGGGCTGTGCGGGGGACCGAACGGCCGGTTGATGGTGTCGCGCAGCCGGTCGTGCACGGGCGGGTCGGTGAAGATGAAGCTCGGCGGCAGACCGGTCTCCTCCGCCGGGTGCCCGACGCGGGCGTAGCCGGGCGGGCGGTTGCGTGTGTCGTTGCTCAGCCGCGGGTCGTTGGCAAGGTTCCGCACCTCATAGTAGGTGCTGACCAGGTAGGTGCCGTCGTCCTCCCGCCTGACCGGTTGCTCGCGCAGTTCCGCGTAGAGCGGGTACGGATCGGCTCGGTTGGCGTAGTCGGTGATCTGCGCGGTGATGGTGCCGGGCGTCATGGTCTCTCCTGAGGGCTCCGGGCGGCACAGGGCCGGTGATCAGGCATGCGACGGAACGAACTCGACACGCCGCTCGCTCGGTGAGTGACCCGTCAGCGTGACGGTGGGCCCGTGGGTGGGCAGGTGGGGGTCGGGGAAGGCCGGGTCGACCGGCTCCAGCGTTTCGGTGCGACGGTCGACCGTGCCGTACTCCGGCGGGAACGGCGCGGCGGCCTCGATCTGCTGCTGGTAGAACCCCAGCCACTTGGCTCCGTCGAAGGACGCCGCGGCGATGACGCGGCCGTGGTACCCGTACACCGCGACGAACCGCTCCTCGGCGAGCGTTCCCTGGGCAACAACCAGTTGGTCGCCCAGCGAGGGCACGCCCACGGACTTGATGTTGACGCCGAACTGGGAGGACCAGAACATCGGCAGCCACAGGTGCGGACGGCGATCGGGACCCGCACAGATCATGTTGTGGGCGGCGATCTCGGCCTGTTCGACCGCGTTGCCCCAGTGCTCCAGCGACAGGAACTGGTAGTCGAACAGCGGGTGCGGGCTGCGTGCGACGTCGCCGGCGGCGTAGATGTCGTCGGTGACGATGCCGTTGACGTCGAAGACCCGGCACCCGGCGTCGCACGCGATCCCCCGGGGGCCCGCGGCCAGCCCGGAGCCGGCGAGCCAATCGGTGTTCCTGATGGCTCCGAGCGAGACGACCGCCACCTCCGCCTCGATCGCCGAGCCGTCCGACAGATGGGCGCGCCTGAGTCGTCCGGCGTAGTCGCCTTCCAGAGCGGTGACGCTGATGCCGCAGCGCAGATCGACTCCCTTCCTGCGCTGCAGCCGGTCCGCGACCGCGCCGATCACCCCGCCCAGTGCGCCCACCAGCGGTGCAGGACCGCGTTCGGCGACCGTGACCTCAAGGCCCCGCTCCCGGCAGGCGGAGGCGACCTCGGAGCCCGTGAAACCGGCGCCGATCACCAGCACCCGGGACGGGCTGCCGGCCAGCTTCCGGTCCAGGCGTACGGAGTCGTCGCGGGTACGCAGCACGAATACCCCGTCCAGCGCGGCCTCGTCCGGGTGGATCCAGGGTCGCGCTCTGGTCCCGGTGGTGATCAGCAGGCGGTCGTAGGGGACGGTGTCGCGGTTCGCCAGGCGTACCCGCTTGGCCTGCCGGTCCAGGCCCTCGGCGGCGACGCCCAGACGCCATTCGGCATCGATCTCGCGCCGTCGCGGCAGCGCGGTGTCCTCGGCCCGCGCTCGCCCGAGCAGCGCCTGTTTGGACAGCGGCGGCCGGTCGTAGGGCTCGTACGGCTCATCACCGATCATGGTCAGGGACCCGGTGAAGCCCTTGTCCCGCAGGGTCTCCGCCGCGCGCAGACCGGCCAGCGAAGCACCGACGACGACGATGCGGCCCTCCCGCCGCAGGACCTCGACGTCCGCGTCAGCCGACATGGGGCTCCGCCCCCCTCGTCGGCTCGTCGGAGTAGTCGACAAGGATGGCCTGGACCGGGCAGGCGGCAGCAGCCTCTTCCACCCGGTCGCGCTGCGCCTCGTCGAAGCGAGGGGAGAACAGCAGTGCCTCATCGCCATGCAGGGCGAAGACGTCCGGGGCGAGAAAGACGCACTGCGCGTATCCCTGGCACCGGTTGAGATCGACGACAAGCCTCATGGGGAACCCGCTCCCTGCGCGGGCCGCGGTGTCCGAGCCCCGCAGCCGTCCGCGCTCGGTCCATGTGGTCAGTAGGCATGCCTCACTTTCAGGTTCAGCCCTCCGCAGAGCCCCCGCAAGGCAAGGACAGTGCTGGGCAGGTCAGGCGCCTATGGCACCTCTCGATCGCAGCGGATGTTCGCGCACGTTCTGCAGGACCGGCTCGGCTTGTCGGCGTTAGCGAGGCATGGTGCCGCATCCATCGCGGCTCTCATGGCTTGAGGACGACCTTCTCGCAGTGGTCCTTCTTGTTCTTGAACAGGTCGTAGCCGGTCGGTGCCTCGGTCAGGGGCAGCCGGTGGGTGATCACCGAGGTGGGATCGATCTTGCCCTGCTCGATCAGGCCCAGCAGCGGCTTCATGTACTTGTGCACGTGGCACTGCCCAACGCCCCAACCCACCCACCACACCCACCAGACAGGGGCCCAGAGCTGCGACACCCGCTGGGCGGCGCCGAGGTCTGGGCGGCCCGGTTGCGGGCCTGCTGTGTGGCGGTGCTGAAACCGAGATGGAACTGAAGCGGGCCGCCCGTGCGGGCACCTCCCAGCCGGCTGAGTGACCGGCCGCGAGGCCCGGGGATTCAGGTTGTGGCGGGAATGGTCCAGCGCGGGCAGGCGGGCTGATGGCGGTGGATCACGAAGACCGTGCCGCCGAGGCTGACGAACCGTTCGGTGCGCACCCGGCAGCACGGCTCCTCCCGCACACGGGCCGGGGCGGCCAGGCCCTCACGGGTGCCGGAGCGGAGCGATGTGGAGGGGGGAAGGGTGGGTTGTAGTGGTCCGGGGAGCGGGTTGTAGCGGTGCGCAGGGTAGGACGGTTCGGGCGCAGGAGGCGGCACAGGATCGTGCCATCATGGTTACTGACTGGTAATCCGATGATGTCCAGTCAGTGATCCGTGTAATACCGTAAGGAGTCACCCATGCGTCGACGCATGACCGCCCTCGTCCTGACCGCAGCCTTGGCCGGCGGCGCCCTGGCGACGGTTGCCCAGGTCGCCTCCGCCCAGCCGGCGGCTGCCGCCTCGATCAAGGTCGACCTCAACAAGATGCGCCAGCAGGTCGCCGAACTGCGTCAGAAGGCCGACCGACTGGACCGCGCGGGCCAGCACGACGCGGCGCGCAAGACCCGTGCCCAGGCCGACGCGCTGCAGCGCCGGATCAACCAGATCGAAGCGGCCGAGCGGGACACCACCCACCGCTTCTGATCTCCGGCGCCCTCGGCGGTCGCCGGTTCCGGCGGCCGCCACGCAGGTGCCAGTGGGCGGCGGCGTCGGGGCCGACGATCGTGGGCCAGTGGTCGCGCAGGCCGCCGCGTCCGACCCGGCCCGTCCAGCAGACCGCGCCCCGGCGCGGCCCTCGCGAGCCGCTGCCCGCCGCCGATCAGCGGCGACCGCTAGCGTGCGGCGCAGCCAGGACGGGTGACCAGGGAGGGTTTTGCGTGGGTGGCAGTGGATGGGCGGAAACCGGGCCCTACCAGGAGGATCTGGGAGCGGCATTCCGTCAGGCTCAGGCGCGGGAGCTGGCGAAGGACGATCACGGTTTTCCGGGGCAGAGCATCAGTGAGCTGTGGCGGGACGAGGACTGGCAGGAGTACATCCTGACGGGAGGCACCGGCACAGTGCTCGACTTCTACGCGCTGATCGACGCCGAAGGCGGCGACGACGTCGCCATGATGCGCCCACTGACCGGGGGCGAAGTCCGAAGCTGGGCTCCCAACGGCCGGCCCACGCGCGAACAGTGGGAGGCCGCGCTACCGCAACTCCTGAACCCTGTCGGCCGAGGAATCGGCCGGTGCACGGTGCTGTACCAAGATGGCGAACCAGCCGAGATCGCCTACTGGGGCTGTACCGCGGACTAGGGCGCGTATTCGGTCGTGATCAATCTGCCCGATTCACCTTCGCGGCGGGTCCCGATCCGGTAGACCGTAGTGCGTGACACGAGCGCAACTTACGGATGCGGAGTGGGTGTTGATCGAGCCGTACTTGCCGATCGGCGAGTACGGCCCGTACCCGGAGCGGCTGCGGCAGCAGTTCGAGGGCGTGATCTGGCGATTCCGGACGGGCGGGCAGTGGCGGGAGATGCCGAAGGAGTTCGGTGCGTGGTCAACCGTCTCCAATCGGTTCCGGCAGTGGAGGGACGCCGGTGTCTTCGAAGCTCTGATGGAGGGCGTGATCGCGGAAGCCGCGAAGCGCGGCGAGGTGGACTTGTCCCTGGTCAGTGTGGACTCCACCACCGTGCGCGCTCACCACGACGCCGCCGGGATGCACCTCGATTCCGACACCATGGCCGCCCTGGAGAAGGCTGCCGAGGAGGCGGAGAAGGCCCGGCAAAAGGGGGAGGCCCGGAGGAACAAGACGGGCGGGACGCCTCAGGTGACCCGAAACGGGCAGAACGGCGACGCATCCGGCGCCGGCGCAAGCTCCGGCTGAAGGAAGCCCTGCTCGGGCGCTCCAGGGGTGGGCAGACCAGCAAGATCCACGTTGCCGGTGAGCGCAAGTGCCGCCCGCTGGTGTTCATCCTGACTGAGGGCCAGACCGCGGACAGCCCGCAGTTCATCCCCGTGCTGAAGAAGGTCCGGGTCCGGGTGCCGGTCGGCCGTCCTCGCACCCGGCCCGACGCGGTCGCCGGGGACAAGGCCTACTCGTCCCGCGGCAACCGTGCCCACCTGCGCAAACGCCGCATCAAGGCGGTCATCCCGGAGAAGAAGGACCAGGCCGCCAACCGGAAGAAGAAGGGCAGCCGGGGCGGCCGGCCTGTCAGCCACGACGCCGAGCTCTACAAGGAGCGGAACACCGTCGAGCGCCTGATCAACAAGCTGAAGGCCTGGCGAGGCATCGCGACCCGGTATGACAAGACCCCGGAAAGCTACCTCGCCGGCCTCCACCTCCGCGGCGCAATGATCTGGATCAAGGACCTCACCCGAACCCACTGATCACGACCGAATACGCGCCCTAGGTCATCTGAGACGGCACTGGCGGTTTCGCGTCTGGAACCAATCAGCCGACGATCTGAGCCGACAACGATGAAAACGTGCCACGGATGAATTCCGGCCGTCCTAGGATTCTCGCACCACGCCCTGCGCGACAGGTTCTGCGACATGCGCCCCCGGGCCCAGACGACAACAGCATCACGCCCGCAGCCGGCTCAAGCACATCGACGACGAGCCGGCCGGGGAAGCGGCGGCGTAGCGGGCGGGGTCGTTGAACGCGATGGCGTCGACTGTCTGGTGCTGGTCGACGCCATCGGTGCCTGCCGGATAGCTCTTGAACTGTCATCAGAACGTCGGGCCGGTGGTCACTGGGGTCGTGGGAAGTGCCGGTCGAGGATCTGCATCCAGGTCGGCAGGCCGACGAAGCGGCTGGTGTCGTCGGCCTGGGCCTGGACGAGTTCGAGGAGGGCTGCGGCGAACGGGGCAACGAGCCGGCCGACCGTCCACCGGCACGTCCGCCACCGTTTCGATGGTGGAAGCCGTGCACCCGCCCCACCGGCGTACCGCACGCGGGAGACGGCATTGGATCCTCCCGGGTGCGCGCGGTCACCCGAATCACACCACACTCGCCCGTCACGCCCTCGACCGCCAGCGCCGACAACCCCGAAAACACCACGTCCACAAGCCCATTGAATCTCGCACACCACGCCAAAGATGCCGGTCACCTCTGCTTACCACCGATTGCGGGACAGAACCGGTCACCGTACAGACCCAGGCTTGCGGAGCCCACCGGCCGGCGGGTTGGTTCCTCGGGGGGACGAAGGCTGACTCGTGTGCTGCGCCGTTCGGGTGATGCTGCGTCGAGGGCTCTTGCTGACTGTGTGAGCGTCCTGCACGGTTTGCTGTATTGGAATCGGCGGGTTGCCCATCCCCCGGAGGAACGTGGCAGGGATGGGCCGCGCCGGTCTTTCGCTGGGGCGTCGGCGTCGCGGGGCGGCAGCCGAGATTCCCGCGGGGAGGGATCTCGTTCTCTCAGTCCGGTCTGTCAGGCGTGCCGCGGGGACTGCTCCGGGCTGGGCCGCCTGTGCTGCCGTGCCTGCGGGCGCGGCCGGAGGGAGGACGGCGTGAACGCTGGACCAGAACCGGGACGTGGGCGCTGGCCCTCCCCGATAGTGACCGGGGCGTCGTCGGCCCTGGACCGCTCGGCGGCGCCGGCGGCCACCGCTCCGGTGGCTACCGTGCCGGTGGGTGCGGGTCCGGTGGGGGTGGTCATCACCCCCAACGGCCGGTGGGCGTACGTCAGCGACTTCGGTGACGGCACCGTCAAGGTGATCAGCACGTCGACCAGGGCGGTCACCGCCTCGATCGACGTGGGCTCCGGTCCCTGGGGTCTCACGGCCACTCCGGACGGGCGGCAGGTGTACGTGGCGAACTACGCCGCGAATACCGTCCAGGTGATCGACACGGCCACCAACACGGTCAGCGGCGCCGTCACCGGCATGGCCAACCCGGTTGGGCTGGCCGCCACCCCGGACGGCAGCCGCGTGTACGTGGCCTGCCAGGGCCTGAACAGGGTGCGCGTGATCGGCACCGCGACCCTGACGGTCCTCGGGGAGATCGCCGTCGGCACCGGGCCGCGGAACGTCACGGTCTCCCCCGACGGGCGGCACGTCTACGTGAGCGAGGAGGGCGACAACGCGATCAGCGTCATCGACACCGCCACCGGCACCGTCACCGCCCGCCTGACCGGCTTCCTCTTCCCCCGGGTCTGCGCCGTCACCCCGGACGGACGGTACCTGTACGTCCCCAACTACGGCGGCAACATCGTGGACGTCATCGACCTGGCGACCGGCACCATCATCGCCGCCATCCCGGGCTTCAGCCTTCCCTTCATGGTCGCGATCACCAGGGACGGCACGCTCGCCTACGTCTCCGACAGCGGCAACGACACCGTCAGCGCCATCGACACCGCCACCCACACCATCGTGCGCACCTACGGCGGACTGAACACCCCCTACTTCCTCGCCGTGACCCCGGACGACCTGCAGATCTACGTCGTCAACAACGGCGCCAGCACCGTCAGCGTGCTCCCCGGGCTCACCGGCCTGTTCCCGGACCAGGGGCCCACCGGCGGCGGGACACCCGTCACGATCATCGGGACCCACCTGACCGGGACCACCGCCGTCCACTTCGGCAACCGGCTCGCCACCCACGTCGTGGTCGTCGACGACAACGAGATCACCTGCGTCACCCCGGCCGGCCAGGGCGTCGTCAACGTCACCGTCACCACCCCCGGCGGCACCAGCTTCCCCGTCCCGTTCTACTACATCCCCCCGCCCCGTATCACCGCGCTCCACCCCAGCGCCGGACCGGTGGCGGGCGGCACCACCGTCACCATCGAGGGCCGCAACCTGCAAACGGTCACCACGGTGACCTTCGGAACCGCCACCCTGGTCCCGACCGTGCTCTCCGACAGTCAAATCACCGTCACCACCACACCCGCGGCGCCCGGCACCGTCCCTGTCGTCGTCACCACCGTAGGCGGCGTCGCCGATGACGCCACCTACACCTACCTCGCTCCCCCGTCCGCCACCGCCATCAGCCCGGTCACCGGCCCCGCGGCCGGAGGCACCACCGTCACCCTCACAGGCACCGGCCTGGCCACCACGACCAACGTGGCCTTCGGCACCACCTCCGCCGCCTTCGTCGTCGTCTCCGACACCCTGATCAACGCCACCGCCCCCGCGCACACGGCGGGCGCCGTCGAGGTGACCGTCGCCACCCCCGGAGGCAGCGCCACCGCACCCGAGCCCTACACCTACACCTGAGGACCCCGGCGCAACGGCCCGGGGGCAGCGGCTGGGAATCGCCGGGGCCCTGACCCGTCGAAGCGTCCAGCGCGGTGGGCTGTATCGGAATCGGCGGGCTGCCCGTCCCGGCCGCAGGAGCGTGGCAGGAATGGGCAGCGCCGGTTCTTCGCTGGGTCGCCGGCGTCGGCGGGGCGGCGCGACGGCGCGACGGCGCGACGGCGCGACGGCCGAGATTCCCCCAGAGGGCCGGATCTCGTTCTCTCGGCCCCGACCGTCGGGCAGGCCGCCACTCCTCCGGGCTGGACCGCCTGCGCTGCGCCGGCTGACGTGACGACGCCGGCGCCAGGTGTCCACGATCTGCTGGGCCACCGCCCCCACCACCAGGGCGCGCGGGGGCCGGGCTCCCTGTGGTGAGGGGCCCGGCCCGGTCTGCGGTTGGTCTCAGTCAGGCGCAGGGGAGCAGTGCCGTCCCCCTGCTCGCGGTCAGGTGTAGGTGTAGGCGCCGGGGAGGGTCGCGGTGCCGGCGGCGGTAGTGATGGTGACGTCGGCGGGGCCCGTGGTGGGGCGGGGATGTCGATGGCCACGGTGGTGTCGGATCCGACGCTGAACCGGGTGCGGATGCCGCCTACGGCGGCAGTGGTCGTGGTGGCCAGGTGCGGGCCGGTGACATTGTGTTCTTGCCGAAGACGGAGCCGGTGGTGGTGCTCAGGCCGCTGAGGACCGGTGGGTCGAGGTAGATGTAGGAGACCGTGCCGGTGGTGAGGCCGCCGCCGGTAGTGACGGTGAGAGGTAGCGCGCCCGTGGGGCCGCGGTGTCGGCGGCGGTGGAACCCTGGTCCGGGGAGACAGGCGTGGACAAGCTCCTGGTGTGAGTGGCCGGCCCGCCGGACGCGGTGACGGTAGGTCGGCCATCCGGGGGCTGCCGGTGCAGGGGGCTGGTGTCAGATACCGGGCGCGGGGAGTCGGGTGTAGGGGTTCGCGGCGCTGGGGCCGCCGGGGGTGGTGACGGTGACGCCGACCGGACCGGCGGGGCCGGGCGGGGCGTCGGCGACGAGGTGGGTGTCGGAGACGACAGTGAACGCCGCGGGCACCGCGCCGAAGAGCACCTGGCTCGTCTGAGCAAGGCCGGTGCCGGTGAGGGTGACGCTGTTCCCGCCGGAGACGGGACCTTGGCTCGGGCTGAGCGCGGTGACGGTGGGCGCGGCCAGGTAGGTGTAGGTGACCGCGGCGCTGGTGCCGCCGACGGTGGTGACGGTGACACCGACCGGACCGGCGGACCCGGCGGGGACCACCGCGGTGATCTGGGTGTCCGAGACCACGGTGAACGCCCCGGCGGGGGTGGACGCGAAGCGCACCGCGGTGGCCTCGACGAGGTGGGTGCCGGTGAGGGTGACGGTGTTCCCGCCCGCCAGCGGGCCCGCGGCCGGGGTGACACCGGTGAGGACCGGGGCGGCGACGTAGAAGTAGGCGCTGGCGAGGGTGCTCGCGCCGCCCGGGGTGGTGACGGTGACGCCGACCGGACCGGCGGATCCGGCGGGGGCCACAGCGGTGATCTGGGTCGGGGACACGACGGTGAAAGCGGCGGCCGCCGCGGCGCCGAAGGCGACCGCGGTGGCTCCGGTGAACCCGGTGCCGGTAAGGGTGACGGTGTTCCCGCCGAAGGTGGGCCCCTGGTTGGGGCTGACACCGCTCAGGACGGGGGCCGCGGAGTAGGTGTAGGGGATCCCGTTGCTGGTGCCGCCCGCCGTGGTGACGGTGACCTGCACGGTGCCGGTCCCGGCGGAGGCCACCGCGGTGATGTGGCTGTCGGAGACGACGGTGAACGAGGTCGCGGGCAGCGCGCCGAAGCGCACGGCGGTGGCGGTGGCGAAGCCGGTGCCGGTGAGGGTGACCGTCGTACCTCCGGCCGCCGGACCCGAACTCGGGGCCACCGACGCGAGAGTGGGGAGCGGGGCGGTGGTGTAGGTGAAGGGAACGCCGTTGCTGGTACCGCTCCCGGTGACCACCGTGACCTGGACCGTCCCCGTCCCCGGGGGTGTCGTCGCGGTGATCTGCGTGCCGGAGACGACGGTGAAGGAGGCCGCCGCGGTCGTACCGAACAACACGGCGGTCGCGCCCGTGAACCCGGTGCCGGTAAGGGTGACCGTCGTACCCCCGGCCGCCGGACCCGAACTCGGGGCCACCGACGCGAGAGTGGGGAGCGGGGCGGTGGTGTAGGTGAAGGGGACGCCGTTGCTGGTACCGCTCCCGGTGACCACCGTGACCTGGACCGTCCCCGTCCCCGGGGGTGTCGTCGCGGTGATCTGCGTGCCGGAGACGACGGTGAAGGAGGCCGCCGCGGTCGTACCGAACAACACGGCGGTCGCGCCCGTGAACCCGGTGCCGGTAAGGGTGACCGTCGTACCCCCGGCCGCCGGACCCGAACTCGGGGCCACCGACGCGAGAGTGGGGAGCGGGGCGGTGGTGTAGGTGAAGGGGACGCCGTTGCTGGTACCGCTCCCGGTGACCACCGTGACCTGGACCGTCCCCGTCCCCGGGGGTGTCGTCGCGGTGATCTGCGTGCCGGAGACGACGGTGAAGGAGGCCGCCGCGGTCGTACCGAACAACACGGCGGTCGCGCCCGTGAACCCGGTGCCGGTAAGGGTGACCGTCGTACCCCCGGCCGCCGGACCCGAACTCGGGGCGACGGAGGCGAGGGTCGGTCCGGAGGTGGTGCTGTAGGTGTAGGTGACGAACTGGGTGCTGATGCCGCTGGGGGTGGTGACGGTCACCTGCACCGTGCCGGTCCCCGGGGGTGCGGTGGCGGTGATCTGGGTGTCGGAGACGACGGTGAAGGACGCCGTGATGGCGCCGAATCGCACGGCGGTCGCACCGGTGAAGGCGGTGCCGGTCACCGTGACACGGGTGCCGCCCGCAGCGGGCCCCGAAGCCGGCGAGACGGAAGTGACGACGGGGGTGGCCACGGACAGGGGCCGCGCGCCGGACGAGGCGCGCGATGGGGCGGGGTGGTTCAACAGGTGCTCCTTCGGCAGCGGCCGGAGCCTTGGCCCGACCCGGGTTGCGGGCCGGGGCTGGTGGGGGTGGGCGCGGGTGGACGCCGACCCGGTCGGGGGAAGGAGCACCCCCCACCGGGTCGGCGGTTCACGGGCCGTCGTGGTGACCGGACGTCAGCGGCCCGGTCGCCCGGTCAGATGCCGGGGCCGGCGACGTAGGTGAAGGCGCCGGTGCCGGTGGCGCTGCCGCCGGTGGTGGTGACCACGATGTCGGCGGCGCCGGCGGTTCCGGGCGGGGTGACCGCGGCGATCTCGGTGTCGGAGACGACATCGAACGGTGCCGGGGCGCCGCCGAAAGTGACCGACTGGGTGGTGGTGAACCCGCTGCCGGGGATGGTCACCGCGGTGCCGCCGGAGGTCGGCCCCGCCGCGGGGACCGGGGTCCCGATGGTGGGCCCGTCGACGTAGGTGTAGGACAGGCCGTTGTTGGTGCCGCCCGCGGTGGTGACGCTGACGCCAACCGACCCGGCCGCCGTGCCCGCCGGCACGGTGACGGTCAGCTGGCCGTCGCTGACCACGGTCGGGGTCGCGGAGGCACTGCCGAAGTGCACGGCGGTGGCGGTGGACAGCCCGGTGCCGGTGATGGTGACGGTGTTGCCGCCCGCCGTCACGCCGGAGGTGGGGCTGATGCCGGCCTTGAACGGCGCGCCGATGTAGTAGAACGACAGCGGGTTGCTGGTGCCGCCCGGGGTGGTCACGGTCACCGGAACCGTGCCGTTGCCGGACGGGGAGATGACGGTGACCGAGGTGGCCGTGTTGGCGGTGATGGTGCCGAGCTTGGAGCCGAAGTGCACGGCGGTGGCACCGCTGAGGTTGGTGCCGGTGATGGTGACGGTGGTTCCGCCTCCGGTCGATCCCTGGTTGGGAGAGATGGGCATGGCGCTGCCTCCTTGGTTGGATGGGTGTTGCGAGGGCATGACGAACCGCGACCGCATGGTCGTGTTCGCCGCTGGTGGCGACGGATGTCGCGTGAGGGGGCCTGCGGCCGAGGGCGTCGGCCGGGCCGTCAGCTGCAGCCGGGCACGCTGCCTGACGGGGCACAGTTGTCCGGGGTGTTCCCGCTGATCGTGCTGACCAGCGTCGTCACGCCGCCGGAGTTGACGTAGATGCCACCGCCGCTGTCGGTGGCGCTGTTGCCGGTGACGGAGCTCGTGGTCAGCGACACCGCGCCGTTGTCGGTGTAGATCCCGCCCCCGGCGACTGCGGTGTTGCCGGTCACGGAACTGGCGACCAGGGAGAGCGTGCCGCCCAGGTTGGCGATCCCGCCGCCCGGATAGGGCGTCACCGCGCTGCCGCCGCGGATGGTGACCCCCGCCATGCTGAGCTGGCCGTGGGTGTCCGGCACGTTCGAGGCGCCCTCGACCTGGAGGATCCGGAAGGGCGGCGCGCCCGGGTCTCGGGCGATGGTGTTCCCCAGGCCCAGCAGGGTGATCGGGGCGGTGACGGGCGGCAGCCCCACCGGTCCGTCGGGTCCGCCGCCGTGGGCGCTGGTGAGCGTGTAGGTGCAGCCCGGCGTCAGCGCCAGGATGTCCCCGCCGACGGCGTTCGCCGCGTTGATCGCCGCCACCAGAGCGCGCTCGCTGCACAGGACGGGTGTCTGGGCATGCGCGGTGGCCGGGACGGCGGCCAGGCCCACGCCCAGGACGCAGACACCGAGGACGGCTCGCCAGGTGCGGACAGTTGGCATGACGCCTCCACAAGAGGTTGCGCGAGCCACCGCACCATCCGGTGCCGACCAGCGGCACCGGATGGCGAACCACGTCCTTCCCCAGGGGAGCCCAGCGGGCACCAACCGCCCGGAAGCACAGTCGCGTCACAGGCGGGCCGACGTCCACTCCCCGGAGAGGATGGGCGGCCCACCGGATTGACACCACCAGTAAGCCGTCGGAGTGAGCCAGCCACAAGAAGGTTGACGATACGTCACCGTAATGGAGCAGCACGTGACGGCCGTAGCGTCTCGCGTGCACCACCGGCCACGCACAGCCCCACCACCGGCCACGCACCCAGAACGCCGCACACACTCCCCAAGAACCCGACCGCAGCGGCACCGCGCCGCGGTCTGAGTAGAAAATGCAGCCGCGCTCCAGGCCACCGCGGCCAGCCGCCTTCCACAGCGCGGCCACCGGCAGCTCGGCGCGGTGGTGGCTGGTGGACCTGGCGCTGGCGCCCGAGCACCGGCGCGGGCACGGTGCTCTATACGGCGCGCTGAACCGGGGCCGCCTGGACACCAGTCGGCTGCTGGACCGCGCTGGCTGGCCTGTCGCTGCCGCGGGCCGCCGGCGGGCGTCTGGTGCTCGCGGTGGACGTCTCCCCGTGGCTGCGGCCGGGCGCCGGGACCTGCCCGGACCGCTCGTTCTGCCACACCTATGGCCGCGGCGACGCCAAGCACCAGATGATCCCTGGCTGGCCGTACTCGTTCGTCGTCGCGCTGGAGACTGGCCGCACCTCTTGGACCGCCGTCCTGGATGCGGTGCGGCTGGAGCCCGGCGCCGACCTGGCCGCCGTCACCACCGCCCAACTCCGCAACACCGTAGGCCGGTTAATTGAGGCGGAACAGTGGACGGCGGGCGATCCGGAGATCCTGGTGGTGATGGACGCCGGCTACGACGCCCCGCGCATCGCCCACCTGCTCGGCGACCTGCCGGTGCAGGTCCTCGGCCGACTCCGCTCGGACCGGGTGATGCGCCGGCCGGCGCCCAGCCGCGCGGAGTTTGCCGCGGGACAGCGGGCGGGACAGTCCTCGACCGCACCGGACGGGGACGGCGGCGAGCAGCACGACGCCCTGGACGGCCCGGACGGCGGCGAGCACGGGCAGCGAGCCGGACACCGACGAGCGGCCAGGCGGCAGCCGCCGATCCGATCTGACAGGAGGACAAACCGGTGCGTGTCACAAACCATTGCCCGTGACGCGCACCATCCGGCCCCCGAAAAGATCCGCCAGGACCGCACGGTGCCCACCCCGCCCGCGGCCCCGGGCGCGCTGCCGCCGAGGACGAACGCGGCGATCGTCTCGTTGACCGCCATCGCGTGCTGGGCACCAGAACGGCCGGCGCCCCGAGCCGTGCCGCCCATCTCCGGGCGGGGCAGGCCGAGCACCTGCCCGGCCGCCCCCAGCCCGGCAGAGCCTTCGAGCCGCCAGGTCTTATGCCGGTCCCGGGTGTTGCCGTCGGAGGCGACCAGGCCGTGCAGCGCGAGATCGCCGAGCGCCTGCCGGATCACGGTGTTCGACGCCGCCCGGGGGCGCAGCAGTCCGTCTTCCGGACGGGCACCACCGCTTATGACGGTGTCGCGGAGCTGCTGTCCTGGCCCGCCCGCCTCGACCTCGCAGCGGGCCACGGTGCCCGGCCCTCGCGTTGCGAGCGGTGGCGAGGCGGCTCGGGAGCCTACGGACGTGAGGTCAGATGTTGGGATCGGCGGTATAGGTGAACGTTCCGGCAGAGCTGCCGCCGGGGCCCGTGATGATGACGTCGACGGTGCCGTCGGCTCCGCTGGGCGGGGCGGTGGCGGTCAGGGTGGTGTCGGAGACGACCTCGAACGGTGCCCGGATGCCGTTGAAGGTGACCTGGTCGGTGGATGCGAGGCCGGTGCCGGTGATGGTCACCTGGGTGCCGCCGGCGGTCGGTCCGGCGTTGGGGCTGACGCCGGTTTCGGTGGGCGGGTCAACGTAGGTGTAGGACAGCCCGTCGGTGCTCCCGCCGGGGGTGGTCACGGTGACGGCGACACCGCCCGGCGCCGGGGCACCGGCGGCCCTGACCGTGATCTGGGTGTCGGAGACGGTTTGGATGACGGCTCGGGTGGGGCCGAAGTACACGTCGATGGCTCCGGCGAGGTTGCGGCCAGTGATGACGATCTCCTGGTCGCTGCCTGCGACGGGGCCCGCGACGGGGCTGATGTCGGTGAGGGCGGGGACCGGTGTGTAGTAGAAGGATCCGAGGGTGCCGGTGCCGCCCGGGGTGGTGACCGTCACGGGGACGGCACCGGATCCGGCGGGGGTGAGGACGGTCATCGATGTCGTTGTGTTGGCGGTGATAACTGCCTGGGCGGTACCGAAGTGCACGGCGGTGGCGTTGGCCAGGTTGTGGCCGGTGAGAGTCACGGTGGTCTGCCCTCCCGTGGACCCGTGGCCGGGGATCACGGTCGTCGCCATATCGCTGACGCTATTTGCAGGCGCGTTGGTCACGTAGGCGTGCGTACCGTCGGGGAAGACCGCGATAGCGGTGGGGCCGCCTCCCACGCCGCTGTTCTCGACGACGGTGTTGGTGGCGGTGTCGATCACACTCACCGTGCCCGGGCCGGAGTTCGCCACGTACGCGTGGGAGCCGTCCGGGCTCACTGCCACGAAGCGCGGCTGGGCGCTGACACCGACGACGGCAGTGACCGTGTTCGTTGCGGTGTCGATCACGCTCACCGTGGAGTTGCCGACGTTGGTGACGTAGAGGTGAGCCCCGTCGGGGGTAAGCCCCAGCAGGATGGGGACGGGACCGACGGTGATCGTGGCGGTGACGGTGTTGGTGGCGGTGTCGATCACGCTGACGGTATTCGAGGCGAGACACGCGACGTAGGCGCGAGTCCCGTCCTGGGTAATGACCAGGCCGGTCGGGCCGTCCCCGACGGTGATGGTGGCGGTGACGGTGTTGGTGGCGGTGTCGATCACGCTCACCGTGTTCGTGGTCTGCCGTGTCACGTAGGCGCGGGCGCCGTCCGGGGTGAGCGCTACGACCGTCGCTCCCGCCCCTACGGGGATGTCCGTGACGATGGCGTTGGAGACGGTGTCGATCACGCTGACGAGACCGTCGTCGTAGACGGTCACATACGCCCGGGTGCCGTCCGGACTGATCGCCACGAAGGTGGGACCGGCCCCCGCGGCGATGGTGGCGGTGACGGTGTCGGTGGCGGTGTCGATCACGCTCACCGTATTCGAGCCCCGGTTGGCCACATACGCACGGGCCGCATCGGGGGTGAGGGCGACTCCCTCCGGTGTGTCACCCACGGGAATGGCGGTCCCTGCCGCGAACGCGGCATTCAACCCGGAGCGACGCACCTGGGCAGGCAGCAGCGGCGAACGCGATGGAAGGGTGAACATGACACTCCCTGAGGTAGGTGGGGGCGCTCTTGTCCCGCACACGGAAATGTCTGCTCCACCGCATGGGCCGGCAGCAGGCAGGCAACCGGCCCAAGACCGGACCGGCGAAGTACACGCCGTGCCAAGTACCCTCCCCATGAAGGCTTTTAACATCCGCTCGATATGTCCAATTTTCCGATGACCGCCTTTTCGGGGCCTAATTCGAGCGCTCGCTGGGCCGCGATGGCCGTCTCGGCGGCCAGGCTTGTCACCGCGTAGAGAGTCTTGATGGTGGTCTTGCCGGTCTTGCGGGGGCTGCACACGAGGGGGGTGGCGTGGGTCTTGCTGACCACCGACCCCTTCACCGCCGCCGCATCCTTGAGCGCGGCGGCGGTCAGGCAGACCATGCCGTCGCCGCCACCTCCGGAGGCCGCGAGCGCCCGCTTCCAGTTCCTCGCCTCGCTCATCAGCATGGACGCCAGCCACGACTGGCGCCGCGCCCCCTGGCCCGGCGAGTTCCTCCTCGCCTCCTGTGGGGCTACGACCACACCGGCCTGGCCGCCGAGATACAGCAGAAGATCACCACCGCCTGGCCCCTCCTGCGCGCTGGCGCCTTAGGCAGCGACATCGCACGGGCCCAACGCGAGCACTGCGGTGCGGGTGCGCTCGAGCCAGCTCATGACCTGGCGCAGCGTGGTGGGGTCGAAGTGGTGGGTGAGGTCGCGGACGGCTTGGTGGTCGTCGTCGGTGAGGGTGTGGAGGCCGGCGCGGTCGAGGCCGGTGTAGAGGGGTCGAACCCCGGCGTCGGACACGTCATTTGGTGCTCGGGCTACTGGCGGATCTGCCGCGCAAGCTGCTTGACCCTGGCCGAGCACGCGGGGGATGCCACGCCGGACGGCATGCAGCACCTGCTGCACCGCGCGAAATGGAACGCCGACGCGGTCCGCGACGACGTGCGCGCCTACGTGGTCGAGCACCTGCACGACGACGAAGCGGTGGCCGCGGTGGGCGACCAGGTGGGCGGGATCCGCGGTCAGAGGTGCTGGGTGCCGGGGATGGATGGGGAGGTCGGCCCAGACGGTCTTGCCGTGCCAGTGCGGCCCCCAACCCCAGTTGCGGGCCAGCTGCTCCACGATGAGCAGTCCGTGCCCGTGGATGGCGTCTCGACGGGATCGGAACTGGTCGCGGAACTCCTCCGGTCCCCGAGCTGCCCACTGGTGAGAGCGGGTGTACAGGCCTTGCCGCCCACCTCGCCTACACCGCAGGCCAAGGCGACGAACGGCGCCGGCTGCGGGCGTTCATCGATCGGCACCGCCCCGGCGCCGGAGACGAGCAGACCGCGGCGCAGCTGGCGGCCTGCGCCCGGGGGTGGGAGCAGGCAGGCGAGGGCGGGCCGGGCCGGACGTGGCCGCCAACCCCGTCCAGCAAGCCGCCGTCCTCTCCGCCCACCCCACGGCCGGCTGCGCCCGGTCGGGGTGAGCCCGCCCCTCTGGCAGCGGCCACCTGGGGTTCCCCACGGACGGCCAGTTGCGATGTAACAGTCGGTGACGAACATGTGGGTGGCCGAGGCGCACGCCAGCCATCTGTTTCGGGCCGCACCGAAGCGGCCGCTCAACGGGCAGCGAGGGATGGATACACCCGCGGGAGGTGTGTCTGGCGGTCGGGTCTACGTGTCCCGTCCTGCGGTGAGGCGCTGAAGTAGGTCGAGCAGGGTTGCGCGGTCCGCGTCGGACAGGCTGGAGAAGCAGGCGGCGAGCACCTCGTCAGCAACCTTGTGGCCGACCGTCAGGACTTGCTCGCCGGCGGGCGTGAGGTGGTGCTCGATGCGCCGGCCGTGTCCCGGTCGGCGCTCCACGAGGCCCTGTGCTGCGAGGCGGCCGACGAGGGTTCCGAAGGCCTGCCCGGTCTGAAATGTCGCCTCGGCCAACTCGCGGGCCGACGCCCCGGGTGAGCGACTGATCGCACGCAGGGCATCCCACTGGGCCAGCGTCGTGCCGATGGCCGAGAGCGCGCTGTCGAGCGCCCGATGCTGTCGATACTGGGCTTGTTTGACCGCTCTGCCGAGTTCTTGCAGCTCACCATGCATGGAGCGAGTCTACGCCATAACCAAGCTAGCTTATATAAAGATGTTTAGTTATGGTGGTGGGCATGCCCACAGACGCATCAGCCGAGTCCGCTGACCTGTCCCTCACTCTGTCCGAGGCCGGAGCTGGCAGGCCGGTCCTCATCCTGCACGGCGGCGGAGGCCCCGCCACAGTGGCCGGCCTCGCCCAGCACCTCTCCCGCATCGCCCACACCATCACGCCTGTGCACCCCGGCTGGGACGGCACCCACCGCCCCGCATGGCTCACCGGCATCGACGACCTCGCCCTCGCCTACCTGCACACCCTGCGCGAACGTCGACTGCGCGACGTTCTCGTCGTCGGCTCCTCGCTCGGGGGCTGGATAGCCGCCGAGATGGCCGTACGCGACAGCGCGGGAAGCATCACCGGCCTTGTCCTGATCGACGCCGTCGGCGTGCAGGTCGAGACGGAACCGATCACCGACTTCTTCGCCCTTGACGCCCGCGGCGTTGCGGAGTACTCCTGGCACGACTCAGACCGGTACCACCTCGACCCGGCCGACATCCCGGCCGAAGAACTCGCGCGCAGACAAAGCAACATGGCCACCATGCGCATCCTCGCCGGCGACCCCTACATGCATGACCCCAAGCTGCTGCGTCGGCTCGGACATGTTCAGACGCCTGCCCTCCTGCTCTGGGGTGAGAGCGACCGCATCGTCACCCCCGCCTACGGCGCGGCGTACGCCGACGCCTTCGGCAACGGCCGACTCGAGGTCATCCCCGAGGCCGGCCACCTCCCGCAGATCGAACAACCGGAAGCCACCTTCGCTCTGATCGACGCCCACCTGCGCCGGACGAGCGACCCGTCCCATCAACAGTGAGTAACCATTGACGGCCAGTTACCCCACCATCAACCGGCCACCAGTGGGGAATCGCAACAACTGGCCGCTGACACCCCTCACATCCGAGCTGCGGTGCGATCTCGCCCCCGGCCTGCAACCTCCCGGTGACCAGCTCGCCGAGCTGCGGCACCGTGGACGGCCTGCCCGGCAGCCCTCTGTCTCCTGTCTCCCCGTCGTCCCCGAGATCGTCGTCGAGATCCTCACCGACCAGGACCGGCCAGAGTCCGGCCGCTACCGCCGCCGACCCCGTACCACCCGGGTCCGAGCCGGCCCCACCCCGAATTGCTGACGCCCGGGAAGTCTGCAGTTCGGCCGGGGCACTGGGCGGCGCTCGGCCGAGATCGAGCACGCGCAAAATGCGCTGCGGAACGGGGTGGCGCGCGAGTCCAAGGGGGGTGACCCGCGCGCCGCCGATCCGCCCGCGGCCACCGGCTACCCCCGATAGTGCGGCCCATGGCCTTGGGTTCGGGACACGGTGATCCGGCGGCAGCCGGCCCCCCGTGGCGTCGGCCCTCAACCGGGTGCGCCGCTCTCGCCTCCGGCCTCGACCGCTTCGACGACCCGCTGGTGGTAGGCGGCGAGGCTCTGGCCGGCGGGCGGGAACAGCGGGGTGCCGTCGAGGGTGTACCACTCGTCGGCGCCGCGGTACTGGATAGCGACCCACGCCCGGCCGTCGGGCAGGCCGGTGGTCACGACCGTGAGGTCACCGGTGATACAGCCGACCTCGACGGTCATCACCCCGCCCGGGCCGGCGCACACCTGTGCCTCGTACCGTTCTCCGGACGCCGGGACGGTCACTGCGCGCAGGTGTCGAGCATGTCGGACAGGGCCTGCCTCTCGCCGGTGGTGACGTTGAGCCGGTAGTGGCTCTTCACCTCCACCCACGTTCTCTAGTGCTGTCAACCCATCCCCGCTGGTCAGCCCGAAGTCTGCTGATGAGGTACGTGAGGCACCTGGGGACCGCAGATGATGTCGCCGCCAGGCACTGAGCCTTTTCAGAGCGGCCACCGATCGGGTGACGGCGGTGCTGTTGGCGTGAGAAGCCGTTATCAATCCGGGCATGATCGTTTGATTTCCGCTGCTCAGGCATGGCGTCGGCGGGAGGGCGGTTGGGGTGGCGGCCTCTCTACGCGGGGGCGCGAGGTCGTGGCTGGCTGAGTCAGTCGAGGTCGTCCTCCCGGTCTGGTGCGTCAACCAGCGGGGCGGGCAGGAGTATCAGCGCATAGAGCAACTGGAAGCTCAGGATGCCCACCACCGGCCATAGCGGGTGCACGATCCGCAAGCACAGGGCGAGGAAGCCGCCAATCGCGAAGAGGCCGGTGGCGGCCGTCGCGGTCGCCCATCGGCTGGCCCGCACCGGCGCGATGACGGTCAGCCATCCGAGTGAGGGCAGGACCCCCAGCAGGCCGTACAGAACGCCTCCCATGACAACGTCGTCGGCGTAGGTGTAGGCGGTGTCGGGGCGCACCGCTGGGAGGACCAGCATGGTCAGCACGAACAGCACCAGGTACCGGCCGGCTGCCCGCAGGAACCAGGCCGACCCACTCTCTAGCCCCGTCATCGTTCCCCCTCTTGTCGGCGCGATCATCATGCCAGATATTTTGAACGCGTTCAGAGTCGGGGCGTCCCGGGCTCCAGCGCATGGCGTCCCACCCGCCATTGCACGCTGGAGCGGACGTACCGTCCGGGTTTCGCTGAACGGGGCAGGGTCAGCCTGCGACGGTCTCGGCGTGCCGGTGGAGCGCGTCCAGGAGGGCGGTCTGCTGCTGGGTCAGCTTTCCGTCGGTGCGGGCCTTGTCCTGCTTGCGCAGCCAGGTGCCGGGTCGGAAGGTCGGGTCCGCTTCGCCGCCGGTGCGGTTCGCCGGGTCGGCCTCCTCCGTCATCCGGTCGATCAGCGAGTAGAAACGGGTGAGTTCCTTCGCGGGCCGGTCCCCGGGATACTGGTCGCCCATGGATGAGGTCAAAGTCATCGTCGCCCATTCCGAGCGCGCGACTCTGCGCGTCGGCGACGTGTTCCTGAAGGTGGACGCCGATCAGGCGCGCATCGACGTCGAGGTCGAGGCTATGTCCCTCGCGCCGGTCCCGACCCCGGAGGTTCTGTGGCGCAAGGCGCCCGTCCTCGCGATCGCCGCACTCTCGGGGACGGTGCTCGGCCGTCTCGGTGAGCCGTCAACCGCGTCGCCGGCGGCGTGGGCCGCGGCGGGCGCCGCCATCCGGAAGCTGCACGAAGCACCGTTGCCGCCCTGGGCCGGTCGGCGCCGCCGGAGTCCCGACGAGTTGGTGGCGGAACTCGACGGCGAGTGCGACTTGCTGGTGACGAACGGCATCCTGCCCGCCGACCTGGTCACCCGCAACCGCCAGGTCGCCGAGGCCGCGCTCCGGCCGTGGATTCCGGCGTTCACGCACGGCGACCTGCAGATCGATCACGTCTTCGTCGACGGCGACGAGGTCACGGGCATCATCGACTGGTCCGAGGCGGGCCGGGGTGATGCCCTGTTCGACCTCGCCACCTTGACGCTCGGACACGAGGAGCACCTCGACGACGTCATCGCCGGTTATGGCACCGATGTCGACCTCGACGTGATCCACGCCTGGTGGTCGTTGCGAAGCCTGCTGGGGGTTCGCTGGCTGGTCGAGCACGGCTTCGACCCCTTCGCGCCGGGCTGTGAGGTCGACGTGCTGAGATCCCGGATGTGAGGCTGTGGGGGCCGGACTGGCCACGTATGCGTTCTGACGCATCGAGCAGGCCATCCCCTGGAGCGCATCGCTTGCCCTTAGAGGTCGCGCAGATAGGTGCTGCGGGGGCGCCGCACGGCTGCGAGTGGACACCGTCCGCTTCGGCCGGATCGACACCCCACTCCTGCACTCGCGGCCGGGGCTGGACTCCAACGACGCGATCACCGCCGCCGGGTCGATCACTCCTTTCGGCCGCTTCGGCACCGCCGAGGAAGCCGCCGCCTCGGCCCTTTACAACGGAGCGTCCGTCTGCTGGCATGCCGGGGTCGAGAAGGCGGCGAACGCAGCGTCCAGCAGTTTGCCGAGGTCCTCTTGGCCGTCGCTCGCACCCCATTGCCCGAGGACGATCCACAAGATTTCGAGCGCCGCCGCTACGCGAACGTTGGCGATGACCGATGACCCGTCGGTCGAGGAGGTTGTCTTCTGCAGTCGGGCGACGATCTCTGGTCGCCATTCAGCCTGCTTCTCGCGGAGGCGTGCGCACAGGGCTGGGGTCTGCTCGATGAGGCCGAGGATCGTCACGAGTTCCTGAACGTCGCCCACGAGGAACCTCACGGCTGACTCCAGGGCGTTGCGCAGCCTGCTCCAGTCGTCCTGGTTGGCCCGCTCGGCATCGAGCGCGTCAGTGATGACGCCACCGACAGGGTCGAAGACGAACAGGACCACGTCTTCCTTGGTGCCGAAGTAGCGCAGGAAGGTGCTCCGCGACACTCCGGCGGCTTCGGAGAGGTCGGCGAAGGTGACCTGGTTGAAGCCGGTGAGGCAGAACCGGTTGAACGCGACGCGGGCCAGCTCTGCTCGCACCGCGTGGCGGCTGATCTCACGGGTACCGACTGGCGCTGCGCTCATGGGGACGAGTGTACTCCGACACACTCGTTTGCTTCTTCGGATGCAGGTTTCTAATCTGATACTCAGTGTCAGTCACGATGCTGAGATTCGCGACACTGTCCCCAGCCGGCGGCCCGGTCACGGACCGTCCCTCAACGCGATATGGAGCCACCTCATGAGCTACGAAGGCCTTCCCGCCCTGACGATCGACGTCTCGGACGGGGTCGCGACAGTGACAATCGATCACCCGCCGCTCAATCTGATGGACGCGGTCCTCCTGCCGTCACTCCGGGCATTCGTCGCACGTGTGCGGGACGATGCCGACGTCCGCGTCATTGTCTTCGAGAGCGCTGACCCGGAGTTCTTCGTTGCGCACGGTGACATGGCGTACCTCACCGACCCTGACGCGCTGCCTGCAGCCACTCGCGCTGCGATCGCGGCCGCGCCGGGCTCGACCGTCCCGGAAGGCCTGAACATCCTCCAGGCGATGAGCGAGGAGGTCCGCTCGCTGCCGCAGGTCACCATCGGCAAGCTGGCGGGCTTCGCGCGCGGCGCGGGCAACGAGTTCTTCATGTACCTGGACATGCGATTCGCGGCAATCGGCAAGTCGGGGCAGGGGCAGCCGGAGTCCTTGATGGGGATCCTCCCCGGAGGCGGCGGCACGGTGAATATGACGCGCCTGGCAGGAAGGGCCCGCGCGCTGGAGCTCATCCTCGGCGCCGAACTCGTGGGTGCGGAGCTCGCGGAACGGTACGGCCTGATCAACCGTGCCCTGCCCGCCGCAGAACTCGATTCCTTCGTCGACACCCTTGCCCGACGGATCGCCGGCCTCCGGCCGGAGGTGATCTCCATCACGAAGGCTGCGGTCGACGCGGTCGCGCAGCCGATTCCGCATGCGGCGTATGCCGTTGAGAACGAGGGCCTGTTCGCGGCGTTCGGCGATGAGGTCACCGAGCTCGCCCACAAGCTGCTCGCCGCTGGTATCCAGACCCGCGAGGGCGAACGGGACCACGAGCGCATCGCCAACAGCATCTGAGTGCCCAAGCTCTCGCCATCCGTGCGCAGAGGCTTCGTGGGAAGAGTTCCTCAGCCATTGCCGGCACGCGCGTTGTCGAGTGGTCAGGTGGACCACCCTGGTTCGCCGGGCCTGTCGGGACCACGACCGGCTGAAGCGCCGGAAACGGCGGGCAGGTGAGTGGATGGCACAAGTAGCCGTAAGCTTGACAACGCTGTTCGGCCGCGCGGATAGGCGCGGTTGGGAAGGTAGGTAGCCGAGCGGGCACAGGTCCCGTTAATCATGGAGTTGCTGACGCTCTGTGATCACCGAGGAGACCCGTGCCTGCGCTTCCATCATGGCTGACCGAGCCGCTCTGGGACCAATTCGCGGTCCTGCTGCCCGAGCGGCCGGAATACCACCCGGACCATCCACTTGGCTGCCACCGCCGACGCATCAGCGACCGGATCATCTTCGACAAGATGCTGCAACTGCTGCGCTTCGGCTGTTCTTACGAGGCGATCGCCGACACAACCTGCTCGGCCACCACGATCCGCAGCCGCCGCGACGAATGGATACGACTGGGCGTCTTCGCTCGACTCAAGCAGATCGCGCTCGACGCCTACGACCGGATCGTCGGTCTCGTCCTCGACCAGATCGCCGTAGACGGCTCCATCACCAAAGCTCCAGGAGGCGGTGAGGTGGCCGGGCGTTCCCGGTCGACCGCGGCAAACAGGGCCCGAAACGCTCGAACATGACGGACGGATACGGCATTCCACTGGGTCGTGTTCTGGCCGGCGCCAACTGCCATGACTCCCCGCTGCTCGCCCCGACCCTGGACCGCCTGGACGACCTGGGTCCGTTGCCCGACAAGATCACCGTCCACCTGGACGCCGGCTACGACTCGAACAAGACTCGCACGATGCTCGACGAACGCGGCCTGCACGGCCGCATCGCGCACAAAGGCGAGAAGGCGCCCGTCCGGGCCAGTCAGCGCTGGCACGTCGAACGCACCCATGCATGGCAGAACGCCTTCCACCGGCTCGCCCGCTGCTACGAGCGGCGCGCCCCCGTCGTCAACGCATTCTTCGACCTCACCGACACGATCATCACCGTGCGCAGCCTGATCCGGCGAGCATGGATGACTCATCGCTGGGACGAACGCCCGAACCGCCGACCATGACCGCACCCCTTTCCGCGCCACCTCTTACTTACGCTCAACAGCGTGTGGTGCGCAGTCGTCGCCAGCAGATGACGGCGCAGCCGAGGGTGACGAACGCGTGGTGGATGTCGTCGCGGATCTCCCAGCGGATGCGCAGTCGGCGGAACCAGTGCAGCAGCGCGATCGCTCCTTCCACGACCCAGCGGTGCACGCCCAGGCCGGATCCGTGCCCGGTGCCGCGCCGGGCGACGTGGGGGGGGTGATCTGGAACCGGCGGACCTTGTCCCGGTAGACCTCGTGGCCATAGCCGCGGTCGGCGTACAGGTGCTTGGGGCGGCGCAGTGGCCGGCCGCGCTGCCGCGGATCGGCGGGACGGCCTGGATCAGCGGGATCAGTTGGGTGACGTCGTTGCGGTTGCCGCACAAGACTGTGATCAAGGCCAAAACACGGCCCACGCTTCGAGCAGGTCACGGTATACGACGCTCCCGGGCCGTCATTGCACAGCAGACGATGCCGGTGCCTGGCGGCCCCTGTGTGGGGATGTGGGTGGCGCCTACGGCGTCAGCAGGGGTGGACGCAGCGCGGTGGGTTGGTAGGCGGGGAGGCCTTGCGGCCCGCCGGAGGCTACGGCACCGCGATCCCTTCGAGCTGTACATGGGCAGCAGGCTGGGTGCAGCGGCGCGATCCGGCCGGGTCTGCGGCCCGAGTGCGGCATGCCGCCGGGGAATGAGCGGCCAGGCGCTGCCGACCTGTCGCTGGCGTGGCAACGCGCAAGAGGTGCCCCAGAAGGACACCAAGGACGTCTGCGGCGTCAACGACGTCGGCTTCGAGCCGGTGGGCGCCGACAAGACCGCCGCGTTCGCGC
Organism: Streptomyces viridifaciens; assembly: GCF_001888885.2. Taxonomy (NCBI): domain Bacteria; kingdom Bacillati; phylum Actinomycetota; class Actinomycetes; order Kitasatosporales; family Streptomycetaceae; genus Streptomyces; species Streptomyces viridifaciens. Next base: position 582,193 of record NZ_CP090840.1, read on the forward strand.
CGACCGCCAAGGGCCACCTGAGCTCGGTGCTGGTCGCGCCGAAGGACGTCAACCTGGCCGACCTGGTGAAGCACATCAACGAGTGCCTCGCCACCCCGTACAACGAGAAGGGCTCGTACCCCTGCTCGGCCGGCGACTACAAGGTGGCGGTCGACGCCTCCGGCAAGGTCACCGAGCTGTGGGAGCGCGCGCACAGCTGACGGGCCCACGGCAGTGCGCCGGCTGCCGGCGCGCCCGCAGTCGGCGACCGCCGGGAGCGGCGCCGGTCGGCTCACCTTGGGATGACCGATTCGGCGCCGCCCGCGCAGCCCAGCTGCTTCCCGGCGGCGCGCTCGGCGAAGCCGCGGGCGAGCTCGTTCATCCGCGCCCGGCCCGGTCCGTCCGCGAGGACCTTTCCGTCCTTGCCGGTGAGGGTGACGACAGCCCGGTAGCCCGTGGGCTTGCCGTCCAGCGTGCATGCGAAGCCGATCGCCCCGGCACTGTTGCCGCCGGGCAGCACGGCGCCGAACGCCGCCTCGGCGGTCAGCAGCCGTCCGTCCTCGCCGTTGACGGAGCACCGTACGGAGGCCGGGTTGGTCTCGTCCGCCGTACGGTAGTCCGTCCGCACGGAGACCCGGGGAGCGCCGCCCAGCACCTCGGCGACGCCCGGGTCGTCGAGCAGGCCCCGGCACTCGCCGTGCGACAGGGTGACGGCCGGCGGGCGGTAGGACGTCTGGTCGAGGTACACGTGCCAGCCGAGCAGGCCGGCGCCGAGCAGCAGCGCGGCCCCGCCCGCGATCAGGGCCCGGGGGTGCCTCATGAGCACTGCTCCTTCCTCGTCTCCGTCAGCGCGGCCCGGGCGAGCTGTTCGAGGTCGGCCTGGACGCCGCCGGGGCCGCCGGAGGTGCGGACGGCCTCCCCGGCGACGATCTCCAGCTCGAAGTAGTCGTACCGCTCGTACTTCCCGGTCAGGCAGCCCGCGGCCGCGGCGGCGCCGCCCGGCCACGAGGCGCCGAGGCCGCCGGCGTCGAAGGTGCGCGCGTCCGGCCGCTTGGCGGCCTCGGAGGCCAGGGCGAGCTCACCCCGGCGTCCGATGGACGTGAGGGTGAGCACGGTGCGCCCGTCGACCCGGATGACGCAGGTCCGCGGGTCGTCGCCGACGACGGACTTCGTCCGGTCCTCGGAGTCCTGGTCGCCGTCCGGCAGCAGCCGCCCGAGCGGGGTGTCGGGGCCGGTGGGCAGGTGGCAGAGGTGGGTGGACCGGCCGACGGCCTCGGCCGGGCGGTGGTCCTGCCAGTCTCGGTAGCCGACGAACCCGGCGGCCGCCACCGCCACGACCAGCACGCCGGGCAGAAGCAGCGGATCCTGCAGGCGCCCGGCCCACCGGTCCGCGAGGGACCGGGCCCAACGGGCCGGGAGCCCGCTCACGCGTCGCCCTTCGCGTTGGTGCTGACGTTGTTCGCCGTTCCGCGCGACATGCCCTGGAGCGCGCTGTCCCGGGCGCTGTTGGCGAGCCGGTCGAGGTCCTGGCGGGAGATCCCGGTGCCGCCGCCGGCGTCCCGGACCGCCTGGTCGGCCCCCCGGGCCACCCGGCCCTCGGCTTCGGCGGTGTGGTCGCGGCTCTCCTGGCGGCCGTCCTCGGTGGTGTCGTGCTTGTTGGCCTCGATCACGCTGTCGGCGATCTCGTCGAGCAGCGCGCCGGCGAGCTCGCCGCCGAGCGGGACCTTCTCGGTCACGGTGCCGATGACGGCGTTGAAGGCGTCCTTGCCGTAGCCGACGTTCTTCTCCAGCGCGTCGTTGAACTCCTTGTCGGAGACGGCGTGCTGGTTCTGCACCTCGTCCACCCGGGCCTGGTTGAGGTAGCCGCTGACGACTCCGCCGGACTCCGCGTTGTGCTTGATGTCCGACTCCAGCCGGGCGAAGTCGGACTGCCCGCTGTCCAGGTGGCCGCGGATGAGCGCGGTGGTGTACGCCTGGTTGGCGTTGGCCACCGCGCCGTAGGCGTCCGGGTCGCGCCCGAGGGCGTCGAGCAGGCCGGCCACGGACGAGGCGTTGAGCGCGGCCGGGGAACCGTTGACCGGCAGGTCGTGCCCGTGGGAGAGCGAGTTCTGCACGTCCCCGATGTACTCGGCGGTCATGTGCCCGAGGCTGCCGCGCATCGCGGCGAGCTTGCCGTCGCCCTTGATGTCGTCCAGCGCGCCGTCGCCACCGTGCCGGCCGAAGGTGTCCACGACCTTCTGCATCAGGTCGGCCTGCTCGGTGGTGTGCCTGGTCGGCGGGACGGGGCCCGGCTCGTCGTACGGGTGGCCGGTGGTGGCCGCCTCCAGGGCGCGGCCGAGCGCGGCGGGCCCGGCCTGCTTGCTCGCGTCCCAGACCTTGGAGTCCCGCGAGGTGGTGTCCGGGATCCAGTCCTTGTCGTGTACGTAGTAGTCGAAGTAGTCGGCCGGCTTGGGCTTGCCGCCCTGGTTGACCGTGCCGTCCTCGTTGTACGCGGTCGGCTTCTCGGTGAAGAACTTGGTGGAGGCCTCCGGGCTGTGCGCGAGTGCCTCCAGCACGGCCGTGGTGGGCCGAAAGCCGGAGCCCGCCTCGTCGCCGCCGGTCAGGTTGAAGCCCTGGATCTTGGAGCCGGGCGGCGGGGCCGGCCAGTACTTGTCCTGGGTGTCGAGCTGGGTGACGTGCTCGGCGATCGGGTTGATGAAGTGGGCGTCGTAGTTCCCGTTCATCAGGATGCCGGAGAGTACCTGGTAGCCGTACGGCACGTAGTCCAGACCGGAGGCCCGGTACGGCTTGTCCCAGACCGGCTGGGAGCCGGCCTTGCGCAGCGCGGCGGACCACTCGTCCGACAGGTGCGGCTCGTTGGTGGTGCGGGTGGCGGTGGCGAGGGTGAGCCCGAGGTTCTTCTGGAGGTCCTGGTAGGCCTTCCAGCGCGGGGACTTGTCGTCGCGGGGGTGCGCCGGGTCGCCGACCATGCCGTTCCAGGACTTGATCAGGCCGTCCGGGCCGAGGTCCTGGTAGAACTTGGTGGAGAACTTCGGGTCGTTGCCGTGCGAGGCCAACAGCGAGTTCAGCTCGGTGAGTTCGGCCTCGGTGATGTCCCCGCCCTTGGCCGCGAGCTGGGCGGCGCGCCTGCCGTCCGCCTCGGGGCCGCTGCCGATGGCCTTGTTGTTGAAGGACTTCTGCCCGTCCGTCATGCTGTCGGAGCGCAGTGCCCAGGCGATCCGCTCGTCGGCGGCGGCGGCCTCCGCGACGGCGGCGTCGATCGCCTTGCGGGCTGCCTCGGCCTTGTCGCCCCACTCCTTCTGGTAGTTCCGCATGGCCTCGTAATCGTGCCGGGTGGCGTTGTCGGCCGGGGGCCAGCTCACGGTGCCGTTGTCGGTGACGGTCAGTCCGGCGGTGCGGGCGTCCGCGACCGCCTTCTCCAGCTTGGTCCTGGCCGCCTTGAACTCGGTGGACGCCTCCTTGAAGGTGGAGGCGAGGGCGTTGGCCTCGGTGACGGCGGCGGTCAGCTGCTCGTTGGTGCGCTGCAGGCCGGGGCGGGCCTGGTCGGCGGCGGGGCCGGTCCAGCAGGCGAAGTTGACCTGGGCGATCACCGTGGTGTCCCAGTCGCCGTCCATCGCCTGGAGCTTCTGGGCCACGGTGGTCCAGGCGGTGGCGGCGGCGTCCAGGACACCGAAGTCGGCAGTGCTGAGCTCGTGGAAGTCGACCATCGCAGCTCTCCTCTCAGGCGCCGAGGTCGTGCTGGACGGCCGACTCGTTCTGGCGGTAGTTGGTGGCGGTGGCGCGCAGCGCCTGGGTGGTCTGCCCGATGGTGCCGCCGAGCGCGGCGACGCACTGGTCCCAGGTGCCGGCGGCGCCCGCGGCGGCCTTGCCGGTGCTCCAGTTGGCGAGCGCGGTGGAGACCTTGGCGGTGGCCTCGTCGGCGCCGCGGCCGTCGGTGTTGAGGCGGACGTGGATCTGGTCGGAGTTGTTCCCCGCGGTGGTGAGCGCGTTGGGGTCGGCGTTGAAGCCGCCCCCGCCTCCGCCGCCCGACGCCGAGGTCGAGTTGATCTGGGTGCGGGCCGCCTCCTGGGCGCGGGCCTGGGCGGTCAGGTTCCCGTCCGCGTCGTAGGCCCAAGGATTCATCATCCGGTCGAACGCGGTCGCCCGATCAGACATGTCGCTCGCTCCCTCTCCGTGCCGGCACGCTGCTCCGGCACCCCCGTCGGCAAAGATTTCGTCAAGTAAGTCAAGAGTTCGACAAGGGTACAGCTGGGCTACACCTTTGCCGAACCCCTGGTAGTACTTCGTCAGGTTGGGGCGGGCTGTCGGGTGCGGTTTGTGGATTTTCTTGGGGGAAACGGGCGTTGGCAGGTGTAGCAGACACCGGTCCAGCAGCTCAGCAGGTCCTGGAGCTGGTCGAGGACCTGGTAGAGGGTCAGGCCGGTGCTTGGACTTTGGGGTCGAGTCGGCGGAGGGTGAGGAAGGCGTGGGCGGCGGTGACGAGGGTGACGTGGTGGTGCCAGCCGCGCCAGGTGCGGCCCTCGAAGTGGTCCAGCCCCAGGCCGTGCTTCATCTCGCGGAAGTCGTGCTCGAGGCGCCAGCGCATCTTGGCCAGGCGGACGAGGTGGCGGGTCGGACTGTCGGCGGGCAGGCTGGTGAGCCAGTACTCGGTGGGCGCCTTCTCGCCGGTGGGCCACTCACAGAGCAGTGTGGCCTCGGGCAGGACGCCGTCCCAGGTGCCCGCCCCGCCGGCCTGGGCCATGGCGTGGGTGCGGGCCGCGACACCCGCCGGCCGCACCGTGAGCACCCGGAATCGGGAGCGCATCGGGCCTTTCGAACCGTGGCGCCACGTGGACTGGCGGAAGGCCTTGCGTCCACTGTCGATGGCCAGGGCCTGCAGCGAGCCGGGCCTGGTCCGGTAGCGCGAGGCGGGTTTGCGGCCGTTCCCGCTCCAGGCCGAGGCGCTGGGCACCGCGTCGTGCGGGTGTGCGGACTCGTCCGAGCGGACGGCCACACCGACCCCCCCTGCCGCACAGCGGCGCCTGCCACGTCCGACGGCGGCGACCGGCCGGGCCGCTCCCGTGCGATCAGCCGCGGCCGCTGTCCTTAGCCGAGGTCGTAGGCGGTGGGAGTGTGCCCCGCCCAGATGTCGCGGGAGGACTGCTCGGGGTACCGGACGCTCTCCGAGCGGCTATCGAACATCCGGGTGAGCTGCCTCGTCGGCTCGTAGGCGGGCCAGCCGGGGTCGCCGGTGGAGACGAACCGGATCCAGGCCTGCTGCAGTTCGCAGGACACCTCGACGGCCTCCGGGCCGGGCGGGTCGCCGAGGAAGTGCCGGCCCATCGGGGTGTCCAGGGTGCCGAAGGACAGTGGGATGTCCAGCCCGTGACAGGCGCCGAGCACTCCGCCCATGGCGGGGGCCGGGTAGGTCAGCTCGAAGACGTACGAGGTGCCGCCGGCCGCCGCGTTGCCTTCGGCCAGGTGGAGCGAGGGCATCCGGAAGAGGGCGTCGGAGGTGACGGCTTCGAGCAGGTCCTCGGCGGTGGCCCCAGGGTGGGCGGCGCGGTAGGCGTCCGGGCCGGTCCGTCGGCTGATCAACCGTCAGGGCCTGCTTTTCGGCGCGGGAGCGTCGGCCGTCGGGGTGCTGCTCGGCGTGGGGCTGTGCGCGGTGGCGACGGCCGTGGCTCGGGGGGGTCGACCTCGGACCGGTGCGCCTGCAGCTGCTGCCGTCTCCGGTCACCTGCGGGCTGGCCGGCCTGTTCGGGGTGCTGCTCACACTGCTGGCCGTCCGCGGGCCCGCGAAGAAGGCCTCGGCCGTGCCGCCGGTGGCCGCGCTCGGCGCAGCGCCCGACCCGGGAGGCACGGCGGTCCGGCTGCGGGCCGCGGCCTGGTCCGTGGTGCTGCTGCTGTCCGGTACCGCCTCGCTGGTGCTGGGCGTGGTGGCACCGCCGCCGCTGTCACTGCTCGCCGTCACGCTCGGAGCGATCTGCAGCTTCTTCGGGGTGCTGCGGCTCAGCCACCGGCTGCTGCCCGCCGTGGTGGCCGCGCTCGGTGCCCCGGTCCGCCGGCTCGGCGGCACGGCCGGACGGCTAGCCACCCAGCAGCTGCGACTCAATCCGGCCAGGACCGGGGCCACCGGGTCGGCCCTGCTCCTGGGGGTCACGGTGATGGTCGGCGCGGTGACCGCCCTCCACATCACCTCCAACTCGCTGCTGCCGGTGCTCTCCGCACGCCAGCCCGCCGTCTTCTCGGCCTCCGCCGGCAGTGGGGAGCTGCCCGCCGGGGCCCTCACCGCGCTCGGCGAACAGCGCGGGCTCACCGTCACGCCGGTCCGCTCGGCCACCGTGGCTGTCGACGGACACCCGACGCTGGTGGCGGCCGTCGACCCCGCCGAACTCAACTCCTCTGCCGACGGGATCGACCGGACCCGGGCACTGACCGACGGGGCGGCGCTCAGCGGGCTCGTCGACGGACGCGGCAGCATCCGGATCACCGTCCCGGGACGCCCGGGCACCAGCCTGCGGATCGAACCGGGGCGCAGCAGCCTGCCGTTCACGCTCCAGAGCGGGGCCGTCCTGCTCGTGACGCCGGCGACCCTGGAGCGGATCGCCCCCGACACGGCCGTCACCACGGTGTGGGTCGGCCCGACCGACGGCACCGACCGGCTCACCGGCCGCCGCGCGATGGACCGGGCGCTGGCCGGCTATCCGCAGGTGCAGGTCACCGACACGGCCGCGCAGGCGCACACCCTGCGGTCGCTGCTGGACCGGATGACGCAGATCACGATGGTGCTGCTGTCCTTCTCCGTCGCGATCGCCGGGCTGGGCGTGGCGGCCACCCTGATGCTCAGCGTCAGCGAACGCGCCCGCGAGATCGGCATGCTGCGCGCGATCGGCATGTCGCGCCGGCAACTGCGCCGGATGCTCACGCTGGAGGCGCTGCTGCTCTCGCTCGCCGCGGCGCTGGCCGGTACCGCCCTGGGGCTGAGCTACGGCTGGGCAGCCGCGCGCTCGGTCACCTCCACGGTGGGGACGGCCGGTGGCGCGCCGGTGCCGCTGGTGCTGGCGGCACTCGCACTGACGGTGCTGATCGGGCTGGCCGCCGCCGTACTGCCGGCGCGGCGGGTGGGGCGGATGACCGTCGTGGGCGCGCTGCACTCGGCGTAAGCACGGGCGCTTATGGCGTGCCGGGTGAGCGCGTCCAAGAGGGCGGACTGCTGCTCGGTCAGCTTGCCGTCGATGCGGGCCTTGTCCTGCTTGCGCAGCCACGCGCCGGGCCTAAACGCCGGGTCGGCTTCGCCGCCGGTGCGGTTGGCGGGGCCGCCCAGGGTGCCGCCGCCGGCGAGGTGAGCGAGCAGGCGCCGGTAGGAGCGGTTCCAGTCCGGCTCCAGGCGCCACAGCTCGTCCAGCGCGTCCAGCGCGTCCAGCGCGTCCAGCGCGTCCAGCGCGTCCAGCTTCGCAGCGTGGCCCGCGCCGAGAGCCTCGGCCTTGCGCTGGCGGCGCATCCACGCCCCGACCGCGTAGCCGTCCAGTTTCTCGGTCGCCGGGATCGCGAGGTGGCCGTGGTGGCCCGCCCGCGCGCGGGCGTAGGCGTAGCCGCGTTCCCAGGCGTTGGCGTGCTTGGACCAGATCATGCCGAGCGCGTCCAGCTCCGAGACCCGGGCCGCGTCCAGCAGGTGCTGGCCGTTCAGGTAGCGCTGGCGGTCGAGCCAGGAGATCAGCTCCCCGTGGCGGGTCTTGTCGGTGGGGTCGAGGTGGCCGTGTTCCAGGTGGAACTTGGCGGCGACGGCGTGCATGGGACGGGCGGGCCGTAGATCGTCTCGTCGTCCATCGAGCACGACGCGGGCAGCTGCTCCGCGCCCTCGCGGTCTGCGCCGTCGGTGTCGGCGCCGAGGTCGGCCAGGATGTCCCGGACGAAGTGGCAGCGGCGCACCGTGCCGTCACCGTCGACCGACAGCCCGGCGCAGGTCGGCAGGCTGCGAGTGTTGACCCTCCCCCCACGTCAGGCCGCACGGTGGGGCACGGCGGAACACGCACGCGCACGGCACATTGGCGGACAACGCGGATGCGCGGGCGCGCACGGATGTACGGACGTCACGGATCGTCGGGAGGGAACCATGAGCTGGTCGGTCGGACAGGTCTCCGGATTCGCCGGAGTCACGGTGCGGACCCTGCACCACTACGACCGGTCCGGGCTGCTGTCGCCCAGTGAACGCAGTCCGGCCGGCTACCGGCTCTACAACGCGGCGGACCTCGCCAGGCTCCAGCAGATCCTCTTCTACCGGGAACTCGGCTTCCCGCTCGAGGAGATCGCCACCATCCTGGCCGATCCACTCGCCAACGCGCTCGACCACCTGCTCGCCAGGCGCGACGCGCTCACCGAGCAGATCGCACGGCTGCAGAAGCTGGTGGACGTCGCCGAGCGGGCGATCGAGGTCCAGCGCACCGGGATCGAACTCACCCCCGAGGAACGGTTCGAGGTCTTCGGCGACGTCGTCTTCGACCTCAGCTACGCCGCCGACGCCCACCTCAAGTGGGGGAACCAGCAGGGCCACCAGGAAGCCCTGGCCCGCGCCGCCAACCACACGAAGGAGGACTGGCGGCGCCTGATGGCCGAGGCCGCCGACTGGCGCGGGCGGTTGCTCGCCGCCTTCGACCAGGGCCTGCCCGCCGACGGTGAGGAGGCGCTGGACCTCGCCGAGGAGCACCGGCAGCACATCACCCGCTGGTTCACGCCCTGCCCTCCCGAGACGCACTGCCGGATCGCCGACGACTACGAGGCGGACGCCCGCGCCTTCGCCCTCGTGGTGCCACCGGCCGAGCAGCGCCCGGGCCTGGCCGGATACCTCCGTGCCGCCATCGGTGCCAACGCCGAGCAGCGGGCGGCGACCGGATCGGAGGCGGCACGATGAGGATCCTGGTGATGACCGCCGGTTCGTACGGTGACGTGGCGCCGTACACCGGGCTCGGCGTCCGGCTCCGGAACGAGGGGCACGAGGTCGCGCTCGCCGCGCCGGAGACCTTCCGTGAGCTGGTGAGCGGCAGCGGCCTGGGGTTCCGGCCGTTGCCGGTGGACCCGCGCGGGACGCCGTCGGGGGTGAGGGAGGTGACGGAGGGGCGCCCGGCTCTGCTGGCGCGGGCGGCGGCGTTCATCGACCGGCTCGGCGACGGGCTGGCCGACGCGGCCGCACCTGGAGCCGACCTGCTGCTGCTCGCCACGACGACGGCGCCGCTCGGGTGGCACCTGGCGGAGGCGATGGAGGTGCCGAGCCTCGGGGTCTACCTGCAACCCACGCTGCCGACCGGGGAGTTCCCGCCGGTCGTCGGCCCGAGCCGCTCGCTCGGGTACTGGGGCAACCGGGCGGCGGGCGCGCTCGGTCAGCGCGTGGTGGACCGCTTGCACGCGCGGTCCGCGCGACGACTGCGAGCCCGGCTGGGGCTGCCCGGCCGCTCCCAGACCGCGCGGCGGCGGGCTGGGGAACGGGCGAACTGGCCGGTCCTGCACGGGTTCAGCCCCACGCTCGTGCCGCGTCCGGCCGATTGGCGCGAGGGGCTGACGGTGGTCGGCAACTGGTGGCCGCACGTCGCGGGCGACTACCGGCTTCCGGCCGAGGTCGAGGACTTCCTGCGGGCCGGGCCGCCGCCGGTGTTCATCGGCTTCGGCAGTATGGCGGGCGGCCAGGGCGAGCGCCTGGGCGCCCTCGCGGTGGAGGCGCTGCGGCGCGCGGGAGTGCGGGGGATCGTGCAGTCCGGCTGGGCCGGCATCGCGGTGGACGGCGACGGCGTGCTGTCCGTTAGCGAACTACCACACTCCCACCTGTTCCCGCACATGGCGGCGGTGGTCCACCACGCCGGCGCCGGTACGTCGGCCGCCGTCCTGCGCGCCGGGGTTCCGAGCGTGCCCGTCCCGGTGACGGCCGATCAGCCGTTCTGGGCCGGCCGCCTCACCCGACTCGGCGCGGCCACCGGCCCGATACCGTTCGCCGACCTGACCGCAGCCCGGCTGGGCGAGGCCATCCGACAGGCCGTCGAGGACCGGTCGTACCGGGAGTGGGCGGAGGCGGCGGCCCGCGCGATGGCTCGCGAGGACGGCGCGGCGCGCGTCGCGGAGTCGGTGGCGGCGCTATCGGCGCGGCGATCGGGCTGACAGGGTTGGAACGACGGCACCGATCAGGTGGTCGAGAACCTTGACAACTCAAGGGAGAAGCCGATCGAGCGGAGAGCGTGATGCCGTCGTGGAGAGCGCATTCACGTGTTGCAACGACCCATAGAAAATTGTGCGCGATGCCCTCGGCTGCGAGGGCATCGCGCCAGGCCGGGAGCGGTAGCAGGAGCCGTTGTCGGTCGGGTACCAGGAGTCCTGACAGACACTCTGGCCTGCGCTCTTGCGCGCCAGTGACGGGCCCGCTCGACGGGCTGATAGCAGGACGTATTTGCGACGTGCGGCATTCAGCCTGGTGGGGGTCATCCGGTTGCTGTGAGGGCGGTGGCGGGGGTGTCGATGGTGGTCCTTTCGGTGCCGTGGCCGGTCCATCGGGTGATGGTTTGGTGATCGGTGGAGAGCCGGTAGACGGTCTGGTCGTCGACGGCGAGGTCGGAGCCAGTCTCGCCGATGGGTGTCCAGTTCATGGACGGTCACGCGGCCGCCGTCCTCACCGCGCGCACGGCGGCCGCCACCGCGTCCGGCGCCGGCCGGCCGGACGCCGGATGGGTGCATGTGACACCACGCACCGACCACACGTCCCAGGGGACACCAACCTGCTGTCGCCACAACGACTTTCGGAACATCCCGGCGGACCATCATCGGTCGCCGCTCGTCGGCGTCCAGCTCGTTCGTCCTCGCCCGCTCGTTCCTCGCGGGCTCCGGGCGCTCCAACTGGACCTCTCCCACCCGGCGACCTGGCCGAACAGCTGTCGGGAAGCCCCAGAAGATCGCCCCGGGAAGCCATCACACCTTCCCGGATGAACCAGCCTGCCAATTGACAGGCCCGGCCCTCATGGGTGCGGTGGGGAGTTTCTCCGGGACGGAACTCACAAGAGGCCACGGCGAAACTCACCGGCAGCCGAGGGCCAGACACCTTGACGAGGCGAAAGTGGCACCTTGACGGGGCGAAACTCACCCGGTGCGCGTGACCTTGATGAAGGTGGTGAAGTTCACCGGTCATAAGGAACATGAGCGTCCTGCTGGCAGCGGAGCCGCTTGCCGAGGACGAGCACCAGGCGCAGCGGGAGCGGCAGCGCGCGGTGAACGAGGTGCTCGCCGAGGCGGGCGAGGTGGGCCGCGTGGTGGCCGGGTGGGTGCGCTCTCTCGCGGCCCGGCAGGCGGAGGGCAGGCACTGCGCGGTGCTGGAGCAGGCCGCCGACGCGATCGAGCGGGCCGCCGGCCGGGAGGTCGTCCCGGGCGGCGACGGTCAGCTGGCCGAGGAGCTGGCGTACGACCTGGCCGCCGGTGTCGTCACCGGCAGCCCGTACGCCCAGGCGCTCCCCGACCTGGTGATGGGCGAGCGGATCGCGCTGGTCGCCACGATGGACGCCGCCGTGACCGCCGGCCAGACAGTGCCCTACAGGTAACACAGCCCGCCTGTGAACCGCTCCCACCTGGGGAAATGGCCGGTCAATAACACAACCCCTACAACCCTCACAGGGCATGACACAGGCCGGCGCCGGGTTCGGGCAGCCGCTGGCGGGCAGGGGAAGGGTGTGGGCGAGCGGCGGCACAGGAGCCGGCCGTCCCGGTCGACGAGGCCGAGGCACGGCGGCTGACCGGCGCGCTGCGCGGAGCCGGTCCTGCCCGGGGCCGCGCCGCGCGAAGGCCGCCGTGCGGGCGCGATCCAGTCGGCCACCGGTTCAGCGAGTGCGGCCGTCAGCGTCGGCGGCGTTCCGCTCACGGGTGACCGTTCTGCGGGCGAGCAGGAGGGACAGTGCCGTGATGGCGGCCCATAGCGGTCCCATGAGGACGTGCAGGAGTCCCAGCCAGGTGACGTCGCTCCAGCGGTACAGCGCCACCTGCGCGGCCAGGCTCGCGAAGCTCACCAGCGCGATCACCACGGTCGACACCGCGTAGAAGCGGTGCAGCACGCGGTTCGAGCGCCACCCGGGCGGGCCGCCCACCACCCTGTTCGCGACCAGACCGGCCAGCGGGCGGTCGGCCGCGAGGGACAGCAGGCATGCCGCCGTCGCCGCGGCCGGGACGGCCATCGGGAGCAGGAAGAACCCCCGTGCCTGACCCGTCCAGGCGGCCACGGCCGCGCACCCGGTGGCCAGCAGCGCGCCGAGGACCGCGTGCGGGACATGCTGCCGGGCGCGCAGCCGCCACCCGAGGACGAGCACGGCGGTCACCGTCGCGGCCACCGAAGCGGCGCGTGGGCCGCCCGTCCCGTTGGCGGCCAGGAACACCAGGGTTGGGGCGCCTGCCACAGCAGTGGCGGTGGCCGCCGACCTGGCGCGTGGTGCGGCCGTCACGCCGGCTCGGCTTCGTCGCTGCGGCGGCGTCGGCCGGTGACTTTCGAGGCCGGCAGGCGACCGGCCTTGGAGGTACCGGTGAGCGTGTCACCCTCGACGGTGACGGTGAAGGTCAGATCGAGTCGCACGGGCCGGGTGACGGACTGCTTCCAGGTCAGCCGGTCACCGTCGAGGACGATGTCCCGGAGCGGCAGGTTCTCACCCGCGCCGCGGGCGGTGCCGACCAACTTTCCGTCCTGGAGACCCAGTTCGACGACGGGCCGGACCCGACCGATGGGCGTGACGATGGTGAGATCCCAGACACCTTGGATGTGGGTGGGCATGAAGTGGCGTTTCCTCACTCGTGACGTGCGGGGTGGTGCGGAGCGTTCAGAAGGCGGCGGGCGCGAGACCGCCGGGGCGCCAGGTGGTGCCGCGGCGCTCGTGGGCGAACAACTCCTCGACGGCATGGGCGATCCGCGGGCCCACCTCGCGTTCCAGCAGGTACAGGCCGAGGTCGAGTCCGGAGGTGACCCCGGCGGCGGTGACCAGGTCGCCGTCGTCGACGACGCGTGCGCGAACGGCGTGGACGCCGGTCGCGTCGAGGAGGTCCAGACCCAGGTGGTGGGTGGTCGCGTGGCGGTCCTGGAGGAGGCCCGCCATGGCCAGGACGAGCGCGCCGCCACAGACCGTCGCCACGGTGATCCGCGTGTCCTCCATGGCGGCCCCGAGCAGCGACCGCAGCTCGGTGTCCAGCGCACGAGCCAGCCGGACCGCAACGGTGTCCTCCTGCCCACCGTCGTCCTCGAGGTCCGCGCCGTCGTCGGGATCGCCGAGGCGTCCGGAAGCGCCGGGCACGAGGACGACACCGGGACGACGGGGGTCGAGCAGGCCGGTGGCGCGCAGCGACAGTCCGCCGGTGCCGCTGACCACCTCCCTCGGACCCTCGGCACTGACCAGTTCCACGCTGACCGCGCCGCCGGAGGCGGTTGCGCCGGCGTGGAGGACTTCGAACGGTGCGATGGCGTCGAGCGGGTCGAACCCGTCGAACAGCACGATCTGGACGTGCACGTGAGCGCCTTTCATCGGGCGGGAAGCCGGTGGTCACCGGCTTCGCCTCGATGCTATGAGCGCGTGCGCGCAGTGGAGACGGGCTCGAATGACACATTCCAACGGGATCTCGCCAGGAGCGCGCCCCGCTGCCCGGAACGGCTCGCCGGCCGCGTCCGGGCACCGCGTCGACGCGGATCCGGCGTCCTCCGGCCGGCGAAACCCGCTCAGCTGCGCTCGCGGCTGCGGAAGGCGGCGCGGTAGCCGTACGGGGTCGTGCCGGCGACCCGTTTGAAGCGCTCTCGGAAGGCGGTCGGGGAACCGAACCCGGCCTGGTCGGCTATGCGCTCGATGGTGTGGTCGGTGTTCTCCAGGAGGAACTGCGCCCGCCGGATCCGGGCCCGCAGCAGCCACTGCAGCGGTGTGGTGCCGGTCTGCTCACGGAACCGTCGGCTGAAGGTGCGCCCGCTCATGCCGCTGCGCCGGGCCATCACGTCGAGCGTCAGCTCCTCGTCGAGGTGCTCCTCCAGCCAGGCGAGCACCGGTTCGAGTGCGGAGCCCCGCGGAACCGGTGGCTGGGGATGGACGATGAACTGCGCCTGGCCCCCTTCGCGTTCCAGCGGGGTGACGGCCAGCCGGGCCGCATCGGCGGCCACCGCGGAGCCGAAGTCGCGACGGACCATGTGCAGGCACAGGTCGAGCCCTGCCGAGGCGCCCGCGGAAGTGAGCAGTTGCCCGTTGTCGACGTAGAGGACGTCGGGGCACACCTCGACCGCGGGGAAGCGCCGGGCCAGCTCGGCGGCGGCAGCCCAGTGGGTGGTCGCCGCCAGTCCGTCGAGCAGTCCGGTCAGGGCGAGGTCGAAGGCACCGGCGCAGATCGAGGCGATCCTGGTGCCCCGGGCCGCCGCCGCGCGCAACGCCTCCAGCACCTCCTCACCCGGTGGGGGCGCGGCCTCCGCACGCCCGGGAACGATCACGGTGTCGGCGTCGGCCAGCCCTTCCAGACCCCAGGGGGCGGTGATCACGAATCCCGCGGCGGGGATCCGGGCCCCGGGTCCGCACACACGCACCCGGTAGGGATGGCGCCCGTCCGGCAGCCGGACCCGGGTGAACACCTCCAGGGGCGTGGCGAGGTCGAACGGGATGACCTGGTCGAGCGCCAGGACCGCGACGGTGTGCACGACGACTCCTCAACTCCGGACGGGGCCACGACGGCTCCCCCTGTCCTACGGGTCCGCCACGGCATGAGTCAAAGGATCAGCGGGGCAAGCGCCGTGGGACGACTGATAATCGTTGGCCCCGCGCGGACGATCTGTGTTTCCGTGGCGGAGCGCCGGATCCCCGGCACCCCTGGACCTACCGAGAGACAGTCCCATGCGCTCCACCACCAACGCCCGCATCGCCGTCGTCGGCGCCGGCCTCGGCGGCCTCGCCTGTGCCCGCGTCCTGCACCGTCACGGCCGGCCGGTCACCGTCTTCGAACGTGAGAACTCCGCCGACGCCCGCCCCCAGGGCGGTAGCCTCGACATCCATTCCGGCACCGGGCAGGTGGCGTTGCGGGCGGCGGGTCTGCTAGACGGGTTCCGTGCTCTGGCCCGCCCGGAGAGCCAGGAGTGGCGCATACTCGACCCGGCCACCGCCGCCGTCCTGCCCGTCCCGGGGCCGCCGAGCCACGATGACGACAGCCCCGAGATCGACCGGGGCCGGCTGCGCTCCCTCCTCCTGGACTCCCTTCCCGAGGGCACCGTCCGGTGGGGCCGCGCGGTGACCGCCGTCCGTCCGATCGGAGACGGCACCTGGCGGCTGGTGTTCGAGGACGGGAGCACGGAGGAGGCCGACCTGGTGATCGGCGCCGACGGTGCCTGGTCGCGCGTCCGCCCGTCCGTGTCCGACGCCACGCCCGCCTACAGCGGCGTCACCTTCATCGAGACCGGATTCAGCGACTGCGACACCCGCCACCCGGCGCTGGCCGCCCTCGTCGGCAAGGGCACCATGCTGGCGACCGCCGACGGCAGGGCCCTGCTGGCCCAGCGCAACGGCGAAGGCCACATCCGCGTCTACATCGCCTTCCGTGCTCCGCAGGACTGGCAGGCGGCGGCGGGTGTGTCGTTCGACGACGTCGAGACCGTACGCGCGCACGTGGTGAACCTGCTCGACGGCTGGGACGGGAGCCTGCTCAACTTCGTCCGTCACAGCGAGTCCGGCTTCACCGCCCGGCCCGTGTTCGTCCTGCCCGTCCCGCACACCTGGGAGCACGTGCCCGGCATCACCCTGCTGGGCGACGCCGCGCACCTGATGCCGCCCGTGGGCCTCGGCGCCAACCTCGCCATGCTCGACGGCAGCGACCTGGCCCATGCCCTCGTCGCCGAGACGAGCATCGAGGAAGCCGTCCTCGCCTACGAGCACACCGTGCATCCCCGCTCCGCCCGGGCCGCCCTGGACTGCGCGAAGGCACTGGAGGACATCCTCCCGCCGCAAGACGCCTGATCGGGCAGCGCCAAGCTGAGCGGCCACCACGAAGGCCACTCCACCGCCGGGGGTCCTCCCGCCGCCCGGCGTGACGGCCGCTCCCCCTCTCCGCGGCGGCCCGGCGACGGCCCCGGCTGCGCTGGTGGGTCGGCGGGGGGATCGACTGTCCGCTACTGGGGAAATTCCCTGCCCGCCAGCGGGCAGACCAACTGACCGCCGTTCGGGAGTCTGCCGGGGCCTCCACGCGGGCAGGGCTCAGTGGCCTTCTTCGAACCCGCCCGGGGGCTGCTCCGACCGAACCACGGCGAGCCGCTCGGCCAAGTCGACGACCTGGCGACGCAACGCCGCCCCCTCTGCGGTCAACGCCTCCAGGGCGGCACCGTCGAGCGTGGCGGTAGGCGATGGCGACTCGCCAGTCGCCTCAGACGCCGTCCCATGCCGGCTTCCTCCGCGCCCACGACGGCACGGCACGACCGCGGTTGGCGTGCCCGGACCGGTCATGCACGGGACGCGAGGTGCCGCCAGTCGTTCCACGTGTCGAGCCGCTTCCGATAGGCCGCCTCGACCACCGGATAGGGGTAGGTGCCGAGGAAGAGCCGCAGGGGAGGTGCGTCGGTGTCGACGAGTTCGAGGACGACGGCGGCCGTGTCCCGAGCGTCCTGGGGCGTACGGGCGGAGGCACCGGCCCGGCGCGCGGCGCGGACGGGTTCGTAGGCGGGGAGCGGCTCGGTGTGCACGGCGGAGGCCCCGGACCAGTCGGTGCCGTAGGGGCCGGGTTCGACCAGGGTCACGTGGATCCCGAAGGGGGCGACCTCCTGGGCCAGGGCCTCGCTCATCCCCTCCAGGGCCCACTTCGAGGCGTTGTACAGCCCGAGCGTGGGGAACGCGGCGAGGCCACCGAGGCTGGAGACCTGCAGGATGTGACCGCTGCCCTGGGCCCGCAGGTACGGCAGGGCCGCCTGCGTCACCCACAACGGGCCGAACAGGTTGGTGTCGAGCTGGGCGCGGGCCTGTTCCTCGGTGGTCTCCTCGACCATGCCGAACAGGCCGTAGCCCGCGTTGTTGACGACCACGTCCAGGCGGCCGAAGGTCTCGGCGGCCGACCGCACCGCGGCAGTGACGCCGGTGCGGTCGGTCACGTCGAGTCTCAGGGGGAGGACGGCGTCCCCGTGGGCGTCCAGGAGGGGCCGCAGCGTTTCGGGGTCACGTGCGGTAGCGGCGACGCGGTCGCCGCGGTCGAGAGCGGCTTCGGCCCAGATGCGGCCGAAGCCGCGGGACGCGCCGGTGATGAACCAGGTCTTCATGACGTCGAGCCTGCGCCGTTCGCACCTCGGCAGCCAGCACCCCCGCAGGGTTACCCTCACGGCATGGTGGCCGACAATCTTCTGGGAGACTTCCTCAAGGCCCGGCGCGCACGGGTCGCTCCGGCGGATGTGGCGGTGCCCGCCGGCGGACGCCGCCGGGTGGCGGGACTGCGCCGGGAGGAACTGGCCCGGCTCGCCGGAATCAGCGAGCCGTACCTGGTCCGGCTCGAACAGGGCGTCGACCGGCATCCGTCTCCCCAGGTGCTGCGCTCCCTCGCGCGGGCGCTGCAGCTGGACGCCGACGCCTCCGCCCACCTGTACGCCCTCGTCGGTCCGGCCCCTGAGCCGCCGTCACGGACCGAGGTCTCGCCGGACGTGCACCGGCTCCTCGACGCGTGGACCGGCCTCCCCGCGTACGTGCGGAACCGGTACTTCGACGTGCTGGCGGCGAACAAGCAGGCCCGCGCGCTCGCCCCGATGTACGAGGCCGGCAGCAACCTGGTCCGAGCGGTGTTCCTCGACCCGGCGTCCCGGCGGCTCTTCCACGACTGGGCGCAGGTGGCGGCGCAGACCGCAGCGGCCCTGCGCGCCGAAGCCGACCCGCGCGACCCCAGGACGGTCCGCCTGGTCGGCGAACTGGAGACGGACGAGGAGTTCCGTCGTCTGTGGACGCGGCACGAGACGCGGCCCGCCCGGGACGAGCTCAAGCGCTTCACGCACCCGGTCGTCGGCAGCCTCGCTCTGCGGAGGCAGGCCCTCACCGTCGGCGGCGCCGAGCACCAGGTGGTCATCGTGTACCAGGCGACGGCCGGTAGCCCCTCCGAGGCGGCCCTGGCACGTCTCCTGTGACGCACCAGACGCCTGCCACCGGCCAGGGACCCTTCGTCCGGCCCTGCCGACCCAGGCATGGTGCCGCAATGCCCGCCGAGCAGGCCCTCAAGGATGAACGTCGGCTGCCCCGAAGACACGGGACATGTCGAGGAAGCGGGACCACTGGTGAGTCCGCGCACGGTGGCTCTGGCCCGTGCGGACAGCGCCGGTCGTGGCGCACTCCCGAGCACACCAGCGGCCCAGGAGGCCACTGAGGGCGCCGGGCGGCACCCCGGCCCTGAAGGGGAGCCGGGGTGCCGCCGCGTTCGCGGGTGTGATGCCGGGGGCAGGATCCCCCCGCGGCGGCCGCCCCGCTGCTGACCGGGCGCCAGGCCGAAAGGACGGCCCGCTGGACCCACCTCCACTCGAACAACAAGCGCCTCACAGCGCACACTCCGGTAAGCACAAACGCCACGGCCTGCCGCGCTCACCGACAACAAGGGTCGCTTGGTCTGGGTCTCCTCGGTCCGGCCCGGATGCACCCGGGCGCCTGGCCTTCGTCCACCCGTATCTCTCACCTCGCCTGCTTGCCCGGTCACGCTGCGGATGGGGGACAGAGCCGTTGGCGGCTGCATCGGGACAGGACTGCGGATCTCACCGCGGGAAAAGAATGCTCCGGCTCTGCCGATCCTGGGGGGCTGAGCCGTCCAGAGAAGTGCCCCGGATCGTCATGAGGACCATCAGGGCACCGCCGCAGACAATGCCCGAATCTGCGAGATTGAACACCGCGAAGTGCTCGACGGAGATGAAGTCGACGACGTGCCCGCGAAATACCGCGGGCTCTCGGAAGGTCCGGTCAGTCAGATTGCCGAGCGCGCCCCCAAGTAGCAGGCCCAGAGCGACAGCCCAGGGAAGGCTCTGAAGCCTACGCGCGGCACGCGCGACGACCACGACAACCGCGACCGCAATCGCCGTGAACACAACAGTGAAGGCCTGCCCGCTGCTGAAAGCCGCACCCGAGTTCCGGAACACTTGCAGCGTCAGCACGTGGCCCGTTATGGCAACGGGCTCTTGGCCTTCCAACCGCGAGACAGCCACAAGCTTGCTGCCGAGATCCAAGGCATAGGTGAGAACGGCCGCCGTCACGAGAGCGGTCAGAGCCAGTGTGCGCTTGCCAACAGCCCGCGTCACGGTCTCGGGCTGGGATTGCGAGGCATTGTGGGTAGTAATGATCCGCTCCATGGATGCCGAGCCGCCCTAGACGAGGCCACGTTACAAGAGCCTGCGAGGGAAAGCATCGGGCAGGCGGTTGGCTCCAGTTTTCAGTCGCGCCGGCCTGCCACGCTTCGGCGTGCAAGACGGGCTCCGGCAGGCCGCCCGAGCTGGCGCGATGGACGATCCGGCCTTCCACCAGGGCCACCCAGGTGTCGGTCATCGCGTGCTTTCCGAGATGTCGGAGCCGGGACGGCGGGATCTTGCGGGGCGGGTCAGCCGGTGACGGTCTCGGCGTGCCGGGGGAGCGCGTTCAGGAGTGCGGTTTGCTGGTCGGTCAGCTTGCCGTCGGTGCGGGCCTTGTCCTGCTTGCGCAGCCAGGCGCCGGGCCGGAAGGCGGGATCCACTTCGCCGCCGGTGCGGGTGGCGGGGCCGTCCTAGGCTCGCGGGAACCTACCGCAGCGCTGCCTTCAGGCGGGCCAGCTGCGCCAGCAGCTCGGCCGGGGCGAGCGAGTGGGCGCCAGCGAATGCCTGGTCCGGGAGCATGGTGCGCGGTCCTGAGTCGTCCAGGTAGCGCGGCAGGACGTGGGTGTGCACGTGGGCCACGGAGTTGTTCATGCACTGGTAGTTGATCTGCGCGGGCGCGTAGACGCGATGAATCGCAGCGCCGACAGTCCGAACCGCGGACCAGTAGCCCGTGACCTCCGCGTCGGTGAACAGTGCGGGATCGGGCACGTGCCGCCCCCGGAACACCACCACGCTGTACCCCGGGCTCGCGGGCCGCTTCAGCAGGTAGGCGTCAGCGAACGAATCGGCGTACCAGCGGACGCCCCACTCGTCCTCGTCCGGGCGACCCTGTGCACACTTGGCGCACCCCTCGCCCGCCCATTCCGCTTCCCACGAATCCGCCCATGTCCTGGCCACGGACAAGAGGTTATGGCACTGCGGCAGCAGGGAACGGGTGCCGGACTTCGTTCGGCCAGCATTGGTCGTACTACCGAATCCGGTGCCGCGTTCGCCCCGTCATGCCGTGTCGCCCAGTTGCTATGTCGGGCGGTGCCGGGCCGTCAGAATGATCACGTGGCTGCATTGCCGCAGTCGATACAGGCCAGGACGCACATCCAATCTCGGTGGTCCTGGCGGCCCTTCTGGCGCTGGTTGTAGGCGGCGAGGTTGTTCGGGTTCTCCAGCGCGTTGAGCAGGCAGTGCCGACCGGGGCGGCCGTAGCGCCACCACACCGGCCCCATACGTCCGTGTTCGGCCAGCAGCTCCAGTTGGGGACCACTCGGTCTCATCCTGATCGAGTTCCCCGACTACGAGCGGGCCCGCGCCTGGTACGACTCGCCCGCCTACCGGGAGATCCTGCCGCTGCGCACCCGGCACATGGTCGCCGACGTGATCACCGCCGAGGGCGTGCCGGCCGGCTACCAGGGCGCGGACAGCCTCAAGGAGCACTGAGCCCCACGAGCCTCAGGGCGCAACCTCCTTGATGTGCTTGGCGATCGGGGCCGCGAGGTCCTTGATGTGCGGCAGCCGGTCCACGATGTTGTCGCCATCCAGGAAGAGGACCTTGTCGCCGATCCGGACGGCCAGCACCTCCTGGGTCGCGTACGGGCCCTTCGGGGCGTTCACCAGGTCGATGGCCTCGTCGCCGAGGCCGGGCACCGGGGTGACGGTCACCTCTGCCCCAGGTCGTCGCCCGCGCCTACGCCCTCACCTGGCGCATCGAACCCCGCTCCGCCGCGCTCCTGCTCACCTGCCGTCGCCAACGACAAAGCCGTGGTGCTGGTGACGCACCGGCTCCCGGACGACGTCCTGCCGGGCATCCGGGACTACCCGGCCGGCGGACTGGACCCCGACGAGGACCCCCTGCTCGGCGCGGTGCGGGAGCTGGCCGAGGAGACCGGGATCGTCCTCGATCCGGCGCAACTCGAGTACGCCAGACACCTGGACTTCACCAACACGCGGGAGCGCAGGACCCGGCAGTTCGTCTTCACCGTCACGGTGCCCGCCGACACACTGGTCACGCTCACCGAGCATGAGTACTTCGCGGACGGCTCCGCGGCTCCCGATAACGGAAGCTGCGGGGCCGTCCGCCCGGTGTCCGGCAACCCGAACGCGCCGGAGGTGGTTCAGTGGCAGAGGGCCGCGTCCAGGGCCTCCGCCATGTGCTGCGCCCCGGCGTCGCCGGGGATGGTGGTGACCGTGATGCTGGCGGCGCGGCCGTCGTCGGTGACCCCGCCGCGGGAGCGGTAGCCCGGAATGGTCCCGCCGTGGCCCCAGAGGAGGCCGCCGCAGGAGAGCGGCTTGCTCTGCAGGCCCAGCCCGTAGCGGATCCCCGGGCCCAGGAGCTCGGCGGGGACGGTGGTGCGCATCTCGGCGAGCTGCGCCGCGGGCAGGAGCCGGCCGCCGAGGAGCGCGGTGAAGAACGAGTTGAGGTCGCTGTTGGTGGAGACGATCGCCCCCGCCGCCCAGGCCATCGAGGGGTCCATCTCGCTGAAGTCGTGGAGTGAGCCGTCGGCGCCCTGGTTGTAACCCTCGGGGTGGGCCTCGTGGATGGTCATGTCCCCCGGGGTGGGGAAGTAGGTGTGGCGCAGGCCGATGCGGTCGATGACGCGCTTGGTGATCTCCTCACCGACGGGCCGTCCGGTGACCTTCTGAATCAGGAGTCCGGCGACGATGTAGTTGGTGTTGCTGTACTCCCAGCGCGCGCCCGGGGCGAAGCGGGCCTTCTGGGCGAGGGCGCCGTCGAGGAGCTCGCGGGGCTCGAAGTAGCGGTGCTGGATCGTTCTGAAGTCCGAGAGCGCGGGGGCGTCCGTGTAGTCGGGCAGGCCACTGGTGTGCTGGAGCAGTTGACGGACGGTGATGTTGCGTCCGTCGATGCCGTCGCCGCGCAGCAGGCCGGGGAGGTAGGTGTCGACGGACGCGTCGAGGCCGATCTTTCCTTCGGCGACGAGCTGGAGGACGACGACGGCGGTGAAGGTCTTGGTGTTGCTGCCGATCCGTACCTGCCCGTCCACGGGGACCTTGGCCCCGGTGGCGAGGTCGCCGACGCCGGCGGTGTAGCTGCGGGTGTGGCCGTCGCGGCCCTTGACGGTGGCCAGCGCGGCGGGCAGGCCGTCGTCCTTCACCAGCGCGTTCAAGCTCGACTGGACGCTGTCCGGCCTACCACCCGCGAACGCCGCGGTCGGTGCCAGCGCCGAGGCCGCCACGACGCCGGCGGCCACGGCGGCCACGGAGGCCACCGCGACCGCCAACCCGCGCCGGCCACGGCGGTGTCGGTGGGCCCGGTTGTGCTGTACGTGCTCGTTCACGGAGGAACTCCTCTGCTGCAGGGGGGATCAGTAGGGCGCGCGGGTTCTGCGCACAGATGTGCGCAGAACCTGCTGGTCGTACCGGTGCGGGCGCTCAGGCCGGATCGGGGAGAGTCAGCGGCACAGGGCGGAGCCCACCGCGGCCTCCAGGTGCTGCCCGGCCGTACCGCTCGGGAGCATGGTCACCGCGATGCTGGTGGCGCGGCCGTCGTCGGTGGCGCCCCCGGCGGTTTCATAGCCCGGAATGGCCCCGCCGTGGCCCCAGTACAGGCCACCGCACGGCAGTGGCCGGCTCACCAGGCCCAGCCCGTAGCGGACCCCCGGGCCCAAGAGCTCGGCGGGGACGGTGGTGCGCATCTCGGCGAGCTGCGCCGCCGGGAGGAGGCGACCGCCGAGCAGTGCCGTGTAAAAGCGGATGAGGTCGCTGTTGGTGGAGACGACGCCGCCCGCCGCCCAGCCCCAGGACGGATCCAGCTCGGTGTAGTCGCGGAGCGAGCCGTCGGCGTCCCGGTTGTAACCCTCGGGGTGGGCCTCGTGGATGCTCATGTCCCCGGGGGTGGGGAAGTAGGTGTGGCGCAGGCCGATGCGGTCGACGATGCGCTGGTTGACCTCCTCACCGAGCGGCCGCCCGGTGACCTTCTGGATGATCAGACCCGCCACCAGGTAGTTGGTGTTGCTGTACTCCCAGCGCGCGGTCGGGGCGAAGTGAGCCTTCTGAGAGAGGGCCGCGTCGAGAAGTTCACGCGGCTCGTAGTACCGCTTCGGACTGGCGAGTATCGAGCTCGTGTCAACATACTCGGGCAGGCCGCTGGTGTGCTGAAGCAGTTGACGGACCGTGATGTTCCGTCCGTCGATGCCGTCGCCGCGCAGCAGGCCGGGGAGGTAGGTGTCGACGGACGCGTCGAGGCCGATCTTTCCCTCGGCGACGAGCTGGAGGACGACGACGGCGGTGAAGGTCTTGGTGTTGCTGCCGATCCGGATCTGCCCGTCCACGGGGACCTTGGCCCCGGTGGCGAGGTCGCCGACGCCGGCGGTGTAGCTGCGGGTGTGGCCGTCACGGCCCTTGACGGTGGCCAGCGCGGCGGGCAGGCCGTCGTCCTCCACCAGCGCGTTCAGGCTGGCCTGGACGCTGTCCGGCCTGCCGCCCGCGAACGCTGCGGTCGGTGCCAGTGCCCCGACCGACATGACCACGGCAGCCACGGCGGTCACGACCGCCACCGCCCGATGTAGGCCGCCCCGGCGGGAGAGCGGGAAGCAGCTGTGCGGTGCATGGTCGTACACGAGAGGACCCTTTCAATGAATGGAGCCGGTGCTTCCCGGCCTCGATCAAGAGGACCATTCCGGGGCAGGGGAGTTCGTCCGCACCCGGGACGAGACCGCGCCCGGGAGCAGACTCCGGGAGCGAGCCCCGGCCAGGGCCGTACTCCTACGCCGGGTCCCCTCAGCCCCTCGTCAGTGGCGCCCACCCCCGCCCGCTCCAGCGCCTGGACGACGTTCTCCGCAAGAACGTTGGTGTCGACGTCCTCGTAGTCGACCTCCTCGACATAGGACTCGATGACGCGCTCGACGATCTCGATCATCCGATACCGGTTCACTGATCCTCCAAGTCGGGGCCGCACAGGCGTGAACCAGCACCGCGCACACCCGCACGGGGATCGGCGCGGTCACCGCCCGGCGGCCGGGTCGTCGGCGTCGTCGGGCAGGGTCGGCAGCGGCCAGGACGGATCCGGTGCCCAGGTGGGCCAGCCGGCGGCGAACGGTCCGGTGTGGTTGTCGAGCATGGCGATCGGCCGCCCTTGGGCTTGCTCGACCTGGTGGTGGAGGTAGTCGTCGATCAGGCCGAGGCGGCGCAGTTGGCTGTACTCGTCGCGGTCCTTCCAGTGGTGCCCCGACTGGTCGGGGGTGACGACGAGGTCCAGGCACAGGTCGAGGGTGTCGATGCCGCCAGGACGGCGCTGGTAGGGCTTCTCGAAGTTGACGTACCAGCGCAGCGGCTCGTGGGTGGTGGCGTCCTGGAAGCAGTGCACGGAGAACCACTCGCCGGCCAGGAAGTGGCTCAGCAGCTCGGTGCCGGTCCACCGGTAGCGGCCGAGGGTCCAGGTGCCGGCCGCCAGGTCTTGAAGGCCCTGCTTGCGGGTGGTGTCGTCGCCGGTGCGGGTCGCGGTGATCCAGGTCGTCGGGGCGAGGCTCTCGATCCCCGGCCAGTAGGCCAGGGTCACCACGTGGCCGGTGTCGGCGATCACCCGCTGGGGCATCGCGGTCCACACGCGGCCGGCACCAGCCGGACGCAGAGAAAAGGGGCACAGCGCAGCGACCGGACACACCGACCAACGCCCCAACCCACCCACCACAACCACCACCACCAGCCAGGGGCCCAGGGAGGTAAGTCGAGGTGGTGAGTTCGGCCCGGCACCCCCGATGAACAGCACAAACAGGCAACAAGCGGGACGGACGGCGGGCTGCCGAACCGAACCACGAGCCGACCCCCCCGACCCCCATGCCGAACCACGAACCGACCCCCCAGCCGCTAGAGTCTGTCCGGCCGATCTTGGGTTGTGGGAGGATGCCGTCCATGACTTGCATCCGAAGGGGCCGTGCCTCGTAGAACACCAGCTTCACTTCGGCCGCGGGAACGCGGCGGGGATAGGCCCTGGCTGCGGCATCGCGATGTCCCAGGTCTGTCGGGAGCGGCGAATGCCGCTGTCCGTGTGCTCGAACGGGAGCGATTGTCTCCGGGCATCATTGCGGTGGCGCTGAGCGTGTGGTCCGTGCGCGTCCACGGCACGAGGCGCCGGTGGAGGCAATGGGAGGCGGAGTTCACCTGCCTCTGCTGCGGGGAGGGTTGGGCCCGGGACAAGCTGCAAGATGCTCTGTTCATGCTTCCGCCAAGGGCCGCCAGCGAACTCCGGGTGCAGGTCGAGCGCCTGGACGCGGCGCTCCTCGAGCGAACGCATCACGAGCCGATGGAAGACCCGGAGTTGGCGTGGTGGCATCGCAGGTGCTGACAAGCAGACCCAGAAGCGGCTGACCCGCCTGCACGCCGACGGCCTGGCGGACTTCGTGACCCTGCCCCGGGCTGGCCGGGCGAAGGCCTGGCACCTCACCGCCCAGGGCGCGGCGGTGGCGGCCACCTTCCCCGAGGCCCGCCGCCCTGCAGCCGTGCCGGAGACCAAACAGCTCGCCGTGCGGCACGGACGCGAGCACCTGCTCGACGTCGGCCGGATCCACGCCGCCTTCGCCACCGACGCCCGCACCCGCGGCAAGGCCTGCGGCCCACTCGACCTCCTCCCCCACCCTGAGCTGTCCGCCGGCGGTGGCGTGTACCGGCCCGCCGCCGAGCTCGCGTACACCGCCGGCACCGGCGAGGAGCGGCACCGGCTGCGGGCGTTCGTCGAACGCCACCGCCCCGGGGTCGGCGCCGAGGAGACCGCGGCGCAGCTGGCGGCCTGCGCCCAGGTCTGGGAGCAGGCCGGCGAGGACGGGTCGGGTCGGGCGTGGGAGCGGCGCTGGCGGTCCTTCCCGCGGCTGCTGGTGGTCATGGTCGGCACCGTGGCCTCCGGGGTGCGCTCGGCGGTGACGGACCTGCGCCTGGCCGCCGAGGAGAACCCGGCCACCGCCGAGATGCTCACCGCCGTCCCGGCCGGCGCCGCCCGGATCGAGGACCTGCTGCAGCGCGGACCGTCCGCACCCGCCCGCTCAGCAGCAACGGCCGGGCGTGCGGGTGGACCGAGCTGTAGGCGCGGGCCAGGACCGCAGGGTGGCCTGCTTACCGGCTCAGGCCACAGTTGGGCTGCGGCGCTCCACAAGGACGACGTCGCGCCAGCGGCCCAAGTGGCGGCCGAGCCGTTCGCGGGTGCCGACGATACGGAAGCCGGCCTTGGTGTGCAGGGCGAGGCTGGCGGTGTTCTCGGGGAAGATGCCGGACTGGACGGTCCAGATGCCGGCGGCGTCGATGGAGTCCAGCAGCGCGGTCAGCAGAGCCAGGCCGACGCCTTGGCCTTGGGCGTCGGGGTGGACGTAGACGGAGTGCTCGACCACGCCGGCGTACGCGCACCGGTCGGAGACCGGCACCACGGCGGCCCAGCCCAGCACCCGGTCGCCGTCAAGGGCGACCAGGCGGTGCTCGGGCAGGCGGGAGGCGTTGAAGGCCTCCCAGGTCGGTGCGGTGGTCTCGAAGGTGGCGTCGCCGCCGTCGATTCCGGCCTGGTAGATCGCCAGCACCTGCTCGGCGTGCTGCGGGAGCATCCCGGTGACCGTCACGGTGGTCACGCGGCGGCCTCGATGCCGAGCTCGGCGAGCAGGCCGCGGATGCGCTGCTCAATCTGGTCCCGGATCGGGCGCACGGCCTCGACACCCTGGCCGGCCGGGTCCTCCAGCTTCCAGTCCAGGTACCGCTTGCCGGGGAAGTACGGGCAAGCGTCGCCGCAGCCCATGGTGATCACCACGTCGGACGCCTGGACGGCCTCGACGGTCAGCACCTTCGGGACCTCGGCGGAGATGTCGATGCCGACCTCGGCCAGGGCCTCGACCACGGCCGGGTTCACGGTCTCGGCCGGGGCGGAGCCAGCGGAGCGGACCTCGACCCGGCCTGGGCCGAGGCGGGTGAGGAAGGCGGCGGCCATCTGGGAGCGGCCGGCGTTGTGGACGCAAACGAACAGCACGGACGGGACGTCGGGGAGAGTGCTCACGGGGTCTTCCTTCGAGGCGGGAACGGCGGGGCGGGGCTCAGCGGCCGGAGACGGCGGTGGGGTGGTGCTCGCCGTGCGGGACGACGACGTCCTCGGCGGCGGCCGCGGCGGGGGGGCCGAACAGCGCGGCGAGCAGGGCGACGCCGACGACCAGGCCGACGAGCTGGGCGGCGATGAACGGCAGCACCGAGGCGGGCGCGATGCCGGCGAAGGTGTCGGTGAACGCCCGGCCGATCGTCACCGCAGGGTTGGCGAACGAAGTGCTGGAGGTGAACCAGTAGGCGGCGCCGATGTAGGAGGCGACCGCGACCGGGGCGAAGTGCGCCCGGCCGGCGCGGGCCAGACCAAAGATCAGAAGGATGAGCCCGGCGGTGGCGACGACCTCTCCCAGCCACAGGTGCGGTGCCCAACGGGCGTGGGTCGACCAGCGCACCAGCGGTTCGGCGAACATCGCATCCGTCAGCACCGCCCCGCCGATCGCACCGAGGATCTGCGCGGGGACGTAGGCCGCGACCTCGCGCGAGCTCGGCCCGTCACCGTCGTGGCGACCGGTCCACCAGGCGGCCAGGGTGACCACCGGGTTGAAGTGCGCGCCGGAGACCGGGCCGAGCAGGACGATCAGCACGCCCAGGCCGAACACGGTGGCCAGGGAGTTGGCGAGCAGTTGCACGCCGACGTCCTGGGACAGCTTGGTGGCCTGGATGCCGGAGCCGACCACGACGGCGACCAGCGCGCCGGTCCCGAAGAACTCGACCGCGGTCCGGCGCCCGAGCGGAGCCATCTCGGTCATCTCCCACCTCCGCCCGTCGCGGGGACGGTGCCGGCCGGGGTCTGGAGCAAAGCGGACAGCTTGGCCAGCGCGGCGGGCAGGACCCAGTAGTAGACCCAGGTGCCGCGTCGCTCGGAGCCGACCAGACCGGCCTCGCGCAACACCTTCAGGTGGTGCGAGATGGTCGGCTGGGACACGTCGAACGGGTCGGTCAGGTCGCAGACGCACGCCTCACCGCCCTCGTGCGAGGCGATCAACGACAGCAGCCGCAGCCGCACCGGGTCCGACAGAGCCTTGAACATCTTCGCCAGGTCGGCGGCGGCTTCCTCGCCCAAGGGCTCGCGGACCATCGGCGAGCAGCACGCCACCGCGTCGTCCTGGCCGAGCACCGACAGTTCCAGATTCGACATGTGTCTATGTTGACAGCCATCTATTCGGAGAGACAAGCTCGCTGTATCGACAGATGTCGAATCAAAGGTCTCGGATCGGGGAGACCGCCATGTCCCGTGTTCAGCTCGCCCTTCGTGTCGCCGACCTCGAAGGCTCCATCGCCTTCTACTCCAAGCTCTTCGACGCCGAGCCCGCCCAGCGCCGCCCCGGCTACGCCAACTTCGCCATCACCGAGCCCCCGCTCAAGCTCGTCCTCATCGAGGGCGAAGCCGGCGAGGACACCCGCCTGGACCACCTTGGCATCGAGGTCGAGACCACCGAGCAGGTCACCGCCGCCACCAGGCTGCTCAAGGACGCCGGCCTGGCCACCTTCGAGGAGAACGACACCTCCTGTTGCTACGCCCTCCAGGACAAGACCTGGGTGACCGGCCCCGGCAAGGAGCCCTGGGAGGTCTACGTCGTCAAGGCCGACGCCGACACCCTCGGCAAGTCCGACGCCGCGCCGGAGGCCTGCTGCGGCACCACCGCCTGCTGCACCCCCGACGAGCAGGCCGTCGACCCGACCCAGAGCCCGGCCGAGGCGAAGGCTGCGGCGGGCTGCGCCTGCGGCAGCTGACCGATCAGATCGAACGCCAACGTCGGCGCCGGCCGGGTCTCCTCCTCGCCCCTCCTCCCGGCCGGTGGCGCCGCGCAGCGGGGCCGCCGGGCCACCGCGCAGCGGACAACCCGTCACGCCGTCGGCGCGCAGCATCAGGTGGCCGGGATCCTGTCTCCGCTCCTGCTCTGCGCGCCGGCTCTCCTGCTCCTGTTCTCCTTCGGCGCTCCGGTGCTCGGACTTCACCCGGCACTGCCGAAGGTGCCCGGGGAGAAGTAGTCGGCGCCCGCCAGCCTATGGACAACGGGCGCTGAACTGCGCAAACCCGCCTCCGGCGGCACCGCCTGACGCAACCCCGAGTAGCAACTTCAAGCAGCAACCTCAGATGCAACCTCCGCCGGGCCGACTACGGCCTGCTGTGCCGGGACACGCCAGTTGGCACCCGGGCACGCCTATTGTCACCGCGCGGCCCGAGACAGGCCGTCGCTGTGCTGGTCGGTGATCTCTTCATGGGTGGCGTGGCCGCCGACTGGGTCCATCACACCAGTAAGACAACGGCGCCTAGTACTCCAGCAGGACTTCGACGTTTTGCCTGGTCAGAGGCTGCGCGCGGCGAGTGTAGCGGGATGATTTCCGTCAGGGGCGGTCTTCATGGAACCGCCCCTCGATCGTGTGCAGCCGACGTTGGTAGTGACAGCGGCGGGGCAGTCTCTCGTCGTGATCAACGAGCCTGCGGCCGAGACCTGGGACAACGAACTCGAAGACCTCTTCCTCCGTGTCGGCCACCGCTTCAGGCGCGTGGAGCCACGCCGCCGGATGCGCGGCTACGTCCGAGGCTTGCTCGGCCCGGTCGGCCGCAAAAATGGCTGGCAGCTGGCCGAGTACGCCGGTCACGCCACCCCCGACGGGCTGCAGCACCTGCTCGCCGGTGCCCGCTGGAACGCGGACGAGATCCGTGACGAGCTCCAGCACTACGTCGCCGAACGCCTCGGGAGGAGCGACGGAGTCCTGATCATTGACGACACCGGCTTCGTCAAGAAGGGCACCACCTCCGCGGGCGTGCAGCACCAGTACTCCGGGACCGCCGCCCGAACCGAGAACTGTCAGATCGGGGTGTTCGCCGCCTACGCCACCAGCCGCGGACGGGCCCTGGTCGACCGCGAGCTCTACCTGCCCAAGTCCTGGACTGAGGATCGGGACCGCTGCCGCGCGGCGAAGTCCCCGACGAGCGGGAGTTCCACACCAAGGGTGAGCTGGCCAAGGCCATGGTGCTACGCGCACTGGCCTCCCCACTGCCCATCGCCTGGGTCAACGCCGACTCGGCCTACGGACAGGAGGGGCGCTTCCGCCGGCTGCTGGAGCAGTCCGGCGTCGGCTACGTCCTTGCGGTGCCCAAGTCCCAGTTCAGCGTAGGCTGTCCACGCATCGACTGGCTGTTCTCCCAGGCCCCGGCCGAGGCCTGGGAACGGATCTCGTGCGGCCACGGCGCCAAGGGGCCGCGTGTCTACGACTGGGCGGCCATCCGACTGCCTGCTGTGGCGGAGTACGACTACCAGGGCGAGACCCAGGTCCGCCAGCGGTGGGCACTGGCCCGCCGCAGCCTGGGCAGGCCCGACGAGATCGCCTACTACCTTGCCTACTCACAACTCGACACGACAGTAGAGCAGTTGGTGCGGATTGCCGGGATTCGCTGGACGATCGAGGAGTGCTTCCAGGCCGCGAAGAACGAGTGTGGCCTGGACCAGTACGAGGTCCGCCGCTACACCGGCTGGATGCGGCACATCACCCTGGCCATGCTCGCCCATGCCTTCCTGGCCGCGATGGCTGCGGTATCAAAGGGGGCTGCAGAAACGGTTCCCCCATCTTGGTGGACCTCACCGTGGCAGAGATCCGGCGGCTCCTGGCGGCTGGCCGCCCCCACGGCCTACACCCGCCACGGTCCTCGCCCCGCGTTCACGCCTAGAACTGGTCCGATTGGCGCCGACGGCTGCGGGTGGGATCGCTTCCCCGACGGGTGGTGTGGCGGAGTTTTCAGACCACCGCCCCGGCTGTACGACGCGCTGGTGCGCTACGCCGCCGACCTCGACGCCGGCGTCGCCGACGCGCACGGCCAGGGCGGCGGGCGGGCACGGGCGGACGACGAGATCCCGGTTCAGGCCTGCGGACGGAGCGGCAGTGGCCGGTGCGCCACCGGCTCAAGCGCCTTCAGTACCGGCCCAACATCCTCGACGGCTTCACAGTCGGCACCGGGCTGACCCCCGACAGCCCTACCTCACCCTGACGAGCTGAAGTCAGTAGATCCCAAGCTAAAGAGGAGGCGATGCCTGCCCGCAGCGCCGCGGTGGCGCTGATCACCGCGCACCGCCTGCTGGGCCGGGAGGCCAAGAGAGCACGACGCTCAGCGGGCAGCGCGTCGATCGCCGTCTTCGCCTCGACGGTGTACCGCACGCGGTGAGTCATGACCCACACGACAGCCAGGACGGCGTCCGAACGGGGGACTCCTTCCGGCTGTGGCCGCCCGGGCGATCTGGTCCGGCCACCCGGTGGGCGCGCTCGACATCCGGTCCTGATCCTCCGGCCGCCTCCGTCTCACGGGCCGGGTGCCCGCGGGACGGAGGCGGCCGACCCGCCCGGACGGGGTCGGTCCGGCCTCGGCCTACGTCCTTGACGGACGGGTCAGTTGGAGAAGTCCTGGGTGAGCCAGACGGTTCCACTGGCATCCCGGTGGACGGCGATGCCGATGTGGGTGAATACGCTGCTGAGGATGTTCTTGCGGTGGCCGTCGTCCGGCGGCGTCTCGTTCAGCATGCCCTGGGTCAGGCTGACCGCCAGGGCGGCGATGTCCTGGGCCGAGGTGGAGACCCCGCTGCCGTAGCCTATGTTCTCCCCGGCGGCGTTCCACTGGACGCCCGCAGCCGTCTCCCGTGCCCCCAACTCGGCCTCGCCAGGGCACTGGTGGGACATGCCGCAGCCGCCGGCCATCGTCTGGTTGTGGGCCTCGGCGCTGTCGGTCAGCCCCGACGTGATGGTGTAGGCGGGCAGACCCTGCGCGGCCCGCGCCCGGTTGATCAGATTGAGGACCTGCTGCACGGCGTCCGAGTTCGAACCGGTCTGCGCGGCCGGGGTGGCGGGTGCGGCCGCGGGGGCGGGGGCGTGCGTGACCGAGGCGGACGGGGAGGACGGCGCGGACGTGTGGGACGCCGGGGCCGGGGTCGAAGCAGAGGGCCACGCTGGATGGGAGCCCTGGGACTCGCCGCCGGGGCGCGCGGCCGCGGATTCCGGGGCGTGGGAGGCCGGGGCGGACGGCGACGGCGAGGCGTGCGAGGCGTGCGAGGCGTCGGGCGAGGCTGGAGCGGAGGGTGGGCCGGCCTGGTGGCGGTGCTGATTATCGGAGTCGCTCTGGTGCCGGTGCTGATGGTGCTCCTGCCAGCCGGCGTGGCTCGCGTGCGTGTGGGAGCCGGGCGCGGCGGAGGCTCCGCTCGCGCTCAGCAGCGGCAGCATGAGGCCGGCGCCGGCGATCCCGGCGGTGGCGGCCAGACGCGGGGTGTGTCTCCGGCGCGCACGGCGATGCCGGCCGGTACCTGAAATCAGCATGGGGCGTCCCTCTGCGACGCCTGCGGGGTGAGCTGTCGGGTTCGGGCCGTGAGGTAGCCCGGCCGCACGTAGCGGCTTCACCCCTAGCCACACCCATCTCGTCCGTGAACGGGCCGAGCAGGGCGCGGCGAACTACCTGGTTCCCCCGCTCCTGCCCGGTGCACTGCTCGACGTCCGGCCGACCGGTGGACAGGACTCGGCGTCCCGGCGGCAGGGTCCGCAGGTGCGAACAGCCTGAACGCTAGGCAGACCGACCCCGAATACACAAGTTCGTATCATGCAGATCACATGGACATCCGACGAAGAACTGACGGAATGCCATATCAGCTGATATAACGTCGCATAAGTGTTTTAATCGGACAATTCTCCTGACCGTCGAGCCGGTCGCGACGGCCGCCGTCCCGGGAAGGGCTGGGGCGCAGTCGGGCGAGGTCGCCGCTGGGCCACGGTCTTACCCGGGTTCGCGTTGACACGGCCCGCATGGACGGCTGCGCGGCGTTCCTTCGGTCTCCGCCTCTTGCACGGCAACTCGGGCCCTGGTCCGTCCAGGTCGGTGGGCGAGCCCCCGGAGCCGGGTGGAGCAGCGCTTGAGCCGGTCAGCGGCCAGGCCCTGGATGGGCGCGGAGCCGCCGGCCAGATGCGGCACCCGGGGTCCGTCGGAGCGCGTTGGAGTATGCACAGGCAGCGGCGGCGGGTCATTTCTCCGCCGCCGCAGAAGACTTCCGGCCCCTGTCTCAGCCGTAACGGCAGCGGGGTGCAGATCAGGCCGTGCCTGTCGCGCAAGCGGTTTCGAGAGCGATGAGGCGGTGGGCGAGGGTGCGCGCCGGGCCGGTGAGGCCCTTGAGGATTTCCCGGGCGTAGGGGCTCCGAGGGTGGTGGGCGAGATCCTGGACGGCGCTCCAGAGTTCCGCGATGCCGGCCAGGCTGTGCTGGACGTGGCGGATGGCGTCGTGGCGCTGGGCGAGGTACTGCTCGGCCATCTGATGGGCGTGGCGCCAGTCGACATCGCCCGCTTCGGCGGTCCGGGCGAAGGCCGGCGTGGTGTCGCCGTCGGCGAGGCGGATGGCGTCGATCTCCTCGACGCGCCGGCGGAGGTGTTCCTCCTCC
The DNA here is from genome assembly GCF_001888885.2 of Streptomyces viridifaciens. Lineage (NCBI taxonomy): Bacteria > Bacillati > Actinomycetota > Actinomycetes > Kitasatosporales > Streptomycetaceae > Streptomyces > Streptomyces viridifaciens. The sequence goes on from NZ_CP090840.1 coordinate 615,893, forward strand.
TGTCGGGAGTCGAGGGCCGCGGTGGCGTCGGTGACGGCGAGGTGGCCGGCGATGACCTGCTCGGCGAGGTCGGGGGCGTGCTGGCGCAGTCGTGCGTGCTGGGCGAGGAGGGCCTTGGCGTCAGCCTTGCGTCTGCGGACGGCGGTGTAGGCGGCGTTCAGGGCGAGGGTGCCGATGCGGACCTGTTCGGCGAGGTCGGGGGCGTGTTCGAGCACGGTGGTGGCGATGGACAGCCGGGTGACGTTGATGCCGCACCGGGCCGTGTCGGACGGGAGTGAGCCCGGGGACAGTGAGCGTGCCATCGCGGCGATCATGGCGTGCTGACTCGCGGTGGTGTTCGGGTGGTGGCGGTTGGCGGACACGATCAGGCAGACCGGATCGTCGCCCTGATAGGTGGTGAAGCGGGGTTCGACGTCGGCCAGTTCGCAGGCGGCGAGTCGTCCGCGGCCGTCCAGGAGGACGCCGTCGGCGTCCAGGATGACGGGCTCGGTCAAGCCGTTGCTCTCGATGTCCTGGGCGAGGTCGAGGAGTTCGTCGGGGCCGAGCATCGGGAACAGAGCGGTAACGGGGTGGACCTTCACAGTGGGATCTCCTTGATCGGGATGGGTACGGGGCAGAAGACGCCACAAAGGGGCATATGGTTCAGCGGCTGCGCCCGGGCCTACGGAGCTTTGACCTCGTGGCCGCCCGAGGGTTCTTCCCACGGCATGACGAGTGTTGACGATGGACATGCCGCCGCCGGTGAGGTCGAGGTGGCCCCAGCGCTGGTTGTCGCCCTGGTTGCAGGTCCACTGGTCGATCGCCGTGCCCGCGTTGCGGTTCCAGCCCGGCAGGTCCAGGCACTTGCCGCTGTGGACGTTGAAGACGTAGCCGTTGGTGATGTTCCACTGCTGGTTGCTGGCGCCGGTGCAGGTCGCCTCGACGATGGGCGCGCCGTCGTCGGTGCGCGCGTCCGCGACCTCCAGGCACTTGCCGCTGAAGTCGGCCTGGATCTCCACCGTGGAGTTGGACGACAGCGGCGGGAACGACGACGCCGAGGCCGGCGCGGCGGCCAGCAGGCCGGCGCCGAGGCCGAGGGCGAGGGCGAGCACAGCGATGCTGGAGCGGATGTTCATGGTTCCCCCCATGGAGCCATACGTATCTGGTGTGATGTGAGCGGCACTTGGGATCCCCCCGGCCTCTCACTTCCCCAGACGTGCGGGCGAAGATTCGACCTGGAGCACACCTTCCGCCTCTTCAAGCAGACGCTCGGCTGGACCAAGCCCAGACTCCGCAGCTCCGAGGCGGCTGACCGGTGGACCTGGCTGGTGATCGCCGCCCACACCCAGCTCCGGCTCGCCCGCCCCCTCGCCACCGACCTCCGCCGCCCGTGGGAAAGACCGGCCGAACCGAACAAGCTCACCCCCGCCCGTGTCCGACGCGGGTTCAGGAACCTCCACACGAAGACCCCATCGCCGGCGCGTGCACGGAAACCGACCCGACCCGGCCCGGCCCCGGCCGACCACCAGGCTCCCCGAACCGCACTCCGGCACCCCGTCACGGCGTCGGCAAAGTCCTCGCGACCGGCGAGGCGTACGCCCGCCCGGCTCATCACAAGAGGGGTACCAAGCCCCGGAGGACTGACAGACCCGCCTGAGCGGCAGGGACTGCGGTGATACGGTCGCTGCCCGTGAGAGAGCCGCTTCCCGTGTTTCCGTATCACCCCGACCCCGTGGCCACCGGCGCCATCGTCCAGTCCGACACGGAGTGCAGTTGCTGTGGTCGGGCCCGCGGCTACATCTACGCCGGCCCCGTCTACGCGGCCGAGAATCTCCGCGATCGACTCTGCCCGTGGTGCATCGCGGACGGGAGCGCGGCTGACCGCTTCGAGGCCCAGTTCACCGATGTCGTCGACGACGTCCCGATGGATCGGCTTTTCGCGATCACGCAACGCACGCCAGGATTCAGCGGCTGGCAGCAGGAGCGATGGCTGATCCACTGCGCAGACGGCGCGGCCTTCCTCGGCCCCGCCGGAGCCGCCGAGCTTGCCGCCTACCCAGATGCATCGGCATCCCTTCGACAAGAACTCACCTCCTGGCCCAAGCCACAGGCCGAGCAATACCTCAACGCGTTGACCAGGGACGGCCAGCCAACCGCCTACCTCTTCCAGTGCCGAGCCTGCGGCACCCACCTCGCGTACGCGGATGCCACGTAGGCCCGGCTCCGGGCGAGAGGTTAAAGAACAAGCTCAGCTTGTGGTTTATCCAGACCCTGGTTGGTCGACTGGTCTACCAGTCGACTGTTCCGTCCTTCCGGAGCATCGGTCGGTAGGCCGTTCCGCTCCAGTCACGGTCGTCGTAGTGCGCCATCGCCTGGGTGATGCCGTGGAGCCATGCGGCGAGGCTCGGCCAGCCGACGAAGTAGGCGGAGTCGTCGTGCGGAGCCCGGCCGAGGTGGTTGTGCCACAGGCCGGGACCAGCGTGAATGAAGTGTTCGTCGCCGTCGCCGCCGGCGAACGGCACCCACAGCATTCCCCACCATGGATCGTCCTGCTGGTCCGGATCGTCGGCATCCCAGATCCTCATCCGCATGTCGCGGATCTCGACAATCCTCTCGGTGGAGTACATAGGGCCGCACGGGAGGACCCCGACGGACGAACCGTCGCCGTTGTGACAGAGCAACGACTCCCGTAGATCAGCGGGAATCGGGAATCCGAGCCGCTCCTCCGCTCTGCTGATGGCTTCGGGCGATGCGGGCAGCTGGAGCTCGGCCAGGCTTGCCGGCGCGTGCTCCGCCAGCCAGGCGTCAATGAAGGTCCAGGACTCGGTCACTGAAGCGATCACCGGGCTGATGCCGATGCGTGGAGGCTCGATCATGGGTCATAGCCTCGCAGGACGCTGTGACACAACCACCTACCCCGTGCGGCGGGGTTTGGTGCCGACCTTGTGGTGGGTCGGTTTGCGGTAGGACTCGCCGGTGGCCAGGAGCAGGCCCACGTCGTAGCGGGTCGCGGGGCGGCGGTTCTTCGAGCCGGGTGGGCGGCCGGGGCCGGGCCGGGAGGGTTTCGGCACTGTTGCCGGTGTTGAGGCTTTGGCACGCAGGTGTCGGAACCCACGGCGGACCCGGGCGGGAGTGAGCCTGTTCGGTTCGGTTGGCTTCTCCCAGGGGCGTCGTAGGTCGGTCGCCAGGGGCCGGGCGAGGCGTAGTTGGGTGTGGGCGGCGACCATGATCCAGGTCCAGCGGTCCGCTGCCTCGGGGTCGCGGAGTTTCGGTGTGGTCCAGCCGAGCGTTTGCTTGATCATTCTGAAGAAGTGCTCGATGTCGAACCGTCGCAGGAAGGTCTGCCAGGCCAGGTCGGTCTCCGCCGGACCGGCTGTCGGTCGTGACCACCACAGCCACAAGGGCTTGGGGTCGCCGCCGCTGGGCAGGTGGTCGACCTGGAGGCGGATGACGGTGCCCTCGATGACTGGGAGCTTGCCGGGGTGGTCCCGCCAGGCGGCGCGCTGCTGGAGTTCGGGGTGGAGCCGGTCCCAGCTCTGGGCATGGGCGGTGCCGTAGCGGGTGGTCTCCACCTTCGTCTCCGCGTCCGGGGTGCCCCAGGTCCGGGAGTCCTTGAAGATGAACTCGCCGCCGTGCTTGGGCGGCCGGCCCCCGGCCGGGTTGGCCAGCGCGAACTCCGCGCGGGTCGGTGCCGGGCGGCGCATCACCCGGTCCGAGCGCAGGCGTCCCAGAATCTCGACGGGCAGGTCGCGCAGGAGCCAGGACAGGCGCATCACGTCGTAGCCGGCATCGGTCACGATCCACACCGCAGGGTCGCCCGGGCGCCACTGGCCTGCGGCGATCAGGCGCTCGACCAGATCCCGCAGCTGCGAGGCGGTCACCGCGGCGAGGTCGTCGCCCGGCCGCAGCCGGACGGCGTCCAGCGGCGCGACCCACGAGGTCCGGCCCGATTCCAGGGCGACGACCCAGGAGTAGGGCCAGCCCGGGATCATCAGGTGCTTGTTCTCACCACGGCCGTAGGTGTGACAGAACGAGCGGGCGTCGCTGGTGGCGGCGTCCGGCCGCAGCCACGGGGAGACGTCTACCGCCAGGACCAGGCGGCCGTCGGCGGCGCGCGGCAGCGGCAGACTGGCCAGCTCGGTCCGCAGCCGCTCGACGTCCAGGCGGCCGCGGTTCAGCGCGCCGTACAGGGCGCCGTGGCCGCGCCGGTGCTCGGGAGCCAGCGCCAGGCCGACCAGGGTCTTGACCGGGCCGTCGGTGCACAGCACCGCGTCCGCGAGCTCGAACAGCGCGTCGCGCCGTCCGATCAGGCAGTCGTAGAAGACCCCCCGGAAGCGTGACAGTTCCGCGAACGGCTCGCACTGCACGCCCTGTTCCACCACACTCATTACTACGGCCTTCGCGTCAAGTCCTGCACCTCTTGGTCGAGTTCAGGATCACGCGAAGGCCGCTTCCGCGTCCCGTGAACACCCGGACGAGTGATCAGCAGGTCCGCCTGTTCGAGACCGCTGGATAAATCACAAGCTCAGACGTTGTGTCGCAACTCCAGGAACAGGAAGTACGTGCTCAGCGCCTGGGAGCGGGCCAGACGGGTACCGCTGGGCGAGCCCCGCAGCACCCGCCCGGAGTACGCGTCCGCGTCGGCTGGCTCCATGTCCCACAGCGACCGACCGAACCACGTGCGGATCTCTTCCAAGTGGCCGACGTCGCCACGGATCGTGCTGTCCGCCAACCCGGCCGACGTCCGAGCCAGCACGAAGCCGGCCAGCGCGTCGGTCTCGAACTGCTCCAGTTCCTCCGCCGAAACCGGATCCCGATGCTCACGCAGATCCCGCACCACCGCCAGCGCCGCCAACCCGCGCCTCCTCACCTTCGGCTGATCGGCCGCCACGACGTCCACCTCCGGGAGAAGGCGCTGTGGCGGACGCTCTGCGAGACGTGCGCCCGCTCCGAGGAGATCGTGGACGTCAACATCGAGGAGCTCGACCTGGACCTGGCCGGCCAGGACGCTGGCCTGGTGCTGCAGTTCGAGCAGCATCAGGCCGCCGTCGCTACGGCCGGGCGGCTCGCACTCAGTTCGCCTTCGCCGCGGCTGTCGCCAGGCCGGCGGCGATCAGCCAGGCCAGCGCGGGCAGGCCCATGGTCAGGGCCTGCGGCCAGTGCCAGAGCAGTAGCCGCGCACCGAGGCCCCAGGTGAGGAGGAACAGCGGGACCAGGATCACCGCCTGGATCCTCCACCGCTCCAGGAACACCCCGGCCAGGCCGCCGGCCAGCAGCGCCGTGCCCGCCGTGACCAGCAGGCTGATCCGGAACGCCGCGGCCCACGGGGTGGACGGCGGGTCACTCCGGTGCTTCTGCTGGACGATCTCGGCCACCCGCCCCCGCCAGGAACGCAGTTCCACGGTCGAGCCGACGTCCACCGCCTCGTAGAACGACCTATCCACCTTGTAGGTGCGGGCCGGCGTGTTCTCCCGCAGGACGGTGAGGCGGTACGAGGCCGTGTCGATGTTGATGTCGACCCACTTCTTCGTCACCCGGCCGCTCTCGGACCGCAGGCAGTCCACCTGTGCCTCCCCGTCGGCCCGGGCATCGCAGACAGGTGCGTCGAGGTAGGCCCCGCCCTCGTCGTAGGCATCGTGGTAGCGGACGAAGCCGAACACCACGATCGCCAGCCCCAGCACGGCAACCAGGCCCCGCAGCAACACCCCACCCGCCGGACCGCGCCCCGGGCGCCGGTCCCGCCGGCCGTCCCCTTTCCCCATGGGCCCCTCCTCCCCAACCAGACCAAGTCATTGTGCCTCGCTGCCGGGAACTCGGGGGTCTGCGTGGGCAGGACGAGGTCGGCGACCCTCAGGATGGCGTCGCACACCTGGCGGCTGCGAAGGTCCAGGTCGACAGGCGGACTGGCCACCAGCACGCCGCGCACGTCGGTGACCGGCACGCGCACCCGTGTGACCCGGGCGAGATCCTCCGGCGGAACCCACAGGTCGTCGGTCCGCAGCGGGGGGTGGGTCATGTCGATCCACCAGCTACCGGGCGTCATCGCGGCGAGGACGCGGCGGGTCTCCTCGAAGATGTGCGGGCTGGGCTCCGCGACGGCGAACCCGGTCACGAGCACGTGGGCACCGCCGGTCGGCGGGGTGCTGGGCGTCAAGCCGGCGTCGGCCAGGCGGTCGGCGACGCTGCGCGCCACGTATCCGGTGCCCATGACCGTGACGAACTCAGGTCGCATGATGTCCCCCTCAGTACCGCTGCCGCGCAATTCGAAGAACGAACGCAGGGCGCGGGCGCCGGTGAAACCGAACCACCGCGCCATGACGCCGACGGTGGCGGCGTGCTGGAGCGGAAAGCTGCCCTGGGCTGGTGGTGTCGGGCGCTGCGCGGGTGACGGCAGCCGTCACCCGCGCGGCACCCGGGTGGTCAGGCCGAGACGTGGTACCAGTAGCCGCCGGTGCGCAGGGTGACGTAGTGGACGTTGGTGTTTGTTTCCTTCGCCTCGTACATCATGTCGGCGCCGGTGGTGGGGTCGGTGCCGGCGTAGAGGACGACGTGCACGGTGTTGTGAGCGTCCGCGCCGAAGTACTCGACGTCGCCGGGGCGTCGCTGGGACTCGGTGATCGGGGTGAGGTGGCTGTCCAGGGTCTGCTCGGTCGTGCCGCCCCCATGGGCGAGGTCGATGCCGGCGCCGAACCAGAAGGCCGCGCGCACCAGGCCCGAACAGTCCAGGCCGACGGTCGTGTTGGCCGCGCAGGGCTGGGGGCCGGTGTATTGGTCGCAGGTGCCCAGGGAGGGGCCGGGGCCCTCGCCGCGCAGGGAGTGGCCGCCGCCCCACACGTACTTGACGCCCAGGTAGGACTTCGCCGCGTTCAGGACCTTGATGGGGTCGACGGCGCCGCTGGGCAGCGGGGCGGGGGTGCTGGTGTAGAGGGCGTTCTTGACGGCCGTGCCGGCGATGCCGTCGATGGTCAGGGTGTGGGCGGCCTGGAAGTTGCGCACGGCCGTGTCGGTGGCCGGGCCGAACTGCCCGTCCACGGTGAGGCGGCCCGCGTGGAAGGTGTTGAGCATCGTCTGCAGGGTGCTGACGCACGCGCCGCCGGCGCCGGTCTGCAGATCGCCGCACTGGGTGCGCAGGTCCACGGTGGCGGAGGCGGCGGCCGCCGCCGCGTCGAGCGCCGACTTGGTGGCCGGGCCGACGATGCCGTCCGCGGTCAGCGAGTGGGAGGCCTGGAAGGTGCGCACGGCCGTGCCGGTGGCCGATCCGAACTGCCCGTCCACGGTGAGCTGGGCGCCGGTCAGGTTGAGCTCCAGCTGGAGCTGGGTGACGCAGCCGTCGGCCTCACCCTGCTGCAGGTCGGCCGGACAGGCCGAGGAGGTGAGGGGTATCGGGGCCGGCGCGGCCGCGGCGGGCGCGGCCGCGGCGGTGTACGCGCCGACGCCCGTCAGTACGGACGCCAGGGCCAGGCCCAGCGACACCCGGCATCGGGTGGACAGGAGGGTACTCACAGAAGGCTCTCCAGATTCATGATGTTGTCGGGTTAGGGCGCGAGGATCTCCGTCAGTTCGTCTCCGCCTGCAGCGTCCGCGTTGCGCTCTGCGCGGCATGTTCCACTCCGCCTTGCAGGAGGACTTCGCCCAGCAGTGTGATGTGGTGCAGCACTGTGCCGCCTTGTCGCTGTTTGGTGGTGAGGCCGGCGTCGGCCTGGATGCTGGCGTGCTGGCTGGCAGGGGGTAGATGAGCACGGGCGGGTCTTCCGGACGCTCGAAGCCGGCGATCACCAGGCGGCCGGACGCGAAGACGGCCGGCTGAAGCACCAGGCCGCGACCCGCCAGGGGAAGCTCGGTCACGCAGGGCGACGACATCGGCAGGCTCAGGACAGGTGGCTTCCACCGGGCGGCCGGGTGCAGTGTGGCCAGTACCGCGTTCAGGCCCCCGGTGGCCAGCTGCCTCGTCCGGTACTGGTGCTCCGCGGCCACCACAGCGTCGATCTGCTCCCAGTACGGCGTGATTGCCGCCGACTGGTACTCCGCCGTGAGGTCGCCGAGCAGCACACGCGACCGGTGGTCACCGTTCGGCAGATCCCTGGCGAACGGTGTCAGCCGGCGCAGGCGGCCCAGCCCTCGCAGATAGCCGCGACCGTCCCGGTCCATCCCGTCCGCCGTGGCCTCGGCCGTGTCCCGGCCCTCTGGCCGCGCGATCAGGAATTCCGGAAGGTCGGTCGCCGCGAACAGGTCGAACAGCATGGCCGAACGCGGCTTCCAGCGCCGCCCGAGTTGCTCGCGCCACTTCCCGAGCCTGCTCTCCGGCCGGCGGGTCGCCAGCAGGCGGAGACTCAAGGACAGTTCCGCGGACATGTCGGCGGCCGGCGCGACCCGGGTGAGCGCCAGATCCCGGTCGATGAAACGGATCCTCAACACCTGCTGATCCTGGACCCCGCCAGACAGCCGCGGCAAGGGATTCGTCGAGAGACGAATCCCTTGGCCCAGGAAATGAAATGACGCATCGTCATCGGCAGCGAGAGACCCCAACGGCCCCGCAACGGCTCCAGGCGACCCGCTGCAGAGCCGGGAACTGACAGCACCTGTGGCCTCGCCCCGCGCCCAATGGGGGCGGGGCCACACGAATACGACGGGAGCGACCCGACAACGCTCCCGTGACCAGAGTGACTTGAGCGATTGAGGAGACTCGACATGCAGAAGAAGTGGGCCCTTCGTGCGGCCACCCTCACCATCGGCGCTACCGCAGCCCTCGGCCTCGCCGTCGGCACGGCCAACGCCGCCTCCACGATCCAGTGGGGCTCCACCGGTCAGCCGGTAAGGTGCGTCCAGCAGGCCATGAACTACCTCGACAGCGCCGGCCTCTCGGTCGACGGCCAGTTCGGCCAGAACACCTACAACGCGGTGGTCGCCTACCAGGGCTCGAAGGGCATCCAGCAGGACGGCCAGGTCGGCCCGCAGACCGGTGGCGACATCAAGGCCGACATCTACAACGTCTACCTGGCCGCCCACCACTCCGGCGACTACTCCACGCAAAGCACCATGAGCGCCTGGATGAGCAACTGCAACAGCCAGCTCCCCGGCTGATCACCGCCCCCCGAGACCGAGTAGCCGGTCAAGGGTGGTCTCGCGTCGTGCACACGACGCGAGACCACCCCCGCGGCGCATCAGACGAAACCCCCCGGGCATAGCTGCACTCGACGCAGAACCCGTTGCCCTCGGCGTCGAAGACAGGCACACCACCGTTGCCCGACCGACAACTGCCGGCCGGGGCGCGCCCCGTGACATCCGCCACGAGCTCTTCCGCGCTCTCGGCCTGCCTGGCGACCCGCCCGCACGGCCGATCGAGTTCGACGCCGTCCTCGAGGACGCCCTGCTCCGCGGCCTCCGCGTGCCGGTCTGTGACGTGGCGGCGGGTCAGCCTGGCGACCAGGACCCGGCGGCTCGACCAGTGCAGCTCATGCGCCTGGGCTGCGCCATCGGCTGCGGAGAGGGAATGATCATCTCTCGCGTGCCGCTGAAGTCGAGCGGATCGAAGAAGTACCGCAGGGTCAGGTCGGCATCTCTCCCAGCCGCAGGTGCCGGTCGGCCGAAGGACGGCGTTGCGGGAGGGCGGTGATGGGCGGGGCTGGCTGAGCGGCCGTTCGGGCCGGCATGGTGGGTGTCTGCGCACCCCCGCTGGGCGGGTGCCCCTGAGAAAAAAGCAACGCGACGTGGATGAACGTCTCCGCAGAATCACCGCCAAACTGGCGCGAGTTCCCCGCCTTCCCGCTCGTGGACGATCCTTCGGCGAGGAGCGTCACGGTTTCTATCTCGGCCCGCCGTTGACCGAACGTCAGGTCTCGGCTTTCGAAGCACAGCACGGCGTCAGGCTGCCCGCGGCCTATCGGCGATTCCTGACCGAAGTGGGCCACGACGGCGCCGGCCCCCACTACGGGCTGCTGCCGCTGACGGACTGGAACGTCGACGGGTCGACCGCGACCGGACACCTGGCCCGACCGTTCCCCGTCGAGCCCGCCGTCCGCGTCGGGCAGGACTGGTGGCAGCGACTGGGACGCCCGAGACCGCCGTTCAGCGGCACCATGGCCATCACCAGCCAGGGGTGCAGCTACCTCACCGCGCTCGTGGTCACCGGCCCGGCCCGCGGCCGGGTCGTCAACATCGACCTCGACCCCGAGCGGGAGCTGTTCTTCAGCCCCGACACCGACTTCCTCGCCTGGTACGAGCGCTGGCTCGACGAGACCGCGGACGGACTGGACACCGGCGGCTTCTCGTTGTCCATCCCGGGCACCGAGCCGACGCTGGCGGACACCCTCACGACATCACCGGACCCTGAGCTGCGCATCGCCGCTGCCAGGACCCTCCGTCGCCGCCCGTACCTCGCCCCCGCCACCAGAGCCGTCCTGCGCGCGGCCGTAGCGAGCGACCCGGAGCCGGTGGTCAGGGCGAGCGCGATCACGACTCTGAACGTCGCGCCCACGGACGAGGACCTGCGGGTCCTTTATCATGCCCTGGCCGATCCGGCGCCGGCCGTCCGCGAAGCCGCCGTCCGCACCCTGGCCAGACGAGGCACATTCTGGCAGGCCAAGGCCCGCTGGCTCCTGCGGGACGAAGACCCTGAAGTGAAGAAGGCAGCTCTCAAGGCGCTGGAGGACTCCCAAGTACTGACAGAGGAGGACGTGCTACCACTGCGCGACGACAGCGCCGCCTCCGTGCGGGCCGCGGTGATCAGCCACCTCTCGCTCCTCGACGCCCCCAGCGCCCCGGCCACGACGCGCGCCGCCCTCGCCGATCCGGACTCCCTTCCGCGCGTCACCGCGGTCGCCATCGGGATCAGGCGACGGTGGCTGACGGAGACCGACCTGAGAGCGGTGGAGCACGACCTCGACGACCAGATCCGAAAGCGAGTCACCTCGGCACTGACACGGATGACCCGCAGATCTGCGGGATCGGCCTCCCCACGAACACGGTGATGGACACCGTGCGTCCCCCCAAGCCGGCCCCGTACCCGCCCGTCGCGCCGCTCCTCGACGATCCCGACGCCGCACATGCGCGAGACCGCGCTGCCCGCCGCCCTGGCGTACGCCGAACACCCCGGCCCAGCCAGGCACCGTGACGACCTGGCCGGACGCGCCCCCCGTGCGGGCTGGTTCCGCCGGCCGCCCGGCCGTCGTCCTGGCTGTCCGGTCGCTTGGGTCGCTGTTCCTGGTCGGCATGGGCCGGGGATGGCTCGCGCGTCGAAGCGAGGTGGCGGGCCGCCGCGGGAGCCCCGGCTCGGGTCGGGCCGGAGCTCCCACACACCCGGCCCGATCGGCAGCGGCAGCCACAGCGGCCCGACGGCCTCCTCCCGCACAGTCCGCGGCGCAGTCCGGGTACTCGGCAGCCTCCGGCGCCGTCTCGGCGCGCAGTTCCCGCTCCGAACCCTCGGGGCCGCGGGCCCTTGCAGGTCCAGCAGGACGGCCGCTCCGCGTGGGCGGAGCGGCCGGCATGAGGTGGCCGGCCTCACCGGCAGATGCGAGTCTCGCACCCGGCCGGGCAGCGGACCGTCCCCAGGGAGGGCCTGCTGACCACGATCGCGGGCGCGGTGTCGCCGCTACTGAAATGATCACCCCAGCGGAACCGTCCCACACAACCCCGGCTCACTGGCTCCGGACCCGCGGCTTCCCCACCCGGACCATGGTGCTGCGCCGCAAGGGGCCGCGCTGTGGGGCGCGCATAGGTTGAGAGGATCGCCTCATGGAGTTCGACGACCCGGCTGTCATGCGCCGGCTGTGTGTAGAGCGGCTCGGCCCGGAAGCCGGGCCGCAGTTCGCAGCGATGGCCCGGCGAGGCTTCCGGCTGGCCGCGGCCTCGGAGAAGACGCCTGCCACAGGCCGGTCACAGCTCGGCGGGTCCGCGCTGCTCGAACCCGGCACCCCCTGGCCGGTGCTGGCAGATGTCCCGCTGTCCCTGCACGCCGTGCTCGACACCGATGCGCTCGCCGGGTGGCTCGGAGAGCAGCTGCCCGTTCGGCCGGGCCTGCTCAACTTCTTCTACCTCGACCCCGACGTGCCGTACGAGGAGTACTGCAAGCTGGACTCCTCCAGTCCCGACGCGTGGCGGGTGATTCCCGCCGATCCCGCGCGGGCGGTCACGACGACCGCCCCCGAGCCCGCCCGATGCTACCCGGCACGGCCCGTCTACGCAGTCGAGGTGACCATGCTCCCGGACAGCTGGGACGTTGAGGACGGCGACCTCACGTACGACAAGGACCAGCACTGGGGCGCGCCCGCACTCATCCTCGACGAGATGCACGACCTCGACGGGAACACCGATGGCGACCACTGCGCGTTCGGGTGGCCCGCCACCTCGTACACAGTCCCGGTGACCTCCCGCGACGGCGACGGTGCCGCCGTCCATCTGCTCCAGCTCGCCGAGGACACCGACCTCGGGTGGGGCTGGGGCGACGCCGGCACGCTGTACTTCACCATTCCCGCCAGGGCGTTCGCGGCGGGGGACTTCAGCAAGGCCGAGGCGACCGGCCAGTGCTGCTGAGCGGACGCCGGACCGCACGGCCGCAAAGCCGCCGTCGCACAGCTGATGTCATGCAGTTCGCTCCAGAAAGTCTCGAACCGATGCGACCTGCCGGTACGGCTTGCGGCCAGCGGCTTGGCGACCTGGTTGAGGAACTCCCCGTAGTCCTGAAGGGTGTCAAAAGTCCGATCAGGCCGCTGAGCTGGGTGTTTCCCGCAGGCCATGGGGCGGCCTGATCGGGGTGGGGTGGTACTCGTTGAGGAGTCCGCCGAGTACTTGGTGGCGTCGGACTGCGGCCATGGGCAGGAGGATGACGTTGGGATCGTCGTCTGGTGCTCGTAGATCCAGGCCGCGGTGGGCTCGTCCGGCGTTGTAGGTCGTGTCTCATAGTTGATCTTGTGGCGGGTCGAGGAGAGATAACGGATGCTGCGTGGGCTCGGATCGAGCCGTTGCTGCCGCAGCGGGATGGTGCCGGGCGTCCTTGGCGGGATCACCGAACAGGGCGCGCAGAAGGGTTCCCGGCGCCCTGACGCACTGTCCGGCCCCGGGCAGTGCGACCCGGCCCCGGGAGGCCGGGGAACCGAACCAGACTTCTGGATCGTCGCTGGTGCGCCGCGCCCTCCCCGGTGAGCGCCGGCGCCGCGCAAACCATGGGCGAGAGCTTGTCACGCCGCGGTCCACCCGATTGCGATCGCCCACGCGATATAGCCGAGGTTGACCGCCAGCCGGACCGTCGGACCGCCGAGCCGTCGTGGGTGGTCGTTGAACGACCTGGTCAAGGCGTCCACATGGCAGACCAGGTATGTCATGACCAGACCGGCGGCGGCCCACCCGCCCACGGCCCGTGCCTGTGGCACGAGGATCAGACCCCCGACGACGATGTCCGCCACCCCGCTGGCCACGACGAGGAACTCGACCCGACCCAGCAAGGGAGGAAGCAGGCCTGTCATCCACGACGGGATCAGACGACGCATGTACGCGGGGAACAGGAAGTGCGCCGCACCCGAGACAATCATGAAAATGCCAAACGTGATGGCCGCGATATCGTGCATGACATGACCGTGGCCCCGACACGCAGCTGGGCGCTTGAACGAAACGATCGGCGAGTCGACTTCCTCACCGATCCCACCGCCACGATGTTCGCCGAGTCGGGCCCGTTCCAGGTCACCCGTCATCGCCATCCCGCATGGAAGGTCGTGCTGTCCCTCGCGGGCCCGATCGAGGTCAGGCATGCCGACGGGGTCATGGCGTCGACCGGCATGATCGTGCCCCCGCAACTGGTGCACACCTGCGCCACCTCCTCGGCCTATGTCGCCCTCTTCCTCGACCCCTGGAAACTCCGTTCCGCCCCCGGACCGTGCCGCCTCGACGTCGCCGAGACCCAGCGTGTGCTGGACGCCCTCGGCCCCACCAGCGAGGCCAGCGCTCATGCCGACCTCGCCGCCGCGTGCGCCGAACTCACCCGTCTCCACGGGGAGGCGGCCTCCCTCGACCCCCGGCTCGCCCATGCCGTGGGGGAATACACGAGGCCCGACCACGATGCCGGCATCGAGGCCGTTGCCGCCGGCGTGGGAATCTCGCCATCACGGCTGCGCGCCCTGGCCCGTGACGCGGTGGGCATCCCGCTCACACGGCTGCGGCAGTGGGCGCGGCTGCGCGTGGCAGTCGCCGACCTGCCCCGCGAGACCGTGGCAGCCGCAGCGGCCTCCGCCGGCTTCGCCGACCAGGCTCACTTGACCCGCACCGCCCGACGCCTGACGGGCCGCACGCCTTCATCCGTGTTTCCCCGCTAGGGCTCCCGGCCTCGTCGCACGAGCCAGTCCTGCGTTTCGCGCAGGTCGGCGGGGCGGCCGGCCGCGTCCGGAGGAGACCGACCTGTCCCACCTCGAAGGCCATCTGGGATCCGCTCCCGTGCGGGTGGGCAACGCCGCGACCAAACAGCTCCAACTCGACATCTACGGAGCCCTGATCGACTCGGTCTACCTCTACGACAAGTGGGGTCAGCCGATCAGCAGCGACCGCTGGGATGAGGTCGGCGCCGTCGTGGGCTGGCTCTGCGACCACTGGGACCAGCCTGACGAGGGCGTCTGGGAGACCCGGGGCGGCCGGAAGAACTACGTCCTACTCGCGCGCCCGAGAGCGCGCCACCCTGCCTATGGAACGTGTGGACGGTCACGTGGTGGCTTGGTGGGCCCGGTGGGCGGCGACACGGACCCGGGTGGCGCAGCGGGGGGTGCAGAAACGTTGTGGGGTGCGGCGGCCGGTGTCGATGTAGAAGCGGTTGCAGCCGGGGGCGGCGCATTGGCCCCAGGCGCAGGTTTGGCGTTCGCTGAGCCAGATGCCGAGGGCGAGGGCGCAGGTGGAGAGGAGCCAGTGGGTGAGGTCGGCGGTGGGGGGTGTCTGGGTGTGCATGGACCAGGGACGACCGGGGAGTTTGACGAGGCGGGGGCGGGCTGGGTAGCGGTCGAGGAGGGTGTTGATGGCCTGCGCTGCGTTGTCGGGGTCGCGGGTGGTGAGGATGGCGATGAGGTGGGTGGTGGCCTGGCGTAGTTCCTGGGCGTCGGTGTCGGTGAGTTGGAGCGCTGGGCCGCCGTGGCGTTCCAGGACGGCTTGGAGATCGGCGGTGGTGGCTTCGGGGTGGTCGCGGACGGTGTTGGCGAGTTCGGTGAGGAAGTAGAGGCCGCGGGGGTTGCGGCCGTTGAGGTCCTGGGTCATGGGGGGTGCCTTTTCTTGATCGGGTTCCACTTCCCCATGGTAACGTCAATATTCAGCCTTTGACGTTACGGAGGGGTGGTATGCGATTTCCGGCATCGACGTCGGTTCTGATCGTCGGCGCAGGTCCGGTCGGCCTGACGTTGTCGGTCCTGTTGTCCGAGCACGGCGTGCGGCATCTGCTCGTCGAGGCACATCCGGGCACCTCGCACCATCCCAAGGCCCGGGGCGTGTCGGCGCGTTCGATGGAGATCTTCCGGCGGTGCGGTTTGGAGGCGGACATCCGGCGGGCGGGGCTCCCGGCCTCGCAGATCTTCTTCTACCGGGGCCGCAGCCTCGTCGACCCGGACTTCGTCCGCACCGGGCTGCCGGACGGCCCGGCGCAGGGCGCCGAGCGCACCCCGTCACCGGGACTGATCTGTCCCCAGAACGCCCTGGAGGCGCTGCTGCTGCGACGAGCCCGTCAACTCGCCCCGGACGGCGTGCGATTCGCGACCCGACTGCTCTCCTTCTCCCAGGACGGCGACGGCGTGCACGCGGTGGTGGAAGAGACGAACACCGGCCAGCGGCACGCGGTCCGTGCCGATTGGCTGGTCGGCTGCGACGGCGCATCCAGCGGCGTGCGCTCCGGTGCCGGGATCGCGATGGAAGGACCGACGGGCCTGGGCCACTTCCTCAGCATCCGCTTCGAGGCGCCGCTCGGTGACGTGGTGGCCGAGCGCGCCAGCGCCTCGTACTTCCTCACCGAGCCGGGCCGAGGCGGCTTCCTGGCCGTGGACAACGACCGGCACTGGATCTACCAGCACCCGTTCGACCCGCAGCGCGACGACATCGCCGACCTCATGAGCGACCAGCTGCAGTTGGCCCAGCTCGTCCGGGAGGCGGCCGGCCTGCCGAACCTGGAGGTCACCGTCCAGGACACCATGACCTGGCGGATGGACGCCCAACTCGCCGAAACCTACCGCAGGTCACGGGTGCTGATAGCGGGCGACGCGGCCCATGTGATCCCCCCGACCGGCGGGCACGGCATGAACACCGGCATCGGCGACGCGGACAACCTCGCCTGGAAGCTCGCCGCCGTCACCGCCGGCACAGCCGGCCAGGCGCTGCTGGACACCTACGAGAGTGAACGCCGCCCCGTCGCCCGCCAGGTCATCGACCTGTCCCTCGCCAACTCCCGCGCCCGCACCGGTTACCGGATCGACGACGAGCTGCTGCTCACCGCCGCATATCGCTCCACCGCCGTCATCGCCGACACCGGTGAACCCCCACGCCCGCCGCTGGACCCGGAGCGCGAGCACCCCGGCGGTGGGCCGGGTGCCCGCCTCCCCCATCTTCGGCTCCCGGACGCGGCCCCCATCGCGTCCACGCTGGATCTCACCGACCGCGGCTTCACCCTGCTCACCCACACCGGCGACACCGCCTGGCAACGGCAGGTGGACACCGCCAGAGCAGCCGGCCTGCCCGTCGCCCTGCGGTCGCTGGCGGACCCCGCCACCGCGAGCGCGTGGGACGACGGGGGCTGGACCACCGCGTTCAACCTCCCCGCGACCGCAGCCGTCCTCGTCCGTCCGGACACCCATATCGCCTGGCAGGCGCCGAACCCGCCCGCCGACGACACGGAACTGCTCGACGCCCTACACCGCATCCTCTCCTCGCAACAGCCCCGACGACCGCGGCAACCGCCGGGGCAGTACGAGCGCGCCGACGGAACCATCCTGGAGGAGCGCTCGTGGCTGTGGCAGGGCCACGCAGGGCCACAGGGCTGGCAGGCCGCGTGGACGCGAACGCGCGACCTGCTCGCCCCCGTCGTCGGCGACGACCGCTTCGGCATGGAAGGCGACCCCTTCCGCGGCAAGATCGCCGACGGCGCGGCCGGACTCGCCACCGCCTTCTACCTCCTCGCCGACGGCTGCGGCCCCCAGGTCCCGCATGTGCGACGGGCCCAAGTCGAGGAGCTGATGCGACCCGGGCCCGGCCAGAGCGACGGCGACGTCGTACAACGGTGGGAGGAACTCCTTCAGGCCCTGGGCCACGACCCGGACGCCGACAACGACCCAGTCAGCAAGCGGTGGCGCATCCTGCGCACCGACTACGGCCAGGAGGACGACCCCACCGTCATCGGAGAGGTACTGATCCGACAGGGATACGGCCTCCTGGAAGGCCTCGCGACCGTGCTCACCATCATGCGCCAGCCCTTCTAACCTGCGCGTTTCACTTGCGATCATGACCGGGAACGCGAAAGTGGCTTAGAGGGCGAGGGGCGCGACGAGCGACCAGGCGATCACGCGCCCCGTCTCCCCCGCGCGGGGGCGCGGGAGCGTTCCACGGTCGGGCAGGACCTTCAGCAGCTTCCGTACGAACAGCACCGACCACCCCTCCGACACGCCGCACCCGTGACTTCCCG
The DNA here is from genome assembly GCF_001888885.2 of Streptomyces viridifaciens. Lineage (NCBI taxonomy): Bacteria > Bacillati > Actinomycetota > Actinomycetes > Kitasatosporales > Streptomycetaceae > Streptomyces > Streptomyces viridifaciens. The sequence goes on from NZ_CP090840.1 coordinate 633,498, forward strand.
CCAGCGACGTGTCCCGGGGCACGGCTCGGCGAGCAGAAAGGGAACCGGTCCGCTGCCCGCTCGGGGGTCCGGGCGCTCCGGGCGCGGACCGGTCCCTTCCAGTGTGGCCGGGTGGCAGCCGGGCTGCTGCCGGGGTTGGTCCCGATGGGGGCAGACAAGGGGTGGCGCCTGGGGATCCCAGCGGGTCCGCTGGCCGCAGTTCTCTGACCTCACCGTCGGGATTTCCGGTGTACGGCCTTCGCCTGTCTGATTTGGAACTCCTAACGAAATGCGGTCCTTGATCCTTCGGTGGGTTGGTTCCGCTGCAGCTGTGCAGGGGCGGCGTGGTCAGTGGCGGGTGGAAGGATCGGCCCGTGACGTGTGACGTGTGCGGGCATGAGATGCGACAAGTGCCAAGAGCGGACTCGCGGGTGAGGGAGGCGTGGGTCTGCCCCTGGTGCTACGCATGGACCGAGCTGGGTGCTCATCCGGGCTTGGTCGGCCGGTCGTGGTACGAACCCGTGCACATGCGGTGGGAGCGCGCCGATGCCGCAGAACCGCCCGCTGGCGTCTCCCATGCATACGGCCACTTCGGTGCAACCTTGTGCGGTATGCAGCAGGAGGGCGTGGTTCCCTCTCCCTACCCGTGGGGCCCCGATTGGGACGACGCGTGCCCAGAATGCAGGGAGGCAGCCATCGTCATCGACGGCCGCTGGCCTGTTGACGTACGCGGCGAGAAGCGCAAGCGGCTACGTCCTACGCCTCCGCCTGGTGCCGACTGGCCGCTCTTCTGAGATGCCCGGTCGGCAGAGACGAGCCGCCTCGACGAACAGCATCCGCAGATCGCCGAGGCGCTACGGGCGGAGAAGGACGCCCGCACCCGCCGGTTCCTGGAGACCGACTGCGCCGAACCGCGCGTGCCAGTCCACGGCGGCCATCGCCTGCCAGCGCACACCGATCTCGATCTCGGCCGGCGTCAGCCCGGTCGCCTCCGCCAGCTCGGTCTCGCTCAGCCCCTCCGAGTGCTGGTCGAGTGCCCGCATGATCTTGGCCGCCCACTGCTCGGGCTCCACGACCGGCCTGCCCCGGGACTGGTCGACCAACTGCCGCCCGTGCTCGCGGCCGCACGCCACCACCAGCCGCCGGCCGTCGAGCTTCGGGTCGGTGCGGTGCACCACTCACTCCATGCCTACCCCGAAACGGCCCGCTCCCCAGCTCGCACTGCTCCTGTCCCGGGAAGATCACCGGTCAGTCCTCCTCAGGCGGCGGGTCCCAGTCACAGAGCGTGCACCAGTCCCGCCCGGGCGGATCGCCTCGGAAGTGCACCGTGACGTTCCCGCAGCGCGGGCACGGATAGCCCGGCTCCAGCTCCTCCGCCGACGCGGTAAGAACGCCGACCTGGTGCCGCAGGCGCCGCTCGTCTTCCCGGGGACCCATGTCCGCGGCCGCCCGGGGCATCGCGAACCTCATGGACGCGTGGCTCGCAGCTGCGGCTGGCCGTCACAGCCGGACAGTGGTTCGGCCTCGGCGACGGGTACGGCCTCTTGTCGATCGTCAGGTGAAAGTCGAGGCGAGCGGGCGCGGCCGCGCCGCCGCCGGCACCTGCGTCGAGGTATGGCTGCCCGACACCGACGGCCGCATCCGTACGATCGAGCCCCACGAGAACCGGCTGCCCGGCCGACCCGGCGCCGAGCAGGCCCCGCTGCGCCCGGTCGCCGTGCTCTGATCCGGCCTCATCTTGTGATTTATCCAGCGGTCTCGAACAGGCGGACCTGCTGATCACTCGTCCGGGTGTTCACGGGACGCGGAAGCGGCCTTCGCGTGATCCTGAACTCGACCAAGAGGTGCAGGACTTGACGCGAAGGCCGTAGTAATGAGTGTGGTGGAACAGGGCGTGCAGTGCGAGCCGTTCGCGGAACTGTCACGCTTCCGGGGGGTCTTCTACGACTGCCTGATCGGACGGCGCGACGCGCTGTTCGAGCTCGCGGACGCGGTGCTGTGCACCGACGGCCCGGTCAAGACCCTGGTCGGCCTGGCGCTGGCTCCCGAGCACCGGCGCGGCCACGGCGCCCTGTACGGCGCGCTGAACCGCGGCCGCCTGGACGTCGAGCGGCTGCGGACCGAGCTGGCCAGTCTGCCGCTGCCGCGCGCCGCCGACGGCCGCCTGGTCCTGGCGGTAGACGTCTCCCCGTGGCTGCGGCCGGACGCCGCCACCAGCGACGCCCGCTCGTTCTGTCACACCTACGGCCGTGGTGAGAACAAGCACCTGATGATCCCGGGCTGGCCCTACTCCTGGGTCGTCGCCCTGGAATCGGGCCGGACCTCGTGGGTCGCGCCGCTGGACGCCGTCCGGCTGCGGCCGGGCGACGACCTCGCCGCGGTGACCGCCTCGCAGCTGCGGGATCTGGTCGAGCGCCTGATCGCCGCAGGCCAGTGGCGCCCGGGCGACCCTGCGGTGTGGATCGTGACCGATGCCGGCTACGACGTGATGCGCCTGTCCTGGCTCCTGCGCGACCTGCCCGTCGAGATTCTGGGACGCCTGCGCTCGGACCGGGTGATGCGCCGCCCGGCACCGACCCGCGCGGAGTTCGCGCTGGCCAACCCGGCCGGGGGCCGGCCGCCCAAGCACGGCGGCGAGTTCATCTTCAAGGACTCCCGGACCTGGGGCACCCCGGACGCGGAGACGAAGGTGGAGACCACCCGCTACGGCACCGCCCATGCCCAGAGCTGGGACCGGCTCCACCCCGAACTCCAGCAGCGCGCCGCCTGGCGGGACCACCCCGGCAAGCTCCCAGTCATCGAGGGCACCGTCATCCGCCTCCAGGTCGACCACCTGCCCAGCGGCGGCGACCCCAAGCCCTTGTGGCTGTGGTGGTCACGACCGACAGCCGGTCCGGCGGAGACCGACCTGGCCTGGCAGACCTTCCTGCGACGGTTCGACATCGAGCACTTCTTCAGAATGATCAAGCAAACGCTCGGCTGGACCACACCGAAACTCCGCGACCCCGAGGCAGCGGACCGCTGGACCTGGATCATGGTCGCCGCCCACACCCAACTACGCCTCGCCCGGCCCCTGGCGACCGACCTACGACGCCCCTGGGAGAAGCCAACCGAACCGAACAGGCTCACTCCCGCCCGGGTCCGCCGTGGGTTCCGACACCTGCGTGCCAAAGCCTCAACACCGGCAACAGTGCCGAAACCCTCCCGGCCCGGCCCCGGCCGCCCACCCGGCTCGAAGAACCGCCGCCCCGCGACCCGCTACGACGTGGGCCTGCTCCTGGCCACCGGCGAGTCCTACCGCAAACCGACCCACCACAAGGTCGGCACCAAACCCCGCCGCACGGGGTAGGTGGTTGTGTCACAGCGTCCTGCGAGGCTATGACCCATGATCGAGCCTCCACGCATCGGCATCAGCCCGGTGATCGCTTCAGTGACCGAGTCCTGGACCTTCATTGACGCCTGGCTGGCGGAGCACGCGCCGGCAAGCCTGGCCGAGCTCCAGCTGCCCGCATCGCCCGAAGCCATCAGCAGAGCGGAGGAGCGGCTCGGATTCCCGATTCCCGCTGATCTACGGGAGTCGTTGCTCTGTCACAACGGCGACGGTTCGTCCGTCGGGGTCCTCCCGTGCGGCCCTATGTACTCCACCGAGAGGATTGTCGAGATCCGCGACATGCGGATGAGGATCTGGGATGCCGACGATCCGGACCAGCAGGACGATCCATGGTGGGGAATGCTGTGGGTGCCGTTCGCCGGCGGCGACGGCGACGAACACTTCATTCACGCTGGTCCCGGCCTGTGGCACAACCACCTCGGCCGGGCTCCGCACGACGACTCCGCCTACTTCGTCGGCTGGCCGAGCCTCGCCGCATGGCTCCACGGCATCACCCAGGCGATGGCGCACTACGACGACCGTGACTGGAGCGGAACGGCCTACCGACCGATGCTCCGGAAGGACGGAACAGTCGACTGGTAGACCAGTCGACCAACCAGGGTCTGGATAAACCACAAGCTCATTACCTGTTTCTGAACCCCCCGACAGCAGCATCCCGGAACACGCGGCCCACCTGATGGAGACGCTGCAGCGCTCCGGCTTCCCCCAAGACAGCCCCGAGACGTGAGCCCGACAGGCCTCGCGTCGAAGATGCAAGAGCTGTCACCGACCCGGCCCAGACCAGCGGATTTGGTCTCGGAGTGGTCACGCTGTCGGCGGCGGTTGAACCGTGACCCGGTTCCGGCGGTTGAGTTCTGACCCTCGCGTCTTCTGTTGATCTTGTTAGTCGTTGCTGGTCGGTGTGCGGCCGAGGTCCCCGCGGCCTCGCATGCGGTAGGACTCGCCCTTGAGGGAGTGGACCTCGGCGTGGTGGACGAGCCGGTCGATCATGGCGGCGGCGACGGTCTCGTCGCCGAAGGTTTCTCCCCAGCGTCCGAAGGGCTTGTTCGAGGTGACGATCACGCTGGCCCTTTCGTATCTGTTCGAGACGAGCTGGAAGAACAGGTTCGCGGCCTCGGGCTCGAAGGGGATGTAGCCGACCTCGTCGACAACGATCAACGGGTAGCGGCCGAGTTTGACGAGTTCGTCCTGGAGGCGGCCGGTGTGGTGGGCGGCGGCGAGGCGGTCGACCCATTGGGAGGCGGTGGCGAACGCGACCCGGTGGCCGGCCTGGCAGGCCCGGATGGCGAGTCCGGTGGCCAGGTGGGTCTTGCCGGTGCCGGGCGGCCCGAGGAAGACCACGTTCTCCTTCGCGGCTATGAAGTCCAGTGTGCCCAGGTGGGCGAGCTGTTGGCGCGTCATGCCCCGCAGATGGGCGGTGTCGATCTCCTCGATGGTCTTGACCGCGGGGAATCGGGCGGCCCGGATGCGCTGTTCGCCGCCGTGGCTGTCACGGGCGGAGACCTCGCGCTGCAGGCAGGCGACCAGGTATTCGAGGTGGGTCCAGGACTCGGTGCGGGCCCGCTCGGCCAAGCGCTCGGCGGCGTCCAGCAGAGCGGGTGCCTTCATGGCGCGGGCGAGGAACGCGAGGTCTGCCGAGGTCTGCCGCCCTTCCTTGGGCGTCTGCTCTGCGGTGGTCGTGGCGGTGGCGGTGCGAGCCATCAGGTGTCCTCCTTGCCGGCGCCGCCCTCGATGAGGGTGAAGATGCGGTCGTAGGAACCGAGCTCACGCTGTTCGACTTCAACGCCGAGGTCATCGGGGGCGAGAGCGGTCAGGCTCGAGGCCCAGGCGCGTGAGGCCCGCTGCCGGATCGCCTGGCCGCGCAAGGTCTGGGCCGCGGCGGTGTGCTCGGGGTCGGTGATGGTCTGGTGCCGAGCCCAGCATCGGCTGTGGCGGGCGACGACCTCGCCGGTGCGGTTGGTGGCGACGATCTCCTCGGTGTCGGCCCGGACGGTGATCTGCTGCCCGATCGCGCGGGGGTGGACGGAGTAGTCGCAAGTGTCGACGCGGATGTAGTGGTCGCGTCCGAGCCGGGTCGTCTGGGGCCACCAGTTGGGCGGTGCGACCGGTGGCAGGGTGAGCATCTCGGACCGGTCGGCTTCCCAGCGCTCGGCGGGCCGGCAGCCGATCGTGCGGTGGTGCCGGCGGTTGGCGACCTGCAACCAGGCGGTGAGCTGGGTGTTGAAGTCGCCCGGTCCGGCGAACGTGCGGCCAGGCAGGAAGCTGGTCTCCAGATAGCCGTTCACCCGCTCCACCAGGCCTTTCGCCTCCGGGTCACGAGGCCGGCAGAGGTGGATCCTGGTCGCGAGCAGGCCGGCGAACGCTGCGAACTCCGACGTCAGCTTTCCCTGGCCGACGCCGCTCTCATTGTCCCAAACGAGCGTCTTCGGGACGGCGCCCCAGCCGGTCAGCAGCCGCCAGTGCCCGTCGATCAGGTCGGCGGTGGAGCGGGACGGCAACATCCGCGCGGTGATCACCCTGGAATAGCCGGACACGACGACGAGCACCGGCGGGCGTCCCGTCTGCCCGTAGCCCAGCGGGATCTCGGCCGGCGGAAACCACAGATCGCACTGCGCGAGCTCGCCCGGCGAGTAGACCGTCCGAGAGACCGGATCGACCGGCAGATAGGCCGGCCGCAGCTCGCGCACCCGCTCCTTGAGAATGGTCAGCCCACGGTCCCAGCCGATCCGCTCGGCGATCACCGTCGCCGGCATCGCCGGCGTCTGCCGCAGCAGCTCGCGGATCGCAGGCTCGACCGCATCAACCGCCGATCCCTTCAACGGCCGCTGATAGACCGGCGGCCGGTCCGTCGCCAACGCCCGCTTCACCGTGTTCTTCGAGATCCCCAGATGCCGGGCGATTGCCCGGATCGGCATCTGCTCGGCCCGGTGCAGCCGACGGATCTCAGCCCAGTCCTCCACGCGAATCACCCTCTCCTCCTGACCCTCGATGAAGATCAGGATGAACAGAAGATCGCGAAGTGGGTCCCGTTTCATCCGCCGATCAGCGGTCAGTTTTCACCCGTCGCCGACACACGCGGGGGCCGGTGCCGTCCAGCGGCGTCCGGGGGTGTCCAGATTCTGCTCGATCAGTTGCGTCCCGTGCTGTCGGCTGCTGAGCTTCGGGTGCGCCCCGGCGCCGGCTCGGGGCGGGACCGACGAACCGGAGGACTCCATGCGATTCACCAGGACCAGGAAGCGTGCCTCGGCCGCCGCGCTCGCCGTGGTGGCGATGGGCGTGATCGGAGTGGGGAGCGCGACCTCGGCGCAGGCCGCCGAGGGCTCCTGGTATATCCGCAGCGGCGGCTGCACCGCGTTGGAGAAGGTCGAACTCCAGAGTGGCCACGACCACATGGCGATCGATCCGACCGCCGCCCCCAATGGCTGTGAGTTCGGCATCAAGAACGTGAACACCGGCGGGTGGGTGTACGGCCCGACCACCAGCCCCAGCCAGTCGCCGTGGGAGTACGACGGCCCGGGTATAACCCTGGAGGCGTGTTTGTGGGGGCCGTTCAGTGCGGAGGTGTGCGGCCCGGCCAACTGAGCCGCCAACAGCGCGCGGTGCTCGGCCAGGTAGTTGGTGGGCAGTACTCGCCACACCGCTCGATGGACCGGTCGGCCAGCGCCTGGCGCAGTGCCGACTCGGGGTCGCAGAACGGGGCGGGCTCGGGGTGTTGGTCCTGGCCGAGGTCTCGTCGCCCACGGCGGCCTGGCGCAGCCAGTGCTCAGACGCGCGCAAGCAGAGCCGGTAGCTTGGTTGCAGGTGGGGTGGGTTCTGGGCCCTGTTAGTGGCCACCACCGTGAGGAATGATCAGGGTGGTCCGGTCCACCGACCTTCCCCGCCCGGACTCCGGGTCGGGTTCCCGGTGGGGAACGTCCCGCCCGCTCCACACGCCCCCGCAGTTCCGTTTGCCGAACGGTCACAGTGACCGTTCGGCAAACGCTTCCGCGAACTTCGCGATTCGGACACTATGGTGCCCAACATCGCCAGCACTCTGGGAACTGGCTTTACACGCCGCCCGGTTCGGCCGGACCTCTGGATATTCTCATCAGCCATCCTGCCAGTGTGACGTCTCGGTTGCTCTCCGTGCCGGGAATTGTCAGGATCCGAGCGGGCGGCGCACGCAGTCAGCCCCCGCGCACGCGAGGGTGGTTCCGGTTCGAGCTGCGGAAGGCCCTACAGGCGGTCGCCGGCCCCCGCGCTCGCGGGGGTTGCTCCCAGATCTTCCCGCACCTCATCAGGCCCAGGACGTCGGCCCCCGCGCTCGCGGGGCCGGCGTCCTGGTCGACCCTGGAGCTGTCGGTCCTGCGCTCGCGGGGATCGCTCTCGCCTCCCGGGTTGCGCCCCCCGGCTGAGACATCGACCCACGGGAGCGGGAGGTGACCGACGTCGCCGCCGAACTCATGCTCAACCCTGCCCGCTGCGCCCATGCGGAGGTGCTAAGCCTTTGGTGTTCTGCCCTAAATGCAGGCTCCTCGAGCCTGCCCTCGCGGGTGCTCAGAAACCTGCTGTATCGAGTTCGAGGTTGAACGGTGACGGCAGCTGCAGTGGCGTACCGAAGGGGTGGGGGCCTTCGACCCGGGTGTAGCCGAGCTGACCCGGCTGGGAGAAGAGGGTGCAGGTGCGTTCCTGTCGGTCGACCAGGAGGTACACGGGAGCACCGAACTGTGAGTAGCGCCGGCGCTTGGAGGTTCGGTCGGTGTCGCCGTTCGACGGCGAGGTCACCTCGACGACGAGTACGGTCTGGTCGGGTAGGAGGGCTCCTTCGGTCTTCGCGAGCTCGGCGGGTACGACAGCAAGGTCGGGCACGTAAAAGTTCTCTGTGCCGGGTAGGTCGAGGTTTCCGGAGCCAGCGCGCAGGCCGAGTTCGCGCATACGGGGCCCGATCTGTTCGCGGATCAGATCTACGGCGGTCTCGTGGGCCCAGGACGGTGACACGGGGGTAATGACTCCCTCGACGATCTCGACGCGGTCACCCGCAATATGCTGAATCGCGTACTTCAGTGCCTGCTCTGGATTGGGCACTTGGCTGTAGTCACCCGGGCTGGCATGCGCCGTGCTCACCTGCTGCTCTCCTGTCCGGATCTCAGTCCTCGGAACGGACCAGTGACAGTTGGTATGGGTCGGCTGTGGTCCGGCTGTCACGGCCGGAGTGCTGAGCCGGCCCTGGCACGCGGCGGTATGAGCGGGGTCCAGGGCACTTAGTAACGTTACTAGGTGCCACCTGGGTCACCGCCACATCGGCGGAGCGATTGGAGAAAACCCGCTAAGGAGCCCGAACTACGTCTCAGGATCGGCGGGCTGGTCCGCTCAGCGCGGCTGACCCCCGCTCGTGCGGGGGCCAGCCGGTGTACTGCGCGCTGGCCTACCGGGAGCACCTGTCCTCCCCGCGCAGGCGGGGGTCAGCCGGAGCTCGTCGATCGCGGGCATGGCCTCTTCCTGGGGTCCGGCCAAGGTGCCTGCAAAACCCACATTGAGATGATCTTGTAGGCCGATCCGCCGTCAGCCGGTTCGGAGAGCCGCGAGCTCGGCTTCGGCCTGGGCGACGGCTTCGGGGTACGCCTGGCGCTTCTCGTGCTCGGCCAGCGCCCGGTGGATGCTGGCCAGGCCGGGGTTCTGGCCCTTGCGCTTGCCAGTGGGGATGATCAGGTCGGGGCGAATCTGCTCGACGGACTCGCCGGCCGCCCGGCGCCGCAGCACGGTGTGCAGCATGTCGTCGGTGATGACCGGCGGCCGGCCGCCGTGCTTGCCCTTGCGGGCGCGGCATGAGCCCTTCAAGGGTGGCTTCGCGGATGCTCTCGCGCTCCGTCTCGGCCGTCGCGGCGAAGAACCCGAAGAGAATCCGGCCGGGGCCGGACGGGTCGTAGATGCCACGCAGGGCCGGCCAGCATCTCCAGGACCAGGCCGTGGGCGGTCAGATGGTCAGCCAGCGCGGCGTTTGTGGGAGATCTCCGTTCGCCGTCGATCTGCTCGTGAATCCACAGGTGCTTGCCTCCAGTAGCCGGTACCGTATAGTCGGTTCCTACTATTAGGGGTCGGTGATGTGGATGGCGCAGCGGAAGATCTCCAACACACTGGCGCTGGCCGTGCTGGGCCTGCTCCGAGAACAGCCGATGCACCCGTACGAGATGGCGGCCACCCTGCGGGAGCGGCACAAGGACAGCAGCTTCAAGGTCAACTCCGGGTCCCTGTACGACACGGTCGAGGCGTTGGTTCGGCATGGCTGGATCGAGCCGGTGGAGACGGCGCGCGATGGCAGGCGGCCGGAACGAACCGTGTACGCGACAACCGAGCTGGGCCAAGGCGAATTCGTGCGCTGGATCGACGAGCTCCTGCGCATCCCCGTCGCGGAATACCCGAAGTTCAGGGCCGCGGTGTCCTACCTCGGCGCTCTCGGTCCGGACAGGGCGGCGGAGGCACTGGTCGAACGGGCGGGGCATCTGGCCCAACGGATCGAGGAGACGAACACGGTGCTGGCCGACACGGTCGGCTCAGGCAAGGTCCCCCGCTTGTTCATGATCGAAACCGAGTGCGCGCTGCACGCCTGGGAGGCCGAATTGGCCTGGACGCGGCGGACCATCGCCGAGATCCGCGACGGCAGCCTGTTCTGGCCCAAGGTCGAGCAGACCGAACAGGGATGGACCTGGTCCGCCCCCACGTCCCCGGAAGGAACTACCCGATGACCGAGGTGCTGATCGTCGGAGCCGGCCCGGCCGGACTGTTACTCGCGAGCGAACTCCGACTCGCCGGCGTCGACACGGTCGTCGTCGAACGCCACGCGCAGCGGCCGGACTACTGCCGGGGCTTCAACCTCAACGCCCGCGCCCTGGACCTGCTGGCGCGGCGCGGCCTCGCCGAGAGGCTCGTCGGCGAGGGCTGGCAAGTGCCGCACGCCGCGTTCTCCGGCCTGCCGGTGACACTCACCCTCGCCGGCACGCACACCGACCACCCGTACTCGCTGGGCATCCCGCAGACCCGGGTCGAGGAGATACTCGAGGCGCACGCCCTCGACCTGGGAGCCGACATCCGGCGCGGACACGAACTGCGCGCCCTGGAACAGGATTCCGAATCCGTCACCGCCACCGTCACCACCGGCGGCCGCGAGTACCGCGTCCGGGCCGCGTACGTGGTCGGCTGCGACGGCGGCCGCAGCACCGTCCGCAAACAGGCCGGCATCGACTTCCCCGGTACCGCGGCGACCCGCTTCTCCCTGCTCGGCGACGTCGAGCTCGCCGACCCCGAGGCATTGCCGTTCGGCGCGACCCCCGGCCCCGGCGGGACCGTGGTCGCCATCCCCCGCCCCGGCTACGTCAGGATCATCACCTCCGACCGGCAACCGCCTGCGGACAAAGACACCCCGGTCACCCTGGACCTGCTCCAAACCGCCGTGGACGAGGCGCTCGGCCGCCACGTCGAGTTGCGTGCCGCACGCTGGCTGACTCGGTTCGGCAACGCAGCCCGGCAGGCGTCCGAGTACGTCCGAGGCAGGGTCATCCTGGCCGGAGACGCCGCACACATCCACCCGCCGGCCGGGGCGATCGGCGTCAACGTCGCCCTGGACGACGCGTTCAACCTCGGCTGGAAACTCGCCGCCACCGTGCGCGGCACCGCCCCGACACACCTGCTCGCCAGCTACCACGCCGAACGCCACACCGCCGGTGCGCACGTGCTGGCCAACACACGAGCCCAGGTGCTGCTCGGCGACGCCGACGACCGGCTCGCTCCGATCACCGACCTCCTCACCCGCCTCGCCCGCCACCCTGCGGGCAACCGCGCTCTCACCGAGACCATCACCGGACTGGACACCCGCTACGAGATGCGCCCCGGCTCCGACCACCCCTGGCTGGGCCGCCTGGCGCCCGACCTCGCCCTGACCACAGGCGACGGCCGTACGCCGCCGGGGGCTTGTGAGAGCACCTGCCGGACCGGCGCGGGGCTCAGTCCTGTGCCCGGGGGCTCTCCTCGCCAGCGCATCCGGGGCAGCGTCCGCGTTCAGGGTTGCTGTTGGAAGACCACCTCCGGGTCGACCGGCGAGGGACCGTCGAGCAGCGGCTGCGGGATGCCCTTCAGGTGCTCGTCGAAGAAGGCCGCGACGTAGTCGCGGGTGAGCTGCTCGGCACGCACCGACGGGATCGAGCCGTCCACACCGGTGATGCCCGCCTCGTCGACGAGTACGGGGACGTCGGTGAAGCTGACGTGGTTGGAGCCGGTGATGGTCAGCCAGCGCTTCCGACCGTCGAGACTGGGCCAGTTCGCGGCCCAGCTCGACTCGTCGCCGCCCACCGCATGGTTCTCCGGGTTGCCGAGCAGCAGCACCGGGCGGCCACCGAGCCCGCCGGACGGCACCGGGACGAAGAGCCTGCCGTCCAGGCTGAGGGCAATGCCGTTGAGTCACGGGGGTAGGACCGCGACGGCTTCGTGAGGTGGTCGGCTGGGTTGAGGGCAGTTGCGGTGGCGGCTGGCCTTGGCCGGGTAGGGGTCCAGCCAGAGTGAGCCCAAAAGCCGCCATGGGATGATCTTGGTGAGATAGCGGTCGGGCCAGGGTACCCGGCTTGGGCAGGCGTCCGGAGCCGGTCGTTCAGGTGCCGCTCGCTGAGGCGGCACACCGACCGGGAGCGGTGGGGGGTCAGACAATGGTGGTGCAGACGAAGCCGAGGTCGGCCAGTCCTTCGGCCTGGCACAGCTGGTCGGAGGCGCCGCTGGCAGTGGTCTGCAGCAGTTGGTAGTCGGCGCCGTTGGCGTGCTCCCAGTGCATGGCCGCGCGCCACAGCCGGCGGCCGGGCCTGAGGCCGCGGTACTCGGGCAGGACGCCGAAGTACTGCGGCAGCTGCCGGGCCTGGCCGATCGGGTCGGGCATGGTGTCAGTAGGCCAGTGCGGTCATGTGGTCGGGGTGGTGGGCGGCGACGTCGTGGGCGGCTTGGACGAAGGCAGCGACGGCTGCGGATCGCGAGGTCTCCGGCCAGGCGACCATGACCGCGCTGGGGCTGAGGCCGGTAACCGGCCGGTATGCGATGTCCGGGCGCTGGTGCCGCTTGGTGGTGGAGAGTGACAGGAATGCCACCGCCTGTCCCAGCGCGACCACCTCCAGGAGTTGCTCGACGCTGTCCACGAGCGGCCCTTCAGGAGTGTCGGCCTGCGCCGAGCCGATGTGGCCATCGCCCGCTTCCGCTCCGTCGCATCCTGTGTAGTAGGCGGTGTTGGAGGGGGCGGCTCCTTTCCAGCGCGGGATCGGTTCGCCCTCGAGGTCGGCCAGCCGCAGTCGCCGACGTCCGGCCAGGGGATGCCCGGCGGGGAGAACGGCCAGTCGCGGCTCGACCACGAGCGTCTGGGAATCCAGCCCTTGACCGTCGAACGGGCTGCGCAGCAGTGCCACATCGGCACGGCCGTCCCGCAGCATGGCGATCGGCTCTCCGCTGCCGGCGACGACGACTTCGGGCGGCGGCAGATGCGAACCCGTTCCCCGGTAGGCGGCGAGGACCTCCCGCAGCAGCCCGGCATCGCCTTCCGGCTTGACCGCCACGACGAGCTTGGGTGCCGGCTGACCGGCCCGGCGTGCACGCCGGGCCGCCGCGTGCACCGCGTCGACCGCGATCCGGGCCTGGTCGAGCAGCACCTGACCGGCCATGGTCAGCCTCACCTGCCGGGTGGTGCGCTCCAGCAGGCGTACGCCGACCCGGGACTCCATCTGAGCGATCGCCTTCGACAGTGGGGGCTGCGCCATCCCCAGGCGTTGCGCGGCCCGGCTGAAGTTCAGTTCCTCGGCGACCGCGATGAAGTACTTCAGCTCCCGCACCTCTAGCTCACTCATATCCGTGGACTATAGATCCAGAGTCTTCTGGTCTTTCCCTGACGCCCGTGGGTGAGGGGAGGCTGGGGCCATGACGACTTCGCAGAAGACTGCTCTGATCACCGGCGCTAACAAGGGCATCGGCATGGAAACGGCGCGCAGGCTCGCAGCCCTCGGCATTACCGTGCTGATCGGCGCCCGCAGCGCCGAGCGTGGCGAGGCTGCGGCCGAGGAGCTTCGGGGCGAGGGCGCCGACGTACGGTTCGTTCTGTTGGACGTCACCGACGAGATCTCGGTCCGAGCCGCCGCCCAGCACATTGACGCCACGTTCGGCCGCCTCGACATCCTCGTCAACAACGCCGGGATCGCCGCCGGACCGCAAGCACCGAGTGAAGTCTCCGCTGCCACCGTCCGGCAGGTCTACGAGACCAATGTGTTCGGTGTCATTGCGGTGACCCACGCAATGCTTCCCTTGCTCCGCCGTTCCGCCGCCGCACGCATCGTCAACATGTCCAGCGAACTCGGCTCCCTCGCCCACATGGCCGACCCGGGCAGCCCGTGGTCCGCCTACACCTCGATCCTCCTCCCTTACTGCAGCTCGAAGAGCGCGCTGAACGCGATCACCGTGCTCTACGCCAACGAACTGCGCGGTGAAGGGATCCTGGTCAACGCGGTGAGTCCCGGCTACTGCGCGACCGACCTCAACCGCCACAGCGGGATACGCACGGCGGAGGAGGGCGCCGCCGTCGCGGTCGACCTGGCGACCGTGGGCGAGGACGGCCCGACGGGTACCTTCCTGACCGAGGACGGGCCGATTCCCTGGTGAGACCATGCCGCGCCGACTCCGCCCGAAGCCTGCCGGGTGTTTTCAACCTCCACAGTGACGATCACTGGCCTCGTGCGCGGCGCCCTCCCCACGGGCCGCCGCAGGTGGGCCGCCGTGCGGCCGGGTGTTTCACGCGCGACCGCCTATGAAACAGCGGCCAAGCCCACACCGTGATCAATCTCAGCGCCAACCACGGTTCCATTGACCGAGCCGCCATCGGCGCCAACGGACCGACCGGCACCTTCACCGACGACGAGAACCCAGCGCCCTGGTAAGCCGTCAGGCGGCTGGGCGCGGGCCTCACCCGGCGCGACAGGAAGACCCGCGGGCGACCATCACCTCCCGCGCCGGCTCCTCAGCCACCCCAGTCACACCAGTAGCGATCTACGGCACCGTACTAAGGAGTCCAACCCATGTCCGAAACCCTCCAGCCGACCAGTTCTGCGCCGACCTTCCCGCCGAGCTTGCCCTGGCCATGAGCCTCGCCCAACGGCCGATCGCGGCGGCGGCGTTCGCTGAGGAGGCCACCGGGACCGGTTGGAAGACCGTCCCGTCCTGGTACCAGATCGCCCGGCACGACAACGCCCTCTCCCCTCAGGCACAGCGCTTCATGGCCGAGCGGATGGGCGCGACCACCGAGGAGGTCGACGGCTCCCATGTGGCCTTCATCGCCCAGCCGCGCCGCACGGCGGGCCTCATCAAGGCGGCGCTGAGCAAGCTCTGAACTGCGCGAGCGGCTGGTCGCCCAGCGCGCCCATCTCACCGCCGCCGACCGCGAGGAGGTGCGACCGTGATCCCGGGGCTGCACCGGGTCAAGGGCGGCACGGGCCGGGGATCACCGTGAGCTGCCTTCGCTCTGGGCCGGGATCGCGGTGCGGCCGGCCTCGCGCAGCTCCCGCAGGGGTCCAGCAAAGATGAGCCCAAAGGGCCAGTGGGATGATCTTGAACAAGTGAGTCTTGGTCTTCGGCCCTCACGCTCTGTCTGCGGCCGGCCTCAACACCGCCGTTGTCATGGACGCGCCCCGCATCCCGCCGCAGAAGGCCTCCCGGGCCGCCGCCAGCACCGGACCGCGCACGGCCTCCGGCAGCTGGGCAAGCACGCCCTCGGTGCCGCCCGGCGGGTCGCGCACCGCGCCGCGGGCCGTGGCGGGCAGGTCGGCCGGCAGCTGCCCGCCGATCCGCGAGCGGTAGAGCGCGGTGCCCACGCTGCCCAGCACCGCCATCCCGAGCGGCCCGCCCAGCTCGGTGCCGGACTCCAGCAGGGCCGAGGGGGTACCGGCCCGCTCGGTCGGCGCGGCGGCCATCACCACCTCGCTGACCTGCGACATCAGCCCGACCCCGCCGCTGGCGTAGAGGCTGGCGGCGACCAGCACCACCGAGAGCTGGTAGTGCGCGCCGACCACCGTCAGCAGCGCGAACCCGGCCACCATCACCGCGAAGCCGCCCGTGATCACCAGCGCCCTGCCGACCCGCCGACCCAGCGGGAGGCCGGCGGAGCCACCCCGCCGACCGCCACGCTCGGCAGCACGCTCCACAGCGCGGCCGTCAGCGGGATCTGCCGCGCACCAGTTGCAGGTACTGGGTGAGGAAGATCGCCATGCCGACCACCGGCGAAGAGGACGGGGAAATTCGGTTGCCGCGGGCCACCGTCTCGATCATGATCGCCCGCATGGACTTTTGATGACTGCCACGTAGTACGTACCTGTCGCGCGATCGACCTCGGAGCCTGAAGACCCGGCCCCGGGGTGATGGGTCGCGCCCCTCGTGAGCATCCGTCAGAGAGCGGGAGCCGCCGCGTGAGTTCGGCATGCCCTCCCTGCTGAGTCCTGAAAGCGTCCAACACACATGAATACCGACCGCAAGGCCCTGTGGGCCGTGCGTCAGTCCGCCCTGCCCACCGTCGTCCGGTCCTGCCCGGACTGTCCCGGCATGCGGCACCGCGCCTCGGGCAAGATCCGCGCCAACGCGAACGGCAAGCTGCTCGACGTCTGGCTGCTGCTGAGCTGCGCGACGTGCGACCGGACCTCGAAGGTGCCCGTCCACGAACGCGTCCACGTCTCGACGCTGGAGCCGGCCCGACTGGTGGCGTACGAGAACAACGACCCGTCAGCGGTACGGGAGTTGGTGATGAGCGCGTCACTCGCGGCGAAGAACCGGTACCGGCTCGACTGGACCGGGACGTGGGAGCTGGAGACCCGCACGCCGCTGTACGCGCTCGACGACCCGAACCCGCTCTCGGTGCAGGTGCGCTTCGAGCTGCCCGCGCCGGTCCGGGTGGAGCGGCTGCTCCAGCTCGGCCTCGCCCTGAGCCGGGCCGAGGTGCGCCGTCTGGTCGCGGACGAGCGGATCCGCCTGCCGTTCGCTCCGGACGCCAAGGCGCACCAGGACTTCGAACTCACCGTCCACGGACCCGGTTTCGTCGATGCGGCCAAGCACGCGAAGTCCCTCGATGCGCCCGGTCCCGAACACCCCGGCCTGACTCGGATCGGGCTCCGCCCGCACCCGGCCCGGAGCTCCCACACCGGGCCACGGCGCACGCGTAGAAGTCTGATGTAGATCTTGCTGATGGAGAGGCTGTCCCGCTTGGGGACAGCCTCTCCCGGGGCTATGCGGTCGCGTCGCCGGCAGGAACGGCCTTAAGCCGCAGGAGAGCCGGCCACCGCCCCACGCGCGAAGCGGGCGCGGCCGTCGGGCGGCAGGACCACGAGGTACTGCCGGTCCGTGTCCTCGACGCGGGCCAGTGTGATGGAGTTTTTGGCCGCCGCGAGCGCCTCGGCGGCCGGGCCGGCCTCCTCCGTCATCCGGTCGATCCGTGAGTGGAAGCGGGTGAGGTCCTTTGCCGGACCGGTGATCCAGATCGCGATCCGCGCGCCCCGGCGCAGCGCGGCCAGCAGGTCCGTGCGCAGCGGCCCGTCGTCGGCTTCCTGGAGGAGCAGGTCGTGCAGGCGTTCCTGCCCGCACGGCCGGGACGGCGCCCCTTCGGCCAGCGCTCGACACTTGCGGCACGAGGCCAGAGCCTGCGGCTGGAAGCC
Organism: Streptomyces viridifaciens; assembly: GCF_001888885.2. Lineage (NCBI taxonomy): Bacteria > Bacillati > Actinomycetota > Actinomycetes > Kitasatosporales > Streptomycetaceae > Streptomyces > Streptomyces viridifaciens. The sequence goes on from NZ_CP090840.1 coordinate 650,553, forward strand.
CGCCGTACCCCCGGCCCTGCCGTCACCGCCCCCGCCGTATGCCCCGGCCACGCCACCGCGCCCCCGCCCGGCCAGGGGCAGGACCGCCACCGGCTGCTCCTGGTGCTTCTCGTGGCAGGGCCCGCAGCCGCTGCCCGGGCGGCGGGGCCACCCTGCTCTCCCTCCGGGCCCTACCCCCAGCTGCTCGCCTGCTTCGGCACGTTCCCGCAGCCGGCGCAGGCCAAGGTCCGCATCGCTCGCGGTGGACCTGGCGGGCCTTCGTCTCCCGGGCCTTCTGGCGCTCGTCGTACGCCTCGCGGGTGTCCGGGCTCTCCAGCGCGTCCAGCAGGCGTTAGCGGGCTTGGTCGACCGACACCGGCGGGATCTTCGGCCCAGGACAACTCCTACCGAAGCAACGCCCGCCGGATCTCTGACTCAGCTCACTGGCCGGACACGGGTGTCAACTGCTCATCCGCCCACTCGGCGAAGGTGGTGAGCGGGATGCCCAACTCCCGGGCGAACTCGGGCCGGGCGGGCTGGCAATCGCCCACCGCACCATCCGCCACCACGTCTCGACGAGGCCACACCGGACCGCCCCCAACGGCCCGTTCGAAACTCAGGGGCCGACCCGGTCGAAGCGCAGCGACGTGTGGCCGGCGTTGTCGTCGTAGATCTGGGCGACGAGCGCAGTTCCGACCGCGTCGGATCGGGTGCCCTGCAGCCGGATCGTGGTCGGCTTGTTCACCCGGATCAGCTCGCTGATCGGTGCGGTCGCGTTACCGCCGGCCTGCGCGTTGCCGGGGTTCAGGTCGATGACCTGGTAGACGAGCCGCTCGCTCTCCGCAACGGCGGGGCCCCGGACGCGCGCCGACCAGCCGGCACGAAGTGCCTGCTCCGCCGGGAGATCGTTGTCCTGACGGTTCAGGACAAGTGACTTCGGTTCAGTCAGGACAGACGGGCCAGGATGGTTCGGCAGGTGCGCTGCAGTTCCTCGTCGTTGGCGACGCGCCCGAAGCGCCCACTGCGGCGGGCCTGCGCCAGTTCCGCCCGGATGCGGGGCAGGGCGGGTGCGGCGGCCGAGCCCATCCGATCCAGGCAAGCCAGCACGTGGTTGGACGTCGCGTCGTTCTTCTCCCAGGCGGCCAGCAACGTCCGGACCACGACGTCGGCCTCGACCTCGCCGACGATGTCCCACAGGGCGGTCGCGGCGTGGATGCGGGTCCACTCGTACCCGGCGGTCAGCATCGTGCGCAGGCGCGGCAGCGCGGCAGCGGCGGACGGGCCGATCAGACCAAGGACGTCGGCCGCGTCGTGGTGCGCGTGGGTATCGAGCAGGTCGCACAACCGGGGCACGACGTCGGCCGGGTCGCGTTCGAGCGCCCAGAGCGCGGCCGTGGCGGCCGCGCGCAGGTTCACGTCCGCGGCGTCGGCCAGCGGGCGGACCGCGTCCAGGGCGGACGCGGCCTCGGTGCCGAAGGCGGCGAGTGCCTTCAGCGCGGAGGCCCCGAGGCGCAGTTGGTCATGGCGGATGGCGGCGGTGACGGCGTCGGTGAGCGCGGGAACGGCGGCCGCGTCACCCAGTTCGGCCAAGGCGGACATCAGGGCGCCTGTGCCCATGTCGGCCCACGGATTCGACATGTCGGCGTCCGCCAGGTGCCGGGACAGTCGCGGCACCAGCTCACCGGCTCCCGGGCGCAGCCGGCCGGCGACCTGCACCGCGCGCCAGGCGTCGGTGCCGCCGTCCAGTGCTGTCAGCAGGCAGGGCACGGCGCGGGGATCACCGAGGGCGGCCAGGGCCATGACGGCCTCCTGGTGCGCGCGTCGCGGAAGCGTCTTCGTAGCGGCCCAGGCGTTCGGCCCGTAGGTGGTGCGGTTGGCGGCGACGAGGGCGGCGAGCGCCTCGCGGGCGGCTTCGCCTGCGGGCCCCAGGACCCGCAGGCTCTCGGCTGCCGCGGCGGCGGTGTACGGGTCCTGGGGCGCCAAGCAGTCGGCGAGGAGCAGGACGAGGCCGGTATGCTCGCCCCGCCAGGACGTGATGAGGTCCTGGGTCATGCGGATCGCATCGTAGCGGATGGCCGGGTCCGGGCTGCTGAGTTGTTCGGTGAGCAGCGCCGTGCGCTCGGGCACCCGGGTGTCCAGGACGGTGTGGAAGGTGCGCAGCAGGGTCGTGGTGGGGGCGTGCAGCCGGCCGTGCCGGTCGAGGTCCTCGAACGCGGCGGTGACCTGTGGCGGAACGCCGTCCTGGGCGACCGCTTCTGCCTCGGTGTCGGTCTCGCCGTCGGCCCGCGTGTCGGTCTCGCCCTCGCCCTCGCGCCCGTTCCGGCACGCGCAGGCTCCGGAGCCGGTTCCCGACCGGCATCCGTCCTCATCGCTCCTGCGCTCCGGTGCGGTCGCGAGCCGGCGCAGCAGGGCGATCGCGGTCGGCACGGCGTCGTCGCGGTCCTGCCCGCAGCGGGCGTGGTGAACGAGGGCGGCGAGCCGGATGTCGGGTTCCGCCGTCGGGTCGTCGGCCAGGGCGGCGAGCCAGGCCGTCGCGGTGGTACGCGCCGCGGGGAGCCGCAGTGCCAGGGTCGCCGCCGTGTGGACGGCGAGCAGCCGTTCCACGGTCCCGTCCTCGGCAGGCAGCCGCTCGCGCAGCGCCCCGAGCGCCCGGTCGGCGTCCTCGACGAACAGGCCCAGGCCCTCGATGCCCGGCCGGCGCACCCACGGGTCTGGGTCCTGCGCGTAGGCGAGGAAGGCGCCGGAGCGCTCGCGCAGCATGGCCACGCTGTCCGCGGCGGCCGTCGACTCGCTGCCGTCCGGCGCGACGATGATGTCGTCGCCGCAGTCGACGGCCTCGCGCCCGATGCTGAGCAGCAGGTGGACGACCGCGCCGCGGTCGGGGGTTGCCGGGTCGTCGGCCAGGGCGAACAGGAACGGCAGGCTCGCCACGGTGCACGGGTACACGTCCCCTTGGTGGTGGGCCGCGCCGTAGTAGTCGCCGAACGCCTTCTCACGGGTCCCGGCGTCGGCCGATGCCATCGCCCGCAGCCAAACCGGCACCTCGTGGGCTGGCCCGTACGCATGGCTCATCGACGACCAGTCGACACTTTCAAGATCGTTGATCACACGGACCACAGTGCCAGCCACCACCGACAACGACACCCCGCGTCCCTCACCGCGGGAGCGGTTCCGGCCCGGGGCGCCGCAGGCCACCCGACCCGACAGCAGCGCACCACCCCCACCACCAGGAGAACAAGGGCGCAGGAAGACATCTCAGGGTGCTAAGGCGTCAAGCTAGGGCGCCCTGACGTGCGGTGGGTTGCCAGGCGAGATCGAGTTCGCCGTCGACTGCGGCAATACCAGGCGCCTGCGAGCCACCCTGGGCCGCGTGGCACAGGAGCCGGCCGTCCCGGTCAGCGATGCCGAGGCGCGGCGGCTGACCGGCGCGCTGCGCGAGTCGGTGGAACAGGTGCGCAGCGCCGTCCTGGTGTTGACCGAGCGGGTGCGCGCCGCGTACCGCCGCCGGGTGTGGGTCGCCTTGGGCTATCCGTCGTGGGGTGCGTACGCGGCCGGGGAACTCGAGGTCTCCCGGTCGACGGCGTACCGGCTGCTGGACCTGGCGGCGGCTGCCGAGGCGATCGAGGACGTCGCCGAGCGGGACGCCGAGGAGGTTCTGCACGTCCTGGCCGAGGAGATCGGCGCAGCAGCGCCGAGGAACTACTCGCGTGCCGCCGGTACGCGCTGACCGGCGACGCGCGAGCGACCGAGCGGTTCTGACGGTGTGCTGCCACCGGGCGGTGGCAGCACACCCAGGCCTGGCGGTCAGCGGGTGCGGTGCGGGGCGGCTGTCAGCCGAGGTAGATCGGGTCGGTGCCGAAGGTCCAGGAGCTTCCGGACCTCGCGTAGACCTGGATCGGGGTGCTGCCGTAGTCCTCGCCGGAGATGTAGTCGCACTGGCCGGGCGCGAGGACGGGGGTGATGTGCCCGGGGCTGGTGACGTTGTCGCCCGCCGTGTCCTTGATCCAGAAGTAGAAGCTGTTCGCCGAGCTCTGGTAGTTGCACAGCCGGGCGGACACCCACGGGTTGTCGTCCAGTGTGTGCCAGCCCGTGATCTCCACGCCGTGCGCGGAGTTGGAGTCGGATCCGGTTGCGGCGGACGCGCTTCCCGACGCGAGCCCCAACCCCGTGACGGTCAGTGCGGTCACCGCGGCGAGGGAGGCGACTCGGCGCCCCAGCTTGAACTGCATGTCTTCCCCTTCGATTCGGACGGGAGGAACGATCCGTTGCGAGCCGACCGTGCCGCCGGTGGCGCCAACTGCCGCGCGGTGGCGGGCGGTTCGGCGTCCATCCTTGCCGTGGGACGTGTCTGCCCACCACGACGTTGACCCGTCGTTGACCGGACACTCCGGTACGGCGGGCGGGGCGGGCGGGTGGGTCCGGGGAAGGGAAGGGAGCGCGCCGGGCGGCGTGGGCGGTCGCGGGCGGGGTTCCTGCCGGGCCGGTGGGGAGGGAGAACCTGACCTCGGGCCGGGCTCGGGCCGCCGAGGCAGACCGCCAGGAGTTGCTGCGGATCGCCGAGCGAGTGCGGGCAGCCGACCTGGCCGCCTACGACCCGCGGGCCGATCCGGACACTGTGGAGCATCCACCGCTGATCCGCTTCCGGCAGACCTGACCCGGTGCCCGTCCCCGGAACACAGGCCCCACAGAATGGCCTCTCCACCTGGGCAAACACGACCCCAGTAACACAACCCCCACAGACATAAGAGGGCAAACAGCTTTCAGCGAGGCGGAACTCACCGGCAGCCGGCGTTCGCGGGGCGCCGGTCGCAGTAGGCGGCCGGCGGCCGGCGGCCGGACACGGGTGCGACTGCGAATGCGACTGCTCCACGGATCGCATCGTGTCCCTGACCTGCAGTGGGGAGTTCGACGGGGCGAGGCTCACCGGCCTTGCGGGGCGGAACTCACCGGGTGGGCCTTGGCGTCCCCTGCCGGCTTGATCTCCGAGACTTTCAGTCCGGACCACTTCCACGCGATCTTCGCCAGGCGGGTGGTGTGACAGCGGTTGTGCAGGTAGACGGTCGTGCTCCACACCCCCGGGTCGTACGACCACGCGATACAGCCGTCCACGCCCCAGTGCATCATGGAGAGCAGGAGCGCGCGGTCGTCGGCGTCGACGACGACCGCGCCGCCGACGAGCAGGCCCGATCCGTCCAGGCCGCCAACGTCCAGGCCGCCGACGTCCAGGATCGGGCGGGCCGGGTCCGGGCGGCGGGCGCGACCCAGCTGCTGCACAAGGCCAGTGCCAGCCGTCGGGCACGGTGGGGTTCGGGTCGGGGCGGGTGGCGGCCTTGACCCGAGCTGGCCGGGACGGTGAGGTGCGACGGGTCAGCCGGTCACGGTCATGGCGTGCCGGGTTATAGATTTGACCCTCTGCATGTATGCCATTACCTTGCGACAGCCTGCTCTCTGAAATTCCGATGCGTTTCTCGGCCCGGATCGGGCTTCCATCTCCCGCGATTCCCGGACAGGCGGGACTCGCCGAGTGTGGCCGGGACCCTGGCATTCACTCCGAATCGCCAGCGCGCGTACTTGGCGGCCAGTGAGCGGGCGACCAGTCTCCCTCGGGGTCGGTAGTCTGCCCTACTTCGATCAGGTGGCCGTCGGGATCGCGGATGTAGCAGCGGATCTCGTACTCGTGCTGTTTAGGCGGTGTCAGAAACCGGGCGCCCCGGGCGCTCCACTCCGCGTACAAGGCATGGACGTCCTTGACCCGGATATTGAGGAAACTGCTGACCCGGTCGGGATCGCGTGGCGTGTCCAGGGTGACCGTCGGCTTGTCGTCGGTCGGCCCTCCGCCGACATTGATGATGATCCAGCTGTTGGCCAGGGCGACATAGGTCAGCCCTCCGGGGCCGGAGTAGGCCACCCGGCCGCCGAGTACTTCGGTGTAGAAGCGTCGAGAGCGCTCTACATCGTCCGAGACGATGAAGTGGGCCAGCACAATTCCTTCTGGCGGTGGGGGGAGCTCGGCCATCTGGTACCTCCGTACGTCGGTCTCATGGCCCGTTGACGACGAGGCCTGCGGGCGGCGGCGCCATGAGCGGGATTCAGCGGTGCTCCAGCATTCCCTCGAAGAAGCCAATAATTCACGGCATCACCCTCCTGACTGATTCGCGGGCTGTCGCCGCAAGTCACCGAACGCCGGCACTGGCCGGGGCCGCTCGGCCAGGATCGCGTTGTGACCCGCCTTCAGAAGGCGGGTAACGGCTGGCGGACCTCGCACACCCGTCGTGGCTGCGGGCGGCCGGTCCCTCGCGGACGAGGAAGGTCGGTCCGGCGGCAAAATCATACCGGGCGAGCGGTATTCGGGCACCGAGGTCCGGTCCGGTCCGGGCCGTATCGGTAAGTCATTTCGGCGGTGACGATCGGCACGCCGTCACCGCGGATCGCGGACTGCAGTTGCCGCGAGAACACGGAAGCCCTGCTCAGCAACCAGAAAGCGCTGCTCGTGCCGACGCCGTAGGCGAGGTGGGCGGTCGGATCATCACCCAGCGTCTTGGCATCGTAGGTCCAGATGGGTTTGTGGAGTCCCGCGATCGGAAGTACCACGTATCCGCTGAGCCACACGACCCCGCCGTACGGGAGCCCTTAGAGGACGCGGGGCTTACGCAGCGAGGCGCTGACAATGCGGTAGAAGGTACAGCCTGCTACTGCTTGCCGTCCTGCCGAGGCTGGCGCGTCTCCGACGCCGGCCCACCGACAGCTGACCACCGGAGCAGGACGGTCAGCGACGTCCGTCCCCTGCGATCAGCATCGGCGCTTTGCGGTGCCCAGGATGCCCTCACCGATCGTCGGCGCTGATGAAGTCGGTCAGAGCGGCAGCGACGGCTTCGGGCTGTTCATCGGGGATGAAGTGACCGGCGTCCGGCACGACGACTCCGGTGGTGTTCTCGGTCCACGGCCTGATGGAGGCCGCCATGTCCGGAACGGAGCCGTGACTGCTGGAGATCCCGAGGACGGGCACCGTCAGGCGCCGCCGCTCGAGCGCCTGGTGGTTCTTGCGCGCCGACTCGGCGGCGTCCCGGTAGTAGGCGAGACTCGCGCGCAGGCCGCCGTCGGCGGCGACGGCCGCCGCGTAGTAATCGAGCTCGGCGTTGTCGAACGTGCCGGGATCAAGGGCCTTGACCTTGAGGAACCAGCTCACGTACTCCCGCTCACGGCCTGCGAGCAGCGTCTCAGGAAGTTCGGGCACCAGGTGGAACGCGAAATGCCACGTCTTCCATCTGGCCACCTTCGACGACAAGCTCACCAGCCTCAGAGGCCGGCAGGCGGCGGATGCGGGTGGCGGCCGGGAAATTCGCTTTCGGCCGCCGGAGTGCGGTGATAGACAGCCGTAGTGCAGAAGAATCTTGAACTCCCTGACCTGCTGCGACTGATCGACGAGCGGGCGACGGCCTTCCGGGCCGCGATCGCCGCCGCGCCCAGCCTGGACGTGCAGGTGCCGACCTGTCCTGAGTGGACGCTGTTCGACCTGGCGCGGCACCTGGGCTCGGGCCGCCCGTTCTGGGCCGCCGTCGTCGAGGCCGGTCCGGCCGACGCCCCGCCGGCCGAGGCCGTGGCGGCGCGCGCCGAGGCGCAGGCGCCCCGGGAGCGCGAGGCGTTGGTGGCCTGGCTGGCCGCGTCGACGCAGGAGCTGCTGGACACCCTGCGGGAGGTCGGCCCGGACGCCGAGTGCTGGACGTGGTGGGGCGCCTCGCAGTCGCCGCGGACCAGCGGTGCCGTCGCCCGGCACCAGCTTCAGGAGATCGCGGTGCACGCCTATGACGCCCAGCTCACCGTGGGCGCCGCGCAGCCGCTGCCGGCGGAGGTGGCGCTGGACGGCGTCGAGGACTTCCTGTTCACCTGCTGCGCGTGGTCGGGCGTCTGGCCGCACGAGCCGGCCGTCGTCGACTACCACGCCACCGAGGGCCGCTCCTGGCGCTTCACGGTCGAGGCGGACGGCGCCCGCGCCGTCCGCCTCCCGGCGGCCGGCGAGGGCGAGGCCCAGGCCCCGGCCGACGCCTCCGCCCGGGGCACGGCCGGTGAGCTGGTCCTGTGGTTCTACGGACGCACCCCGCTGGACTCGGTGAAGATCGACGGCGACCGGGTCATCTTCGAGCGGCTCTTCGCCTGGGACCCGAACGCTTAAGGCGTAGTCGACGACGCGGCGCCCGGTCGCGTCGTCGACTCATGCAGTGGCCGGCGTCCGGCCTCCTGCGGTCGGCAGAACGCGTACCGGCCGAGGAGGTTGTTATCTGGACAGCGCCCAAGTGGTGGCCGCACCGGTGCGGTGGCGACAGAGGATGCTGACTCTACGTAATGAGCGGCTGGCCTCAGCCTTGAATACGCGACACCTCAACACGCGGGCCTACCAGTCCCGAGGCCGGACATGCCATCCGGCAGCGCTCCAACAGCGGGCGGACAGGGCTGTCGGTGGTTTGGGAAGCGGCGCGTGGATGAGGGGCGCCGGTCCGCTGCCCGCTCGGGGGTTCGGACGCGGACCGGCCTGTACCAGTCTGTGCGTGCCCCCGCCGCGCTGCCGCCAGGGTTGCTCCCGGCGGGTCCAGGGGGTGTCTTCCGACCAGTACGGGCCGGGTCCGCAGGGCGGGCGTGGGGGGATGCGTTCTGCCAGGCCGGCCGGTCAAGGGACCCTGTCCTACCGGTTTGTCCGGGAGCGGGTTCATTCCTCTTGCGCGTCGCCGATGGCCACCCGCAGGTCGTGCATGCTCTGCTGGATCTCGATGACGGACGCCTCCGCCCGGCCCAGCGCTTGCCGGACACCGTCGATGTCACCGGACTGGAAGTTCAGATCGGCGTCCAGAGTGTCCGCCGCGGCGACCACGGCCATGGACGACGCCATACGGCCCGGCGACGTTTCCCCTCCTTCTTCGACCTCGTCCAGTCCCATGAGCTGGACAGTGCGCTGCAGACGGTTGGCCAGCACGTTGGCGAACAGACCAGGAGTCGCTCCCACCTCGTCGGTCCACCCGGGCAGCACTTCGGCGACATCCGTGTCCTGGTCGCTTCCCAGCCGGGTGGCAGCGGTGATCTCCAGCTCCACCACGGCCAGCAGGACACCCAGCAGCCTGCGCAAGTCATCCTGCTGAGGGCCGTCCGGCCACAGCTCCGGGTCGAGAATCGGTTCCCTCCTCAACGCCACCAAGGCCGCGTACACCTGATCAGGGCTCACCGGGTCCTCGCTCATGATGCTCACGCACCCGGCCTCGCCGCCCGGCCATGCGAGTGCACGCACCTCCCGCGCCCGTCCTCCTGCGTGCCGAGGTTTCGGGCGAGGCCTGGCGCAGCAGGGTGAGGGTGTTGGCGGGGTTGATGAGGATTCGCGAAACAAATCCCCACCCCATGCTCGGTATGCGGGACAGACCTGCTCGCTGCCGGACGGTATCGGGAGCCGCAACGCTGTCGGTGGCGTCCGGCACTATCGCGGCGTGTATACCAAGACGGCGGATGCTGGCGCCCGCCAAGGCCGGAACTTCCATGCTCTGGTCGAGGCTGGCGCTGTGTTGTACATCGCAGAGTGCGACGAGCTGGATGCCCTGAAGGTAGGTGTCACAAGCCGGGCTAGTCGCACCAGCCGGGTTCGACAACATGCTCGACACGGGTGGCGCACGACGGGCGAGACCCTTTCGACGTAGGACCGCCCTGGCCGCCGAGATGACGCCCAACGTCGAGGGCGTGACGCCGTCCTTCAGGTCGATGTGCAGCGGCGGTTGCACGACGAGCGGGCCCGCCTGGGGCGGCGCGCCCGTGATCCTGGACAGGGACGCGGGCGGGAGCTCGACCGTCGACTACGACTCCCATGTCGCCAAGGACGGCATCGAGCAGATCCACCCCGCTTACCACGTGTCCGGCGAGACCCTGGGCGCCTACCCCCTCAACACCGAGGGGGACTTCTACGGGCCCGACCTGCGCTGTGACGCGGCGGTCGGTGGCAAGGCCGGCTGCATCCTCGACCACGAGTGGTACCAGGTGATCATCACCCCGTATTGGCACCCCGCCTCAAAGCACACGGCAGGGGACGAGCGCCGCGCGAGTGGCGCTGGCGCAGGAGACACTGGCAGGGCAGGACACGGGTCGGGCCGTCCCGGCTGGCGTAGCCCGTATCAAAGACCTCGTCCAGCACGGCCCGGCTGCCCCCGCGGCCGGCACGAGCGAGCATGCGGGTGGACGGAGCCGCAGGCCTCCGGCTTTCACCCCGTGGCGCGCACCGGCAGGTGGTCAGTTGCTCAGTCGAGGTCGGCGGACGCCAGGGCCACCGCGAGCACCAGGTACGGGACGGCTTGCAGGCACTGCTCGGCCATCAGGCTCGGGTCGCACGCCGTGCCGGCGTCGTTCAGCGCCAGCAGGCCGGCACCTATGGCCGCGTCGACCGCCGCGTCCAAGACCTCGACTGACCTGCCCGCCCGCCGGCGACGGCCTGCACCAGGTGGGCGGGCAGGTGGGCGGTGAAGACCAGGCGCCGGCGCCGGAACGGCGTGGTCTCGCCCGGCCGCTCGGTCTCCTGGTCGAAGCGCAGCACCGGCGGCGCGGGCAGCACCGCCAGGTCGAGGCCGAGCTCCTCGCGCAGTTCCCGGCGCAGCGCGCCAATCGGGTCTTCGCCGTCCTCGACCAGACCGCCGGGCAGCAAGTGCTGGTGGCCGGCTTCCCGCTGGCGGCGGATCAGACACACCCGGCCGTCGTGGACGAGCACCGCGCGCACCCGCACCCGGACCGGCCCGGCCACCGTGCCAGCGGTCACCGCAGGGCCCAGGTCGGGCAAGCGGGCTCGTGCCAGGTCGTCCGGACGACCAGACCGCCCGAGGTCAGGTACGTCTCCGCCCTGCTCGTCGGACTTTCCCCCGGTGCCTGCGACGACCGTTGAACATGCAGTGGGCCGACGGTAAGCAGGGCCCGAGGGGCACTGAGCGGGCGCGTCGACGTCCGGACCTGCAGATGGACGAGTTTCGCCGGAGCTCTCTCCCGTGGTGCTGACAGCGCCCGGCCCGTGCGGTATCCCCATAGCAGAGCGCTACGGGGACGCGTCGGGGGGACGAACGATGGCGGGTGTATTGCGGTTGACGGTGATGGGGGCGGTCCTGCTCCTGGGGGGCCTGCTCTGGGGCGGCATGCCGGTCGAGGCGAAGGGCGGGGACTGCGGGTCGCTCTGGTCCCACAGCAGGATCCACACGACCATGACCAGGGACGAGAACGGCATGACCATCACCAGCACGCCGGAGCCAGTGGAGTGCCCCGATGCACGCGAGCACCGGAACGTCCTGGTGATCCTGGTGATCATCATGGGTGCGGCGGCCCTGGCCGCCGGTGTCGCCGAGACGGTCCGCAAGCTGCTCCTGTGGAGCCGCTCCGTGCACCGGAGGACACCACCGGGCCCTCGGAGCGCCCCGAACCCACCGACGGCCCCGCCCCTCGGCACCGCGCCCTTCGACCCGAGGACCCCGAAGCCCCCGAACGGCTAGGTTCTGTACGGCGGACCTTGTGACCGTCGCAGCTCGTCGTACTGGGTCACAGGGCGGGAGAACTGAGCAGGGACGAATGGGAGCGGCTGAAGCCGCACCTGCCGGAGAACGGGCGGCAGGGCGGCCGGGTGGGCCGGCCAGCGACGGGTGATCAACGGGATCCCCTACCGGGCGCGCACCGGCGTGCCATGGCGGGATCTGCCCCCGTTTCGGGCCGTGGACGACGGTGTACGACCGGCATCGCCCCTGGTGTGCCGACAGTGCCTGGGACCGGATCCTGACCTCCCTGCAGGTCAAGGCAGACGCCAAGGGTTGTCTCGACTGGAGCCTACGAGCGTGGACTCCACATCGTGCCGCGCCCACCAGCACGCGGCCAGCGCCTGACGCCGAGGCTGCGCCCGGCCAGCCGCTGGCGCCACCGGCTCTCAGCGACCGCGATGTACTCGGTCGCCTGGCTCCCGCCGGGAGGGCGCACCACCGTGTAGCAGTCGGCCGGGTCCCGCGGGGTGGGAATGGCCCTTGCTCTCCACCGCGTGTGCGGTGGAGAGCAAGGGCCCCGAAATCCGCACCGGTGCACGGCCCGGTGGGCGGCCTCCCGGGCGCAGTCGGCGACGTCGCGGCGGTGACGCTGGGCGCACGCCCGCGTCGCCCCAGGAGCGGGTTCACTGTGCGCATACCGGATGGGATGGCCGAAGCCCCTCCAGACGTCGTTGTCAGCGGCCGCGATCGCCCGACGCCCCATGGACAGACGGCCCGCACCGTCTCGCTAGGGCGCATTACGGCCAGCTTCGCCCAGGCCGGGATCACCCTGCGCTGCGGGGGAGCACCCAGCCGGGCGCGATGCCGCTGAGGCCTCGCTCGACGGCCAGGCGCAGGAGGGTGAGGGCGTCGGTGGGGTTGGTGGAGTAGGGGGAGGTTGTCGGCGGCGTCGGCGATGGGGTGGCCGTTGATGAGGGTGATCCAGGAGTTGTTGTCGTCGTCGACCTCGGTCCAGCCGAGGAGGCGGCCGCGGCGTTCGAGGGCCTGGATGTGCGGGGCGGTGGGCCAGGTGAGGTGGACCAGGCCGTCGCCGAGGGCGTAGTCGCGGTGTGCGTCGCCCAGGCCTCGGTCGGTGGGTGCGGTCCGGCCGGTGGTCTGGCCCAGGGTGAGGTTGGGCATCGGTACCGCGGGCGTGCGGGCGGCGGTGGCCAGGGGTGCGGGGTGGGACGGCGTCGGCCAGGTGCCGGCTGGACTGGTGGAACACGTCCAGGGTGAGGTCGGCGGTGGCGAAGGTCTGCGGTCGGCCAGGGTGCCCACGACGACCCGGCCGGGCTTGCCGGGACCCTGGTGCTCGACGGCGATCCAGCCGCCGAGCGGCATGAGGTGGACGAACAGCCAGGCGTGCTCGATCTGTTCGATGCCGTCCGCTTCACGCCAGACCCGCAGGATGTCGCCGTAGGCGACCTGCGCAGGGGCGGTCATGATCCAGAACTGGGCGTGCCGGTCGGCACGAGGAGGATGGTCACTTCGAGTCGATGCTTCCCAGCGGGGCATCAGCCGCGGCCAGCGCCCGACGGGCGGTGGGCCATGCGCTCTGGTCGAGGCCCAGCGCGGTACGCAAGTACGCCAGAGTGGCCTGCTGCACGAGCGCGACACGCTCGGGGCTTTCGTCGGTGGTGCGCGTGTCGTTGGCTCCCTGGATGCCGCCGAGTCCGTGTTCCGCCCCGAACAAGGTCAGCAGATCGGTGGCGCCCGGGCTGAGCCGGTAGCCGTCGGTGAACCAGTCCGGACCGCGTACCGTCAGCGGGGACTGGTCGCGGTCGCCGGCGACCATGAGGCTGGGCGTCTTCAGCTCGGCGAAATCAGGGTTCATGAACGGGAAGTACTGGGTGGCGAGCGGGCTCAGGTCGGCGCCGCCGGTGCCGGGCAGGCACAGCAGCACGGCGGCACTGACACGGGGGTCGGCCATGCTCTCACCGGGAAGGCCGTCGGCGCCTACGACCCGTGCACCCGCGAGGGTGCTGGCGGTCTGTGCGCCCCAGGAGTGTCCGGCGACCGCGATGCGGTCGTGGTCGACGCGGCCGGCCAACCCGGGCACAGCGGCTTCGATCGTGTCGAGCTGGTCGAGGACGGCCGTGAGGTCGGCGGTACGGATGCGCCAGATGAGCGGGGAGCGCGGGTCGTCGGGGGCGAGGCCGAGGGAGTCGAGATGGGTGGGCTGGACGACCATGAACCCGCGGGCGGCCCAGTAGCCGACCAGCGGTACGTAGGCGTCCATGGTCAGGCTCATGCCATGGGAGAAGACGACGACGGGCAGGTTGCCGCCGGTGGTCGGCGCCGTGATCCGGACCTCCAGATCCTGACCGCGGTCCGGAGCGGCCAGCGAGATCGGGTTGACGGAGATGACCGGGGTGGTGAAGTCGTTGCCGCCGTCGGCGGACGTGTTGTCGCTCACGAAACGAATGCCTTTCTCGGACGAGCCCAGTGGGCCCCTGCTGCGCGGTGTCTGGCAAAATGAGAATCCGGAGCGCCGCTCCGGATCACGATACGGAGCGTCGCTCCGCTTTGCAAGCAGGAGGTGCGCACGATGTCCACGGCCGACACGCCGTCAGCATCTGCAGGACGTAAGCGAGCCGACGTACGCCGCAACGAGCAGAAGCTCCTGGACGCGGCCGCGGCCGTTTTCGTCCGCATGGGGATCGACGCCCCCGTGCGGGAGATCGCCGCGGAGTCGGGCCTCGGCATGGGCACGATCTACCGCCATTTCCCCACCCGGGCGGACCTGGTGGTGGCGGTCTTCCGGCATCAGGTCGACGCGCTCGCCGCCGCCGTCGACGCGGCGCCGACTGCCGGCACGCCGTACGAGGTCCTGCGGCAGTGGGTCCACCAATTCGTCGACTTCCTGGTCACCAAGCACGGCCTCGCCGAGGCGCTGCACTCGGACCAAGCGGGATTCGAGAGCCTGCACAACGAGTTCGTCGAGCGCCTGATGCCCGTGCTCGACCAGCTGTTGAAGGCGTCCACCGCCGCTGGATACACGCGCTCCGACGTACGGGCCTACGACTTCATGCTCGCCATCGGCAACCTGTGCATCGGAGTGGAGAACTTCCCCGACTACCAGGCCCGCCGCATGATCGACCTGCTGCTCGCCGGCCTTGCCCGGACCGCCCCGGCATCGACCGGCGAGGAGCCGGAACAGCCCTGACGCTGACCGCGGGCGGCCCGGTGCGGGCAATGAGAAGGCGCACGTCTCCCTGCCGACCGCGGCCATCCGCCTGCCAACCCAAGGGACCTCACCCTCGTCGGAGACGAGCCGTCACCAAGGGATCTCGCCTTCGTCGGAGACGCGGCGGTCCCTGAGGCGGTCGGTGCCGGCCATCGCCTTCGCCCAGATCCGCTCCGACCGGTCCGCGTCCTTCAGCAGCGCGGCCGCCGCCAGCAGGTCCGCGGCGAACTCCCGCGCCCCGGCCACCCGCGAGTGGAACGTGATCACGCGGCGCAGGTCCAGGTCCGCGACCGCCCGCAGCGCCGCGACCTGCAACGCGAGGCGCAGCAGGTCCTCGTTCGAGCGCTGGGTGCGCAGGTCGGCGACGGCGGACAGGTTGAGCAGGTCGCGCAGATCCTCGTCCGTGACCACCGGGACCAGGACCCGGTAGTCGGCGAGGTAGCCGTGCTCGATCCCCTGGCCCAGGGTCCAGGCGTAGACGGTCGGGCCGCAGATGGTCTCGTCGTCCATGGAGCACAGCGCGGGGAGGGCCTGAGCAGCTCAGTGGCCCGACATCACGAGTTCAGCCTGAGTACCCCGCCCGGGAGGCCTGATCCGGCCCGTTGAAGATTTTTTTGAAACATCCTGCTGCCCTCACGACGCCATAGGGCGGATATCGCGAGGGGACAGGAGAACACAGTGGGCAAGGCTCGACGGCGGGCGGCCATGCCCGCTTCACGTATCACGAGCTGCGGGAGCGTCGCCTCGGCGCGCCCACCGGGAAGGACGGCGGCCCCATCGGTGAGCCGCCAGCAGAACTGCTGACTCCAGAGACACCGATCCAACACGCGAGCCGAGCCCAGCCCGGCAAGGCGATCGTGATCGAGGAGCGGGTGCTCACCCGTGCCGAGCGATTGCTTGGCCACGTTCCCGGGAGAAGCCCCGTCCACCGAAAATGCCGACCAGGCCAGCCCGAAGCGCCACATCGGCAACCACCGACTTCGGCTTCGCCGCGCCCGGGGCCTCGGGCCGCATCCCCGGGTCACCCGGATCCCGCAGGTCCTCCGAGGAGCCGAGGCCTGCAACACCACCGTCGGTCGGGGCCAGCACCTCGCCGACCCGGTAGCGGGCGATGACCCACTCCTTCCAGTCCCGCTCGGCCACGGCCAGCTCAGCCTGGATACGGTCGGCCTCCTCCAGCAACTCGTCCACACGACGGCGAACAGCGAGTTCTCGCTGTTCCAGCAACCCCACGACCGACGGCATCTGCGGCCTCCACCTTCTCTGCACCAATGGGAGCGGCGGCCAGCAGGTTTTATGTGGTGGGCGTGGCCGTAGGCGCGTGGACTTCCAGGACGACAGCCGTTCCGGCGACGGTCCGGTCCTCGTGCATGGCGATCGTTTGGCCGGACTGAAGGTGACGCCACTGCGAGGGGTCGAGGGGCGCGAGTCGGACCGAGGCTCGCTCGCCGGGCCCCAGGAAGGGTGTGGATTCGACCCAGAGGGCCGCGATGTTGAGGGTCGGTTCGCCGGTCGGGGTTCGGTTTCCGATGTTCCACATCGGCCGGAGAACGCCAGCTCCGGAGAAGGGGATCTGCCGTCGGCTCTCGCTGGCCGGTCGGAGGGTGAGGTCAGCTCGGATGATCCCGTTGCGAGTTTCGTAGCAGCGCCAGTGGCACCATGCCGCGCTGTTCTTCAGCTGCATGTGCTCGGCGGCCGTGGCGAGGGTCTCCCAGAAGCTGAGCGGGAGCGGGTGGACGTCGCCGAGTTCCTCCAGAAGCCCAAGGGCCACTTCCCACTCATCGTGGGTGAGGTAGTCCCAGACGTCGTTGATCGTGATGTCGTTTTCGGTGGCGATCTCTTCGGGGACCAGCAGGGAGGCGGCTTCCAGCAGCTTGGGGACGTCCATGCCCTGATTCTGGACCACGGTGCCTAGCCGCGGCTGGGGGTGCCCGATGACGACGATCGAGCAGCCGGCGACGCTGGCGGCGTTCGGACCGATCTGGGCCGTGCTGGCAGTCGGTCACAATGTCGCGGATCGCGTCTTTGGGCAGAGCGACCACCAGGCGGCGAACAAGAGTACGCCGACGTCGGAGGACGTGGCTGCCGGGGCGAATCCGCGCCGGGGCTGGGCCGCGTGTCTGGCCCACGTCGGCCAGTACCACATGGTCATGGCCGCGGTTCTCGGCCTGGTGTGGCTCTTCGTCCCGTTTCATCTGTCGGTGACCGGGGTGGCCGCCGGGTTCGCGTGGTCGGCGGCCACCCATGCCGTGCTGGACCGGCGGTGGCCGGCGCGCCGGCTGTTGCAGCACACCGGCTCGCCGGTCTTCGCCGAGCTGCGGACGGCTGGGCTCAACGGGATGTACTTGGCCGATCTTCTCTGCACCAACGGCAGGGCTGCTCTCACGCTTCGATGCGAAGCCAAGTGTCGCCAGCGCGAAGCCACAGGAGACCGTCACGACCCTGACCGCAGCGCATGACCACCCGTCCGGGCACTCGAATCCTGCGCCGCTCGGTCACACTCCAGGTTTCACCATCCAGCTCAGCTCGCACCACTTCGGTTGACCGCTGGTTGTGAACGCGCTTGGTCAGGACTGCTCGACGGCCGCGCACGGCGAACCCGTCCGGGTCACCTACGGGGCTGCGCCAACTGGTCACCTCACCGGTCGACGGGGTGATCCGCGTCAAGAACGTGCCTCCCCGCCGACTGCCGGAATACCAGATCAGCCAGACCCGGTCCCCCTCGGTGGCAGCGGTGCATCCCTCCAAAGGCACGTCAGGAAGGCGGCCTCCCGGGGCCCAGGTTGCCTGACCTTCGGCACTCCAACCGGCAAGACCGGCTGCAGACTCCGGATGCCCTCCGTAGATGCCTTCGTCTCCGTAAGCCGTCCAGATCGATCCCCCGCGATCGGTCACCAGAGCAGGGATGTCGTCGCCGATGCAGAAGGTGGTCTCTTGGTTACCACTTTCCAGAGAAAACACCACGGCGTTCGGGCTCCACGCTCCCGACTCCTCCTTGCCCGCTCGACCGCTTGCTATGAGGAGTCGGGATTTCGGGAGAAGAGCGATGTGGCTCGGCCTGACCGGCACGTCCTTGATCGGTCGACGTTGAAGTGACCCATCAGCCTGGCGAATCACGAGCACCCCATCGAATGGGACCTGCGGGCCCCATCCCACCCACCCCTTTACGTAGCGGCTTCGGCGTAGGCACTGCCGATGGACGAGCAGAACAGCCAGCTCCCCCGTCGGGCCAACCGTCCACCACAGAGGGCGTCGTCCCGCCCATAGTTCCGTTACAGACGGCTTCCAGACTCTCTGCACGTCGACCGTCGACACCACGTCCCCCTGCTCTCGGCCACACCACCCGAACGTGAGCGCTGATGAGAGGAGTCTATTCATGCCAGAACAAGACACGGCCCCAGCGGCGCCCGGCTGCCCCGCGGTGAGTTCACGGACGCTATTCCGCACAGTCGAATATCCGAACCTGCCGATACTGTTGCAGCGCACCGGCTCGCCAGCCTTCGCCGAGCTATGGAAGTCTCGGTCAAACCCGGCGCGGTTCACACCGGCCATCCCGGCGCATACAGGGCTCTCATCCAGACCGCGGAAAACCCACTACTTCTCACGCCATCCCGCAACTCTCAACCGACCACCAAAACACGCAGGTCAAACGACCCAAGGCACCCGGTCGACAACACCACCAGAACCAGGCCCACCCCCGAACCCGACCCCACCACGAACCGGTCCGTCTCAACCAACCCATGAACCCCCAGCCGACCAACACCCACCACCGAACAACCGACCCGTCACACCCTGCACGCCTGGACCGCCGAGGCGGTCCGACAGAGGAAGACGGGCGAGCCGTCGAACACCCCGCAAGCCGACGGCAGTCCACCGGCACGGTCACCGCGGACCGTACCTGGCCGTCGGGGAGAGCCCGGCCGTCGCCGAGATGCTCACCGCCCTCCTGGCCAGGGGCAGCCCGAAGGGGAACGGGCATGGTCACGATACGAATAACCCCTCTGCCCATCGGCGCTCCGGCCCGCCATCATGATCAACCGTGTCGACCTACCCCGAGCCGCCCGCCGCGGCGTCCGCCGACAGGCCCGTCCACGGTTCGCCGTGCCCGCGCTGTGCCGTCCCCCTGACCGACGACCCGCGCTTCCTCGTCTGGTGCCCGGCCTGCGACTGGAACCTCGTTCCCGGCGAGGACGCCGCCCCCGGGCCCACTCGGCGCGAGCGGGCCGCGGCCGCCCGCACCGACCGGCTCTACGAGGAGCAGGCCGCCGGGGGCCACTCCCCCACCGCCCGCCGGGACTGGCTGCTGGCCTCCGCCGCGGCCGGGGTGATCCACCTCGTCACCGTCGGCACCTTCGCCCTGGCGCTCTGGCTGCTGATCACCGGGACCGTCGTGCAGCGCTGCGTCGGCGCGGTGGTGCTGGTGATCGCGGTGACCCTGCGGCCCCGGCTCGGCCGGCTGCCGAAGGACGTGGGCGTGCTCGACCGGGCCGGGGCGCCGGCCCTGTACGGTCTGGCCGACCGGGTGGCCGCCGAGGTCGGCGCCCGCCCGGTGGACGTCATCCAGGTCACCGACGAGTTCAACGCCTCGTACGGGCTGGTCGGGCTGCGCCGCCGGTCAGTGCTGCGGATCGGCCTGCCGCTGTGGGAGGTACTGGACGACCGGGAGCGGACAGCCCTGCTCGGCCACGAGTTCGGCCACCGGGTCAACGGCGACCGCCGGCGCTCGTTCTGGCTGTACAGCGCCGTCTCGGCGCTCTGGGCCTGGTACGACATGGCCCGCCCGGGCCACGACGGGCCGGTCGCAGGCCGGGACGAGGTCTCGATGCTGGTGCGGCTCGGCGCGGTGTTCGGCCGGCTGGTGCTGCGGGGCGTCGCCTGGGTGCTCTACCAGGGGCTGGTGCTGTTCGACCGGCTCACTTCCCGGGCCGGCCAGCAGGCCGAGTACCACTCGGACGTGCTCGCCGGCCGGGTAGCGGGCGGCGAGGCGGCCCGGGGCATGCTCGCGGCGCTGCTGCTGCCCGGCTCGGTGGACACCGCGATCCACCGAATCCGGGCCGAGGAACGGGGACGGCCCCGGATCGGCCGGTCCCGGAGCCGCCGGACCGAGGAGGCGCCCGCGCCACCCGCGCCACCCGCGCCGGACCTGCTCTGGGAGCGGGTGCGCGAGCACCTCGCCTCCGTCCCCGCCGTCGAGCGGGAGCGCCTGCTGCGGCTCAGTGCCCGTGACCGGTCCGCCGTGGACGGCTCCCACCCGCCGACCCACCTGCGGATCGCCCTGGCCGCCCGCGCCGGGGACGGGGACGCCGCCGTCACCGTCACCGCCGCCGAAAGCGCCTCGATCACCGCCGAACTGGCACCACACCGCGCCCGGATCGCCGCCGAACTGCTGGCCGGCTGACGAAGCAGGCCCGCGCCGGAGCGCCGACCGCCCTCCTGACCACCAACCACAAAAGCGTCGGCCGGGACAGCGAACTGTCCCGGCCGGCCCCCTTGTCACGCCTTCTCTTCGGGTCACCAGTCCATGCGACGGCCGGTGTAGCCGTCCCTATAGGCGTCGGCGGCCAGCTCGTCCGGATCCCGGCGGCCAACGAACGGCGTCCGGGTCTGTACGGTCTTCGGTGTAACTCCCGATCAAGAGAGAACACCTGATGAGCGACGTGATCGTCTCCGCGGAGGCGGTTGAGGAAGTCCGGCCGGTCGAGCTCGCGCCGGACGTACTGGACGAGCAGTTGATCGGGCAGTTGGTCGACCGGGCCCGCGCCGGAGGCGTCAAACTGACCGGCGAGGGCGGGCTCCTGCAGCAGCTCACCAAACGCGTCCTGGAGGCCGCCCTGGAGGGCGAGATCACCGACCACCTCGGCTACGAGAAGCACGACCCGGCCGGCGCCGGCTCGGGGAACTCCCGCAACGGCACCCGCTCGAAGACCGTGGTCACCGACGTAGGGCCGGTCGAGATCGACGTGCCCCGCGATCGGGAGGGCAGCTTCGAGCCGCAGATCGTGCGCAAGCGCCAGCGCCGGCTGACCGGCGTGGACGACATGGTCCTGTCCCTGTCCGCCCGGGGCCTGACACACGGTGAGATCTCCGCCCACCTGGCCGAGGTCTACGGCGCGAACGTGTCCAAGCAGACCATCTCCACCATCACCGACAAGGTGATCGACGGGATGGCCGAGTGGCAGAACCGGCCCCTGGACCCGGTCTACCCAGTGATCTTCATCGACTGCGTCCACGTGAAGATCCGCGATGGTCAGGTGGCGAACCGCCCGATCTACGTCGCGCTCGCGGTCACCGTCGAGGGCACCCGCGAGATCCTCGGTCTGTGGGCCGGCGACGGCGGCGAGGGCGCCAAGTACTGGCTCCACGTCCTCACCGAGATCAAGAATCGCGGCGTCGGCGATGTGTGCATGGTCGTCTGCGACGGCCTCAAGGGCCTGCCCGACGCCATCGAGACCGTCTGGCCGCAGGCCATCACCCAGACCTGCGTGGTCCACCTGATGCGCGCGTCCTTTCGATACGCAGCTCGCCAGGACTGGGACAAGATCTCGAAGGCACTCAAGCCCGTCTACACCGCCCCGACCGCGAAAGCGGCCGAGGACCGGTTCCTGGAGTTCCAGGAGGCCTGGGGCGACAAGTATCCGGCGATCGTGAAGATGTGGTCGGACGCCTGGGCCGAGTTCGTCCCCTTCCTCCAGTTCGACACCGAGATCCGCCGGGTCGTCTGCACCACCAACGCGATCGAGTCGGTCAACGCCCGCATCCGCAAGGCCGTCCGAGCCCGCGGCCACTTCCCCAACGAGCAGGCCGCGTTGAAGTGCGTCTACATGGCCATCATGGCGCTCGACCCGACCGGAGCCGGCCGCAAACGCTGGACCACCCGCTGGAAGGCCGCACTGAACGCCTTCGAGATCACCTTCGACGGCCGACTCTCCATCGGCCGCCGGTAGTACAAATCAACCTGAGTTACACCGTTGGCTGGACACACCCCGGCGTCCCGGCCGCAAACCGGGCCGGGCCCTTACTGACACACCGCTCGCGGTTGCGGCCCGGCGCTGCACCTCGTCCCACCGCTCCGGCAGGTCGTGGCCCGCGTCGCCGTGGCGGTGTGTCCGCGGTGGTGATTGTAGGTGTGCAGCCAGTCGGTGAAGGCGTCGCGGCGTTCCTGCTCGGTTCGGTAGGGCCTGGCGTAGGCCCACTCGTCGAGCAGGGTGCGGTTGAAGCGTTCGACCTTGCCGTTGGTCTGCGGGTGGTAGGGGCGGGTGCGCTTGTGGGCGATGCCCTCGGCGGCGAGGGCATCGCGCCAGATGTGTGAGCGGTAGCAGGCGCCGTTGTCCGGTCAGCACCCGCTGGACCGTGATCCCGGCCCGGGTGAAGAACGGCCCGTCCGCCACCTCGCGAGTGGCGGACGGGCCGTCGCCGGTAGGGACTGAGTGCGTCGGCGCAGCAAGGTCGGTTCGGCCGTTCTGCGCTTTTGGGGCCCGGACGCGACGGCGGAGGGCACCGGGTCCGAGGCGGTGGAGGGCACTGGATGCGGGACGGTGGAGGTAGGGGCGACGGTAGGGGTGGGATGAGCCTCCGCTAACTTGAAGAAGCAGGTCAAAGGGCTGGCGTGACAGTCGCCCGGGGTTCCCACGCTGGTCGGAGGCGGCAGTCTCCGGGCCGCCGGTGTCAGGACCAGGCGATCTCGCCATGGCGGTCGACGAAGCGTCCGGTGCCGGCACCGGGCCCCTCGGTGGCGAGGGCGACGATCGCGTCCGTGCCCTCGGTGACGGTCTGGGAGCCGCTGTGACCGTTGATGTCGGTCGCGGTGTAGCCGGGGTCGGCGGCGTTGACGCGCATGCCCTTGAGCCCCTTGGCGTACTGCGTGGTCAACATCGTCAGCGCCGCCTTCGAGGAGGCGTACAGCGGCACGGCGACGAGCGACTCGGTTCGGCCGGGGTCGTGGGTGAAGGCGAGGGAGCCCATGCCGCTGCTGACGTTGATGATCACGGGGTCGTCCGAACGGCGTAGCAGCGGCAGGAACGCGGTGGTGGTGCGGACGACGCCGACGACGTTGACGTCGAGGACGGCGCGGGCGTCGGCGGCGGTGAGGTCGCCGGGATCACCGAAGGGACCCTGTACCCCCGCGTTGTTGATCAGGACGTCGATCCTGCCCTCGCGCTCGGCGACGTCCGCGGCGGCGGCGGCCACGGACGCGTCGTCGGTCACGTCGATCGGGACGAAGCGTGCGCCCAGCGCGGCGGCCGCCTCCTCACCCCGCTCGCGGTCGCGGGCTCCCAGGAGAACGGTGTGGCCGCAGGCGATGAGGCGGCGGGCGGTCTCGCGGCCGATGCCCTTGTTGGCTCCGGTGATGAAAGTGATCGTCATGCCGTCGATGGTTGCCTCGGCGAGGGAGCTGGACCAGAGACGCTTCGACGGTGGGAAGACCAGTACCACCCTTGCGTCCCCACAGGCGATCGGGGATGCCGGAGGATGGAGAGCATGACGACGACACCTCCGGGGGCCGGACTGGGCGCGATGATCCGCACCTGGCGGAACCGGCTGCCCCCGTCGGCCGCCGGGGTGTCGGTCGTCCGCAAGCGCCGGGCGGTCGGGCTGCGGCGCGAGGAACTGGCCGACCTGGCCGGGGTGTCGGTCGACTACGTCGTGCGCCTGGAGCAGGGGCGGGCCACGACACCCTCGGTGTCGGTGGTGGCGTCCCTGGCACGCGCCCTCCAGCTGTCCACCGCCGAGCGGGACCACCTCTACCGGCTGGCCCAGATCGTGCCGCCGGCCGACGGCACGATCTGCGACCATCTCCCGCCGGGCATGCAGCGCGTGCTCGTCCGCCTCGGAGACGTACCGGTTGCCGTGTTCGCCGCGGACTGGCAACTGGTGTGGTGGAACCACGGGTGGGCCGCCCTGCTGGGAGACCCCTCGGTCGCGCCGCCGCGGATGCGCAACTTCGCCCGCGACAGGTTCCCGGTGGGCGCCGATCACACCCCCCTCGTGATGTGGCCGGTCACCGAGACGGACCCCGACACCACCGACGCCGCCCTCGTCTCCGACCTGCGCCACGCCACCGGCCGCTTCCCCCGGGACAGTCGCCTGGCCGCGCTGGTACGCGACCTGAACGCAGGCAACGAGAGGTTCGCCGAGTTGTGGGCGAAGGGAGAGGTGACCGCGAACCGCGAGGTCCGCAAGACGGTCGACCACCCGTCGGTGGGCCCGGTCACGGTGGACTGCGATGTCCTGACCGACGGCGACACCGAGCTCAAGATCGTCATCATGACCGCCGCGCCGGGCAGCGAGGACGAGACCAAACTCCAGCTCACCACCGTCGTCGGCCCACCGGCCGGCACACGCAACTGATCCGCCCCGCGCGTCGGCCGACCGACGCCTCACAGTCCCCTGATAAGACCTACCCAGGCTCCGTCCGGCAGACTCGGTGTCCGGTACGAGTTGCCGTTCGTTGGGGACGACTGGGCCCAGGACAACCACGACGTCGAGCTGATGGACGCCATGGGCCGTCGGCTGTCCAAAGCTCGGCTGCCGGAAGACGTGGCCGGGATCGAGCGCCTGCACGCGATGATCGGTGCCGAGCTCGGCGAGGACAGCAAGGCCGAGGTGGTGATCGGGATCGAGACCGATCGGGGTCCGTGGGTGCAGCCGCTGATCGCCGCGGGCTACACGGTGTATGCGGTCAACCCGCTGCAGGCTTCGCGGTATCGGGAGCGTCTGGCGGTGTCGGGGGCCAAGAGTGACGCGGCCGACGCTGCAACGACCGGATCATCGACGCCCTGATCGCCCAAGCCTTCTCCGCACTTCGGATCTCCCCCGGAGCCAGGGACTACTACGAGCAACAACGGGCCCGCGGCATCGAGTTAAACGCAGCCCTGCGCCAACTCGCCAACCGCCTCGTCGGCATCCTGCACGGCTGCCTGAAAACCGGTAACACCGTACGACGAGGCGACAGCCCGGTCCCACCGGGCCCACGCACTCGCCGCTTGACACTCCGGCTCGTGGGTCTGTCATGGCCCCCTGCGATGATCACCGGTAGGGCCGACAGAACCGGAGCAGACCATGGCCGAGCTGATAGAGCAGGGCGTTGCGCGGGTGGCCGAGAAGATCACGGCAACCGCCCCCCAAGGATGGGCGGAGGCAGTGCAGGTCAGCACCCAAGGCCCGTACGGCCTGGGCATCTCCACTCGCTACACCACCCCGGTGCGAAGCCGCAGGCGACCTCGGCGACCCAGTCGATCCAGCTGGCCGGAACCTTCCAGGACCTGGAGGAGGTGACGGCGGCGGTGGGCGCGACCCGCGGCTGGGAGCGCACCAGGCTGGAGATACGGTGCCGGCCGTCCGGGGAGTTCGATGGGGGGTGGTGTCACCGGGCCCGGAGCACCGTGTGACCGCTGATGAGAGGCCTGACCGGCACCCGGCCGAGCGCAACGCCCGGCCGCTGACGGGTGCCGGGTCTGCGTAACGAGGAGGCGCGCGAACGGTGCCGACGGGCGAGGCCGGGACGGACGAGCGACCTTCGGGGTTCGGTTTTCGACACGAGTGACATCGCGGTCTTCCTCGGCCTGGACGTCGGCAAGGGCGACCACCACGGCCACGGCCTGACCACAGCCGGCAAGACCGTCTTCGACAAGCGACTGCCCAACGGCGAACCGAAACTGCGGGCCGTCTTCGACAAGCTCACCGCCAAGTTCGGCCACGTCCTGGTCATCGTCGACCAGCCCGCCTCGATCGGCGCCCTGCCACTCGCCGTGGCACGCGACGCCGGCTGCGAGGTCGCCTACCTGCCGGCCTGGCCATGCGCCGCACCGCCGACCTCTACCCCGGCGAAGCCAAGACCGACGCCCGCGACGCCCACGTGATCGCGGACGCCGCCCGCACCATGCCCCACACCCTGCGCGCCCTCGAACTCGCCGACGCGACCGCAGCCCAGCTCACCGTCCTGACCGGCTTCGACCAGGACCTCGCCGCCGAGGCCACCCGCACCAGCAACCGCCTGCGCGGCCTGCTCACCCAGTTCCACCCCTCCCTCGAACGCGTCCTCGGCCCCCGCCTCGACCACCCCGCCGTCACCCACCTACTCGAACGCCACGGCTCGCCGGCCGCCCTGCGCGAAGCCGGCCGCCGAAAGCTCGTGACCCTGATACGGCCCAAGGCCCCGCGCATGGCCGAACGCCTCGTGGACGAGATCTTCGACGCACTCGACGAACGGACCGTCGTCGTCCCCGGCACCACCACCCTGGACGTGGTGGTGCCCTCCCTGGCCCGCTCGCTCGCCGCCGTCCACGAACAGCGCCGAGCCGTCGAAGCCCAGATCGGCGAATCTGTGCGGCGGGCGGCGGTGACGGTCACCGGGCGCTTTGCGCCCTGGACGTCGCGAGGGCGCGCATGGTGGCGAACTCGACGACCTGCGCCGCCATTTCCTCCAGCTGTCCCTGGACGTGGGCGTCCATGCAGGCCCCGGCGGGTGAGAAGCGCGCCGCCGACGTGTTGATCGCGGCACCCAGCGGCGTGGGCCAGCCGCGCAGCGCGTGGGTCACGTCGCGCAGCGCGGCCAGTGTCGAGACGGCGCCCTGCCAGCCGTTGGCGACCGCCACGCATCCCACGGCCCGCTCGCTGAAGTAGGGCCGTATGTCCTCGCTCAGTTCCTCGACGTGGTCCAGGGCGTTCTTCACCAGGCCGGATATCCCGCCGTGGTAGGCGGGGCTGGCGAGCACGAGGGCGTCGGCGCCGGCGACGGCTGCCAGGAGCCGTCGGGCCTGCGGTGCGGTGGCACCGTGCCGGGGGTCGTACAGCGGCATGGCCAGGGCGGGGCCGCTGATCAGCTGCACTGCCGCGCCGCGTCGTTGCGCCGCGTCCAGTACCACCCGCAGGGCCTTCTCGGCGGTTGATCCGGGTCGGCTCGAACCGCCGACACCGACCACGTTCACGATCTGGTCCATGGAGTTGCGCCTCCTTCTCTTTCGGCTGCCTGAGGGTGTTCGCGGTGCGGTCTTCGGGGTGGTGCGGGTCCGTACTGCGCCGCGGTCAGGGTGCGGGGCGGCCCGTTCGGCTCGGTCGGACTCGGTGCCGACCGGGCCGAACGGGCCGCCCGTGCTTTTACTTATTCATGTCAGGAGTTCAGACAGCCGACGCCACGCCGTCCTGCTTCTCGGACACCTCGGCGGCCGGAACCGCTGTGCTGCGCCTGAAGTTCAGCGCGACCAGCACGATCGCCACCATGCCGACCACGCTGGCCCACATGGCCGTGCGCACACCGTCGGAGGTCGCCACGCGCAGTGCCTCGCCGGTCAGTCCCTCGTGACCGGAGTTGGCGATCGCCACCAGGACGGCGAGACCGACCGCGGCACCGACCTGCTGCCCGGTGGACGCGACACCCGAGGCGATGCCCTGGTCCTCCGCCGCGACGCCGGTGGTCGCCGCCGCGTACATCGCGGTGAACACCGTGCCCTGACCGAGGCTCAGGACGAGGACACCCGGGACGAACTCCAGGTACGTGCCGCTCGGCGAGACGGAGAAGGCGAAGGCCACGGTGCCGACGACCCCCGTCAGGAGCGCGCCGATCAGCGTGGCGCGCACCCCGAAGCGGGTGGCCAGCTTCCCGCCGGACAGGTTGCCGATGAGCACCCCGACACACGGCACGAGGAAGGCGAGACCGCTCTTCGTCGCGGAGTAGCCGTGCACGCTCTGGAAGTAGAGGGTGTAGAAGTAGGGCAGCGCACCGAACGTCCCCATGAAGATGAAGGTGACGACCGAACCGGTGCTCAGGTTGCGGTTGCGGAACAGGCGCAGCGGCAGCAGCGGGTCGCGGCCGCGGCCCTCGATGGTGAAGAACGCCGTGAGGACGATCACCGCGATGGCCGCGGTGATCAGGATCGTCGGCGAGGTCCAGCCCGACACCGGTCCCTGGACGAGGGTGAACACCAGCAGCGTCGAACCGATGGTCGCGGTCAGCGCACCGGGCAGGTCGAACTTGCGACCGGAGGTCCCGTGATCGGTGTCCTTCGGGATGATGACGAAGGTGAGCAGCATGGCGCCGCCGGCGAGCGGGACGTTGGCGTAGAAGATCGACGCCCAGCCGAAGGCGCCCGTCAGCACACCGCCGAGCAGCGAGCCGAGGATCATGCCGCTACCGCCGGCACCGCCCCAGATCGCCAGGGCGCGGTTGCGCTCGGGGCCTTCGGCGAAGGTCGTGGTGACCAGGGAGAGCGTCGCGGGGGCGAGGAAGGCGCCGCCGATGCCCTGCACGGCACGTGCGACGATCAGGGTCGTCGGGTCGCCCGCGAGCGCTCCGGCGAGCGAGGAGGCCGCGTAGAGGAACAGGCCGAAGGCGAACATCCGGCGGCGGCCGAAGAGGTCCGCCGCGCGGCCGCCGAGGAGCAGGAAGCCGCCGAAGGCGACCGCGTAGGCGCTGACGACCCACTGGAGGTTCTGCGCGGAGAAGCCGACACCGGTACGGATCTCGGGCAGTGCCACGAAAACGATGCTGTAGTCAATGGCGTAGATGCACTGGGCGAAAGCCAGCAGTGCCAGGATCAAGCCGAGGCGTCGACGGGGGGGCGCCCCGGCGCGGGCGACTGCAGGAGGCATTTGTGTGCCTATCCCTTCTGGGTTTTTCGGGTGTTGATCAGTGACGCAGGGAGCCGGACAGACCGGTGGCGATCGACAGCGCCCCGGTGGTCGTGCTCGTGCCGGCCGATTAGGCGCCGGATGTGTCTGCTTCGATGCTTGTGCCGCGTCTCATGGGTGCGCCTTGGGTAGGAGGAATCGAGATTCGAAGGGGCCGGAGGTTCGGCCCGGAGGTTCGGCGGCGCCACGCTTGACCATGCGGGAGGGGGCCGGTGGAGGATTCGGTTCCGGTCAGCGGAATTCGGCCGGAAGATGCACCGCGCACGGCTTTCTTCGACGATCCGCTCCGCATTGCGCCATGACTGCGTACCCCCTCGGTCGTTTTCGGTGCGGGGTGGCTCCGCCGGTTGTCCGGCGGCCGGTTCGGAATTCTTGACCTGTTTCTTTGCGCGGCATTCAACCCTAGCCGTGTTCCGTCGGCGGGGCTGGGGTTTTTCACAGTCCGGCTATTGGTGTTCGCCGGTCGTTTCCGCACCGTTGGGGCGCGGCCCGAGGTGATCGCGGAACCATTGCACGACAGCGGCGTCGAGGTCGTCCCTTTCCTCCCGGTCGTCCGGAAGGTGGCCGCGGGAAAGGCGGATGAACCGCACGGTCTTGCCGAGTTCGGTCAGTGTCCGGTAGAGCTGCTCGGTGCCGCTGATGACGACCGTGGTGTCGCCTTCCGCGTGTGCCAGCAGCAGCGGTGCCCGGGTGTTCGCCACATGGGTCAGCGGACTCGCCGCCCTCAGTCTCGCCAGGTCCTGCGGGTCGTCGACGTCCCCGATCCACTCCACGACCCGTCTGTTCCACGTCGGTGGCAGGGCCCGGACGTCCGATTCGAGGTCCGCCGGCCCGCAGATCGCGACTCCGGCCCCCCAGTGGTGCGGCAGCCTCGTCAGGCAGCTGAGCGCCGCGAACCCGCCGTAGGACATCCCGTGGACGCCGAGGCGGTCGCCGTCCACCCAGTCCAGGCTTCGCAGGAACCGTGCGGCGGCCTCGAAATCGGCCAGGTCGCCGCGTCCCCAGTCGCGGTAGATCAGCCGCTGGTAGGCCAGCCCCCGCCCGGTCGAGCCGCGTACGTTCGGTGCCAGCACGGCGAATCCGGCTCGCACCAGCCGCTGGATCAACGGGTCGTGGACCGGCAGCGCGGCCCACTCCGGACCGCCGTGGATGGTCAGCACCGCGGGGACGGGACCGGCCGTCGTACGGGGGCGATACAGCAGGCCCGATATCTCCAGCCCGTCCGCTGCGGTGAACCAGACCGTTTCCGGTGCGACGAGGTCGTCCGGCAGTTCGCCGCTGAAGTCGGTGAGGCGGTGCGTCCGGCCGGACGCGAGGTCCGCCAGGAAGAACTCGGTCGCCCGGTCGCCGGCGCCGACCTGGGCGAGCAGGCGCTCCTCGGCGAACCGCGGCACGAAGCCGTCGTAGCCGAACGGCTGGGAGGCGAACCCGGGCAGTTCGAGCGTGGTCTCCGACGTGCACAGCAGTGTGCGCTGGTCCTGGGGCACGGCCCAGACGACCTGCGGGCCCACGATCACGTTCTCCACGTCGGTGTCCGGTGTGGCGATCCACTCCAGCGGCCGGCCGGGGACGAGCAGGGCGACGCCGAGGAAGTCGCGGCCCTCGGTGGTGCACACGTAGATGCCGTCCTCGTTCCAGCCGCCGGGCTGGTACTTCGCCGGGCCCTCGTGCGGGGTGAGGTGCCGGGTGCGGCCGGTCACGAGGTCGCACGCGAACAGGTCCTGGTCGGTGTTCTGGTGGAACTTCAGGACGAGCAGGTGGCGGGAGTCCGGCGAGAAGCACACCGGCACGTACCGGTCATCGCCCTCCAGGACCATCCGGGAGGCGCCGGTCGTCAGGTCCCGCACGTAGACGTCGAGACAGGTGGCGTCGCGCGCGCTGGTCGCGTACGCGAGCAGTCGGCCGTCCGGGCTGTAGGGCTGGCTCGCGCTCGAGTACGGCACGCCTATCTCGCGCCGGATCCCGGGCTCCGTCGCTATCCACTCCAACTCGCCGGTTTCCGGGTCGAGTTCGGCCAGCCGGTAGTCCTGGCCGCCGGTCACGTCCGTCACGACGAGCAGGCGCGTCCCGTCGGGTCGCCATGCCAGCCGGGTGACCGCGCCGTCGACCGGGAACATCCGCCGCTCCCCCGCCCAGGTCTGGAACCAGGGCTGCGGCCGGCCGGACTCGTCGCTGACGTACGCGAAGCCCTCCTTCGCGGGCCAGGCCCCCCAGACGGTCATGAGTGCGCCGCCAGTGCGAGCTGGATCGTCGCCGCGGCGACGATCCCGTGATGGAACCGGTCGAGTTCGAGGTTCTCGTCGGCCGCGTGGTTGGCCTCGTCGACGTTGGCCAGCGGCACACCGTAGCAGGGGCAGGAGAGCCCGTCGCTGAGCACGGCGATCGGCAGGCTTCCGCCGAGTGAGGGGACCAGCAGCGGCCGTTGCCCGAGCACGTCCTCGACCGCCTTCAGGATCGTCGCCGTATAAGGGGTCTCGGGCAACGTGGTGGACGGCGCCATCGCCGCGTCCGGCACGAACTCGACATCGGGGGCGTACCTGGCGACGTGGCGCCGGATGGCCTCGGCAACCTGCTCCGGTGTCTGGCCGCCGACCAGCCGGGCCTCGCAGCGGGCGATCGCGACGTCGGGGATCACCGCGCGGTGGTCGCCGGAGTCCTCGCAGCTCAAAGAGTTCACCGTCAGCGTGGGTCTGGCCAGGCGTTCGTGGAACCCCAGCCCGGCCGGCGGCTCCATGTCGGCCGCCCCGATCGAGGCGAGCACTCCGGCCACGTCGACCGGGAGGTCCGCCAGCGCGGCCAGCTGACCGTCCGTCAGCGGCGGTACTTCGTCGGCGAATCCGGGAACGGTCACGGCCCCGTCCGGCGACCTCATCGTGGCCAGCAGCTGCACCAGCCTCCACGCCGGGTTCGGCGCGACCCCGCCCCAGTTCCCCGAGTGGAGCGGCCGGTCCGCGCCTCGCGCCCGCAGTTCGAAGGTCAGGATCCCGCGCACACCGAGGACCACGCACGCCCGGCCCGAGTCGTGCACGGGCCCGTCGCTCCAGACCACCAGATCGGGCTGACCGACCTGGCGCACCGCCTCGGCCAGGTTGGGACTGCCGATCTCCTCCTCGCCGTCGAGCAACACCGTGACGCGGCAGGGAAATCCGCCGGTGAGCTCCCGCAGGGCACGAAGCCCCAGCAGTTGCGCGAGGTGCTGCCCCTTGTTGTCGCCCGTGCCGCGCCCGTACATCCGGCCGTTGCGGATCGACGGCACGAACGGCGGCGTCGTCCACAGTTCCAGCGGCCCGGCCGGCTGCACGTCGTAGTGACCGTAGATCAGCACGTGCGGCCCGGGCCCGTCCGCCGTTCCCACCAGGGCGGGCCAGCCGCCGGTCTCGACCTCGCGCGCCTGCAGACCCGACGCACGTAACAGGCGCAGACCGTAGGCCGCGGCCTCGGCCATGCCCTCACCGGTCCGGCTCACGCTCGGCCGGGAGATCCAGTCCGCCAGCTCACGATCCAGGTCCTGGGCGCTCACCCAGTCCCGGAGCTGCTCGATCACAGACCCTCCAACCGATTGCACGGAATGAAATCGATAGCAGTCAAGCAAACCAGAGCGGGGTTTGGCAAGGTACAGTCCGAGTTGTGGAAGCGACGATCGAAGATCTCAAGGCCCTCGGACATCCCCTCCGCTGGCGCATCCTGAGGCTGTGCCTGGACCGCGCCCTCACCAACAAGGAGCTTTCGGTCGAACTCGACCTCGCTCCCGCGACCACGCTGCGCCACGTCCGCGCCCTGGTGAAGACGGACTTCCTGGTCGCCGAACCGGTCAGCACCGGGGAGCACGGCGCGCTGCAGCGGCCCTACCGAGCGACCGCGCGCACCCGGGGTCTGATCATCACGCCCGACGACTCCGGCCTGGCCCAGCAGGTCGACCTGGCCGTGCTCGGCGCCCATCGCACCGAACTGATAGCTGCGGGCAAGGACTCCGGCCGCGGGGCCAACCGGGGCGTGCTGCGGTTGCGGCCCGAGTCCGTGGAGTCACTGCGTCGCCGGATCCAGGACCTGATCGCCGAGTACCCCGACGAACCCGACGGCGAACCGCTGAGCTACCTGTGGTCTCTCGCGGCCCGGCCCCAGCCCGACCCCGACTCCCGGGAGAGCGCCGAAGACCCGATTGACCAATAGGCACGAGCGATGCTTGACTCATTCACCATTCGAGTGACGCGTCTGGGGTCGCCGTGGCGGCCGGCAGGACGATTGCACCAGTTGCTTGTCGGAAACCTGTACGTCAATGACCGGCCTGGGCAACGTCGCCGGCACTGATCATTCGGCACGGCGCAGGCTTGGCGGGACGACACCACGTGCCCGCAGCACCGAATCCGGGGAAACCCGAAGCACCGAATCCGGAAAAAGGGTATCGAATGAAGATTGTCATCGCCGGCGGCCACGGCAAGATCGCCCTGCGGTTAACCCGGCTCCTCGCCAACCGTGGCGAATCCGTCGTGGGCATCGTGCGCAACCCCCGCCACGTCGACGACGTCAGGGCCGCGGGCGGAGAGGCCGTCGTGCTCGATCTCGAGCGCGCGACGGTGGACGAGGTGGCCGCGACCATGGTCGGCGCGGACGCCGTCGTCTTCTCCGCCGGCTCGGGCAACAGCGCCACCTCCGCGCGCCGGGACAAGGTGGACCGGGGCGCCGTCGTGCTCGTCATGGACGCGGCGCAACAGGCCGGTGTGCGACGGTTCCTGCACGTCAGCTCCATCAACGTGGGCTGCGCCGACGACCGCGGCATCGGTGAGGGGTACGCCATCTACCTGCGGGCCAAGCGCGCCGCGGAACAGCACATCTTCGCCAGGACCGAGCTCGACTGGACGGTGCTGCGGCCCGGCGTGCTCACCGACGGTAACGGCGAGGGCACCGTCGAACTCACCCTCGGCAACAGGGTCGGGCCCAAGCACGCCAGATTCGACCAGGTCGCCCGGCAGGACGTCGCCGCCGTGCTCGTGGCGCTCATCGACCGGCCCGAAACCGCCCGCCGCATCTACGTCGTGGTCGGCGGCGGGACTCCCATCGAAAAGGCCATCGACATCTAGGACCCGTCCCGTGGATGACGGCCGTGCGCTCCGGGAATCAGTGGGGATTCCCGGCCGCACCGCGGGGAATCCGCGAATTCCGGTCGTTATTTCCGGCGTCCCGGGTCGGCTGCGGAACTCGGGAGACCGATCCGGGACGCCGCCACGGATGATGACGTCACACGGCTCCGCCTGAACAATCGGGCCGGCGCGGCGTCGTTCACGCACGCACGGTCCGATTCCGGACGGTGGGCTCGGCACGAAGGATCTCTTTTTTTCGACACAGGGGGGTTACTTTGTTGTGCAGTCATGTGCAAAGACAAGACCGGCGGCGCGAGCCGGCGTCGTGATCGCCGGCGGGAGCACCGTCGGCACGGCTCTGGCGAGCACATCGGCCGGACGCCGATTACCTTCCGTGGTGGCCGCCGACCCACCGCCCCACCAGCCCTCAGGCGCCGCCCCGACAGCGCGGTGCACCCACTGGGCGGTGACCGCGGCGACCATCCCGCGCTGGGCGGCGGAGGATGTTCGGTCCGCGCACCGGAGGCTGGACGACGCCGGCAATACGGCGGCCGGGACACCCTGGGCCGGCTTGCTGCTGCTGGACGGCCCCACCCACGCGGCAACGGCCTCGAGCGGGAAGGGGTTGCGCGGCTGGCAGGTGCCCGACGGCGCGATCCGGTCGGCGGTGACCACCGTGGTCGTCGCGGCCAGCCCGGCCGGCCGGTTCGACCAGGCTTCGGCGGCGCCCGACCGGCGCGGCCCGGGCCAGCCCTGGTTCGCCGAGATCGGCTACGCGCACTGCTTCGCGCTGCTGATGGCCGGCCAGGTGCGCCACGCCTGCCGGATAGCCGAGAACGGGTACCGGGACGAGGTGGCCGCCGGGAACACCGCGGTGGCCGGCGGCTGGCTGGCACTGCGCGGCCAGGTCGCCAACGTGGCCACCGCCATCGCCGACGCTGAGGCCGCTTCGCTCCTGTTCGACGGCGGCAACTCGTGCCTCATGGTGGCGCCGCGGCTGGCCGAACTCGCCGTGTTCGGCGATCAGGCCGGCAACCAGCAGACTCGGCGGCTCGCCGACCAGGAACCCGAGAACCGCCTGTTCGTCCCGTGGTTGACCCTGAGCCAGGCATGGACCACGGCGGCCGGCGGGGACACCACGCTCGCCGCCCGGCAGGCACTCGCCGCGGCCGACATGGCCATGGCCCTGGGCCAGTACGCGGTCGAAGCCACGGCGAGCTACGACGTGGCCCGTCTCGGCAACCCCAACGCCGTACGGCACCGCCTGGCCGCGCTCGCCGACCTGGTACCGGGACCGGTCGTGCCGACCATGGCCGGCGCCGCGGCCGCGTTGGCCCGCTCCGATCCCGGCGCCCTGGACGTCGCCACGGCGAAGTTCACCGAACTCGGGATGGACCTGCTCGCCGCGGAGACCGCCACCGCCGCGGCCGCCGTACGGCACACCCGCGTCTCCCCCAGCACCATCGCGTGTCCCAACGCGACGACCCCGCTGCTGCAGCTCACCGCCCCGCTGGTCGAGCTCACCAGCCGCGAGCGGGACGTGGCGCTGCTGGCCGCCAACGGACTCACCAGCCCCGCCATCGGACACCGGCTGGGGCTGTCCGCCCGCACCGTCGACAACTACCTCGGCCGCGTCTACCAGAAGCTCGGGGTGACCGGCCGGCGCGATCTGGCGCCGCTGGTCGTCGGCGGCCGTCCACACCCACCCATCCAAGCCGAAGGGAAACAGCGATGACCTCCATGAGCGACCTCGACAAGATCTCGGCCAACCGAGAAGGCTTCAACCTGCGAGCACGGGCGCATATGCAGTCCTCGTACTACGACGTGGAGAGGTTCAAGCAGGGGCACAACATGCTGCGCCGGCTGGAGCGGGAGGAGCTCGGCGACGTCAGCGGCAAGTCCCTGCTCGAACTCCAGTGCCACATCGGCGTCAACTCCCTCTCGCTCGCCCGCATGGGCGCGAAGGTGACCGGCACCGACATCGCGGACGACGCGATCGACATCGCCCGCGGCCTCGCCACCGAGCTCGACCTCGACGCGAACTTCGTCCAGGCGAACCTCTACGACCTGCCGAAGGTGCTCGACGGCCAGTTCGACATGGTCTTCACCGGGTACGGCACCCTCTCCTTCCTGCCCGACATCGCCGGCTGGGCCAAGATCGCGGCGCAGTACGTCAAGCCGGGCGGCACCCTCACCATCGTCGAGATACACCCGATCCTCACCCTCTTCGGCGACGTCGACGGGGAGCTGCGGGTGGCCCGCTCGCTGTTCCAGTCCCGGGACGTGCACCACGAGATGTCCGCGACCTACGCCGACCGGATCGAGGACGAGGTCGAGGTCGAGACGCACTCCATCTACGGCTGGCGCTGGACCATCGAGGAGGTGCTGAACTCGCTCATAGACGCCGGCCTGACCATCGAGCGCGTCCGCGAGGTCCCCTACGACGCGCGCCAGCGCCTGCCCCTGATGGTGCCGGACGGCGACCACAACTGGCGGATCCAGGGCGACCCGATCCCGCTGTCCTTCGCCTGCGTCGCGAGGAAGTGAGCCCGGCATGGCAGATCAGATCGAGGCGACACCGGAGATCCGCGAGTACGTCCGCGCCGTCTCCCTGCGGGAGGACCCGATCCTGACCGAACTCCGCGAGGAGACCGCGGGGCTGCCGGCCGGAACGGCCATGCAGCTGATGGCCGAGGAGGGCCAGCTGCTGGCGCTCCTGGTCGGCCTGTGCGGTGCCACGTCGGTGCTGGAGGTCGGCACCTTCACCGGCTACAGCACCCTGTGCATGGCGCGGGCGCTGCCGGCGGGCGGCACGGTCGTCACCCTCGACGTCAACGAGCGGTGGCCGGCGATCGGCGCCGGCTACTGGAAGCGCGCAGGGGTCGCCGACCGCATCGACGCCCGCATCGGTGACGCCACGAAGACCCTCGCCGCCCTCGCCGACGAGCGCGGCGGCGAGAGCTTCGACCTCGTGTTCATCGACGCGGACAAGGCCAACTACGGGACGTACTACGAGGCCGCGCTCGACCTCACGCGGGTGGGAGGGCTGATCGTCATCGACAACACGCTCTTCTTCGGCCGCGTGGTCGACCCGGACAGCCAGGACCCGGACACCACCGCGGTCCGGGCGCTCAACGCCTCGCTGCGCGACGATCCGCGCGTGGAGGTCTCGATGCTCACGATGGCCGACGGAATCACCCTCGCCCGCAAGAAGTAACCCCCCGGGCCGCAGCCGGTCGGACGGCGGTGGGACGCGATGCGTCCCACCGCCGTCCGACGCTGCGTTCGCGCGGGCTCCCACGGCGCCCGCCGTCGACGAGGGCGCGGCCGACCGCCGACCACGCGCAGGTCCGCACCCGGGGCACGGGAAAACGCCCGCCGCCCCCGCGAACGAACGGGGGCGGCGAGCGTTCCGGCTCGGTGTGCTAGCGGGCCGTGGCCAGTCGGACCGCGTCCAGACGCAGCGTGCCGGGCGCCGGCCTGGGCTCCGGGATGATGTGCAGTCGTTGCGTCTGCCCGCCCTCGGGTAGCGGCAGTTCGGCAAGACAGGCGCAGTGTTCGTCGGTGAACCCGGCGAACCGGTAGGCGACTTCCATCACCCGGTTGCGTGCCGTCGGCCGGAAGTCCGCGACCAGATGGGCGCCGGCCGCCGCCGCCTCGCCGATCAGCCAGTTCAGCACCGTGGCGCCGGCACCGAACGAGACGACCCGGCACGAGGTGGCCAGGAGCTTCAGGTGCCACACGGCCCCACCGGTCTCCACCAGCGCGACACCGACCGCGCCGTGCGAGCCGAAGCGGTCGCTCATCGTCACCGCGAGGACCTCGTGGCGTGCGTCGTCCAGGAGCGCGCGCAGGTCGGCGTCGGAGTAGTGGACACCGGTCGCGTTCATCTGGCTCGTCCGCAGCGTCAGTTCCTCCATCCGGGAGAGGTCGCCGGCCGTGGCCCGGCCGATCTCCATCACGAGGTCCAACGAACGCAAGAACTCCTCCGACGGCCCGTCGAACGACTCCTGCTCGGCCTGGCGCCGCACGTTCGCCTGGTACATCTGGCGGCGGCGACGCGAGTCGACCGTCACCGTCGCCGGGGTGAACTCGGGCAGCGTCAGCAGCTGCGTCGCCGACTCGGCCGGGTAGCAGCGCACCTGCGGCAGGTGGAACTCCACCTCCGCGCGTTCCGCCGGCTGGTCGTCGACGAAGGCGATCGTGCCGTGGGCGAACTTCAGCTCGTCGGCGATCTCGCGGACCGACGCCGACTTCGGGCCCCACCCGATCCTGGCCGCCACGAAGTACTCGGCGACGCCGAGTTCCTCCAGTCGCTGCCAGGCTGGGCCGTGGTCGTTCTTGCTGGCGACGGCCTGGAGGATGCCGCGGGAGTCGAGACCCACGACGGTCTCGTAGACGTGGTCGTCGATGACCACGTCGTCGCCCTCGAGCAGGGTGCCCTTCCACAGCGTGTTGTCCAGGTCCCAGACGACGCATTTGACGGTGGTGATCGGTTCGCTCGGTGGCAACGGTCCGCTCATTGCGCCTCCTCCTGCCGGGCTGTGCCGTGACCGGTCGCCAGGGCGTGTCTGGCGAGTTCGAGCTGACAGATCTCGCTGCTGCCCTCGATGATCTCCATCAACTTCGCGTCCCGGTAGGCGCGGGCGACCACGTGGCCGTCCGACGCACCGGCCGAGGCCATGATCTGCAGGGCCGAAGCGGCCCCGCGCACGGCCTCGGTCGCGCCGACGTGCTTGGCGAGGACGGTGGCGATCACCTGGTCCGGCGAACCCGACTCCCAGCACTCACTGGCCTGCTGGCACACCGCGGTGGCGGTGCGCTCCGCGGCGTAGAGTTCGGCGATCCTGCGGGCGACCAGCTGGTGCTCCGCGATCGGCTTGCCGAACTGCCGCCGTGAGCGGGCGTGTTCGGTCACCGCGCCGAGACAGCCACGCAGGATGCCGACGCAGCCCCACGCCACCGACATCCGGCCGTAGGCCAGGGCCGTCGTCACCAGGAACGGCAGTGACAGCCCGGTGCCGCCGAGGACGTTCGCGGCCGGCAGGCGTACGCCCTCCAGCTGGACCCGGGCGTGCCCGGCCGCGCGACAGCCCATCGGGTGGGGGACCTTCTCGATCCGGACCCCCTGGGCGTCGGTCGGCACGACGACCGCCGCCGCGGTGTCGCCCGCCTTGCCGATGACCACGATCAGGTCGGCGTAGGCCGCGGCGGTGATCCACGTCTTGCTGCCGTCCACGATCACCGTGTCACCGTCGAGGCGCAGCTGGGTGGTCATCGCGCCGAGGTCGCTGCCGGCGTCGGGCTCGCTGAAGGCGACGGCCGCGAGCCGGCCGCCGGTGAGCTGCGGCAGGAACGCCGCCCGCTGCTCGCGGGTGCCGAGGCGTTGTACCGTCCACGCCGCCATGCCCTGCGAGGTCATCACGCTGCGCAGCGAACTGCACAGGCTCCCGACGTGAGCGGTGAGTTTCCCGCTCTCCTGGCTGCCCAGGCCGAGTCCGCCGTGTTCCTTCCGTACTTCGGCGCAGAGCACGCCGGCCGCACCGAGTCCGCTCAGGACGGTTCGCGGGATCTCGCCGGCGATGTCCCATCCGCCGGCGTTCTCCTTGACGAGACGCCAGGTGGCCTCGTGCTCCGCGAAGTGCCCGTCAGACATCGCTGTCTGCGGCAGACTCTGCCTGGAGTCGGCCGACGAGCGCGGCCATGCTCTTGATCGTGCGGAAGTTGGACAGTTGCAGGTCCGGTCCGGCGACCGTCACGCGGTAGGCCTGCTCCAGGAAGACGACCAGCTGCATGGCGAACATGGAGTTGGCGATGCCGGTGGTGAAGAGGTCCTGGTCCACGTCGGGGGTGGTCCGGGTCTGCTCGGCCACGAACCTGGTGATCTCGTCGACGACGGCGTCCGTGTCGAAGGGCGCCTTTTCGGTCTGCTGCTCCGGGGTCATGACTGTGCCTCACTGTAGTTGTAGAAGCCACGGCCGCTCTTTCGGCCGAGTTCGCCTCGCCGGACCTTTTCGAGAAGGAGTTCACTGGGGCGGCACCGCTCGTCCCCGGTCCGCGCGTACAGCGCCTCCAGGGCGTCGACGAGGTTGTCGATGCCGATCAGGTCCGCGGTGCGCAGCGGACCCGTCGGGTGGCCGAGGCAGCCCTGCATCAGGGTGTCCACGTCCTCGACGGTGGCGGTGCCGGCACGCACCACCTGGGCGGCGTCGTTGATCATCGGGTGCAGGAGCCGGCTCGTCACGAAGCCGGGCGCGTCGTGGACCACCACCGCGCGCCGGCCGATCCGGGTCAGCAGCGAGAGCACCGACTCGACGGTCCGGTCGGCGGTCTGCGGGCCGCGGATCACCTCGACCATGGAGATGAGGTACGCGGGGTTCATGAAGTGCGTTCCGATGAGGTCGTCCGGGTTCTTCACCCATGCGGCCATTTCGTCGATGGGTATGCCGGAGGTGTTGGAGATCAGGGGGGTTGCGGGGCGGACCAGTGCCGATACGGCGGAGAGCACTTGCGCCTTCTGATCGGGCAGTTCGGTGACCGCCTCGATGACCACGTCCGCGGCGGCGACGTCGCTCAGCGAGAGGGTCGTGCGCAGTTCGCCGGGTGTGCGCCCGGGTGGCAGTGCGCCCGTGAGCTGTGCGTGCCGCAGGCCGTTGGCGATCGCCGTGGTGGCGCGCTCGAGCACGCCTTGGTCGACGTCCACCAGTACGACGGGCAGGCCGGCTCCGACGACGAGCGTCGAGATCCCGGTGCCCATGACGCCGGCTCCTACGATGGCTATGAGCTGCTCGTCCATGACTCCTCCTCCAGACCCAGTGGTTCGTAACTGCCGGAGTCGGGCCCGATCCAGTACCGGCTCCGCTGGAACGGGTAGCCCGGCAGGGAGACCCGCCGCGGTCGCGAGGTGCCGCGCAGGGCTTCCCAGTCGATGTGCACGGTGGACTGCCACAGCGTGCCGACGGCGTGGAGCAGAGCGGCGTGGTCGGACCGGTTCCCGTCCGCGGGTGGCAGTGACGCCACCGCCGCCGGTTGCTTCGCCGTGTGCTGCCGCGCGGCGGTGTCGGTCAGCGTGCTGCCCGGTCCCATTTCGAGCAGGATCCGGCCGGGTTCGCCGGCCAGTTCCCGTAGGCCGTCGGCGGTCCGGGAGGGCTGGCGCAGGTGGCGGGCCCAGTGGGCGGGGTCCACGGCCTCCTGGGGGCTGGTCCAGGTTCCGGTCGCTGCGCTGATGTAGGGCACCTGCGGGGGCTTGAGTGCGTGGCGCGCCATCTTGGCGGCGAACTCGGAGGCGTGGGCGTCGAGCAAGGTGCCCGCCCCGGCGCGGGAGCGCAGCTCGGCGGCGGTGATCGTGACGTCGATGGCGTCCGCCAGGTCGATCACGCCGGCCAGGCAGGCTGCCACGTACTCGCCGTCCCCTTCGCCGATCATCGCGGCGGGGCTCACGCCCCAGGACTGCCAGAGCTGTGCGAGGGACCACTGCAGGATGAAGGCCGCGGCTGCCGTGCCGCGCGGGTCGTCGTGGCGCTGCTGCGGGCCCTCCCAGGTGGAGGGCAGGAGCAGGGCGCGCGGGTCGTGGCCGAGCAGGGGCCGCGCCAGTTCGGCGCAGCGGTCGACTTCCTGGGCGAAGGCCGGTTCGCTGCGGTGGATCCGTGCGGCGGCGTCCGGCCGGTGGGAGGCGCTGCCCGGGAACATGAAGACCACCTGGCGGGCGTCCGGGTTCGCGGTGGTGTCCTCGGTGCCGGGGTGTGCCAGGGCCCGGAGGGCGGTGATCGCCTCGGTGCGGTCGCGGCACACCAGGTGCCGGCGGTGCGGGAACGCGCGCCGGCCGACTTGCAGCGTGTAGGCGACGTCGGCGAGGTCGAGGTCGTCCTGCTCCAGGCGGTCGGCGAGGTTGTTCGCCGCGTCCGTGAGGGCCTTGGCGGTGCGCGCGGACAGGACGAGCAGCTGGTGGTCCCGTGCGGGCGGCTCGGCGGCTCGCGGTGCCGGTGCTTCCTGGAGCACCACGTGGGCGTTGGTGCCGCCGACGGCGAAGGCGCTGACGCCGGCCCGTCGCGGTGTCGTGCCGCGCGGCCAGGGGCGGGCGGTGGTCGGGACGTAGAACGGTGTGCGCTCCAGCAGCAGGGCCGGGTTGGGTGCGTCGTAGTTGATGCTCGGCGGGATCTCTTGGTGTTCGAGCGCCAGTACGGCCCTGGCGAAGCCGGCGGCTCCTGCGGCGGCGTCGAGGTGACCGATGTTGGCCTTCGCCGAACCGATCGCGCAGTAGCCGCGCTCCTTGGTGTTGAAGGCCTTGGTGAGTCCGGCCAGCTCGATCGGGTCGCCGAGGGGGGTGCCGGTGCCGTGGGCCTCGATGTAGCCGATGCTCTCCGACGGCACGCCGGCGACTGCGTGCGCCGTGGCGATCACCTCGGCCTGTGCCTGTCCGTTGGGTGCGTTGAACCCGAACTTCGCCGAGCCGTCGTTGTTGAGCGCGCTGCCGAGGATCAGTGCGCGGATGTGGTCGTTGTCCGCGAGCGCGTCGCTGAGCCTGCGCAGGGCCACGACGGTGACGCCGTATCCGGGGACGGTCCCGCTGGAGGAGGCGTCGAAGGGCCGGCAGTGGCCGTCACGGGCGAAGATGCCGCCGGCGACCACCGGGTAACCGCCGATCAGCGGGACGGGCAGCGCCACTCCTCCCGCCAGCGCCATGTCGCACTCGTGCCCCAGCAGTGCCTGGCAGGCGAGGTGGATGGCGACGAGCGAGGTGGAGCACGCCGACTGGACGGTCATCGCGGGGCCGCGCAGGTCGCACAGGTAGGCGGCCCTGGTCGCGAGGAAGTCCTTGTCGTTGTACGGGCGTGCGGAGAAGGCCGCCAGCGATCCGCGGAACTTCGCGTTGGCGAGGAGGTTCAGCGGCAGGTACTTGTTGGCGAACTGGCCGGCGTAGACGCCCACGGCGCCGTCGAAGTGCGAGGGGTCGTGTCCGGTGTCCTCCAGGGCGTGCCAGACGGTCTCGGCGAAGATCCGCTGCTGCGGGTCGCTGATCTCGGCCTGTTCGCGGCTGTAGCCGAAGAACTCCGCGTCGAAGTGGTCGGCGTCCTCGATGACCGCGGCGGCGGGCACGTAGTCGGGGTGGGCCACCATGTCGGCCGGCCATCCGGCGTCGGCCAGCTGCTGGGGGGTGAACCGGGTGACCGACTCGACGCCGTCGCGCTGGTTGCGCCAGAACGCCTCGATGGTGGCGGCTCCCGGCAGTCGTCCGGCGAGTCCGACGACCGCGATCGGCTCCATTCCGTCTTCCATCTCGGTACTCACCCAAGGCCCCCCGTGGCTCGATGCCGTGTCGAAGTGTTGATTGGCACTGTCACATCCCTGTCCTGCCGGCGCGGCGTGCCGCCTGTCCGGCGGCGCGGCGGGCGGCTGCCCGGGCGGTGGCCGCGCCGACCGCCCCGTCGGGTTCATCGGTGTGCTTGCGGTCGATGGCCTCGGCGAGGGCCCGTGCGGACGGGTACCGGAACATGTCCACCAGGGAGAGCCCGCTGTCCCGGTGTTCGAGGAGCTTGGCCCTGGCCACCACCACGAGCAGCGAGTTGCCGCCGAGTTCGAAGAAGCTGTCGTCCAGGCCCACCCGCTCCACGCCGAGGACCTCGCGCCACACGTCGGTGACCAGTCGTTCGGTCTCGTTCGTGGGAGGTGCGTACGCCGTCGCGCTTCGCGGGCGCGCGTCCGACAGGTCGGGCAGCGCCTTGCGGTCGACCTTCCCGTTCGGGGTCAGCGGCACGGTGTCGATGGGGTGGAGCGCGCTGGGCAGCATGTAGCCGGGCAGCCGTGCAGCGAGGAAGCCGCGCAGTTCGGTGACGGCTGTGGAGCGGTCCTGGGCCGGTAC
Source organism: Streptomyces viridifaciens (assembly GCF_001888885.2). Lineage (NCBI taxonomy): Bacteria > Bacillati > Actinomycetota > Actinomycetes > Kitasatosporales > Streptomycetaceae > Streptomyces > Streptomyces viridifaciens. The sequence goes on from NZ_CP090840.1 coordinate 693,795, forward strand.
GTAGTAGCCGATGATCCGCTGCTCCGCGCCGGTGCCCCGGATGACGGCGACCGCCGAGCGGACCCCCGGGTGTGCGGCGAGTGCCGTCTCGATCTCGCCGAGTTCGATGCGGTGGCCGTGCAGCTTCACCTGGTCGTCGAGCCGGCCGAGGAACTCCAGTTCGCCGCCGGAGGTCCAGCGGGCCAGGTCGCCCGTCCGGTAGAGCCGTGCGCCGGGCAGGCCGACGAACGGGTCGGGCTGGAAGCGTTCGGCGGTCACGTCGGCGCGGTCGAGGTAGCCGCGGACCACGCCCGCCCCGCCGAGCAGCAGTTCTCCGGGGACGCCCGTGGGGCACAGCCGTGCGTCGCGGTCGACCACGTAGGCGCGGACGTTGGCCAGCGGGCGCCCGATGGACACCGCGCCGCCGTCGGGGCGGATCTGCGAGGTGGTCGCCCAGACCGCGGCCTCGGTCGGCCCGTACATGTTGTGGACCGTGCCCTTGACGGCGTCGGCGAGTTCGCGGGCCAGGTCGGCGGGGAGCGCTTCCCCGCCCACCAGCAGCCGGCTGAGCCGGGGCAGTTCGGCGCGGGTGTCCTGGTCCGCCAGCAGCGCGCGGGCCAGGGACGGGGTGCACTGCAGGTGCGTCACCGCGTGCTCGCGCATCTGGTCGGCGATCGGCTCCTCGGCCTTGGCCAGGGCGGCGTCCCTGCGTTCCTCGCTGATCTCCCGGACGGTGGTCAGGTGGGTCAGGGCGTCCAGTGCCGCCTTCTCGTCGACGCCGAAGTCGATCAGGCAGGCGACCTCGTCGACGCCGGCGGCCTTCATCCGGTCCACCATGTCGGCGCACACCTGCGGGGTGCCGAGCAGGCTGGCGGTCGCGAAGAACCGTTCGAAGGCCCGGTCGACCAGCTCCCGCAGTTCCTCGGGCGGCAGCGCCTTGAAGTCCTCGGCGCTGCCGGTGGTGGCGCCGAGCGAGGCGATCAGGTCGAAGGAGGTCTCCAGGTACCGGCTCATCGGCTCCCGGACCAGCTCCCGGACCTCGTCGAGGTCCGGACCGACGAAGGTGTGGACCATGACCGCCACGTGGCCGTCCCCGGCGTGCCCGTGCTCGCGCCAGGTCTTGCGGTACAGCGCGATCTTCTCGGCCAGCTCCTCCAGGTTGTGCCCGAGGAGGTGGGTGAGCACCCCGGTGCCGGCCTCGCCGGCCATCCGGAAGGTCTCCGGATGCTTGGCGCTGGTCAGCCACACCGGCAGCTCCGACTGGACGGGCCGGGGGAACACCCCGACCTCGACCTCGGCGCCGACGCCGTTGGGGCGCGTCACCTTCTCGCCGCGCCACAGCTTGCGGACCTGCGCGAGGCCGTCCATCATCAGCTGCTTGCGCTGGTGGAAGCGCTCCGGTGCCAGGACGAAGTCGTTGGCGTGCCAGCCCGAGGCGAGGGAGATGCCGACCCGGCCGGCGGAGAGGTTGTCCACGGCGGACCATTCCTCGGCCACCCGCAACGGGTCGTGCAACGGCATCACCACGCTGCCCGCGCGTACCTGGACCCGCTCGGTGGTGGCGGCGACGGCCGCCGCCATCACCGAGGGGTTCGGGTACAGCCCGCCGAACTGGTGGAAGTGGCGCTCGGGGGTCCACACGGCCGTGAAGCCGTTGCGGTCGGCGAACTTCGCGCCCTCCAGCAGCAGCCGGTAGCGGTCCTCGGAGCTGGCCTCGGAGTCACTGCCGAAGTAGAGCAGGCTGAAGTCGATCTCGCGGGTCCGGGCGCCGGCCACCGCGGCGGAGGCCGCGGCGACCGCGGCCGAGGCCAGGGGCGGCTCGGCGCGCAGCACGATGCGGTGGCCGTGCGTCAGGGCCCACAGCAGCTCGACCACGGAGATGTCGAAGGAGACGCTGGTCACCGCGAGCCAGGTGCTGGGCTCGTCGGTCCCGAAGGCCTCGTCCATCCCGGCGAAGAGGTTGGCCACGTTGCGGTGGGTGACCATGACTCCCTTCGGCCGTCCGGTGGACCCGGAGGTGTAGATCACGTACGCCAGGTTGTCGGGGGTGGGCGCCGACGGCTCGCCGTCGGCCGGGCCCTGCGGCTGCCCGGTGAGGTCGGGCACCACGACCTGGGCGGCGCCGAGCCGGCCGGCGGCCGCGGCGGACCTGGAGTCCGCGACGACCAGCCGCACGCCCGCGTCGGCGACCATGAAGGCCAGCCGGTCGCGCGGGTAGCCGGGGTCCAGCGGGAGGTAGGCGGCGCCCGCCTTGAGGATCCCCAGCAGGGTGACCATCAGCAGGGAGGTGCGGCCCAGGTGGACCCCGACCGGCTCGTCCGGTGCCACGCCGAGGCGGCGCAGCTGGGCGGCGAACCGGTCGGCGAGGTGGTCGAGTTCGCGGTAGGTCAGGGTGGTGTCGGAGGCCACCAGGGCGACCTCGTCGGGCGTCGCGGCCACCCGCTGCGCCAGCAGCAGGTGCACCAGGGCGGCGTCGGGGACGCCGGCCGGGGTGCCGGACTGCCAGTCGGTGAGGGTGGCGAGTTCGCCCGGCGGCAGCACCGTCAGCTCGTCGACGGGCCGGTCGGGGGTCTGTGCGGCGGCGGTCACGACCTGGACGTAACGCTGGGCGATCCGCTCGGCGGTCGTGGCCTCGAACAGGTCGGTGCTGTACTCCAGGCGGCCGGTCACGCCGGCCGGGTTGCGGGTGAGGCTGAGCGTGAGGTCGAAGCGCGCCGCGCCGGTATCGCCCAGTACCTGCCGCACCTGGCAGCCGTCCAGGCGCAGGCCCGATCCCTCGTCCTCGTAGCGGTAGCTGAACAGCACCTGGAACAGCGGGTTCTGGGCGAGGTCGCGGTCGGGGTGCAGTTCTTCGACGAGTTTCTCGAACGGCAGGTCCTGGTGGGCCAGCGCGCCCTTGACCTCCTCCCACAGGCGCTGGATCAGCTCGCGGAACGTCGGGCCGGACCCGAGGTCGCAGCGCAGCACCAGGGTGTTGGTGAAGAACCCGATGAGGCGGGCCAGTTCGGGCCGTTCCCGTCCGGAGACCGGGGTGCCGACCACGACCTCGTCCTCGCCGACGTGCGCCCGCAGCAGGACCGCGAACGCGGCGAGCAGGACGCTGTAGAGCGTGACGCCCTCCGCCCGGCCCAGCTCTTCGAGCCGCTGGACCGCTGTCGGTGGCAGGTCGAAGGTGAGCGCGGCGCCGCGGTAGCTCTGCACCGGCGGGCGCGGGTGGTCGGTGGGCAGGTTCCGGGCGGGCATGTCGGCCAGCCGGTCCGTCCAGTACGCCAGCAGCCGGTCGAGTTCGGGCCCGGCGAGGGTGTTCTGCTGCCAGTCGGCGAAGTCGGCGTACTGCATGGGCAGGTCGGGCTCGGGCCGTACCCGGCCGCCCAGGGCGGCCAGGTACTGGACCTCGAGTTCCTTGCCGAGCGTGCCGACCGACGGCGCGTCGCAGGCGAGGTGGTGCACGGTGAGCAGCAGGCGGTGCTGCTGCTCACCGAGGCGCAGCAGGCGGGCCCGGATGACCCGGCCGGCGACCAGGTCGAACGGGGCTCCGGCTTCCTCGTCCGCGAGCCGTGCCACCTCGTGCGCCGAGCGGCCGGGTGCGGTCAGGTCGACGACGGGGATGGACACCGGCGCGGGTGGCAGGACCACCTGGCGCGGGGTGCCCGCGGTCGAGCGGAAGGCGGTGCGCAGGATCTCGTGGCGCCGCACGACTTCGGTCAGCGCCTGTTCGAGGGCGGTGTGGTGCAGCGGGCCGGTGATGTCGTAGCCGAGCGGGACGTTGTAGACCGCGCTGCCCGGCTGCAGCTGGTCGAGGAACCACAGTCGCTGTTGCGCGTACGACAGCGGGGCCCAGTCGTCCTCTCCCCCGGTCCCGGGTTCGATGGCTGTGCTCACTGCTGCACCTCGGTTCCGGTGCGGCGGGCGCGCGGCTTGATCGGGGCGGTCCTGGGCGCTGCGGTCGCCGTGGTCACGGCGTCCGCCAGGCCGGCCACCGTGGGCCGCTGGAGGAACGCGGCGATCGGCACCTCGACGCCGAAGGCCTCGTTGACCTGGGCCACCAGTCGGGCTGCCATCAGGGAGTGGCCGCCGGCGCGGAAGAAGTCGTCCGCGCGCCCGATCGGCTGGTCGTGGAGCAGCGCGGACGCGAGCTGTGCGACGCGTTCCTCGGTGGGGGTGCGCGGCGCCTGCTCGGCCTCGGGTTCGACCGGGGTGCTCGGGGTCAGGGCGACCAGCGCGTCGTGGTCGATCTTGCCGTGCTCGGTGAGCGGCAGGGTGTCGAGCACGACGATCCGGTCGGGCACCATGTACACGGGCACCCGGTCGCGCAGAAACGCCAGCAGCTTCTCCTCGGCGAGGGACTCGTCCTGGCCGTCGGCGCAGGCGTAGGCCACCAGTGAGGCCTCGGCGCCCGGTGCGAAGGCGCGGGCGACGACCACGGCGTCGCGCACGTCCGGGTGTTCCCGGAGCGTGGCCGCGACCTCTTCGGGCTCGATCCGGAAGCCCCGGATCTTGACCTGCTCGTCCGCGCGGCCGAGGAACTCCAGCTGCCCGTCGGGGCGCCAGCGCACGACGTCGCCGGTGCGGTACAGGCGTGCGCCGGGCCGGTCGGTGAACGGGTCGGTGGGGAAGCTCTGGGCGGTGAGCTCGGAGCGGTTGACGTAGCCGCGGGCCACCGCGGTGCCGCCGAGGTACAGCTCGCCGCGAACACCGGTGGGCACGGGTTGTCCCTCGGCGTCCAGGACGTGGGCGTCGATGCCGCTGATCGGCCGGCCGATGGCCGGGCGCAGCCCGTCCGGGTCCGGCGGCACCGGGCCGGCCGTGGCCACGACGGTGTTCTCGGTCGGTCCGTAGTGGTTGTGGAGGCGGAACGGCAGTCCGGCGGGGGGCGCGGCCGGCAGCACGTCGCCGCCGGTCAGCAGGGTGCGCAGCGCGGTGTCGGCCGGCCACGGCTCGTTCAGGACGGCCGCGGCGACGGGGGTGGGCAGGAACGCCGCGGTGATCCGTTCCTCGGTGAGCCAGCGCACCAGTTCGGCGGGTGCGGCCCGCAGGTGCGGCGGGACGACGCTCAGGGTGGCGCCGGCCGCGAGGGTGGGCCAGATCTCCCAGGTCGACGCGTCGAAGCCAGGGCTGGCGAACAGCGTGGTGCGGTCGTCCGGGCCGAGGGCGTACTCGTCCACGTGCCAGGCGACCAGGTTGGCGAGCCCGCGGTGTTCCAGGGCCACGCCCTTGGGCCGGCCGGTGGATCCCGAGGTGTAGATGAGGTACGCCAACCGCTCGGGGGTGGCGGGCTCGGTGCGGAGCGGCGCGTGCGGGTTGTCGGCGGCCAGGTCGAGGATCTGGAGGTTCTGCGCGGAGGCGGGCAGCTGCGGGCGCGTACGGGGGGTGACCAGGACCGTGCGCACGCCGGCGTCCTGCAGGATGTAGGCGGCCCGCTCGGCCGGGTAGCTCGGGTCCACGGGCAGGTAGCTGCCGCCGGCCAGGAGTGCCGCGAGTTCGCCGATCACCAGCTCGGCGGAGCGGTCGGCGTAGACGGCCACCGGCTCCTCGGTGGTGAGGCCGGATTCGTGCAGCTCGTGGGCCAGGGCGCCGGCGCGGCGCCACAGTTCTCCGTAGCTGAGCTGTCCTCCCGGCCAGCGCACCGCGACGGCCTGCGGCCGGGCCTGTGCCTGACGGGCGATCAGGTCGGTGACCGGCTGGGAGGCGGCCGCGGCGGGCCCGTGGGTCCAGCGCTCCAGCTGTCGCGCCTCCTCCTGCGGGAGCAGGCGCAGCGCGCCGATCCGGGTGCCCGGCTCGGCGACCGCGTTGGTGAGCAGGGTCAGGTAGTGGGTGACCATCCGCTCCATGGTGGCTTCGTCGAACAGGTCGGAGGAGTGCTCCCAGATCATGTAGAGGTCGTCGTCCTCGGGACGGGCCTCCCGGCCGAGGCGCTGCTCGGCCCGCGGGATCACGATCACGTTGAGGTCGGCCTTGGCGGTGCGGTTGGAGCGTTCGGTGACCCTGCCGGTGAGTCCGCCGAAGTCGATGTCGGGGACCGCGGAGTCGTGGAAGCTGAACATGACCTGGAACAGCGGTGTGCGGGAGGGGTCGCGGACCGGGTCGATGGCGTCGATCACCGAGTCCACCGGGGTGTCGGACCAGGCGAGCGTCTCGGCGACGCTCTGGCGCACCTGGGCCAGCAGGTCGTTGAACGTCTGGTCGGGCGACACCTTGGTGCGCAGGACCAGCGTGTTGACGAGCATGCCGAGCAGTGGTTCCAGCTCGGGGATGGTGCGGTTGGCCGCGCCGGTGCCCACGAGCATGTCCTGCTGTCCCGTGTAGCGGTAGAGCAGGGCCGCGAAGCCGGTGTACATGGTGGAGAACAGCGACACCCGGTTCTCGCGGCTGAAGGAGCGCAGCGCGCGGGCGAGTTCGGCCGGGATGAGGATGCGCGGGGCCCGGCCGCGGAAGGTCATCACCGGTGGGCGCGGCCGGTCGGCGGGCAGCTCCAGGATGTGCGGGGCGCCGGCCAGTCGGGCGGTCCAGTGGTCGACGTGGGCGCGCAGTACGTCGCCGCTCATGAAGTCGCGCTGCCAGAGCGCGTAGTCCGCGTACTGGACGACCAGCTCGGGCAGCGGTGAGGGCTTCCCGGCGAGGAAGGCCGGGTAGATGGCGCGGAACTCGGACAGGAACATCGACAGCGACCAGCCGTCGTGGACGAAGTGGTGCTCCACGTGGAGGAAGGTGTTCTGTCCGTTGCCGTGCCGCAGCAGGACCCAGCGGGCCAGCGGTGGCTTGGTCAGGTCGAACGGCTCGCGCAGTTGCTCGGCGACGACCTCGTCGGCCTGTTCGGCGGGGACGTCGAGGACCTTCAGCGAGGCCTTGACGTCCGCCTGCGGGAGCTGGCGGCCCACGCCCCCGACGGCGACGAAGACGGTGCGCAGGACCTCGTGCCGGCGGACGATCTCGTCGAGCGTGGCGCGCATGGCCTCGACGTCGACCTCGCCCTGCATGGACACGGTGGCCTGGAAGTTGTAGGCCAGGTTGCCGGGCGAGAGCTGCTCGAAGAAGAAGACGCGCTCCTGCGGCAGGGACAGCGGGATCGGCCGGCTCCGGTCGCCGCGGCGCACCGGCGGCGGGACCGGCGCGATCGCCGGGGCGGGGGTGTGGCTGCCGTCGGTGACGGCGGAGCGCTGGTCGATGATCGCGGCGAGGGCGGCGACGGTGGGCGCGTCGAACAGCTCTGGCACGGTCACCACGGTGTGCAGCTCGGCCCCGATGCGGCCCGCCAGGCCGGCGACGAGCAGCGAGTTGCCGCCCAGGGCGAAGAAGTCGTCGTGCGCGCCGACCTCGGTGCCGCCGAGCAGCCTGGACACGATCCCCGCCAGGGCCACTTCGGTCGGGGTGCGGGGTGCGGCGGCGACGTCGGCCAGGCCGGCGGCCGTGCGGTCGGGGGCGGGCAGCGCGGCGCGGTCGACCTTGCCGTTGGGGGTCAGCGGCAGGGCGGGCAGTACTACGAGCGCCGCCGGCACCATGTAGCGGGGCAGTCGGGCTGCGACGAAGTCGACCAGTTCGGCCGTGGGAGCGCCGGTGACGACGTAGCCGACCAGGCGCGCGTCGGGGCGGCCGGAGTGCTCGACCGCCACGAAGGCGTCCCGGACGCCGGGGTGCTGCTTGAGCACCGTGGCCACCTCGCCGGGCTCGATGCGGAACCCGCGGATCTTGGCCTGGTCGTCATAGCGGCCGATGTACTCGAAGACCCCGTCCGGGCGGCGGCGGACCTTGTCGCCGGTGCGGTACATCCGCTGCCCGGGGGCGCCGATGTCGGGTACGAACGCCGCCGCCGTGGCTGCCGGGTCGTTCAGGTATCCACGGGCCACGCACGCGCCGGCCAGGCACAGTTCGCCGGCTTCGCCGTCGGGCACCGGGTCGAGTCCGTCGAGCACGTAGCAGCGCACGCCGTCGACGGGCACGCCGATCGGCGGCGGCACGGGTCCTCCCGCCACCACCTCGCCGGCCGTCACCTTCACGGTGGCTTCGGTCGGCCCGTAGAGGTTGATCACGGTGAACGGCAGGCCGTCCGGCACGCCGCGCTGCATCGCGGAGCCGCCGGTGTGCAGGAACCGGAGCACGGTGTGCGCCGGCCAGGTCTCGTCGAGGACGGCCTCGGCCAGCGGTGTGGGCAGGAAGGTCACGGTGATCTGCTCGTCGGCCAGCCAGGCGGCGAGCGCGGGGGGCGAGGTGCGCACCTCGGCGGGCGGCACCACCAGCGTGGCGCCGGCGGTCAGGGTGAACCAGATGTCCTGGACGGACACGTCGAATCCGGGACTGGCCAACAGGGTCGAGCGGTCCTCCCGCAGCGTCCGGTAGGTCCGGTGGTGCCAGTGCATCAGGTTGGCCAGGCTCGCGTGGGTCACCGCGACGCCCTTGGGCTGGCCGGTGGAACCCGACGTGTAGATCACGTAGGCCAGTTCGGCGCCGGTCAGCCGGGGCGGTGCCAGGACGGTGGCGTCGGACGGTTCCTTCGTCAGGTCGACCACCAGGACGTCGTCGCCCAGCGGTGCCCCACCGGACACCAGCGCCTCGGTGCTGAGGACCGCGACGGCGCCGGAGACCTCCAGCAGTTGGCGGATGCGCGCGGCGGGGTGGGCCGGGTCCAGCGGCAGGTAGGCCGCGCCCGCGAGCAGGACGGCCAGCTCGGCGACCACCAGTTCCGCCGACCGGTCGGCGTAGACGGCCACGACGCTGTCCTGGCCCGCCCCGCGCTGGTTGAGCTCGGTCGCCAGGGCGGAGGCGTGTGCGGCGAGGCTGCGGTAGGTCAGCCTCCGGTCGCCGTCCTGCACCGCGATCGCGTCCGGTGCCTCGGCCAGCCGGGCGTGGAATTCATTGAGCACCATTTCGCACGTACCCTTCACTGCTGGGAGTGGGCGGCTGCACCGGCTTGCTCCACGGCTTGGCGCAGGCTCAGCGGGCGCATGTCAGTCCAGACCTCGCCGATGTGGGCCAGGCATTCGGCCTTGGAACCGCTGACGTCGGCGCCGCGCCAGCCGAGGGGCAGGTCCCGGTCGGCGGGCCAGATCGAGTACTGTTCCTCGTCGTTGAGCACGACCACGTAGGACTGGGCTTCGCCGTCCATGGGTTCCTCCGGTTCGGCGGGATACGGATTGATCTGCTGCTGGTCGTGCCCCCTGCGGCCGTCATGTCGGGCGTCGCGGGCGTGGACGCGGGGATGACGGGCACGGCGAAACGCTGCGGGACGCCGCGAGGACGAGGTGGGTCCGGAGCCTCGCGACCGGGTTCCTTCGAGTGCGGCTCGGAAACGGCCGGCCGCCTCGGCACCGTCAAGGCAACCGGAGCACCGCACGTGCGCTGACCGACGAGCCGCGGTCGCGTGCGGACTCCGGGACCACGGCTGTTGGAGAACCACCACCCCTCATGCGTTCCACTCCGACAGCATGGGTCTCATTGGTTCCCGGCAATAGAGTATGGCGATTACTCCGGCAGTCCGTTAGGTCAAGGATTGGGCGGTTAGGCGGAGTTCGCCGGCCGACGGCGGGAGCCGGCGGTGACCGGCCGCGGGGTCAGCCGTGTTCCCTGCGGCCGTGCCCTTCCTGGTGAACTCGAACACCGCTGAGCGCCAGGTCCCGTCGCCGTCCGACACGCTGGTGAAGTCGGCCGGCAGGTGAGTCCGGAACACCCTCGGCAGGGCCTGGTGCCCGGCCGCGTTGACCTGCCGCTCCCACGCCGCGTGTGCGGCCTGGTCCGTGTCGGGTGGCGGTGGTGAGCACGATGACCGCCCCGGCCGGGCGCCACCTCCGGACCGACGGCTCCTCGGTGCGTCCCGGCTCCTCCACCGCGGAATGGGTCCGATCGCGCAAGCTCGGCCGGGTGGTCTCGTCACGTGCCGCGCACGGTCGGTGTCAGGGATGGCGCCACCACAAACTGAGAGCCACCTGTAGGGCTCTCACCAAACCCGCGACACGCGGAAAGCATTCCGCAGGAACAGCAACTCCCTCACCCCATCCGCGAAACCACCAGCTCAGAACCCCACCAGACAGAGCCGACCCACCCAGCCCACAACCTTCTCGACCAACCAGCGCAACCCCGGCCCACCCTCACCCAAGCCCGCGCTCGGGCCGGCGCCGTGCCGCAGATGCCTGCCCTCGGCGTCGGCCAGGAGCACCGAGACCAGGACCTCCTCCGGGGCCAGGTCCTCGATCGCGCGGGCCATGCCCTCCAGCACCTCGGTCAGGGGCGCTTGCCGGGCGATCTGCTCCAGCAACACGCGGTGCTCGGCGGTGAGCCGCTGGGCGTGCTTGATCTGGGTCGTCTCCACCCCGATGACCCGAACCCCCGTAACGTTGCCGCCGGCGTCCCGGCGCGGCTCGTAGGTGAAGTCGAAGAACGCCTCGCGCGCCGCAGCCGAAGAGCCGAGCATCACCGCGCCTCGCGCCCCACGTACCGCTGCCCGGTGCGGTAGACCCGGTCCAGCAAGGTGATGAAGCCCTGCTCGACCAGTTCGGGCATCAGCAGACCAAGCGGCTCCCCGGTGCGGATCCGCTGCGCGCCGCCGATCGCGGCGCAGAACGCGTCGTTGGCCGCCTCCACCATGTGCGCGGGCCCTGCCAGGGACGCGAAGACGGCCGTCGACTGGCCGAACAGAGACCGAAGATCCTCTTGCTGCGGAGCGGGTGGGCGCGCAGTTCGGTGATGCGGCCCACCGCCCGGGCGTCGTGCGCGGCCAGGTCGATCACCGAGGGCTTGGGGTCGGCGAAGCAGACCGCGTCCACGGCGGCCACGTCGATACCCTCGGTGAGCAGCCGGCTGTTGCAGAGGATGTCGCGCTCCTCGCCGGTGTGGGCCTTGCACTCCGCGAACGCGGCCCGCCGGTCCCGCGACGGCACCACACCATGTCCGACCCCTGCGCGCTCGGACGACACGCCGTGCTCTCAGGGGCGACTGGCGGAGCCGCTCCTCGTGGGCGCCATGCAGCCCTACCCGGACGTGCCGCCCCGGGCCGCCGCGTTATGCCCGATCGCCCGACCCGACGGAGACACGCGCCGAGGTGGCGCTACGCGGGCTGCGGGGCGGGCGGCGCGGAAGCCGCAGCGATCGTGCGGGTCTCACGCATGATCAGCAGGCCGTTGACCACCATGAGTGTCCCGGTCAGGCCGTGGACGCCGAGCGCGGTCGCCACGGAGCCGTGGTGGGCCAGCACGGTGGTCATGTCGCCGTACGCGGCGAGGGCCTCCACCAGCAGCGCCCAGCCCAGCGCCCTGCGATGGCCCGTCACCAGCAGGATGCCCAGGACCAGGGCCAGGACGACGTCGCGTATTCCCTTGATGATCAGGAACCCGCCACCGTCGCCGGACGGCCAGCTCGGCAGGCCGAAGCTCGGCGCCGTCGTCCCCGGGCTCAGGATGAACTCCCCGCCGAACCAGAGGATGAAGAGGATGAAGGCGGCGACCAGGACGGTGTTGATCTTCTTCAGTGACATTGCTCTGCTCCCTGCGAGGCTTGGTGAGCTTGTGAACTCGGTGAGTCTGGTGAGAACTCGGCGAGTCTCGTGCGGGGCCCGGTCAGCCGCCCGTTTCGCACGGGGCTGATCGAGCGGCAGCGCCGGGTCCGAGGCGGTTGGCGGCCCGGGGCGGGTGAGGATTTCCATGAGATGTCCGTCGGGGTCGCGGAAGTAGACGCCCCTGCGGCCTTCGATGTGCATGCTGCGATAGATCTGCCCGCTCTCCTGGCACGCGGGATCGCCGTAGTGGGCGATCCCGCCGTGCTGGATGCGGGCGAGGGCCGCGTCGAACTCCTGGTCTCCCACCATGAACGCGTAGTGGTGCGGCTCGAAGTCGTCGAGCCGGTCGTAGTCCAGGCTGATTTGGTTGGCCAGCGTGACCGGTGTGAAGTGCGCCACCGGCGGATCGACCCTCAGGCCCAGGATGTCGGCCAGGAACTGGGCCGAGGCTTGCGGGTCACGGGCGGGCACGATGGTGTGGTTCAGTTCCACGAGCATAGTGACTCCTTTTCGGGTACGGCGGCTGCGCGTGGCGGGGTTGCTCGGTGGCCCGGCAGGGTGCCGGATGCGGTACCGCCCGGGGGAGGGCACGGCCTCTCCGCCCGTCCTCCCGCGGCTACGGCTCCGGCGTCATACCTCGATCTGCTCGAAGACGTGCGGGTACGACACGATGTCGTCGGGGAACTCGGCGGCCATGCGCTGGAACTCCGGGCTGCCGAACGCCGCGGCGAGAGCCCCGGTCGACTCCCAGACCGCGACGTTCATCAGGAGTCGACTGCCCGCTGTTCCCCTGTGCATCTGCAGGGAGACGAACCCCGGCTGAGCCTTCATGAACTCCGACTGCCTCCGAAAGAGGGTCAGGAACGCTTCGGTCCTTTCCTTCGGAACGACGAACGTGTTGGCCAGGACGACGGACCCGGTCTTCTCCCTGAACTGCGCGAACATCGACGTGTTCGGGTCCAGACTGTGCAGCTCGGCCATCTTCGGTACTCCCTCTCGCTTTCGGTCGTCACGCGTCCAGACATGCCAACGCTTGTTGGTCAACGCGTGTTGGCAAACGTAGAGCTGCGGCCCTGGACTGTCAACACGTGTTGGCCTACTGTTGTTGGCATGACCGGCAGCACGGAGAACCAGCAGGCCGCCCGGCGTTCCGACGCCACCCGCGCCACGATCCTCGCCGCCGCCCGCGAGCGGTTCGCGGCGGACGGCTACGAGAAGGCGACCATCCGGGCCATCGCGCGCGACGCGAACATCGACCCGTCGATGGTGATGCGCTACTACGGCAACAAGGCCGGCCTGTTCGCGGCGGCCGTCGCCATCGACCCCGGGCTGCCGAGCCTGTCCGTCGAACCGCGCGAGGCGATCGGCCGAACGCTGGTGCGCCACTTCCTCACCCTGTGGGAGGAGAACGGGGAGCTCACCGCGCTGATCCGGGTCGGCGCCACCGACCCGGCCGCCGCCGAGCGCATGCAGAGCGTCCTCCGGGAGCAGCTGATCCCGCTCGCCCGCCGGGTGGGCCCGGCACCGGAGCAGGCGCCGGCGCGGGCGGCACTGTGCGCTTCGGCCGTGCTGGGGCTCGCGCTGACCCGCTACGTACTACGGTTCCCCGAGAGCATGGCACTCGGCCACAACGAGATCGTCGACTGGCTCGGGCCCACGCTTCAGCGCTACCTCACCGCACCCACCCCCTGACCAACGCACTCAGCGCAGGGCGACCAGGTCGCGGATCTGGGCCGCGGGCGGCTTCGGGGAGGCGGTGAAGTCGAACTCCTCCAGGGTGACCTGCTGTTCGAACTTCGCTTTCTGCTGGCGCCGTTGGAATGCGACGGTCTCGCGGCGGGTGATCTCGTCCTGGCAGAGGACCTTCAGGAAGTCCAGGTGGCCGAGTTCGCCGCCGTGGGCCTGGATCAGCCGCGCGTCGAGTTCTCCAGCATCCCGGACAGTCGCAGGACCTTGAGTGACTTGCGCAGGGCGGTGTCCATCACGCTCATCGACGGCCGCCTCCTCGGCGTCATCGCGGCCCGGGGTGCCCTCGGGCTCGCCGGCGATCCGGGAGGGGATGCTCGCGGCGAACAGGCCCTCGGGCCCGTGAAGGAAGGCCGCGGCCCCGGCGTCGCCGGTCTCCGGCTCGGGGTCGGTCTCGGTGCCCCGCGATCAGGATGCCCTTGACGGTCAGGCCGCCAAGTTCGCCCGCACCTGGGCGATCCTGAGTGAACGTCCAAACCCCCACACCGACAGTGCCGAAGTAGCCCGGCTGCGTCGTCAGGCGAAGTGTTCGTTCCACCGACCTGACGGTGCGACAGGCAGATGCCGCCCCAGTCGAGATCCACCACGTGCGAGACGCCACCTTCGCCGAGGACGCCCGGCGGGCCACTACCCACTACCACTACCGCTGGCCGTGATGGGACGAGAGTGTCGCCCTGCGCCGCCACAGCGGTCAACGCGCTTGGAATTCCGCATGGTTGACGGTGGAGAGCCGCTTCCCGAGGACCGCCCGCAGGGCCGCTGAACTGCGGCACGAGGCCCGCCCCGGCCCGCGGGGCGGCCAATTCTGTGGATTCGCCAGTCGAGTGGCCCTGCCGCCCCGGGACGGAGCGTCGCGCTGGGGAATCCACAGAATTGGCCGTTGCCGCAGGACCGTGATCCAGCCGCCGGCCCCTCACCACAGGTCTGCGGCATCCACACAGTTGGCGGCCGTTCGACAACAGCAACTCACTTGCCAACCAGTGGTGTTGACACCCATTCGGCGCTGCGGGACCGTCGACCCCTGCCGACGGCCCGGCACCCCGCACCCGGTGTGTCCGCCGTCCGCACCGGCGAGCCGCGCCGGAAACCCCAACCCCCCACCCCCTTCCCGGAGACAGACATGCCCTTCCCCACCGCCCGTTCCCGCACCACGCTCGTCCTGGCCGCCGCGGTGGCCGGCGCGACCACAGCCGCCGCGCTCACGGCCGGCACCAGCGCCTCGGCCGCCGCCACCCTCCCCTCGCCCGACCACATCGTCGTGGTAATGCTGGAGAACCACGCCTACGGGCAGATCATCGGCAGTTCGGACGCCCCCTTCCTCAACTCGCTCGCCACCGGAGGTGCCCTGCTCAAGGCCTCGTACGGGATCACCCACCCCAGCCAGCCGAACTACTTCGCGGTGTTCTCCGGCAGCACCCAGGGAATCACCGACGACTCCTGCTACTCCCCCGGCTTCAGCAAGGCGCCCAACCTGGCGTCCGAGCTGAGCGCGGCCGGAAAGAGCTGGGGCAGCTACAGCGAAGCCCTGCCCAGCCAGGGGTCCACCACCTGCAGCAGCGGCAACTACGCCCGCAAACACGCCCCCTGGGTGGGCTTCGGCAACATCCCCGGCTCCACCGAGCACACCTTCGCGCAGTTCCCCTCGGACTACGGCACACTGCCCAAGGTCTCCTTCGTCATCCCCGACCTCTGCAGCGACATGCACAACTGCTCGGTGGGCACCGGGGACTCCTGGCTGAAGAACAAGCTGGGCGGCTACGCCTCCTGGGCCAGGAGCCACAACAGCCTGCTGGTCGTCACCTACGACGAGGACGATCGCAACAGCGGCAACCACATCCCCACCCTGATCTACGGACAGCCCGCCAGGGCGGGTGCCACCAGCAGCACCTCGTACAACCACTACGACCTGCTGCACACCCTGGAGGACCTGGCCGGCACCGGCGCACACGCCGGCAAGTCCACCTCGGCCACCGACATCACCGGCGTCTGGAACTGACCGTGTACCTCGCGGACAGCCGTCACACCCCAGTGTCCGACACCGCCCCGGCCCCACGGCCGGGGCGGCCCGCGCGGATCGCCACCACCGTGCTCGCGCTCGGGACCGTCAGCCTCGTCACGGACGTCTCCTCCGAGATGGTCACCGCCGTGCTCCCGCTCTACCTGGTCACCGTCATGGCCGTGTCCCCCCTGGGATTCGGCGTGCTGGACGGCGTCTACAACGGCGCGACCGTCGTGATCCGGCTGCTCGGCGGGCTGCTCGCCGACCGGCCTGGCGGGCACGACGCCCACGGCCACGGCACCGACGGTCACGGGCGGCACAAGGCCGTCGCGGCCGCCGGGTACGGGCTCTCGGCGCTGTGCAAACCGGCGCTGCTGCTCGCCCGCACCACACCGGTGCTCGGCCTGGTCCTCGCCGTGGACCGGGCCGGCAAGGGGCTGCGCACCGCCCCGCGCGACGCGCTGATCTCCCTGTCCACCCCGCCCGAGCGCCGCGCCCGCGCGTTCGGCGTGCACCGGGCGATGGACACCGTCGGGGCGCTGGCCGGACCGCTGCTGGCATTCCTGATCCTGCGCGCCGCCCCGGGCGGCTACCACGCGGTCTTCACGGTCAGCGCCTGCGTCGCGGCGCTCGGCGTCCTGGTGCTCGTCCGGTGCGTGCCCGCCCGCCCCGGGGGCATGGTCGGCGGCGTACTCCCGCTGCCGGCCGGACGGCCTGTCGCCCGGCTGCTGCGCCTGCCCGGCCTGCGGCGGGTCTGCCTGTGCGCGGCACTGCTCGGACTCGCCACCCTCAGCGACTCCTTCGTCTACCTGTTCGCCCAGCGGCGCCTGGGCCTGCCGGCCGGCTGGTTCCCGCTGCTGCCGCTCGGCACGGCCGCGGTCTACCTGCTGCTCGCGGTACCGCTGGGTGCGGCCGGTGACCGGTACGGCCGGCGGCGGGTGTTCGTCCTGGGGCACCTGGCGCTGCTGTCCGGGTACGCACTCCTGTTGCTGCGCCCGGCCGGCGGGCTGCCGGTCGCCGCGGTCGTCCTCACCCTGCACGGCCTGTTCTACGCCGCGACCGACGGGATGCTCGCGGCCGCCACGGCCGCCGTCGTGCCCGCGTCCCGGCAGGGGGCCGGCCTGGCGCTGGTGAGCACGGGCCAGGCCGCCGGCCGCTTCGGCTGCTCGCTGACGGTGGGGGTGCTGTGGGCGCGGTGGGGGGACGGCGCGGCCCTGGCGGCGATGACGGCCGCGCTGGCCGGGGCGGTGGCCGTGGCGGCGTACGTGCTGCGGCCGGGCCCGGCGCGCGGGAAGGAGGCGGCGTGAGCGGCGGGCGCAGGTTCCTCGTCCTGCTCGCGGCGGTCGCGCTGCTGGCGGCGACCGGCACGCTGGCGGTGCTGCACGCCGCCGGGCAGGCCCGCGGCGCCCGGGCGGACGGGCCGCCGGTGCGGGCCGGGACGGTGACGCTCGGCGCCCAGCCGGACGGCCCCCGCCTGGTATTCCGCAGCATGACCTGGGGCCCCGACCGCGACGAGCTGGCCTCCGTCCCGCTCCGGCACCCGGACGACACCCGCACCGCGGCGTCCGCCCCCACCTGTCTGCGCTTCCACGCGGCGGCGGGAACCGGAATCTGCCTGCAGGCGGTACACGGGCTCGTCCAGGACGGCTACCGCGCCGTGGTCCTGGACGCGGCCCTGCACGAGGTGCGCCACTACGACCTGGCCGGGATACCGACCCGTGCCCGGGTGTCGCCCTCCGGACACCTGGTGCGTGGACGGTCTTCCTCAGCGGGGACTCCTACGCCGGCGGCTCCTTCTCCACCCGCACCTCCGTCCTGGACACCCGCACCTGGACGCTCCAGGAGAACCTGGAGGACGACGCCGTCACCCTCGACGGCGCGCCCTACCGCTCTCCGGACGTCAACGTCTGGGGCGTGACCTTCGCCGACGACGAACGGTTCTACGCCACCGTGGCCACCGGCGGCCGCACCTACCTGGCCGCCGGCGACGTCACCCGCCGCACGCTCACCACCGTGCACGGCAACGTCGAGTGCCCCTCGCTGTCCCCCGACGGCACCCGGATCGCGTACAAGAAGCGCGTGCCCGGCCTGCCGGACGACGCGCCCTGGCGGCTGTACGTGCTGGACCTGCGGACCATGGCGGAGAGCGCCACCGCCGAGCAGCGCGACGTCGACGACCAGGCGCTGTGGCTGGACGGGCGGACCCTCGCGTACGCACTGCCGGGCGACGACGGCACCGACGTGTGGAGCGTCCCGGCCGACGGATCCGGGGCGCCCGCCCTCCTGGTGCACGCCGCCCTGGCACCGGCCGTCGTCCGCTGACACCGCCCTTCGACACCCCTGACGTGTCGTCAACCGTGCTTCGGCGGGGCGACGTACATGCGGCGCCCCGCCGAAGGCCGCTCACGGCCGGGGTGGTCAGCCGGCCCGCGGCGGCACCGGCGCGAGGTCCTCGTTCCACTCCCACGACAGCCCGTAGATGCCGGGGGTGGCGTCCGGGAACACGGCACAGGCATGGCCGACCGGGGAGACCCTCAGCTGTTCGTCGCTGGACGGCGGCGCGTCGTGCTGCGGGCGCCAGAGCGCGGCGCACCCGGCCGGGAGGTCCGCCGGGTCGAAGAGCGCCCGCAGGACCAGGTTCTTCCCGGGGAAGCGCACCATGCGCTGGTAGTGGGTGGCGACCTGCTTCGAGGGATAGGCGTAGCTGTACTCGACGACCGTGCACTGCCCGGGCCCGAGCACCAGGTCGAGGAGCAACTCCGCTGCGGCCAGGCCGCGTTCGCGGTCCACCCGGCGCCTCCCGAGTCGGCAGCCGACCAGGTCGGACAGGCCGAGGTCGGCACCGGCGGACATCTCGGGCTTGGCCTGGGTGAGCAGGATCAGCCGGTCGACGCCCGCGGCCAGGGCACGGACCACCTGCACGACGTCCACCCGGCGCTCCTCCCGCCGAGCGCCGATGTGCACGTCGACCCGGGTGTGCAGGGTCTCCAGCCGGGCGTTGGTGCGCGGGTCGAGGTCGGCCAGGACGCCTTCCACGGCCGGATCGCCGAAGGTGCTGGCGTAGTCGAGCGAACCAGGGACGTGCTCCACCCAGCGCCCGCGTGGACGGCGCGGGCCGAGCAGGACAACCAGTTCGTCCCGGTGCAGGCCCAGCACCTCCTCCAGCACCCGCACCGCCGCCAGCGAGTCCGGCCGTTCGGGTCTGCTGCGGCCGCGCTGCCAGTAGCTCAGGCTGGAGACGCTGACCTGAACGCCACGCCGGTCGAGGCGACGCTGGATCCCTTCCAGGCTCAGCCCGCTGGCGCGGATCGCCGTGCGCAGCGCGAGGTCGAACGGCCCGGTGCGCAGGGCCTGGAGGAGTTCGGGGCGACGCGCGGGGCCGACGGGCCGAAAGGGTGGACCGGGCACGGTGTCCTCACTCTCCCCGGAGACCACTGCCGGGCGGCGGTCGCTCCGGCGGAGTCCCACGATGGCAGCGAAATCTACCGCCGGACGGCACCTCGGGAACCCCTGCTCGCAGATCCTTCACCTCCTCCGTCCGTCACCCGACCGGTCGATGTGGTCCTGGGGTATGCCTGTTGAAGTCCACGAAGCCGCGCCACATGTCCCGGCCGAACGGGACGAGTGCCTGCAGCGCGCCGCCCTGTCCGGCGCTGATGTCGATCGAGCAGTCAGGCCGCGCGTTTACGCAAAGGCTCACGTGGGGGGCCGGCCGCCGGGCTTCGACGAGAGGATCCTCTCCGCGCTGCCGGTCGCCGAGCTCCGCGCTCAGGCGGACGTCCTGGCCAAGGAGATCCGCGAGGTGGACACCTTGATCCAGCGCACCAACTGGGAGATCGACCTGATCGAGGACTGACCCCACAAGCTGGGTGTGGGAAGCAGGTAGTCGTCATGGAGGCGTGCACACACCGCGGCCGGCGGTTTATCCGGCCCTGGCGCGTGAAGAGCAACGCAGGGGGTTCAACTCCCCACCAACAGTGCAGCTCAGCATCGCGTACAGGTGACAGGGCACAACGCACAGCTCACCACCATGTGCAGATCCGGACGACGAGGGCGGGAACGGGGCGCCCACACCCGGTGCGGGGGCCGTGCACACACGGCGGGGCCGACCAGCGGTACGGCGGACGCCGAGGTCGACGCGGGACAGCCGGCTCCCCACCGACGACCACGACCACGAGCAGCGACCCAAGCGACCCACACAGCCGTCGAAGGCGGGCGGCCGCCCGGACGTCGGCATGATGACTCGCGCGAGCCATCCCCCGACGACGCCGGGGCAGCCGGGTGTTACTGGGGGATCCAGCCCCGGAACTCGAGGTACTGGATGTCGGCGTCCTCAACCGCGCGGCCGGTCTCCACCAGCATGGCCTCGGTGACGACGCGTGGTGCTCGGCGACCCGCTGGGACCACCCGGCGGCGTCGAACCCGCCCGTGGAGGAACTGCCGTAGGTGCGTTCCTCCGTGCCGTCCGCCGCGCGGGACGAAGCCGCGGCGCAGGCCCGGGGGGTCCTCCATCGAGCCGGGCGCCCGGGGCGGGCGCCGTCACACTCCCCGCCCGGCGCCCGGAGCGTACGGCGCGCGGTTCAGGATCGGGGCGGCAAGGTCGCGGCGTCGGTGCGGGAAAGATCTGCCGGTATGTCACGCGCCCCGCGGTTACTGGTCAGCCCAGGCCGGGCAGACTCCGCAGTTCCGAGACGCGGAGCAGGCGGGCCAGCAGCACGAACAGCACCAGCATCGTGACACCGCCGGCAGCCAGCGCCAGAACAGAGCCCACGACCGGAGCCGGGACGGCACCGGAGCAGATGCGTGCCACCGCCCAGCCGACGGCGCTGGCGGCCCCCGCCGCAGCCATGAGTTTCCCGTACGTACGCACGAGCCGCTTACCGTCCAGGCGGCCTTCCAAACGGCGTCGCAGTTTCAGCCCGGTGACGAGCAGACCGCCGGCGTAGGACGCTGCATAGGCGGCTGCCATGCCGATGACGACCCAGCGCGGGGGCAGGAAGAGGTGGCAGCCAGTAGCCAGGATGATGTCGAGGCCGGAAATCCAGACCGCCATCCAGAAGGGGGTGCGGGTGTCCTCGAACGCATAGAAGCCGCGCAGCAGCAGGTACTGGGCGGAGAAGGGGACCAGGCCGAGTGCGAAGGCCTGCAGCATCTGGCCGAGCGGCTGCGCCGAGGCCGCTCCGCTGCTGCTGTAGGAGAACATCACCGTGGCGATCTGCGGCCCGAAGGCCAAGAAGAAAAAGGCGGCCGGCACGATCGCCACACCGGTGACCCGCAGGCCGCGCGACAGGTCCTCGCGGACGTCGCCCAGGCGATGCTCGGCCACCGCTCGGCTCATCCGCGGCAGCATCGCGGTGACCAGGGACACCGTGATGATGCCCTGCGGGAGCATCCAGATGTTCTGCGCGAAGAAGTAGGCGCTGTTCCCCGCGCCGGCCTTCTGCAAGACTGCGTCCACCGCGTTGGCGTAGCGCGTCACCACAGTCAGGGCGACCTGGTTGACCAGCACGAACAGCAGGGTCCAGCGCGCCGCGGCCACGCTCTTGCCCAGGCCCGTGCCGCGCCAGTCGAAGCGCGGGCGCCACCTGAACCCTGTCCCGGCGAGATACGGGATCAAGCAGACAGCCTGCAGGGCGATCCCGATCGTGGTGCCGATCCCCAGCAGCCGCACCTCGGCCGGTGTCACGGACGCGGCGTCACCGGGGGCCGGCACGAGCCACCGGTACAGGCCGAACATGGTGATCAACACGATGTTGTTCAGGACGGGCGTCCACATCATCGCTCCGAACTTTCCGCGGGCGTTGAGGATCTGGCCCAGCATGAAGAAGAGCCCGTAGAAGAAGATCTGCGGCAGCAGGAACCGGGCGAAGGCCACCGTCAACTCGAACACCTGGTGATTGTCCGGCGTATCCGGCATGTAGAGACCCACGATCCACGGAGCGAGCACCACGCCGACGACGGTCCCGACCGCAAGCACGCTCAGCACCAAGGTGACCAACCGCTGCTCGTGGGCCTGACCGCCATCAGCGTGCTCGGTACGCGCCCGGACAAGCTGCGGCACGAGCACCGAGTTCAGCGCACCACCGATCAACAGCGTGTAGAGGCTGGTTGGCAGGGTGTTCGCAGTGTTGTACGCGCCCCCGACCGCCAGCGTGCCCAGCGCGGCGGCCTGCAGCGTCAATCGGAACATCCCCGTACCGCGTGACACCACGCTGCCCGCCGCCATCAATGCGGACGAGCACAGCAAGCCCCCGGACGCGGCCCCCGAACGACGCCTCGCGTGACGACGCCGCCCAGAAAGATCCGTCTCCGTGGCTGCTGTGCTCCCTTGATCAACCATGGCCTCAACTCTAGAACGCGAAGATCACTTCGGAGACTGGTGTCGAAAAACGATCGACTGCCGACACTCGGCTCCGTGATCACGAACCCGCAGGTGGGCAGTGTCGGCAACTCGCGTCGACAATTGACGTCGGTGAACGGCCCGGTCGCGTTCCCGGGTCAGCGCGAAGTCGCCGCCGCGGTAGGAGGCCTTAAGCCGTGCCCGTGGTGCCGAGCAGTCTGTCTACGAGGACTTCCGGGTAGCCGGTGGCCGGCGGGTCGATGCCGAAGATCGCCCGCAGGTAGAACGGTGCGACGAGTTGGTCGAGGATCTGCTCCAGGGGTGGTGGGCTCTCGCCCCGGGCCGTGGCCCGCTGGCGGATCTGCTCGATGGAGTGCATCCGGCGCCGGAAGTGCTGCGCACGCACGTCCTGGGCCTGGGGGCTGTTCGGCATGGACAGGATGACAGCGCGCACGAGGGCGCGTCCTTCGGGTGTGCGGATGCTCGCGACGCTGGCTTCGGCCCAGGCGAGGAGGTCGCCGCGCAGGCTGCCGGCGTCGTTGAGCGGTGAGTCGCGTTCGAGGCGGGTGGTGACCATGTCGGCCAGGAGCGCGTCGAGGCTGCCCCAACGCCGGTAGATGCTGGTGTGGTTGACGCTGGCGCGTTGCGCGATCGCGGGGATGTTGAGGTCTTCACCCTTCGGGTCGGAGAGCAGGTCGATGACGGCCTGATGGACGGCCGCTCGGACCTGTTCGGGGCTTCTGCGAATGCGGTCGGTCGGTTGTTTCGAAGTCACCCCCACATCGTAAGCACAGATGTTTGCTTCATGGCGCCCGGGGGTCTACAGTTCCCGCAGCAAGCACAGATCCGTGCTTACCGTTTTCGAGGAGAGTGTGGGCGATGAAGCAGCTGCTGTTCCCGAACAACATCCAGTTCTGGTACGAGACCCTGCGGTCGATGAGTCACATCGCCTACGGCGGAGCGGACTTCGGTGAGGTCGTCTCCACCGGCGAGCGCATCGTCGAAGGCGACTACAACAGCTGGTACACGGAGTGGCTGGCCACCGCCGACCGCGTGTCCGGCGAGGCGGAGAAGGCACTGAAGGCCGGTCACCGGGTCAGCGCCCGGGACGGGTTCCTGCGAGCGTCGAACTACTACCGGTCGGCCGAGTTCTTCCTGCACGGTCACCCGTGCGATCCGCGTCACGACAAGGCCTACAACCGGAGCGTGGCCTGCTTCCGGGCGGCGGCGGCTCTGTTCACCACCCCACGCATCGAGCCGGTCGAGATCCCCTACGAGGGCACCACGCTGCCGGGCTACCTGTACCGCGTCGACGGCTCCGGCGCTCCCCGGCCGACGCTGATCATGCACAACGGCTTCGACGGCACAGCCGAGGAGCTGCACTTCTTCGGGGCGATGGCCGGTGTCGAGCGCGGCTACAACGTGCTGGTCTTCGACGGCCCCGGCATGCCCGGGCCGCGGCACCACCAGGGCCTGGTCTTCCGCCCCGACTGGGAGAACGTCATCACTCCCGTCGTGGACTTCGCCGAGACCCTCCCCGAGGTCGACAACCGCCGGATCGCGCTCCTCGGCATCAGCATGGGCGGCATCCTTGCCCCGAGGGCCGCCGCGTTCGAGCGCCGCCTGGCCGCGCTGATAGCCGTCGACGGCCTCTACGACCTCGGCCAGACCTCGGTCCGCAACATCCCCGGCACCCGTGAGGAAGCCGAACGGCTCCTGCGCGCCGAGCACGCCCCCGAGCTCGACTCCGCCCTCGAGCAGATCATGGCCAAGGACCCGATCGCCCGCTGGGCCATCAACCACGGCATGTACGTCATGGGCGTGGACACCCCCCGCGCCTTCAACGCCTCCTACCTCGACTACACCCTCGCCGGCGGCACCGCCGAGAAGATCCAGTGCCCCACCCTCGTCTGCGACGCCGAGGAGGACATGTTCTTCAAGGGCCAGCCCGAGCAGCTCTACGACCACCTCACCTGCCCCAAGACCCTCATGGTCTTCACCACCGAGGAAGGCGCTGGCGCCCACTGCCACCCCGGCGCCATGCGCCTGTCCATCGCCCGCATCTACAACTGGCTCGACGACATCCTCGCCAACACCAGCGCCTGAGACCCCGGCCCACCAGACACCGCCGCGAGCCCCGCCTACCCGAATCCGCTGAAGGACCTCTGAAGACAGGGGGTCCCTGCTCGTGTACGAGGGGCCCAGGACCGCCTTCGCGAGGAGCGCGGTCCCGGTCGAATCGCCGACGCCACCGGCAAGGGCAACTTCTACCGCCTCGCCGATCACGGCATGAACGGCGCGTACTGCATGGACGGCGCCGTCCACCACGCCTTCGAAACCGTGGCCGCCGCCGTCCTCGCCCGCTGACACCCGCACGCCGGCATCTGGAAGGCCAGCTCATGAAGCACAGCACCGCCCCCGACGGGGTCCTCGGCCCGATCAAGCGTGCTGGTATGCCCGACTGTTCCGAAGTGCTGAGTTCGGCCCAGGCATTGTCCGGCCAGTCTCTCGGTAGGGCGAGACATACCAGCGCAGCAGCAAGCACCTACCGGCTGCTTTCCCTACCCCGTGCCTACGGGATGACGAGTAGCTTGCCGGTGGTACGCCGAGCCTCCAGATCGCGGTGAGCTTGGGCGACCTCGGCGAGCGGGTAGCGGGCCGTCACGGTGGTCTCAAGCGCCTTGGTGCGCACCAATTCAAGCACGTCGGCGGCGCGTCGGAGCAGCTCGGACCGATCGGCGATGAAGTGCCCGAGGCTTGGACGAATCAGGGTCAGCGAACCGCCCTGGGCGAGCCGGATGGGGTCGAAGGGCGGCACTGCACCACTCGCGGCGCCGAAGAGCACCAGGTGGCCGCGGGTTCGCAGGCTGGCGAGGCTCGCATCGAAGGTGTCCCTGCCAACGCCGGCGACATGAAGCCGGCCGTTCCGCGGCAACTGCCCTGGCGCCCGAGGCTGCGGCCGAGCATCGTTCAGCGGGCCAGCTCAGGAGGTTCGGTGGGCCTGTCGAAGGAGGTCCGGCGTGTCACCGCGGAGGAGCCTGCTCCGCCTGGCGCCACGCCCACCGCGCGCCTGCTCTACAACCCCTCCGGCAGTGACGCGGGCACCGACGAGTACAAGGGGAGGCCGCGCTACTACGAGCTGATCGCCGACGGCCAGGCCCAGGCCGTGGTCACCACCGTCACCCATCAACGGCGGCGACGCCTCCCCCCGCCGTCCACTGACTGGTGGACCTCAGGTTCAACCGGCTGGGCGTGTCGGGTTCTGCCCTTGGCAGACCAGGATCTCGGATATGAGTCAACTCCCTGTGCGGATAGCCCGATGGAGCGCCCGGCACGCGTGGCGTGCGATCGCCGGCTGGTTCGCGTTCGTCGTCCTCTGCCTCGGCATCGGTATCGCGGTCGGCTCCCACGAGGCCACCACTGAGGACTACCGGGTCGGTGAGGCGGGACGGGCCGAGGCGATCGCCGGCTCGGCCGGCATGCAGCAGCAGCCGACCGAGCAGGTCATCATCCACGCCAGGTCCGGACCGCTGGACACCGCCGCCGCCGCTTCGGCGGCGCAGGACCTCACCGAGCGGATGCGCAAGCTTCCCGAGGTGCAGGGCGTGGCAGCTCCGGTCAGTTCCAAGGACGGCCAGGTCGTCAGGGTTCCGGTGGTCCTCAACGGCCCCGAGCTGGACGGCAAGAAGAACGTCGGCCCGCTCCTCGCACAGACGGCGAAGGTCCAGGACGGCCACCCGAACCTCGTCGTGGAGGAGACCGGCTCCCCGTCCATCAGCAAGGGCGTCAACGACCAGCGCGGGAAGGACCTCGCACTGTCCGAGCGCATCACCCTGCCGGTCACGCTCATCACGCTGCTGATCGTCTTCGGATCGGTGGTCATGGCCGGCGTGCCGCTGCTGCTCGCGCTCTCCTCGATCACCGCCGCCCTGGGACTGTCGATGGTCGCGTCCCATCTGCTGCCCGACCCAGGGGTCGGGACCAACATGATCCTCCTCATCGGCCTGGCGGTGGGCGTCGACTACACGCTCTTCTACCTCAAGCGCGAACGCGAGGAACGGTCCCGCGCCGGCGGGCGGCTCAGCTCCGAGGCCCTGGTGGAACTGGCGGCGGCGACCGCGGGCCGGGCCATCGTGGTCTCCGGTCTCGCCGTGATCGTCTCCACCGCGACCCTCTACCTGGCCACGGACGTCATCTTCTCCTCGCTGGCGACGGGCACGATCCTGGTCGTGGCGGTCGCCGTGGCCAGCTCCCTGACCGCGCTTCCCGCGCTCCTGGTGAAGATCGGCCGCCGCACCGAGCTGCGTGCGGCCCGCCGCGCGGCCCGCGGCAAGCCGGTCCGCACCAAGCGGGCCGAGGCCGAGACGGGCCGGGTGTTCGACGCCCTACTGACGCCCGCGCGACGCCACCCCGCCCTCACGCTGGGCGTATCAACGCTGGTCATGCTCGCCCTGGCGGCACCCGCGCTCGGCCTCGAGCTCGTCGACCCGGGCAAGGACACCTTCTCCCGCGACATCCCCGCCATGCAGGTCCACGACCGGCTGAACACGGCCTTCCCGGAACTCCTGGTGAAGCACGTGGTCGTCGCCCGCTCCACACCGGACCGAGCGGCCGAGGTGCAGCACGCCCTGACGGATCTCGGCCGACGGTCGCAGGCCGATCCGCTGTTCGCCAGGGACGCCGGGCCGACGGTGCGCACCTCGCCCGACGGCCGGGTCAGCGTGCTGGAGCTGGCCGTCCCGTTCCCCGCACCCTCCGCCGAGGCGATCGCGTCACTCGACCACATCCGCAGGGACTATCTGCCCGCTACCGCCGGCAGGCTGCCCGGCGTGGAGACGGCGGTGACCGGTGACGTGGCCCGAGGCCGCGACTACGTGGACCACGAGAACGGCAAACTGCCGCTGGTCATGGGGTTCCTGCTGCTGGCGACCCTCGTGATGACCGTGTGGGCATTCCGCTCCGTCGTCATCGGCCTGATCGGCGTCGCCCTCAACCTGCTGTCCGCCGGAGCCTCGCTCGGCCTGCTGGTCGTGTTCTTCCAGGGCACGTGGGCCCAGGACCTCCTGGCCTTCCACTCCCTCGGTGCCATCGCGTCCCGGGTACCGCTGTTCCTCTTCGTGATCCTCTTCGGCCTGTCGATGGACTACCAGGTCTTCGTGGTCAGCCGGATCCAGGAGGCCATGCGGAACGGGATGTCGGCCCGCGAGGCGGTACTGGACGGCATCAGCCGGTCGGCCAAGGTGGTGACCAGCGCGGCCATCGTGATGGTGACGGTGTTCGGTGCCTTCGTCGCCCTGCACCTCACCGAGATGAAGCAGATGGGCTTCTGCCTGGCGGTGGCCGTCCTCCTGGACGCCGTCGTCATCCGGCTCATGGTCCTGCCCTCACTCCTGCTGCTCCTCGGCGAGCGGGCGTGGTGGCCGCTGCGCCCGGTCCGTCCGGCGCGACGGGCGCACGCCGCCGTCCCCCGTCCCGGCGTGCCGCAGGACGTAGGCTGACGATCATGATTCAACGGCCGCAGCCGGGCGACCGGTTCCGCATACGGATCGTCCGCCGGTGGTACGCAGTCTCCTGGGTGCTCCTGGGCGTGTGTCCCCCGGTCATCTCCGAGCTGAACCACGGCGGGGCGACGAGGTACTGGTCGTTGGCGCTGCTGGCACTGATCGCCCTCGGCTACGCGACCGTGGCGGCCTTCCCCCGCAATCGCGTGCTGCGGCCCCACGCCTACCTGGGCGTACTCGCCCTCGCTCTGGGCGCGCTGTCCCTCCTGCGTGGCGACGGCGCCGCACTGTTCATCGTGTCGCTCCCCCAGTTCTGGCTCTTCGCCAGGAGCCCGCGGCACTCGATCGCCTACAGCGGCGCCGCCGCCGCGGCCACCGTCGCCGGCATAGTCCGGCACCAGAGCTGGCACGTGGAGGACTTCTCCACCGGCAACATCGTCTTCACCCTGATCGGCTACACGGCGGGCGTGCTGCTCGGACTGGGGGTGGTCCGGATCGTCGAGCAGAGCGACGAGCGCGCCCGCCACCTCGCCGCCGAACTGGCGAGCGCCCAACGGCGCCTGGCCGAGGCCCACAGGCTCCAAGGCGCCACGGAGGAGCGTGAGCGGCTCGCGCGGGAGATCCACGACACCCTCGCCCAGGGCTTCGCCTCCATCATCGTGCTGGCGGAGGCGGCCCGCTCCGGCCTCGACACCGACCCCGGCAGGAGCGCCCGGCAACTGCTCTCGATCGAGAACACCGCACGTGAGAACTTCGCCGAGGCGCGAGTGCTCGTCGGCTCCGCCCCGCGGAGCGGTCCCGCGCTCGGCTCGATCGCCGGGACCCTGCGCCGGACCCTGGAGCGGTTCGCCGAGGACACCGGGCTCGCCGTCACCGCGGACCTGCCGGACGTCGAGTGCGACCAGCCGACCCGGATCGCGCTGCTGCGCTGCACCCAGGAGTCCCTGGCCAACGTCCGCAAGCACGCGGCCGCCTCCACGGTGGAGATCGTGCTCACGCCTTCCCCGTACGGCGTCGAACTGGAGATCACCGACGACGGCAGGGGCTTCGTGGTGGAGCACGCCCACGGCTTCGGGCTCAACGGCATGCGCAACCGCCTCGCCGAACTCGGCGGCGAACTCACCGTCACCAGCTCCCTCGGCGACGGCACCCGCATCCTCGCCGCGATACCTACCGACAGTCAGGTGTGACGACATGACAGCCCGAACAGAGCCGGCCGGACTCCGCATCATCGTGGTCGACGACCACACGGTCATGCGCGCCGGAGTCGTCGCCCTGCTGGCCTCGGAACCCGCCATCGACATCGTCGGCGAGGGCGGCGACGGCCGTGCGGCCGTCGAACTCGTCGAACTGCTGAAGCCGGACGTGGCACTGATCGACCTGCGGATGCCGGTCCTCGACGGCGCGAGTGCCACCGCTGAGATCGTCAGACGCCACCCTGGTACCCGCGTGCTGATCCTGACCACGTACGACACCGACGCCGAGATCGAGCGCGCGGTCGAGGCCGGGTGTGTCCAGCCAACGGTGTAACTCAGGTTGATTTGTACTACCGGCGGCCGATGGAGAGTCGGCCGTCGAAGGTGATCTCGAAGGCGTTCAGTGCGGCCTTCCAGCGGGTGGTCCAGCGTTTGCGGCCGGCTCCGGTCGGGTCGAGCGCCATGATGGCCATGTAGACGCACTTCAACGCGGCCTGCTCGTTGGGGAAGTGGCCGCGGGCTCGGACGGCCTTGCGGATGCGGGCGTTGACCGACTCGATCGCGTTGGTGGTGCAGACGACCCGGCGGATCTCGGTGTCGAACTGGAGGAAGGGGACGAACTCGGCCCAGGCGTCCGACCACATCTTCACGATCGCCGGATACTTGTCGCCCCAGGCCTCCTGGAACTCCAGGAACCGGTCCTCGGCCGCTTTCGCGGTCGGGGCGGTGTAGACGGGCTTGAGTGCCTTCGAGATCTTGTCCCAGTCCTGGCGAGCTGCGTATCGAAAGGACGCGCGCATCAGGTGGACCACGCAGGTCTGGGTGATGGCCTGCGGCCAGACGGTCTCGATGGCGTCGGGCAGGCCCTTGAGGCCGTCGCAGACGACCATGCACACATCGCCGACGCCGCGATTCTTGATCTCGGTGAGGACGTGGAGCCAGTACTTGGCGCCCTCGCCGCCGTCGCCGGCCCACAGACCGAGGATCTCGCGGGTGCCCTCGACGGTGACCGCGAGCGCGACGTAGATCGGGCGGTTCGCCACCTGACCATCGCGGATCTTCACGTGGACGCAGTCGATGAAGATCACTGGGTAGACCGGGTCCAGGGGCCGGTTCTGCCACTCGGCCATCCCGTCGATCACCTTGTCGGTGATGGTGGAGATGGTCTGCTTGGACACGTTCGCGCCGTAGACCTCGGCCAGGTGGGCGGAGATCTCACCGTGTGTCAGGCCCCGGGCGGACAGGGACAGGACCATGTCGTCCACGCCGGTCAGCCGGCGCTGGCGCTTGCGCACGATCTGCGGCTCGAAGCTGCCCTCCCGATCGCGGGGCACGTCGATCTCGACCGGCCCTACGTCGGTGACCACGGTCTTCGAGCGGGTGCCGTTGCGGGAGTTCCCCGAGCCGGCGCCGGCCGGGTCGTGCTTCTCGTAGCCGAGGTGGTCGGTGATCTCGCCCTCCAGGGCGGCCTCCAGGACGCGTTTGGTGAGCTGCTGCAGGAGCCCGCCCTCGCCGGTCAGTTTGACGCCTCCGGCGCGGGCCCGGTCGACCAACTGCCCGATCAACTGCTCGTCCAGTACGTCCGGCGCGAGCTCGACCGGCCGGACTTCCTCAACCGCCTCCGCGGAGACGATCACGTCGCTCATCAGGTGTTCTCTCTTGATCGGGAGTTACACCGAAGACCGTACAGACCCTCGAGGCCGGCGCGATCGGCTACCTGCTCAAGGACACCACGCGCGACCAGCTCGTCGACGCCATCCGATCCGCCTCTCGTGGCGAGACCGTCCTGGCTCCGAGGGTCGCGGAGCGGTTGGTCGCCCGCATGCGGCGGCCCGCTCCGGTGGCTCTGACCACGCGGGAGGTGGACGTACTGAGCGCGGTCGCCGACGGGCTGTCCAACGTCGAGATCGGCCGGCGGCTGGTCATCGCGGAGGCCACGGTGAAGACCCATCTGCTGCGGGTCTTCGCCAAGCTCGATGTCAGAGACCGCACCCATGCGGTGGTCGTAGCTCTCGAGCGCGGGCTGCTGGACAAACGTTAGCCAGCCCCCGAGCGGCACGTCATCGTTGGCGTGCCGCTCGGGATTGAAAGCCGGTGAGAAGTGAGTGGCTGATGTCTCGTGCGCGCGGACCTCAAGCAGGCTCATGAGTACCGGCGTCGACTGGCGGCCGAAACCGTCGACTTGGTCAGGCAGGCCGCTGCGGTGAGCTGAGCCGCGCTGCAGAGAGGGTGGTCGGAGCCAGTGGAGCTGGCTCCGACCACCCTCGATGACTTTACTGAGGTTTTCAGGGCGGGAACGGCGGGGTGAGTGAGGGGCCGGTGCCGGCCAGGCATCCCTCGACGAGGGTGGGTCGAAGTTGGATGTGCCGTGGCCCGCGGCGGAGGGTGTGGGTGAGGTGGTCGGTGTCAGTGAAGGCGGTGTTCGCCATCGGGCCGCGCCGCAGGAGGGCCTCGCGACGGGGATTCAGTTCGTCACCGTCTCTTCCAGGAAGTCGACGGCGTCCGCCAGGGTTCGGGGACCGGCGGCGCCGATTGGCAGCCGGGAGCGGGCCCAGCCAGGGCCTGCGGCGACGACGACCGCCCCGCCGCGCGAGCCCCGCGGCCCCCAGACATTGGCGCTGATGCGGCGTGCCAGCTCGTGGTCCGCGCTGCGCCGGTCCTGGGACCAGATCATCACGGCTGCCGGACCGAGCCGCTGGACGGCGTCGAGCAGGGCCCGGGGCGGGACGGCAGCGCCCAGGATGCGGAAGGGGAGGCCGCGCTCGGCCAGCGCCGCGGCGGTGGCCTCCAGCGGGAGCGTGTGCAGTTCGGTGGGCGTCGCGGCCAGCAGGACGGGCGATACGGGCCGGGTGGCAGCCGTTGCCACCGCGACGCCACGCAGAACGCTTGAGACGTGCCAGGACAGCAAGTGTTCGACCTCGACGTACTGCTCGCCGTCCGCCGCCCATTTGCGGCCGGCGGCGCGCAGCGCGGGCATCATGACCTCGGTCCACGCGTCGATCACCCCGAGGGTGGCTACCGCTTCGCGCAGGATCGCGACGATCTGCGGCGCGTCGAGGCGCACCGCCGCACGCGCCAGGCCGCGGCACTCGGGGCGTACCGTTCCGACGCCCAGAGCGCGGCTTCCTCCCGCGCTGGGGCGGTGGAAGGCCTGGACATCGTCCCGAGAGAGCGGATCCGGCCGGCTGAGGACAGGACTCGCTGTGTTGATCTCGGTGGCCGATCCCTGCTCGGCCAGGGCCGCACGGGCCGCCTCGCCGGGGGGTATCCCGCGGGCGGTCAGACGGCACATGGCCTCCAGGACGGCGACGTCCTGCGGGCTCCAGCGGCGGTGGTGTCCGGCTTCCCGGTTGGCAGGGCCGATGCCGTACCGGCGTTCCCACGAGCGGACCGTGGTGGGGGACACGCCGAGCCGCTGGGCCACTCTCCCGGTCGCCAGACCCACGTCCTGCGGTGTGTCGTGAGCGGCGGCGGGGCCACCGCCGCGTGCTCCGGCAGCGCGCTCGGCGGACGGTGTCACCATCCCGCGATCCTCCCCACGGCGAACCCCACGCAGCACAGCACCATGACGGCGATGACCAGTAGCGGGATCCAGCCGGGCCAGGCCGTGTGCAGTTCGACCGACTCAGGGGTCGAGATGCCCGAGCACGTCGACGACTCGCACTCGGGCGTCTCCGTGGGAGGAGTCGCGGGCACGGGGCGCTCGTGGGCGGAAATCCGGTGATTGACGGTCATGACGTCCTCCGGCTACTGGGAAGTGTGAGGAAGAGGGGAGTTCAGCTCCTTCCGTTCGTTGCGCCGAGGTCCCGCCTCGCGCCCCACGGGGCAGGGGTTCGGCTGTTCCCGACCGGCTGGCCTGCCCAGTGGATCCACTACTCCATGCTGGTCCTCTCGATACTCCGTTCACAATCGCAGCGTTCTCGCAGCGCTTGATGAGGAACGTGCCGCGCGTTCGGCGGCACGACCTGCCAACGTGCGGGTCCGGGCGGCGCACGCTCACCAGCCCGACGTCCCCGGGCCTCCCTTGAACGGGCCGGCGATCTCGCCCGTGATCCATCCTCCGTAGAAGTCGCCATCCTGAGCACGCACCGTTTCGCCGTCCACCGTGCAGCGGTCCACCCGTGCCGGGTAGAACGACAACCGGCCGCTCAGTTCCCGGTAAGCAGGAAGCGGCCGGGGATAGCTCCAGGCAGCCTGGACTGCCCTGCTTCCCTGAACCAGCAGGTCCCAGTACCGGGCCTGTCCCTTCCACTCGCAGAAGCTCGTACCATCTGACGGAACCAGGAATCGGCCGGCCACATCACTTGCCGGCAGGTAGTACACCGGCGGGTGGCTCGTCTCCAGCACACGCACGGCCTGTGTGGTGGAGGCGATCAGCGTTCCGCCGAACCACACCTGAACGAGTCTGCCGCGGGCGGTGCGGATCACAGGCGGACGTGGGTAGTCCCACACCGATTCCGGACTCGGCCCCGCCGCTGTCATTGCCGGGCCCCTGCCGCACGGCACGGTCCGAGGAGCGGCCCGGCCGACAGCTCGCCCACTCCAGGACAGTCGCCAGCGGGCGTGAGTACAGCCCGGAGCCGGATGAGGCCGTCGCGGATTCGGGTCTTCACGGTTCCCAGCGGCACACCGACCCTGTGTGCGATCTCCCGCTGCGTGTAGCCGCCGAAGTAGGCCAGCACCACTGCCTCGCGCTGCAGCGCACTCAGTTCGGCGAGAGCGGACCGGACCCGCTGCCGGTCGAGTGAGCGGACTGCCTGGACCTCAGGCGGATCGCTCTCCGACTCGGACAGGTTCCGGACTACGACACGGAGGTCACGCTCGGTGGAGGCCCGCACGGACCGCACACGGTCCACCGCCCGGCGGCGCGCGATCGTCAGCACCCATGCCATCACGGATCCCCGCTCGGGCCGGTAGCACGGGGCGGTGCGCCACACTTCGAGGAGGACCTCCTGGGCGACTTCCTCGGCGTGGGCCGGGCTGCGCAGCGTCCGCAGCGCGACGCCGTAGACCGGCCCGGCAACCGCTTGGTACAGCGTTTCGAACGCGGTCTCGTCGCCGCCGCCCGCCCTCTGAAGGAGGGTGGGCATGTCATCAGACGCCGGCGCGGTGCTGCTGGCGGAACCGGCGACGCTGATGCTCTTCACCATCGAAGTCACAGCCTCAAGGTGCATCGCTTCGCACCCCGCCGACGAGTCGCACCGTTTGTGCAGCGCTTTTTTACGGCGGGGGCGCGGTGGCCGCCTTCGGCGGTCCACAAACGATGCGGCACCGCTGCGACTGTTCCGGTCGGCCACCGCGGCCGATGCTCTGGGAAGGGTCGCGTGCTGCGCGGCTCGGCACGATCACCGAGGAACGGAGCGGACCATGAAACTCCACGAGGAACTGCCCGTCGACCACCGCCTGTCCCGGGTCTACCGCGCTGGAGCCGGTCTCTGCGGCGCCGCCCTGCTGGCCTTCGGCTGCCTCGGCCTGTCGGACGGACTGCCTTTCTTCAGCACCGACGGCGAGAAGATCGCCGGTCTCTCCAGCAACGGCCTGCTCAGCCTCGTCTCGGTGGTCACGGCCGCGGTACTTCTCGGCGGCGCCCTGATCGGCGGAAACATCGCCTCCACGGTCAACATCACCGTCGGCGCACTCTTCGTCCTCAGCGGCTTCGTCAACCTCGCACTGCTGGACTCGTCGGCCAACATCCTGGCCTTCCGCATCCAGAACGTGCTCTTCAGCTTCGTCATGGGCCTGGTGATCGCCACGTTCGGCATGTACGGCCGTGTGAGCGGCAAGCTTCCGCTCGACAACCCCTACTGGCGTCACCGCCACCCGGGGCCCAGCGAACGCCATGATGCTCCGGCGCTCCCCCTCGGCTCCCCGGCGGCCGGCCTTCCCGGGCGCCCGGCGTGAGCGGGCCGCGCCCGCACTGGCTCTTCGGCGACCAGCTCGGGCCGCACTTCCTCACCGCCGGCCTCACCCCCGGCGGGGACGGTCCCGACCCGGACGCCCCGCTCGTCATGATCGAGGCTCGCTCGGTGCTCCGCCGGCGGCGGTTCCACCGGGCGAAGGCCCACCTGGTGCTGTCCGCGATGCGCCACGCCGCGGACGCCCTGGGCGACCGGGTGCGCTACGTCCAGGCCGACACCTACCGCGAGGGCCTGTCCCGGGCCGTCGGACGCCGCCGGGTCACCGTGTGCCACCCGACGTCGCGCGCGGCCCTCGGCCTGGTGGACTCCCTCCCCCACGTCACGGTGCTGCCGCCGCGCGGCTTCCTCGTGCCCTTCGCCGACTTCCGCCGCTGGGCCGGTGCACCCGGTGAACGGCGCCTGCTGCTGGAGGACTTCTACCACCGGGTGCGCCGCGCCGAGCACCTGCTGCTGGAACCGGACGGCAGCCCGGCCGGCGGCCGCTGGAACCTGGACCGGGACAACCGCGAACCCCCGCCCGAAGGCGCCGCCACCCTGCCGCTCCCCCCGCCCTTCGAGCCCGAGGAGGACGGCATCGACGAGCGCGTCCGGGCCGACCTCGACCGCTGGGAGCGCGACGGGGACGTCGCCTTCGTCGGCCGGGACGGCCCGCGCCGCTTCGCCGCGACCCGGCCGGAGGCCGAACGGGCGCTCGCGCACTTCGTCGCCCACCGCCTCGCCGACTTCGGCCGGTACGAGGACGCGATGCTGCACGCCGACCCGTGGATGGCCCACAGCGCGCTGTCCGTCCCGCTCAACCTCGGTCTGCTCGACCCCGGCGAGTGCGTGCGCGCGGCCGAGGCCGCGTACCGGTCCGGGCAGGTGCCGCTCAACAGCGCCGAGGGCTTCGTGCGGCAGGTGGCCGGCTGGCGCGAGTACGTGTGGCAGCTCTACTGGCACCTGGGCGAGGGCTACCGCGACGCCAACCGGCTGGGCCACCACGAGCCGCTGCCCGCCTGGTTCCGCGACCTGGACGCAGACGCCGTCGCCGCCCGCTGCCTGTCCGGCGTCCTCGGGCAGGTCCGCGATCACGGCTGGGTGCACCACATCCCCCGGCTGATGGTGCTCGGCAACTGGGCCCTGCAGCACGGCTGGGACCCGCACGAGCTCACCGACTGGTTCCACCGGTGCTTCGTCGACGGCTACGACTGGGTGATGACCGCCAACGTCGTCGGCATGTCCCAGTTCGCCGACGGCGGCCTCGTCACCACCAAGCCCTACGCGGCGGGCGGCGCCTACCTCCACCGCATGGGCGACTACTGCGGCCCCTGCCGCTACCGCCCCACCGAACGCCTCGGCGACCGGGCCTGCCCGTTCACCACCGGCTACTGGGCCTTCGTCCACCGCCACCGCGACCTCCTCGCCGCCAACCACCGCACCGCGCGGGCCGCCGCGGGCCTGCGCCGCCTCACCGGCCTGCCCGAGGTGCTGGCCGCCGAACGCGCCCGCGGCCAGTCACCCCCGTGACGGCAGGCGGAGACGGTGCCGCCACTGCCCGCTCGCTCAGCCGCTTCCCGCGACGTCCGGCAGAGGACCTTCGCGGTCCGTGTCCTGCGACCGATCCGCGAGGCGGCCCGTTCGGCACGTGTCCCGGTAGGCGTCGGCCAGGGACGCGGCCATGGCGTCGATGGCGAAGCACTCGCGCACCGTCGCGGCCCCTGCCTTCGCCATCGCCACCAGTTCCGGCGCGGGGGTGACGACCAGGGAGCGCAGGCCGTCGGCCAGCCGCCCCGCCGATTCGGTGGCCAGCAGTCGTCCGTTGACGCCGTCGCACAGGTAGTGCGAGGCCCCACCGCGCTGCGGGGCGGCCACCGGGAGGCCCGCTTCCATGGCCTCCAGCACGGCCAGCCCGAACTCCTCCTTGGCACTGGGGCACACGTACAGCGCGGAGCCCGGCCGGCCCTGCGCCAACGCCCGTTCCAGCAGCCGGACATGCCGGTTGGACAGCGCGGGCCACAAGGCCGCCCGACGCCGCGCGACCGGGTCCGCCGCCAGGAGCTCGGTGAGCCGGCGGCGAACCTCCGCCTCGACGGCGGTCGGGTCCGCGGGAGACCCGCCCACCAGCAGCAGGGTCGTGCGGTGGTGGAGGCCCGCGAGCATCCAGGCCCGGACCAGTTGCTCCTGCTGCTTGACGGGGTGAAGCCGTCCCACGCACAGCAACAACGGCAGGTCGCGGTCGGCGGCATCCAGTCCGCCGCCGGTCCCGCCGCCACCGAAGAGACGGGCGAGCAGTCCGTAGGCCGTCGCCCCGTCGCCCACCGCGGGCCGGAACGGGGCGATGCCCTCGGGCTGCACGTGGACCCGCCGGTCCCGCAACTGCGGGAAGTACGCGGGGAGTTCCTCCGGCCCCGGCCTCCCCGGCATGGCCACCAACAGATCTGCGCGGGCCACGAGGCAGTCGGCGACGAAGACCCGGTGCAGGTCCAGGCGCAGCGCGCGTGCGGCATGACCGGTCTGTTGCGGTGGCAGGCCCGCGTGCCGTTCGTCCATCGTGCGGTGGGGGTCGGGGGTGACGGTGAACGCGAGCTTCGAGCCGTGGCGGCGTGCGGCCCGGGCGACAGCGAGGGAGGCGTCGTCGGCGAACCTGACGTGCGCGATGTCCGGTCGGGCGCCCGGGAGTTCGAAGAGCCGGCCGGACCACCAGGCCAGCGCCGTCTGGTGGCCGGCGGCGTTCTCCGGATCGAGCGGTTCGGACGCGTCCACGGGCAACCGCACCAGCACGTGTGCGCGTCCCAACCGGTGGACCAGGTCCGTGCGTTCCGCCTCCCCGGTCCGGGCCGTGGTCAGTGTGAGGACCCGTGCGACGCCCGCGCCGGCCGTCAGAGCCTCACCCAGCCCGGTCAGCAGGACGCTCATTCCGCCGCTGAGTCCGGCGCCGGGCTCCTCCAGGCGGCCCGTCGCTGCGACGATCCCGCAACAGGAACTGCTTCCGCACGCCGCCGCCATGGTCCACCACGGCGGCAACAACTCGTTCACCGAATGCCTGCACGCCGGCGTTCCCGCACTGGTCCTGCCGTTCTCCAGCGACCAGTTCGCCATCGCCCACGACGCCGAACGCGCCGCGGCCGGCCGATGCCTGGATCCCAACACGCTCACCCCCGCCGCCGCCGGCCACGCCGTCGCCGCCCTCCTCGCCGACCGGGCGCACGGCACCGCCGCACTCGGCGTCCGCCTCCGCCCGCACGGCCCCGCCCGGGCCGCCTCCGCACTCCTGCGGTGCATGCCCTCCCGCCGCTGAACCGTCGGCCGGCCCCGGTCGACGCACCACCGATGCGACCGGCGCCCCGGCGCCGTGGGCGGAGGGTGTAAGACGCTGACACGCGAGGGGCGACCGAAGGGCGGCCGCGCCGTGGACGGACACCTGACCGGCCGGGAGCAACGTCTGCTGGACGACGTCGAGTCCCACCTGCGGCGGGAAGACCCGGCACTCGACCGCCTGCTCGGGGCCCGCCCGACTCTCCTGGCACGGCTCTGGCACCGGCCCCGGATCCTCGCCGCCCTGGCCTCGGCGCTGGCCGCCCTGACCGCCGCGTGCGCCCTGTACGCGGCCGCGGACACACCGGCCGCTCCCGCGGCCGCCACCACAGCGGCCCCCTCAGCGTTCATGCTCGCACTCGTCCTCCGCCGCCTCGCGGCGCTCGGAGCGGCCTGAGACGGACGCCCGCGCGCCGGCCGAGCGGCCGGGAGCGCATCCCGCCGACCCCCTCGCCGAACAGGACGCTGCACCAACGATGCGACTGACGCGTTGCGGGCGACGGTCCGACAGTAGAGGAACAGGAACGACGGCACAGCCCCTTTGGAGGGTCGTCATGACCATCGTGCGCAGGATCCACGAAGCCGGAATCACCAGCGAGCACGCCTACGCGGCGGCGTTCGGGTCCATCGGCCTGTCCCTGCTGAGCTGGATCGCGTCGATGAAGGCCGAACAGGCCGGAGTCGAACGCGCCGACCGGTGGGGCATCTTCGTGGGCGAGTGGGCGCCCACCTTCTTCGGACTCGGGCTGGCACTCGCCGGCTACGAACGCGAAGCGCCCGCCGCCAAGGGCTCGCGCAGCGCCTGGCTCGACCACCCGGGCGGCAAGACCGCCTGACCGGCCCACCCGTGGGCCCCGAAGCCCGCCTCCGGGGCCCACGCCTTGCCCCGCTGCCCCGGAACCGCACCCGCGGATCCGGGGCAGGATGCCCGGATCCTCCCCGCTGCAGGAGCGATGCGGGCAGTCCGGGCCCGGCTCTCAACGTTTCGGCCCGGGTGGAAGGGGAATCCCTCACCGCCCGCCGGATGGGCACCGTCGATGACGTCCCTCAGCCGGTGCCGGACCCCGCGGTCGAACCAGGCACTGCCGTGGTGCGCCGCTCCGCCGGTGACCTGTCCTCGTAGGGCACGACAGCCCGCTCCAGGCCGACGAAGTCAGGTCTCCTTCCTGCTCGCGCCGACGGGCCATCATTCGAGGATCGCGTGCCGCCCGCCCGGACCGCCAGGAGGCCGCAGCCCAGCACACCAAGACACATCAACGACCGGGCCGGGCAGGCCGGTCCGGGTAGCAAACCTCGTGCCGCTTCCGTTTGTGTGGCCTGTCGCGTCGCAGCACGGATTGCGGGCAGCCCAGGAGAAGAACTCGCACCCATCCGGCCCGCCGGTGGCCGCGAATCCCGGATGTGAGCAACGACGTACCCCATCTCCCGCCTCGTCCCGGGCATCGCTGCGGGCGGCTCCTGCGGGCGGGCGCGGCCGCGGCGACCGGGTGGGCAGCGGCGGCGGCCGCGCTCGGAAGCGGTGAACTGGTCGCCGCCTTCACCGGACCCGGGACCGCGCCGGTCATCGTGGTCGGCGCCGCAGCGATCGACCTGACGCCAACATCACTGAAGGAGTACGCCGTTCGCACGTTCGGCACCGACGACAAGCCGGTGCTGCTCGGCGGGATCTACCTGGCGACGGCGCTGCTCGCCGCGTTCGCCGGCGTGCTGGCCGCGTGCAGGCCGGTGCTCGGGGCAAGCGTCTTCGCGGCCTTCGGGCTGCTCGGCACCTGGGCCGCGCTCTCCAGGCCCGAAGCCGGTGCCGCGGATGCTGCACCCGCTCTGGCCGCCGGTCTGGCCGCCACGGCAACCGCCCTCGTCCTCGCCCGGATGCTGCGCGCCGCCACACCGGCGGCCTCCCCCACGACCGCGCCCCACCAGGTGACGCCGGAACACCCGGTGAGTGGGGACGGGCCGGGCGAGCATCCCGCCGAACGCGACGGCGGCACGTCCCGCCGGGCCGTCCTCACCGCCACCGGCGCGACGATCGCCGTCGGTGCGCTCGCCGGCCTCGGCGGCCGCACGCTCTCGGACCGCCGCTACGACATCGGTGCCGCCCGCACCGCCGTCCGCCCTCCCCCGGCCGCGCGGCCCCTGCCGCCCCTGCCCGCCGCCCTGCACCCCGACGTCCCGGGCCTGTCCCCGTTCGTCACCCCCAACCCGGACTTCTACCGGGTGGATACCGCTCTCACGCTGCCCCGTATCGACCCGCGGCGCTGGACCCTGCGCATCCGCGGCATGGTCGACCACCCGCTCCTCATCACCTTCGACGACTTGCTGCGCGAACCGCTGGAGGAGCTCGACCACACCCTGTCCTGTGTGTCCAACGAGGTCGGTGGCCCCTATGTCGGCACCACCCGCTGGCTCGGCGCCTCCCTCCCGGCCCTGCTGCGCCGGGCGGGCGTGCGCCCGGGAGCGGACCAGCTCGTCGGCCGGTCCCAGGACGGGATGACGATCGGCACCCCGCTGGAATCCGTGCTCGACGGACGGCGCGCGCTGCTGGCAGTCGCGATGAACGGCGAGGCCCTGCCCGTGGCACACGGCTTCCCGTGCCGCAGCGTCGTCCCCGGCTTCTACGGCTACACCTCCGCCACCAAATGGCTCGTCGACCTGGACGTCACCACGTTCGCCGCGTTCGACCCGTACTGGGTGCGCCGGGGCTGGGACCGCACCGGCGCGGTCGGCACCGCCTCGCGCATCGAGGTTCCGGCCCCGTTCGCACAGGTGCCCGCCGGGAACGTGACCGTGGCCGGCACCGCGTGGGCCACCCACCGCGGCATCGCCGCCGTCGAGGTCCGCGTCGACGGCGGCCCCTGGCAGGAAGCCCTGCTCACCGCCGAGCCGGGGCCCGACATGTGGCGGCAGTGGTCCCACACCTGGACCGGGGCGGCGCCCGGCACCCACCGGATCGAGGTCCGGGCCACCGACGCCACCGGCACCGTCCAGACCGAGAACCGTGCGGCCCCGTTCCCCGCCGGCGCCACCGGCTGGCACAGCACCGTCGTCACGGTCACCTGAAAAGCCACTGCGCACCCACCACGTCCGGGCCGCCGGCCCGGACGTCACCACCTCACAAGGAGATCCGACCCATGTCCACCACCACCCGCCGCCGCAACACCGTCGCCGCCCTCCTGACCGCCACCGCGCTCGCCGTGAGCCTCGGCGCCTGCAGCAGCAGCGGATCCGGATCCTCGGCCGCCACCAAGGCCGCCGCCGCCGTGCCGTCCACGGCCCCGGGCAGCACGGCCCCGGGCAGCGCCGCCTCCGGCACTGCCATGGACGACCAGCCGTTCGGCAGCGCCTGCACGGCCGTGCCCAAGGACGGCGCCGGCTCCTTCGCGGGCATGGCCAAGGACCCCGTCGCGACCGCCGCCTCCAACAACCCGCTGCTGTCCACCCTCGTCACCGCCGTCAAGCAGGCCGGCCTCGTCGACACCCTCAACTCCGCGCAGAACATCACCGTCTTCGCGCCCACCAACGACGCCTTCGCCAAGATCCCCAAGGCCACCCTGGACGCCGTCCTCGCCGACAAGGACAAGCTCACCAAGATCCTCACCTACCACGTCGTCCCCCAGCGCCTGACCCCCACCGCCCTCACCGGCGCCCACAAGACCCTGGAGACCGACGACCTCACCGTCACCGGCACCACCCCCGACTTCACCGTGAACACCACGGCCAAGGTGCTGTGCGGCAACGTCCAGACCGCCAACGCCACCGTCTACATCGTCGACACCGTCCTGATGCCCGCCTCCTGACCCACCCCGAGCGTTCCCGGGCCGGGGCCCGCCCACCAGGCGGACCCCGGCCACCACCCGCCACCCCGGTCCAGCCGAAGGAGCCGACAGCGTCATGCCGGCCGACGAACCGGCCGCCACGACGAACCCGCACACGGACCCCGCCGTACTCCTCCTCCGTAGAGGCAAGGCCGAAAGGCCTCGGCCGGCCTTCACCGTGACTGACAGCTGAAGCAACGACATTGCCCGGCACTGCGGCCCGGGACCCGGCCTGCGGCACCGGCTTGGCGGGTGGGGCGGTGCTGACGAGCCGTCCGCGGGCCCCTTCTCCCC
Source organism: Streptomyces viridifaciens (assembly GCF_001888885.2). Taxonomy (NCBI): domain Bacteria; kingdom Bacillati; phylum Actinomycetota; class Actinomycetes; order Kitasatosporales; family Streptomycetaceae; genus Streptomyces; species Streptomyces viridifaciens. Next base: position 735,356 of record NZ_CP090840.1, read on the forward strand.
GGACGCCGGTAAGGCCGGTAACCACCCCCGCCCAGACCGGGAGGTCTGCCGTTCCGTCTCCAGTGCCTGACACTCCGGTACCCCATCCACACCGTAGAAGCCCCCGCCGACACACCTCTGCGGCCACGCGGCCCAGACGGGGACCAAGCCGGTCACCAGGACAACCACGGGCGCACCTCGGAAAGGGCTGGCTTCTTGTCCCGGGAGCGGAAGGTGACCTGAGCCCGCCCTGGAAATCAGATGACCGCAGCTGCCCTCGTCTTCGACAATGGCGCATGTTGATTGATCACTGGCCGCTGTTAGGCCTTCGCCTGAACACTCCCCGCCTGGAACTCCGGCTGCCCACCGACAGTGAGTTGGCCGGCTTGGCCGCCCTGGCGGCAGAGGGTGTCCACGAGCCGGACCGCATGCCCTTCCTCGTGCCGTGGACGGACCTCCCTCCAGCGGAACGGGCACGCTCGGTGGTGCAGCACCACTGGTTGCGCCGAGGGAACTGGTCACCGGACAACTGGGCCCTGAACCTGGCCGTCTTCGAGAACGGCCAGGTCGTCGGCCTGCAGACCATAGCCGCCCGCGACTTCGCCGTCCTGCGGGAGGTCACCACCGGCTCCTGGCTCGGTGCACGGCATCAGCGACAAGGCATCGGCACCGAGATGCGCGCCGCCATCCTGCACCTGGCCTTCGCGGGACTGGACGCGCTGGAAGCGACATCGGGTGCCTTCGAGGACAACGCCTCCTCGTTCGCCGTGTCCCAGAAGCACGGCTACGAGTCCGACGGCATCGACCGTCATGTGGTCCGCGGCCGGCCTGTGACGAACAGGCGGCTGAGACTGACACGTGATCGCTGGGAGACGCATGCGCACATCCCCGTCGCGATCAGCGGACTGCTGCCCTGCCTGCCGATGTTCGGACCGCCGAACCAGGGCGGTTCGAATCATCAGCGGTCGGCTGAGCGCTGACAACCAAGGGACGGTGAACAGACCCGCCGACGGCCAGGCCGAGCAGACGAGCGTGACGGACCGGGACCGGGCGCCCGAGACCGGAGAGCGCCCCGGCACCACCCACCAACGCGGCCGGCACCAGCCGGACGCAGAGAGAAGAGGGGGCACAGCGCAGCGACCGGACACACCGACCAACGCCCAACCCACCCACCACAGCCACCACCAGACAGGGGCCCAGGACGGTAGGTCGAGACGGTGAGAAAGCCGTCATCGCCCATCTGACCAGCGGAAACACGCATCAAGCAGCCCCAAGCGCCGGTGGCTGAACCGAACCGCGGACCGCACCCCCGCCCGACCCCGACCCGCCAGACAGCGGCGAGCGGAACGAGCGGCGGCGAGCAGCCGTACGGGCCGCACGTCGATCAGGAGCGGGCCATCGAGACCGAGCAGCGCCCCGAGCCCCACCCGATCCACCAACGCGGCGCCCCGGCGCAGCACGGCCATGGCAGCGGCCAGGAACTGCCAGGACGGCAGCGAGCAGGCAGGCGGCCCCGCCCCGCGTGCGGCGCCCGGGCCCTGTACCGCCGGTCGGCGGTACAGGGCGTCTCCGGTTCGTTCTGAAGCGGCAGGCTTCACCGGCAGGGTCCGCCGGCCCAGCGATCCGGTGATCGAAGGACACCTCAGATGCGGTCGGTGGCCTGCCGCAGCAGATCCGTCGACGAGGCCAGGACGGCGTACCAGGTGTTCGCAGTCTCATCCGTAACCGGAGCCCAGGCAGCCACCACCGGGAGTTCGCAGTGGTCGCCGGGCTCCAGAGGGGGCAGCGTCCAGGTCATGCCGTGATGGTGACCGAAGTCCACACCCCACGTACTGTGCGAGCGGTCGTACACGTCCTCGATCAGCTCAGCCCACCGACTGGGGACCTCCGCGCCGGCAGCCCAGCAGATCGCCTCCTCATCCATACCGCCGAGGGTGAGCTTGGTGGTCGCCCCCCTTCCGTTGCCGCTGGGCGTCCTCGGCCACGAGGGCTCGACCGTCATCGTCGGCCTCAACGGCCTGCGGCTGCTGCGCGAGGCCGTCTGGACCAGGGCCCGGGCCGACGGCGGCCGCTGAGCCGACGCCGGAAGGCCGACGTCGGAACGCCGTGGCGGAAGGTCGTCGCCCCCCGAGCCAGGGACGGCGGGCTTCCGCGCGTTCGCCGCCTTCCGCGGAGCACGGCTCGCTCGAAATCAGCTGGAAATCAGGTGTGACGATCCGGCCGGTGTCGACGCTGAACAGTCACGACCGGTGCACCGCTCGATCCACCAGTGATCGGCCGGTGCCCTCGTGGCAGCACGCGAACCGACAACACCTGGACCCGACACCGTGACCGTCAAGCCGTACGATCCGTCGCCCACCGCCGAGCAACAGCCCCACCTCTCGGGGGTCCCGGGACACCTTTCCGGTTCGGCGCACGGCGAACCGGTCGGCGAAGTCCCGACCGAGCACTTCGCCGTTCCGGCCTACGTCGCCGAGCACTTCGCCGCTCCGGTCCGCTCCGCCGAGCACCGCCGCGAAGCCGACGACGCGGATCTGCCCACCGCCGAACTGCCCGCCGTCGTGTCGCTCGGAGAACCGCCCACCGACCCCACCGGCCCCGAAGCCGTCCCCCCGCCCCCGCCGGTGTTCGTGGACGCCTCCGGCCGCCGGCAGCGCCGGATCCGCCGACTCGGAGCGGTGCTGGCCGTCCCGGCGGGCGGGTACCTGGCCCTGCTCGCCAGCGCGCTGCTCGGCGGTCCCACCGTGAACGCACCGTTCCTCCCGCTGCCCCAGCCGCCCGCGCCCAGCGCCCCCGCCCCGGAGGCCACGCCTACCGAGGCGCCGTCCGCCGCCCCGGAGGCCGCCGCCCTGCCCGGCGCGGGACGCACGGAGGCACCCGCCCATCAGGGCGGCACCACCCAGGTCGTCCAGCACCCGCGGCCCACGGCGGCGGCCGCGCGGCCCGCGACCGGTACGGCCCCCGGCGCCCCGACGGCCACCACCGCACCCGCCCCGGCCACCACGCCCGCCACCCAGCCGAGCACCGCTCCCACCCCCACCCCCGGGCACGGCCGCCCGACCACCGCACCGGGCAAAGGGCCCGGCAAGCCCTGACACCCGACCGCCCTCGAAACCGTACCCGTCTCAGAAAGCAGCACCATGAGCTCCGCCCGCCGCCGACGAGCCCCAGCCCCCGACCGCACCCGCCGGGGCCGACGCGGGGTGGTCCGCCAGGGCCCGCTGCGCACCCACTGGCTCCTGCTGACCGCCCTGCTGCTCACGCTCATCGGCGCCCTGGTGCTCCAGGGCTACGCCCAGCACAGCTTCGACGACCGCCCCGACCAGGCGGCCGCCCCAGCGGCCGCGGACGCCGTCCCGGCGGCGATCCACGAGGGCGGCCCGGTGATCGACGCCGCCGTCCCCCAGCCGCGCAGCGCCGCCCCCGAACCCGGCACCATCGCCCTGACCTTCGACGACGGCCCGGACCCGACCTGGACCCCGAAGATCCTGGACGTCCTGCACCGGGCCGGGGTGCACGCGACCTTCTTCGTGGTCGGCACCCAGGCCGCCGCCCACCCGGACCTGATCCGCCGGATCGTCGCCGAGGGCCATCAGATCGGCATCCACACCTTCACCCACACCGACCTCGGCGCCGCCCCCTCCTGGCGCCGCACGCTGGAGCTGCGCGAGGCCCAGCTGACCGTGGCCGGGGCCGCCGGAGTCACCAGCTCACTGCTGCGCCCGCCGTACTCCTCGACGCCCGAGGCCGTGGACGACCCCGGATGGTCCGCCATCCAGCAGGCCGGCCGCGAGGGCTACCTGACCGTGCTCACCACCCAGGACAGCGAGGACTGGCAACGCCCCGGCGTGCCCTCGATCATCAAGTCGGCGACCGCGGGTACCGGCCACCAGGGCCAGGTCCTGCTGATGCACGACGCCGGCGGCGACCGCTCGCAGACCGTCGCCGCCCTCGACGGCGTGCTGAGCACGCTGAAGTCCCGCGGCTTCCGCTTCACCACCGTCAGCGACGCCGTCGGCCTGCCCGACCCGGTCCGCCCGGCCGGAGCCGGCGACCACTGGCTCGGCCTGGCCCTGATCTGGCTGCTGACCGGCGGCAACCGGGCCATCACCGCGCTGGGCTGGCTGCTCTGGGCGGCGGGCGCGGTCAGCGTGCTGCGCGCGGTCGTCGTGCTCTACGCCGCCCGTCGACACGTGCGGCTGCGCCGCCGCGGCTGGGGTCCGCCGGTCACCGAGCCGGTCAGCGTGATCGTCCCGGCGTACAACGAGATCGCCGGGATCGAACCCGCCGTCCGCTCGCTGCTGGCCTCCGACCATCCGGTCGAGGTGATCGTGGTCGACGACGGCTCCACGGACGGCACCGCCGACCTGGTGGAATCGCTGAACCTGCCGTACGTCCGGGTGATCCGGCAGGAGAACGCCGGCAAGCCCGCCGCCCTCAACACCGGCATCGCCGCGGCCCGCGCCGAACTGCTGGTGATGGTCGACGGCGACACCGTCTTCGAGCCGGACGCCGTCCGGATGCTGGTGCAGCCCTTCGCCGATCCCACCGTGGGCGCCGTCTCCGGCAACGCCAAGGTGGTCAACCGCGGTGGCCTACTGGGCCGTTGGCAGCACATCGAGTACGTGGTCGGCTTCAACCTGGACCGCCGGCTGTTCGACCTCGCCGAGTGCATGCCGACCGTGCCCGGCGCGGTCGGCGCCTTTCGCCGCTCCGCGCTGCTGGCGGTCGGCGGCGTGGGCGAGGAGACCCTCGCCGAGGACACCGACCTCACCATGGCGATGTGCCGGGCCGGTTGGCGGGTGGTTTACGAGGAGCGGGCCAAGGCCTGGACGGAGGCCCCCGCCTCGCTGAGCGCCCTGTGGCGCCAGCGCTACCGCTGGTGCTACGGCACCCTCCAGGCGATGTGGAAGCACCGGGGCGCACTCACCCAGGGCGGGCAGGCCGGCAAGCTGGGCCGGCGCGGCCTGCTCTACCTGCTGATGTTCCAGGTGCTGCTGCCGCTGCTCGCCCCGGTCGTGGACGTCTTCGCGCTCTACGGACTGGCCTTCCTCGACCCGGTCCGGATCATCGGCCTGTGGGCGGCCTTCCTGCTGGTCCAGATGCTGATGGGGGCGTACGCGTTCCGGCTGGACAAGGAGAAGCTCGGGCCGCTGTGGAGCCTGCCGCTCCAGCAGTTCGTCTACCGGCAGCTGATGTACCTGGTGGTGATCCAGTCGGTCTTCACCGCGCTCGCCGGCTCCCGGCTCCGCTGGCAGCGGATGCAGCGCTACGGCACGCTCCGGGTACCGGCGGGCGGCTGAGCCGGGGCGGACGGGGGTGGATAGGGGTGGACGGGGGTGGACGGGGGTGGACGGGGGTGGATAGGGGTGGACGGGGGTGGACGGGGGTGGACGGGGGTGGACGGGGGTGGACGGGGGTGGACGGGGGTGGACGGGGGTGGACGGGGGCCGCGCCGGCTTGCGCGGCCCCCGTCCACCGTCCGTCAGCTGTGCTTCCAGGTCACCGAGAAGGAGCCGCCGCCGCTCAGCGAGGAGGTGGTGGTCTTGGTGGTGCCGCCGGAGGCCATGGTGATGTTGCCCGGGTTGTGCTGCCCAGGGCCGTCTGAGTGGGCCCGGCGAGCCGCGGCAGCCCTCGTCATCTGGCTTCGCACATGATCGCCCGGACAAGTCCTAGAACCCGACCACGGACTCGAACACCTCGCCCGAGCCGACACGGTGATCGTGCCCGGGTGGGCCGACACGGACCGCGAACCGCCCTCCGACCTCGTCGAAGCGGTGCGAGCCGCCCACGCGGCCGGCGCCCGCGTCGCTTCCCTGTGCACCGGCGCCCGCGTCGCTTCCCTGTGCACCGGCGCCTTCGTCCTGGGCGCGGCCGGACTCCTCGACGGGAAGCGCGCCACCACCCACTGGGCCCACACCCGGGAACTGGCCCGCCGCCACCCCAAGGCCACCGTCGATCCGGACGTCCTCTATGTCGACAACGGCGACGTCCTCACCTCCGCTGGCAAGGCCGCCGCCATGGACCTGTGCCTTCACCTGGTCCGCCTCGACCACGGCTCGGCCAACGCCAACAAGATCGCCCGCCGTCTGGTGATCCCACCCCACCGCGACGGGGGCCAGGCCCAGTTCATCGCCACCCCGCTGCCCGAACCCGGCAACCACCCCCTCGCAGACCTCCTGCCCTGGGCGCTGGAGCAACTGGATCAGCCGCTCATCGTGGAGGACCTGGCCCGCCGGGCCGGCATGAGCTCACGCCACCTCGCTCGCCACTTCAAACACCTCACCGGCACCACACCCCTCCACTGGCTCCACACCCAACGCATCCGCCACGCCCAAGAACTCCTGGAAACCACCATCGCCACCGCCACCGCCACCGGCATGGGTACCGCCACCACCCTGCGCCGCCACTTCCACCGCAGCGTCGGCGTCCCGCCCGACACCTACCGCCGCACCTTCCGCCCCTCGGAACCAGTCCCAAACCCCGGCCGAGAGGCCGATGGGCGTAACGGCCAGTAGCCATCAGCGGCCACACAACTCCCCAGCAATGGGCCGCCGATGGGGATTCTGCAGCTCTTGCAGGACTTTCGTGATGCGGTGACCGAGCGTTGCTGGACCGGGCGAGCAGGACGCGGTGACGCAGGAGACGGTGCCCGACCCGGCCGAACATCTGGCGCTTCCACCACCCGGCGCTCCTCCGTACCGTCCGCGCGCGGGACGAACCCACACCGCAGGCCCGGTGAGTCCTCCGTCGAACCGGCCGACACCGTGAACTGATCGGCGTGCATCCGCACCGTGCACGCCAACCGCCCGCCGGCTCGGCCGGTCGCGTGGACACAGGAGCCGGATGCGGGACACCGAAGCGGGTGGCCTTCGCGGGCCCGGCCGGCGGGAGGCCAGCAGCGCCGGCAGAGGACGCGGCCCTCGGCGGCTGCGGGTCGACGAGAGTCGAGGTCGAGGGTGTTGCCCGGTGGCGGGGCGCGCCGGACGCCCACACTGCCTTGTCGATGCGCACATCGACAAGGCAGTGTGCGCCGCGCGGCAACAGAAGGCGGGTGGACTCCAGCATGCTGAACCCGACGCGGACCGCACGCGCGGCGCTCCGGACGATCACCGTCCCACCGTCGGACGGTCATCCGCGTCCCGATCCGGTTCGGGCACTCGGCCGGTGATCGGCACCTCGTAACCATCCCGAAGGAACCGCCTTGAAGAAGAATCACGTCGCACTGCTGTCACTCTCGGCGGCCACCGCTCTTCTTGTCTCCCTCGCCGGCACCGCCTCCGCAGCGCCTACCCTCACCGGCAAGCCCGCAGGAGGAGACCGGGTCCGGTCCGCACCCGCCACCCGCGCTGCGGCACTGCAGAGCTGGCCCATCATCGACTGGGACATCACCGACATCACCGCCGGCCGGGGCGAACACGCGAACCGCTACTGGAACCTGATCGACGCGATCCACCGCAACACCTACGGCGATGCGACCAATGTCGGAAGCGGTCTCGTCCAGCAGACCACCCGCAACGAGAACCGGCTGATCCAGATCCGGGTGATGAACCAGGGCGCCCATCTCGTCTCCGTCTACATGTGGGCCGACAACCTCTACATCGCGGGCTTCTACTCGCCCGCCGCCAACCGCCACTGGGCGTTCCAGGACGGCCGCCAGCAGCAGTTCCAGAACGACCTGGGCGTGCAGGCGCAGTTCATGCCCCGCACCGGCAACTACAACGGCATCACGGGCGGGAGCGCCCGCGAGAACCTCTACCTCGGATCGACGAACATCTTCAACGCGCTGCGGGACCTCAACAACGTCCCGCAGTGGGACGAGACCCGCATCGACCGGGGCATGCTGATGGCCATCACGATCTTCTCGGAAGCCGCCCGCTTCGGGCCGATCTTCAACCGGATCTACGGCAACATCAACGCGTGGACCACCAACCAGCTGAGCGTCGACTACCGCGACATGGAGAACCAGTGGGGCCGGCTCTCCCAGGCCGCACACGCCTGGCGCCAGGGCCGGGCCGCCTCGGTGAGGCTGATCGGCAACAACGTCAGCAGCTTCGACGACCTGCGGCGAGTCGTCGGATTCGTGGAGCTCCACGGTTCCGAAGCACTGCTGTGACGACGTCCGGCGGGGCGAGACCCTGCCGGTGCCGGCATGCGCTGCCCCCACAGGGGCGGGCGAGTTCAAGCAGGTCGCGGTCGAGCGGCTGGTCGACCGTGGCATGGAGGTGGGAAGACGGCTGGGACAGCGGGCGTCGCACCGCACGCGCCAAGTGATCACTCATGCGGTTGAGTCTGTCACCGTCACCGCCGGGCAACCCGGGCGGCGGGAGGGGTGGTCAGAAGCGCCCGTGTGTACCGGGTCAGATTGAACGGCACCGGCAGTCGGCTCATCCGCGACCTCCGGCACCAGGCCGCCCGAGGGGGCCGGCCCCGTTCAGGGGGTGAGGATCGCCTGGCTGGTGACGAGTTCCCGGTACGGGGGGCAGCGTTCCAGCAGGGTGAGGTGGTCGCCGGCGTCGACGACGGTGCCGTGGTTCATCATGATCACGTGGTGGGCGTCCTGGACGGTGGATAGCCGGTGGGCGACCACGATCACGGCGCGGGTCGCCGCCAGGTCCGCCACGATCGTGCGGAAGCGTTGCTCGTTGAGCCCGTCCAGCTGGCTGGTGGGTTCGTCCAGCAGCACGATCTCGGCGTCGGACAGCAGTGCCCGGGCCAGAGCCATCCGCTGGCGCTGGCCGCCGGACAGGTCGCACTCGCGGCCGAGGGGGGTGTCGAGGCCCCGGGGCAGGCGGGCGATGTCCTCGGTGAGGCCGACGGCGTCCAGCGCGGCGGCCAGTTCGACGTCGTCGGCCGGCTCGGTGCGGCCGAGTTGGAGGTTCTCCCGGGCGGTCGCCTCGATCAGTGTGAAGGCCTGGTCGACGTAGGCGATGCGGGCGCGCAGCGCGTTCAGCGGCCAGTGGGCGGTGTCGCGGCCGAGGACGGTGACGGAGCCCGAGGCGGGCCGGACGAAGCAGTCGATGAGCGAGAGGGTGGTGCTCTTCCCGGCTCCGGAGGGGCCGACCACGGCGGTCAGACCGGTGCGCCCGGTGCTGAAGGAAACCCCGCGCAGCGCGGCATCGCGCGAGCCGGTGTGGGTGAAGGACACGGATTTGAACACCACCGACGGGACGTCCAGCGGTGGGGGCGGCACCGTGCGTTCGGCGTCCTGCGGCTCGGCCTCGGGCGCTATGGCCAGCAGGTCGGTGCAGCGGTCGCGGGCCGCAAGGCCGGATTGGAGCCGGCCGAAGCCGGTGGCCAGTGCGCTGATCGAGGGCACGGTCTGCAGGAGGTAGAGCAGGAAGGCGGCGAACGCGGCGGCCTGGAGTCCGCCGGTGGCCATCCGGGCGCCGCCGGCGAGGATCACGGCGATCAGCGCGAGCTGGTTGCCGAGCGTCAGCACGGCCGGGATCAGGGAGTTCAGCCGCCCGCCGACCAGGGAGACGGCGCGCAGCCGTTCGGCGTCCTCGGCCAGCGCTCGGGCGGCCATCGGCTCGGCCCGGTAGGCCTTGATCGTGCTGAGTGCTTCCAGGTCGGCCGTGAAGCGCTGGGCGATCCGGCCCACGGCGTCCTGCTGGCCGGTCACGTTGGCCTTCATGCGGCGCACGATCAGCAGGACCAGGGCGGTGAGCGCGGCGAACGCGACGACGGTGACGACGGTCAGGATCCAGTCGATCCACACCATCACGAGCAGTGTCGCCGTCACCGTCAGTGCGGCCAGCGGCAGTTGGGTGGCGACGTCGACGACTTGGCGCAGCAGCAGCGCGTCGGAGGTGATCCGGGCGGTGAGTTCGCCGGTGCCCTGGGCCCGGACCACGGCGAGCGGCAGGCGCAGGGTGTGCTCCATGATCCGTGTGCGCAGCCGGTAGGTCATCCGTTCGCCGATGCGGGCGAGCAGGAAGCTGGAGAGCGCCTGGGCGAGCGCTCCGGCTGTCGCGGCGGCGCACATCAGCAGGACGTCGGTGCCGAGCGGGCGGTGCGCGGAGAAGTCGGTGATGATCGTCCGGACCAGGAGCGGCAGGGCCAGGGCGGCGCCGGTGGAGGCCAGCGCGAGCAGGAGCGCGAGGGTCAGGGCCCACGGCTCGGCGGTCAGCTCGCGGCGCAGTCGGATCCGCTCCGCCGGGCGGGGGGTGGTGCGAGCGGGCTGGTCGACCACGGCATCCTCTCGGGCGGTGCGGCGAACGGGCGGTGCGGCGGTTCCGCGCCGCCCGATGGCAGGGGCTGGTGGTGCCGGGTGCGGGTGCGGGTGCGGGTGCGGGTGCGGACCGGGCCGCAGCGATGGCTTCGTCGCTGCGGCCCGGCGCCGTGGCCGGCCCGGGTCGAGGCCCGGGCCGGCCCGCTACCGTCTGTCCGATTCACCGGACAGGCGGCGACGTCAGAGACAGAGCAGGGTGCTGACGGTGCTGACCGTGCAGTTGAGCGCACTCAGCGAGCTGACGCTGGCCAGGGTGTCGTCGATGTCGGCCACCTCGGTCTCGGCCAGCTCGATGGTCTGCAGGTCCAGGATCGCCATGACTGTTCTCCTTCACTCTGGGTGGATCGCCCGGCCGGCGGCCGGGAGTCTGTGGGGCGCGCGCAGGGCGCGCGCGGGGGTGTGGCCCGTGGCCCGGGACGTCCGGGCGGGTCGACCGGGCCCGTCAGCCGGACCGGCCGGTCCAAGGCAGGAAGGGCGTGCCGGCCAGCGCGGTGCCGAGCGCCAGCAGCACACCGGCCGAGCCGGTCGCCAGGTCCGCGGAGAGCCGCAGCAGCTGGTCACCGGGGAAGGCGAGCTCGCCCCGGTAGGAGACCTGGTGCCAGGCCAGCAGCGCCCGCTGCCGGTCGAGCAGCGCCGCGGCGCCCGGCTCGGCGGCACGGTGCCGGGTCAGCGCCGCGTAGCCGATGAGCCCCGCCCGGCCGTTGAACAGACCGGACTGGATGACGAACTCGGGGGCCGCCGCCAGGCGGATCGCCGGCTCGTGGCGCGCCGACGGACTGTCCGGGCGGTGTTCCAGCAGCGCGTGCAGCGCCAGGCCGATCCCTGCGCTGCCGGTCTCCACGTACGGGAGCACCCGGCGGCCGTCGACCACCTGCAGGCTGCCGTCCGCGACCTTCCTGCACCGGTCGAGGTCGAGCTCCAGCAAGGTCTCCGCCTGGTCGAGCAGCGCGCTCTCGCCGGTGTGCTCGTAGAGCCGGACCAACGCGAGCGCGGTACCGGAGCCCCCGCCCAGCAGTCCCGCGCGGCGGGCGGCATCGCTGCGGCCGGCCTTCTCCAGCGCGGCGGCCGAGGCGAGGGCGAGCGCGAGCGACTCGTCGAGCAGCCGTCGCTCGCCGGTGGCCCCGGCGAAGTGCAGCAGGGTGAGGGCGATGCCCGGCGCGCCGGTGGCCAGAGCGGGCCGCGGTTCGTCGTCCGGGGCCGTGGCGAGGCGGCTCAGCAGGTCGAGCGCCGCGTCGCGTTCGCCGAGCAGGTCCAGCACGTACGCCACACCGTGTCCGCCGTGGTACAGCCCCGGCTCGACCGGGCGGTCGGCGGCACGCACCAGCCAGCGGACGTGCTCGGGATCGACCGCGGCGCCGGTGGCGTGCAGAGCGTAGAGCACGCCGGCCGCGCCGTGGGCCAGGCCCAGGCCCCCGTGGGTGAACTGGGCCACGTCGCCGGGGAAGAGCCGGTCCGCCCGCTCGGGGGTGGCCATCGCCGCGATCCCGGCGGCCAGCGAGTCACGGATCCGCGGCCAGTCGGCTTCCGGCGCCCCCAGCAGCGCGCCGAGCTCCGCGCGGCGCGTGCCCAGCTCGGCGCGGAAGGCCCGCCCGTCCGCCGGCGCCGGCCCGAGGAGACGGCGGATCGGGGCGGTGTAGCCCTCGGGCACCGGGAAACGGCTCTCGATCGCGTCGGCGAGCTCCTGCGCCTTGCCCGGGTCCAGCGCGGGAAGCTGGGTCAGCGGCAGGAAGAACCACAGCCGCAACGCCGCCAGTGCGTACCGGTCGATCTGCTGACCGGTGTAGCCGGGCGGCGCCGCGAAGCCCGCCGCCCCGAGCGCCGGGCGGACGAACTCGTCCACCGTGCTGGCGAGTTCGAAGTCGATGAAGCACACCTCGCCGTTCGGCCGGATGAGCACGTTGCGCGGATGCAGGTCGCCGAAGACCACGCCGCGGTCGTGGATCGCCGCCACCACCTGCTCGATCCGGTCCACGAGCGCCAGCGCCTCGCGGGTGTAGTCCGCGACGGCGGCCTCGTCGACGCCCGGATGGACCAGCGGGTAGCGGCCCGCCAGCCACTCGCTCAACGACGTGCCCTCGACGTACTCCTCGGCCAGGAACTCGTGTTCCCAGGCCGTCAGCAGCCCACGCTGCTCGGGGACGCCGGGCACGCCCGCCAACCGGGCCAGGACGGCGTGCTCGTTGCGCAGCCTGGTCACCGCGTCGGTCCCGCGCTGGTCCAGGCCCGCGTACGGCCGGGCCTCCTTCAGCACCAGCCGCGGTCCGTCGGCACCGTCCCGCGCCAGGTACACGCCCCCGGCATTGGAGAAGTGCAGCGCACGCTCGATCGAGTAGGGCAGCCCGGTCTCCTGCTGCGCCGCCCGCGCGGCCAGGGCCGGCGCGATGACGGCCGGCACCGGTGCCCAGGACGGCACCGCGAACCCGGGGCCGCGCACGTCCGGCACCAGCCGGCCGTCCGGCCCGGCCAGCGCGAGCACCTGCTCGCCCGCCTCGTTGCGGCAGTGCTGCTCCGCGAAGCCGCCGTAGCGCAGGTAGAGCGGCCCCTCGCCCCAGCGCAGGTCACTGAGGATGTACGGCCCCTTGCGGCCGGCCAGTGCGCTGCCCAGACCGTCGAGACATCGCTCCAGATGCGCGTCGTCCACCGGGTACAGCGTGCAGAACTTCCCGCTGGCGCCGCGCGGCGCGTACTTGGAGTTCTGCATCTGGAGGACCGGCAGTCCGCGCAGGAACTTGAACGTGAGGCGTTCGCGCAGGCAGAACGCGAAGACCTGCTCCAACACCTCCTCGGCGTCCTCGACCCGCGAGGACACGTGGATCTTCCAGCCCTGCTGGGGCAGTTGGACGTCCGCTGGCCGTACCACGGCCCAGATCTCCTGGTCCCCGCGCTGCCAGCCCGCCGGCAGCGGCCGGCTGACGGCGTCGAACTCCTCCTGCGCGCCCCAGCGCCGGGGCGATTCGTAGAAGACCGGGTCGGCGAACGCGTAGACCTCGTAGCGGTTGTCCAACGAAAGCCCTCCTCGGAACGCGGATCACGGGGCACGAAGCACGGGGGCCACAGAGCACGGAGCACAGCGGCACAGAACACAGAGCACGGGGCACAGAACGGGCGACGTCGGCGGAGAACGGGCCGCCGCCACGGAGGGACCGTCGGGCGGGGCGATTCTCACCGTCATGCGGCCCGGAGTCCCGGCCGCGAGATGACCATCCGAAATATGCCGTCAGCCGGGTCCGTTCACAACAGCGCGAACGGGGATGTTCCCACGGCATGTGCACAACGGCGCACCACGCGACCCGTGAACGAGCCGGCAGACGCCTGCTCGCGCCCGTTCGACCGCCAGTGCCACCTTGCGACGGAGCCCGAAAAGGACTCCAACCGCTCTCGCCTCCACCCCGGCAGCGCCCGAGCTGCGCAGTCTGGGCGGTGGGGAGTCCGCGGCACCGGGTGGGACGAGCGATCCCGGCGGCGCCGAAAGGGGGGCGCACACTCCCGACGGACCGGCCGCGTCAGGGCGGGCGCGGTGGCCGCCGTCAGGAGCCGTCCAGAGGCATCGGTGAGGTAAGGGGGCCCGTGGATCCGGTCGAGGTGGCCCCGCTCGGCGCCAGGACGGCGGAGCGGTACGCGACCGGGTCGGCGGAGCGGGCGCCGCGTACGGTGACACGTCCGGGTCGCCGGCCGCCGCCCCGAGCAGGGCTTGCCAGCCGGTGGCGTTGGAAGTGCTGGCAGCGGGCGGCCGCGAGCGGCGCGGGTGGCGAGCCAGTCCAGGGCGAGGTCCAGATGGCGGTGCAGTAGTTCACCGTCCGGGCCCACCAGTGGCACTTCGCCTGTGAGTTCCTCACCTGGCTGCAGGCCGCCCATGACGCCGGCCGGGCCCCGGCCGCTCGGCGGGACCGGCGGGCGGACGGCCTCACGGAAGACGTTTGACAGGAAACTGATTAGGCGCCATATTACTTGCATGGCACAGCAGGACGCGGCGCACGGCGCCCCCAGTCTCGACCAGGCCCGCCGGCAGATCGCCCGGTACGGCCTCACGGCCGATCCGCAGGCGGTCCTGGTGGCGGCGCGACTCATGGCCGCGGGTGCCCGGCTCGGCCAGGCGGGGGAGGCGCACTTCGCGCGATTCGGCCTGTCCACCGGGCGCTACCGGCTGCTGGCCGACCTGGAGGACCACGGCGGCGAGAAGTCGCCCTCCCAGCTGGCCGCCAGTCTCGGCGTCTCACGGGCGACCGTGACCGGGCTGGTCGACGGCCTGGAGCGCGAGGGTCTGGTCGCCCGCCGGCCGGCGGTCGAGGACGGGCGGGGCAACGTGGTCATCCTGACCGCGCGCGGTGCCCAGCGCCTGCGCGAACTGGCCCCCGAGCACTACCGGCGGATGCAGGCGATGGTCGGCGGGCTCTCGCCCGAGGAGCGGGCGGTGTTCCTCGACCTGCTCGCCAGGCTGGTCGACGGCATGGACGCACTGACCGCCGACTGACACACGCCCCACGGCGGGTCGGCACGCTTCCCCAGGGTGCCGCCCGCCGCCTTTTTCACGGCCATATAGTTAGGCATCTAAGCATTAATAGTTAGCTACCTAATCACTTTGGAAGGTCCATGTCCACGAAACACCGATCAGCCGGCTCACCACCCCCGTTCGTCCTGTGGCGCGAGGTGCTGGTCGCCTACGCCATGCCGGCCGTCATGGCCGCGGCCGGCGGAGTGGCCAGCGGTCAGCCGCAGCTGGTGATCGCGGCCCTCACCACCATCGCCGGCACGTCGGCCGTGGTCGCCGGCGCCCTCGGCGCCAGGTTGCGGCGTCGTCCGGACGGCTCCTGGGCGGCCCGCGCGCCACGCCTGCCGCTGGCGGCCGGGGCGGGACTCGGTGCCGCCGTGCTCGCGGCCCTGCTCGGCTGGGCGGGCGCGCGCTGGCTGCCGGACGTTCCGGCGCTGGCCGGCAGCCCCTGGCCCGCCCGGCTCCGCCTCGACCTGCCGATCTCCGCCACCATCGCCGCGACCATGATCACCTGGCGCTGGCGCGGCACCCGCCGTCACCCCTGACGAACCCCCACCCATCCCGAAGGAACACGACATGATCGTCATCATGGGAGCATCCGGCGCCACCGGCGGTGCCACCCTGCGCAGTCTGACCGGCCTCGGCGTTCCGGCACGGGCGCTCAGCCGGGACCCGGACCGCCTGCTCGGAGGCCTGGACGGGCGCACCCGCCACCTCGTGGAGGCGGTGCCCGCCGACGCGGGCGACCCCGTATCCCTGCGCGCGGCGTTCCACGGCGCAAGGCAGCTCTTCCTCACCATGGCCAACGGCCCCCACCAGGTCGAGCACGAGCTGCGCGTCGTCGACCAGGCGCTGGCGGCAGGCATCGACCACATCGTCAAGGTGTCCGCCCCGGCCGCCGAACCGGACTCTCCCGTCGCCGTCTCGCGCGGCCACCACCGCATCGAACAGTACCTGCGGGCATCCGGCGTCACCGCGACGGTCCTGCGGCCCTACGCGTTCATGCAGAAGCTGCTCCTGCTCGCACCCGGTGTCGCCCACGCCGGCCTGATGCACGGAGCGATGGGCGACGCGCCCTGCAACTACATCGACTGCCGCGACATCGGCGACGCGGCGGCGGCCGTCCTCACCCGCCCCGAGCTCGCCGGCGGCACGTACCCGCTGACCGGTGGACGGGCGTACAGCTACCCCGAACTCACCGCCTTGCTGAGCGAGTTGATCGGCCGACCGGTCAACTACCTCGACCTGCCGCCGGCCCTGTTCCACGCGCACCTGGTGGAGCGGGCCGGGATGCCCGCCTGGCTGGCCGCCCATGTGGTGGAGATCCAGCAGCTCGCCGTGCTCCGCCCGGAGAGCCCGGACGACACCGCCACCCGGCTGACCGGGCGTGAGCCGCGCACCCTGGAGGCGTTCCTGCGCGAACACCTCGACGCCTTCCGCTGAGCCCGGACGCGCCCGTCCGCCGAGGCTCCGGGCCAGCCGGGCAGCCAGCCGGGCAGCCGGCCGGTGAGCAGGAACGCGGTGAACGGGCCACGCACCCGGGGATCGGCGGTGGCGGGGTCTCGAAGGTTCTGCAGCAGCAGGATGTTGCCGACGAACCCGTGCCTGCCCCGGACACGCGACAGACCAGGCCGGCCGCCAGCGGCCGGCCTGCGCACGTGCCAGCACCGGCCCGGCCAGACCGTCCCGGGCCGTGACCGTGAAGACACCGGTGTCGTCGATCCAGCGCTCCCCTCGCGGTGCCGTCCCCCGCGATGACCGCTGTAGGCCGCGGCCGTGCGGGCCCGCACCAGTGCGTTTGCGGGAGCGGAAGGTGTTGCGCGTGGTTCCGCCCGGGCCGCCGGCCACGGCTGTGGTGGCGCCAGTTTCAACCGGTCTCGCGCCGGGGACCGGTTCGGGTCCCCCGGCGCCGCCCAGGGGACCGGACTCCTCGAGATGGCGTGTTCGCGGCCGAAAGATCGCAGATCGCGGCCCTTTTCACCATCGCGCTCGGGGGCTAGCATTCCCGGCACGGCGGCCCACCACGGCACCACCGGGCCGCCGGCCAACGCAGCCACGCCGTGCCCCGGGGTGCCCCCGGCGTGCCCGGCCTGCCACGGCCGGGTTCCGCGGAACGCTTCTCCCGCGTTCCCCGGGGCCCGGCCGCCTGCGCCTCACCGACCCGGCTTCCGGGGCTGGGATGACTCTCCTGCCGCACGTGGGGGCGGCGGATGCTCACTCGATCTCATCCGTGTCGTCGGATTCTCATTCCGCTGGAGGCGGGCCGGGCGACTCCTCGATCGAGGTGGCGAAGCCCGCGCAGAGGAGGCGGATGCTGCGGAGGAACCCCGCGTCCCGGTCGAGGAGGGGCGTTCGCGCCACGATCGGCGGGAAGCGGGTCGGCGGGTCGGCGAAGTCCGTCGGCCGCACGCCCGCGCCCGGTCGCAGGGCTTGGCCCGGTGTGATCGGGGTGCCGGAGGTGGCGCTGTCCTCGGTCCGCGCGCTGCGGTGGGAGTGCGGCGGGGTGACGCCTTCGGTTACGCCTGGTTCCCGGTGGTCTGCGGTGCGGTGTAGAGGATGGTGCGGGGCTGTACGGTCAGGTGCCGCGGTGCGGTGGGCAGGTCGTGCTGGAGGGTGATCCGGTAGCGGATGGCCGTGTCACTGCCTTGGGTGAGGATGCGGCCGGTGAGCGGGATCCGGGTGTAGAGGGTGCCGGTCTGCGAGTCCAGGGCCGCGGGCTCCCAGTGCCGGGTTGCGTCGTCGAACCACTCCAGGCGGATGTCTTCGCTCTGGAGGTAGGGGCCGTGTTCGGGGGAGAGGACGAGGATCTGCTGGGCCTGGGCGAGGCGGGTGTCGCCGGCGTAGCGGACGGTGAACTCGTGCGGGCGGTGGTCGGCGGCGATCCGCTGGGCGGGCAGCGAGGCGATCCGGAGGCCGGTGTCGGCGGTGGCGGCGGATGACGACGACGGGTGCGAGGGCGCGGCCGCCGCGGGGACGGGGGCGGGGGCGGCCATGGCCTGGCCGGAGACGCCGAGGGCGGCGGCGCTGGCGAGGAGGAGGGAGATCGTCGCGGTGGCGGCCCGTCGCGTGGTCGTGCGGTTCATGTTTCTTCCTTCGGGGCTATCGGATGCCTGGCTGCGTTCGGCACAGGCCGGAGGAGGGGGCACTCCGTCGATCGAAGAGCGATGTTGAAACTTCAACCAACACCAACCACCGTATTGGCCGCGAATTCGAGCGTCAAGTGATGGAACGAAGTTGATGAAGTGAAGTAATCGTGATGAACCAGGGCGAGCTCGAACGGATTCGAGCCGGGCGCTTCACGAGGGGCGGGGACGGGGCCCGGGCGTGGTCGGGGCGGGTCGGTTCGCGCGTTCCAGGTCGGCGAGCAGGCGTTCGATGTCGGTGATCAGCGATCCGTAGACGTGCCAGGCGCCCGGTTCGGCCAGCGTGCCGTGCCTGATCTCTTCGGTCATCGTCCTGTGCCAGGTCGTGGCGTCGTCGATCGCGCGGCGCAGCGGCCCGCAGAAGCTGTCGAGACCGGGGCCGGCGGCATGCCCGGGGGCGGCGAACGACTCCATCGCCCGTTCCGCCGTTTCCAGGGTCGCCGCGTACCGGTCGAGGAAGAGTCGGTTCAGGTCGTGGCCGGTGGGCCGGTCGTCGACGGTGTCGGCCAGTGTCCGTGCGATGCCCCGGACCTGGAAGGAGACCCGGTGCAGGGCGCGCAGCGCCTTGCTGTGGTCCGTCGGCTCCTGTTGTCCGTGGACGATGCACCGCGTGTTCCAGCGCAGGCTCTCCTGGCTCTGGCGCAGGTCCTCCTCTGCCTGGAGTGCCAGGGCGTCGAGGCGTCTGCCCCGCTCGAGCCACAGGTGGGCGCGGTCGGCGTGCTGCCGTTCACGCAGTCCGCGGCCCATGTCGCCGAGCAGTTCTCCCATGGCCGCGGCGAGTTCGCGTACCGAGGCGTCGGAGGCGCCGAGGTGCACGGGCGGAAGGATGAGGGCGTTGACCGCGATGCCGGCGGCCGCGCCGGTGAGGGCGGCCAGGGTCAGGGTGATGACGTGGCCCACGGGGAAGGCCGTCGCCGCTGCCAGGGTGAGCGTCGCCGTCGAGGCGATCTGCAGGCGGCTGTCGGAGCCCCGGCGGCCTCCGGCGACCAGTGCGATGGCCGGGATCGCGGCGATGCTTCCCGCGGCTGGGCCGAGCAGCCACACGACGACCACGGCCAGTGACAGCCCCGCGGCCCGGGCGGCTACGCTGCGCAGCGCCTGCGTCACCGATCGGTAGATGGTCGGGGCGTTGACCATGGCCAGGGCGGTGGCCACGGCGAGGTACTGCTGGTGCCCGGGGAGCCACCACGACGCGGTCTGCCAGGCGAGGAGGGCCGCCATGAGTCCCTTGACACTGCGGGTGAGGGCGGTGGTCGACCATTCCGGGAGCGACAACCAGGGCGCACGCGGCAGCCGCAGGGTGCGGCTTGGCGCCTCCCGCCACCGGACGATGGCGGCCGGACGCGGCACGAAGGCCGGGGCTCTCATCTCTGTCCTCCTGCTCCGTCTACTGCTCACTTGTTGCGGCGGTGTCCCCGCCGGGGTCGTCGGGCCGCTGGCGGGAAGCGGCCAGGGCCTCAGGCAGTACCCGGCAGCAGCCGCGACAGCTCGGCGTCCAGGTCGTGGCCGTCGGTTTCCCGGCCGGCGGGTACCAGCCGGTAGGTGCGCTCCAGCCACTCGGCCACCCCGTGGAGCGGAGCCCGGAGCCAGGCGGTCCCCTCCCGCGAGGAGAGGGCGAGGTTCAGTACCTCCTCATGGCCGACCGCTCCGACTGCTCCCGGCCAGACCTGTACGTCCCCTTGCCCGCTGGGCCTGCGCAGGCCCTGCGCCAACAGGTCGCGGGCGAAGACCCAGAGGACCTGGCCGTCCCCGTCGGTATGGAAGACGATGCGTACGGCGAGCGGGTCGTGGGAGCGGTAGGACAGGAGGGTCGGCAGTGTGACCGGTTCCCCCGAGGGGAGCAGGAGTTCCATGTCGAGCATTTGATCTGCACAGCCGTTCACGGCATGACTCCCTGTGTGGGTGGCGTCCCCCTGACGGGCGGATGCGAGCGGCCCGGCCGTGGGCGCCGCCGCCCGGCCGGACGCCGGTGTCCGGCCGGGCGGCGGCGCGAGAGGGCGGCCGGGAGCCGCGCGGTGTGCCGGCACCGAACTGGGCGCACTCTCCCCCGAGTCGTCGCAGGTCAGCGGAAGACGTGCGGGTTGAACCCGTACACGTTGATGACCTGGATGATCTGCCAGCCGTTGTCCCACCGGTAGAACCGGTGGCCGTCGTAGCGGTACCGGTGGCCGTGGTCATTGCTGTACCAGTAGCTGCCCTGACGCTCCCAGGAGCGGTGGCCGTCCCAGCGGCTCGCGTGCCCGCCGCCGTAGCGGTCGAAGCGGTCGGAATGGTCGACCTCGTCATCGCGGACCTGGAAGGCCGCCGAGGAGACGGAGACGGTGGTGTCGTGGTGGACGGCCTGAAGCGGTGCGGCCGAGGCGGTGCCGCCTGCGAGCAGCAGCCCACCGAGCGTCGCGGCGAGCGCGGCGGCCGCGGTGGCGGCCCGGCGTCCGACGGACTTGTTCATGATCTTTCCTCCGTGATCGGCCCGGAGCCGTGGGGTGATGGCCCCGGGCGGCACCCCGCTGTGGTGGGGCAAGAACGACGCTACCGGAAACATGTTGAAAGTTGTACATTTTTGCTGTGGGGTATGTCATGCCCATCGGGAAGGCGGGGCAGGGAATACGGGGCGGGGATGACGAATCCGGCCGTTCGCAGCGGATCAGGCAAAGGCGTCATGGATCAGGACCGCGCACATCCGCACGCGGACCGGCCCGGCGCAAGCGTCGGTGGTCACCGTACGGTGTCAGGTCGTCGGCAGCGAGCACGAACAACTCCGCGAACACGTGCGGTTCCCCGAAATCGCCAACCGCGCACCCCGCCGGCCGTCGGCGAGATCCCCTCGTCCCCGGCCGGGGGGTACCTGCCCATGCCGACAGACGTTGATCACGGTATGAACATCCGTTTCACCGCCGCCGTCATTGGTACCGCGGCAGTCGTTGCAGCTCTGGCAGCGCCCGCTCACGCCGAGAAGCCGACTCCGCTGGCCACAGCGACTGCCGGATCGACCACCGTGACCACCGAAGCAGCCTGCTACAACCACGGCGATGCGCTCGCCGGCGACCTGCCGGAGGGGGCGCCCTACGGCGGCAAGCCGGGCTACCCGGGGCAGTGACCCGACGGTACCGGCGGCAGGCGGCCCGGACGCACCTCGGCCCCGGCTCCCCTCGTGGGGGGGCCGGGGCCGAATCGATTCTGCGACTCAGCGAGCGGTCAAGCCCGCTACGGCTGCCGCAGGATGACGACGACGAGGATCACCGCGGAGGTCAGGAATCCGAGCAGGACGCCCGCCACGGTGGGCGTCACCCGGTCCCGGAGCCGCTTCGCCGGCTTCACCCGCTGCGTCGGGTGCGTGCTGTACTCCCACCAGTTCACCAGTCGCTGGAAGTCCGTGTCGAAGTCCGCGGACGGGTACAGCCGGCTGGACTGGAGGCCCGGCAGCGAGCGGCGCCGCCCGTCGGTCAGGAAGACCCGCGCCGCGTACGCCATCGAGCCGTTGCTCCTGGTCTCCCGGACGTCGACCCATCGGATCTCCTGCCACGGGTACGTCCGGCCGCGCCCGAAACCCCAGCAGACGCTGACACCATCGGCGCCGACCCGGCTCCAGGAGCGCCAACTCAGGACGGCGGCCGGCACGCAGAGCGCGACGGTCACGAGGACCATCCAGAACGTGGGCCAGGCGCCGAGGTTCATCCCGCCGAAGACGAGCTGGGCCGTGAGCACGAGGAGGAGCGGGAGGAAGTTCGACCACGAAGGACGGAACAGGTCTTTCCCCCGGAAGATCAGTTCGTTCACAGGCGCACACTACGCCCGAGCCCAGGTCCGGACCAGGGGGTTTCACGGTTTCCGTGCGGTGGGCGGGAGACCGGCGGACCGGCCGGCGGCGACGGGCGGACGGCCCCACCGCGAACGCGTCGGCCGCCGACGTCTTGCCAGCGGACCGGACCCCTCCCTACCGTCGAATGGCGCAAGCTGACAGACCGTCTCACAACCCGTCGTGCCACCCCCACGAAGGAGCGACGATGTCCAGGACAGGTCCCCGGCGCCGACTCGGCGTCCGATCCCTCTGCACCCTCGCGGTCGCGCTCGGCCTGCTCGCCCCGGCCGCCGCCACCAGCAGCGCCGCCCCCGGAGCCACCCCGGCGCTACGGGAGGTGATGTTCGTCGGCAACAACTGGGACGGCACCGCCGACGTGATCGAATCCTCCGGCGCCCTCAGCAAGGTCGGACGGATCGACGTCATCCCCGACAAGGACCAGCGGCTCGCCGAGATCTACCTCAACCCCGTCAAGCTCGGCTACTTCCTCGGCATCAGGCTCGGCCCCGGTGAGGGCCACGACCAGTTCGTCGACGACATGTACAGCACGCCGGACGGCACCGCCGTGGTCGTCTCCCGGCCCAGCTTCGCCGACGTGGTCTCCCTCGACCTCGCCACCGGGCGGGTCAACTGGCGCTTCCCTGTGGCGGGTTACCGCGCCGACCACATGGCGCTCTCGCCCGACGGCACCCGGGTGGCGGTCTCCGCCTCCACCGCCAACACCGTGCACGTCCTGGACGTCCGCACCGGCGCCGAACTCGGCTCGTTCCGCACCGGGGACAAGCCGCACGAGAACATCTTCACCGACGGCGGCCGGCAGCTGTGGAACATGTCCATCGGCAACGTCGAAACCGCCCTGGACGCGCCCTGGTTGGACTGGACGAAGGGCGACCGGCACATCACCGTCGTCGACGCGGCCACCCTCACCCCGATCCGCGAGATCGACATGCGCAAGCGCCTCGACGACGCCGGCCTCGGCGGCCTCTCCAACGCCGTCCGGCCCGCCGTCTTCTCCCCGGACGGCACCCGGCTCTACTTCCAGGTGTCCTTCTTCAACGGATTCCTGGAGTACGACGTGGCCGCCGACCGGATCACCCGGGTGAAGACCCTCCCGGTCGACCCGGCCGCCAGTACCGACCGCACCACCTGGCCCAACGACTCCCGCCACCACGGCCTGTCGATGAGCCCGTCGGGCGACCGGATCTGCGTCGCGGGCACCGTGGACGACTACGCGACGGTGGTCGACCGCGCCACCCTCCAGGAGGGGCCGCTGGTGCCCGCGTCCAAACCGTACTGGGCGACGGTGAGCGGGGACGGCAAGTCCTGTCTGATCTCGGAGAGCGGCGCGGACCAGGTCACCGCCATCGACTTCGCGACCGGCCGCAAGACCGCCTCGGTCGCCGTCGGCCGCCACCCCCAGCGTGTCCGCCTCGGCCACGTCCCCACCGGCTGGACCGGGCCCACGAGGCCGTAGCGTGCCGAGCCCGTGGCGGAGCGTCCGTCCTCTTCGGCGTGGCGGCGCGTTCGTCCCGGGCCCCGGTGAACTCGGGCGGGGGCAGGACGTGGAGCGCGTCGGCGATCGCCTCGAAGTCGGGCGGCTCGGCCACGTCATGGGACCTCACGCCGGGCCGCCCGCCGGGCCTGCCGGGGCGGTCCGCCTGGGACTCCGGTCGGGGGACACGGAGTTCCCGTCGGGGCGGGCGGGTCGTTGACCCGTCGTGGCTGACGGGACGGACAGTCGACCTCTGCACCGCCGCCGGCGTCTCGGGCCGGCACCTGCGCCGCGACCGCATCCTCGACGAGGCCCGCCACACCGGCGACCCGGTCCACCTCATGCACCCCGTGGGGCAGAGATACCGGGCCCGAGGCACTCAGGCCAGGTGGAGCCGTCACACGATCAGCGACAGAGCCCGGAATTTTCCACCCCTGTGGTCACGATTCCCCAAGGGGAAGCCGGTCGTGGACGTGCGCGGGAGCGCCCGGTGTCACCGCTGGGCGCAAGGATCCCCCGGGCCGCGGCAGAGGGGGATCTCACACCGTTGTCGGCGTGGCTCGCAGGCCGCCGAGCAATGCGGCCAGGTAGCGGTGCGCGGTGTCGATCCGGTCTGCGGGGGCGCTGCCGTGTACGTCTACGGCGTAGGCGATGCCGCACATGAGCGGGACCAGATCGGCTGCGGCCAGGTCGGGGCGGACCGCCCCGGCGGCGCGGGCCCGGTCGAGGAGTGCGGTGCCTGTGGACCACAGGGACTCCTTGAGTTCCGTGGTGCGCGGCAGGGCGTCGACGGAAGCGGCGGCGACCGGCGCCACGGAGGCGTCGGTGACCTGCGCCTCGACGGTGCGGGTCAGGAAGCTCTCCAGCGCCCGCCAGGCGTCGGTGTCGGCCAGCGCCTGCCTGCCGTGGGCGGCCAGGGCCTCCAGGCAGGGGGTGGCGACCGCCTCCAGGAGCGCCTCGGGCGTGGCGAAGTGGCGGTAGACGGTTCCGACTCCGAGTCCGGCGCGGCGGGCGACGTCGTTGAGCTGCAACGGCGTGCCCTGGTCGACCAGCTCGCGGGCGACGGCCACGATCCGCTCCCAGTTGCGGGCCGCGTCCTTGCGCAGGGGTGTCGTCGTCATGGGGACATGCTAATCGGATGGCTCATCCGGATGGCCCCGTCGCCCGTGCGAGGCCGGGCCCGGTACGGGCGACGGGGCCACGAGGGGCGCGTACTGCCGGCTGAGTCGGCGCACGGCATCGGTGACGCGGGGGTCGGTGGCCGTGCGCAATGGCGCCGCCGGGCGCGCCGTGGCGCCGATGACGATGCCGGTCCGGCCCGCCAGGGACTCGTCGGTGGCGGCGATGATGGAGGGCTTTGCGGCCTCGGATGCCGGGCCCGCGGTGGAGCGTTCGAACTTGCGGCGCACGAGCGGCCACAGCAGCCGCAGGGCCGGTGAGACGATCTTCGGGTCGGTCAGGGTGCCGTTGGTCATGTCGGTCGCGGCGCCTCCGGGGTCGGCGGCGAAGACCGAGACGCCCGTACCGTCAAGCCGCGACGCCAGGTCGAGCGTGTAGGCGAGGTTCGCGAGCTTGGCGCGGCCGTACCAGTGGAAGCCGTAGTAGCCGCCGGGCGGCTCGACGGAGTCGAACACCCGCTTGGCGACACCGACCGCCCCCGAGGTCACGTTCACGATCCTGCTCGGCGCACCGGCCGTGAGCGTGGGCAGCAGCAGTTCCGTCAGCAGGTACGGCGAAAGGTGGTTGACGACGAACGACGCCTCAACGCCGTCCAGCTCCTGTCGATCCGCGAACATCGCCCCGACGTTGTTCACCAGCACGGTCAGCGGATCGCCGGAGGTGGCGTGGTCGTCGGCTATCCGGCCGGCGAGCGCGCGCACGCCGTCGAGCGAGCCGAGGTCGGCGGGCAGGAACCGGCCAGGGCGCGCCGGATTCACCGCGTTGATCCGGTCGACCGCCCGGGCGCCTCGGTCGGCGCTGCGCCCGACCACGGTGACCGCGAATCCGGCGGCGGCCAGTCCCAGAGCCGTCTCCAAGCCGATGCCGGCGGTCCCGGCCGTGACCACGGCTGTCTTCCTCATGCGTTCCTCCAGTCCGGTGATTCGGATAGGTCATCCGCTTAATGGCGACGATAGCACAATCGGATGGCTTATCCGCTTGTGGTGGCAGGCGAGGTCCTGCCGCCCGCGCCGAAGCCCCCGCGAGCACCCAGGCCCCGGAGCCCCAAGGAGCGCGGGTGCGGCGCTGCCGCAGCGACGGTCGTCTCACGAGGCGGCGTGGACATCGAGCGGGCACCTGGGGAATTGCGTGACGTCGCACGGGGCAGAGTTCCTCCTCCGTGCGGTGGTTCACCGCCTGGCGCAGCTTGCGGCCGACGAGCCGGCGAGAGCCGCCGGCGTGGTGGCATACGGCTCTGGGGGGCACCTTCAGGAGGGCCGCGAGCAGGCCGATCGCCCGCCGGGTGGTCTCCTCCGGGCTGAACCGGTAGTCCATACCCAGCGGACCGTCGGCGTACCGCTCCAGCAGCACCAGAAGCCGTGTCTGGACGGTGCGCAGCTCTGCCGCCGGGCAGTTGCCAGCTGTCGGCGGGGTGGGCCTGGCGGGGCACTGTGGTCTTCTTCGTCGTCGTCATGGCGCCACCCTGGCCGAGGCCGGCTGTGGACAGCCGGGCGCACTGTCACAGACCAACGCGGCCACTACGAGTTGCTCGGGGCCGGGCCGGGCCGGGCCCCCCGGGGTCCCGGGGGCAGCGTCGTGGCGGATTCACGCGTCGTCCCCCGAGCGTCGCGGTCAGCCGGTCACGGCCCAGACCGTACGCGGCGCAGCCAGTTCGGGACGGCCACGGGTGCCGCGGCGAGCAGGAACAGGTCCGTGCTCGCCGGGGTGCCTGCCGCGATGGTCTCGAGGACGAACCTCGCCACGCCCGTGTCGACGATTTCGCCCGCGCCGGCGGCGGCGAGGCCCGTCGGGGGGTGTGGGGCCGGGTCAATCCGTTGCCGCAGGCCAATCCGGTCCGTGGACGATGAGCTGGTTCTGCTCTCCGTCGAAGGTGTCAGCCAGGACGTCGGCTTCCCTCCGGTGCCCTTCGAAGAGACCCCGCTGGTCGACGTGCACGACCAGGATGTCGTGGCTGTCGATCACCTCGGAGATGCCCCGGGTCTCGATCGTGTCCGACCACGCGTCCAAATTCCGGCCGAACCACTCCGGCAACCCGCAGGGCTCGCTCACTGCGTCCCAGAAGTCGTTCAGTGTCTCGATCTGCCGGCCCCGAAGGTCGACGATCAGCTCGTTGTCCGTCATCCCGGCAGAGTAGCGAGCCAACTGCCAGTCAAGAGACAGGCCGTAGACCGACTCCGGGTGACCATGTCAACCAGATCGTCGCCGGACGCCTGAACCACGTCGGCATCACCGCACACGGCATACCCGCCGACCCCGCCGACGGCCGTCTGCCCGTCACCCCCTCGACCTCGACCTCACCGGCGGGCGGCAGTCAGACAACGAGCAGGCGGCCCGCGCCGACTCCGCCAAGGCCAGCGCCTTTCCTGTCCTACGACGACCTCTCCAGCGCCCTCGGCCTCGGCATCACCGCCGGCGACCGGCCCGGCTACGTCGACGCGCAGCACCACCCACCTGATCGCGTGGCGGGTCGTCATGGGCATCGGCAGGACCTTGCCGTGCTCCGCGAGAACGCTCGCCCTGCCCGACGACCAGCGCACCGACCGCCTCGGCCAGCTTCGTCAGTGTCTGGCGCTGCTCGATCTGGTCCTCACGGATCGCGTTCAGCACCTGGGTGTGCCCGCGTAGCAAGTCCCAGACCTCCGTGGCACCTCGCACGGTCAGTCAGCCCGCAGAATCCGCGAGACATAGATCTGCGGCGGGTCCGAGCCCTCGTTCACTGCGTACTCCACGAGCCCCTGGTCCCGGCGCAGTGGCGCCGAGTGCATTCCGGGACGGCCCGGGACGGGCAGGCTCAGGTGGGGGAACGCGTTTTGTCGCAGGTCGATGAGGAAGGCCACCACGGCGGAGAACACGTCGGCCGGCGTGCCCGGGTCGCCGAGGAACTCCTCGACGACCGGGGAGAGAGTGATCGGGTCGTGCTCGTCGTCGGGGACGTCACTGAAGTCGCTCACACGGCCCCGAACCGACGCAGAACCGCGGACGCGGAGGTACCGGGGGCCGTGCCGGCCTGGACGGCAGCGTGGATCCGGTCGCCCTCCGGGTCGCGGTACAGCTCCGCACGCAGCCACCACCGCTTCAGCACGCCGCCGATCGCCTCGACGTCGGCCTCACCCATCTCCCG
Organism: Streptomyces viridifaciens; assembly: GCF_001888885.2. Lineage (NCBI taxonomy): Bacteria > Bacillati > Actinomycetota > Actinomycetes > Kitasatosporales > Streptomycetaceae > Streptomyces > Streptomyces viridifaciens. Next base: position 762,792 of record NZ_CP090840.1, read on the forward strand.
GTAGAACTCCATCCGCTGCGCCGGCGGCAGAGCGGCGGCGACAGCATCCTGGGTACGCGGGATGGGCTGCCGGCCATCGTGGTGGCCGTGCAGGGGCGCTGCGCTCACCGTGTCCTCCGGGCGTCTCGTGCGAGCTGGACCGGTACCAGTGTCCCCCGTCGAAGGCTCCTGGTGGTACCCGGGTACCCATGCTTGGCGTAGGCCGGGTCGACAGGCCGCCTTGCCCAACAAGGACGCCAGCCGCTTCACGAAGGCCAACTGCCCAGGCCGGACCGTCCACGGTCCGGCCTGGGCGGTGACGGTCCGCAGTTGCCGCCCGCTCCCGGGCTGGTCGGCAGGGCAAGTGGCGGGCCGTGCCTGGACGGGAAGAACGAGGCGGAGGATCCGGTCGGCAGTTCGTGGACGTGCCGACTGCGGGGAAACGGCACGAGGGCCTGTGCCCGCACGTTCGCGCGGGTACAGGCCCTCGTGGTCACCTCGGTGGCCCCTGTCCGGCCCCGGGGCACGGGGGGAGCCGGAGGTCGGCTCAGTACCAGTGGTGGGTCTGCCAGAAGGCCCAGGCGGCGTTGGGGCTGCCGTAGCGGGTGTTCATGTAGTCCAGCGTCCACTTGATCTGGGTGGCGGGGTTGGTCTTCCAGTCCGCGCCGGCGGAGGCCATCTTGGAGGCCGGCAGCGCCTGGCCCAGCCCGTAGGAGCCCGAGCTCGGGTTCGTCGCCGTCACGTTCCATCCCGACTCGTGCGACACGACCTGGCTGAACGAGGCCAGCTGGTCCGCGGGGACGATCCGGGCGGCGACGGCCTGCGGGGAGGCGTCCGCGGCCGAGGCCACGGCGGGGACCACGGCGGCACCCAGGGCGGTCACACCGGCGGCGCCGGCCAGGATCGCGGCGGAGGTACGCATACGGAGCTTGAAAGCGGGCATGTAGAGCAAGACCTCAATCGGGTTGGGCCGAGTCGCGTCCCGTCCTGGACCGTGGCCGGACAGGGGCCATGACGGTCACGGGGCGTGACTCGGCAGTAAGCCGTTCACCGGCGGGACAGGAGCCGGTGTGGCTGACGACGAATGCCAACGTGCCAGACCGGATCGGCGCTCGCCAAGACCCCCTTCTTACGATCCGCGGTCGTAGCCCAAGTGAGCCGGCACTGATCCGAGAGGCGGGCCGCTCCGGGCCCCCGATCCCCGTCGGCCCTTCTGGCCTGCGCCAACACCCCTCAGCCACTGATCAAATGGTCTCAAAATAGAACAAAACGGACACCACTATTCGCCGTCGTGCACCGCATTCACGTGTGAGCGCACTCACTGGACAGGCTCCCCGCCCCGTCACCGGTCCGGCCACCGCCACCACGCCGAGTCAACACCAGCCGACCGCCCTTGAGACCGCCACCACACCTGACCGACGCAACGCGGCCGCCAGGCGCAGCGTCCGGTCCTTTCGCGGGCCGGGGAGGTCGACGGCGTCGGTGGTCGCGGCGTCCACGCTGGTCTCCGGTTCGATGCGGTCCCGGCCGGCAAGGGCGGAAGGTTGCGGGCGTACGCTGACGGCCGGGCCCCTCACGTCGACGAGCGTGAGGGGCCCGGCCATCTTCCCGGGTTGCGCTGATACGGCCCGCCGGGGCCGGCCCGGCGCGCCCCTCCCCCGGCCGGCGGAGGTTCGGCGGTCCTTCGGCGGGCACCCGATCCCCGCCCCGGGCCCCTCAACGTGGTCAGGGGGCGACGCCTACGGGTTCACCGTCGTTGAGGGGAGCGGGCTTGGTACGGGCCGTCGGTAGCTGCGGCGAAAGGCCAAGGGCACCGCGAGTACGGGTGAGATCGGCGAGACGTAGCAGAGCGTGTGACGGGTCGGCGAGATGGAAAGTGGCGGGTGCTTCCGTGATGCGCTTCTTCGCCCGGAGCAGACCGCCGAGACTTGCGCAGTCGCAGAACGTGAGGTTCTTCGCGTCCACGATGACGATCCGGGCGTGCGCGAGCAGTACGTGACGGACCGCTTCCTCGAACTGCGGAAGGGTGTCCAGATCCATCTCGCCCGACAGTTCGATTTTGGCGACATCCGTGCCGATCGTTACGTCGACCGTCAAGCAGCCCGGCGCCGTGCGGGGTCGTTCGGCCACAACGGCCTCCCTTCACCGGGCGGTGCGCAGAGCGGCCCGGGACCGCAAAGTGCGGCATATGGCCCACCCTAGAGGCAATAGTTGCGCTTCGACAACAATCGCCGCTCAGCAATGATCCGCTGCTGCTTCGTGAGCAGGGTGGTCCGAGCGGGGCCGGCCGTGCGAACGCCCCGGTTCAGGCGCTACGTGCGGGTCCGACACCCCGTACGACGTCGTGTCCGGACGCATCCGCGACCGGCTCCACGCCCGGTACCCCGTGCGAGCCCGCTGAGGTGGTTCGCTGCGCCGTGACGCCCATGGCCGCTGCGCGGAAGGATGTCAGCCCAGACATCAGCGCGCGGCGGTCCGCGTCGGGCATGGCTTCGAGGACCCGCTCCAGGGACTGCTCCCGGTCCGCCCGCAGACCGGCGAGAAACGCGCGACCGGAGGCTGTGAGGTGGAGTTCGAGCTCCCGTCGACTGGCCGCACTCGGGTTGCGCTGCACCAGACCGATCGCTTCCAGCCGATCGCAGAGCCGACTGGCGGAAGAGGGCCGGGTGTCCAGGGCCTGCGTGAGGGTGCGCAGGTTGATTCCGTCACTGGCCTCCAACACGTAGAGCACCCGCAACTGTGACACCGAGACCGGCGCGGCGACCAGGTCGCGGCCACCGCCCCATAGCACCTCCAGCAGTTCCACCACGGACGACGCGATGGCCGCGGCGTCTGGGCGGCCCGGCAGGGGGGAGACTGTGTCCATGGGGCCATCTTGGCACCCGTGCCACCACACAAGACACATCGCCAACGGAACGGTCGGCGGTCGAACGAGAGGGCGAACTGATTGGCGGCCAACCTGTCGGCGGTAGAACGCGCATTGCGCGTCGCCGCACCCTACGCCCTGCTGGACACCATCCGTGCCAGCCTCACCAACCTCTACCGTGCACACCAGGTTGAGCTGCTTCTGGCCGACTACAGCCTGACCGTGCTGCAGCCGGTCACGGAACTGCCTCACACCGAACGACCGCTCCCAGTACACACCAGTGCTCCGGGCCGCGCTTTCGGCTCGCAGGAGCCCTTCGCGGAGCCGGGCGCCTTCGAGGGAACACGTCTGCTGCACCTGCCGGTGACCGTCCGGGGTGACCGTCTCGGCATCCTGAGCGTCGGCCTCGCCAGTTCCACCCTCACCCCCTCCGTGCAGGACGAATTGTGGGAAATCGCCGAAATGCTCGGCTACCACATCATCGTCGCGGAACGCGACACCGACCTCTATCTCCAGGCCCGCCGCAAGAACCGACTCACTCTCGCCGCCGAGATGCAGTGGCAGCTCCTGCCTGCCCGCGCCTGTGCCCGTGACGAGTACGCGATCGGTGCCCAGCTCGAACCGGCCTACGCGATCCGCGGTGACAACTTCGACTGGTCGGCTACCGAGGACCACCTGACCCTGACCATCACCAACGGCATGGGCGAGGGCATCGAGGCGTCCCTGCTCACCAACCTGGTCGTCAACTCCCTGCGCAACGCCCGGCGAGCGGGCGTCAGCATCGCCGACCAAGCGGCCCTGGCCGACCAGGCCGTGTACGGGCAGTACCGCGGCGAGGCCCACGTGTCGGTCCTGCTCCTCGAGTTCCACCTCGACACCGGCCTGGTTGAGATCGTCGACGCGGGCTCGCCCCAGCTGCTCCGGCTCCGAGCCGGAGCGGTCGAGCACATTCCGTTCGAGGCGCAGCTACCGCTGGGTCTCGCCGACGAGACCCCGTACGAGGCGCAGCGCATTCGGGTCGAACGAGGCGACCGGCTGATCTTCGTCAGCGATGGCGTGCACGCGGTCACCTCCAAAGCAGGCGAGCCTTACGGCGAGCGAGCGCTGGCCAGGGCGATCTTGGCCACCCAACTGCTGCCCGCCACCGAAGTCCCCCGAGCGGTACTGACTGAGCTGGGCCGCCACCGCGACGACGATGCCCTGGACGACGCCCTGGTCGTCTGCCTCGACTGGTACGGCCGCCATCCGGCGTCGGCCGATGCCACGCCGGCGTGAGCCGCCGCCATCCTGACCGTCGCGAGGACACACGCCGCGGACCGCGCATCCACCTCGATCCGCAGGGCCTGATCACGGATGGCTGCGGCTGGTCCGGCAAGACACCCTGCCGCGCAAGCTCGAAGCCCCCCTCGCCGCCGCCGAGCAGCGGCCCCGTCAGTGGGGCGCCGGGATCGGCGCGGGCGAGCGGCTGCTGCCGGTGCGGATCGACCTGGGGTCCAGCCAAGGTGAGCCCGGAAGGGGCAGTGAGATGATCTTGAAGGCGTGGGAGCCGACCGTAGGCTCGCCCGGGTGCTCGACGTCGAAGTCGTACCGGATTTCTGCCGTGCCCGTTCCTGCGGCCGCGCACAACGCTAGCGTTGGGTCTCATGATCGTATGGCTCAACGGCACCCACGGCGCGGGCAAGACGACGACCAGTGCACTTGTGCAGCAGTTGATCCCGGATTCACGGGTGTTCGACGCCGAGAAGGTGGGCGAGACACTCATGGACATCACGCCAGGGCTGCCCGCGACGGACAACTTCCAGCACTGGCCGCCATGGCGATCACTCGTAGTCGAGACCGCCCGCCGCGTACTCGACTACACCGGCGGTACTCTGGTGATGCCCATGACTGTCCTGGTCGAGTCGTACTGGCGCGAGATCAGCTCGGGTCTCGCCGAACATGCCATTCCGGTACGGCACTTCGTCATTCACGCAGACCAGGAGACCCTCCGCGGGCGCATCGCGGGCGACACTGTCGTCGGTCCCAACTCCTGGTTTCGTCTCAAGTACCTTGAGCCCTACGCCGAGGCAGCCCGCACGTGGCTACATAGCGAGGCCGAGGTCGTCGACACCACGCACCTCACGCCCGCCCAGGCCGCCCTGCAGATCGCGGAGGCCGTCAAGAGTTGAGGTTCGGCTCGCCACTGAGACGCTCAGGCGGGTCAACCTTGACGGCCCTGCCGCTCGGGAAGCCACGGCGAAGTGACAAGTGGCGCTCTCTGGCCGACGTGACCTTCTGTTACCCCGCCGAGCATGACGTAGAGGCGTGGTACCACCGGTAGGGGTACGGTCGAAGTGAGCCCCTGGCCGGGCGGGTACGCGGCTGCGGGCACTACTGTCCTCAGCTGTGAAGAAGGCGAAGGCGGAGCTGGAGGAGATCCGCCTTCGCCAGCAGGAGCTGGTCGAGGCCCTGATCGGGGACTACCGGGTGGTGCTCAAGGACATCGATGACGGTGGCCCGGCCCAGCTGGCGCTCGCGAAGGCCACTGAGATGACCGAGATCTTCGCGGACAGGACGCCCGGCAAGGGCGAAGCTGCACGGGAAGCCGGCGGGGCCGACTTCCCGTGCGTGGTGGAGGCGGCGGGCCTCAGTGGATGAGGAGGGCCTTGACGCCGGAGAGGATCGGGACGAACTGGTACCGCCCGTCGCCCGGCCGCAGCTGACCGCGGTGTCACGGGTGTCGGAGACGTCGGTGCCGGCGACGAACTTGACGTCGGTGGTGCCCACCGCCGTGGTGAGGTGGTCGAGGTCGAAGTCGCTCCAGAACATGCACTGGTGCAGGTTGAGGTAGCGGCCGGACGTCAGGTCGTACGGTTCGGCGGCCGTGTAGACGTTGGGCTCGTACCTCCCGTCCCCGGGGCCGCACATGCCCGACTACGCCGCGGGCTCGGGCATCGCCGTCGCCGCACGCCAGGTGGCGATGACGTCAGCCGCCTTGGTCTCGAAGTCCGGGTCGCGCCAGGCGCCCGGCATGCCGATCACCGCCGGCAGCTTGGAGTCACCGTGCTCCCGGTGGGTGACCCGCACGACGTCCCCGGAATCGGGGCGGTTACGGTTCTTCCCGACCTCGACGTTGGTGATGTCCGCCCAGGCGAACCGCTTGCGGGAGCCCAACGCCCCGGTCCACCAGATCTCACGCTCGTCGAAGCTCACGCTACTGAAGGCGCCCCTCACCTGGAGGAGTCCACCGACGATCAGGAGAACACCGAAAGCCATGGCGGCGGCAGTCCGGACGTCCACCGGGACGAGCGAACCGCGGTACAGAAGGTAAGCACCCTGGGCCAGGAAGAGCGCCGAGAAGATCCACTGGCGGCGAATCTGTGCCGGCTGGAGACGGTAAGTCACGTGTTTCACCAGCGGATCTTGGCAGGTCGGGCGCATCTGAGGAAGCGTCACGTCGATCCCTGCCCGTCTCACTCCCCCGAGCGGATCGGCTCCCCGGCGCGGTTCAGGTAGGCGGCCGACGCCGAACGCCGGCTCTCCTTCGTGATCGCCCGCTACAGTGCCGGCCGTGGTGGAGGAACCCGTGCGTGTGGTCGGGGCGGTGCCCACGGGCCCAGTGCGGCAGGAGGTGGCGCAGCTGGCCGCGGTCAGCATCGACTGGTATCCGGCTGGAGCAGGGGCGGCTCGGCATGCGGGCCTGGACTGGATCGGCTACTGGCCGAGCAACTCGCCTGACTATCTGCGCCGTTCGGGGTTAGACGGCTGCTGTGCTGAGATTCCTGTGGGTTGCCGGGCCGGTCGGTGGAGCGGCCGCCGCCACGGCCGCGGCCGTTTTCGGGTCCCCGTGGTGGTGGTGTGCGGCCGTCCCCTTGCTGGTGGTGACGGTGCTGGCGTCGAAGGACCTGCTGCAGACCCGGCATTCGATCCTGCGGAACTACCCGGTCATCGGGCGTCTGCGGTTCGCGCTGGAGGGCATCCGACCCGAGGTGCAGCAGTACTTCGTCGAACGCAACGTCGACGGGCGCCCCTACGACCGCGACACCCGCAGCATCGTCTACGAGCGGGCCAAGGGAACGGACGCGGAGGAGCCGTTCGGCACGGAGCTGGACCTGTACGAGAGCGGGCGCGAGTTCCTGGTGCCGTCGATGGCCCCCGTCGCGGTGCCGCAGCACCTGCCCAGGGTGCGGGTCGGCGGTCCCGACTGCTCCCAGCCGTACGCGATGGCACTGCTCAACGTGTCCGCGATGAGCTTCGGCTCGCTGTCGGCCAACGCGGTGCTGGCCCTGAACACCGGTGCGGCGCTGGGCGGTTTCGCCCATGACACCGGTGAGGGCGGGCTGTCCGAGTACCACCTGCGGCCCGGCGGAGACCTGGTGTGGGAGATCGGCACCGGCTACTTCGGCTGCCGCACCGAGGACGGAGACTTCGACCCCGGCCAGTTCGCCGAGAAGGCGGCGCACCCGCAGGTCAAGTGCGTCTCACTGAAGCTCAGCCAGGGCGCCAAACCCGGCATCGGCGGCGTGCTGCCCGGATCCAAGGTCGACGCCCGGATCGCGCGGGTGCGCGGCGTCCCGCAGGGGAGGACCGTGGTCTCCCCGCCCTACCACCGGGTGTTCTCCACGCCGCGCGAACTGGTCCGCTTCATCGGCCGGATGCGCGGGCTGGCGGGCGGCAAGCCGACCGGGTTCAAGCTCTGCGTCGGCTCGCGCCGCCAGTTCCTCGCGGTCTGCAAGGCCATGCTGGAGGAGGGGGTGACGCCGGACTTCGTCATCGTCGACGGAGCGGAGGGCGGGACCGGCGCCGCCCCGCTGGAGTTCGCCGACCACGTCGGAATGCCGCTCACCGAGGGACTGATGACGGTGCACAACGCGCTGGTCGGCACCGGTCTCCGGGACCGGATCCGGATCGGCGCCAGTGGCAAGGTGGCCACCGGCAGCGACCTGGTGAAGCGGTTGATCCAGGGAGCCGACTACACCAACGCCGCCCGGGCCATGATGTTCGCCGTCGGCTGCATCCAGGCCCAGCGCTGCCACACCAACACCTGCCCGGTCGGCGTGGCGACCCAGGACCCGCGCCGGGCCCGCGCCCTGCACGTGGGGGACAAGTCCCAGCGGGTGCGGCGCTACCAGGAGGCCACCGTCAGGAGCGCCCTGCAGATCATGGCCGCGATGGGAGTCGACGACCCCTCGCAGCTGCGCCCGCACATGCTCCAGCGCCGCATCGACCCGCAGACCATCCGCTCCTACGCGGACCTCCATCTCTGGCTGGAACCGGGGCAGCTGCTCCATGACCCTCCCGCTTCCTGGGCGCGCGACTGGGAGGCCGCCCACCCCGACCGGTTCACCGTCTGACACTTCGAAGGGAAGCCCCGTGGCACGTACCGTCGCCCGTGTGATCGTCGACGCCCTGCAGGAGCTGGGGGTGCGCCATGTGTTCGGCGTCGTCGGCGACGCCCTGAACCCGCTGACCGAGGCCATCCGCACCACCGAGGGCGTGGACTGGATCGGCTGCCGCCACGAGGAGGCCGCGGCCTTCGCGGCCGGCGCCCAGTCCCAGCTGTCCGGAACCCTGGGCGTGTGCATGGGTACCGTCGGCCCCGGATCGGTGCACCTGCTCAACGGACTGTACGACGCGGCCAAGAGCCGGACCCCGCTGCTCGCCATCGCCGGACAGGTCCCGTCCGCCGAGCTGGGCAGCGACTACTTCCAGGAAGTCGACAACGACCTGCTGTTCCGGGACGTCGCGGTCTTCCGGGCGACCGTGACCTCACCGGACCAACTGCCGAGGATGCTGGAGACCGCCGTCCGCTGCGCGATCAGCGAGCGCGGTGTGGCAGTGCTGACGGTCCCCGGCGACCTCGGCGACCGGGAGCTGACGGACGACCGCCCTGCCCGCTTCCCGCGTGTCCGCCCGGTCACCCGCGCCGACGACGCCGGCATCCGGGAAGCCGCCGACCTCGTCAACGCCGCCGACCGGGTGACCCTCCTGGTCGGCCGGGGAGCCCGGGACGCCCGCGGGGAGGTGCTGGAACTCGCCGAGCGCCTGTCCGCACCCATGGTCCTCACCCTGAAGGCCAAGGAGGGCTTCGAAGCGGACAACCCCTACCAGGTCGGACAGACCGGCCTGATCGGCAACCCCGCCGCCGCCGCGGCGCTGGACGCCTGCGACACCCTGATCATGCTCGGCACGGACTTCCCCTACCGCGACTGGTACCCCACCGGCCGCAAGGTCGTCCAGATCGACCTCCTCGAACGCAACCTCGGCCGCCGGGTACCCGTCGACGTGGGACTGGCGGGCGACACCGCGGCCACCCTCCGGGCCCTCCTGCCGCACCTCAGGCCCACCGCGGACCGCGCCCACCTCGAAGCAGCCCGTGAGCGCTTCGAGCAGTGGACCGCCGGCCAGCGGCGCCTGGCGGACCCCGAGCACGACCACCACCTGCTCGGCCGCCTGCGCAGCGCGCTGGACAACCGGGCCCACGACGTCCGCCCGGAAGCCCTGGCCGCCGCCGTGAACGACTGCGCGAGCGACGACGCCGTCTTCACCTCCGACACCGGCATGGCGACCGTCTGGCTGTCCCGGTTCGTGACCATGCACGGCCGCCGGCGGCTGCTGGGGTCGTACAACCTCGGCTCGATGGCCAACGCCATGCCCCAAGCCCTCGGCGCGCAGCTCTGGGCCCCCGACCGGCAGGTCGTGGCGTTCTGCGGCGACGGCGGCCTGAGCATGCTCCTCGGCGACCTGATGACGATCAGGACCCACCGGCTGCCGGTGAAGCTCGTGGTGTTCGACAACCGCCGCCTGGGCATGGTCAAGCTGGAGCAGGAGCAGGCCGGGCTCCCGGAGTTCGGCACGGAGCTGGACAACCCGGACTTCGCCGCGGTCGCCACCGCGCTCGGCCTGACCGGCATCCGGGTCACCCGGCCCTCCGAACTGCTCGACGGCGTGCGACGGGCCTTCGAGACGCCGGGACCGGTGGTGCTCGACGTCCTGACCAACCCCCGGGAACTCGCGGTTCCGGGCAAGCCGACCGTCGAGCAGGGGTGGGGCTTCGCGATCGCCAAGGTCAAGGAGACGCTGCGCAGCCACGACGGCTGACGGTCGGCCGCCGGGGCGGTGGCCTCCGCCCCGGCCGTTGCCCGCCCCGGGGGCATCCACCGGTTCGCCTCCGGGCCCGGGCACACCCGGCCGCCACGGGCGGTATCAGGCCGCCCACCCGAACCCCTGGGCACCGAACACGAGCAGGCCCTCCACGAACTCAACCTCGCCGCCACACGTACTCGCCGCTCCTCGCTGGCCCGTTTGGCCTGGTGCTCACGGTGTTGCGTCCAACGCCGCCGCCTGCTCGATGTACGTGGTGGTCCACAGCGCCGGTGGTCGTCGTCCCCTGTCGGCACCTGGTGCGGGACGATTCGGTCGCCCAGCACCCAGGCACGTCGCGGACACCGCGCGGTGCGGGCGGCCGGACCGCTCGGGGGTTCGGCCGGCCGCCCGGTTCCACAGTGCCGCCGCTCGGCTGCGGATGCAGCCCGGGCTACGCCGACCCGACGTCAGCAGCGGCCGGGCCTGCGGATGGGCCGAGCGGCAGCAGAGCAGCGGGAACGCGCCGACGACCGGCGGCGAACCGGTCGGGAGTCAGGTCGGACAGGCGGCGACGCCCATCGGTCCAGCACCGCGTACGGACCGGGAACCCGGCAACGAGGCTGGCCGTGACCCGGCGTCCTCGACGGCTGGCGGGACGCGGCCGCAGTCGAGCATGCCGTGCAGCGGCACCCCGCTGGGGAAGAGGCGCTCGGCATCACGAGACTTCGCAGCCGGGTCCAGCAGCCACGGCGCCGACGCCGTCCCGGGCCTGCCCGCTGCGCTCCCCGAGCCCGTCGACGTCGTGATGCGCCCCGATCGTTCGTGTTGCCACCTCTCGTAGAGGCAACCCTGACACTCAGGACGCCAGCACACCGATCCACGAGCACGCCGAGCCGGATGCGGCCGTCACTGTCTGACCGACGCCGAGCAACCCCTGCAAGCCCGAGCGTCTGTGGCTCGAACGGCCGTCTCCGCAGGCCACCGTGCCGGTTCTCGCAGAGGCTGGGTCGCGCACAGCCTGTACGGATGACCCCGGTTGGCGGGAATCGGATTCCATGACGGAGAACACGGGAAATACGCCGAGCGCGAGCAGGGCCACGCACAGTTCCGGCCGAAGACTGCTCGGTGAACTCAGCGCGGAGTTCGCCGGTACGATGATCCTGATCCTCTTCGGCGTCGGCGTGGTGGCTCAGGTGGTCGCCGGCGGCATCGGCAACCACGACAGCATCTCCTGGGCCTGGGGCCTTGGTGTCACGTTCGGTATCTACACGGCCGCCCGGATCAGCGGAGCCCATCTCAATCCGGCGGTCACCGTCGCGCTCGCCGTCTTCAAGGGATTCGAGTGGCGCAAGGTGCTGCCGTACGTGCTGGCCCAGACCGCCGGGGCGTTCGTCGCGGCGCTGCTGGTGCGCTGGAACTACACCGAGGTGCTGAACAAGGTCGATCCCGGCCACACCCTCAAGACCCAGGTCGTCTTCTCCACCCTCCCGGGCAACGGCACGGCTCCGGTCAGCGACTGGGGTGCGCTGCGCGACCAGGTCATCGGCACCGCCATCCTGGTCTTCCTGGTGCTCGCGGTGACCGACGTGCTGAACACGCCGCCGGAAGCCAACCTGGGCCCGTTCGTCGTCGGCCTCATCGTGGTGGGAATCGGCATGGCCTGGGGCACGGACGCGGGCTACGCGATCAACCCGGCCCGCGACTTCGGACCGCGCCTGGCCAGTTACCTCACCGGATACTCGCATGCCTGGCGGGACCAGTACGGCCATCTGTACTTCTGGGTACCGATCGTCGGCCCGCTGATCGGCTGTCTGGTCGGCGGTGTTGCGTACCGCTACCTGGTCACTCCCCATCTCGGGGCCGAGGGGCCCGAGGAGCCCGGCCAAGCCCCGATCGAGCCGATCGGCTGAGTCGTCCTCGTACCGGCCGGCATCACCAGCCCCACCCGGCGGACGCAAGCGGAAGCACAGAAGCAGAGGCGGCAGCCATGCCAGAGTTCGTCGGAGCGGTGGATCAGGGGACCACGAGCTCGCGATTCATGATCTTCGACCACGCCGGCAACGAGGTGGCGATGCAGCAGTTGGAGCACACCCAGATCCTGCCCCGCCCCGGTTGGGTGGAGCACGACCCGGTGGAGATCTGGGAGCGGACCGACTCGGTGATGCGCAACGCCGTCCGGCAGGGCAGCCTGTCGCCGGCCGACCTGGTGGCGATCGGGATCACCAACCAGCGTGAGACGACGGTCGTCTGGGACCGGCGCACCGGCCGACCGTACTACAACGCGATCGTCTGGCAGGACACCCGCACCGACTCGATCGCGGCCGCGCTGGAGCGCGACGGGCACGGTGAGGTGATCCGCCGCAAGGCCGGGCTGCCGCCGGCCACGTACTTCTCCGGCGGCAAGATCAAGTGGATCCTGGACAACGTCGAGGGCGTCCGGGCGGACGCGGACAAGGGACACGCGATCTTCGGTACTACCGACTGCTGGGTGCTGTGGAACCTCACCGGCGGCCCGGAAGGCGGGATCCACGCGACCGACGTGACCAACGCCAGCCGCACCATGCTGATGAACCTGGAGACGCTGGACTGGGACGACGAACTGCTGGCGCTGTTCGGCATCCCGCGCGCGATGCTGCCGGTAATCCGCCCGTCCTCGCACGCCGGGGCGTACGGCACAGCCCGCACCTCGGGGCCGCTGCGCACAGCCGTACCGATCACGGGGGTGCTCGGTGACCAGCACGCGGCGACCGTCGGGCAGGTCTGCTTCGCGCCCGGCGAGGCGAAGAACACCTACGGCACCGGCAACTTCTTGGTGCTCAACACCGGTACCACGCTGGTCCGTTCACGGCACGGCCTGCTCAGTACGGTGGCCTACCAGTTCGGCGACAGCCCGGCGGTGTACGCGCTGGAGGGTTCGATCGCGGTCACCGGCTCGGCCGTCCAGTGGCTGCGGGACCAACTGAAGATCATCGACAGTGCCCCGGAGGTCGAGCGGCTCGCCCACACGGTCGACGGCAGCGAGGGCGTCTACTTCGTGCCCGCCTTCTCCGGGCTCTTCGCGCCCTACTGGCGCTCGGACGCCCGCGGCGCGATCGTCGGCCTGGCCCGGTATCACACGAACGGGCACCTGGCCCGGGCCACGCTGGAGGCCATCTGCTACCAGAGCAGGGACGTGGTTGAGGCGATGGAGCAGGACTCCGGCGTCCACCTCGAGGTGCTCAAGGTGGACGCCGGGGTGACCGCCAACGACCTGTGCATGCAGACCCAGGCCGACGTGCTCGGCGTCCCCGTCAGCCGTCCGGTGGTCGCCGAGACCACTGCGCTCGGCGCCGCGTACGCAGCCGGCCTGGCTACCGGATTCTGGCAGGACGAGGACGAACTGCGCTTGCACTGGCAGGAGTCGAAACGCTGGGAGCCCTCGTGGACCGAGGAGCGGCGGGCCGAGGGGTACGCGGGGTGGCAGAAGGCCGTGCAGCGCACCCTCGACTGGGTCGACGTCAGGCAGTACGCCGAATAGCACCTCAACGAGCCTAAGGGCCGGGAGCGTAGGCCCGACGCTGACCGCGAACCAGCGGATTTCTCTGCGCCCCGGCGCCATGGCCGGCGCCCCGGGTCGGCCCCCGACTCAGCGTCCCCCGATACCGGTGTTCCCGCGCATGGCGCGGTGGCGGCCCGGAGTCGTTCCGACGATGTCGGTGAACGCGGCGATGAAACTGCTCGGGTTGGCCCAGCCGCAGGCGTAGGCGGTGCGGATGGTGTCGTGGCCGTCGGCGAGTAGCACGAGCGAGTGGTGGATGCGCAGTTGCGTGCGCCACTCGTAGAAGGTCATGCCGAGTTCGCTGCGGAACAGTCGGCTGAGGGTGCGGGTGCTGGCCCCGATCGTCGCCCCGAGTTCGGCCAGGGTGGCGTTGTCTGCCGGGTTCTCGTGCAGGAGGCGGGCAAGGGCCTGCAGTCGATCGTCCTGCGGCTCCGGCAGGTGCAGCGGCTGTTCGTCTGCCTCGCAGAGGTCGTCGACGAGGACCCGCAGCAGGCGAGCGCGCGCACTGCGGCTGTAGCCGGGTGCGTCGTCGTGGTTGCGGGGGCCGGTCAGAGCGAGCAGGACCTCGCGGGCGAGGCCGGAGGCCAGAAACACGGCGGGGTGGTCCGGGACGAGCCGGGCGAGGGACGGCGTGAGGAAGACGATGCGCATGTCGGTGTCGCCGTGGGCCCGGTGGTGGTGCGTGAACCCGGCGGGGGTCCAGGCGACTCGGTTGGCCGGAACGATCGACGTACCGCGCTCGGTGTGAACCGCCAGGACGCCGCTGGCCGCGTAGACCAGGTGTCCGCGCGTGTGCGACTGCGTCTTGCTTGTCTCGCCGGACGGCCAGAGGTGGCGCCCGCCGGACGGCCACACCTGCGAGGTCACACCGGCGGTCGGAGGAGTTTGGCGGTGAACAGGCATCGGTTGGCAGCCTATCGGTAGCAGGCCACACCACGGCCCGGTGAGACTTCCTCGTGCGGAGCGGTCGCCGGTCGCGCAGCGCGCCGACCGAACCGCGGCGCATCGGGGCAGCGTGCCTCGATGCCGCGGCCTGAGGGAGTAGGAGAAACGCATGGCTACGTTCATCCTCGTGCCGGGTGCTTGGCACGGCGCCTGGGCGTTCGAGGCGGTGGTTCCGCTGCTGGAACGTGCCGGACACACCGTTCACGCCCTGACCCTGACCGGCCTGTGGCCGGAGGACGACGACGCGACGGTCGCGACCGCCAACCTCGACACGCACGCCGACGACGTGTTGCGGCTGCTCGATCGCGCCCACATCACCGAAGCGACGCTCGTCGGCCACAGCTACGGCGGGATGGTGATCGCAGCCGCCGCCGACCGCGCCGGCGGCCGGGTCGCCCGACTGGTGCATCTCGACGCCTACGTGCCGCGGGACGGCGAGTCGTGCTGGTCGTCGACGAGCGAGGGCTACCGGGAGGCGTTCGTCGCCGGTGCGGCGGGCACCGGTTACGCCGTCCAGCCGTCAACTGGCGGCGATCCCCGCCGGCGGCCGCACCCCCTCGCCTCTTTGCTGCAGGGGATCCGGCTCACCGGCGCGTTCGCCCAGGTGCCCCGTCGGGAGTTCGTCTACTGCTCGGGGTGGGAGGACAGGACGCCGTTCGCCGACCTCCGAACCCGGCTCCGGGCCGATCCCGAGTGGCAGGTCCACGACCTCCCGACCGTCCACAACGCCATGCGTGAGGACCCGGAGGCGGTGGCCGCGCTCCTGCTGGGCGACGAGCAGCGCCCCGGGGCGGCCTGGGTCTTCCACGGCGTCGCCGGCCTGGTCTCCGAGCATCGAGGCCCGCGCGCGGGCCTCGCGCTCGGCGCCAGTGCGCCACCACCAACGAGGGACCTCGGCCCCCACCCGGCTGCCCTCGGGCCGACTGGCCGCAGGCCGGACGCGATCTACCATGGAGGGCGAGGTCCTGAGAGGCCGCACCTGCCCACAGCCGAACGGTAGGGAGGCGGGCATGGCCATCGGAAGCGTGTCCGGCTGGGTGGACGACCCGCGCTACATGCCGATCTCCGAGCACGGTCTGATCGGCGACCTGCGCACCGCCGCACTGGTCGGTACCGACGGCACGATCGACTGGTACTGCTGCCCCCGCTTCGACGCGCCCAGCGTGTTCGGCGCCATTCTCGACGCCGACAAGGGCGGTTCGTTCCAGCTGGCCGCCGACGTGCCGGCCCGGACCCGGCAGTTCTACTTCCCCGACACCAACGTGCTGATCACACGGTTCTACGCAGCCGACGGGGTGGCGGAGATCCAGGACTTCATGCCGGTCGCAGACGAGTCCCGCGAGGCGGCCCGGCACCGGCTGATCCGCCGGGTGGTCTGCGTACGCGGCACCCTGCCGTTCGCCGCCCGGATCGCTCCGCGCTTCGGCTACGGGGCCGAACCGCACACCGTGCGCGTGCGGGGACACGAGGCCGTCTTCGAGTCCCCGTCGCTCTCCCTCGCGCTGACCTCCACCGCACCGCTGGAACCCGACGCCATGGACGTGGTGTCGCATTTCAAGCTGCTCGAAGGTGAGTCCGTGGTGTTCGCCCTCGACCGGATCGGCGACGACGTGCGGCCCCGGGCCTGTCCGGCCGCCGAGGCGGAGGCCGAGTTCGGGACGACGGTCCGGTTCTGGCGCCGCTGGCTCTCGCAGTCGCGCTATCGCGGCCGGTGGCGCGAGATGGTGCACCGCTCCGCCCTGGTCCTGAAGCTGCTCACCTACGTGCCGACCGGCGCGATCGTGGCCGCGCCGACGACCAGCCTGCCCGAGCAGGTCGGTGGCGGGCGCAACTGGGACTACCGCTACGTGTGGGTCCGCGACGCCGCCTTCTGCGTCTACGCCATGCTGCGGCTGGGCTTCACCTCCGAGGCCGAGGCCTTCATGGGCTTCCTGTCCGAGCGGGGCATCATGCGAGGCTCCGGCCCCACGGGACCGCTGCAGATCATGTACGGCATCGACGGGCGAAGCGACCTGCCCGAGACCGACCTGTCCCACCTCGAAGGCCATCTGGGATCCGCTCCCGTGCGGGTGGGCAACGCCGCGACCAAACAGCTCCAACTCGACATCTACGGAGCCCTGATCGACTCGGTCTACCTCTACGACAAGTGGGGTCAGCCGATCAGCAGCGACCGCTGGGATGAGGTCGGCGCCGTCGTGGGCTGGCTCTGCGACCACTGGGACCAGCCCGACGAGGGCGTCTGGGAGACCCGGGGCGGCCGGAAGAACTACGTCTACTCGCGCCTGATGTGCTGGGTGGCAATCGAACGGGCCATCCGGATAGCGAACCGGCGGGGCCTGCCGGCCGACCTCCCCCGCTGGCAGCGGTGCCGCGACGAGGTATACCGGCAGATCATGCGACAGGGTTGGTCCGAGGAACGCGGGGCGTTCCTCCAGGATCTGGACGGTGACGTCCTCGACGCCTCGGTCCTGATGATGCCGATGGCCAAGTTCATCTCCCCGACCGATCCCAAGTGGCTGTCGACCCTGGACGCGCTCAGCACGGATCTGGTCTCCGACTCGCTGGTCTACCGCTACGATCCGCAGGCCAGCCCGGACGGGCTGCAAGGACCCGAGGGCACCTTCTCGATCTGCTCCTTCTGGTACGTCGAGGCGCTCACCCGCGCAGGACGCGTGGAGGAGGCCCGGCTGGCCTTCGAGAAGATGCTCACCTACGCCAACCACGTCGGCCTCTACGCCGAGGAGATCGGACGCACCGGGGAACAGCTCGGCAACTTCCCGCAGGCGTTCACTCATCTCTCGCTGATCAGCGCCGCGTTCAACCTCGACCGCGCGCTGGGATAGGGCCTGCCGGGCCTGCCACCGGGGTCAGCCGGCAGCCGGAGAGCCGTGAAGCGCCCCGCCCAGCACGGGGACCAGCCACTGCTCGATCCGTGGGCCCGGCCTTCGGCCGGCTGCGCCGCACCTCACTGCTGGAGGTCGAGAACCCCATCTCGGCCAAGGACCTGAGCCGCACCCTCGTCCTGAACCTCGTCCAGCAGCACACCCAGGACTCCGGGAAGGAGGTCACCGTCGGCGCGATCGCCGAACTCCTCGGCGTGGACCCGTCCGTCGCCAGCCGCATGGTGAGCGACAGCATCAAGACCGGCTACCTGACCCGCGCCGCCTCCCAGCAGGACGGCCGCCGCACCGTCCTCCACCTCAGCCCGGCCGGCACCGAACTCATGGCCCGCCTGCGCCGCCACCAGCGCGACGCCTACGACTGCATCACCGCCGACTGGAACGAACGCGACCGCCTGGAGTTCGCCCGCCTGATGCTCAAGTACGTCGACTCGCTCGACCGCCTCGCCGAGCGCGCCAAGCAGTAGCCGGGGCGGTGCGAGCCCACTGCTCCGCCAAATGATCGTCACCCGACCGGGGCCGCCTCCACCCGACGTGTCGGGTGGAGGCGGCTCCTGGTCCCGGCGCCCTGGCGCCGCGCGGGCGGTCAGAGCTGGTGCGCCACGAACTCGGCCACCTGCGTGCCGAGTTGCTGGCCGGCCTGGTTGTCGATGGCGGTGTGCTGGCCGGACCAGACCCGGCTGAGCCACGCCTCGGTGGCGGCGTCCTGGAAGCCGGCGAAGGTTCGGGTGACGCCCTTCGAGGTCACCGTGAGCCGGTGCTGCGCACCGTAGATTCCGGCGAGCGTCGTTGCCGCCGCCTGGCTGAGAGCGCCGTGAGCGCCGGGGTAGGACGGGTCCGGGGCGGTCGGCAGCAGCGGGGTCCAGCCGGGATCGCCGACGATGCCCGGGTTGTCGTGCGTGTCGCCGAGCCGGATCGCGGTGACGGGCCGCCACACGTGGTAGGCGTACTTGGCGTCGTACATCGCGATCGCGGTGTCGGCGAGGGACAGGTCGAGCCGGGCGAAGACCTTCACCGCCTTCTCCAGGCTCGCGTTCCCGGAGGTGACAAGGCCCTGCGCGACCTGGTTCCACACGTTCCAGACGGGCGCCGCCGCCCAGAACTTCGCGGCCGCGGTCTGATCAGGAGTGCGGGTGGTACTGGTCTTGCTCCCCAGGCCCTTGACCTCGTTCAGGGCGGCGGCGTACTCGGCGGAGCCGACGGCCGGCGGCGCTGCCGGGCGGAACTGGTTACCGCTCGTCAGCACGAACGGCTTGACCGAGCCCCAGTTGGTGAACACCGGCGCGGGGAAGTCGGGCGGCGTGGGCCGGTAGTCGCCGGGCTGGCTGCCGGGAGTGAACCGCGGCGGCTCGGCCGAGGATCCGTCAGCGGACCGCAGACTGATCAGTTGGCGCGCGACCGCCGCTCCCACGCCGATGCCCGCCTGCTTACGGGCGCCGTCGGCGACTGCGGACAACTGGCTGCTCAGCTGCCGGTCCACGCCGGCGCGCTCGGCCGGGTACAGGGCGACCAGCACATCGTGGGCGGCCTGGTCCGCTGCGACGTCCGCACGGGCGCCCTGAGGTGCCGGCACCGAGAACAGGTACGCGGGAGCGGTCCGGGTGATCGACACCACCGCGTCGTACTCGGCGGCCTGGAGCAGCGCGAAGCTGCGCGTGGGGTGGACGGTGGACGGTTGGGCTTTCGGACCGCTCAGGATGGTGATGAGCTCGCGGTTCCACTCCACGACCGACCTCCCGGACCCCGGGGCGGCCGTGCTCGTGGTCGGTGGCAGAGCGTCGACGGCGGTGGAACCGAAGGCCGGGCTGGTGAGTCCGGCTGCCAGGACGGTCCCGGTCAGGACGGCGAGCGTCTTCTGCTTCCCACTCATTTCAGTGGCTCCTTCTCGCTGGTGGCGGGCCGTGGCAGCAGGTGGCCGTAACGCTCGGACCACTCGGGTGCACCACTCGGGCCGCTGCGGACCAGGGAGTACAGGTACACGGGTGCGGGTGTGTGCTCTCTGCTGATCAGCCCGCGACGGGGGCGGGCATGGGTCGGTCGTTCGCTCGGTGTGTTCGCCGGTAGCCGCCCGCGGGCGGCACCGGTCGCTGTACGTGACGACGGGTGTGCCTTGAGGGGCGGCGGAACCATCTCGGCCGTCCCGGCTCACTCCGTGCGGAATGGGGAAGGAGGGGATCCCGGGGATCGGTGCTCGTCAGGTTCCACGGGCGCCGGGCACCGTACGGTTCGGTGCGCGAGCACCTTTTGCGAAATTTCACGGATCAGTGGCATATGCGATGATCGATTTATGCCGTGGAGTCTTCGGAGACGCGGTCCACCGAGTGAGCCGGATCGCTCCGGGAACCGTGTCTCTGGTACGGGGACCATCTCCCGCGCGGACGAGGAACTACTCCGCACGCTGTACGCGGAGCACGCCGGGCCGCTGCTTCACTTCGTCCTGCGACTGACCTCAGGAGACTGGCAATGGGCCGAGGATGTCGTGCAGGAGACACTGCTGCGGGCCTGGCAGCACCCCGCGGCGTTCGACCCCGAGCGCGGGCCGGCCCGGGCGTGGCTGTGCACGGTCGCCCGGAACCTGGTCATCGACGCCCACCGGGCCCGCCGGGCCAGACCTACCGAGGTCGACGGGCAGGCGCTGGAACGGCTCGCGGAGCAGACGCCCGGAGAAGACGAAATCGAGCAGACGCTGCAGAGCTGGGCGGTGGCCGAGGCCATCCGGACCCTCTCCGCGGAGCACCGGGCCGTGCTGCTGGAGACGTACTACCGGGGCCGGACGATGGTCGAGGCCGCGGAGATGCTCGGCATTCCGGTGGGCACCGTGAAGTCGCGCACGTACTACGCCCTGAAGGCGCTTCGGCTGGCGCTGCAGGAACGGGGTATCGAGCCGTGACCGCGTCGTGAAGGAGGTGCGGACCATGAACGGCGACCGCGACGCCATCCGGTTGTCCCTGGGCGGATACGTGCTGGGAACGCTGTCCCCGGCGGAGGCCGAGCAGGTCCGCGCCCACCTCGCAGAATGCGCCGAGTGCCGGGCCGAGCATGCTGAACTGGCGGGACTGCCCGCGCTACTCGCGAGGGTCAGCGAGGCCGAGGCCGAGGCCGCAGGCGAGGCACCGCCCGCGCCCAGCGGGGAACTGGCCGACCGGCTGGTACAGCGGGCCGCCGCACGCGAGCGAGCGCAGCCGGAGCCGCCGCCTGCGGCCACTGCCGCAGCGGGCGTACAGCAGCAACCCGGCCAAAGCCGGCTCGACCGGCTGCTCCAGCAGGCCGCGTCCCGGCGTCGTACCGCCGTGCGGAGGCAACTGGTCGGGGTCACTGCCGCAGCGACGATCGTCGCTGCAGCAGCGTCGGGCGGTACCTGGCTGGCCACCGTCGCGACCACGAGCAGCCAGGTGGCGCAGCCCGCACCGACGTCACCGGCCCCGGTCCGCACCTTCTCCGGAACCGACCCCACCACCGGCGTGTCCGCCTCGATCAAGGTCTCACCCGCCGCCTGGGGCAGCGCCCTGCAGGTCTCGGCCAAGGGAGCGCCCGCCGGGATCACGTGCAGCCTGCAAGCGGTCGGGATCACGGGCAGCACAGCAACCGCCGCCACCTGGCAGGCCGGCGATTACCCGGGTGGCGCCGCGATTTCCGGAACCGTACCCATGTCCCCCGGAATGATCAGTCACTTCGACATCTACGCCGGCAACGGCCAGCGGCTGCTCACCGTCCCGGCGTGACGCCCGGCCTGGTCGGCCTGCCGTGATCCAGTCGGTCGGCTCGGCGTCGTTCCGTCGGCGGGAGGCCGCCATGGTCATGGCGCAGGCGCAGTGGCGCGTTCAGTCGTAAGGTGCAGCGGATGGCCCCTCCGGGGCGGCGCGTTCCCGCAGGGGAAGGTGGGTGGAAAGCTTGGGGCATGGCCTTGCGAGCATGGCGGGTGTTCTGGCATTCCTGGCAGCCGGGTCACGCACCCGCGCTGATGGTGATCCCTCTGGGGCTGATCGGCGCGGTCTGCGTGGTGGACGTGCTGGCTCCGCCGCACATTCACCTCGGGCCCCTGCTGGTGGCGGCACCGGCGATCACGGTGGCGTTCGCGGGCGCCCGCGTGACGGCACTGATGGGGGCGCTCGCCGTGACGGCGCAGATGCTGATCGGTGTGCTGAGAGAGGGCCTGTCCGCCGGCAACATCCAGGCTCAGATCGCCGCTCTGGTCGTCGTCTCGGCCGTCTGTGTCGGCATCTGTGTGCTACGGGACCGGCGTGAGCGCCAGCTGCACCGGGTGCGGTCCGTCGCCGAGGCGGCGCAGAGCGTGCTGCTGCAGCCCTTGCCCGACCGCGCCGGTCCGCTGCGGATCGCCGGCCTGTACATTCCCGCCGAGGAGGAAGCCGATCTGGGCGGAGACCTGTACGCGGCCGCACGCACGGACCACCACAGCACCCGGCTCCTCATCGGTGATGTCCGCGGCAACGGCCTGGCCTCGATCAACAACTCCGCCCTGCTGCTCGGCGCCTTCCGCGCGGCCGCCCATCGGCAGGCCACCCTGCCTCGCCTCGCCATCCACCTGGACGCCGCCTTCCGCTGGGACACCAGCCAGTGGCGGTCACCGTCGGAGCAGGACACCGACGAGGACTTCGCCACGGCGATCCTGCTCGACATCCCCGACCACGATCCGGTCGTCCACCTCATCAACTGCGGCCACCCACCGCCGCTGCTCCTGCGGGGAACCCGCGTCACCCCCCTGACGCCGAGGGCGAGCCACCTTCCGATCGGACTCGGCTGCGCTTTCGGCATCACCGCCTACGACGTCCAGACCTTCCCGTTCGAGGTTGGCGACCTGCTCATCCTCTACACGGACGGCGTTATCGAAGCGCGCAACACCGACGGGCTCTTCTACCCGTTCACCGAACGGGCGCCCGTGTGGGCCAAGGACGACCCTGGCGAGCTCCTGCGCGCTCTCCACGACGATCTGCTGGCCCACGTCCACGGTCACCTCGACGACGACGCGGCCGCAGTCGCGATCAGCCGCCTGGCCCTCTGATTCGGTCCTGGTCAGCCCCCGGGAGGGCCGACTTTCGAAGGATGGTCAGCCGCCGGGAGTCTTCCCGGGAGCGGGCGTAGCGTGGAGGGACGGAGTCAGGGTGGTGCGCTGCGGCGAACGGTCCTGATCACGTCCCCTCCGAGGCCGCGCGACGCCAGCACGCCGAGCCGTCTCGGACGCTGTGAGACGGAGGGCCACCGCGGAGGTGCCGGCTCATGACTCCGCGTGCCCGGGAGAGACGGCGACCGAGGGGACGGGCCAGCAGTTCGGGCCGCGGACGCATGCCGATCGCCTGACCTTCACCGGGGCCGGACGTCACCCCGGTTTGCGCCCGGGCCGTACGGGCCGCAGGCTGCCGACATGGACTCCAGCCCGGAAGCAGGCATGCGGCCCATTCTGGTGACCGGTGCTGCGGGCAGCGTCGGGGCCGTCGGCAGAACCGTGGTCCAAGGGCTGCGGCGCCGGGGCTTCCAGGTGCGTGCTCTGGTGCGCCAGGACGACGACCGTGCCCAGGCGCTGCGCGCCACGGGTGCCGAAGTCGTGGTCGGAGATCTGACGCATGCCCGTGATGTCGCCGACGCCCTCGACGGCTGCGGCCGGATGTACTTCGGCATGGCCGTGTCGGCCCAGTATCTGCTGGCCGCTGTGACCACAGCGGCGGTCGCGCGCACCTACGGACGCCTGGAGGCGTTCGTGAACATGTCGCAGCTGACCGTATCCGAGATGGACGCCACCAGCGGCTCCGACTCGCATCAGCATCGTCAGCAGTGGCTGGTCGAGCAGGTTCTCGGCTGGTCAGGCCTGCCCGTGGTCCAGGTCAGGCCCACCGTCTTCATGGAGAACCCGCTCTTCCAGACCGTGTTCGCCTCGGTCGCCAAGGACGGCGTGATCAGATGGCCCTTCGGCGAGGCGAGAACCTCCCCGATCGCGGCCGGTGACGTTGCCGCGGTCGTCGAGGAGATTCTGGCCGATCCGGCCGGGCGCATCGGCCGGACCTACGAGCTGACCGGTCCCCGATCACAGGACGTCACCGCTCTGGCCGCGGAGATCTCCGATGCTCTGCACCGCACGGTCGGCTACACCGACGTCCCGTTGCAGGAATGGCTCGACAATGATCTCGCGGCACTGGGACTGCCGGCCCATGTGCTCCAGCACATCTCCACCATGGCTCGCCTCCACGTGGCCGGGCGCTATGACCGCCAGACAGACGGCATGGCGGAGATCACCGGGCGGCCCGCCGAAGGAGTATCCGGGTTCGTCCGCAAGAACCCCGGGCTGTTCACTCGCTGACGCCGACAGCCGCCGTGAGGAACCACGCACCACGCTGCGACGGCCGCGCCCAGCCGTATCCGAGGATGCGGCGGCGCTCACCGCGCGCAGCACGACCGTCACCGTACTCACAGGAGCGGTGTACGACGCCGACGGAAACAGGCAGCTCATCGTCCGACCGCGTCGTGCGCCCCGTGCTTCGCCGCCGGGCCGTCAGCATCGCACCGCATCAGACCCATGCCATGGGCGGATCCCTCCCGGCCCGCATGCCGAACCAGGAACCGAACCCCCAGCCGCACAGTGAAGCGGCGAGTGTTGCCGCGGTCTCGGGGCGCAGGGTGAGGCCGCCGTGCAGGAACTGCTCGGTGTCGGCCGGCCCGAGTACGAGGGCTCGGGCGGCGGCCGTTCCTTCGTCGTCCTGGGCGAAGGCGAGTAAGACCTTGCGGCTGTCCGGGTCGGCTGAGACTTCGCCTGGGCCTTCTACTTGTTGAGGAATTCCAACAGGTCCCGGTTGAACTTCTCCTTGTCGCCCGGCACCATCGCGATGCCGTGGGAGCTGCCCTCGTACACCTTCAGCTCGGCGTTCGGGATGATCTGGGCGGACCTGCGGCCGGTGGCGTCGATGGGCACGACCTGGTCGTCGTCGCCGTGCACCACCAGGGTGGGAATGTCGAACTTCTTCAGGTCTTCGGTGAAGTCGGTGTAACCGAAGGCGTCCACGCACCGCACGCCGCCTTCGATGGTCTGCGCCATCGCCATGTACCAGAAGGCATCCTTGTTGCCCTGGGTGACCTTGTTCCCGGGGCGGTTGGCGGAGAAGAAGCCCTCCGCAGTGTCCTTCCAGAACTGGGAGCGCTCGGTGAGGACGCCGTTCTTGAGTGCGTCGAACACCTCGTCCGGCACGCCGTCGGGATTCTTGTCAGATTTGATCATCACCGGCGGGATGGCGGACAGCAGCACCGCCGAGCGCAGCCGCCCCGTGCCGTGTCGGCCGACGTAGCGCGCGAGCTCGCCGCCCCCCATGGAGTGCGCGACCAGGGTGACATCTCGCAGGTCGAGGTCGGTGAGCAGGTCGTTGAGGTCGTCGGCGAAGGTGTCGAAGTCGTAGCCGTCCCAGACGGGCGTGGAGTGTCCGTGGCCGCGGCGGTCGTGCGCGATTCCGCGGTATCCGGCGTCGACGACGGCCTTGAGCTGGTCCTGCCAGGCGTCGCCGTTGAGCGGCCAGCCGTGGATGAACACCACGGGACGTCCCTGGCCCCAGTCCTTGTAGAAGATCTCGACACCGTCGCGGGTGGTGCAGATGGGCATGTGGTCTCCATAAGGTGTTGGGTGGCCCGGGAGGAAGAGGGATGCTCGGGCATCCGCTTGCCAGCCGAACGCATGCCCGCACCAGGCGCAAGCGCCGACCCCCAGATGGCCTACGTGACGGGGTGGTGCCCGCCCGCCGATCGAGCCGACACTCGCCGAAGCACGACGACAGCTGCCTCAAGGACCTACGGAGATTCGACCTCATGGCCGCCTGGAGGCGCCACCGGTACCCCGGTGCCCGAGAGCCAGTGGAAGAAGTACGCCGGCCACCACCCCTACCGGCGGCCGTGCTCCTGACGAGGACGGGGCAACGAACGGCTGGCAACGAGTACGGTCGTATCCCTCCCGCGGGCAGGCTGGTGGGTCGCCGCCCGGTTCGACGGGCCGTACGCGAAAACGCTCGGCCGGGAGAATCCGGCCGAGCGTCTTCGTCAGTCCCCTGCGGCGACGGATCGTCAGCAGGTCGCCCCTTTCCACGCGGTGGCGTAGAAGTCCAGCTCGGACCAGGTGTTCGGGCCGACGATGCCGTCGGCCGGGAGCTTGACGCACACCTGGAACCTCTTCACCGCGGCGAGGGTGTTCTTGCCGAACTGCCCGTCGACGTCCAGGTTGAAGGGGGTGGGGAAGAGGGCGGAGGAGGCGTTCAGTTCGCGAGCTGGGTGGTCATTCGGGGCGTACGGGCCCCAGGGGTGGGGCCTAGCACCAGACCGGGGTGGTGCCCTGGCTGCTCTGGTAGTCCAGCTTGGCCCAGGTCAGCGGGCCGACGATGCCGTCGGGCTTGAGACCGGTGCAGGTCTGGAACTTCTGCACCGCGGCGAGGGTCTTGGGGCCGAAGTACCCGTCGACGTCCGGGCCCATGTAGGCGAGGGAGTTGTAGAGCTCGCACTGCAAGGCCTTGACCGCGTCACCGCTGTCGTCCTGGGAGAGCATCGGCTCGCTGGTGCTGTAGCCGCCGCAGAGCTGGCTCGGGGACGTCGCGGCCGAGGCGCTGCCGGCGGTGGTCACACCGAAGCCGGCGGCCAGGAGGGTGGCGACCGCAACGGCCGCAAGCTTGTTGCGCATGGTTCTTCCTTCGGTACGGGTGACTGGGAGGACTTGGTCGGACCGGATCAGCAGAGGTAGTTCGCCTCGGTGTCGATGTCGCTCTGGTAGTCCAGCTTGGCCCAGGTCAGCGGGCCGACGATGCCGTCGGGCCTGAGACCGGCGCACCCCTGGAACTTCTTCACGATGGCGAGGGTGTTCTTGCCGAAGACCCCGTCCACCTGGAGACCGGCGCCGCGCACGCTGTAGTTGAGCTCGCACTGCAGCGCCTTGATCTCCGGGCCGCTGTCGCCGGAGCTCACCTCCGCCTCGTTGTCGCTGCTGTAGCCGTAGTAGGAGCACGCGGCGGGGGTGCTGGCGGATGCGGTGGTGGCGGTGCCGATTCCGAGGCCGGTGAGCACGACGGCTCCCGCGGCGACGGCAGCGAGCTTGGTACGCATGGGCGTTTCCTTCACAGGGGTCAGGTCGATGGTCCGGGACGGACGGTGAGGTCCCCGCCGGCATGGCCGGGCGAACAGCCCCGGGGCGGGTGGTTTCGGGTGTCGCGCGGGTGGCGGTTGCCGTCCCCCGCACGGTGGCCGGGCGGTCAGGCCGTGACGTGGTACCAGTAGCCGCCGGTGCGCAGGGTGACGTAGTGCACGTTGGTGCCCGTCTCCTTGGCCTCGTACATCATGTCCGCGCCGGTGGCGGAGTCGGTGCCGGCGTAGAGCACCACGTGCACGGTGTTGTGGGCGTCGGTGCCGAAGTACTCGACGTCGCCCGGCTGCCGCTGGGCCTCGGTGATCGGGGTGAGGTGCTTGTCCAGGGTCTGCTCGGTGGTGTCCCCGCCGCCTGCGAGGTCGATGCCGGCGCCGAACCAGAAAGCCGCCCGGACCAGGCCCGAACAGTCCACGCCCACCGTGGTGTTGGCCGGGCAGGGCTGGATCGAGCCGGTGTAGCCGTCGCAGGTGCCCAGCGACGGGCCGGGGCCCTCGCCGCGCAGCGAGTGCCCGCCGCCCCACACGTACGGAACGCCCAGGTACGACTTGGCCGCGTTCAGGACCCTGGTGGAGTCGATCGGGCCGCTGGGCAGCGGGGCGGGGGTGCCGGTGTAGAGGGCGTTCTTGACGCCGGTGCCGACGATCCCGTCGATGGCCAGGCCCTGTGCGGCCTGGAAGTTGCGTACGGCGGTGTCGGTGGCCGGCCCGAACTGCCCGTCCACGACGAGGCGGCCGGCGTTGAAGGTGTTCAGCATCGTCTGCAGGGTCGAGACGCACTGCCCGCTCGCCCCGGTCTGGAGGTTCCCGCACTGGGTGCGCAGGTCCACGGTGCCCGAGGCGGCGGCCGCCGCCGCATCGAGCGCCGACTTGGTGGCCGGGCCGACGATGCCGTCCGCGGTGAGGCGGTGCGCGCCCTGGAAGGTGCGCACGGCGCTGTCGGTGGCGGGCCCGAACTGGCCGTCCACGGTCAGGTGGGCGCCGGTCAGGTTGAGCTCCGCCTGGAGCTGGGTGACGCAGCCGTCGGCCTCGCCCTGCTGGAGGTTGGCCGGGCAGGCCGGGGAGGTGATCGGGATCGGGGCCGGCGCGGTTGCGGCGGAGGCGGTGTAGGCGCCGAAGCCGGTCAGTGCGGCCGCCAGGGCCAGGCCCAGCGACCAGTGGCGCCGGGCAGGAAGGATGGTCTTCACAGGGGGTTCTCCGGATCCGTGGTGATGCGTCAGGGGGCGGGCAAACTCCGCCCCCTGACGCCCGATGTGCTCGACGGGCGGGCGCTACTCGAACAGCCCCGAGTCGCTGGGCACGTAGGCGAAGCAGGAGCCGGACTTCCCGCCGTACTTCTGATCACCGCGGTAGAGGATGTTGTCGCCGGTGAAGGGGCCGACTATGCCGTCCGGCTGCACGTGGACGAAGGCCTGGAACCACAGGACCTGGTCCTTGGTCTGCGGGCCCCAGATGCTGTCCTCGTCGATGGTCGCCCGGTTGTTGTTCCGGGCGACGTCGTTGATCAGGTGCTGAACGCACCAGACCGCCTGGCTGTTGTTGGCGTAGCCGTCGCCGATGTAGCCGGCGGTGTCGGACGCGCTGGCGGAGCCGGCCAGACCCAGCAGCGCGGTTCCGGCCACGGCCCCTGCCAGCACGGCGCGGCCGAAGGACTTCGCGGTCATGTGTTGCTCCTCGCGGTACGGGTGATCAGGGGCCGTAGGTGGTGGGGATGTACTGCCAGCAGTAGGCGTCGTAGCTGCCGACGTAGTACGGGTCGCCGTCGCCGATGATCGCGTTCCCGGTGAGCGGGCCGACGAAGCCGTCGGCGAGGAGCGACCGGCCGCTGAGGATGGTGTGGGACTGCAGCCACTGGACGGCGGACTTGGTCTGCGGGCCCCAGATCCCGTCCTCCGCCACCGGCGCGGGGTGGTCGGCCTGAGTGGTGACGTTCAGGAAGTGGTTGAGGTTGTGCTGGACGCACCACACGGCGTGGGTGTTGTTGGCGTAGCCGTCGCCGAGGGTCGGGGCGCTGGGGCTGGCGCTGGCGGGCCCGGCCAGGGTGAGCAGGGCGGCACCGGCCAGGGCCAGTGCCGCCGCGGCGCGGCCGAAGGGCTTCGAGGTCATGTCTTCCCCCTCCCGTGGCGGACGATCAGCCGCCGAAGGTGGTGGGGATGTACGGCCAGCACGGGGAATCCTGCTCGCCGTTGCCGTACTGGTATCCCTCGCCCATGATCATGTCGCCGGTGAGCGGGCCGACGATGCCGTCGACCTGGAGCTTCTGGCCGTCGACGTAGGCGTCCTCCTGGATCCACTCGACGGCGGCCTTGGTCTTCGGACCCCAGAGGCCGTCCTCGGCCAGCGGCGCGGGGCGGTCGGTCTTGGTGGTGATCCCGATGAAGTGGTTGATGTTGTGCTGGACGCACCACACCGCCTGGCTGTTGTTGGGGTAGCCGTCGCCGATGTACGGCGCGCCCTGGGCGGCGCTGGCGGTGCCGGACAGGCCCAGCAGCGCCGAGCCGGCAACGGCCAGTGCCGCCGCGGCGCGGCCGAAGGTCTTCCTGGTCATGTGTTTCTCCTCGCGAGACGGTGTCGGGGCGGTGTGCCCTCGGAACGGACGGCGCCCGGTGGTACGGGGCGTGATGCCTGGTCGGGTCGCCGCGTCGGACTCCGCCGCACGGGGCGCGGCTCGGTCGACGGTCGGGTGTGCTGCCGCCGGTACGCGTCGAACGGGTTGGCGCCGCCGACGCGTGGCCACCCTGTTGCGGCAGGACTCTGCCGTACTCTGCCGTGCTCCGCGGTCCCTCCGGAAGGTGTACGGACGTCCCATCCGTCCCAGGGACGTGTCCCCCGGACCGGGCCCGCGTCGTGGGACGGGTTTCCGTCCGGCGCGGGCGCTTGGCGGGGCGCGGGCCCGGGCTTCGGGGAACGCGGACGTGCCGGGCGGCCCCGCAGGAGGGGTCGCCCGGCACGTCGGTGCGGGGGTCGTCAGTGCTCTACAAGGAGCGCAACACCGTCGAGCGCCTGATCAACAAGCTGAAGGCCTGGCGAGGCATCGCCACCCGGTATGACGAGACCCCGGAAAGCCACCTCGCCGGCCTCCACCTCCGCGGCGCAATGATCTGGATCAAGGACCTCACCCGCACCCATTGATCACGACCGAATACGCTCCCTGGAAAGCCCCGAAGGCCTGACAGCACTGAGCGGCGCAGCCCCTTCACCGGGGGCTGCGCCGCAGCGTCGGCGCGAAGGTCAGGGGCCGCCGGGCTCGCGGACCCGGCCGCCGCCCGCGCCGTCCAGGAGGCCTACTCGAACTCGGTACGTGCGATCAGGCCGTGCCAGGTGTTCCGTCCGACCAGGCCGTCCACGCCGCCGGCGTCGGAGTACTTGCGCTGGTAGGCCACGACCGCGTCGTACGTCTTGCCGCCGAAGTCGCCGTCCACGAAGTTGGCGACGTCCTGGCTCGGGACGAGGCCCAGCTGCACGAGATCGGACTGCAGCTCCTTGACGCAGACGCCGCCCGAGCCCTTGCCGAGCGTCACGTCCGGGAGGTCCCAGCCCAGGTAGTGGTAGCTGCCGACCTCCTGCATGCAGGCCTGCCAGTAGCCGTACTGCGCCTGGGCCGGCGTCGCGGTCAGTCCTGCGACGGCTGCCACCACCGCGCCGAGCATCGCGGTGTTACGTACGGCACGCTTGCCTGCTGCCTTCATGAGTCTGCCCTTCGAGTGGTGGGTGGGCCGGGCGGTTCCCGCGCCGGCCGTCGGTGCTGCCCGGAACGGTCAGTTGTCGAACCGCTGGCACGCGTAGTTCGGGTTGTAGAGCTTCTCCCAGGTCTTGGGGCCGACGATGCCGTCCTCCGACAGCCCGTTGCAGTGCTGGACCCAGATCACGCCGGCGTAGGTCTCCTGGCCGTACTTGCCGTCTATCTGCACCGCGTGGTTCATCCCGAAGCCGCTGTAGAAAAGGATCAGGCACTGGGCCTGCCTGACCGCGTCGTTGCTCTGGTTCGGGTACACGTAGGGCCTGGAGTTGTCCGGGACGTAGCTGCAAGCTTCGTCCGCGGACGCCTGCGGGGCCAGAGCCACCACGCCTCCCAGGGCGATGGCAGCAGATGCGGTGACGGCGGCCATCCGGCGCCGGAACTCGGTCATGACGAACTCCCTGAAAACAGCTGTCGTGCACGGCATTTCGGGCGGACTCTCGCGACTTTCGGCCGGCCGGAGGTGCCCCACCGGCGGCCCAGGTCCTGGGCCGCCGGTGCCTGAGGTGGGATCACCAGGCGACGAAGCGCAGCGCGGGCCAGGTGTCGGGGCCGACAAAGCCGTCCTGGGTCAGGCTCTCCCCACGCTGGACGACACGAACAGCGTCCTGCGTCTTCGGCCCGTAGTAGCCGTCCACGGTCAGGTTGCTGCCGATCGTGTTGAGCAGGCACTGCGCCTCGACGGTGGCCCAGCTGAAGGTGTCCGGGGACGGGGTCTCGGTGTAGCCGTTGTAGAAGCCGAAGTGCTTGTCCGACTCGGAGGGCTTGAACGGCGCGCCGCCCTGCTCGTACTCACGGCCGGCGCAGCTGATCGGGGTCGCCGCCGACGCGGTGTTGGCGGTGGCGATGCCACCCGTGGCGAGGAGCAGGGTCGCGGCCACCGCGAGAGTGGCCTTCTTCATGATGTTCATCGCAATCCTCCGTAGCCAGGACGCCGGCCGCTGTCACCCGGCTCGCCCTGTGATCCGTCGGTCCACCCCGGAGCCGACAGCGAGGATTCTGCACCAGGCCCGCGCCCGATTGGCCCGCTGGGACGTTGACAGGGGACGTCTCTGACGTCCCAGGGCGAGGACCTGCGGCTTGGGACACCCGACCGGTCATCCGGGGACGGGGGAGGGACAGGGAAGGGACAGGGAAAGGACAGCGCCAAGGGTTCTAGTGACCAGCTCTCACAGCCCAGCCGACGAGCCTCCGTCCTCGCGGGCCGGCGGTTCGGACCAGCAGCGTGGACTGGCGGTCGGTATGGCTGGCGCGGGTCCAGACGCCGACGGGCGACGTCCGCGTCCCAGCGCCGGTTGAGCTCGCCGCCCATGGTGATCAACTCGGTGGCGGTGAAGTCCCGCTACAGCGGGGTGTCCTGGGCGACGAAGCCGATGTCCGCCAACGCGCGGGTGTTCCCGCGCGGCTCCTCCCCGAAAACCCGAACCCGCCCCTCGTCCGGCTGCAGCAGGCCGACCGCAAGGTGTAACAGCGTGCTCTTGCCCGCACCGTTCGGGCCGACCAGCGCGGCGATACGGCCGGCCGGCAGCTGCATCGAGCAGTCACGCAGCGCCCACATGCGCCCGTACCGCTTGCCCAGGGCGTCGGTTTCCAACGCCAAGTCCGTCATGTCTCTCCCCCGGTTGTCCGTGCTGCTACTGCCGTCGGGGCGTCGAACGCGGCCCGTACCGTGGTGTCGATCAGCGCCGAAAGATCGTCCCGGCTGAGCCCGGCCACCCTCGCCCTGTCCAGCCACGCCACCAACTCGGCGCGCAGCTCGGCCTGGTGCTGCAGCGACGGACCGGCCAGCGTCCCCACGAGGAAGGTTCCGACCCCCGGCCGCCCCTCGGCCAATCCCTCGTGCTCCAGTTCCCGGTACGCCTTCAGGACCGTGTTCGGGTTGATGGCAAGGGCTCGCGCCACCTCCCGCACCTTGGGCAACTGATCCCCGGGCTGTGCCAGCCCGACCCGCAGCGCTTGTTTGACCTGCAGTACCAGCTGCATGTACGTGGCCACCCGCGAGCGGCCGTCCAGTACGAACTCGATCACGAGCAGTTCTCCTACTGTCTTATGACAGTAAGACGGCTTCGGCATCGCAGGGCCAACTGTCAAGCGGGAGTGGAGAAACAGCGTTCCTCAGAACTGCCGCTGCGGCGGTGCCGCCCCGTTGATCAGCCCGGGGAAGCGGCAAACGGCCACGATGCAGGCCCGCTGCGCCCAACGGGTGACCAACAGGGCGGCACCGGCGTCGTTTGTGGCGGCGGGCCCGGTTCACCGCACAACAGCATCACTCCGACGCCTGCCCTACTGGCCAGGCCGAAGGGAGCCAGCTCACCGACTGGACGAAGGCGGCCCCGCCGGGTGGCGAGGGTGAGTTGGGCGGACGCGACGCGGCGGCCGCGCTGCGGTGCCGGCGAAGGAGTCCGTCGTACGCGGCCTGGGGACCGTGAACGGCGTCGGCGGCGACCAGGCCGGGGCAGACCCGGTAACTCTCGGTCCTACGCCACTCACGCCCGGCCCACACCGCGGGCGACACGTATCGCCCAGACGAGGCAGACCAGCGATGCGGTGGTCACCAGGGTGCGAGCAACGTTCCAGTGCACCCACGTCGCCTCGAACCGCGCACGAACGGCCGCGAGATCGTGGATCCTGCCCGGGGAGCCGGCCTCCGCCAACTGGTTGTTGAGCGGCACACTGAGGCCCATCGTGATCAGCAGGGAGATCACATAGAGCACGACTCCGGCGACGATCCACGCAAGGGCGGGGCGGCCCTCACCGTGCCGATGCTGGAACGCGGCGACCAGGCCGAGCACCAACGCACCGCCGAAGGCCAGAACGAACCAGCCGTTCTGGATCGCCACGTTGATGCGCTGCATCGCCTCGACGAACGTACGGTCGTCCGACTGTCCGAGCCCTGGCATCACCGCGACGGAGAATACGAAGTAGGTCCCGGCCATCAAACCGGTGAGGACCGTCGCGGCGAGCAGAACGATGCCGCGGATGTCACCGTTCACGGATACTCCCCAGGTGTATCGCGGTTGAGCTGTCGGATTCCGTGCGGCGGGAGTGCCCCACTGCGGTGGACACCCCTGAGGCTCCCGGGACAGAAGTCCAGGCACCCGGTGGTGCGGGTGGTCCTCCGCGCGCGCCATGGCGATCGTGCCCATGTTCCTCGTGCGGGGGTCTTCCTGATGGCGCGTGCGCGGGTAAGGGGGGACGGTGGCTGGCGGATCCGGTGTCATGCCTGTCAGTACAGCCGCACGGCCCGGTGCCGGACCATCGGCGAAAAGCTCATCGCCATACGCGATCGTCCACTCCTAGGCTGAGCGCATGGATCCACTGGCGACCCTGCTGGACGGCCCTCGCGCCCGCGGCGCCTTCCTGCTGCGCTCGATCCTCAGCCCGCCCTGGTCCCTGCGGATCGCCGACCGCGCGCCGTTGACGCTGATGTACCTGGTCAGCGGCGAGGCATGGGTGGTGCCCGATGCCGAACCGGCCGTGCGCCTGCGGCCCGGCGACATCGCGGTGGTACGCGGCCCGGAGCCGTACACCGTCGCCGACGACCCCGCCACCGCGCCCCTCATCGTCATCCAGCCCGGCCAGGTCTCCACCGGCCCGAACGGTGAACTGTGCGACGAGATGGACCTCGGCGTCCGCACCTGGGGCCACGACCCCCAAGGCTCCGCCGTACTCATCAGCGGCACCTACCAGATGGACGGCGAGGTCAGCCGCCGTCTGCTGACCGCCCTGCCGCACGTCCTGCACCTACCGAGGGACGCCTGGCACAGCTCGCTGCCCGCGCTGCTGTCCGAGGAGGTCGTCCTCGACCAGCCCGGCCAGGAGATCGTCCTCGACCGCCTCCTGGACCTGCTGCTCATCGCGGTACTGCGGGCCTGGCTCTCCCGGCCGGAGGCCGGCGCGCCCGGCTGGTACGCCGCCCGGAGCGACCCGGTCGTCGGGCTGGCCCTGAACCTCCTGCACGATGACCCGGCCCACCCCTGGACGGTGGCGTCGCTCGCCGCGCAGACCGGGGTCTCCCGCGCGGCGCTCGGCCGCCGCTTCACCGAACTCGTCGGCGAACCACCCATGTCCTACCTGACCAGCTGGCGGCTGGCCCTGGCGGCCGACCTTCTGCGCGAACCGGACGCCACCGTCGCGGCGGTGGCCCGCAGGGTCGGGTACAGCACTCCCTTCGCTTTCAGCACGGCGTTCAAGCGCGTACGGGGAGTCAGCCCGCAGCGGCATCGGGAGGGTGCGGTGGCGGCGGATGCAACCCGAGAGCCGATGAATGGATCACTGCGCAGGCCTGACGGCTGGCGTCAGCGGTAGGCGGCCAGGCATACACGGGCGCCTTCGTCCGCGAGGCGTTCGAGGTCGGCGGAGGGCCGGGTCCGGTCGTAGCCGTGGAACATAGCCTCGGTGATCATGTGAGTCCGCCGGCCAGAGGCGGTGCGTGGTACGGCCTACGAGGGTGACGACGTGACCGGGTGTCCGTCGTAGAGCTTCATCGCCTGCAGGCCGTGAGCCAGCGCCCCGCCGGCACGCACCGCTCCGGCAACGAAGATGACCTCCGCGAGTTCCTCGGCGGTGACGCCGTGCCGGCGGGCCTGGGCGGTGTGCACGTCGAGGCAGTACGAGCACTGGGTGGTCAGTGCCACGGCGATCGCCACGAGTTCACGGTACTTGCGTGGCACGGAGCCGTTTCCGCGGTCGACGACCTCCTGGAAGGACTGCCAGGCGGCGAACTCCTCGGGAGCGAGGCGGCCGACCTGCCGGGCGCGTTGCAGGTCGGACGGCTCGGCGTAGCCGTGGCTGTGCTGGTGCATGTGAGTGCCTCCGTTGGTGAGCAGGAGTCGGGCGAGAACCATTCGATCGCGCCGGGACCAGCTCACCAGCGCACCCGCACGGCCGTCCAAGACTGTTTCGGTAGTCCTCGGACCGTCTCGATATGGTGCACGGTATGGATCTTCGCCGCCTGCGGTATTTCGTCGCCGTGGCCGAGGAGTTGCACTTCGGTCGCGCGGCTGCGCGGCTGCACATGTCGCAGCCCCCGCTCAGTCAGCGCATACGTGAGCTCGAGAACGAGCTCGGCTGTCAGTTGTTCCAGCGGTCCGCGCAGGGCGTACGGCTCACTGAGGCCGGTTCGGTTCTGCTGGGCGAGGCAAAGGAGTTGCTCGACGCGGCCGAGCGGGCGCGGGAACGGGTACGGGAGACGGGCCGGCGGCGCACCATCGTGGTGGGCACCGTTGCCGGAGCCGGTCTCGAATTCGGCCCCCGCGCGGCCGCAGCCTTCCGCCGTACCCATCCCGACGCGCAAGTACGGCTGTGCGAGGCGGATATCAGCGACCCGACGGCGGGGCTGCGGTCCGGTCGGGTCGACGTCGCTCTGACTCGGCTCCCGTTCGACACCGCGGGCCTCGCGGTCCGGCTGCTGGAGACCGAGCCGCTGGTCGCAGCGGTTCCGGCGGACGACCCCGTGGCGCGGCGGCCCCATCTGCGGGTCGGCGACCTGCTGGGCCGACCGTGGATCCGCCTGCCCGAGGACGCCGACGCCGCCTGGCGGCGGTACTGGCTCGGCGAGGCCGACAGCGGCGAGGCGGTGGAGCGGTCTGCGGGCACCGGCTCGGGGCCGGTGGTCCGCACGGTGTCCGAGTGCCTGCATGCCGTCGTGTGGCAGGGTGCCGTCGGCATCCTCCCCGCCGGTGCGACCCACCGCCACCGAACCGAGGGCATCGCCTTCGTCCCGCTGACCGACTACCCGCCGAGCCGAGTCGTGCTCGCCTGGCCGTCAGAGGTCCCCGACCCTGCGGTCCTCGCCTTCGTCGAGGCGGTCGGTGCGAGGCCCGTTCCGGACACGGACGGAGCGCCAGGTACCGCCTACGACCTCTTCAACCGGCCGCCGGACCTGCTGAACATCCCCTGACCTGCGCGTCCCCGGCGGCCGGTGGCGATGGGTCAGCCGCCGTGGGGGGTGGTGTGGTAGTGGAGTTGGTCGAGGTGGTCGGCCAGTTGGCGGTGGCAGGCGTCGACTGCCCCGCGTCGGGCGGCGGGTGCCGGCAGGCGTCGTCATACCTCCTCAGTACGCTCGCGGCATGAGCGTCTCTCTACTACCGCGCAAGCCGGGCGATGCCACTGACGAATGCCGAGATGGCCACTGTCGAGCGAATTGTCGCCGCCCACATGTCGTCCTTCCCGTACCAGGACGAGGAAAGCCTCTACCTGTACGACAGCTCTGGCAGCGAGCCGGACGAGATCGTGGCCGGGTCCACGAAGATGCCGCTCGATCCCAGCCGCGCACTGCCGGTGATCGCCCATGTGCTGGACGCCGTGACCGAGTTGCACCGTGCCCTGCCAGGAGCGCAGTGGCACGTGCACATGGACGACCTCGACGTCCCCTGGGACGAGAACGACGGATACGTTTTGCCAGGCATGCGTGATGAGGGTCTCGCAACAGCGCTGGACAACCCTTGAGGGCGCTGCCCGAGGCCGCCGATGGGGTCGAGACGACTGGGCGGGAACTGTT
Organism: Streptomyces viridifaciens; assembly: GCF_001888885.2. Taxonomy (NCBI): domain Bacteria; kingdom Bacillati; phylum Actinomycetota; class Actinomycetes; order Kitasatosporales; family Streptomycetaceae; genus Streptomyces; species Streptomyces viridifaciens. The sequence continues at coordinate 799,440 of NZ_CP090840.1, forward strand.
ACGGCAGCTACTGCAGGACCATCTGGACCTGCGGGCCAGGCGGGAGGAGGAAGAGATGGATGGTCCGGGTCGCCCGGGTCGCCCACTGGGGCCGGGGTGTGGGCAACGTTCTTCCCGTCGACCGGGCGCTGTCCCTGCCGGCGGGCCGGCACTCGACCGGCTTACAACGGCTCGCGGTCACCGAAGCCGTCCGCGGCTCGTTCGACCAGGCCCACGACGCGGTCGAGCGCCGCTGCGGGAACGTGCGCGGCAAGCGCAGGCTGGAAGGACTCGTGGTCGCCGCCGCGGTCGACGACGACTTCTGCCGGACCCGAATCCCATTCGTCAGAGGACGTCAAGTCCGCTTCTGGTAGCAGCCGCGTCCGGGTTGGCTGCGCCATACGCCCCACCGGCCTCGTTCTCGGGGATCACGACGTGCCGCATGTCCGGCGGAGGTGTCCCGCGTTGCCCGCAGGCACGAGGTTCTTGTCCCGCCGCACGATGCTGCCCTTGTCTCCCCAGCCTCGACACGCGGTCTTCATGCCGGAGTCGGTGTACTCGATGACGATCACGTTGTCACCGAACGCGGCGGTGTAGTCGCCGCATTCGTTGTACTGGCCGCACTCCTCCACCACGGCGAAGTCGACGCCGACCTCCTTGCGGACCGGGGCGAGCTCCGGCGTGTTCTTCTGGCCGATGGCCAGGCCCTTCTCGTGCGCGCGGGCCGCGAGCAGGGAGAGGAACGCCTTGGCGTCGTCCGCGGTCAGCAGCCCGCCCGGCACCCGGGTGTAACTGTCGTAGTTGTCGGGATCGACGGCCCGGTATCCCTTGGCCGCGCACTCGTCGATCCAGGTGTTCACCTTCTGCGCGATCCGCTTGCGCTTGGCATCGGTGTGGACGTCCAGCACCGCCTCCCCCCATTCCTTGTCCATCACGACCGCGTCCGCCTTGTCACGGAGCAGCAGGTCGGCGTCCCACTCCTTCTCCGCACCGGGCTGGGCCTGGAAGCCGTTGATGTAGCAGATGTTGTAGATGCCCTGCGCGGGCGGCGCCGTGTGGTCACGGGCGACGACGGTCACGCCCGGCGCAGGGGTGGAGGGACCACCGAGCTGGTAGTCGAAGCCCGCGTGTACCGGGGGAAGCGTCACCTGGGACGGTCGCCCGCCGGGTTCACCCGAAGGCGTGCCGGGCGCAGCCGGCGCCCCCTGGGACGACGAGGGCGCCTCCTCGGAACTCCCGCCGCTCGAACAGGCGGTGGTGAGAAACGAGGTGATGACGGCCGATGCCGTCAGCGCCACGACCGAGCGCTGGGAGAGAACCCTGTTCACATGCATGATCGATATTCCGGTTGTCGGGGGACCGTGCCTGCTTCGGGCGCCGCGACCGGCGCGGTGTCACAGCCGCTGCCGCCTGGCGCGTCATCGCCTCCTGCGATCCCTTGGGACGAGTGGACGGCTCTACTGTCTCCGACGCCGGATGAGCGGAGGATGAGGTACCGGAACGGTGTCACCGGTGCCCGGTCGGCCCTCGCGGTTCAGCCGCTCGTCCGCTCCGGCAGGCACAACTCGGCCACGGTCCCGCCTCCGGGGGCTTCGGACAGCCGAGCGGTGCCACCGTGGAGTTCGGCCACCCAACGTACGATGGCCAGTCCCGTGCCGGTGCCGGTGCTCCCCGCTCCGGCGACCCTGCGCTCGAAGACCCGCTCGTGCTCCCCTGCAGGCACGCCGGGGCCGTGGTCGCGCACCGCGACCCGGCCGGCGGTGACCGTGACCTCGACCGGAGTGCCGCCGCCGTGGCGGAGGGCGTTCTCGACGAGATTGCGGACCGCCTGGGCCAGCAGTTCGGGATCTCCCTCGACGACGACCGCCTCGGCGCTGACCGTCACCCCGTCCGTGTCCGGCAGCTCCTCCACGGTCTGCTCGACCAGTTGGTCCAGACGCAGTGGGGTGCGTTCTATCTCCTGGGTGCCCGCCTCGACCCTGGCCCGGGCCAGCAGTCCGGTGACCAGGCGCCCCAGCCGGTCGACCAGCCGGGTCGCCTCGTCCAGGGCTGCCGGTGCCCCACCCTCGGCGGTGTCGCCCTGCTCCACCACCACGCGCAGGGTGGCGAGCGGCGTGCGCAGTTCGTGTGCGGCTTCGGCGAGGAACTGTTCCTGCTGTTCGAGTCCGCGCAGGGCGGGTCGCATGGCGCGCCCGGTCAGCAGGTGGCCCACCGCGGCCGCCACCAGCACGAGCACGGCGCAGCCGGCGGCCAGCCACTCGACCAGCCGCACGTGGTCCGCCTCGCTGCGCGCGGGGTCGGTCCCGACCAGGACGGCGGAGTCGAGGACCTTGCCGTCCCAGACCGGGGCCACGGCCCAGCGGTACGAACGGCCGTCGGCCGCGGGGGCGGTGACCACCACGGTTTCCTGCTCGCGCTGGACCGTCCGCCAGAGTTCCTCCAGCCGGGTCTGGTCCGGCAGGGCGGTTCGCGCGGGCTGGGCGTGGCGGAGCTGCGGAGCCGCGCCCGGGGCGGCCTGGATCACGCCGAGGGCCATGGCGTGGTCGGCGAGGCTGTCGTCGTAGATCCCGTCGAGGCGCAGTACTCCGCCGTCGTCGTAGTAGAGCACTCGCGCCAGGCCGTCGGCGCCGTGGCTCACCGTGTCGTCCAGGCCACGGGCACGGGACCGGCCGTCGGTGTGGACGGCGACGGCGGCGAGCACCACCAGGCAGGCCGCGGTCGTGGTGGCGAAGAGCAGGGTCATCGCCCACCGGACGCGGTACAGGCGTGCGACGGCGGGCGTACGCCCGGTCACGGGCGATCGGCCGGATCGGCGAGGCGGTACCCGGCGCCGCGGACCGTCTCGATGAGTTCGGGCGGCCCGAGCCGGCGGCGCAGCTGGCCGATGAGGACGTCCACGACATTGGAGAGCGGCTCGGTGTGCTCGTCCCAGCAGCGCTCGATGAGCTCGCTGCGGGTGACCACCTCGCCGGCCCGCAGCATCAGCACCTCCAGCACCGCGAACTCCTTCGCGGTCAGGGTGAGCAGCACACCGGCGCGGCGCACCCGACGGCGGGGGAAGTCGAGTTCCAGATCGCCGACCCGCAACTCGGGCAGCCGCGCGGGCTGGTCCCGACGGCACAGCGCCCGCACCCGGGCGTTCAGCTCGGCGAACGCGAACGGTTTGACGAGATAGTCGTCAGCGCCGTGCTCGAAGCCGGCCACCCGGTCGGCGACGGCGTCCAGTGCAGTGAGCAGGAGGACTGGAAGCCTGGAGCCCGCCCTGCGCAGGGCAGCGACCAGCGTGAGCGCGTCCCCGTCCGGCAGGGAGCGGTCGGCCACCATGCAGTCGTAGGCGTTGACGGCCAGTTTGAGGTCGGCCTCGGCGAGATCACCGGCCAGATCGACGGCGAATCCCGCCTCCCGCAGCCCCCGCACAACCACCGGGGCCAGGCCCGCATCGTCCTCGATCACCAGTACGCGCACGACAGGTGAGCCTACCGGGCCGAGATCGGCCTCACGCTCGGCCGGGCGGGCCGCACCCGTGAAGCGAACCCGGACCAACGGCACCGTCCCAGCGGCCGTTGCGATCAGGACGATGCCGTAGTGATGGCCCTTGCGCAGGGCGAAGTCGTCAACCCCGAGCACGCGGACCCGCCCGGGTGCCGGATCTGGCAGCGCGCGGATCACCAGGGCATCCCGGCCGATCCCGACTGACAGACGCTCGGCCAGGCGGGCTCCGGCTCGGCCGCCGGGAGCGAGGGCTACGGCACCACGAACTGCACCACCGACCAGCTGGAGACGGCCGCGAAGACCGGCGCCGTCACCGTCCGCGTCACCTTGGACTCCTCGTTGGGCCTCGCCCAGACCGTCGCGGAGAAGTACCACCCGTAAACAGGGCGAGTTCGTGGTGGCCGCCAGCAGGACTGCACGGCGCGGGGTCCGGGAGCAGCGGCTCCGCGGTCGCATTCTTCACCCACGGCGGGACCGGACCCGGTCCTTGGGGTGGGGGCGGTGCAGCCTGTCGCGGTGAGCTCGGCGTTCAGCGAGCTCGGGCGACATGGTCCGGCACCCACCCCGCTGATTCGAGGGACTGGGCACACAACCAGCAGCTCAGAACCCCACCGGCTACGGCACGACGACCTCCTCACCGCGTCGCCGCCGTCATGCCGCCGGGGGACGACGGGGGCCTGCTGCGGGCTCCCGCATCGGGGGGGCAGGCCGTCGTCAGGTCATGGCCTGCCATTCGCGCGGGGACATGCCGTAGGCGGCGCGGAAGGAGCGGCTGAAGTGGGAGGTGCTCACGAAGCCCCAGCGGGCGGCCACTCCCGAGATGGTCGGTGCCGCCCTGGCCGGGCGGGACAGTTCGCGCCGGCAGCGCTCCAGTCGCTGGCGCTGTACCCAGCGGCTGACCGTCGTCCCCTGGGTGTGGAACAGCTTGTGCAGGTAGCGCACCGAGATGTGGTTCGCATGGGCGATCCGGGCGGGCGAGAGGTCGGGCTCACCCAGGTGGCGCAGGACGTAGTCCTCGACCCGGGCGAGCATGCTCCGGGTGCCCTCCGGCAGCTGGCGGGCCGGCAGCCCACCGCGCTCGTGGACCAGTGCCGCCAGGAGGTCGGCGGCGGTCAGGGCGAGCCGGTGTGCGGTGCCGGGGTCGAGGTCCGCCGGCTGTGCCGCGAGCTGCTTCAGGTAGGCGGCGACGAGCCCGGCGGTTGCCGAACCGCCGTCGAACGCCGTGCCGGTGACGGTGCGCAGTTCGTCGTCCGTCACCCCGAGCGCCGCCTTGGGCAGCCGGAACGCGGTGAAGCGGAAGTGTTCACGGTGTTCCCGCAGGTAGGGGCGGCCCTCGTCCGCGAGGGTGAAGCCGCCCGGGCCCACCAGCGCCTGCCGGCCGTCCTGCGTGAGCCTCGCGGTGCCGCGGTGCTGGAGGGTGACCGTCAGGAACTCCGCACCGCCCTGGGAGATGCGGCGCCGGCTACGGGACACGGTCTGCGGACCCGCCTCGACCTCGGCGATCCGGAGCCGGCCGAGCTGTCGGCTGGTGATCGTCCCGACCGGGGAGGCGTCCTCGTGCACGATCACGTCGAGCGGGACGAACGTGCCGGACACCAGCGCGCGCCAGTGCCCGGCACGGTCGCGAGGTGACGCCGTGGCGGAGGTGTGCGCGGTCAGGATGACGGACATGGAGGGCTCCGGGTGCTGTGCGGGTGGTTCTCCCCCACTCTCGGACCGGTCCGAGCCTGGGCCATCCGTCACATGACTGGCGTCGTCAGCGGCCCGGACCGGCGCCGTCCTCCCGCTCCACCACGTCGCGCAGCTGGCCGCGCGAGGTCACGCCGAGGGCCGGGAAGGCCTGGTAGAGGTGGGTCCCGACGGTCCTGGGCGACAGGAACAGGCGCTGGCCGATCTCCCGGTTCGTCAGGCCCTGGGCCGCGAGCCGTACGATGCGCTGCCGCTGCGGGGTCAGCGAGCGCAGCGCGCTGTGCCGGGCGGCGTCGACGCTGACGCCGGCCGCCCGCAGTTCCGCCTCGGCACGCTGCGTCCAGTGGACGGCGCCCAGACCGCCGAAGATCTCGCGGGCCTTCGTCAGGGCGGCGCGGGCGTCCGCGATCTGCCGCTGCCGCCGGAGCCATTCGCCGTACTCCAGCCAGACCTGGCCCCGTTCGAACGGCCAGCGCTGTCCGGCCGGGTCCTCCAGCGCTTCGCGGAAGTGCGCACCGGCCGCGTCCGGTTCGGCCAGCAGCGCGGTGGCCCGGAGCAAGATCTGTCGCAGCCGCGCCGACGCTCCCGCACCGACGGCGGCGGTCACCTCGTTCAGGGCGGCGCGCGCCTGTTCGGCGTGACCGGTGAGGACGGCGGCCGCCGCGTGGTCGGCGACCGCGTAGCACGACAGGTGGTAGTGCACCGGTACCCCCGAGCCGCTGAAGAGGGAGCCCGCGTGCAGGTGGGCGGCGTGGTGGTCGCCGAGGGCGGTGGCGGCCAGGGCGGCCGCGCGGCCGGCCCGGACCACGGTGGCGAGCGCTCGGGCCGGCTCGGTGACGGCCAGGGCGGCCGAGGCGTGGCGCAGCGCCGTCTCGGGCTCGCCGGTCACGGCGCACACGGTGGCGAGTGCGGTGAGCGCCCGTGCCGAGCCCAGGTTGCGGTGTCCGGCCAGGAAGCGTTCGGCGAGCCGCTCGACGCCCAGGCGTGCGTCGGCCCAGCGGCCGCAGTCGAGGTTCGCCCAGGCCAGGTCCACGGCAGTCATCCCCCCGTGGAAGTCGGCCGCGTCTTCCCATTGCGGGTTGACCACTTCCCCGAGCAGGCTCACCGCCGTCTCGGTCTCGTCCAGGAGCATGCTGAGGACGCCGAGGGTGTGGGTCTCGGTCGGGACGAGGCCGGGCCTGGCGGTGAGGGAGGGCAGCAGGGCGCGCACGGTGTTCCCGTGGACGAAGGGGTCGGTGACGCCGATGTCCCACAGGTGGAAGGGCCGGCCGCCGGCATCGTCGTCCTGCGCCCCGCGGGCCGCGAGCATCGGCCGGATCCGTTCCCGCTGCGCGGTCAGGCCCGAGTGGTACGCGATCCCGGTCGCGATCGTGGACACGTCCTCGGCGAGCTGCGGCACGGGCAGCGGTTCCTCGCCGACGACGAGGGCGAACGCCCGTTCCAGGCGCAGCATCAGCATGGCGATCAGTCCGTTCAGGGCGCTGATCCAGCTCGTCGCGGCCGGGTCGGGATCGAGGTGGGACGCCTCTGCGCCCAGGGTCTCGGCCCGGTCCAGGTCCCCGACCAGGACGGCGGCGTAGGCCGCGGTCGACAGGAGCCTGGCCCGTTCGCCCGCGTCCGGGTGGAGCTGGGCGGCCCGTTCCAGCCCGGCCAGGGCTTCGGCGACGGCGCCGCGCCCGAAGGTGCGCACGGCGGTGGCTTCCAGGGCGACGGCGACCGCGGTGTCGGGGGCCACGGTCGCCGCCGACAGCTGCCAGGCCTGTCGGTCGGGGTCGCCGCCGAGCACGGCCGCCAGGGCCAGATGCGCGCGCCGTCGCTCGGTGAAGGGCGCGGCGCCGTAGACGGCGGAACGGACCAAGGGGTGGCGGAACTCGACCCGGTCGGCCCGCACGTGCACCAGGCCCGCCTGCTCGGCCGGCAGCCACACCTCCGTGTCCGAGCCCGGCGGCAGGGCCGCCAGGACGACCGACAGGGCCGCGCCCTCCGCCGCGGCCGCGATCAGCAGTGCCTCACGGGTGGCCTGCGGCAATCCGCCCGCCTGGGCGGCGAAGGTTTCCTCCAGCAGGTCGGTGAGCGGCACGGGCCCCACCGGCGGGAGCCGGCCGTCCCGTGCGGCCTGCCGGGTGAGCTCGATGAGGGCGAGGGGGTTGCCGGCGGCGGCGGCCAGCACCTGGCGCCGGGTCAGGCCGACGGGCGGATCGGGTTGGACACCGAGCAGTTCCTCCGCTTCGGCCGAGGACAGCGGAGCCACCACCACCTGCGACACCGTCGAGTCGAGCCAGTCGGGCCGGCGGGTGCCGCGCACCGAGACGACCAGCCCGATCGACTCGCCCGCGAGCCGCCGGGCGAGGAAGCCCAGGACCTGGCAGGTGCCGCGGTCGAGCCACTGGGCGTCGTCGACGGCGAGCAGCACCCGGCGCGCGGACGCGAACTGCGAGGCCAGGGTCAGCACGGCCAGGCTCACCATCATCGGGTCCGGCGGAGCGGGGTCCTCACCGAGTCCGAAGGCGCCGAGCAGGGCCGCCCTTTGGCGGGCGGGCAGGTCGTCGGCCGCGCCGTCGAGGACGGGCAGCAGGAGCTGGTGGAGGCCGGCGAACGCGAGCTCGCTCTCGGCGACGCTGCCCCGCACCCTCAGGACGCGGGAGCCCGCGTGTTCCGCCTCCTCGACCACGGTGTCCAGCAGCAGGGTCTTGCCCACCCCCGCCTCCCCGAGCAGGAGAACTGCGGGCGACGCCGACCGGGGAGAGAGCGCTTCGGCGATGATCGCCCGCTCTCGTTGACGACCGATCACCATGAAAATCCTGGGACTCCGTTCCGAACCGAGACCGTCAGCCGTTCGGACGAACGGACGAGGTACGTCACCGCCGGAGCATATCCGCTGCTTGGACGGGGTCCGGCACGGGCAGTGGCGCGCTGGGAGACGGGCGGCGGCACCGGCACCGCCGCCGCACCGGTTACGTCGAAACCCGCGCCGTTCGGTGTGTTGGGTTCGCCTGGGCCGTCCCGGCGGTCTCTTCGGTCCGGGGCGACGGCTGGAGGGTGGCGGTCGCGTACGCGCTGCCACCCGGTGCGGATGGCGGCGGCGGCGGTGAGGGCGGTCTCGTGGTCGTCTCACCAGCCGCCCCTGGCGAGGCAGGTCAAGGTTCGGGACTCCAGTGGTCAAGATCGCTGGGCAAACGGTCAAGATCATCTGTCACGGGACACCCGCGCCCTGCTCGGAACAGCCCTCCCCGGGGTCCGGCCCGGCCAGGTCCTCAACCCGATCACCACAGGTCCCCCCAATGCGGCATACGGCTGGACGGCGCCGGTCGGGCGGCATACCAATGGACTGGCTGGGCACACGGCCAACGGACAGACCGTTGGCGGACAAGGAGAACGCCATGAGCGCTTCAAACAAGGCTTCGAACATCGGTGACAAGGTCAAGGGCAAGGTCAAGGAGACCGCGGGAAAGGCGGTCGGCAACGAGCGTCTGAAGGCCGAGGGCAAGGGCGACCAGGTCAAGGGCGACGTGAAGCAGGCCGGCGAGAAGGTCAAGGACGCCTTCAAGCACTGACCGCGCCCGCGGTAGAAGGGCTGGGCACCTCGGGAGAGGGGGTACCCAGCCCTTCGCCATGCCGCTCGACGAGCGCCGCTGTCGCCCGCGGGTCGCTGACCTGGATCACGAGGCGGGCGTACCGCTCGTCGGCCAGTTGGATGACCACCGCCTTCGCCGGGTCGCGGACGTCCCAGAAGATCCGTTCGCCGTCGATGTGGAAGGTGCCGGCGGTCACGACGCCCGGAACGCGGGTGCCGGGCGCCCGGAGCCCCTTGGGCTCCTTGGCGATCCCGGGGTCCTCGGTGGCGCCGCGCACGTGTGCCAGCGGAATGGTCAGACGGCTCTTGAGCGCCCAGAGTTTGTCCAGTCCCTCGATCTCCACGATCAGGTTGCCGCCGTCGACGCTGACATGTGCCATGGTTTGTCCCTTTGCAGTGGATGGGTGTCTCAGGAGCGGCCGAGGTGCTGCGCGAGAGCGGCGCCGGCGCGGATGCCGTCCTTGGGCCGGCGAGCTCGGCACCGTGCCCCGGCGGTCGCCTTCATCACCACCGCCATGGCCCAGCACGCCGACCACGCCAAGGCCTGGAACGCGGTCCTCACCGGCGCGGGCAAGCCGGGCCGTCACGGGCGTGCCGCCGTCCAACCAGGCCGCCACCGTGCAGGCGCTGAACGCGGCCACCGACGTGGGCGCGTCCTTGTGCCCCGACCGGAACAGGAGGTGGTGCAGTTCCAGCGGCCCCGCCGCTGGGCAGCGGGCCGGGTTCGAAGACCACGGCCAGCGCGGCGGCGACCCTCAGTTCCCCGTCGTACCCTCCCCCACCGTGGCGATCCCTCGCACCGACACCGGTGGCCGAGTCCACGACCGCCCGCCCGGCCCGGATGTCCGGCGGGGGCGTGAAGCGGGCCACCCCCGCCCGAGCGGCGACGCCCCTCCCGATGTGGCCCGGTCGAGCTCAGGTCAGGGGCAGCAGCATGAGGGGTTGCCCGGTGGGGCGGGCGGAGCCGCCGGCCGGCTCCTGCGTTACCCCGACGCCCACGGCGCCGTTGATGTGGCCGGTGAGGAGCAGCTGTCCGTGCCCGGTGGGCAGCAGGCCGGCCGGGCGCATCGTGCCGGAGTCGTCGAACCACAGCTCGTAGGTGCGTCCCTGGGGCAGGGCAGGCATGCCGGTGGCGAGGAAGGCGGCCTGCCCGCGCGCGGTGGACCAGACCACCGTGGCGACGGCCGATCCGGACACCGTGGTGGTGGTGTGCGCGTCCGGGGCGGTCAGCAGGCTTGCCACGGCGGCTTGCTCAGCGCGCAGGCGGCTTGCCTGGGCCTGGGCGCGGCCCGCTTGGTCGTGCTGCTGGACGGCGACGGCTCCGAGCGCGGTGGCCAGCGCCAGACACGCTGCGAGCGCGAGCTCGGGCCACTGTCGCGCCAGGTGCGAGGTGCGCCGGGGCCGGCCGGTGGGGCCGGTGACGGGCGGTAGCTGCCGCACGTCGCCGATGCCTGCCATCACCCGGCTCTTGAGCCCGGGTGGCACGTGAGTGGACTCGGCGGAGCCGAGGCGGGCCAGGGTCGCCTCGAACTCGGCGACCTCCTGCGCGCAGGCCGGGCACTGGGCGAGGTGGCGCTCGAAGGCGAGCCGTTCCTCGTCGGGCAGCGCGTGAGCGGCGTAGGCGCCGGTGAGGGTGTGCAGGTCGGGGGCGGCGTTCATGATCCAACTCCGAGGCAGTCGCGCAGGCGGATCAGCCCGTCCCGCATCCGGGTCTTGACGGTGCCGAGCGGGGTGCCCAACAGCTCGGCGACCTCAGGGTAGGTGTACCCCCGGTAGTACGCCAGGGTGACCGATTCGCGCTGCAGCTCGGTCAGCGCCTCCAGGCAGCGGCGGACCTGCTCGCGTTCCAGCCGGTTCTCGACCTGCTCGGCGACCTCGTCGAACGCGGGCGTGTGCGAGCGCGCGGCCGCCCTCTGGTCGCGGTCCGCACTGGCCTGCGCCGCGCGGACCCGGTCCACCGCGCGCCGGTGCGCCATCGTCAGCACCCACGGCAGCACCTCGCCGCGCTGCGGCTCGTACCGGGAGGCGGTGCGCCACAGTTCGAACATCACCTCCTGGGTGACCTCCTCCGACTGCGCGGGATCGCGCAGGACCCGCCGCACCAGCCCCAGCACCGGGCCGGCCACCGCGTCGTAGAGCCTGGAGAACGCCTCCTGGTCGCCGAAGGCGGTCTTGGCGACCAGATCCTTCAGGTCCGGGCCCCGGAACCGTGGGCTCGACAGGTGCACGACGGAGTTCACCGGAGCGTCCTCCCCGAGCCGGTGACACGGCCGGACGGACGCGGTGTCCGCGGCCTGCCCCAACGCCGGCAGCTGTGCATGAGAACCTCCTGGATCGAACAGCGGGCACCACCAGTCGCTCGGCATTCGCTACCGGCCACCTCCCGGATTGGCGCCGAAACCGGCCGACATGACCTGTCTGCCGGCTGAGGAGGACTGGCTCTACCCGGCCACCGCGATCGACCTCGCGACCCGCGAGGTGGTCGGCTACGCGATGGGTGCCCAACCGCAGGGTGGAACTTCACTCATCGCGGTCTGATCAAACCGACCACGTGTTGCAACGACCCGTGGAAACCGCCCCGCCTGGGCGGGGCGTAGGCGTATCTGCCTGCTCTGTGTCAAGCATCTCCGTGTACGGTTGCGCAGTCACGCGCCCGCGTGACCGGCAGGCCATGACCTGACTACGGCCTCCCGTGCGGGAGTTCGCCGCGAGCTCGGTGCGGCACATCCCGGGCCGGTGGCTGCCGCAGCCCCGCCACCAGCCGGGCGCCCGGATCGATCCGGAAGCCGCGCAGCGTGACCTGCGTGTCCGCGCGGCCCGCGTACTCCGGCAGTGGTGGCGCGCAAGTACCGTACTCACGGGCGGACATGAGCGTGGAGCGCGCCACCGGCTCGCGGTCCGGGGCGAGCTCGGATCAGCCGTTGAGGGTCCGCATCAGCTCGGGGGCGTAGCGGTCGCCGGAGACGATGCCGCGCGGGGCGACGGCTTCGATGGCGGCCAGGTCCTCGTCGGTGATCGTCACGCTGGTGGCGGCGACGTTCTCCTCCAGGTAACGGCGGCGCTTGGTGCCGGGGATGGCGACCGCGCCCTGGTGCAGCACCCAGGCGAGCGCCAGCTGGGAGGGCGTGACCTGCTTGGCGGCGGCGATGCGGCGGACCTCGCCGACCACGGCCAGGTTGTGGGCGAAGTTCTCGCCCTGGAAGCGCGGATCGGTGCGGCGGAAGTCGTCGGCGGCGAAGTCCTCCGGGCTGGTGATCGCGCCGGAGAGGAATCCGCGACCGAGCGGTGAGTAGGCGACCAGGCCGATCCCGAGCTCGTCCAGGGTGGCCATGACCCCGTCGTCCTCGATGCCGCGCTCGAAGAGCGAGTACTCGGTCTGGACCGCCGTGACCGGGTGGACCGCGTGGGCGCGGCGGATGGTCTGCGGGGCGGCTTCGCACAGGCCGATGTGGCGGACCTTGCCGGCGGCCACCAGCTCGCCCATCGCACCGACGGTCTCCTCGATCGGCACCTGCGGGTCGACGCGGTGCAGGTAGTAGAGGTCGACGTGGTCGGTGCCCAGGTGGCGCAGGGAGCGGTCGAGGGCGCGACGCAGGTACTCGGGACGTCCGTTCAGGCCGACGAGCGTTCCGTCGTCGGTGAACTCGACGCCGGTCTTGGTGGCGAGGACGGCCTGCTCGCGGCGGCCGGCGAGAGCCCTGCCGAGGAGCTGCTCGTTGATGAACGGGCCGTAGCTCTCGGCGGTGTCCAGCAGGGTCACGCCCAGTTCCAGGGCGCGGTCGATGGTGGCGAGGGACTCGGCCTCGTCGGTGCTGCCGTAGAAGGCGCTCATGCCCATGCAGCCGAGTCCTTCGACGGAGACGGTCAGGCCCTGGTTGCCGAGGGTGCGGAGTTCCATGGTGATCTTCCTTGCCGTTGCGGGGTCGCCCCGCGGTGTGCGGATGGTGGGTTGCGTCGCCGGGCGTCCGGTCAGCGCACCCAGGCGCCGGTGAGGGCCCCGACCGCGGAGCCGTCGAGGTCGGCGAGGCTGGTGGCGGCGAAGTCGCGGGCCCACTGGGAGGTCTGGACGCGGAACGGCGGGCGGGGCAGGGCCAGGGCGTCGACGATCGGGGCGGCCGCCTCGGCCGGGGTCTGGGCGTTGTCGAACGACTGGCGGGTGCGGGCCAGGTAGGCCTCGAGTGCGGGGGCGTAGGGTCCGGCGGCGGCGAGCAGCGCGGGGAGGTCGAGTCCGAGGTTGGCCACGAACTCGCTCGCCACCGCGCCCGGTTCGACCACCGTGACGTCGACACCGACGGTGGCGGCGACCGGCGCGAGGGACTGCATGAAGCCCTCGACGGCGAACTTGGCTGCGCAGTACGCCTCGTTGAAGGGCTGGCCGACGACCCCGCCGACGCTGGTGACAGTGATCACCCGGCCCCTCGACGCGCGGAGGTGGGGCAGCGCGGCCCGGGTCACCGCCACCACGCCGAAGAAGTTGACCTCCATGGCCGCGCGGACGTCGTCCAGGCTGCTCTGCTCGATGGTGCCGACCTGGGCGGCGCCGGCGTTGTTGACCAGCGCGTCCAGACGGCCGTGTTCGGCGACGACCTCGTCCAGGCAGGCGGTGATGCCGGCGGAGTCGGTCACGTCCAGGCGCTTGACCCGGACCAGGTCCTCGACTCCCGCCTCGGCGGCGGCCTTGAGCAGGGCCTCGGCCTTGCCGGTGTCGCGCATGGTGGCGATGGTCGTCCAGCCGGCCCGGGCGGCCCCGATGGCGGCCGCCAGGCCGATGCCGGAGGAGGTACCGGTGATCAGAACCGTCTTCGAGGAGGTCATGAGGGTCTTCCTTGCATGGGGGGGAGAACGGGCCGACACCCGTAACCGGGGAGTTCCCCGGTTTCTTCACGGTAAGCGGGGGACTCCCCGGTTGTCCAGCTAGACTGGTCCCCGACGAAGGGAACAGCCTTGACGACCAAGCCGAGCGCGTTGCGCGCCGATGCCCGCCGCAACCGGGAACGCATCCTCGAAGTGGCCGTGCGCGCCTTCGCCGAGAAGGGCCCGAACGTGGCGATCGACGCGATCGCCAAGGCCGCCGGCGTCGGCTCGGCCACGCTCTACCGACACTTCCCCACCCGCGAGGCGCTGGTCGAGGCGGCCTACCGCAACGAGCTGGCGCGTGTCTGCGACAGCGCCGGGAAACTGCTCGCCGGCCACGCGCCGGACCGGGCACTGCGCCTGTGGATGGACGACTTCATCGACTACGTGGCCGCCAAGCAGGGCATGGCGGACGCGCTCCGGGCCGCGGTGGCATCCGGTGCGGACCCGTTCGCCGAGACCCTCGACCGACTCGGCGCCGCGCTCGGCACCCTGCTGCGCACCGGGGCCGAGGCCGGTCTCCTGCGCCCGGACGTCGACCCCCTGGACGTCGGCTTCAGCCTGGCTGGCGTGGCACTGATCACCAGCGTCCCCGACCAGCGCGAACGGGCCGGCCGCCTTCTCGACCTGCTCCTCGACGGCCTCCGGTACGGAGCGGACCGGCCCGCGTCCAGCGCGTGACCCGGATCCCCCCGGGAGACGTGCGACCTGCGCGGGCGACGGCCACCAGCGCGAGCGCCTCGTCCGGGGCGGCCCCGCCCAGGGCATCACCGCCGAACACGTCCGGGCCTTCGCCCCCACCCGCGACGGCGTCCTCGTCCACACCGAGGAGTCCTGGACCGGCGAGCCGGTCACCGTCCACCGAGCCGTGCTCCGGACCGGCCTCGACAACTCCCCCACAACTGGGCCACCAACCTCGAGCACGAGGCCGGGGCGGTGCCGGCAGGCGCCCCGCCCCTGCCGTTTCCCCGGTGACGGTGACCGCCGCTCATCGCGCTCCGTCCAGCCGCGGGCGCGTGCCGGGCCGCAACCGGATCCGGGGCGGCGGCGTCCCAGCGGATACGAACGGTCAGCCGACCGCCGTACCGCTGGGGGAACTTCCGCACATGCCGATCCACGACGCCGTGCCGGTACCACCGTCTGGTACTGCGACCGGTGCGGCACCGCCCACTTCCCGCCCACCGCCGGCCAGGGCACCGGCGCCCTGAGCCTCGCGGACTTCCGCCGGACGGTCTGGACAGCGGGCGGCTACGGCGACCTCGCGGAGCGCTACCGGGTCTGAAGCGGGTTCTGTAAGGCGGAGGCGTGGTGTCCCGTTGGCGCACCTGCGCAACCGGGTCGAGCAGAACATCGATCGCTTCCCCTGACGGGCCCTCCGTCGCAGCCCGGCGGCCGGGCTGCGCACCGATCTGCGGTGACTCCGGCGGCGGACCGGGTCATGGTGGTGACCACCGTGACGACGCGGCCCTCAGCGGACCGGCGCTGACCCCGGCACCCCTGCCCAGGAGTTGACGACGCTCGACGACATCTCGGGCGGACGGCTGACGGTCGGCATCGGCGCCGGCGGCACGGGCTTCGACGCCCAGGTCCTCGGCGGCGGGAAATGGACGCCGAGGCAACGGGCCGACCGCTTCACCGCACCCCCACAGCACGCCGGGGCGGCGCCGAAACGTCGGGGCCTGCGGCTGGCGCGGCGGGCGCGGCCCACGGCAGCGCATACCAGGAGAGCATGGCGAGAATGGCTGCACTCGGCAACTCGGCCACGTAGGCGAGCAGTTGCGCGAGCTGGTAGTCGGAGCCGCGATGTGCCGACCACAGGTCGAAGAACGCGTCCAGGCCCAGGAGGACGGCGGTGGCCGAGGCCGTCGGACTGGTGGCCGGGTGGCGGCGACGCACCAGTCGGGCCAGCAGGAAGAGCGCCGCCACCTCCATGACGTCCAGCCACACCCAGGAGTTGGAGAGGTTTCGTGCGCCGAAGCGCCCCTTCACCGACATCGCGAGCACGACGATCCATGGCATCAGCAGGACGCCCGCCGTACGGAACGCCGTCGGCAGCCAGCGCCGGACAGCCCGCTCGCGGACTGCGATCCGCCTCCGAAAGGTGTGTGTCGGCATCGTTGGGTGCTACTTCCTTCGCGCTGGTCGGGTTCCATGATGTGTGTCGGCCGCCCGGCCTGCGGCCCCTGGTCCACAAGGCAACGGCCTAGGCTGTCCGGGAGAGAGATGGTACGGGGTACGGGGGATACGTTGCTCGGGGTGTTCATCGGCGGGGTCGTCGTCGGCCTGCTGCTCGCCGGCGGTGCGGTGGGAGGGTTCCCGCTCGGCAGGGGGCACGGCGGGCGGCTCCAGGCGCAGAGCGTCGAAGCCACCGAGGCGCGGCCGGTCCGATCGGCGCCGCCGGCTGAGCCGGTCCGGCTGGCCCGACCTGGCGGCATCGCCGGGCGTGGTCAGCCGATCTGCGTGCTGGTCTGCGAGGGGCAGGCGGTTGAGCTGGTCGTTGCCGGGCGGGAGGGTACCGGGGTCAGGGGTGTGCAGACAGGTGTGGCGACTCCGATGAGTTCGACCAGGCCGTTACCGCCGGTGGGCGGGGCGACTTCGGACCAGTTGTTGGCAAGCCAGACGTTGCCGGACTGGTCGAGTTGGACGGCGGTGAGGTGCTGGATGGAGCTGCTGCGATAGCCGTTTGGCGGCGTCAGCAGCGAGCCGGTGGAGGAGCCGGGGGGACAGGTGCTGGTGTTCACGCCGCACAGGACGGAGACGGAGGGGGCGCCGAATCCGGCGACCCAGACGCGGTCGGAACCGTCGATGGCCACGGACCAGGGAGCGATGGCGGTCGGCAGTCCGTACACGCCTGTGATCTTGCCGCTCGGCCCGATCTCGGTGACCGAGTTGCTGACGAAGTCGGGCACCCAGACGTTGTTCTTGGAGTCGACGGCCAGGCCGAGGGGCCAGTCGAGCGAGGCGTCCTTGATCGGCGAGAACGAGGTCGGCTTGAAGTCGGGCCCGATCACGGTGACGCTCCCGCCCGCGTGGCCCTCGGGCACTCGTGTGTCCAGGAGCCTTGCCCCGTTGAGGCGGGCGTTGGTGACCCAGGCCCGGCCGAAGCCGTCGATCTGGATGGAGAACGGGTGGTCGAGGCCGCCGCCCTCGATGGTGATCGCCTTCGAGGGGTCCCCGTGCGGATAGACGATCACGCTCCCCTGGCCGCGGTTGCCTTTCAGACCGTAGAAGTTGGCGATCCAGACGTTGCCCTTCTGGTCGACTGCGGTGCCCTGGGGGTGGTTCAGGTCGCCGTTCTTGAATCCTGTGCCGGGGGAAAGCGGCTTTCCGGTCGACGAGTACTTCGACATGGCATCGCCGCCGTAGCTGGGCACCCACACGGAGCCGTCGTGGTCGATGGCGATGCCCCAGGCACCCGCCTTCATGCCGCCGCCGCTGATGGGGCTGTTCAGGATGGGGTCACCCACCGGATCCTGCACGGTGACGTAGGGGCTGGGGTTCCGTGTTCCGGGCAGCCAGTTGTTGGAGGCCCAGACATTGCCCTTGGCGTCGACGGCCATCCGGCCGGGGGCGTAGACATCGGGTGGGGTGTAGTGCAGGGCCAGGACCCAGGCCTCCGGGGCCGCGGTGAGCGCGGGGGTGTACGTGTGCGCCCGGCCGGCCAGGGCGTACAGCTCTCCGGTGGCCAGTCTCGGGTTGTGGGCGAGGTTCAGCACGGCTTGTGCCGTGTCGGCGGGAGTGGTCCCCTGCTGCGGTGTTGCCAGACGCAGCACCTCCTGGCACAGTCCGGTGTCCGCCTCCGGCGCGCAGAGGGAGACGAGGTCGGCCAGGGTGCCCAGGGTGGCCAGGGTCTCGTTGCTGGTGCCGTTGTTCTGGTCGGTGACGACCTTGCCGGGTTTTCCCGAGGCCGGGTCGGCGAGGTTGTAGGACGTCGCCGCAGCGTTCTCCAGGCCGGGGCTGGGCCCGGCGATGCCGTGCTGGTCGGTGAACTGGGCCAGTGCGTAGGTGGCGGCGACCGTGGTGAATTCGTTGACGGTGACAACGGATTCCCGGCGTTGTGGCGCGCCGCCGCCCGGGCCGATCCCCACGACGGAACGCAGCCGCAACGACCGGTCGCCGTGGGGCGCGGCGTCGACGTACAGCACCGAGCCCGTGGGCTGGGTGGACCGGATCTGGAAGGCTCCCCCCCGCGTCGGTCGTGGCGCGGCCCAGGTTCCGAACGCCCAGGCGGTCTCCGGTGAGGAGGGTGACGTCGGCGTGGGGCAGCGGTCTTCCCGCGCTGGTGACTGTGCCGTGCAGCGTCGGCGGCGTGCTGGGGGGCGGGGCAGCAGGTAGCGCCGCCAACACCAGTGCCGCGGTGGCCGATGCCGCCACGACAGTGACCGGCCGGTGCCGGGAGAGCTTGGCCGGTGCCGTGACGCGTGGCGGGTGGGGCGCGCTTCTGCGCGGGCGGTTCATAGCGGGAGGCACGGTCAGGTCCTCTCATGATGTCGGCATGGTGCCGAGCCTTCGCCTGCCGACCGACTACCCGACGCGACGCGCTGAAGGGTCTCGCTGCGTGTCGCGGGGGGCACGCCCTGTCGAGGCGGGCCCTCGGAGCGACGGTGATCAGGCACCAGGGGTTCCGGCGCGGTCCGTCCTATGTGCTGCTGTTCTCCGCGTTGGCCGGGTCGCGCAGCGTGAACCATCCGATCTTGCGGCCGGCCAGCCAGATCAGGCCGAGGTACAGGCCCGGGCCGACCTGACGGAGTTCGTCGCGCACGCCTCCGAACACCAAGGACGTGTGGGAATAGTCGATGACGATGCACTCCTGGTCGTCCAGACGGCTCGGACCCGGTCCGACCGTGGCGACGATGGACAGGATGTCCATGGCGGTGAGCCGGTTGCTGAGGTAACCGTCCGGGCTGAAGACCTTGCCCCGCCACGCGGTCAGGTTCACCAGACTGGCGAGCAGCCGTGCTCCCGCCCTCCCTGCCGCGGGGAAGACAGCCAGGCCCTCCATCGGACCTCTGGGGATCTCACCGGCCGAACTCTTGCGGAACAGCTCCTCGAGCCGCTGATCGTCGGAGGTGAGCAGTTCAGCCTCTGTAGTCATCGCAGCCTTCCTCGCTCCCGCGCCCGTGCGGTCATGGACTGGTCTGCGAGCGACCGGCACGCCGTGCGCGCTCAGCGGAAATCCGCTCGACCCGCGACCGGACCGGCACTCAACCAAGCCACCAGGCGCACGCAGCGGAACACACCATGAATCCCGACATGGACGCTTGATCGCTGTTTTGGTGTGCGATCCGCCGCTGAATCCATCCTGGCCCACCGCGGCGGGGCTCACCACCGCTGCCTACGGTCGAGGTCCGCGCCTTCGCGCACGGGCGAAGGAATGACAGCGCCCACTCCGGAGCCGTGCCCCTGACTCGAACTTCACAGGCGGACGGGCAGGTGGCGGGGTCCGCGGAGCATGGCGTTCTGCCGGTAGGGGGGCGGGTCCTGGACCAGGCTCGCCGTCGCGAGGTGGGGAAGCAGCGCGCCAAGCGCCGCGTAGGCCTCGAGACGGGCCAGGGGGCCGCCGTAGCAGGCATGGATGCCACTGCCGAAGCCGAGGTGCTGGTTGTCCTGGCGGGCGGGGTCGAACCGGTCGGGGTCGGGGAACCGCTGGGGGTCGCGGTTGCCGGAGGCGAGGGCCAGGATCACCGGGACGCCTCGGGGGACGGGCGTACCGGCGATGTCCATGTCGGCGTGCGGGATGCGCTCGCGCATGTGGACCGGGGGCTCGTAGCGCAGCAGTTCCTCCACCGCACGCGGCAGCAACTCCGGTTCCCGCCGCAGCCGGTCCAACTGCTCGGGCTGGCGCAGGAAGGTGAGGGCGCCGTTGGCGATCAGGTTGACCGTCGTCTCGTGTCCGGCGATGAGGAGCAGTACGGCGGTTTCCGCGAGTTCCTCCGGGGTGAGCCGCAGGGCCGGGTCCGGCTCGTTGACGAAGGCGGAGAGCATGTCCTCGCCCGGCTTGCCACGGCGCTGCTCGGCCAGGTTCAACAGATAGCCGCCCAACTCCATCCGTGCCTGGTCGCCGCCCTTGTCCGGCTCGGCGGATTCGTCGTCGGGCCTGACGTCGGCGGCTGCGACGATCGCGTCCGACCAGGCCCGGAAGAGCGGCTCGTCCTCGTGCGGCACGCCGAGCAGGCGGCAGATCACGGTGACGGGCAGCGGGTAGGCGAAGTCGTCGACGATGTCGACCTGGTGCCCCGCCTCGAACGGTTCCAGCAGTGCCTCGGTGATTCGGTCGATCTCGCCGCGCATGCCGTCGACCCGGCCAGGGCTGTGCGGAGGCCCGAAGGGCCGCATGGCCAGGGTGCGCAGCCTGTGGTGCTCGGGGTCGTCGAGCCGCAGGAACGGCGGCTTGTGGGTCATCTCGCCGCGGGTGCGGGGATCGGCGCTCATCCGTGGGTCGTGGAGCAGAGCGGCGATGTGGTGGTAGGTGCCGATCAGGTAGCTGCCGTCGGCCTGCGGCACCACAGGACCGGCCTCGCGCAGTTCCGCGTACAGCGGATAGGGGTTGGGACGGCTGGCGTAGTCGGTGATCCGTGCGAGCAGGGTCGCGGAGTCCATGGTGGCTCCTCACAGGGGGCGGGATGTGGGCTACACCACCGTCAGCCGGCGGTCCGGAAGGTGCCCGGTGAGTGCGACGGTCGGACCGTGGGACAGCACGGAGGGGTCCGGTACGGCGGAGGGGATCGCGATGTCGGCCGCGATCGCACGGTCCTGGGCCCCGGGCGGGGGCGGGAAGGGGGCGGCGGTCTCGATCAGGTGTCGGTAGTAGTCGAGCGCCTTGGCCATGTCGACGGTGACGGCGGCGGTGACCCGGCCCTGGTAGCCGTAGACCATCGCCAGACGCCGTGCCTCCAGGGACCCTTGTGCGATGACCACGTGGTCGGAGTAGGTGGGGACGCCCACCGACTTGATGTTGAGTCCGAACTGGGTCGACCAGAAGACCGGTAGGGCCAGGTGCGGGCGCTGCAGCGGGCCGGGGTTGACCATGTTGTGGGCCGCGACCGCGGCCTGCTCGACGGCGTTGCCCCAGTGCTCCAGGGAGAGCATCTGGTAGCCGAACAGCGGGTGGGGGAAGCGGGAGACGTCGCCGGCCACGAAGACGTCGTCGGTGACGATCCCGTACATGGTGAAGGCCCTGCAGCCTGCGTCGCAGGCGATGCCGCGTGGGCCCGCCGCCAGCCCGGACTCCGCCAGCCACTCCACGTTGCGGATCGCGCCCAGCGCCACGACGCACACGTCCGCCTCGACGCGGCTGCCGTCGGACAGCTGCGCGCCGGTGAAGGCGCCGTTGCCGTTCAGGGCGGTGACCGTCACCCCGGTGCGCAGGTCCACGCCGTGGTTGCGCTGCATGACGGCGGCGAGCTTGGACAGGGTGCCGCCGAGCGCACCCACCAGGGGTGCGGGGCCGCGTTCGGCGACGGTCACCGCGAGGCCCAGTTCCCGACAGGCGGAGGCGATCTCGGAGCCGGTGAAGCCGCCGCCGATCACCAGTACCCGCTCCGGTCTCGCGGCCAGCCGCTCGGCCAGTCCCGCGCCGTCCTCGCGCGTGCGCAGGGTGAACACCCCGTCCAGGGCGCCTTCCTCCGGGTTGGGCCAGGGCCGCGCACGGGTTCCGGTGGCGATCAGCAGCCGGTCGTAGGGCAGCGAGTCGCCGTCGGCCAGCAGTACCCGTTTCGCCAGCAGGTCCACACCGGTGGCGCGCACGCCGAGGCGCCACTCGGCGTCCGGGTCCCGGCGCATCGGCAGCTCCAGGGTGTCCGCCGTCGCCTGGCCCAGCAGCACCTGCTTGGACAGCGGCGGCCGGTCGTAGGGGGCGTGGGGCTCGTCCCCGACCACGGTCAGGGACCCGGTGAAGCCCTCCTCGCGCAGCGCCTCTGCGGCTCTCAGCCCGGCCAGCGACGCGCCGACGATGACGATGAGGCCGTCTTTCAGATCACCGGCCACCGGTGCTCACCTCTTCCCCGAGGAGGATCGCCTGCACCGGGCACGCTGCCGCGGCCTGGCGTACCCGCTCCACCTGGTCGTCCGGGACGGCCGTGGCGTACAGCAGCCCCTCCTCCCCGTGCAGTTCGAACACCTCCGGGGCGAGGAACACGCACTGTGCGTAGCCCTGGCAGCGTGTGAGGTCGACAACGGTCCTCATCTCCACCACTTCTTCCTCCGTTGTCACACCCCCCTCATCTCCAGCATGGGGCCAGACCCGGGTGGCTGCATGCCTCGTGGCGAGAGCTGTGGTTCGGGCCGGCACGATGGAAGAAGTGGATGAACTCCCGAGGACGGCCTTCCCGTTGCTCGCGCATGCCGCAGGTGCCGGGACGGATCAGGCGTTGGCCGGGGGCGGCCCGCCCGTGGTCGTGGGGGTTGGTGCCCGGTCACCGTCCCCGCCGGTGTCCAGGAACTCCCGGATCGCGAAGGCCAGTGCCACGAAGAAGGTGATCCACAGCACCACCGCCCAGGTCGGGTAGGACCAGGTCGCCAGGATCACGGCCGCCACCAGCAGGATCAGCGCACCGATCCACCGCTTGAAACGGTGCACGAACGGGCCCACCGGGCCGAGCCTCATGCCGAGCGAGTACAGCGCACCGCGCAGCGAGCCGATGATCCGCCGGCAGCCGGTGCGCACCGCGACCGCCGGTCGGGAGGGACCGATCAGGGCGGCGCCGACGGCGGTGACCACGGCGACGGTGCCGACCGCGCGGACGGTGGCGCGCATGAACCGGATCAGGGTGTCGTAGACCGTGCCGGCGGCTGCCTGGTCGGCGCCGGGGGGCAGGTGGTCGAGGTAGAACGCGCGGAAGACCGTGAGCGCGATCCCGAGCAGGAGCATGGCGAGCGCCACCCCGACGGCGGCGCCGACCAGTGCCCGGCGACGGTTGACGGCGAGGAACACACCACCGGCGGCGATCAGGACGGTGACGACCGGCAGCCAGGCGCCCATGATGTCCAGCAGCCGCAAGTACGACTTGACCTTGCCGATGTCGTCGGAGGCGAACACCACGAAGTTGGTGTGCACGTCCGGGATCTTCGCCGCGACCCCGAGACCGGCGTTGACGAGTTCGTCCTTCACCTTGGCGATCACGGGCGCGAGGTCGATGGCGACCTGGTTGTTCTCCAGTTTGATCGCGCCACCACCCTGGCCGGTGAGTGCCTTGTCCAGGGAACTGTGCACCGCCCGGTTGGCCTCCACCCACACCGTTTCGAAGGCACTGCTGGTGACCACCTTGTTCACGACGGAGCCGACCAGCTGGGTCAGGCCGCTCTTGATCGGGCCGCTGAGGTCGTTGATGAGGTTCGCGGCGTTCTGCGGCACGCCCTGCTGGGCGGCGGCGTCGGAGAGCTCCTTCACCAGGGCGTTCACATCGATCTGCTCCAGCACGACCTGGGTGACCCGGTTGGTGACCGCCGTCTGGACGTCGGGCTGGCTGGCGAGCGGAGCGACGGTCCGGACGTACCGGTCGGTGTCGCCCACGAAGTCGGACGTCCACACCGCCAGCACCGACAGCAGGGACAACAGCGACGCGATCACGATCAGCACCACCGCGCCCGAGGTCCGCCACCGGCGGTGTTCCCTACCGCGCGGCGGCGTGGCCGCCTCAAGTGCGGCGATCCGCGCACTCAACTGAGCGACGTCCTCCCCTACGCCGCCCTGCACGCCCTCGCCTCCGGCCCCGGCCCCGGCCGGGGATGCGTGAGCGGACGGCACAGGTTCGCCGGATCCGGGCGCGGCGGAGCCCTCGGGCCCCGGCGCTCCTCCGTCCTCGGGACCGCGAGCGGGTTCGCTCGACGCCATCGCACACTCCTCGGGTCAGGGCACCATGTCAGGTCAGAGCACCATTCCGCTCACCCCACCCAGGAGAAACGCTGCGTCACCGGTCCGCCAACCGATCCGGGCATCCAGGTATCGCCCATCCGGCTAGCGCCGGTCCACCTTCGACCCGGTATCCCGGCACCGGGTATCCCGGAACGCGAGGCGTTCGGCGAGCTTCTCAACGCGTCCGGATCGCCGGGGCGCAGCTCGGTCTCCTCCAGCCCCTCCCGCTCATCCGGAGTCGTCATCCCGGCCGCCCGGCGGCGGCGCGGGTGCGGGGCCCGGGCCCGGGCCCGGGCCCGGGCGGGTCAGTGGGGCCAGGTCCAGTCGGTGACTTCGGGCAGGTCGGTGCCGTGCGCACGGATCCAGGCGTCGTGGCGGGTGCGGACGTCGGCCATCCGCTGGCGGACGTGGGCGGCCCGCACGGCCAGGCCGGGAACGCGGTCGATGACGTCCATGACCAGGCGGTAGCGGTCGAGGTCGTTGCGCAGCACCATGTCGAACGGCGTGGTGGTGGTGCCGATCTCCTTGTAGCCGCGCACGTGGATGTCGGGGTGTCCGGCGCGGCGGTAGGTGAGGCGGTGGATCAGCCACGGGTAGCCGTGGTAGGCGAAGATCACGGGCTTGTCGCGGGTGAGGACGGCGTCGAACTCGCGGTCGGGCATGCCGTGCGGATGCTCCTCGGCCGGCAGCAGGCGGGCGATGTCGACCACGTTGACGACCCGGACCGCGAGATCGGGCAGGTGCCGGCGGAGCAGGCCGGCGGCGGCCAGCACCTCCATGGTGGGTACGTCCCCGGCGCAGGCGAGGACCACGTCGGGCTCGCGGGCGCCGTCCTCGGTGCCGGCCCAGTCCCAGATGCCCAGCCCGCGCGCGCAGTGCACCCGGGCCTCCTCCAGCGTCAGCCAGTCGAAGCAGGGCTGCTTGCCCGCGATGACGACGTTGACGTAGTCCTTCGAGCGCAGCACGTGGTCGGCCGTGACGAGCAGCGTGTTGGCGTCCGGCGGGAAGTAGACGCGCACGGCTTCGGGACTCTTGTTGAGGACGTGGTCGACGAAACCCGGGTCCTGGTGGGAGAAGCCGTTGTGGTCCTGGCGCCACACGTGCGAGGTGAGCAGGTAGTTCAGCGACGGGACGGGCGCGCGCCAGGGCAGTCGGCGGGTGGTGCGCAGCCACTTGACGTGCTGGTTGACCATCGAGTCGATGATGTGGACGAACGCCTCGTAGCAGGAGAAGAGGCCGTGTCGGCCCGTCAGCGTGTAGCCCTCCAGCCAGCCCTGGCAGACGTGCTCGGAGAGGATCTCCATCACCCGGCCG
This sequence comes from Streptomyces viridifaciens, assembly GCF_001888885.2. Lineage (NCBI taxonomy): Bacteria > Bacillati > Actinomycetota > Actinomycetes > Kitasatosporales > Streptomycetaceae > Streptomyces > Streptomyces viridifaciens. The sequence goes on from NZ_CP090840.1 coordinate 824,195, forward strand.
CCGCGTTCCAGGTGCTCGTCGGTCGGCAGCAGCCCCGCCTCCCACGCCTTGCCCGTGGCCCGGTAGACGGCCTGGAGCCGGTTGGAGGCGGTCTCGTCCGGGCCGACCAGGCGGAAGTCGCGCCGCTCGGCGGTGTCGGCCATGACCTGCTCCAGCAGGTCGCCGAGCACCCGGGTGGGTTCGTGCGTGGTCGCGCCGCGCTCGTCCACCGTCACCGCGTACTTCTCCAGTGGCGGGATCGGCAGCTGACGGGTGAGCAGCCCGCCGTTGGTGTGCGGGTTCGCCCCGAGCCTGCGCCGACCTGCGGGCAGGCAGGCGAGCACGTCCGGCACCGGGCGGCCCCGGTCGTCGAAGAGCTCGTCGGGGCGGTAGGAGCGCAGCCAGGCCTCCAGCTGGGCGAGGTGTTCGGGGTTGTCCCGCACGTGGTCGAGCGGCACCTGGTGGGCGCGCCAGGTGCCCTCCACCGGTACGCCGTCGACCTCGTGCGGGCCGGTCCAGCCCTTGGGTGTGCGCAGCACGATCACCGGCCAGCGGGGGCGCTCGGTGGTGCCGTCGGTGCGGGCCGCGTGCTGGGCATCGGCGATCCGGTCGAGTGCGGTGTCCATCGCGGCCGCCATCGCCCGGTGCACCTGCGCCGGTTCGTCGCCGGCGACGTGCAGGGGTTCGTGGCCGTAGCCGCGCAGCAGTGCGTCCAGTTCCTCGTGCGGGAGGCGGGCGAGCACGGTGGGGTTCGCGATCTTGTAGCCGTTGAGGTGCAGGATCGGCAGCACCGCGCCGTCGTGGACCGGATCGAGGAACTTGTTGGCGTGCCAGGAGGCGGCCAGTGGGCCGGTCTCGGCCTCGCCGTCCCCGATCACACAGGCGACCACCAGGCCGGGGTTGTCGAGTGCGGCGCCGTAGGCGTGGGCGAGCGAGTAGCCCAGCTCGCCGCCCTCGTGGATGGAGCCCGGTGTCTCGGGGGCCACGTGGCTGGGCACGCCGCCGGGGAAGGAGAACTGCCGGAACAGCGCGGCCATCCCCGCCTCGTCGCAGGTGATGTCGGGGTAGTGCTCGGTGTAGCTGCCGTCCAGCCAGGAGCCGGCCAGCACGGCCGGACCGCCGTGGCCGGGGCCCCAGATGCAGATCGCGTCCAGATCTCGCGCCTTGATCACCCGGTTGAGGTGGGTGTACACCAGGTTGAGGCCCGGCGATGTGCCCCAGTGGCCGAGCAGGCGGGGCTTGGTGTGCTCCGGCCGCAGCGGCTCGCGCAGCAGCGGATTGGCCATCAGGTAGATCTGCCCGGCCGCCAGGTAGTTCGCCGCACGCCAGTGGGCGTCCAGCTCGGCGAGTTCCCGCTCGCCCGGCGCGGCACAGGTGCGGGGACTGTTCGACTGCTCGGTGCGCATCGGGGCCTTTCTCCGTCGGTGGTCAGTCGTAGCGTCCTCCGGCTGGTTCCCCGTTGAGCGACTCCGCCCCCGGCGTCAGCGGCACGCGGTGCCGATTCACCCGTTCGGGCGTATCGGCGTGGGGCACACCCCGCCGACCCCGCCGCACCCGTCCGCACCCGCGTCCGCGCCCGTACGCCGTCACCGACCGGCCAGGGGGCAGCCCTCGGGCACATGCGAACCTTCGGTCGCTCCGGTCGCTGCCTCCACGGCCACGGTGGGTCTCTCCCCGCACCGCCCAGCGCGTGTTCGGGCCGATCCGTCGTCCCGCGACACTCACCCCACCGCGGCGCGGCCGCGCGGGCACGCCTGCGGTCGTCCTGGCCCGGCAAGCCGGTCGCAGGCGCACCGCCGCCCGGGCCGTGCGTCCGTCCCCGTTCAGCAGCCCGGCCGGGTCCGTCCCGGACCGTGACAGCCAGCAGTGCCGCGAAAGCGGTGACCTCGATCAGCACGGTTCGCCGATGTCCTCTTCGACTGCACGGCGCGCCGCTTCCTCTTGCGGACCGGCTTGCCCGGAGGATCTGGCAGCATGCGGTGGGACCAGTACCGTGATCGAAAGCAGGCACGATGAACCGCACCGAACTCGTGGCAGCCATCTCCGAGCGGGCCGGCCTTCCCAAGAAGGACGCCGACGCCGTCCTCTCGGCGTTCGCGGAGATCGCCGGAGAGATCGTCTTCAAAGGCGACGAGAAGCTGCTGATCCCCGGCTTCCTGACCCTGGAGCGCACCCACCGCGCTGCCCGTAAGGCCCGCAACCCGCAGACCGGGGACCCGATCGAGATCCCGGCCGGCTACAGCGTCAAGGCCACGGCCGGCTCCAAGCTCAAGGAAGCCGTGAAGTAGCAGCAGGAGCGGCCCGGGTGCCCAGGAGTTCCCGGGCCGCTGTCGGCGGAGTCCCGCACTGCGCCGGATCGAGGCGGGACAGGCAGATCCCGTCCATGGGCGGCGGTGGGCGGCGGACCACCGCCGCACTCTGGAGGCGATCGCGTGGAAGTACCGCGCGTGCTCACCGTGGCGGGATCTGCCGGACGAGTCGGGCCCGTTCCAGACCGCGCACAAGCGGTTCCTGTGCTGGGCGATCGATGGCACTCGGGCGAGGGGTGTTCGCCGCCCGCTCGGGGGTCCGGGCGCGAACCGGCCTCTCTCCGCGTTCACGGCCTCGCCACCGCCGCGCCCTTCACCGTCCGTGCGGTGCGCCCAGTGCGCCCGGACGCCACCGTGCCGCACCCGGGATCCGGGCGGGCCTGGGCGGCGCCCCCGAGCCGGGTCAGTTGCGGAGCAGGACCCAGGAGCCCAGGCCCGCGCAGCCCGCACTGTTGTAGGTGCCCAGGTGGTAGCCGGCCGGGACCGCGTTGCCGGGGCAGATCGACAGCCCGGGCGCAGCCACCTGCTGGAACCAGGAGCCGATGCCCCGGCAGCCGGTGCGGTAGTGGCCGGTCATGACGTACCCGGCCGGGATCGGCGAGCCCGCGCAGGTCCAGATCCCGTCCGTGACCAGCCGCATGAGCCAGGCGTCGCCGAGACAGGGGCTGCTGCTGGGGTTGTGGTCGGTGAGCACGTAGCCCGCCGGGATCGGCGAGCTGGCGCAGATCCACAGCGGGTCCTGCGCGGGCTGCACATAGGAGCCGCCGGCTCCGTTGCAGTGGCCGGCGTCGTACGCGGGGCCCCGCCCCCGGCCTCTTCCGGCCACATGACGCCGGGTCAGGCCCAGCGCACAGCCCGCGTTGTCCCCAGCGCAACACCGCATTGCACCAGGCCGTCGAGCCCACCCCTACGAAAGGCCGGCCCCGGCAGCGGCCCGCCCTCCCGGCCGCCCCGGCCCGGCCCACGACGGCCAGCGCGGGCACTGCCTAGGAGGTTTCGCCGTCCGTCTCCTCGAAGTCGCCGATCATGGCCGGGTCGTCGGCCGAGGTCGACTCGGGCCAGGGGGCGGCGCCCGTGACGCCCAGGTCGGCGCGCATCGCTTCTCGGGTGGCGCGGATCAGGGGCCAGAGCGCGTGTTGTCCCTCGGCGGCCGACCGTAGCGTCTCACCGCGCCGGGGGTTCCCCTGTTCGATGCGCTTGATCTGCCCGTACACCCGGGTCAGTGCGTCGTTCAGTTTGTTGGCCGGACCGATCACGGTGTCCGGAGCGATCATCAGGGTCTCGGACCAGCGGTCCCGGTGGGCGTCCTTCACCCTTTCCAGCGCCTGCACGTCCTCGTCCCCGGGCGCGCGGTCCCGCATGACGTACAGGTGGCGGCTCAGCGCCGTGGCGAACTGTCGGGCGTCCCGGTGGAGTTCGGTGTAGCACCGCCGCCGCAGTTCGCGGTTCTCGCGGCGTTCCTGGATGGCGTGGCTCATCTCCAGCTCACGCTTCTTGACCCGGTCCGCGCCGCGCTGGGTCAGCAGCGCAGCGCCCAACGTACCCGCCACCCCGGTCATCGCGATCAGTACCGCCCCCACGTCCATGGGATCACCCTAGGATCCGCCCTCAGCCGTCCTGGCGGCGGGCTGGGAACGGGAGATGCCCGGCGTCGCGAACCCGCCAAGTGCGTCGACGGCGAGGCCGATGTGGGAGAGGTCGAGCGAGATTGAGCACTCGGGCGGCAGGAGCCGGGCGGCGGCGAGGAACGTGTCGGTCTCTTCGACAGCCCGCTGCGGGTCGCGGCAGCTCTCGCCCATGTACTCGACGTTCACACGGTGGCCGGCGGCCAGGATCTGCTGCGCGCGGTCCAGGGCGTCGGCGAGGGTTTCGCCGGCCACATACCGCCGGGCGACCTTGCGGGCCAGGGGGCCCAGAACGGGGTCGCCGGGGATGCGCCACTTCAGCTCCTCGTCGAGCGCCAGTGTGCGCAGGACCTGGGCCGCCTGTGACGAGAGGGCGGCGTTGGTGGTGTGCGTGTGCGTGGTCATCCGGTGCCTAGCTGTTCGCGTGGTGGGGGTAACGCCTGCGAGCTTTCCAGGACGGGGCACCCGCCGGGAGTGGCGGAAACGACGGATAGGCTGAAATTGCTGCCACCGTCGTGAGAGAGAGATCAGGAGCCCCGTGCTTCGCGATGTTGCCGTCCTGGCCCTCCAAAGCGCCCACGCCTTCGAGTTGGGTGTGTTCTGCGAGGTCTTCGGCATCGACCGCGGCGACGATGCGCTCCCCGTCTACGACTTCGCTCTTGTCTCAGGAACCGGCGACAGCGTGCCGATGCGGCACGGCTTCGAGGTGCGGACCCGGCACGGCCTGGAGCGGCTGGCCTCGGCGGACCTCATCTGCATCCCGGCCTACGACCTGCACGTGCGGCAGCCGGACCACCTGACCGAGGAGCCACGGGCCGCCGTCGAGCGCGGCGCCCGCGTCCTGAGCATCTGCACCGGGGCCTTCCTGCTCGGCGAGGCCGGGCTGCTGGACGGGCGGCGCTGCACCACCCACTGGCGCCACACCGACGAACTCGCCCGCCGCCACCCGCGCGCCCGGATCGAGTCGGACGTGCTCTACATCGACGAGGACCCGAGCTGGCGCCCATCCGCTGCACCCCCCGGCCCCTTCGCCGTCGGGCGCCCACCGTTCTCCGGCACACCGGCTCCGCCGCACGTGACACGCCCGGAACGCGCCAACGCCGTCGCCACCGCCGCGCGCCTGGGACGATGCCCGCCGGGCCTGTCCTGACCGCCTGTAGGCGGTGCCGGGCGCCGCCCGCCGTCGGACCCCGTCCAGCCGGAAGGTGGAGGCAGGTTGAGGTTGAGAAGGACCGCTGAAGCCGAGCCCCTTCCCCTGGTCGTCATCGGTGGAGGAGCCGCAGGACTCAGTCTCGCCGACTGCCTGGTCGGACACGGGCACGAGGGACACCGGCCCCGCCCCCGGCTCGACCTGACCGTCGTCGAACCCCCCGAGGGTCCGCTGCGCCCGCCGCCACGGACCTGGTGCTTCTGGGACGACGGCCCGGGGGAGTACGAGCGGGCTGTCACCGCGCAGTGGTCCCGGCTGCGGATCACCGGCCCCGACGGGAACGCCGTCGAGACGGAGCCCGCCCCGCTGCGCTACCGGATGCTGCGCTCCACCGCGTTCGAGGAACTGGTCCACGACCGCCTCGGCGGCCACCCCGGGGCCAGGATCGTGCGGGCCACCGTCCACCGGGTGCAGACCCGGCCGGACGGACGCCCGGGCGCCCGCGTGCTCGCCACCGACCCAGCCGGACGGCCGCTCACCCTCGACGCCCGGTACGTCTTCGACTCCAGACCGCCCGTGCGGCCGCCGCTGGCCCGGACCACCCTCCTGCAACACTTCCGCGGCTGGTTCGTGCACACCGACCGCCCGCGCTTCGACCCCGGCACGGCAGACCTGATGGACTTCCGCCTCCCGCAGCCCGCCCACGGTCTCGCCTTCGGATACGTCCTCCCCCTGGCCCCCGACCGCGCCCTCGTGGAGTACACCGAGTTCTCCCGGCGCCCCCTGACCACCGCCGGATACGAGCACGCGCTGCGCGACTACACCCGCCGCGTCCTCGGTCTGGGCGCACTCACGGTGGAGGAGGCCGAGCAGGGCGTCATCCCCATGACGGACGGCCGTTTCCCCCGCCGTGCCGGTCCCGCGCACGTGCGCATCGGCACCGCCGGTGGCGCCACCCGCCCGGCCACCGGCTACGCCTTCGCCGCCATCCAGCGGCAGAGCCGGGCCATCGCCGCCGCCCTCGCCCGGCAACCGACACCCGGCCGGACCGCACCCGCGCCCGCACCCCACCGCCGACGGGCGCTGGTGATGGACGCCGTCCTGCTGCGCGCCCTGGACACCGGCCGGATCGACGGCCCCCGTTTCTTCACCGACCTGTTCCGCCGCACCCCCGCCGAACAGGTCCTGCGCTTCCTCGACGGCAGGAGCACCCCCGCCGAGGACCTGCGCATCGGCCTGCGCTGCCCCGTCGGCCCGATGCTGCGCTGCGCCGCCGAACTCCCCCTGCTGCCCCGCCGGGCCCTGCCCGGTACCGGACCGGAACCCGCCCCCGACTCCTGCGAGGAGAGCCGTTGACGTCGCTCCTGCACGGCCGTGACCTCGTCCGTGCCTTCGACCACGCCGCACCGGCCTACGACCTGCTGACCGCCCTCGACCCGGGCCACCTCGGCGCCCTGCGCCGCTCGGCCCGCCGCCTGCGCCTGGCCGACGGCGGGGCCGGCGCCGCCGCGGCGCACCCGCGCTCCGCCCACCCGGAGGCGCACGCGTGAGCAGTACGACACCCGCTGCCCGGCGCGGCCGCGACCGCCGGGCCGAAACGGTGCCGGCCGCACCGGGCCACGCCCGCTTCCCCGGAGCCGAACCGCCCCGGGTCGCCGTCGTCGGGGGCGGCATCGCGGGCCTGGCCGCCGCCACCGCACTCGCCGAACGCGGCATCGCGGTGACCCTCCACGAACGGGAAGCCGTCCTGGGCGGCCGCGTCGCCGGCTGGCCCGTCCGCCTCGCCGACGGCTCCACCGCGACCATGAGCCGCGGCTTCCACGCCTTCTTCCGTCAGTACTACAACCTGCGCGGCCTGCTGCGCCGCACCGACCCAGGGCTCATCAGACTGGCCGCGCTGCCCGACTACCCACTGCGTCACCGCAGCGGGCTGACCGACAGCTTCGCCCGGGTACCGCGCACCCCTCCGCTCAGCGCAGCCGGATTCGTCCTCCTCAGTCCCACCTTCGGTCTGCGCGACCTGGCCGCCCTACACGCACGGGCGGCCCTGCCGCTGCTCGACGTCCGCGTACCGGAGGTGTTCGAACGGTACGACGACACCAGCGCCCACGACTTCCTGGAGAGGATCAACTTCCCCCGCGCCGCCCGACACCTCGCCTTCGAAGTGTTCTCCCGCAGCTTCTTCACCGACCCGCGCCACCTGTCCGCCGCCGAACTGCTGCTGATGTTCCACATCTACTTCCTCGGATCCTCCGAAGGCCTGCTGTTCGACGTCCCCACCGAGCCCTATCCGCAGGGCCTGTGGCAGCCCCTCGCCGGCTACCTGGGCAACCTCGGTGTCGATCTGCGGACCGCGTCCCCCGTCGACCGGGTCCGGCCGCTGGCCGACGGCGACATCGAGGTGGTGACCGCGGGCCGGGGAGCCGAGCGCCACCAGGCCGTCGTCCTGGCCCTGGACGCCGGTGGCCTGCGGCGCCTGGTCGCCGCCTCGGAGCACCTGGGCGGCCCGCGGTGGCGCGCCGACATCGCCGCCCTGCGCACCGCGCCGCCGTTCCTGGTCTCCCGGCTCTGGCTGGACCGCCCGGTCGCCGCGCACCGGCCCGGGTTCCTCGGCACCAGCGGCTACGACGGGCTGGACAACGTCAGTGTCCTCGACCGCTGGGAGGGGGAAGCGGCCCGGTGGGCCGCCCGGACCGGTGGATCGGTGGTCGAACTGCACGCCTACGCCGTGGACGGGGACGCCGACCGCGCAGGGGTCCAGGAGCGCATGACGGCCCGGCTGCACGAGGTGTACCCGGAGACCCGTGGCGCCCGCCTCGTGGACGTGCACCACGAATGGCGCGGCGACTGCCCGGTGTTCCCGGTCGGCGGATGGTCCCGCCGCCCCGGCGTCATCACCCCGCACCCCGCCGTCGTCCTGGCCGGGGACCTGGTCCGCACCGACCTGCCCGTCGCCCTGATGGAACGCGCCGCCACCACCGGTTTCCAGGCCGCCAACGTCCTGCTCGCCCGCTGGGGCGTGGCCGGCCAGACCCTGTGGTCCGTCCCCCGTGCCGGCCGGTGCCGCCCGCTGCGCGCCGTGGCCCGCCGGGCGGCCCGCTGACCGCTGGCCGGGCTGCTCGGTCCCGGGCACGCCCGTCCGCGAGGCGGCCGGCTTGCCCCCGGGCGCGCGGAGCCTCAGCCGGGGAAGCGGCCGGTGCTGCGCAGAGCCCAGCGGCGCTCCGCGTAGGCCAGGTCGTCGCGCCACAGCCGCCCCGCCGTCCGACGCACCACCGGCCGCAGGAACGGAGCGAGCGCCCGGGCCACGGCGAAGCCGCGCCGCCCGGACGCGGCGACCACCGCCTCCACGACCGCCGTACGCGGGGCGGAGGAGGAGGCGGCGGTGAGCGCCGTGGCATGGGTCTCCACCACCGACCCGGCCCCCTCCCCCTCCGCGATGCGCATCACGACGGTACGGGGGCCGGGCGCGGTGAACACCGCACGCACCGGCACGACCAGCCGCCCGGCCACCCGGAACGACACGTCGACGGCGAACCCGTCCTCCCCGTCCCCGGCGACGAGGTCCGGCACCTCCACCACCCTGAGGTCCGTGAACGCGTAGGGGTGCAGCCAGGCGCCGTGCCACGGGTCCAGCCGATTGGCCACCACGTCCTCGGGCTCGCAGCGGCCCCGCCCGGTGTACACCGCCGTGACGGCTCCCTCCAGGGCGGGGCGCCGCGGCACCGCCGGCCGTGGCCAGGGCTCCTCACCGCCGACGGCGTCCAGCCGCACCCAGGCCAGAACCCCGTCCTCGTACACCGGGTAGCGCTCCCACCCGGCGGACGCGCCGCCGCCCAGGGCCAGACCGTGCCAGTGACACACCAGCGTGCCGCCCACCACCCGGCCGTCCTTGAGCGGTGCGCCCAGGTGCGGGCAGATTCCCGAACCGGCCCGCAGCGTCCCGCCGTCGTCCCGCCAGAGCACCACCTCCGTCCCGCCCACCAGGCGCCCGCACGGGCGGCCGTGGGAGGCGGTGCTCCCGGCCGGGCCGACGACGTACCAGTTCCCGAAGGGCCGGGCCGTCGCCTGTTCCAGGGCGGAGGCGATCAGCGCCGGCTTCGCCGCCCGCCAGGACGGCTCCTGCCCTGCCCAGGCGGGGCCCTGGCGCAGCCGCAGCGGCGAGGTCCGGTGCCGTCCGGGCGACGCGCTCACCGCGCTGCCCTCCGGCCGTCCGGGCCCGCCGGACGGTGGTGCGGCGGGCCGGAGGGAAGGCCGCCCCGCACGGCCGCCGGCACCCGGGCGGCCAGGACGCGCGCCAGCCCCGCCGCCGCGACCGCAGCCCGTCGGCGCAGCGGCACCGCCGACCGCCGGTGCAGCACCGCGTACCCGTCCCGGGCGATCGCGTCCAGGATGCCGCCGTAGAGCACGAAGGCGGTCCCGATGCAGGGCCGGACCCTGGGCTCCAGCATCGCGATGCCCGGCTCCGCATCGCGGTAGACGCCGCGGGCCAGCCCGGCGGCGGCGACCAGGGCGGCCCGGATGCGGGCGTCGTCACGGCCGGTGCGGCGGCTCCACTCCAGCAGCGGCCGGTCCACTCCGTGGGCCGCGAGCAGGTCGCCGGGCAGGTAGACCCGGCCTCGGTCCAGATCCTCACCCACGTCGCGCAGGAAGTTGGTCAGCTGGAACGCCACTCCGAGGGCCGCCGCGTACGGCTCGGCCTCGGCCCGGCCCGTCACCGTCCCGAGGACGGGCAGCATCTGCAGACCGATCACCGCCGCCGAACCGTGCATGTAGCGGTAGAGGTCCTGGTAGGTCGGATAGTCGGTGACGGTGAGGTCGGCGCGCATCGAGGCGAGGAAGTCGGTGAACAGCCCCGGGTCGATGTCGTACCGGCCGGCGGTGTCCGCGACCGCCCGCACCACCGGGTGGTCCGCGCCACCGCCCCGCAGGCCCGTGGCCAGGTCCTTCTCCAGCAGGCCCAGCAGCCGGTCGCGCTCGGTGGGCGTCTCGCGCCGGTCCAGCCCGTCGACGATGTCGTCCGCCCAGCGCGCGAAGCCGTACAGGGCGTGGACGGCGCACCGGCGCTCCACCGGCAGCAGTCGGGCGGCCAGGAAGTAGGTACGGCCGTGGCGGGCGTTGAGGTCGCGGCAGGCGGTGTACGCCGCGCGCAGGGCCGGTGCCGTGACGCCCGCGGCGTCCAGTTCACGGGCCGTCATGCGCGGCTCCTGTGGTCGAGGAGGACGGGAGCGGGCCCGGTACGCCCGTCGCCGCACCGCTGCCGGCCGGGCGGGCGTCCACCGGCGCGCGGTGGCCCGGGCGTGGCGTGCCGGTGATGCGGGCGGCGGCGAGCTTCCCGCTGATCAGAACCGTGGGAACGCCGACGCCGGGGGTGGTGCCGCAGCCGGCCACCACCGCGTTCTCCAGCCCCCGCACCAGGTTGCGCGGCCGGAAGGGCCCGGTCTGGGCGAAGGTGTGGGCGGCGGAGAAGGGCGTGCCCGCGGCGTGTCCCCGGGCCGCCCAGTCGGCCGGGGTCACGATGAACTCCTCCTCGACGGCCCCGGCGATGCCGGTGAGCCCGCGCTGCTCCAGGGTGTCGATCAGGTGGTCGCGGTAGCGCGGCGCCAGGTCACCCCAGGCCGCGGCGTCCGGGCCGACGACTGTGTTGGGTGCCGGCGCCAGGACGTAGTGCGTGTGCCGGCCGGCCGGGGCCAGCGACGGGTCGGTGCTCGTCGCACGGGTGACCAGCAGTGAGGGGTCCGTCATCACACGGCCGGTGCGTGTGAGTTCGTCGAAGGTCTGGTTCCAGGCGTGGCCGAAGGACAGGGTGTGGTGCGCCAGTTGGGGCCAGGTACGGTCCGTGCCCAGGTGGAGGACGACCGCCGAGGGCGAGAAGCGCAGCGGCACCGCCCGGCGGGGGGCCCGCCCCAGCAGCCGGTACGTCACGGGCAGGTCGGGCGTGAGCACGACCGCGTCGCACGGGATGCGCTCGCGGTCCGTGACGACGGCCGTCACCCGGTGCCCCGACCGTTCCAGGCGCACCACCGTGCTCCCGTACCGGAACCCGGCGCCCGCCGCCGCGGCCGCGGCGGCCATCGCGCGGGGTAGGGCGTGCATGCCGCCGCGGGGGAACCACACTCCGGCCACGGTGTCCATGTAGGCGATGACCGCGTAAGCGGCCAGTGCCCGGCCCGGAGCCACCCCGGCGTAGAGGGACTGGAAGGAGAAGACCCGGCGCAGCCGCTCGTCGCGCAGATGGCGTCCGATCCGCGGGGCGAGCCGGCCGAACCCGCCCAGCGCCGCCAGGCGGGCCAGGTCCGGGTTGAGCAGCTGCCAGGGAGAGTCGAAGTTGGTGTCGATGAAGCGCCGCATCTGCACCTGGTAGAGCCGGGTGAGCCAGTGGCGCAGCTCCCGGTAGCCCGCGGCCTCCCGCGGCCCGGCGAAGCGCTCCACCTCGGCCTCCATCGTCTGCGCGTCCGTGTGCACGTCCAATGCGCTGCCGTCCGCGAAGCGGGCCCGGTAAGCCGGTTGCAGCGGCAGCAGTTCGACGTGCTCGCGCAGCGAGGTGCCGACGGCCCGGAACGCCTCGTCGGCCAGGTGCGGCATGGTCAGCACGGTCGGTCCGGTGTCGAAGAGGTAGTCGCCGCAGCGGATGCGCCCAGCTCTGCCGCCGGGTGCATCGTCCCGCTCGACCACGGTGACGCCGCGTCCCGCCCCGATCAGATGACAGGCTGCCGCCAGCCCGGCCAGGCCGGCCCCCACGACGACGACGTGGTCGGCCGCCGGCGCGGCGCGGCTCATGCGCCGCCCTCTTCACCGCGGAACGGACCACGCGCCAATCCCGCCGCCACCCTCGGCAGGGCCGCCGGCCGTTCGGCGCCCCGAGCGTGTGGCCGGACCCTCTCCAAGTGCTCCAGGCTGCGCTCGGACAGGCGCTCGATCCGGGCCTGGACAGCCGCCCGGGCCCCGGTGGCGACCAGTACCCGCCGGACCTCCGTCAGGCCGCCGTCGTCCAGGGCCGGATCGCCCGGGCGGCGGCCGAGCACCTCCGAGGAGGCGCTGTCGCGGCGAGCGACGGCCCGGGCGTGCGCCACCGCGACCAGGAACGTGGGTTTAACCGCCCGCACGTCGTCACCGCAGGGCTTGCCGGTGTCCGCCGGATCCCCGAAGAGTCGGGGCCGCGCAGCGGGTGCCGGCCGGGGCCGGCCGGGCGAGGAGGCCGGCGCCGCCGGCGAGGACGGACAGGACATCGGGCTCGCTTTCCACGTCACGTGCCGGGGGCCGTGCGCATGCGGGCCCCGGGCCGCCGCGCGGCCACGACGGCAGCGGGCCCTGTCCGTCTATCCCGGATCCCGGCGCGCCAGTCGTCCGCGGCGCATGATTCGTCCGCTTTGGTGCCCGAAGGCCCTCCATTGGCACATTCGTCGCCGCAGCGAATCGGGGAGGCCATCAGAAGGCTGCCGCGGGTCGAAGCTCCTGTGCCGAGGCGGCCGGTCGCCCCGATGCGGAGCCGTGATCGAACGCAGCCCCCACCGCTCCGACAGCGGCGTGCCCGGGTGCGTCCGACGATGCGGACCGCCCCCTTGACCGACTGCCGGGCGGCCGTCTTCTGGTCTCGCCTCTCGTTCCAAAACCCGTGGCAGCCTCGTCACCGAGGGCGGACAGTGGAATCAGGGATACCAGGGAAGCGAGATGATCATGGACCGTTATCCCTCCATTGCCGACCATGGACTCGTCGGAGACCTGCAGACCGCTGCTCTGGTGTCGTCGCAGGGGGTCGTCGACTGGCTCACGGCTCCCCGGTTCGACTCGCCGACCGTCTTCGCTGCTCTGCTCGACCATGACCGCGGTGGCTACTTCCTGTTCGCGCCGGAGAGCCGGAACGTCACCTGCAAGCAGCTCTACTACCCGGACACCGCCGTCCTGGTCACGCGGTTCATGTCGCCGGACGGAGTCGGCGAGGTCTTCGACTGCATGCCGCCGGATCGCACCGGCACCCCCACTGACAGGCACGTGCTGCTGCGCGGCGTGAGGGCGGTACGCGGCACAGTGCACTTCACTCTGGAGTGCCGTCCGCGTTTCGACTACGCCCGTGCCACCCACCATCTCGACCTGCAGGACAGGACCGCGACGTTCCGGGCGCCGAACGGCACCGCCTGTCTGCAGAGCACCTTCCCCCTGCAGCAGGACGGCAACGACGCGCGGGGGGCGGTGACCCTGAGGCCGGGTGAGGTGGCTGCGGCGGTGTTCACCGTCGGCGGTCCCGATGGTGACCCTCCGCCGCCGGTCACCCCAGGCCTCGCGATGGAGCAGTTCTGGGACGTGGTGGACTTCTGGCAGCGCTGGGTGCGCCACTCCAGCTACCGCGGCCGGTGGCCGGGCATGGTGCATCGCTCGGCCATCACGCTCAAGCTGCTCACCTACGCGCCCACAGGCGCTCCCGTCGCCGCGGCCACCATGGGGCTGCCCGAGCAGATCGGGGGTGAGCGCAACTGGGACTACCGCTACACCTGGGTCCGCGACGGCTCCCTGTCCGTGCGTGCCCTGCTCGACCTGGGGTTCGACGAGGAGGCGGCGCAGTTCACGCGTTGGATGGGAGATCGCCTCCAGGCCCGCGAGGGCGTCGATGGCGAGCCGCTGCAGATCATGTACCGCGTCGACGGTGACCCCACGCTGCCGGAAGAGGTTCTCCCGCACTTCGAGGGCTACCGGGGTTCGTATCCGGTGCGGGTGGGGAACGCGGCGGCCGATCAGTTGCAGCTCGACATCTACGGGGAGGCGCTCTATGCCCTGTCGGAGGGCCGTGAGGTCACCATGCAGGGCAGCTACCACGGCTGGAAGAACACCGCACGGACGCTGGACTGGCTCGCCGATTCCTGGGACCGCCCCGACGAGGGCGTCTGGGAGACCCGTGGCGGGCGCAAGGACTTCACCTTCAGCCGGGTGATGGCGTGGGTGGCCTTCGACCGGGGGTTGCGCCTGGCGAGGGAGCACAGCCGTCCTGCCGACGCTCCCCGGTGGACCGCGGCTCGCGACGCGATCCTGGAGCAGGTGATGGAACGGGGCTGGAACGAGAAGGAGCAGGCCCTCGTCCAGCACTACGGAAGCGATGTCCTCGACGCTTCGCTGCTGCTCATTCCGCGTGTCGGGTTTCTGGCGCCCAGGACGGTGAGCTGGCTGTCGACGCTGGACGCGATGGAGCGCAGGCTGGTGTCGGACAGCCTCGTCTACCGCTACGACCCTGCGGCCTCCCCGGACGGGCTGCGCGGGGCCGAAGGCACCTTCAGTCTCTGCACCTTCCTCTATGTCGACGCTCTTGCCCGCGCCGGGCGGATTCGTCCGGCGCGCTACGCGTTCGAGAAGATGCAGACCTACGCCAACCACGTCGGCCTGTTCGCCGAGGAGATCGGTCCCAGTGGCGAGCAGCTGGGCAACTTCCCGCAGGCTTTCACGCACCTGTCGCTGATCATGGCCGCCACCACCCTGGACGGTGCCCTCGATCAGCAGCGCGACTGAGAGTCGGCCAGGGGCCCGCCTGCCGGCCGTGGTCGCACAGCGGTCAGCCTCCGGTGGCGAAGCCGGGGAAGAGGGTCATGCCACCGTCCACGTAGAGGGTGGTGCCCACCACGTAGTCCATGAGATCCGAAGCGAGGCCGACAACCGCGTGGGCGATGTCCTCCGGATCGCCGACACGCCCATAAGGAATCAGCTGCAACAGGTCCTTCTCGGCGTCGGGGGTGTCCCAGGCGTCGCGGTTGATGGGTGTTCTGATGGCTCCCGGAGCAATCGCGTTGACCCTGATCCGGTGGGGCGCGAGTTCCTGGGCGAGTGTCGCCATCATCATCTGCACGCCGCCCTTGGAGGCCGCGTAGTTGACGTGGCCGGCCCAGGGGATGAGCTGGTGCACCGAGCTCATGCAGATGATCTTCCCGGCGGCTCGCGACACCTCGGGGACAACCCCCCGCCGGAGGAATTCCCTGGTCGCCTCCCGAGCGCACAGGAACTGGCCGGTGAGGTTGACATCCAGCACCTTCTGCCACTGGGCCGTCGTCATCTCGGTGAACGGGGCGTCGCGCTGCAGCCCGGCGTTGGCCACGAGGATGTCGATGGTCCCGAACTCCTGCACCATCCGCGCGATCATCGCGACGACCTGATCCTCCTGGGACACATCGGCCTCGTACGCCGCCGCCCGCACTCCGAACCCGGAGATCTCCTCGACCACCTGCTCGGCCTCCTCACGCCCGGCGACGTAGTTCACGACCACATCGGCTCCGGCACGGCCCAGGCCGATGGCCGTCGCCCTGCCGATGCCCGAGTTCGCGCCGGTGACCAGTGCCTTCTGGCCTCGCAGCAGATGCGCGGGAATGACGCCCGGCGGGGCTCCCTGGGCTACGCTCACGCTGGTTCTCCTCCAGACTGCCGACCCCAGGATTCGGGTGAGTCCTGTCGGCTCTTGCCGACACCGAACCATCCGAAAGTCCGGGCCACATCCCGGGTGCGGGCTGATTGCGCCGAGCGGCCGAACACGGCCGGCCTTCGACATGGAATCGGCGCCGATCGGCAAGAGAGCCCGTTTCCCGGCGTGCGGGCGATATGCGCACGGGATAGCCTGATCAGCAGGAAGTTCGTGATCTTTGGGCGGTTCCACCCGCCGGTCGCCTCGTAGGCGACGACCAGATTCTTTCTGCGGCGACCCGACGGGCGCGGCGCGCACCCTCGCAGTTGGCAGAGGTGGGCAACAGCCCAGTCCCTTTCTCCCCAGCCGTGCCGCGTTGCGCGCCGAAATGGCGCCGGCTGCCGGGCCCGCAGCTTGCAGCCCCTGTGGAGGTCGGGATGCGAGTCGTCGTTGATCTTTCCCGATGCCAAGGGTATGCGCAGTGCGCCTTTCTCGCTCCGGACGTGTTCCGAATGCACGGCGAGGAGGCACTGATGTACGACCCCAACCCCGACGACGCCCGACGCGACCAGGTGCTGCGCGCCGCGGCGGCCTGCCCGGTCCAGGCGATCCTGGTCGACCAGTTGGAGGGACGGGACGCACCGGCGGAGGCATCGCCGTCATGACCAGCGCAGACAACCTGCAAGCGTTCAAGCGTGAGGGCCGCATCGTGGTCGTCGGGGCGTCACTGGCGGGACTGCGGGCCGCGGAGGCGCTGCGCGACGAAGGCTTCACCGGCTCGTTGACCATGATCGGTGACGAGCTGGGCGAACCCTACGACCGGCCTCCCCTGTCCAAGCAGGTGCTGACCGGGTGGGTGCCGGCCGAGAACACGAAGCTGCCGCGACGTCGGGAGGTCGACGCGGAGTGGCTGCTGGGTGTGCCCGCCAGCGGGCTGGACCTGGCGACCAACCACGTGCGTCTGGCCGACGGCCGAGAGGTGCCCTTCGACCGGGTACTGATCTCCACCGGGGTCCGGGCCCGGCCCTGGTTCGTCGAGAGCGAGGCGGCGCTGGACGGAGTGTTCGTCGTGCGAACGCGCGAGCACGCCGCGGGCCTCCAGCGAGCACTCGCCGCCGGACCCTCCCGGGTACTGGTCATCGGTGCGGGATTCACCGGCTCCGAGATCGCCTCCATCTGCCGGGAAAGGGACATCCCGGTGACCGTCGCCGAACTCGCGCCGGCGCCGCTGGTCGGGGCGCTCGGGGCCATGATCGGCGAGGTCGCGGCGGACATGCAGCGAGCTCACGGCGTCGACCTGCGCTGCGGGGTCAAGGTCACCCGGCTGGAGGGCGACGCACAGGGGCGGCTTCGCCGGGCCCACTTCGACGACGGCAGCACGATCGACGCCGACGTGGCTGTCGTGGCACTCGGGGGCATCCGCAACACCGACTGGCTGCAGGGCTCGGGGCTGGCGGCGGGCGTCTGGGGCATCGCCTGCGACACGGGCTGCCGCGCCCTCGACCTCAACGGCCTGGTCACCGACGACGTCTTCGCCGCCGGAGACGTGGCACGCTGCCCGAACCCGATCTACGAATACCGGCTCATCTCGCTGGAGCACTGGGCCAACGCCGTGGAGCAGGCCGAGGTCGCGGCGCACAACATGGTCAGCGGCCAGGCGGACCGCTGGCCCCACCTGTCGATCCCGCGGTTCTGGTCGATCCAGTTCGGGGTCAACATCAAGTCCGTCGGCGTGCCGACCTTCGCCGACGAGGTGGTCGTCACCCAGGGATCAGTGCCCGACCACCGCTTCGTCGCCGCATACGGCTATCGGGGCCGTGTCACCGCGGCGGTGAGCTTCAACAACGCGAAGTGGCTGGACCACTACCAGGCACTCATCGAGACGGCCGCGCCCTTCCCACCTCCCTGCCCCGCCCCCGATCAGCCCGCCGACGCGAAGCCGGTGCCCGTCGACTTCCCCGGCCCGACCCTGCTCGCCCAGGGCGCCACCGTGGTCGTCACCGGCCACGACCCGAGTGAGAGGCGCGTCACGGCCGCGTACCAGCACCGGTAGGAGGGAAAGCGAGATGACCACGACCGAGACGCCCAGCACGTTGCAACGGATCCTCGACTACTCCTCCCGAGCCGACCCGTACCCCCTGTACGCCGAACTGCGCAGGACGCCCGTGGCCCGGCAGGAGGACGGCAGCTACGTCGTCAGCACGTACCGCGAGATCACCGACCTCCTGCACAACCCGCACCTGAGCTCGGACACCCGTAACCTCTCGCATCCGACGGCCGGAGCCGAAGAGCAGGCCACCCCGGCGTTCATCAACCTCGACCCGCCCGCGCACGACCGCCTGCGACGAATGACCATGCGCCACTTCGGCCCCCCGCACACTCCGGGACTGGTGACCGGCATGGAGGACGACCTGACCGGCATCGTCGGCAGCCTGATCGACGACTTGGCGGGCAAAGAGCAGATCGACCTCGTCGACGACTTCGCCTACCCGTTCCCCGTGACCGTCATCTGTCGTTTGCTCGGCGTGCCGCACGAGGACGAGCCGCGGTTCCACCTCTGGGTCGACGACGTCGTCAACGCGATCGACTACAACCCCAAGGCCGACCCGAAGGAGAAACTGGAAAAGGGCATACAGGCCCGCAACGAGTTGCGCCGGTACCTCGGCGGGCTGGTGGACCAGCGCCACGGGCGCCCCGGCGGCGAAGACCTGCTGGCCCGGCTGGCAAACGATGACGGCCCCGACGGGCGGATGACCGACGAGGAAATCGTCGCCACCGCCAACCTGCTGCTCATCGCCGGCCATGAGACCACCGTCAACCTCATCACCAACGGCATGCTGACGCTGCTGCGCCACCCGCAGGTGCTGCAGCGACTGCGTCACGAGCCCGACCTCGTCGTACCACTGACAGAGGAGCTGCTGCGCTACGAACCCCCCGTGCACATCATCCCCTGGCGGGCGGCGTACAGCGACATCACCGTCGCCGACACCGTCATCCCCAAGGGCTCGCGGATCATGCTGATGTTGGCCTCGGGCAGCCGCGACCCGAACCGCTTCCACGAGCCCGACCGCTTCGACCCTGACCGGCGGGACAACCAGCACCTCGGCTTCGGCAGCGGCATCCACCTGTGCTTCGGCGGCCCACTGGCCCGGCGGGAAACCCAGATCGCGCTGACCGAGCTGGCACGCCGGCTCGACCGCCCCAGGCTGGTCGCCGACCCGCCACCGTACCGGCGCAGCCCCGTTCTCCGCGGGCCGGTCCACCTGCACATCGAGCAGGGCGACGGTTACTAGCGCGGCAGTCTCAGGTGGCGAGGATGCTGATGCCGTCACCCAGGAGTTTGAGGCCGAACACGAAGAACAAGGCGGCCAGGACAGCGACGTTGTGCTGCGCAGCCCAGTCGCGCCAGCTCCGCAGGATGCTTTTGGCGCGGTCGCCCATGACCAGGTAGACGACGAGTGGAGCGAGCACTCCCAGAGAAGCGATGACCACGAAGATCACGAGCGTGACGACCTGCTGCGTCGCGGGGAGCCCGGAAGAGCTGATCGAGGCGCCGGCAGCGATGGTCAGGGGCGCGTTCTTGAGATTGCCCGCCGAAAACAGCAGCGCCAGGCCGAGGATCTTGATCGGCGTGAAGCCGTCGATCGCCGTCATCCACTTCGGGAGCTGCGCCTGGGAAGCGTCTTTGGGGCGGCGCCGCCACTGACGAGCGCCGAAGACGACAAGGAGTGCGCCCAGAGCGAGCTTGAGTGCTCCGACCCAGGTGGCCGGGTTCTTGTGGGTCGAGGCTCCTCCTGTGCCACCGACGGCCAGCATGAGCGCCCCGAGCGCCGCGAGCCCCAGAACCCATCCCAGAGCGAACAGCAGTCCGTTGAGTCGACCCCGCGGGGTGGCCAGGATGAGGATGATCGCCACGATCGGCAGCGGGCTGACCGCGATACCCGCGGCCAGGCCCAGCACATCACCGACAGCGTGTCCCACTACGGCCTCCGGGGAGGAGAGACGGACGATCCGGAGCGGACTGCCGAGCCGGCTCGAAGCTGACATGGCTGGGCTCCGGTACGGGCGCAGCCCACTTCGTCATCATGAAGGGCGCCTGGTCCGGCATCCATCGGCCGGTGGTGAACGGGTGACCCGGCCACCGGGCTGGGAGGCCCTCTCGGTCGGGTCGCCCGGGAGAAGGCGGTCGACGAGGTGTTCCTCGCCTCGCCGTTCTGCGACGCGCGGGACGTGGTGCAGGTCGAGTACGAGATGGTGCGGCGGGTACGCGGCGAAAAGGTGCCCGTCGCCCAGGGCGCCCGTGCCTTCGGCCACCGCCGCCAGGCGGTCTACGAGATCGCCGCCGCCCTGGACGCCGGCGGGCCGGGCACCGTGGTCTCCGGCAAGCCCGGCCCGAAGGGCCCGACCAAGCTGACCGATGAGGTCATGGGCAGCGTCGACGCCTGGCGTTCGACCGAACCAGCCATCGCCGCATGGCAGTTGGCTGCCCGACTGCGTGACGAGGTCGGGCTCGTCGTCCACCCGCGCTCGATCGAGCGTGCGCTCGTGCGCCGCCGCGAGCCCCAAGGCGCCGGTGGTGAGGTGCCCGTAGCCCGCCGCGCTGCCCGGCCGTTCCGCACGCACTCGCTGCGCCGGTTCGTCTCCCTCGACGAACTGGCCGCGGCCATCGGGCCGCGGCCATCGACACCTTCGTCTCGGCCTATGACGAACACGACGCCGGGCCCTACCGCTGGACCTACGACGGCAGCCCACTCAAAGCCGCATGAACCCCCGAAGGATCAAAGCGGCGCTGCACTACTGCTGGAAGAGCACTTCCGGATTGTTCGGCGAGGGGCCGTCCAGCAGCGGACTGTCGCTCCCCTTCAGCGTCTGGTCGAAGAACGCCGTCACGTACTCGCGGGTGATCTCCACCCCGCGTTCCGGTGAGAGGGGCGACGCCGACGGGACCCCGGCCTGCTCCTGAAGCACGTCCTGGTCGGCGAAGCTGAAGTGGTCGGCGCCGGCGACCGTCAGCCACTTCTTGTAGCCGCCGAGGGCGTCCCATGCCTGCTTCCACACGACGTCGTCGCCACCCCCGCCGGGTGTGTGGCCGTCGGCCCTGCCCAGCATGAGGAACGGCCGGTTGATCTGGCCGGGCGTCGGGACCGGGAAGAAGGTGCCGTCCATGTCGACCCCCGCCCCTACGCGCGGGTCGGCGACCATCGTGGCGGCCGTCGCCGCTCCGCCGAGGGAGTGTCCGGCCATGCCGATCTCGTGCTTGTCGATGAGGTGGGCCAGGCGCCACGCGCTGTTGCCGTGCGTCAACTGGTCGATCACGAAGGACACGTCCCGCGCGCGGCTGGCGGCGACGGAGTCGAAGTCGAGCGTTTCCGGGTGATCGCAGATCGCGCACGGCGGCGTCTGGCCGTCCGCCAGCGTCTCGCCGGTGTCCTCGTAGGTGTGGCCGACGAGCGCGACGACGTAGCCGTGACTGGCCAGCTCGGTCGCGAGCGAGGTGAGCATCATGCGCGGGTTCTCGGCCGCGGCTGAGAGGACCACCAGCGGATGCTTGCCGCGTTGCGGCCGCGCGCCGTCGAAGGCGTGAGTGGTGACGCCGGCAAGGTTCTGCGGGGTGATGCCGGAGCTCGCCGGCATCTTCCGGTGCTGGAGGATTCCGGCTGCCTCGCCGAGGGTCATGTAAGGGGCCGGGGTTCCGGTCCCGGGGACGGCCGGGTAGACCATCGTGACGGTCAGTTGGCGCGGGCCCGATGACGGCACCCACGGGTCGGGACGGCTCTCGTCGGTGAGGTGGATGACGTCCTCGCCGGCGGCGTAGGGGCCGGTCGGCGCGGGGAGCGTGCCTTGGAAGGACCGCGGGGGCGCGGCGGCAGCTGTGACGGCGGTCGCGTGCACGGTGGACGGCGGGGTCGTGGCGGCGAGTCCGGTGCCGGTCGCGGCCACCGATGCGGCGAGACTCAGGATCGCGACAGCGCTGAGACGGCGCTTGCGGTTCGAGGTGGTGTTCACGGGAACGATCCTGCCCGGCGCCGCCCTGACGCTCGATCACACTGGTTTCCGTCTTGACGGTGGTACTGGCTACACCCTGCGTGGGCTGTTGTCCGTCCGATCTTGGGCGGTGCCGATCGAAGGGGAGTCTCGAGCGGGCGGCTTCGGCAGGGCCTCGGGCAGCAGCAGATCTGGGCCGAGCTGGGGCGTGATCACACCGCCAGCCGGTAACTTTAGTTGTCGTCCTTGAAGTTGTGAACTATAGTTGTCGCATGATGCTGCCTGAGATCACCCAAGAAGAACAGGTAGAACTCGACAAGGCTCTGTACGACGCCTTGAACCCATTGGCCTCGGCCATTCGCTCTCGAGAGACCGGGCTTTCCGCGGACCGCATGTGGGACGCGGACCCCGTGGCGGTGGCTCTGTCGGTCCTTGCCGCCTGGAGAGCGGTGGACGCGGAGGTCAAGCGACTGACCGCGAACGCGGCAGCGACGGCCGGCTCCTACGGGGCAAGTTACGAGCAGTTGGGCGCCGTGTGGGGCATCACCCGCCAGGGCGCCCGCAAGAAGTGGCCCGGCGCCATCACCCGGCCGGCGCTTGCGACAGCGCGCCCGACCAGCCTTGAAATCTTCGGTGGGACTGCCGAACTGGTCCAAGCTCCATCCGGCGGCTGGAGCTGGAGGGGCGAGGGCGCCGACGGAGCATTCGGTGCGGCCGACGACGGGGCGTGCTACGCGACCGTGGAGGAAGCCGCAGCCCATGCGGGCGCATTCCTCAAGGAGCATGCGGCTGACACTGCCGGCCAGCCCTGAGCGATGCTGCGTTTCCTCTGCATGAATGACCCTGTTGCCCAATTGGGTGAACCCTTCGCGATCTCGCACTTGGATGTGTGCTGGACGGAAAGATCGCTCTTCAGCGGTCTGATCCAGGGTGCGTCGTTCGGCCGCGGAACGGGGTGGAGTGGTGTCGATGGGGTCGAGGCCAGGGGTAGAGGTCCCGCAGGTGACACGGCAGGTGGCCCTCGCTGCCTTCCCCAAAGGCTGTCTGGCGATGAGGGTCCGGGACGAGCTCGGCCCGCTATTCGAAGACGAGGAGTTCAGGTCCGCCTTCGGTGTCCGAGGCCGTCCTGGTGTCTCGCCGGGACAGTTGGCGTTGGTCTGCGTCCTGCAGTTCGCTGAGAACCTGACCGACCGCCAGGCCGCGCACGCCACACGCGCAAGGATCGACTGGAAGTATCTCCTCGGCGTCGAGCTGTCGGACCCGGGGTTCGACTTCACCGTGCTGACCGGGTTCCGCGACCGGATCCTGGCGTACGGGTTGGAGGAGAAGGTCCTGGACCTGCTACTGCAGCGACTGATGGAGCTGGGACTGGTCGCCCCTGGCGGTCGACAGCGCACCGACTCCACGCATGTCCTGGCCGCAGTACGGGACTTGAACCGTTTGGAGTTCGTTGGAGAGACACTGCGGGCGGCTTTGGAGGCGATCGCGGTCGCCGCGCCGGCGTGGCTGAGGACGTGGATGGACCCGTCCTGGCAGCAACGCTATCGGGCGCGGGTGGACGCCTACCGATTGCCCAGCGCCCAGGACGAGCGGGACGAGCTGGCGCGACAGATCGCCACCGACGGATACCGACTGCTCGAAACGGTCTTCACACCCACGGCGCCGCGCTGGCTGCGGGACGTCCCCGCCGTCGCCGTCCTGCGGACGGTGTGGATGCAGCAGTTCAGCCGCACGGTGACCGACGGAGCCCAGGAGGTGGCCTGGCGGGGGAAAGGCGATTGCCCGCCCAGCAGTGCCAGGATCACCTCCCCCTATGACGTCGACTCCCGCTATGCCATGAAGCGCGGGTCCGGCTGGGACGGCTACAAGGTCCACCTCAGCGAGACCTGCGACGACCCCGGTGAGGTCGGGCGCCCGCACATGATCACCCACGTTCTCACCACCGATGCCACGGTCCACGACGCGGTGGTCGTCGAGCAGATCCACGATCGCCTCGACGACAAAGGCCTGCTGCCGTCCGAGCACCTTCTGGACTCCGGCTACGTCTCCGCCGAACTGCTGCTGACCTCACCGGTTGAACGCGGTGTCGAAGTCATTGGTCCGGTGAGACCGAACAGCACACGCCAGGCCGTCCAGGCCGCCGGCTACGGCAAAACGTCCTTCAGCATCGACTGGGACGCGCGGCAGGCGACCTGCCCGAACGGCGCCAACAGCAGGTACTGGACCGAGGGTTACGACAACAACGGTCGTCCGGCCGTCCGGATCCGCTTCGCCACCCAGACATGCGCGCCGTGTCCGGTCCGCGACCAGTGCACCCGCTCGACCCAGTACGGCCGACAGCTCACCGTCCGCCCCCAGGACCAAGACGTCCTCCTCGAACGCGTCCGGGCCGAACAGGCCACCGAGGACTGGAAGGGCCGCTACGCGGCCCGCGCAGGAGTGGAAGGAACCATTCACCAGGCCGTCGCTACCACCGGAGCCCGCCGCACCCGCTACACCAGCCTGGCGAAGACGCACCTGGCCCACATCTTCATGGCCACCGCCATCAACCTGATCCGACTCGACGCCTGGTGGAACGGAAGTCCACTCGCACCGACGCGCACTTCCCATCTCGCAGCCCTCGACCTCGCCGCGTGAGATCAATTGGGCAACAGGGTCATGAATGTGGCAGCGGCCATCGGCGGTGGCGGGCCCGTTCGCCCGGCGGGCCGACCGCTGGCCAGCCGGCAGCGGACCCGCCGGGGCAGCGCGCCCGGCCTCGACCCCGGACGTGGTCCGCGGCAGCCCAGCTCACTCCTCCGGTGACGGCGCCGCGCAGGCGTCGGCGATAGCCCGCGTGTCCCAGTAGAACGGGCGGACCTCCGTGATCCGCCCGCCCTTGACCGTGATCGTCTGCAGAACCGGGAAGTTGAGCACTCGGCCGGTCGCACGAGCGCGGGCGCGGACCTGCGTGAGCACGACCGCGGTCTCACCGGTGGCGAGGAACTCCTGCTCCACCATGTCGAAGGACTCCCACACCTGCCCCATCGTGAGGAAGAACCGCGTCATGCCCGCGTGCCCGCGCCAGATGCCCCCGTAGGGCAGTGCAGCTGCTTGGTGCAGCTCGACGTCCGGAGCGAAGAAGGGGGCGAGCAGGTCGAACGACGCCTCGCCGGGGCCTCCGGCCGCGAAGTACTGCGCCTCCGCCGCGTACATGCCGGTGAGAACTCGCACTGATTCCGTAGCGGATGACCTCGTCATGCCGCCAGCATGGGTGCCGCAGCCGAAACCCGCTGGCGGCAATCCGACATCGAGCTCCTCGCCGCCACGCTCAACCGCACCGGCCAGCCCGCCTGATCACACCCGGCGGCCATTCGCCGGGGAGGGCGTGCAGTACGCGGTCCTCCCACCACGGGTCATCCACCTTCTCGGCACGGACCCGCTCGCACCCGCTCGCACTGCGGGCACTCCAACCGTTCCGGACCGGCCATCTCCCGCAGCTCCAGCGTCGAGCCTCCCTTTCCGCCGATCGAGCCCCGGCACGGCCAGTACGGGCGCAGCGCCGCGTTCACCGCCCGGTGCGCTCATGGGGGCCTGAACGTCTTCGCGAGTTGCTCCGAGCAGCGACGGGCGGGCCCCGCAGGCGGGCCCGCCGGTCGCTGTTCAGGGGTGGGCGCGCAGGGCTTGCGTGAACCGACGTGCCCGCGTTCTGCGACGACCTGGTCAAGGACTCTCCCGCCCACGCGGACGTCTACCGGGAGTCCCCGCCCGCCCCCGGCCGCCCGGTCACGGGGTGAAGGTCAGCTTCGGCCGCGGCTTGAGGCTCGTCAGACACAGCAGGTACTTGTCGCTCCCCCGCTTGTACGTGAAGTAGCTGTCGGCGTCGGGGTACTTGCGGCACTCCGCTTCACCGTCGGTGGTGTCGTCGGCCCGGCCCACGACGCGGGCGTCAGCCTGCGGGTCGGAGCAGGGGACCACCTTGACGTCCGGGTTGTTGTCGTTCAGGCCGGACATGGCGAGCGGGCTGCTGTTGTGGACGCAGTCGCCGGCCTTGGCGAACTCGGGGTCGTCCTTCAACAGGGTGAAGAGCAGCGCGATCAGGACCGCCGGGATCAGCAGGCCGACGATCGTGGGCCGCAGGTAGACCGGTTTGCCGGTGTCCATCGGCGTGCCGGGGGCTCCGGGCAGCGGCTCCGCCAGCTTGTTGATCTTCAACCGCTGCGGGATGTTGAACAGCATGACGATCGGGTTGACGATCATCGACGGAATGCCCCACCAGCCCTGCCAGAGGGTGTCGGAGGTCATCTCCCGGTGGGTGGCGATGCCGCAGGTGCGGCAGAACGGACCTCGTCGCTTGAGGTAGCGCATGACGATGACGAAGCCCTGGTGGCCGCGGATGGTGGCGTCCACAGCCGGGACGGAGCCGCAGACGGCGCAGGTGAGGTGCCCCTCGCCGTACCCGGGCGCTCCCTGGACCGGGGCCGCGGAGGCGGTCTCCGTGGGCGCGGTGGCGTCGGGCAGCTCGGCAGACTGAGTGGAAATGGTGAATCCCCCGTGGTGGTCAAGAAAGTGTGTTCGGAAACCTACCGCCCTGCGAACACCGAGAACGGGCCATGGGCCTCCCAAGGGCCGGAAGGTCACCGAACCGTGATCATGGGGACAGCCTCCGGGCGGCCCGGATCCCGGACCCGCCCCGTCCGGGCGACGGCCCGGGGTCAGGACTCGGCAGGGTGGCCGGCCGTGGGCGTGCGTCGGATCGCGATGATCGCCGCGTCGTCGCCGAGGCGCCCCCCGCAGTGGGAGAGGAGGTCCCGGCGCAGGTGGGCCACCAACGCCTCGGGGGCACAGGTCGCCCAGCGGGCGGTGCGCTCGGCCAGTGGGTAGAAGACTCCGTCGCGGTCGCGTGCCTCGGTCACACCGTCCGTGTAGAGCAGCAGGGTGTCGTCGCTGCGGAAGGGGGTGGTCCGGCTTCGGTGCGCGTCCGGGGCCGCGACCGGGACGCCCAGGGGCGGTGCCGCCTCGGTGTCCTCCAGCACCCTGACACGGCCCTGCCGCAGCAGGAGCGGTGGGGGGTGGCCGCAGTTCGTCAGGCTGACGACCGGCTCGTCATCGGGAATGTCCAGGAGCAGTGCGGTGATGAAGTGCTCGCCGGTCTCGTCGCCGCTGTCGGCGAAGTCGACCAGGTAGCGTTCCACGTGCCGGTGCAGGGTGCGGGCGAGGTCGGCCAGGTCGCGGTGGCGCGCTGCGACCAGCCGGAACGCGCTCAACAGCAGCGCTGCCTCGCCGACGGCGGCCAGGCCCTTGCCGCGCACGTCGCCGATCAGGACCCGGGTCCCGTCGTCGGTGCGGGTGGCGGTGTACAGATCGCCGCCGATGTGGGTCTCGTCCTCGGCCGCGAGGTACGTCGTGGCGAGTTCCAGAGGGCCGATCCGGTCGGGCAGCGGTCGCAGGAGAGCGCGCTGCGCGGCCTCAGAGACCGACTGCGCCCGTACGAGCTGGCGGTTGCGGTGTTCGCGCACCAGCGTGAAGACGACGATCAGCGCCGAGAGGACGGTGAGTGCGGCGATCTGCGCGAGGTGGTTGCTGGTGGTCAACCCGCCGTGCAGGACCGCGATGAACACCTGCGCTGCCACCGCGAGTGCCCCGATCGCCGCTGTGGCCCTGGGTCCGGCGAAGGACGGCGTGAGCGCCGGAGCGATCACCAGCAGCGGGCCGAGGTGGATGTCCTTGGAGGAGTGGATGTCGACCACGGTGATCAGCACGATCAGGGCGACCGGGATCAGCACCAGCATCCGATTCCGCCGCCCGAGCCTCTCGTCGTCAGCCCGACGCACCCCGACACCCATCCCCCAACTGTGCGCCGGACCGGCTCCAGCCGCACACCCTGTCCGCCCGTCGAGGGGTGACCGGTCACCGCACGACGCCGTTCGCAGCCATGCGCAAGCTTCGACGGAGGGCTCCTCCGGACCCCGCCCGGGCCACGAGCAGGACGCGCCCGTCATGGTCGATCACGGCGGCGGCGCGGGCGGCGGGCCGACTTCCTGTGCTCGTCCCCGCTGGGCACCCCGCTCGAATTCGGTTGCTTCACCGGTGTGTCCTGCGCCGATACTGCCGCATGACCAGAATCGCGCAGGTCCTCGTGCTGGCTCCGTGGGATGAGGAGGCGATGGCGCCGCTGTGTCGGCCGGATGCCTCGCGTAGTTGGTACGGGTGCTTCGTGCCGCTGCCCACGTTCACTGAGGCCTGGGCGGCCGAGTTCGACCGGATGGGGCAGCGGACGGGGTTGCTGCGCCACTTGGAGTCGCTGCCGTGGAAGGCGCCGGAGAGTGTTCAGGTGTTGATCCCTGACGAGGAGGACGACTGCTTCGGGTTGTGGATGATGCGGGACGGGCGGTTGACCGAGATTCCCGTCCCGGGGCATCGGCGGCTCCATCCGCTGGCGCCCTCTACCGAGTTCGTGCCCGCCCCCGGGCTGCTGTGGCGCGCTGCGACACCGGTGCCGGCGGGGTTCTCCGAGGAGCGGAGGGATCCGCGGCCGGCCTGGTAGGGCATCAATGTCAGTGGGGCCTGCTCTACTTCCCGTGACGCACGAGACGCGCAGGGGAGGGCAGGACGATGGGTGTGATGACCGACTATTTCCGCGCGGCGGACGCGGCTGTGGTCCGGCGGGTGCTGGAGGCGGCCGACGGGGGATCGCCGCTCCTCGGGCCGCAGCGGGCGTTGGACGGGGTCGAGGCCAAGGGGCTGGATCCGACCGTCGTCCTCGGGCAGCTGGTGGCCGCTGTCCGCCAAGTGCCGTGGGCCGTCGACCTCGTGGGCGACACGCCGGTCTGGCCGGCCACGCCACCTCCCGGCCGGGACGGGCCCGAGGACGAGGACGACCCCTGGCTGACGGGCCCGTGGGTGTTCGAACTCGACGCCGGCACCCGCGACACGCTCGCCGCGATACCGGATGAGGACATTCCGGCGGTCGCCGCCCGCTGGGCGCGGGCGGAGGAGTTGCACGGGGCCTCCGCCGAGAGCCTGTGTCCGGTGGTCGGGGATCTGGCCGGGCTCGCGCGGCGTGCCCGGGTGGCCGGCGACCTGCTGTACTGCTGGACGTGTCTCTGAACCGGTGGATCCGGGGCCACCTGTTCGGTCGCCCAAGCCGTCACCGTCACGCGGGTCGTTGTTCGGCGACCCGGCATCAGCGGCCGTGCCGGCTACCGCCGCTTGCACGTCGGAGGAGCCTCACACGAATGTTCGGCGCGCCGCTCGTCGTGTCACCCGGGCGGCGCGTCAGGTCGTACTCCCGCCGGACCCGTTCGGACGCGGGTGCGGCACGTCTGCTCGCACTCGTCGATCCCGTCGGCTTCAGTGATCTCGTCATTCCGGCCGTTCCACGGTCGTCCCGGCGGGCCGGGCGGCCTGTGCCGGACGCCGAGTTCCCCTGGGAGGTTCAGTGAGATCGTCAAGGTGGTGTGTCGGCTTCGCCGCTGCGGTCGGCCTGGTCGGTTCCGTGGTCATGGGCCCATCCGTGTCGTCGGCCGCGCCCGCGGTCGAGGACGGCGCTCGTCGAGCGGGCGCCTTCGGGCAGGTCGGGTCGGGCGTGCCGGCGCCCGGGCCGGTGGGGTTGCCCGTACAGCGGGGGGACGAGGACGGCGATCACGGTCCGCGTGCGTGCAAGGGACTGGTGCCGTATCCCATCCCCGAGGAATTCCGCCCGTACTACTACTGCGGCGACTGGCGGCTGGGCCCCAAGCGGCTGCCGACCCGTGGGCTGCTGGGCAACATCCTTGAGGGCTACGACCGGCTCGGCGGGCTGACCGCCGTGGAGTTCCTGAACAGGTGGTGGGACCCCTCCCTGGATTCGGGCGAGGGCGACTGGAAGTACCCGAACGACGACGGCTTCGAGCACGACTCGATGGGCGGCGTGCTCGCAGCGCCGTTGCTGCTCCAGGCGGGCCAGAACCTGATGGTCGACCGGTTCGGCAACGAATCGGGCCGGTTCTTCTCCCCGGCGGGCACGAAGTACGGCCAGCGGGCGATCCCGCCGTCGAGCCTCAACACCATCGACCCCCGCTACCCGTACGACTACAACCTGTACCGGGTGGCGAAGGACGTCACCGTGTGTGCGGGGCCGGCCGCCCCGGCGTTCGAGCAACCGGGCGGGGCCATCCAGTACGTGGCGTCGAGCAGGTTCTGCCCGAGCATCCCCTTCGCCACCGTCGCCACGCTGGTGAACAACGGCACCCTGGTGAGGGTGAAGACCACGCCGGTGGACGAGGACGAGGCACAGATGGAGCGGGAGTCCGCGCCGGTGGCGGGGAAAGCCACCTCGCGATGACGTCGTGACGCCGAGGCCCGGCCCTCAGGGGCCGGGCCCCCGGTGTTTTGCCGGCGGGAGGGAGACTGGCTTCATGGACCGGTTCCAACTGCGCCGGGCCCTTCGAGCGGCCGGGGTCCCGCAGCCGTACTACGAGATCCCCGGTTGTCCCGGCGGCCCTCAGCGGGCCGACCGCTACTTCCTCGAAGAACGCGCCGGCGTGTGGGTCGTGGGAGTCCATGAGCGCGGCGAGCGAGCGGTGCTCGAGCGGTTCACGGACGAGGACCGTGCGTGCCGATGGCTCTACGACCGCCTGACCGACGGGGGACCGGCCCCCGTCCCGGCCACGCCGGAGGAGATGGACGCGCTCCTGCACGACAGCGACGGAATCCAGCGGCGGGCCCGCGAGCAGTTCGAGCGGGCCCTTGCCGAGGCCCGCCGCCGGACCCTCCAGGAGCCGGCCGCTGCCGACGGTCCCGCCGAGCCACCGCCCTCGCCGTGACCGCGGGAGGACGACTGACCGGCCACACCCGGACCGCGCGCCGGTGGCGCGCCCGCGGCGTGTGCGCGGCGGGTGCGCGGACGGACCCGGGGAGGCCCAGGGCGGACGGGCAGGGGCCGTCATGCCCAGGCCCCTGCCGCCGCGATGGGCGTCAACAGTTGATGTAGCGCATGCTGAGGCTGGTGAAGTGGCTGTTCGAGGGGGCGAGGAGGGTGATGGAGCGGGACTTGCCCTTTCCACCGGCCCAGTCGCTGTCGACGTGGCCGCCGTTGGAGAGGTCTCCGCGCACGTAGGGGCAGCGGCCGTCCGCCTTGGTGTCGTGCACCGTGCCGATGACCTTGGTGTCGTAGTTGCACCACTTCCCGTTCGCGTAGCCTTCGGCGGAGCTGATGCTCCAGTTGTTGGTGCACGAGTCGGCGCGCGGTGCGGCGTGGGCGCCGGCGGCCGGGAGGAACAGGGCGGCGAGGGCGAGAGCGGCGACGGCGGCTCCGGGAACGGCGAGACCGCGGCTGGACATGGTGGTACCTCCACAAGGGGTGCGGGGTGGACATCCGGCCGGGGCGTCGGGACGGCGCTCCGCAGCGCGGCCGACGGCCCGCTCCGGGCTGTCCACCGAGCGTCACGTACTCGAACTACTTCCGTCAACGCCCTTGCGGGGAAAGGGCATTGCCGCGCGCCCCCGGGACACCGGGACGGTGCGGGCGCCCCATCGGCACGTCCAGCACCACGGACGCGGGGCCGGTCGGTCGCTCTGGTGCACGTGGTGGGGTCTGGAGTTCGAGTATTCGGAGCACCGCCCCTGCCCGGCTCCTGGCGGGGCGGGGCAGGGACGGGACGACGTCCGGCCGGTCCCGGCGGGGTCGGCCGCGGCCCAACCGTAGCGAGCGCGCACCTGCTCCTTCTCCGTCTCCCCGCCCCGACCCGGTAGGCGGCTTCCAGGAGGTTGCTCATCGACGTGCCCCGGGAACGGCACGGTGCGCAAGTGCCCTGGCCGGCCCGACTGGTGAGGCCACCGACCGGACGGCTGAGCCCATCGCCGTTTCCGCCCCCCCTCGGGCCGTTGGCGGCGGTCGGCGCGCCGCGGGGAACGTCGGCCGACGCGGTGCGGGTCAGGGCGCGCGAGGGGTTCTTCGCTGCTCGGGGACGACGCCGGCGCCGGTCAGCGGTGGCTGACGATGACGGACACACCCCACCCGATCGCGGCGAGGACCACCGCGAAGCACACCGCGGCGACGAGGTAGCCGATCGGTCCGGCGGCCGGAGGCGTGGCGGCGGCCCTGTCCGTGCGGGCCGGCGGGTTGAGGGCGCGCACGCCGATGGCGAACAGCGCGGGCAGCCCGGCGCCGACCAGCACTCCCACCACGATGATCTTCCACAGCGCGTCGAGGTTGATCCAGGAGTTCACGGGCCGCTCCTGCGCGCGGCGCGCGGGACGACCGAACCCGTCCACGCGGCGTTGACGTTCTCCGGGGTGACGGCCGGGTGGCGGGAAGCGGCGTAGAAGGCGATCGCGGCCAGCACCAGCACGACGTCGATCGCCACCACCCCCGCGGTCCCCCCGATCCCGTCGGCGCCCCAGTAGGCGAGCGCGCCGACCACCGCCGCGGCGGGAAGGGTGAGCAGCCAGGCGACCACCATCCGGTTGGCGATCTGCCAGCGCACCACCGCGCCCTTCCGGCCCACCCCCGCACCGAGGATCGACCCGGTGGCCACGTGCGTGGTGGAGAGCGAGTAGCCGAAGTCGGTCGAGGAGAGGATCACCGCGGCCGACGCCGACTCGCTGGCCATCCCCTGCGGCGCGTCGATCTCCACCAGTCCCTTGCCCAGCGCGCGGATGACGCGCCAGCCGCCGATGTAGGTGCCGAGGGCGATCGCCCCCGCGCAGGAGGCGATCACCCAGGTCGGTGACTTCGCTCCGGCGGACAGCGTGCCGTTGGCGATCAGCGCCAGGGTGATCACGCCCATGGTCTTCTGTGCGTCGTTCGTGCCGTGGGCGAGCGAGACCATGCAGGCGGAGCCGATCTGGCCGAGCCGGAAGCCGTGCCGTTGCGAGTCCTCGGACACGCCGCGGGTGAGGCGGTAGACCAGGTAGGTGCCGAGCGCGGCGACCACGCCGGCGATGACCGGCGACAGGGCGGCGGGCACGATCACTTTGGAGACCAGCCCCTGCCACTTGACCGCGGAGCCGCCCGCCGCCGCCATCGTCGCCCCGACCACACCTCCGATCAGCGCGTGGGAGGAGCTGGAGGGGATTCCGAGGAACCAGGTCGTCAGGTTCCACAGGATGCTTCCGGTCAGTCCCGCCATGACGACCGTCAGGGTCACGTCGTGGCTGTTCACCAGGCCACCGGCGATGGTCGCGGCGACCGCCGTCGACAGGAAGGCACCGACCAGGTTCAGCAACGCCGACACGGCGACCGCGAGACGCGGCCGGAGGGCGCCGGTGACGATGGAGGTCGCCATGGCGTTGCCGGTGTCGTGGAACCCGTTGGTGAAGTCGAAACCCAGCCCGGTCGTGATCACCAGTGCCAGGACCACGTCATTGCCGGTCACGGTAGGAACCTAACCGGCCGCCCGGCCCGCGCCGGTGCACGACACTCCCCGGCCGTTCTCCCCGCTGCCGAGCGGGGAGGTCCAGGATGCCGGTGGCCTGGAGGGACGCGCGGCCCAGGAGGGGGAGCCGGTCGGAAAACGGCACGAGGGCCCGGGCCGCGCGGTTGCGCGGGCCCGGGCCCTGGTGGGTTGCCACGGTGGCCCCTGTCCGGCCCCGGGGCACGGGGGGAGCCGGAGGTCGGCTCAGTACCAGTGGTGGTTCTGCCAGAAGGCCCACGCGGCGTTGGGGCTGCCGTAGCGGGTGTTCATGTAGTCCAGCGTCCACTTGATCTGGGTGGCGGGGTTGGTCTTCCAGTCGGCGCCGGCGGAGGCCATCTTGGAGGCCGGCAGGGCCTGGCCCAGTCCGTAGGAGCCCGAGCTCGGGTTCGTCGCGGTCACGTTCCAGCCGGACTCGTGGGAGACGATCTGGCTGAACGAGGCCAGCTGGTCCGCGGGGACGATCCGGGCGGCGACGGCCTGCGGGGAGGCGTCCGCGGCCGAGGCCACGGCGGGGACCACGGCGGCACCCAGGGCGGTCACACCGGCGGCGCCGGCCAGGATCGCGGCGGAGGTACGCATACGGAGCTTGAAAGCGGGCATGTAGAGCAAGACCTCAATCGGGTTGGGCCGCGCTCACGCCCCGCCTCGACCGTGGCCGGACAGGGGCCGAACAGTCGCGGGGCGTGAGTCGGCGGTTAGCCGCATCCGGCGGGACAGGAGCCGGTGTGGCTGACGACGAATGCCAAGCTGCCAGACCGCAACCGCCCCCGCCAAGACCCCCTTGCTACGACCCGCGGTCGTAGCCGCCGTGGCCGCATCGGTTTGGGGGAAGCGGCCACCCGTAACGCGCCCACCCTTCCGACCCGGGAAAACACCTTCCCAGCACGGTCCACATGGGCTTAAAAGAGAACAAAACGGACACCACTATCCGGCATCGTGTCTCACATTCCGATGTGAGGGCACTCACCCCGCGAAGCCTGCCGGCATCACCCACGCCTCCCCCGCCGTCACACTGGGTCAACACGGTAGTGGTGGCAGGTCCGCTCACCCACCTGTGGTCAGAATCGCCCTGATGGTGTCTTTCAAGGCCCGGGGCCAGTTCGGTGCGGCGGCTTGAGCGGAGATCCATCTGCTGTCGCTGCGCTTCAACCGGCTTACGGCGGACATGAGGATGTCGTCGTCGAAGATCCACGGCTGCTCCTCATAGCTGAGCCTGCCGTGGAGATGCTCGAGTTACCGGTCAGTCTTAATCGAGTGCGGACGTCCCAGTCCCGGTGATACAAGTTCCACGTGACTGAACATCTCCACTTCTCCACCCTGCTGCGGATGATTGACGAGCGGTCCGCCGCGTTCCGCGCCGCCGTCGCGGAGGCCCCCAGCCTCGACGCCGACGTCCCGTCCTGCCCGGGGTGGACGCTGTACGACCTCGCGAACCACCTCAGTGAGGGTGACCGCTTCTGGGCCTACATCGTGCTGAACACCGCGCCGGGCGACGAGCGGCCGAGCAAGGACGGGCTGGCGGCGCCCAAGGAGCGCGAGGCCCTCATAACCTGGCTGGCCGACTCGACGGAGCAGCTGCTCACCGCTCTGCGCGAGGCCGGCCCGGACCGGGGCTGCTGGGCCTGGTGGGAGCCGCTGGCCTCGCCGCACACGGTGGCCGCCGTGGCCCGCCGCCGCGTCCCGGAGTCGCTGATCCACACCTACGACGCCCAGCTGGCCTCCGGTACACCGCAGGAGCTGCCGACGACCGAGGCGGTCGACGCCATCGAGGAGTTCCTCGCCACCGTCTGCACCGTCACGGTCCCGTGGCCGG
Source organism: Streptomyces viridifaciens (assembly GCF_001888885.2). NCBI lineage: Bacteria > Bacillati > Actinomycetota > Actinomycetes > Kitasatosporales > Streptomycetaceae > Streptomyces > Streptomyces viridifaciens. The sequence continues at coordinate 858,806 of NZ_CP090840.1, forward strand.
ACGAGCCCGCCACCATGGACTACCACGCAGCCGAGGCCGGCTCCTGGCGCCAGACGGTGGACGCCGCCGGTTCCCGCTTCACCCGCCTCAGCGCGGCGGAGGCCGCCGAGAGCAAGCCCACCGCCGCCATCTACGGCACGGCGAGCGAGATGGCCCTGCTCATGTACATGCGCATCCCGGCCGAATCGCTGCGGATGGAGGGCGACGCCGACCTGCTCCAGCGGCTGCAGAACTGGGGCTGAGACCGGTCCCCTGGCTGCCCTTCTTTCACACGGGCCGTCGTCCCAGGACCGTCGTCCCAGGACTCCTTCACGGCCGGGCGCCGACGTCGATGCGCGGCGGGTCCAGCCACTGCTGCGACAGGCCGAGGTCGACGACGCTCTTCATCGGCTCGCCGTAGCTCTGGCCGGGCGCCTCGCTGGTGAGGAACCAGCACTCGAAGTGGTCGTCGAGCACGCCCCGGGTCGACGGCAGGTAGATGGTGAACAGCGGGTTCGAGGTGATCCCGAGGTCGTGAAGGGCCACGACCTGCGGGGCGTCGCCGAGGAGCAGCCGGGCCCGGGCGCGCTTGCCGAACGCGATGTCGGCCTCCCCCTCGAAGTAGATGGACGACTTCATCAGCATGCCGCGGAACGCACAGTAGTTCGCCGCCTTGACGCGCAGCGGCAGCGCCGTCGCGGGCGGGCGGTCGATCGAGATGAACGTCCCCAGCTGGCCGTCGACCTGGTACTCGCTGGACACCGTGGCGTCGGTGACCCGGAAGTCGAGGTTGGCCTGGTGCTTGGGCATCCCCCAGATGCCCTTCCCGCCCTTGACCGAGATCTCGCTGCTCACCGGAAGGTCCAGGACGTACTGCCCGGTGCCGAAGACGCCCCGCAGGAGCCCCGGGAGCAGCGGCGGCGCGGGCCGGTTGCCGTGGGTGCAGGCGAGCGCGATGGAGTACTCGATGTAACGGCCGATGTCGGTGCGCACGTAGTTGACGACCGTGATCATGAGCAGCCCGCGGCCGCCCGGGAGGGTCACCGGGTGGAGTTCGCCGCCGGGCAGCAGCCGGGCGGCCGCCGCTCGGTCGACGGTGAACGCGGCCATCAGACAGGGGGTGTCCGCCGAGTTGACCGGCATCTCGAACGGGATGCCGTCGACCAGCGCGTTGCGTCCGGCGAGCCGCCGCTGCCGCCTCGGGTACGGCGACGGCACGAGCGACAACCCCAGCCGGGCGAGGGACAGGATCGGCTTCATCGCCCGAGCTCCTTCAGGATCAGCGGGTAGGTGTCGGCCGCCGCGCGGCGGCCGAGGAAGACGTCGAGGTGGCCGTAGCCGGGCAGCAGGTGGAGGCTGTCGCGGCCGGGGCGGTGCCGTTGCAGGAAGTCGAAGGTGCGCTGCTGGCTCTCCGCCAGGAAGCACTGGTTCTGCTCGCCGGCGAGCAGGACGATCCGCGCGTCGGTGCTGGGCGCCCGGTCGACGACGGACCGCGGCAGGGTGGCGACGGGCTCCGTCCGCACCAGGTGGCCGGCCCGGATGCACCGGTTCATCTGCGCGAAGAACGTCATCGGGACGTCGGCGAACTCCCCGCGGATCCAGTCGTGCGTCCGCTCGTCGAGGTTCTCGTGGGACCACAGGGCCGGCCAGCCGGTGCCGTAGGTGAAACTGACCATCCGGCAGACCCTGTTCCCGCACTCCGGGTGGGTCGCGCGGACGAAGCCGACGATCAGCCGGGAGAGCGGGCCCTCCGGTTTGTCGCCCCAGCCGGGCGAGATGGCCGGCAGGGCACGGGCGATGAGCGGGGCCAGACGGCCGATCTTGAACCTGGACCAGCCGGGGACGACCGGGTGCAGCGACACCGCGTTGCTGACCACGGTGTCCACCTCGGGCAGGAGCCCGGCCGCCAGCGCCATCATGAACGAGGTCGAGCCCTGGCAGTGCACGACCGCCTTGAGCCGGTCCGCGCCGGTGGCCGCCAGCACGTGGGCCACCGCGGCGGGGTGGTCGTACGCGGCCGCCTGGTCGAGCGTCCAGGGCACCGGGTCGAGGTCGATCGAGGCGCGCCAGTTGAACAGCCAGACGTCCCAGCCGTCGTCGATCAGGGCGTCGACGAAGGTGCGCGGCAGCGGCGGGCGGAAGAGTTCGGCCCGGACCCCGGCGCCGTGCGCGACCAGCACCGGGCCCCGGGTGGGAGGGTGGCGGCCCTGGACGTGCACCAGGGTCAGCGGCCGGCCGTCGAGGGCGGTCAGCGGGCGGACCTCGGTGACGTGGTCGCGGCGCGTGGTCCGCCCGGCCGCCGTGGTGGGTGGTGGAACGGTGGTCATGGCGTCCTCGCGTTCCGCGCGATCACGACGGGGTCCTCGATCAGCCGTACGGTCGGCGGCGCGGCGGGCACCGGCCGCTTGCCGAGGGCCGGGTCGTCCTGCAGGTCCCATTCCCGGCAGATGCCGTCGAGCGCCAGGGGGTAGATCGTGATGTCGCCGTCCGGCGCGAGGTGCAGTCGCAGGAAGCCCTTGTGCTCCTCGATCGACTGGCCCGACATCTGCCAGTCGGTGGCCGCGCCGCTGCGCGCCGACAGGATCCAGAGCGCGAACGCCTCGGAGCCCAGCACCGCGCCCACCAGCGCGGCCAGCACCAGGCAGGCCATCAGCACCGCCCACCCGGACCAGGAGTCCGGGAACGGCACGCCCACGGCGACGGCGAGGACCGCCAGCGCCACCGCGACCTGCATCAGCAACGCGACCAGCGTCGTGGACGGCTTCGCCCGCACATGGGGGCGCAGCAGCCGGTAGAGCAGACGAAGCAGGAACAAGACCGCCACCGCACCGCAGAAACCGCCGACGAAACTGCCGAGGGCCCCACCGTCGGCGTGGCGCACGGCGTCGACGGGCTTGAGCACGCCCTGCGACAGGGCGAACAGGAAGCCCAGGAGCAGGAACAGCACGGCGTGCACGCCCGCTGTCAGCTCGGCGAAACCGGGGTTGCGGCGCGGCAGCCAGTACGGGGACCAGGGCCGTGCGAGGCGGCGCGCCATCCGGCGGGAGTCCGCGGCGTCGGGGTCGGTCGCCCGTGCGCGGTCGAACACCACCGGCGGGTCGTCCCTCTCCCGCAGCCGCGACCCGCTGGGCGGCAGCGGCAGCGCGGCGGGCAGCCGGTGCGTCGCCGAGAGGTACGCGCCGCCCAGGCCGCAGGTCACCATCTGGCGCCGCCGCGGGTCGGGCGGCAGGTGGCCGGTGGGCGCCGTGTCCTCGGGCAGCCGTTCGGCGTACCGGGCGTAGTGGTGCCGGTCGCCGGTCAGCCAGAGTCGGATCGACGCGCCGGTCGGGCGCTGCTCGCCGGTCTGCGGATCGGTCCTGGTCCGGACGTAGTTGCGGTCGAACCAGTGCAGCGCGTCGAAGGCGTCGGCCGACCTGTCGGCGCTCTTCACCCAGGTGGGCTCCGCGGAGCAGACGATCACGCCGTCCCCGGGTTCGAGGTTGGCCGACAGGTGTTTCTGGAAGTAGCGCAGCTGGGGGTCGTCGAAGTACTCCCCGAGCTGGCTGTCCAGGCCGATCAGCCACCACCGTTGCGGCAGCTGCACGACGAAGTAGCTGCGGCTCTGTGCGGTCTGCCAGCCGCCGATGGGCCGTTGCTGGGCGAAGATCCGCAGGAAGGCGGTGAGGCCGTCGTACCAGTCGTGGTTGCCCGGCAGCGCGACCAGCAGCGGATGGTCGTCGGCGGTCGGCAGGGCGGCGCGGTACGGGCCCTTCATCTTGTCCTCGTAGCCGCGCGCGGATGCCACCGGGTACACCTCGTCACCGCCGAGCACCAGCAGCGCGCCCCGGCTCGTCAGGCCGGGCGGCGCCGGACCGGGTGCGTCGACGGTGAGCTTCTCCGCCGCCAGCGTCCAGGCCACCGAGCTCGTCGCGTCGAAGCCGTCGCCGAGGTCGGCGACGAAGTCGATCCACAGCTCCTGCGCCCCGGGCTCGCACAGCGGGGCGTGCAGCGGACGCTCGGAGAGCGCGCCCTGGATCTCCCTCTTGTCCGCGTAGCCGGCGAAGACCGTGGCCAGGACAACCTTCACGGCCGTGCGGGCCAGCTCTCCCGGGGCCAGCCACCGGGTCTGCTCCTGCGGGGTGAAGCCGATCTCCTCGGCGTGCTTGCGGAGCTCGTGCGCCTTCATGTCGGCTCCTCGGTCAGACCGGCTGCCGGGCCCGGGCGAGCTGCGGGCCGTAGACGGCCCACAGCTCGCCGAGGAACAGCCGGCCGAAACGCTCCAGCGCCCGCGCGGGGTGCGGGCCCGCGGTGCGGAAGGTGGTCAGCTGGCGGACGAAGTCCCTGACCAGGATGTTGACGACCCCCGCGCCGAGCACCGGCGCGGCGGCGTCGCCGTCCGGGAGGACGTGCCCGGAGAGCAACCGGTAGTAGAGCGTCGAGGTGTCGCGCCACAGGTCGAAGCCGGGGTCGTCGTGCACGTCCTTGTGCCCGACCAGGGTCAGCGGGTTTCCGCCCGGATCGCGCAGGTGCAGCCGGTACGGCATCAGCCGCCGGCTCGGGTCGTCGCCGCGGGTGAACAGGTTGAACCATCCGCGCTCGACGGGCAGTCGGCCACCGAGCAGGTCGCAGTCGACGTAGCCGGCGGCGGTGGCCGGGTGATCCGGATCGACGACGAAGCGGTCCACGTCGGAGGCGGTGATGGTGAGCCGGAACATCAGCCGCTGGTGCCGGGAGCGGCCGAGCGCCCGCCCCTGCTCGGGGTCCTCGGTGTCGAGGGCGACGTAGCCCTTCATCTCCTCGGTGAAGGACAGGCTGGTCGCCCGCGGCCCGTCGGCCTGCGGCTGCGGGTCGGAGGCCGACGCCACGGCACCGGCCGGCAGCGGCGCGGCGGCCGCGGTCGCGGGCACGGAGGACTCGTCGAGGATGTGCTCGCAGGCCCGGTCGGCGAAGGCGGCGATCGTCAGCGACGGGTTCGCTCCCACCGGCCCGGGCAGCGCCGAGCCGTCCAACACGTACAGCCCGGGAAAGCCGAACACCTCGCCGTAGGAGTCGCAGACGCCCTCGGCGGGGTGGCGGCCCATCGGAGCACCGCCCAGCGGGTGCACGGTGATCACCCGGTACGTCCACCACAGCGGGTTGTCGGCGAACTCGCCGCCGAGTGCCTCGGCCACCTCGCGCATGGTCGACCGGACGCGCTCGAAGTACCGCAGCGAGGTCTCCGCCGTCCAGTCGACCTCGAGGTAGTCCCCGGACAGGCTCAGCCGGCCGTCCGGCACGTCCCGGCCCATGCCGAGCAGCGGCAGCGCCGAGGCCGAGAACACGCCCGGGCCGAGCAGCAGGGCGAGTTGGCGGCTGACGTGGCTGTGCCGGGTACCGCCGAACCGGGACAGCAGCCGGTGCAGGCCGAACTCCACCGTCCGGCGGACCTCGCCCGGGACCTGCACCCCCTCGGCCAGCCAGTCCACGAAGCCCGGGTACCCCGCGTCCTCGACGTAGAAGCCGCGCCCCGAGGAGCCGTCCCCGTCAAGCTCGTCACCGACCCGGATGGCGCTGGTGATGACCGGGCCGGTGCTGCTGTCCAACCGGCGCGGACCGCGCCCGGCCGCGCCGTCGGTCGCGTTGAGCACCAGTCCCAGCAGGTCGCCGTTGCCGCTGAACCGGTTGCCCAGGGCCGGGCTGATGCCGCGCAGCCCGGCCCGGTTGCGCAGCAGCAGGTAGGTCGTTCCGAACGTGCCGGCCGCCAGCACCAGGCGCCTGCACCCGATCCGTTGCAGTGGGAGGCGGTCGATCGCTGTGGGATGGCCCTCGCGGGCGGGGTCGTGGACCACGTAGCGGACCTCCCAGCCGCCTCCGGGCCGGGGCGCGAAGCCGCGCACCTCGCAGCGGGTGCGCAGGTCGGCGCCGTGGTGCCGGGCGGCCGAGAGGTAGGTGTGGTCCAGGGTGTTCTTGGCGCCGAAGTTGCAGCCGACGTCGCACTCGCCGCACAGCCGGCAGGTGCTCCGGGGCAGGCCGTGGAGGTTGCCGTACTCGGGTTCGGGGATGGGGGCACCCGGGACGGGAGTGCCGGCCGGCCGGGGCGCGAAGGTGACGGCGAGCGGCGGCCGTTCGATCGGGACACCGAGCCGGTCGGCGGCCTCGTGCATCGCGAGGGTCTTCGGCGTGTCGTCGTACGGGTAGGGCGTTGCGCCGAGCATTTCCTCGACCGCGGTGTAGTGCGGATCGAGGTCGGCACGGCTGACCGGCCAGTTCTCGTAGCCGCCGCCGGGCAGCGGAGACTCCTTCACGAACCACTTCTCGTCCTTGCGCAGCAGCACGTTGGCGTAGATCAGCGAGCCGCCGCCCAGGCCGCTGGAGACCACCCCCTCCAGACCGCGGAAGGACCAGACGTCGAACAGGCCGTACAGACCCCGGCCCGGATCCCAGAAGTTGCGGGCCATCGCGGCCGGCGAGCGGGCGAAGCCGTTGGGCGGGTACGGCTTGCCGCGTTCCAGCACGACCACGGACCGGCCGCGCTCGGCGAAGCGGTAGGCGGCGACGGAGCCGCCGAAGCCCGAGCCGACCACGACGACGTCGACGTCATCCCCGGCACGGTCCCGGTCCGAGGAGCGGGTGGGCAGTCGTTCGTTCGACATCGGTGTTCCCCTTGTCGGGTCCTCAGGGGCATCGGCGCCACCGGGTGGCCCCGTTCCGACAGTCCATCCGTATGCGAATTGTCGAGGTCCGGCGCGGGACCGGACATCGGAACCGACGCCCCCTCCCCCGCGCCGCCCCTTACTTCCACCATGCGCCGGGCCGGGCGCGATGTCACCCGGGGCTCGCCCCGCCTCATAACGGTGCGGCGGTTCCGTAGCGGCCTCGGCGCCGGAGGCCTCGCCTGACGGCCCGGCCATCCCGTCCTCGCGGGCGTTCGCGCGGGCGGAACCGGCATGTCCGCTGCCGCGACTCCAGTGGTCGGGCAGAACGTCGTGGGTGTGGCGCGCGTCCTTCGGAAGCCGGCCCTCGAGTCGCCGGGTCGAAGACGAACGGCCCGTCGGCAACCGGACTTCCGTCGTAGCCCACGCAGGCGGGCGTGAACTCCTGGACGGTGGCGCGTGAGCCGAGGCCGCCGCCCCCGTCCGGTCCCCGCACGGCAGGCGAAGTCCGGCTTCATTACGGCTTCTCGGGTGCGGGCGAACCGTCCCGGTCGATCTCCGCGAGGGGACGAGACCCTTCGAGTGAAGAACCGGGACAAGGCCGCCTGATTGGCGGTTCGCTGGCTGCCGGGGAGTTTTCCAGACCATACGTTCAACTCCGGCGCTCACGGCGGCGGCACTCGTGCGCAGAGTTCGTCCGCACCTGCCACAGACCACGAAGCCAGGAGGAACAGTCATGCGCCTGACCCGCTGCGCTCTCGCTGCCGCATCGGTGGCGGCTTCCGTCTCGGCCTTCGGCCTGCCCCTCTTCCTCATGGACCGGACATCCCACGGTTCCGATGCCACGCGGGTCCGCATGGTCGGAGCCTCCGGCACGTCGCTGGGCAAGGCCGAATCGTCCTGGCCACTCTCCACGAATCCGGGCCCGCAGGAATCAGTGCGCCCCTGTCACTCTTACGGCGGCCCGTACTGCGATCGGGTCGCAGCATACTGGGGCGGCTGTGACAGGGAGTGGGGCCTGAGCTTCGGAATCAAGAACCCCAACTGGATCTGCCCCCACGACCCCCGCCCGACCTCCTCGGCCACGCCGACCTCCTCGGCCACGCCGACGTCCTCCGGAAGCGGCAGTTCCTCCTGACCGGTTCCGCCGGGACGCCGGCCGTTCCCCCTCGCTACGGCTGGGCCGGCGGCACCTCGGGCTCCTGATCCGATGCACCGTCAGGGGTCGGAGGTGCGGCCGGTCCCTGTTCCGGCCGAGTGGCACGCTTCCGACGGCGTCGGCGAAGCCAGGCCGCAGCCAGCGCTCCCAGAACCATCAGCAGGCCGCCGGACGCGATCCCGATGCGCTTCGCGCCCAGGCGCCCAATGCTTTCACCGAAGGTCTCGCCACCGGGCGGAGGAGAGAGGCTGGTGCCGCCGGAGGTGGAGGTCTCCGGTGCGGGCTGGCCGTTGTGCCCCTGGTCCCCTCCCTCGGGTGACGGGGCGCCGGACGGGCCACCTCCGTCGGCAGCCACACCGTCGTGCGGACGCGCGTGGTCATCGCGGTCACCGTCCTCGTGGTGGCGGTGGTCGTCGTCGTAGAAGTCGTCGACGCAGCGGGCGGCTGCGAAGGGGAAGGCTCGCTCGTGGCGGTCGAAGGCCTTGACCACGAAGACCGGGTGTTCCCTGAAGAAGCCACGGATCTGGAACTCGTACTGGTTGCTGGTCTGGGTGGGATAGTTCACGTCCAAATACGTTGAAACGGAGAAGTTGTCCCATGGCGCCTCCGGCGACGAGGACGAGGACGGCGGACTCCCCTGGAGAACGAGAGCCTCCGGCCCACGCCGGCTGTTGGTCAGAATCGCCCTGAGGGTTCTGTCGATGAGCACGACGCGGCGGGCGCTGAAGCAGTGGCGCCAGGGACTGTAGTGACGGCGGTGCCCCTCCCCGTGCCCCTCCCCGTACCCCTCCCCGTACCCCTCCCCCTCCCCATACCCTTCTCCTGCCCCTTCCCCGTCCTCTTGCCGGGGCCACGGGGAACCGGGCGCGTGCAGTGTGGACGCCTGCGCGGCGACGCCTGCAGGCGCAGGAGCAAGAGCGATGGCCACACCGGCCAGGGACGCTGCGGCCCAGGGTCGAAGATTCACGAGGATGACCTCCAGGGGTGGCGGACGCGGGCAACCGCCTTCCGGGCGACACAGTCGAGTGTCAGAAGAAGTTAAGAGGGCCCGACTCGTCACATCGTGAACATTTCCGGGGAGCCGCCCCCTTGTCACTCAGCCGCAGCAGCTTCGTGCCCGCCGGCCGGGACTCCGAGGCCCTGGCCCCGGGCCTGGCCGGTGACGTGTGGGCCGCGGTCGACGTCCAGGCACATGCGCTCTGTCCGCCGGTCCAGCCCACGGGCGGCCTCGATCCGCTCTGCGGCGATCCCGTGGGCCTCGTCGTGCGTCCCCAGCTGCACCGGAGCGGTGCCCACGGCGGTCCACAGCCGCAGGCGGACAGCGGATCGAGGGTTCGCCAACCCCATCGCCCGCGCCGTCGGCAAGGACATCGAACTTCCCGAGTGGATCCGTCCGCGCCTGAAGAGCCGCTGGCCGGACACACCCGGCATACGCTGCGGCCTGGCTGCCGGTCCTCCGGTCCTCTAGTCCTGGTCAGTACGGATGGCGGTCGGGCTTGTCCGTCCACGCCTGGTAGGCGGGTTCGCCGAGTTCGGGGTGGATCTGCTCGATGGATCCGGCGCTGGTCGTACGGCCGTTGGAAGTCCTCGTACTGGAGAGCCACCCACCTCCTCAGGGGCGCCATGCCCCGGGCTCGGCGAGCGCCCTGTGGTACGAGTGCGCGCACGTCGAGCTGCTGGACCGCAGGTGGCGACGGCCCGTCCAGCCCCCGGCCGAAGCCGGGGGCTGGACGCACTTGTCGGCCGGCCGGTCCTGGAGACCAGGCGGCGAGGCGGCCGGCGGCCCTGGATCCATCACCGCTTGTGGCCGTTGCCGTGTCCGTTGGGGTGCAGGACCACCTTGGTCCAGCCCTCGTCACGGGCATCGAAGTGCTCGTAGGCGGTGGGGGCCTCGTCCAGGCTGAGCTCGTGGGAGACCACGAAGCTCGGCTTCGCCTTCCCGCCGACGATCAGGTCCCGCAGCGCCCGGTTGTACCTCTTCACCGGAGCCTGCCCGGTCCCCATGTGCTGGCCCTTGAACCACATCATCCCGAAGTCGATCGGAACCTTGCCCTGGGCCTCCAGCTCACCCTGGGCCTCCGTGCCGCCGGGATCATGGGGCAGGAAGACGCCCACCACGCCGATGTGGCCGGTGAACCTGACCGAGTCGATCAGTCCGTTGAGCGTGAGGCTGGCGTCCTCGTGTCCCTGAGGGTCGTGGGCCTGGTAGCCGACGCATTCGCAGCCGTTGTCGGCGCCAAGGCCGAGGGTGGCCTCCTTGACGACCTCCGCCGGATTCTGCTCGGCGGTGTTGATCGGGATGGCCCCGATCTCCTCCGCCTTGCGCAGCCGGTCGGGCTGGTGGTCCGCCGTCCAGACGCGGCCGGCGCCCCTGAGGAGGGCGGAGTAGGTCGCCATCAGCCCGACGGGACCGGCCCCGAAGACGATGGTCTGGTCGCCCGGTTTGACGTGGGCCATCTCGGTGGCGTGGTAGCCGGTCGGGAAGATGTCGGCGAGCATCACGTAGTCGGTCTGCCGCTCGGCGGCGTCCTCGCCCAGGCGCAGCGCGTTGAAGTCGCCGTAGGGCACACGCAGCAGCTCCGCCTGGCCGCCCTGGTAGGGGCCCATCTCGGCGAATCCGTAGGCGGCTCCCGCGAGGGCCGGTTCCGGCTGCATGGTCAGGCAGTAGTTGGTCAGACCCTGCTCGCACTGCTTGCAGAAGCCGCAGGCGATGTTGAAGGGCAGGACCACGTACTCGCCGACCTGCACCTTGCGGACGGCCGGGCCGACCTCCACCACCTGCCCCATGTTCTCGTGCCCCAGAGTGCGGCCGGACTCGAACGAGGTGCGGCCCTCGTACATGTGCAGGTCCGAACCGCAGATGTTGGTGGTGGTGATCTTGACGATGATGTCGCAGGGGTGTTCGATCTTCGCGTCCGGCACGTCCTTCACTGTGACCGTTCGCGGTCCTTCATATACCGCTGCTTTCATGATGACTTCCCTTGCTGCCACGGCATGACCGCGGCACGGCGATGACGAGTCGACGCGAAGAGCCCGACTCTCGGAAGGTGCTGCGCGGTCCCGGAAGTTGATGCGCGGGTCCGTGGCCGCCGGCCCTCCGGGCGGAGCTTCGGCCGACCCGGCCGCACACCTGCGGGTCCCCGTCGGCCTCCGACGCGAAACAACCCTTCACCGGTCGATCAGCCGATTTTTTTGCCCCCGAGCCACGGCACGGGCGGCCAGGCAGTGTACGGGCCCAGCCGCCCGGGGGGCTTCACCGTGCGGGGGTGCGGGGGCCGTCGCGGACGTTGGTCCGCACACGCCGTCAGCGGTGACGGCCGCCCACCCCATCGCGTAGACCCGGATTCGGCTCGCAATCCGTAAGAGGACAGCGCCGGGCCCATTCGAATTCGTGCGTACAAGATGCGTCACGATCTCATCAACTTCTTAAGGAAAGATTCAGAATCTCGACTACTTTGCCCCGAATTGGTGCGATGCCACCCCTGGACGGTCTTGCCTATGCTCCGGATCTCTTCAACCAAGAGCGAGTCAAGGAACCCTCATGCATATTCCAAGGCGGACCTTCGCCGGTCCGCTGTCCCTCGCGGTGGCACTGTCACTGGCGCTGGCCGGAGGAGCGCCGGTCGCGTTCGCCGCCAAGCCGCAGCCCAAGCCCTCCCCCGGCACGCCGTCGACGGCGGCCGCCGTCGACCCGACCGGCAGCATCGCCGCCGCCCGGGTCGCCGCGCGCTCCACCGGCCGGCGCGTCGAGGCGGTGTCCGAGCGCAGCGAGGTGTCCACCACCTGGGTCAACCCGGACGGCACGCTCACCACCGAGCTCGCCGCCGGACCGGTGCGCTTCCTGCGCGACGGCACATGGACCGACGTCGATCTGACTCTCAAGCGGGCGCCCGACGGCTCGGTGGCCCCCGCCGCACACCCGCACGCGATGAAGCTGGCCGGCCCCGGCGGCAAGCGGCCCCGCACCCTCGCGGAGTCACAGGCCGTCACGGCGCCCGCTGCCGCGGAGCCCTCCCGCACCCTGGTGTCGCTCGGCTCCGGCGACGACGAGCTGGCGCTGGAGTGGAAGGGCGGCCTGCCCGCGCCCGAGCTGGACGGCCCGCGCGCCGTGTACCGGGACGCCATCGGCGACGGCGACGGGGACCTCGTCGTCGAGGCCAACCGGAACGGCTTCGAGCAGTTCGTCACGCTCAAGAAGCGCCCGTCGACCGGGACCTACTCCTACACCATGCCGTTCCGGGCCAAGGGCCTGAAGGCCGTGGCCCAGCCGGACGGCGGCGTGCTGTTCGCCGACCGGAAGAACGGGCGCAAGCGCGCCGTACTGCCCGCGCCGGTGATGTGGGACGCCACCACCGTGACGGGGTCGAGCGAGCACCCCCGGCAGGCGAGGGTCGACCTCAGGGTCGTCCAGCACGGTGACGACGTCGACCTGGTCTTCACCCCCGACGCCGCCTTCCTGGCCGACCCGGCCACCGTCTACCCGGTAACCGTCGACCCGTCCACCACCGGGCTCGGCAACGTGCTCGACACCCGGGTCCAGAAGGGCGAGACGGTCGACTGGTCGGCCGACGTCGAGCTGTACTGGGGAAACTCCGGCACCAAGAACGCCGACGGCAGCTCGCGCGAAGCCCGTTCGCTGATCAACTGGAACACCTCCTCGATCGCGGACGCGCTGGTCCAGAACGCCACGCTGTCGCTGTACAACATCCACTCCGGCAACAGCGACTGCCTGCCCTACACCTGGGAGGTGTGGGACACCGGGCTCGCCTCCACCGCCTCGCGCTGGACCAACCAGCCCTCCTGGAACGCCAGGAAGGCCACGTCCACCGAGACCAAGGGCCGCGACGCCTGCGGCGGTGACGGCTGGATCACCGCCAACGTCACGGACCTCGTCCAGGCCTGGGCCTCGGCGAAGAACCAGGTCTCCGGGATGGGCCTGCGGGCTCCCGACGAGGTCAGCACCAAGTACTGGAAGGAGGTGAACTCCGCCAACGCCGCCACCAACGTCCCCAAGCTGACGGTCAACTACAACTACCGCCCGCGCACGGGGACCAAGCAGGAGGCCGGTCCGCCGTTCCGCCAGGACGGCACCGGCACCTGGCGGGTCGACACCACCACCCCGGTGCTCCGGGACACCTTCATCGACCCCGACGGTGACAAGGTGACCGGCACCTTCCAGCTGGTCGACGCCATCTCCGGCGCCCAGGTCGGCAACGTCAACGTCTCCGGCTACGTGCCCAGCGGCACCCCCGCCGAGGTCACCGTGCCGGCGGGCCTGCTCCAGTACGGCCACACCTACCGGTTCCGCACCTCGCCCTACGACGGCCTGCACTACAACCTGGGCTGGTCCGCCTGGGCCACCTTCAGTGTCAGCCCACTGCCGGACGTGCCGAGCCAACTGCGGACCGGTGCCCAGCAGACCCTCACGCCGGTGCTCTCCGCCCTGGTCACCAACCCCAACCAGGGCCGGCTCCGGACCGAGTTCGTGCTCAAGGGCAGCAACGGCCAGCCGCTGCCGACCTCGATCGCCCCGGCCTGGGCGGAGAGCGGCACCCGCGCCTCCGTCCAGGTGCCGGACGGCGCGGTGACCGACGGCGGCGACTACACCTGGGCCGCGCGCGCCTGCGCCGCGGTCGGCTGCTCAGCGTGGACCGCCGACCAGCCGCTGGCCGTCCGCGTCCAGGCCCCGCCGACGCCGCCCGCGCCGACCACCGTGGTCCTCACCGGTCCCACCCTCGCCGACGCCTCGGCGGCCACCGGAGGCGGCTGCGACACCGGCGCGTGCCCGGCCGCCGACCCGGCCGAACTGCGGATCGGCACCATGCCCGACGGCAGCAGCTGGACCAGCTGGCTCAAGCCCGACCTGTCGGCCGTCCCGGCCGGCTCCCGGGTGATCGGTGGCAAGCTCGCACTGACCCGCTCGGACTGCGCGACCGGTACGGCCGGCTGCGACGAGGCCGCCGTGGACGTCTTCCAGCTCGGCGGCGCCTGGGCTCCGGGCCAGGGCGGCACGGCGCTGACCGCGTCCGCCGGGGCCGAGAGCTACGCCTCCGCAGCCAAGCTGTCGGAGACCGACCTGTCCGCGCTGGTCGGCTCGTGGATCGAGAAGGGCGAGGCCTACGGCCTGGCCCTGCGCCCGCCGGCCGGCTGGACCGGCGCGGCCCGCTACTCCTCGGCCACCGCCGCCGACCCCACGAAACGGCCCGAGCTGAGCCTCGACTACCTGGCGCCGACCGCGCCGGGTGCGGCCGAACAGGTCACCACCGTCAGCGGCGACGGTGCTCTGGTCGTCTCCTGGAACGCCCCGGCCGACCGCGGTTCGGTCGGCGAGGTCGGCTACACCGTCCGGGTCGAGACCTCGGCCGGCGTCCCGGTCCAGGAGGTGACCACCGGCGATCTGCGGGCCACGTTCACCGGCCTGGACAACTCCCGCTCGTACCGCGTGGTGGTCACCGCCAGGAACAGCTACGGCGCCGCCGCCCCGGTCGCCTCGGCGGTGTCCCAGGGCACGCCGACGGCCGGCGGCCCGGACCAGTACCGCGGCTACGTCCAGGAGTACCTGGACGCCCGCAACAAGATCAAGGTGAAGGCCGGCTTCACCGCGCCGGACGCCGCCGCCGAGGCCGCGCACGGCACCGTCTTCGTCGACCTGCTGGCCACTCAGGAGGCCTCGCTGGTCGCCAACCGCGAGGCGCTGGCGACCCAGAACCAGGTGTACACCGCCGCGGCGGTCTCCCTGACCGACGTGGTGGTCGACCAGCAGACGGCCGGCAAGGTCGTCGTACGGGCCACCGTCAAGGACTCCGTGATGATCCGGTCGGGCGGCGCGGACTCGCCGAGCGAGAGCGTGGGCGCGAAGCGGTTCGAGTTCACCGTCGGCACCGCCGCGGTCCTCGTCTCCGAGGCCGACGACCTCGCGGCCCAGCAGCGGCTGTCCTCCTCCGCGGCCGCGCAGGCCCAGGTGGAGGTGGCCGACGGCACGCAGCCGGACCCGGCGGACGCCCAGAAGGCCGTGCCGCTGGACGCCAACGGCTTCCCGGTCCAGCCGGCCCCGCCGGCCGCCGGCGCCGTCCAGGCCGGGTACAACTACAACGGCACCGCCGACTGGGCCCGCCGCAACGTCAACATCGGCTGGGACTTCCCCCAGGACTGCACCAACTTCGTCTCCAAGGCGCTGTACTACGGTGGCGGCATGCGCCCCCGATACGGTTTCAAGACCTGGGACGGCGCCTGGTGGACCAACGACTACTGGCTGTTCGGCTGGCACAAGAACCGCAGCTACACGTGGGCCGGCGCGGCCAACCTGCACCGGCACCTGCTGAACTACCGGTACTCGACCTGGTTGCGCTGGACCTCCGAGGCCCGACCTGGTGACGTGGTGTTCTTCAAGTGGCGCGACGAGCCGCGGATCAACCACGCCGCGGTCGTGGTCAGCTGGGGTGCCCAGATGGAACTGCGCCAGCACGGCCGCAAGGGTGTCACCACCCTGAACGAGGTGTTGTCCTACTACCGGCAGAAGGGCGAGCCGATCGAATGGTTCGTTGTGGTGCGTCCGCTCGGGACCAACTGATGGCGGGGGGACGGCCGGTGGCGGCCGTACTGGCGGCCGTGCTCTCGGCCGGCCTCCTGGCCGGCTGTTCGAGCGGCGCCGAGGAGGCCCGGCTGGAGCACTCGGCCGACTATTCCGCCCATCCGCATCTGAAGGTCACCGGATACCCGGTGCCGGAGACGCTGGGCCTGGTACAGCAGGTGGTGTGGCGCCTGGCCGACGGCTCGGCGGACCGGCTGGTGAAGCTGGCCGCTGCGGAGGGCACGGCCGACGCGCGCCGGGCGGCGGCCGAGGTGTGGATCCGCGACTACGGCCCGGCAGCCGCCGGGGAGGTCACCGCCGACTTCGGTGACGACCCGGCGAACCGGCAGACCGTACGGATCACCTTCCACGCGACCGGCCGGGTCAAGGAGCTGACCCTCCGCCTGGACGGCCGGGACGGCTCGGGCGGCTGGCGGGTCATGCTGACCTGATCCCACCCCCACGGCGGCCGGTCGTGGCCCGGACGCGAAAGCGAGTGGTCGGGCACTCCTTCAGGAGTGCCCGACCACTCGCGGTTCCCGGCCCGGACGAACCCGGCCAGGAGGTCCGGGCAGGGTTCGGAGCATTGGCCCAATCAGCCGTACACGTTGCCGTTGACCAGTGGAAATGGAGAACTCCTGGTCGAACGAGGCGGATTCAGGTGACGATGCGGATCGTCCAGAAGTCCGATGCGAGTCCCTGCTCGGTGAGGTAGGCATACGGCATGGTGAAGTAGCCGTCCATGCCCCAGCCGGGCCCCCAGGAGTTCCGGACGATGAAGCGTTCGGTCTGGTCGTCGTAACCCACGGCCATCACGGCGTGTCCGCCGATCACCTCCTCGTCCGTCGTCGGCAGCTGTGCGACGCCGGTCTTCTTGACCTCAGCGCTCTCGAAGTCGGCGTAGACGGTGAATCCGAAGACGAACGGGAAGCCTGACGCAAGACAGGCCTTGAACTGGTTGATGTCCCGGGTAACGCGTTGGTAGCCGGTCACCGTGGACTTGAGGGCCTCCGTGTAGCAGTTCGCCGGAGGCTTCTGGCCGGCCCGTGCGGTCGGCGGGAAGGGGCCTCCGTCGGAGAGTGCGGGTGTGCCGTCGTAAGGCCACTCGTCCTCCGGGCACACACCCAGGTTTGCCACGGACTTGATCCCGTCACGCAGCTGTGCGCCCGAGTCGGTACTGGTATGACCCTCGATCACCCGCTCGTTGTAGTAGATGAACAGCCGCGACGGAACGAAGGCCTGCAGGTTCTGCCGCATGAGCTCGAACTCGAACGCCGCGGCGATGGCGTTCGCGGTACAGCTGCCGATCTCGCCCTGGTCGTAGACCGGCGGGCACTGGCCGCGCAGATCCGCCGCGGGCGGCAGGCTGATGAGCGAGAGACGCGGTGCGGAGTAGAGGAAGTCGCGGGCGTCGGGCAGATCCGGTGCCCAGCCGTAGCGGGCCGTGCGACGCGTGGTCGGATGTGGCATGGCACTCCTGTCAGATCGGTCTGTCGGCGCGCGATCGGTGACCGGGCGCGGGTGTACCGTCTGTATCCAGACCATGCCGAGATCAACCGCTCTCCAACGCACGTCCCTCGGGCAGGTCAGTACCGTGTTCGCCTGCGGGCCGTGCATCGCCGAACTCCGAGAGCGGGTCCGGAAGTAGCAGGAGCGGCGCCTGAATTCAGAACTTCATGGTCCGGATATCAGGGCCGATGAAGAACTTCGCGATCGCGATCAGCACGGCCAACTGGGCCAGTACGTAGGCGATCTGTGCGGAGAAGCCGCGGAGCTGGTAGATCGAGAGCAGCAGTCCGAAGCGGCTGGGCCACAGACGCCGCTCGGCGCGGAAGGTGTCCGCGTCCATGGCGAGGCTGGTGAGGGTCAGCACCAGGAGCATTTGGCAGATGGCGATGGCCCAGTTGCCGAGTGGCTGGTCGGTGAGGAGGTTGCCCAGGATCCCCAGGATGATCAGCAGGGTGTAGACGGCGGTCAGGCTCAGGGCGCGTGTCGGACCGCGGCGGCCGGGCAGCAGGCGCCAGAGCGCTCCCAGCACCAGGCCCGCGCCCGCCGCGGTGAGCTCCCAGAGCAGGAACTGCCGGATCATCTCGGGTGCCCCGAAGGAGTCCTGCGCGGTGTGCATCCACTCGGTCTGCTCCCCCTGGTAGAGGAACCAGAGGATGAGGAGAGTGCCGGGAAGGCCGAAGGCGGCCGCCAGCAGGGCGGCCCTGCGGGCGTTCTCCCACCACCTGGCATGCGGGCCCCAGCTCAGGGCGATGTCCATGACCGTGAACTGGACGGGCAGCCAGGGCCGTGCCGTGTTGGCGGTTCCGGTCGGCGACCGCCAGCGGTGCAGCCCGCTCAGCTCCCGTTCGACCGCGTGCCGTTCCTTCTCTGCCGCATGTCTGCTCGCGGCTCCCTCGCTCTTCCCCGGCTCCATGTCACGGAGCTCGTCGGTCAGCTCCCGGTAGCGGCGGGCACGCGCGATGAGGTCGGAGTGGCCCGCCTCGGTGATCGCTTCGCTCAGCCTCGGAGTGTCCCCGCTTCCCTCGAGGTGCTGGGCCAGGACCGCCCACCGCTTGCCGACCGCCAACAGGGCGTAGAACCCGGCGATGTCCAGGACGAGCCAGAGGACAGCCCCGGCCTGGCTTCCTGCGTACGAGCCCTGGCGGTAGGCGACCACGACGGCGAAGAACACGGCGAGCAGGAGGCAGTCCAACCTGGTGGGATCCGCGCACGGCACGGGGAACGCCAAGTCCCTGGCCCGTAGCAGGGCCATGATGGCGATGCCGGTCAGCACCCAGGTCCCGGCGACGCACCATGCGGGAAGCTGGATGGTGTAGGACACCAGATGCTCGCTCAGGAAGGAGCGGTGCAGCCAACCGTACTCCTGCACGGAGCGGTCGCTCAGCCAGCTGGCCCGCTCCCACCCGCGGTCCTGGGTCCACCACTCCCACCCCAGCAGGAGGATGGTGATCACGGCCAGGACCGGCCCGAGGCGGCGCAGCCGCCAGGGTGACGCCGGTGTCCGGATCAGTCCGCCCTCACACGCGAGCCGCCAGGTCCACAGCGCCAGGCCGGCCAGCCACAGCCACAGGAGCGCCGCGGTCATGGCCACCAGCGGGGCGAAGCTGTGGACGGACCCGGTACCGGGGGGGAACAGCTTCTGGGGAAGGCCGAACAGGGACGGCCAGCCCGCTACCAGACCGCCGACCGCCGCCACCAGCGAGGCGGCCAGCAGCACCGACCTCTTCGGACGGGCGGTGGCCGTCAACGCCCAGCCGACCAGAATCCCGATCAGGATCTTCCAACGGTCCTGACCGAGGAGTGTGTACTGCGGTGGCAGGAACGTCAGGCTGACGACAGCGCTGACCAGGCCCCACTGCAGCAGGACCGTGCTGCTGCGGATTTCGAGCCCGGTGGCCTCGATGTGGGCCGGCCGGCGACGGGCGCGTAGAGCGGCCAACGCGACGATGGCGGACATGGCCACCCACCAGGCGGCCATCCCGATCTTGTTGCTGACGAGAAACGCGCTCTTCCCGCTCACCGCCGCCCATGCGCGCTGCCACGGGGGAGCCACCCGAACCGTCAGCAAGGAGCTCGACTCCTGAGGCCGGTCAGGGTCGCCCCACCGCATGGTCCCGTTGCCGGCGGCCGAGGGTTCGGGTGCCACGCTGGATGCCTCCAGGCCGCCCAGATCGACCGCGACCGAGTCCCAACGGGCCCCTGCCAGAGCCGTCGGCGGAACGAGGGACAGCTTCCACTGGCCCGGCTGCACATCGACTTCCCACGGCCCGACGCGGAACATACCGGGTTGGTCGAACCAGAAGATCGTCGGGTACTCGACCTCGACCCAGTCAGGCTCGACGCTCACCGCCGGATTGGACGAACGCCACTCGCGTCCGCGCAGGTACTGTTGCGGAGGCCGCCCCGACTCCTGCTCGTCGCGCAGGAGACAGCGCATCGCATTGCGGTAGGAAACAGAACTCTTCTCCAGCAGCAGGCCTTCGGCGTACTCCCAGGACCTGGGTACGCGGACGGTCGTGACTCCCCGGCCCTCGACCGTGGTGTGGGCGTGGTTGGCGAGTCTGAGTTCGACGTTCACATGGGCGGCGGTCAACTGCTCCGCATGACAGCTGCTCGCGGACGGGGCATCCGCTCGGGCGGGCCGTCCGCCCCAGAGCGCCAGTAGAACCAACAACGGCACGGCGCACAGTCCCCACCGGTACAGCGCGGCGCTGCGGACCCCTGTGTTGCGACCGTGCGACGGCGGCGAGGTGTTCGTGTTCACCTCGCCGCCGTCCTCGTACTTCAACGCGCCGTGCCCCTGCTTCCCGGGCACCCGCTGATCGGACTGCACTGCAGGATCACCTGGTAGGCGTGGCTCTCGACCTCACCGCTGTCGTGTCCGGTCTTCACGAACCGCCACTGCGAGGGCTTGGTGTGACCGGTCGCGCCCGCCTTCTCGACCCGGATCTGGAGCGTGCGTGCCGCGAGGTCATGGGTCTCGACCAGGACCTCGTCGCCCGCGACCGGAAAGTGCTCGTGCAGCAGGCACAGGCCGAAACGGTCGAGGTTACCGTGCTTTTCCAGTACTTCCACGAGATCGCGAACGAACTGGCTGTCCTGCGGACCCAGTCCCTTCGCTTCCTCGAATGTCGGAAGCGTCTGCTCGGGAGCGGCCTCCTGATTTCCCATGAATTGCTCCTCGATGTCATCTGAGCGGCTTTCGGAAGCCTAGGTTCGGTGGCGAACGGCTTCAAGCCGACACCCCGCAGGGACGGCCGGCAACACCGGCGGCCCCTACTCCGGTCGGCCGAATGCGGGTGCCGTCCGGTTGGCATTCGACGAGCCGCATGCCCGCACAGGGGTGGAGGGCGTGAGCACCAGGCCGGCGGCAGCGAGCGCCCCGATCCCCTTCCCGCCGACTTCCCACGCAACCGGGCCGTGTCAGCCGTAGGTCACCAGGACTGTGGTTCCCTTGGGTGCCACCGCGCCGGCGAGGGGTTGTTGCTTCACGACGTTCTTGCCGGCGGCCGGAGCGGGTGAGGTCGGGTCGACCATCAGTCTCAGCGTGGTCGTGCTCAGCACCCGCATGGCGTCGTCCGCGGTGCGTCCGGTCAGGTCGGGTACGGTTTCGGTTCCCACGGACGTGGTGAGCAGGTCATGGGCCTGGTCGGTCGACTTTGAGGAGAAGTAGAACGCGGTGGCCGCGCCGACGGCTGCGCCGAGGGCACCGATGAGGGTGCTGCGGGTGGTGGAGTCGTTGACCGCGAACGCGAGTACGCCGACGGCCAGGAGTCCGGCGGTCAGGGCGAGCGCGATCCAGCTGCGTGCGACGCTGCCCGTCACGCCCTTCGCGGCGGAGGCTCCCCAGAGGATCAAGCCGATCACGGTGATCATCCCGGCGATGATCAGCAGTGCGGCGAGGGTCTGGCCCCAGGTGAGTACGGTCGAGCCGCCTGGCGCGGGACTGGGGGAAGGCGTGGGCGTCTCGGCTGGAAATGCGGCCGGGAGCGGAAGTCGGAGCATGGCTACCCCTGGCGTCTTTCGGCGTCGTCATCGCTCCCCCGCTCCGATGCGGGGGCGACGGCATCACTCCATGCGGACAGGGCGTGGGTCTGTCGGCAATTGCCCTGCCCTTACTCCTCTTTACTCCATTTGATCACCGTCGAAGGGTGTGAGCCACCGGAGAGCCACATCGGTGAGAACGAAGCACCCGGGGGGACAGCTGGCGCGCCTACGTCGAGCAGGAGATCCACCGCCGCGGGACCGCCGCCTGCGGCCGCCCCTTTCGGGGGTCTGTGCCCGGCCCCGGTCACCGCTCGGCAGCGACGGACATAACTTCCAACAAAAGGATCGATTACGATCAGTTAAAAACTCTCCGAATTCCTTTCCCCTGTGTCGCGTCGATCGGCTTCGACACCCCGGGCGCGCCGTCCCTTCCCGCCGGCGGGACGGTGGGCGGCCGGCTTCACCGCCTGAAGTATCAGAACTACCCGAACTGCCTTGATTGCCTCATGACGTCCACGCTGCCGGCTGCCGGTCACAGCCGACGTTCCCTCCAGTGCCGGGCCGGGCGACGGCCGCCAGGACGGACCGCGGTCGCCGGTGCGAAGCCTGGAGCCGGTGGGGATCGACGACGCGCTGGACATCATCGAGTGGTCAACGCCTGGCCGTACATGGCGCTGCCAGGGGGCTGTTGAGCGCGAGTCGGTTCAAGGAGACGACGATGACTGAGCAACATGTGGTGCTGGAAGGAAGCGAACGGCCCTCCATGGCCGATGCGACTCGAGTGGCGGACGCGGACGCCCGGGCTCCGGTGAGCGTGACCGTCACGCTGCGCGGGAAGGTGGTCACCGACGGCCGGATCCCCCCGAGCGGTGCGAGGACGCCGAGAAGACCAAGGCCGTCCTGGAACGCTACGGACTCACGGTCGACGAAGTCCGGCTCCAGCCGGGCAGTGTCGTGGCCAGCGGTCCGGCGAGCGCCATGAACGCCGCTTTCCAGACGGACCTCGGCATCTACCGCAGCGCCGAACAAGGAGAACTCCGCGGCCGTGAGGGCGAGTTGCAGATTCCGTCCGAGCTGGCAGGGGTCGTGACCGGGGTCTTCGGCCTGGACGAGCGGCGGGTGGCACGGCGGGCCACCGCACAGGACACGAGCACGGGCGTCCAAGGACCGTTCACGCCGGCAGACCTCGAACGCCACTACGACTTCCCCGACGGCCTCTGAGCCAGCCGTCCCAGGTCCTACCGCCATCACTCGACTGGTCCATGTAGACGGACCAGGACTGCCCGTTGGTGGAGGAGCCCCTCGCCATGGCCCACTCGTGGTGGTCGATGAGGTCCGTCGCCAGCTGGACCAAAAGCTCCTGTCCGCAGTGGGCGCGGTCCTCCGCACCCCGGACGTGCGGATCTACCAGGCGTGCCTGTGGGCCAAGTACGGCGGCCCGCACACCTACGACCAGCGCCTGCACCTGGACTCCCGCAACCAGAGCCTGCTGGTGCCGTCCGAGGACCCGGCCTTCCACCAGGTCAACGCCTTCGTCTGCCTCAACGACGTGGACGACGACAGTGCCACCCGGGTGGTGAGCCGTCAGCACACCAGCGGGCTCGCCTACGACGAGGCCGACCTCGACCGCGCCCGGCGCCCGAAGCTGTACGCGCTGGAGCAGAGCACGGTCGGGCCGGCCGGCTCGCTGCTCCTCTTCGAGGCCCGCACCTACCACCGGGCCGTCGACATCTCCCGCCCGGGCGCGGCCCGCTTCGTGCTCAACACAGCCTTCCGCACGGCACAGGCGGAGTGGGTCGGCTACCACGCCTGGCCGTTCCGGGGGAAGCGGCCCGAGTGGGTCGCATGGTTGGCACGGTCCTCCCCCGCCCAGCTGCAGGCACTCGGCTTCCCACCGCCGCACCGCCCGTACTGGACGCCCGGCACCCTGCGCGCCGTCGGCCTGCGCTACCCGGGCATCGACCTGAGTGCCTGGGAAGCCTGACCGGAAGGCCAGTCGGTACGGGAGGCCGAAGAAGAGCGGCGGATCGGTGCCGACGGCGCGGAGGCAGTACACCCCGGGTTCAACGAGGCGACGCCCGCGGCTCGACGGGTGTTCGCCCGTCCAGGTGGGAACGCGTCATCGAAGGCCTTGTTTCGGACATGACTATGAGTTCCAAGGCAAAATCGGCACCACCCCTTCGAAACGTATGCCAAAGTTCTGGTCGTGGCGCGAATGAAATATCACATGTGCCACACCGTGAAAGTTCGCGAACGCATCCCAGCTCTCGAAGGAAGAAGCCCATGAACCCCGTCTCGCGTATCGCGGCCGCCGCGACCGGTGCCGCCGCGCTCCTTGCCACCCCCGTTCCGGCGCTCGCTGACGCGCCGCAGCCCCCTGCCGCCACCACAACCACCTGCGGCTGGTCCGGCCAACAGGCCGGCCTGTCCACCAAGGTGTGCGCGGAGGTGACCGGCGACCGCGTCGTGGTGTACGGCCAGATCGGGCTGGCGGGGCCGCCCTCGCCGGGGACGCCGTGGCCGCCGGCACCGCAGGAACTGATCACCGGGCTGTCGGCGGAGACCGTCGGTGGGGGATCGCTCGGCGCGGTGTCCGGACGCACCGTGTTCACGGTCAGCACGGTGCGGGTGGACGGCATCGTTGCCACGGTGCCGTGCGGCTCGGTCCTGCACGCCTCCTTCGCGGTGTCGAGCGCCTACCGAGGTCCGGTCCCGGTCACCCTGGAACTGCCGGTGAACTGCTGACACGCCTCGCGGCGGCCGAGCCCGGGAGCCGGCAACGACCCGGGCTCGGCCCTCGCCTCGCGGCACGGGCGCGGCGCGAAAGAGGTCACCGTCGGCTGCGACCCCAGCCGACTGACGCAGCACAGGCGGCCGCGAGGGGCAGACCCACAGCGCGATCACCGGAGGGCTTCCCCATCTAGGCCGAACACGGTGAGTACGCCCACGCCCTGGAGCAAGGCGTCCAGGCCCGCCTCGCCGACCTCGAACCGCTGCACGTGACGCGGGTGGCCCGGCCGGTGGCCCGCCGGGGGTATGGTCGGCGAACCGGTCGGGGCGTGGTCGGCGGCCTGGTCGGCGGCGTCATCGGCAGTGGAGTCGGCGAGAGTGCGGTGAAGGGTGGTGAAGATCTTTTCGATTGGTAAGACCGGCAAGTCCGGTCCTCAGCAGCCCCGGCGCGAGCCGGCGCAGCGGGCGGCTCGACGCACCTATCAGCCGGGGGAGCGGGAAGCTCTGCTGATCGGGATCCTGCGCGGCACAGCTCCCGGGGGCGTCCAGATGCACGAGCGGTACGACGCGGCCTCGGACCTGGAGGACTTCCCCAGCGACGAGGTGACGGCTGCCCTGACCGAGATCGCCAGTGATGCGCAGGAGGACGAGACACTCGTCGCGCTCTGCGCCGAGTCGCTCGCGGGGATCTGGATCGCCCGCGGCGCGGTCGAGCGCGATGTGCTGGCCCGGCTGCCCCCCTGGGGTCGGCGGGAGGTGGAGCAGCGGGTGGCGAGGAGCGCACCGGAGCTGCTGACATCGCAACAGGACGCGGTCGCCGAGGTGGGCGACCGCGATGGTCGGACACTTCGGTGAGACGGGGCGACGTCCGGCCGGACCGCCTGCCCCAGGTGATGCAGCTGGTCTGTGAATCGCTCTCACCTGGGGAAATGGCCGGTCAGTGACATAGCCCCTGCAGGTAGGACACAGGCCGGCCCGGGGTGCGACTTCTCTGGATCCGCTCGGATGGACGACGACATGGCGGCGCCCGCCGGTGATGGCCCGGGGGTGTGCGTCCCGGGTCCGGCGGGCGCGTGCCGATTGGTGGTCAGGTGTCCGAGGGCGGTTCCTGGCCGTGCCGGGAGCGGCGGAGTTGTTCGTTGAGGCGCAGGGCTTCCTCGAGTTGGTCCTCGAGGACGACGATGCGGCAGGCGGCTTCGATGGGCGTGCCCTGGTCGACGAGGTCGCGGGCGCGCATGGCGATCCGCAGTTGGTAGCGGGAGTAGCGGCGGTGGCCGCCGTCGGAGCGCAGAGGGGTGATGAGGCGGTGTTCGCCGAGGGCGCGTAGGAAGCCGGGGGTGGTGCCGGTCATCTCGGCGGCGCGGCCCATGGTGTAGGCGGGGTAGTCGTCGTCGTCGAGTTTGTCGGGTGTGTCGGGGCTGGCCGTTGTAGTCACTGCACCTCTCTGGTTCTCGGGGAGAACGCGTCGAGGGGCCCCGGGGCCGTGTCGGCTCCGGGGCCCCGAAGGGGAACAACACCATCTACCGGCCTGGGCCGGTCCTTCAACTTCCGCACTGCCCCGGGAGAGGGGGGTACGGGGATCGCGTATGCGTGACCGGAAACCACCGTCCTTGCGTTGGGGTCTGCGGTGTCCGCCCGGGCGAGTGTTCACGGGCCGGGCGATCCTGATGGCGCTTGCGCCCTCCGTTCATCCTCTGTACTGAACTGTCACTTTTCGTACTGCTGGTACTGCACCTGCTGAACTGCGTACTGCTGATCGGTGGCCGTGAGGGCCCACCCGGTCCGGCAGCCGGCCCCGCCGGTCGTCCTGCACCTGCGGTGGCCCGGAACCTGCCCGGACCCCTCGGCACGCGCGCCGCAGTCATGGCGCCTTTGCCGAGGTCCTGCCTCTCTTGCGACTGCCGATACCTCACTCACTGAACTGCGTACTGCTGGTACCGCTGGTGGCGGCCCCTGATACCTGCGGGCCGCCCGGTCCGGCAGCCAGCCCCGTCGCCGTCCTGCACCTGCCTGGCTTCGGAACTCCACTGCCGGACCGAACCGCGAACTTCTGTCCAACAACCCCGGCCAGTTCGTGTCTGGCCGGTATCGCCGACTGCTGTCTACGACAAAAACGTTAGACCCGCCCGCGAGCAATGTCTACTCCGGCGCGCATAGATTTTGCGGCACCCGCGAGTGAGGTAGTCTCCCGCTGCGCGGCGGCGGCACCCCCCGAGCCGCCGCCGCGCCCCCGAAGAGACGAGCGGCACCGCGCAGGGAGGCGACAGTGGGACACCCCGTGCCCGTGGCACCGGAGGCGGTCCGGGACGGGCAGGCGGACCTGATCGAGGCGATCACCGAGGCCGTGCACGACGGGGACGACCGCACCGTCCGCCGGCTCCTCGCCCGCTTCGCGGAAGTGGCCGGCATCGCCGACCTCTACGCCCTTCGCGACGCCCTCATCCACGCCGAGCGTCCGGCTCGCCCCCCGCAACAGCCCGCCTGAACCGCCGGGCCCGGTTCCGGCGTGATCTGGTCCAGCTGCGTCGTTCACGGCCGCCGGGGATCGTCCGGCGGCAGCACCCTCCCCCGTCCGCTCGTACTGCGACAGCGCCGGACCCGTGCAGAAGAACGTCGGCGCCCACTCCCCCACGAAGATCCCCCCAATCGGCGGCCACCCGGCTCGATGGGACGTGTGAGGCATGGTGACGGCGGCCAGGCGGGGCGCCGCCTTCTCCTATCACGGCGCCAGCCAGGCCGCGATCTCGTCCACCACTGCGAGAGCGACATGTCCTGGCTTGCTGTAGTCGGCTGGGGTGGGAGCGCCGTCGCCCGGGAAGAAGAGGTGGTTGAGGTCCTGGTGGATCCGGATCCTCACTCCGTGCCGGTGTGCCAGGGCCTGTTGCCAGAGCGCCAGGTCGTCGGTGACGGTGACTTGGTAGTCCCGCCCGCCCTGCAGGATCAGCATCGGGTGGGTCAGTGCGGCCGCCGTGGCCAGCGGGTCGTAGGCGCGCAGGTCGAGCCAGTAGGCGGCGGAGAAGCCCAGGGGCAGAAGTTCCGGGGGTGTGTCGGGGGTGAGTTCCGGTGCTGCCACCAGCTCGGCCTTGCGGGTGAGCGCGGCCACCGCCTGGTCAGTGCTCGGGCCGGGGGTGAGGGCCGCGAGGTGGCGGGCGACCCGGACGGCGGCCTGGTGCATCGGCTGCGCGTCCGCGGCGAGGAGGACGAGGCCCGCGATCGACGGATCGGCGGCGGCGATCCGGGGCGCCGCCTTGCCGCCCATGCTGTGCCCGAGCAGATGGATCCGGTCGGGGTCTATGTCGGGGTGGTGCCGCAGCAGGTGGAGGGCGGCGAGCGCGGGTGGCAGGTACTCGTCGGCCATGGTGAAGTCGGCGGGCAGGCGGTCCGGGTGTGCGAAGGTCGGTTTGTCGAAGCGCAGCACGGCCACCTGGCGGCAGGCGAGGCCCCAGGCGAGGTCCTTGAGCGGTTTGTTCGGGCCGCTGGTCTCGTCCCGGTCGAACGGTCCGCCGCCGGCGAGCAGGACCGCGGCGGGCCACGGTCCTGGGCCCTGGGGGAGGGTGAGCGTGCCGGGCACGGCGAACGGCCCGGTGCCGAGCAGGACGTCCCGTTCGGTGAACAGGTCCTGCTGCGTGTAGTGCGGAGGCTGCCACGCGGCGCCTCCGTGCGGGTCGAGTCGCAGTCCGTGCAGCCGGCCGTCGTCGCCGACTGATGTGACCACGGTGAAGCTTCCGTCGGCGCAGGTGATCGCGATGCGCACGCGGAGCAGGTCGGTTTCACCGGCCTCGACCTCCGGCTCCTGGACCGCCCGGATCCCGCCGCGCGCGGCGGCCTCGGCCGCCCATGCCAGCCGGAGCGCTTCGGAGGAGACCGCGGCCCGCAGCGGGGGCGCGAAGAGTTCCACGGTCTGGTCGAAGTGCTCGTCCAGCAGCAGCGCGGCGAAACGGCGCGCCACCTCCAGAGCCCCGTCCCCATTCATTCTCATAGTTGAGAACGGTAGCAGTTGTGAGAAGATTTGAATATGGACTCGCTGAAGCTGCTCGCCCACCCCATCCGGCTGCGGATCGTGCATGCGATGGGTGGCGGACGGCTGCTGACCACCGCTCAGCTGTGCGCGCGCATCCCGGAAGCCTCCAAGGCCACCGTCTACCGGCACATCGATCTGCTGGTGAACGGCGGGATCCTGGAGGTGGCCGAGGAGCACCGGGTGCGCGGGGCGGTGGAACGGCACTACCGGCTGTGCCAGGACCGGGCCGCCGTCGGCGCCGGAGTCGTCCGCACGCTCACCCCCGAGGACCATCGGCAGGCGTTCGCCACCGCGATGACCGCGCTGCTGGCCGAGTTCAACGCCTACCTCGACCGCGAGGAGGCGGACCCGGTGGCCGACCAGGTGGGCTACCGACAGCACGCCCTCTGGCTCAGCCCGGCGGAACTGGCGGAGCTGATCGGCGAGCTACGTACGGCCATCGTGCCGAGACTGGCCAACTCGCCCGGCCCCGAGCGGGCGCAGTACCTGCTCAGTCCGATCCACTTCCCGGTCGAAGCCCCGCAGCAGCCGGCCGGGCGACCGGCCACCGGCACCGGACCCTGACTCCGTCGACGACTACGCGGTTGTGACATCCGCAGCCGGACGACTCCCCGCCGACCGGCAGCGGCAGGGAACCCGAGTCCGAACCGGCCGCCGACAGGATCCCCCGACGACGTCGCCCAGGAGCAGCGACCCGAGCGACCGGGACCGCCCCCATCGCCCCCGGGCAGACGGGACGGCCGTCACCTGCGGTCGCTGCGGATCCGGGCGAGACCGGCCTCGGCAGCGGCCTTCACCTGCGGGACTCCGGGTCGCCGGAGCGGGCCGCGGCGGCGAACTGCGCCCGGGCTCCCGCCACGTCCCCGCGGGCCCGGAGCATGTCGCCGAGGTGGAAGGCGGCCTGCGCGGCGGCGTGAGGCACCGCGCCGTGGGCCGCCTCGCGGTGGCAGAACTCCGCGAGGTCCCGGTCGCCGATGCGGTAGGCCATCAGCGCCTGGACGAGCTGGGCCGGGCCGACGACCTCGGGAAAGCCGCTGTTGATGGCGGCGCCGAGGTTGTCGAAGGCGTCCTGGTCCCAGCCCTGGGTCTCAGGTACCAGCATCGCGCCCATGGACAGCCGGCGTTGCCGCAGCAGGACACCGCCCGGCGCATCGGCTGCCGCGGCCAGGGCGGCTTCCACCTCGCACTCCGCAAGGAGTGCGGTACGACACCCGGCGACCAACCTTAACGAGTACAGTATTTGCCTATAGGTCATAGGTAGATACACACTGGCCATAGGCATACTGAGAGTGGGTGATGGTTTTGGTTCGGGCAGGACTGAATCCGGAACGGCTGACGCTCGCCGGCGCGGAACTCGCCGATGAGGCCGGTTTCGGCCAGGTGAGCCTGTCCGCGCTCGCCCGGCGTTTCGACGTCAAGCCGGCGAGCCTGTACGCGCATGTGAAGAACTCCCACGAGCTCAAGACCCGGATCGCGCTGTTCGCACTGGAGGAACTCGCCGACCGGGTCGCCGACGCCGTGGCCGGGCGCGCGGGCAGGGACGCCCTGACAGCCTTCGCGAACGCCTACCGGGACTACGCCCGGGCGCACCCCGGCCGGTACGAAGCAGCGCGGTACCGGCTCGACCCGCAGACTGCCGCGGCCAGCGCCGGCGTCCGGCATGCACAGATGACACGGGCGATCCTGCGCGGCTACGACCTGGCCGAGCCGGCCCAGACGCACGCGGTCCGCATGCTGGGCAGCGTCTTCCACGGCTATGCCTCCCTGGAGGCGGCCGGCGCTTTCGACCACACGGACGTAGCCGCTGAGCAGTCCTGGGCCTGGACCCTGGACTGCCTCGACACCGCACTGCGGAGCCGGTCCCAACCGGCCGCCCCGACCGAGGATCAAAAGGCTTGAGGCGATGAGCACCGAACAGAACCTGATCACCACCCCCATCACTGCCGACTTCCTGCGCGGGCACCTCGACGTGGAAGAGACCGCCCACGGCCTGCTGCCGCACCGGCTGCCTGCGTGGGCGCGCCGCCGGATTCCCGACGACCGGCTGGCCGTGGCCGAGGCCCAGCCCTCCGGTGTCCGGCTGGTCTTCCGTACCAACGCCACCACCATCCGCCTGGACACCCTGCCCACCAAACGCGTCTACCGGGGCTTCCCGCCCCCGCCGGACGGCATCTACGACCTCCTGGTCGACGGCCGCCTCACCGCCCAGGCCACCGTGGACGGCGGGAACCTGCGCACCATCACCGACATGCAGACCCAGACTGCGGACTTCACCCCGGGCCCCGCAGGCACCGCCCACTTCACCGACCTTCCCCCGGGCGAGAAGGACATCGAGATCTGGCTCCCGCACGCGGAGATCACCGAGGTCATCGCCCTGCGCACCGACGCCCCCGTCGAGCCTGCCCCGGACAAGGGGCGCCGGGTGTGGCTGCACCACGGCAGCTCCATCAGCCACGGATCCAACGCCGTCTTCCCCAGCACCATCTGGCCCGCCCTGGCCGCCTCCGCAGGCGATGTGGAGCTGATCAACCTCGGCTTCGGCGGCAGCGCACTGGTCGACCCGTTCATCGCCCGCGCGATGCGCGACACCCCCGCAGATCTGATCAGCCTCAAGCTCGGCATCAACATCGTCAACAGCGACGCCATGCGCCTGCGCGCCTTCGCCCCCGCCATCCACGGCTTCCTCGACACCATCCGCGAGGGTCACCCCACAACCCCCTTGCTCCTGGTCTCCCCCATCTTGTGCCCGACCCACGAGAACACCCCCGGACCTCTCATGCCGGACCTCTCCAGTGGAACCCTGAAGTTCAGGGCCACCGGTGATCCGGCCGAGACCGCAGCCGGACGGCTGACGCTCACGATCGTCCGCGAGGTCCTGGCCGACATCGTCGAGCAGCGGTCCGTCGAGGACCCCGACCTCCACTACCTCGACGGGCTCGACCTCTACGGCGAGAGCGACCACGACGAGTTCCCCCTGCCGGACGCGATTCACCCCGGTCCCGAAGGACACCGCCGCATCAGCGAGAACTTCGCCGAGCGCGTCTTCGCGAACCACGGGCCTTTCGCCATCACGACCGGCTGACCGGATGACGTGTGCCGGGCGTGCAACCGACAGCGCCACGGTGGCCGCGCTCAGGCGGCGCGGTCCCTCACCGGGTAGAGGGCGGACGGGATCGTGGACCAGCTGGCCAAGAACCCGCCGCCGCAGCCCCGCCCTGCCGCCACCCTGGCGGACCTGGCGGTGCTCGACCGCAGCGCCGAGCTTTGCCCGTCCGTCCAGGAGCCGTGCCGCCTCGCGGACGTCTACTGAACACCCTGCGCCGGCTCCGACAGAGGCAGTGACCGAACGCTTGGGCAGACCGCTTGTACGGGGTCTCCGACCAGCGACGGGGCCCGCCCGTTGCTCCCGGAACCCGGGCAGCCGAGGCCCCGAGAAGGCACAGGAGGCCGCCACCCCCAGGTGGCGGCCTCCCGGCCTCTCAGATTCGCGAACTGGCCCTCGGCAGGGCCGGCCCGCGGGTCAGCTGTCCAGTTTCGCGTACAGGCCACGGCCCGGGCGCTGCGCCCGGCCGGATTTGGCCAGGCGCTCCAGCATGGTGCGCACCGCGTTCACGTTGTCCGCCGACTCCTCGATCCCCAGCCGGGCGGTCACTTCCCGGGCGCGCACCGGTCCCTGGGCGTCGGCCAGCACGCTCAGGACGCTGTCGGAGGTGGCACCGGTGGTTCGCCGCCTGGGCGCGGGCGCAGTCGTCTCGCTCTTCCCGGTGGCCGGTTCGGCGCCGGTCCGCACCGGCCCGGTGCCCGTGGCTGCGGCCTCCTTCTTCGCCCTGGTGCGCGGCCGCGCGCCGTCGGTGGTCTTCTTCGCCGCGGTCTTCTTCGCGGGTGCCGCCTTCTTCGCTGTGGCCTTCTTCGCTGTGGCCTTCTTCGCTGTGGCCTTCTTCGCGGGTGCAGCCTTCTTGGCGGTGGTCTTCTTCGCCGTCTTCGTGGCCGTGTCCGTGCCCGTGGTGGCCTTCTCGGCCGACTCCCGGCCCAGGTCCAGCGCCGCCCCGACTTCGGCCGCGAGCTGCTCCGGCCGGTCCCCGACGATGGCGTCCGCCTCCGCCCGGATACTGCCCACCGGCGTGATGTCCTGCGAGGCCGGCAGTCCGGCCAGGGCCTGCAGGCTCTGGATGGCGCCGCGTACGGCGTTCTCGCGCGCCACGGCAGCGGTCAGCTCGTCCTCCAGGCGCCGCCGCCGCGCCTCGATACCGGGAAGCTCCGCCTCCAGCTGGGCGATGGTCTCACTGAAACGGCTTTCTGCCACGGTTCCTCGTCTCATCCGCCCACGCGATCTGTCGCTGGGACTGTGCGATCTCTACCCTGTTCCCGTGTCTGCCGACAAGAAACCGCGCCGACCCGCGCGGCCCGGGCCGGGCCGCTTCCGAACCCCTGACCGGCCTCCGGGCGGTGAACGGGGCAAACCTCGCAACGCCGCCCGGCGAGTCGGCAAACCGTCTGAGGAGAAGGCTCGATGAAAGCGCTGGTCCTGTCCGGGGTGATCGGCCGGGGCGCCGCAGTCAGTTCCGGCCGCTCGCGCCACCGGCTGCTGGTGGGCGACGACGCCCGGGTGGAGGTGGCGGTGTGAGGCTGCTGGTGACCGGTGCGGCCGGTTTCATCGGGTCGCACTACGTGCGCACCCTGCTGGCCGGCGGCTACGCGGGCTACGAGGACGCCCGGGTGACGGTGGTGGACAAGCTCACCTACGCGGGCAACCGGGCCAACCTGCCCGCCGCACACTCCCGGCTGGACTTCGTACGGGGCGACGTGTGCGACACCGCCCTGCTGCGCGAGCTGCTGCCGGGCCACGACGCGGTGGTGCACTTCGCGGCCGAGTCCCATGTGGACCGGTCCATCGCCGGGGCCGCCGCCTTCACGACGACCAATGTCGGCGGGACGCAGAGCCTGCTGGAGGCATGCCTGGCCAGCGGCGTGGAGCGGGTGGTGCACGTCTCCACCGACGAGGTGTACGGGTCGATCGCCACGGGCTCGTGGACGGAGGACTGGCCGCTGGCCCCCAACTCGCCGTACGCCGCGTCCAAGGCGGGGTCGGACCTGATGGCGCGCAGCTACTGGCGCACCCACGGGATGGACGTGTCCATCACGCGCTGCTCCAACAACTACGGGCCGTACCAGCACGTGAAGAAGCTCATCCCCCGGTTCGTGACGAACCTGTTCGAGGGGCGGCCGGTGCCGCTGTACGGGCAGGGCGCCAACGTCCGCGAGTGGCTGCACGTCGACGACCACTGCCGGGCCGTGCAACTGGTGCTGACCTCGGGCCGGGCCGGTGAGGTCTACAACGTGGGCGGCGGGAACGAACTGACCAACCGGGAGGTCACGCAGCGGCTGCTGGAGCTGTGCGGGGCGGGTCCGGAGATGGTCCGGCACGTCGCCGACCGCAAGGGGCACGACCTGCGGTACGCGCTCGACGACTCCAAGATCCGTGCGCAGCTGGGGTACGCGCCCCAGGTGCCGTTCGAGCGGGGCCTGGCCGAGACGGTCGGCTGGTACCGCGACCGCCCCGACTGGTGGAAGCCGCTCCTGGAGGGCGGCGCCGGGGACGCGGGCGGGCCCAGGGCCTTCGCCGACGGGGCGGGCGCCGTGTGAGCGCCCTGCGCCAGGCCTCCGCGCCGGCCCGTACGGGGACCGCGTACCCGGCCGACGGCGTGCCGGGGCCGCGCCCGGACTCCCGGTGATCCCGTGAAGACCCCGGCCGAGAACGACTGCTTCGTACTCCACCCGAGCCGTTCAGGGACCAGAGGGACCGGATCCCCGAATCAGGCGGTGGTACGCGCGGCGGCGGATCCCTGCTGCGAGCGCTCGGTCTTCATGCCCACGTGCCGCGGCTCGATCGTGCGGGGGTCCACGGCTTCGCCGGGGGCTCCGGCGCGGTAGAGGCCGTCGGGCTCCGCGTCGCGGTCGTGCGGCAGCAGGTAGAACACCCGGCGTTTCTGCAGACCGCTGTCGGGGTCGGCTTCCGCGGTGTCGCAGAGTTCGGCGAACCCGACCATGCGGCCGTCCCGGTAGTAGCGGGGCTTGCCCCGCCGGCGCGGGGTCTTGTCGAGGGCCTGGCGTACGTAGTCGAGTTCAGCGGGATCTTCCAGCCACACCACCTTGTCCTCGTGGGTGATGTCACTTGCTTGCAGTAGCGAGCTCATGGCTTTCGCCCCTCCTCGGTTTCGGTGCACGCCGTGCTCGTCGAACTTCCTGCCCACGCTACCGAGCGGCACGCGCGCGCTGTGACGGTGCGCCGGGTGACGGCCCGTGCCTGGCTCATTCGCTGTGGTCGCATGGTAGGTGGTGGCTGGTGGGGTTCCGGACAGTGGTACCGAGCCGGTCCAACACCGGGAACGGTCCCATCGCCCCGTGCTCTCATCAGTGTTCGTCGGCGAGCAGGGCGAGACCGGGATAGAACTTGGCGCCGTTGGAACGAAGCATCTCGCTGGGTGAGGAAATGCCGACCTCGGCACGGATGCGCATTGCGAAGGCGCGGGTGGTCGCGGGCCGGAGCCCTTCGTCATCTTGGCACCAGTTGCTGTAGGCGCGGTAGAGCGCGCCTTGTTCGACCTTGAGGTCGCGGGGTTCCTCGGAACCCTCCCCGGCGGTGCAGCATTCGGCGAGAAAGCGCCCGATGTGGTCCTCGGTGGTGGCGTAGGCCTGGGTCGCGGTGCGCACGACGGCGGGTCCGTCGAGGGGGGGCTTGGTCCGGAGGTAGGACATCGCGCCCTGGATCATCCAGTGGAGGATGCCGGCCCCCTCGTGGTTGACGAGTTCCTCGGCAAGGTTGTCGATCTTGCGGTGGTCCGGGACGACCTTGTCGAACGGGATCAGGCGGATGCGGCGCCAGAAGGCGTGGCCGCCGGTCCCGACCTCGGGGCGATGGTTGCCGAGCAGCCACAGCTTGTGGGTGGGCTCGAAGCTGAAGTAGTCCTGCCGCATACGGCGTGCCTTGAGGCGGTCGCCACCGGTGAGGAGCTTGACGCGGGCCTCGTCGAACTTGTCGTGCGGCTTGAGCTCGCTGCAGACGAACAGACGGCGGCCGTGGAGCTCGGTCAGCTCGGTGGAGTGCTCGTTGAACCTGCCCCGCTCCATCAGGAAGCCGGGCGGTGCCACGTCGGCGTAGTCACCGAGGATCTTGATGACGATGTCCATGAGGGCGGACTTGCCGTTGGCGCCGATGCCGTAGAGGAAGGGCAGGACCTGGCCGCCGACGTCGCCGGTGATCGAGTAGCCGAGCAGGAGGTGAACGAAGTTGATCATCTCCCTGCCCTTGTCGTCGTCGCCGAAGGTCTCCGTCAGGAACCGGGCGAAGCGGGGCGCGGGACTGGGCTCGGGCGCGAGGTAGGTCGCACGTGAGTGGAGGTCCCTGAGCGGATCGGGCTTGTGGAGTTCGCCCGTGCGAAGGTCGACGACGCCGGCGGGGGTGCACAGGGCGTACTTGTCACCGTCGAGGGCGTCGGGGTCCAGGGCCAGTTCGGGTGAGGCCTTCGCCTGGGCGAGCATCGCCTTGACCCCGGACGTCGACATGGCCCGCTTGCGGTGCTGGACGAGTTCACGGTCGGTGAAGTGGCCCCTGGGGTCGTGGAGCGGCATCTCCTCGGCCATGTCACCGGCCGCCCAGATCGCGGCGTTCTCGCCTCCTGTGCGCTTCCACCGGTACTCGTCCCACACGTACCAGCCGAGGCCCTCGACATGGCGGAAGCGGTGGTTGTGCAGGTGGGCGAAGAGCTTGGCGTTGCCCCGGTCGGTGAGGTTGACCAGCAGGCCGGACTGGACGAAGTCGTCGGGCCGGCTCCCAGCCGAGGGAGCGGAGACCTGCTGGGCGGGCAGCTTGGCGGTCGGGCGGGGTTCGGCGGCGAAGACCGCGAGCTGCTCCGCGGCGGCGTGCGCGTCGAAGCCGGTGCTTGCTTCGCTGCTCATGAGCGTCCCCCGGGGTGGATAGGGCGGTGGCTGCCTGCGCGGAGCGCGGAGTCGATGACGAGTTGGTCACGGCGCGGTTGCGTGGGGCGTCCCGCGTACGCGGCCCCGGGGAGGAGGGTGGCGCACGCGGGCAGGGCGATGTGGCCCGCGGCGGCGAGGCCGCCGCCGGTCGAGGCCGCCCGGTTGAGCCTGTCGCTGAGGGCGGGTCCCGACGGCGCGTGGGCGCAGCCCCGCACCTCGTCCAGAAGGGGGCTGAGGATGCGTCGGGCCGCGCCCCGGCCGGACGGCGTGCTCCGCCGGGTCGTCCGGGGCACGGGCGAGAGGGTGCACGGGCAGTTCCCGGGACGCCGGCCGCAGGGCGACCTCGAGTCCCTGGCCCGCCTCGACTGCCGCTGGTGACGGCGATGGGCTGCGGGCTGGCACGTGTCTTTCCTCGGCTGTCAGAGCTGCTGGCTCGGTTGTCGCGGGATGGTGGGAGACCGGTCCATCGAACCCCTGTTCAGGGACTGAAGGGACCAAAGTTTCACAGTGTCTGACCCTAACTCAGGACACGCCCGCAGCTTCGCAGAGCGTTGACCATTTCGTTTTCCTGGTCCCTTGAGTCCCTATAAGTCCTTGAGATCCCCGGCGCCGGGGACGGCCCGTGCGGGGCGGTCGGGTCGGACCCTCCGGGCCGCTGCCGCCGGGTGGCAGGGCCTGGTGGTGGGGACGGCCCTCGGGGCCCTCTGCCCGGGACCCCGACTCCCCCCGGGCCAGGGGTGGAACCGTCGTTGGGGACAGTGCGGCCCCTGCCACTTCGGTCACTGATGAACCTGCAGGTCAGCGGGCTGGGCTCGAGTCGAAGGGACTGAAGGGACTCAACTTCCCGGCTGTGAGGCGAACAACGAACATGTGGCTCCTCACGCCCGCGCGTACGCACACGCATGCCACGGCCGGAACAGTGGGAATTGAGTCCCTTCAGTCCCTGTCCTGCTTGTTGGAAGTGCTCTGACCTGCGGAAACATGGAGGGACTGAAGGAGGAAGGGGCCGAGGGACCGAAGGACGCGGATGGGTGCCGGTACGACGAAGTGGGCCGCTTCCCGAGGGGGCGGCCCACTTCATTCGGGGGGGGTGGGGGGATCAGGTGAGTTCGGCCATCATGCGGCGTCCGTACGACTTGCTGATCTTGACGACCGTCATGAGCATGCCGATGAGGAGGACGACGGAGAGAACGGGGACGAGGTCGACGGGGAGGGTGTAGGCCATGACGATGCGGGCGGCGGAGTCGATGAGGAAGGCGGCGCCCCAGGCGACGGACATCCAGCGCATGACGTTGCGGAAGCGCGCGTGGTTGTCCCAGTTGGCGTGCCAGGTGCGGGCGGTTTCCTCGGGGAGCATCTTGATCATGGTGGTGAACATGAAGGGTCGCTTCGCGAGGAGGGTGCCGATCATCCAGAGGCCGAGGAGGCCGGTGAGGTAGCTCTCGCGGGCGAGCAGGAGGCGGACGTCGCCGGTGAGGAGGGTGATCGCGGTGCTGGAGGCCATGACGCTCAGGGTGAAGAGGGTGACGGTGGCGACGCGGCCCTCGGTGAGCATCTTGTAGACCAGCTGCGCGAGCGGTACGGCACCGCTCACCAGCAGGGACAGCCACTGCCCCAGACCGACCTCCCGCAGGCCGTAGTACAGACCGAGCGGGACGCCGACCTCCATGAACGCGGTACGGATCAGATCGGCCTTCGGGTCCTTCGGCTTCGCCGAGGCCGCCGTCCGCCGTCCGCCGCTCTTCTGCCCGTCGGTCCCCTGCGGCTCCATCGTCATCACCGTCTGATCTCCCTCGCCCGTGCCCGGTCCTTGCCCGGACCCTTCGGCCCGCCTTCAGACACGAAACTACGGCCCGCACCAAGGCCGCGGAATGAAGCTGCGAGCACACCTGCGGTGCAGAAAACTCCACCCCCGCGGCCATGGGGCCGACGGGGGTGGAGAAGGGCCGCCGCCAATGGGGCCGCCGCTCAGTTCTGCGGCGCGTTCAGGTACGCCAGCACCGCCAGCACCCGCCGGTTGTCGCTGTTGTCCTGCGTCAGCTCCAACTTGGTGAAGATGCTCGCCGAATGCTTGCTGACGGCGCTGTCGCTCAGGTGCAGCTCCTGCGCGATGCCCGCGTTGGACCTCCCCTGCGCCATCAGCTCCAGCACCTGGAGCTCACGCCCGGTCAACGAGGTCAACGGCCCGCTGTGTTCGTTCCGCGCCACCAGCTTGGAGATCACCTCGGGATCCATCGCCGTCCCGCCTCCCGCCACCCGGCGCACCGCGTCGACGAACTCCTCGTCGCTGAAGATCCGGTCCTTCAGCAGGTACCCGGTACCGCCCCGCCCGTCGGCCAGCAGCTCGCGCGCGTACAGCTGCTCCACGTGCTGCGACAGCACCAGCACGGGCAGCCCCGGCACCTCCCGGCGGGCCGCCAGCGCCGCCTGCAACCCCTCGTCGGTGAACGTCGGCGGCAGCCGCACGTCGACCACCGCGATGTCCGGCCGGTGCCGCGTCAAAGCCCGCGACAGCTCCGGTCCGTTGTCGACGGCCGCGACGACCTCGAACTCGTACGACCTCAGCAGCCGCACCATTCCCTCCCTCAGGAGGAACTGGTCCTCGGCGAGGACAACACGCATGGCAGCTCCATGGTCACAAGTGTCGGGCCGCCCACCGGGCTGCTCACGAACAGATCTCCGTCGAACGTACCCAACCGGCGGCGCACGCCCGAGAGACCCGTTCCCTTGGCCGGATCGGCCCCGCCCCGGCCGTCGTCGCTCACCGTCATCCTCAGCACCCCGTCGGAGTGCCGCAGGTCGATGCGCACCCGGGAGGCCCCCGAGTGCTTGGCGGCGTTCGCGAGGACCTCGCACACCGCGAAGTACGCGCACGCCTCCACCGGCGCCTCCGGCCGCCCGGGAACGTCCACCGTCACCTCGACGTCCAGCGGGTAGTCCAGCGCCACCGCGCGGACCGCATCGCCCACGCCCCGTTCCGCGAGGACCGGCGGATGGATGCCCCGCACCAGGTCCCTCAGCTGGGACAGGGCCGTCGCCGCCTGCCGACGGGCCTCGGCCACCAGCTCGCGCAGTTCCGGAGCCTCCTCGCCCAGCTGCCGCTCCACCACCCGCAGCGTCATCCCGATCGCCACCAGCGTCACCTGGGCCCCGTCGTGCAGGTCCCGTTCGATGCGGCGCAGTTCGGCGGCCTGGACACCGGTGGCGTCCGCGCGGGTCTCGGTCAGCCGTTCCACCCGCCGGGCCAGCTGCGCGTGCCGGGTCGGCCGCAGCAGCAGCAGAGCGAAGCGGGCGTGCGCCTTCAGCGCGTACGGCGCAACCCACGACACCGCCGCCATCAGCACCGCGCCCACCGCAACCGCCGCCCACGGGATGCCCGCGAGGGCCTCGCTCGCCGTCAGCCGGCGCAGCGCCCCGTCCCAGAAGGTGTACGGGCCCGTCCCGTCCGTCACCAGGTTCAGAACCCCCGGCACGATGAGCCCGAACAGCGAGAACCCGACGACGACCAGCGGCACCGACAGCAGCACGGCGGCCACGAGCGGGTTGACCGTCGACCACAGCAGGTCCCGCCACACCGCCGGATCGCGCGAGGTGTGACGCATCAGCTGCAACTGCCGCACCAGATAGGGGGTCCGGTACAGCCGCCGCCCGTACTGGTAGTAGCCGTCCGCGCCGCGCCGCACCGGCTCCGGCGCGGGCATGTAGGGCGCCTCGATCTCCACGCCCAACCAGTCCCCGGCCAGTCGCCGGCTCAGTGCGACGAAGCGGCGGGCGAAGCCCACGGCCTTCGGGAAGAGCAGCACCAGCCCGGTGCACAACCCGGCCACCAGCGCCACCACCTGTACGGCGGCCAGCACCAAACCGACCATCGACAGCAGCGAGAGCAGGGCCCCGGCGCCCAGCATCCGCAGGCGCCTGCCCAGCGCGCCCCCACCGGCCACCAGCGACGGCACCGCCCGGCGGGCCAGCAGCAGCCGCGTCCAACACCCGTGCACCCACAGCACCAGCGGCCCGACCGTCAGCCCCGTCGCGAGCGACACCAGCCCGGCCCCGGCCACCACCACCGCGCCGGCCCACGCCGTCCCCGGCGGGCTGACGTCGCCGACCGCCCGGCACAGGGCGGCGACCACCATGTACAGACCACCGGCCATCAATGCCACGGGCAGCGACGCCACCGGAACCCCGACGAACGGGTCGAACAGCAGGAAAGCCAGGTCCCGTCTCGTCGCCGGATCCCGCCGCACCTGCCGCACCCGCCTCCGTCGCAACGCCGAGCCGTAAGAGGCGTACAGTTGCCTGCCGTCGCGGTACAGCCCGCTGTCCCTCGGGCGGGGCTCCGGCGGCTCGGGGAGGTAGGGATCGTCGACGGGCACCTCCGACCACTGCCCGGCCAGCTCCCGCCGCAACCGCGGCAGCCGACGGGACAGGTCCAGCACGCCCACCGCGCCCACGCCCGCCGCGACCGCGGCCGGCAGCAGGACCACCAGCCCCAGCAGACCCAGGACCGCGAGCGCCGCGCCGCGCAGCGGCACCATCGCGTGCGCCCGCAGGCCTGTCAGGGCGCCGACCGCTCCGGTCGGCCCCTCATGTCGTTCTTCCTGGGCGTTCGGAGCCAGCACCGGGCCAGTCTCCCACGGTCCGTTCGAGCGTCGATCGTGCCGATCTCGTGCGGAGTGCGGCCGGGCGGCTTCCGGGGGGACCAGCAGCGATGGAAGGCCGTGTCCACCACGCCTGTGGGTGAAGGCGAGTCAGGACCGGCGCCACCGAGCACCGCGCCGCTTCGCCTCAGCGGCCGGGGACTGGGGTGCGCGGTCGGAGGCGCTCTCCCTGCGGCCCGAACATGACCAGGTATTCGACCGGTCCGCCGGGACCGGCGTTGGCGACGCCGTGGGCGGTGCGGGTGTCGAACTCGGCCACCTCCCCGGCGCCCAGGACGAGGTCCTGGTCACCGAGCGCCAGCCACAGCCGCCCGTACAGGACGCACAGCCACTCGTACCCGTCGTGGGAGACCTGCCGCGGCCGCGCCGGTGGCGCGTCGACGGCGGGCAGGACGTGCTTGTGGGCGTGCAGGCCCCCCACGAACCGGGTCAGCGGCAGCACCACCTTGTCGTCGGCGGGGCGCTGCGGCACCCGGATGCGCGGTCCGGCCGCGGCGACCGGTCCGGTGCCGGCAAGCTCGTCCAGGGAGACGTCGTACGCCTTCGCGAGCCGCAGCAGCACCTCCAGGGTCGGCTTGCGCCGACCGGTCTCGATCCGCGACAGCGTGCTCAGCGAGATGCCGGTCGCGCGGCTGACGTCGGTGAGGGTGGCGCCGCGCTGCTCGCGCGCGGTCCGCAGTCGAGGGCCCATGACCGCCAGCGTGTCGGCAATGCCGTCGTCCGTCACCATCGCCCCACCCCCTCCAGCCATGCCGCCTCCACCGCCCTGTCCTGCCAGTTTGCCAGGATGACAAGGGTTCTCGCGTCGGGCGCCCGCCGCGCCGCAAGATCGGTGGGTAACCGCGGCCGCCCGTGAACCGAGGAGAAGCCATGCACCAGCCCGCGCCGTCCGCCGACCTGCGCCACCGCACCATCGAGGCACCCGCCGGGCGCCTGCACCTGGTCGAACAGGGCACCGGACCGCTGGTCCTGCTCGTCCACGGCTTCCCCGAGTCCTGGTACTCCTGGCGCCGCCAGCTCCCGGCCCTCGCGACGGCGGGGTACCGGGCCGTGGCGCTTGACGTGCGCGGCTACGGCCGCTCCTCCAAGCCGGCCGCGACGGACGCCTACCGGATGCTCGACCTGGTGGAGGACAACGTCGCCCTGGTGCGCGCCCTGGGCGAGGAGAAGGCGGTGATCGTCGGGCACGACTGGGGTTCCGGCATCGCCGCGGCCTCCGCCCTCCTCCACCCCGAGGTCTTCCGCGCCGTCGGACTGCTGAGCGTCCCCTACGCGCCGCCCGGCGGCCCCCGCCCCACCGACGTCTTCGCACAGATGGGCGGCGACCAGGAGTTCTACGTCTCGTACTTCCAGGAGCCCGGCCGGGCCGAAGCGGAGATGGAGCCCGACCTCCGGGGCTGGCTCGCGGGCTTCTACGCAGCCATGTCCGCCGACACCATGCCCACCCCGGGCGAGCCCGACCCCCACTTCGTGGCCCGCACCGGCGGCCGGCTGCGCGACCGCTTCCCCGGCGGCAGCCTGCCCGCCTGGCTGACCGAGGACGACCTCGACGTGTACGCCGGGGAGTTCGAGCGCACCGGCATGACCGGAGCCCTCAACCGCTACCGCAACATGGACCGCGACTGGGAGGACCTCGCCCCCTACGGCGGCGCCCCGATCGAGC
This sequence comes from Streptomyces viridifaciens, assembly GCF_001888885.2. Classification (NCBI taxonomy): domain Bacteria; kingdom Bacillati; phylum Actinomycetota; class Actinomycetes; order Kitasatosporales; family Streptomycetaceae; genus Streptomyces; species Streptomyces viridifaciens. The sequence goes on from NZ_CP090840.1 coordinate 900,670, forward strand.
AACCGTCCCTGTTCATCGGCGGCGCCCTCGACGCCTCCACGACCTGGATGGCCGACGCGATCGACGCCTACCCGGCCACCCTCCCCGGCCTGACCTCCAGCCACATCCTGGACGGCTGCGGGCACTGGATACAGCAGGAGCGTCCCGAGGAGGTGAACCGCCTGCTGACCTCCTGGCTCGACTCCCTCCAGGGCTGAACCGCCGGGCGTCACCGGTCCTACGGGGACCGGTACTGGGCACTGCTGACCGGACGGCGGTCCGCCCGCTACGGTTTGCCACCGCTCCGTCGGGTAGTTGACGAATCCGGCGGACGCCGGCGCCCGCCGCGTGGTCGCGCGGTGTCGGCGCCTGGTGGGCCATCGCGGTTGCGGGGTCAGTGCCCGCCGGGTTCGGGCGGCGTCGACGGCGCGGTTCCCTGCCTCGCCACCGAGGGTTCGCCCTGGGCGGACGTTCCTCCTTCGTCTTCCCGCCCGGCTGCGCGTACGGCCGCCGCACGGCACTGGTGTTCCCTGAGGGCCGCGGAGACGTCGAAGGGCACAATGGTGGCCGCGACGTGCGGGATCCGACTGACGGCGTGCGCGATCGCGTCGCCGCGGCGGGCGTGCAGGAGCCGTCCCACGAGGGGCCCGTAGGCGCGGCGCGGGATCAGCAGGGTGACCTCGGTGCGGCCGTCGGCACTCGTGCGGGAGGCGAGGCCGGCGACGGCCCGGTGCAGCCGCCGGTCCGGACAGTCGACCAGGTCGAGGGGGATGTCCGCGGCCTGGCTGGCCTGCCACGCGCGCTGGAGTTGCTCGGCGTGTGCGCTGTCGAGCGCGATGTGGACGGCCCGGAGGTCGGCGGGCCGCAGGGTGTGCGCGTAGCGCAGGGCGGTGATGACGGCCAGGTCCAGGCGGTCGACGAGGAGGAGGACGACGTTGCGTGACCGGGTGGCGGTTGTCGCCGTGGCGGGCGCCGCGTTCAGGACGGCGCTCTCCGCGCGGTAGCGCTCGTTGGTCCGGATGAGGGCCCACACCCCGATCGGGAAGACGACGACCACCGCCCAGGCGCCTTCGGTGAACTTGGTGACGGCGAAGACGACGACCACGGCGGCCGAGGCGGTCGCGGCCGCCGCGTTGACGGCGGCCTTGACCGTGCGGTGCTTCTCGCGACGTCGCCAGTGGTACCTGGTCAGGCCTGCGGTGGCCATGACGAAGCCGGTGAACACGCCGATGGCGTAGAGCGAGACGAGCCTGGTCACGTTTCCGCCGGTCACGAGCAGCAGCCCCAGGGACACGGCGGCGAGCACCAGGATCCCGTTGGAGAACGCGAGGCGGTGGCCGCGCAGGGTGAGCCGGCGGGGCAGGAAGGCGTCCTCGGCGACGAAGCTGGCCAGGAACGGGAACCCGTTGAAGGAAGTGTTCGCGCCGGTGTACAGGATCAGCGCCGTGGCCACCTGGACCAGCGCGAACATGACCTGTCCGAAGCCGCTCTGTCCGAAGACCAGGTGCGCCTCCTGCGCCAGCACGGTGGGGCTGCCGGACGTGAAGGGGACCGCATGGGTCTGCCAGGCGAGGGTGGAGATCCCCAGGACCAGGGCCCCGAGGGTGGCGCTCATGATCACCAGGGTGCGGCGGGCGTTGGCGCCCTGCGGCGGCCGGAAGGCGCCCACGCCGTTCGAGATCGCCTCCAGGCCCGTCAGCGAGGACCCGCCGTTGGCGAAGGCCCGCATCAGGACGAACAGCGAGACACCCGCCGCCATCCCCCCGCCGGGGGCGCCGACCGGCACGGCCCCGGCCGCGTGCAGGTCCGCGTCGCCCAGGCGTGGCAGGCTGCCCGTGGCCAGCCGGACCAGGCCCACGACGACGGTCAGGCCCGCGGCGAGGACGAACAGGTAGGTCGGCACGGAGAACGCCCGACCCGCCTCCCGGATGCCCCGCAGGTTGCCGTAGCACAGCAGGCACACCACGCCCAGGGTCACCCACAGCTTGTCCGGGCCGATGTCCGTGTGGAAGAGCAGTTGCAGCATGGAGGCGACCGCGTCCGTCCCCGCGGCGGTCTGCACCGCCACCGTCACGACGTAGTCGATCAGCAGCGCCACTGCCGCGACCTGCGCGACGCGCGGGCCGAAGTTCTCCCGCGCCACCACGTACGAACCACCCGCACGGGTATAGGTCATGACCACGTCGCGGTAGGACAGCGTGAGCAGGACCAGCAGCGCCAGGATGACCCCGGTCACCGGCATCACCAGGGCGAAACCCGCCACCCCCGCCACCGGCACCAGCTGCGTCAGCATCTGCTCGGTCCCGTACGCGCTGGAACTGATGCAATCCGGCGCGAGCACCCCCAACGCCACCGGCTTCGACAGCTTCTCGGCCCGCAGCTGCGCCGTGACCAGCGGCGGCCCGAGCAGCAACCTCTTCACCCGGTAGCCAATGCGCTCCGGCACACCGGCCGCCACCTGCTCGTTCGCCGGTGCCTTCCCCGTCACAGCCGCCACCTCGAACCGCCCTTCGTCCGCCCGCTCCCAGCGCGTCGCGCCACCGGCCAGTGGACGACTGCCCCCGCAGCCGCGGAACAGTCCCCGCGCGGGGCCCGCTCGGTCGCCTCGCCGCCGGTCCCGGAGGACGGGGCCGGAGGACGGGGCCGACGGTTCCGCCCCGGTGACCGTGCCGGTCCGGGCACATCACGGGGGCGTCGTCCGGGAGTTGGTGCCGCGCCCGTGTCCGTGGTCAAGATCGTCCAGGTCACGGGTGTGTACCGACGATCGGCGACGCCGTCGACGGGGCGCGGCAACGCTGCGAACCGGCATCCGGGCAGGTCGGCAGCAGGATACGGCGCGGCCCGGCGGGCGACGGCGCGGGTGGTCTCCGGCCGTACATGTCACAGCACTGTCCTGGGGGCGGTCCGGGTGGAACGGTCCGCCCCGGGCGGCGGTCCCTGCCTTCGGAAACCCGCTCACACCGAGCACCAGGCGCCACCGACCCGTCCGGAGGAAAACACCGTGCACGCTCGCAAGCTCGCCTTCGCCGCCCTCGCCGTCGCCGCCGCCCTCTCTCTCACCGCCTGCCAGAACGACGACACGGACACCGCACAGGGCACCTCGACCGCCGGCCCGACGGCGTCCACCGGCACCGCCCCCGTCGGCGGCCCGGCTTCGAACGCACCGGCCACGAGCAAGCCGGGGAAGCCCGGCACGGCCCCCACCACCGCACCGGCCGGCTCCACCGGCGCCGGGAAGACCGCCAAGTGCCGGACCGCGGACCTGACCATCACCGCCGCGGACCACACCATCACCGGCGACCCCACCAACACCGTCGTGGTCGAGCTGAAGAACCACAGCGGCAAGGACTGCACGCTGTCCGGATACGCGGGCGTCGACCTGACGACCCCCTCGGGCACGCTGTCCGCGAAGCGCTCCGGCGAACCGGTCGTCACGGGCGTCGTGGCGAACGGCAAGTCGACCTACTTCGGCATCAGTTACCCGGCCAACAACACGGGCGGCTCGGGCCTGCGGATCACCGGCCTGGTGGTGACCCCGCCGGACGAGACCCAGTCGGTCACCCTGCCCTGGCCCGGCGCCGGCTCGCTGCCCGCCGCCGACGACAGCGCCCCGGTGAAGATCGGCCCGATCGGAAGCGCCGGCCAGGGTCAGTGACCGCGGCTGCCCCTCCCGGACACCGTCATACCGGGGTAGCACAGCGAACTTGACACCCCGGTATGACGGTTTCCGCCCCTTCCCGCCCGTACCGTCGCCCCTGCCGAGGGCGAGACGGAACCGAACGAGGAGGAACGGCGATGAACGGGCGAGGACGGGCCGTGGCGGCGGTGCTGCTGGCGGCGACGGCGGTCTTGGGCGTGGTCGCCGCACCGGGGGCGGTCGCCGCACCGGGCGCGGTGGCGGAGCCGGAGCGGGGCACCGAACGGCAGGCGAGTGCCTGGCTGCCGCAGCCCACCGGGCCGTACCCGGTCGGCACGACGTCCCTGCAGCTCACGGACGACCGCCGGGACGACCCGTGGAAGCCCGGACAGCACCGCAAACTGATGATCAGCTTCTGGTACCCGACCACCCGGCCCGCCACCGGCGACGACCGTACGCCGTACATGCTCCCCCCTGCCGCCGATCACTTCGGCAGCGCCGGGAGCGTAGGCCAGAGCGAACACGGATTCGAGCCAGGCCGCACCGACTGGAAGGGCATCCGCACCCACGCCCGCGCCGACGCGCCCGCCGTCCCCGGCGGCCGGCGGCCCGTCGTGCTGTACTCGGCGGGGTTCGGCGACCCGCGCACCTGGGGCACCGGCCTGGTGGAGGACCTCGCCTCGCGCGGCTACACCGTCGTCACCGTCGACCACACCTACGACGCCTCCGAGGTCGCCTTCCCCGACGGGGACCTCGCGACCTCCGTCCTCCCCGCGCTGATGGAGCAGCCCGGTCTCGACATGGGCGCCCTCCTGCGCAAGGTGCTGCAGACCCGGGTCGACGACACCCGCTTCGTCCTGGACCAGCTCGCCGGACTGCACCACGACGACGGGCGGCACCACGACCAGCAGCTACCGGCCGGCCTGGCCGCCTCCCTCGACCTCGACCGGATCGGCATGGTCGGCCACTCCGGTGGCGGCTCCACGGCCCTCCAGACCATGCACGACGATCCGCGCCTCAAGGCCGGCGTCAACCTCGACGGCCAGCTGCACTTCCCCGGCCCGGACGGCAGGACCGGCGTCTTCCTGCCCAGCGTCGCCGAGGACGGCCTGACCAGGCCCTTCCTGCTCATGGGCACCCAGGACCCCGACTCCGGCAGCTACCACCGGCAGCCCGGCTGGGACGCCCTGTGGCAGCACAGCACCGGCTGGCACGCCGACGTGACCCTCACCGGCTCCCGCCACGGCTCCTACACCGACGCGCAGTCCCTGCTGCCCCAGCTCGCCCGCCAGGGCGCGATCAGCGGCGCGAACCTGACCGCCGACGTCGGCGACGTCCGCCCGGACCGCGCGGTGCTCGCCACCCGCTCGTACGTCGCGTCGTTCTTCGACCGCTGGCTGCGCGGCCACGACGACCACCTCCTTGACGGCCCGTCGCCGCGCTTCCCCGAGATGATCTACGAGCGGTGACGCGCCATCGGAGCGATGTGGGGTGTCAGGAGGTCAGGTTGATGACGAAGCCGCTGCGGGGGCGGGCGATCACCCTGCCGAGCGCGATGGTGAGGTCCTGGTCGGGGACGGTGTAGTCGAGCCGTGCCAGCCGTGGTGCGAGGGATTCCAGCAGCCCCACCATGACGCCCGCGCCTGGGCAGCGGTGGCCGGTGGCCGCATCGCCGCCGCCCTGCGGGATCAGCTTCTGCGGGTCGGCGGGCACGTCGAGGAAGCGCTGGGGGTGGAAGCGGTAGGGGTCCTCCCACAGCGCCGGGTCGTGGAGGTGCCCGTAGAGATCGAGCAGGACGAGGGTGCCGGCAGGGCCCGCAAGTGGCGCGGGCCGATGGTGGCGAAGCCGTCCACCATGGCAACCAGGTCGCGGGCCAGCGGCGCCACCTCGTCATCGTGGAGGGTGAGGCCGGCCCAGCGGGCGACACCCGCGGTCAGCACCCCGGCCACCGCGTCGAGCACGACGACCTGTCCGCGTTCGCGCCAGCGCGGAACCGCCGCGGCCCAGGCCTCGCCCACGCTCCCGACCAGCCGCTCCAGCCGGCGCGGATCGGCGAGCAGGCCGAGGAACATCGCCTTGCGCAGCTGGTGCGCAGCCCCGTCGAGGCCGTGGACGGCGCCGTGGCCGAACAGGGTGGCGCGCACCGGCTCCGGCAGCGCGCCGGCGCGGCGGATGTGGCGCTCGTCGTAGAAGAAGCGCACCGCTTCCGGGCCGTGCAGGGCCACGGCCGGGCGGCCGAGCAGCCGGGTTCGCAGCACCGGCCCGGGACGGCGGCGCAGCCGGTTCGGCAGCCACGCGTAGCCGCGCAGCAGCAGCGGCAGGGTGCTGTCGGCCCTGGGGGAAGATCGTCGGTCCATGGGCCTCGGCTGCCCGGGGCGGGGGTGCGAGGCGAAACCGCGGGTCGCCCGGATGCCCCCCGGTCGCGGGCCGGGGCGTCCCGGCCCGCCACCGACCCCGGAGCCCGTCAGCGGGCGGCCGGGGCGGGTGTTCCGGCCCGGTTGACGATCCCCTCGACGATCCGCATCAGGCGCTCGCCCGTCCGGTCGATGCTGCCGTTCTGCTTGCTGACCTGGGCTCCTTCGAGGACGAAGGTGATCTCGGCCGCGGTCTGTTCGGGGTCGGGCAACCCGGCTCGCGCGCACATGTCGACCAGCCGGCGGGTCTGACGCTCCTTGTGCTGTTCGATCACCTGCCGTGCGGGGTGGGCGCGGTCGGGCAGTTCGGCGATGGAGTTGATGAAGGGACAGCCCCGGTGCGAGACCGCCGGCAGCCCCTCGGCGATGAAGCGGGCCAGGCCGAGGATCTGCTCCCCGGGCCGGCCGGGATGCTCGGCCTCGACCCGGTCGAACGCCGCCTGGTAGTCCGCGGCGACGATCCGCAGCCACTCGGCGACCAGTTCGTCCTTGGTCTCGAAGTGACGGTAGATCGCCATCTTGGTGGTCTCGGCCTTCTCGGCGATCGCCTGGACGCCCACGCGCCGGATGCCCTCGCTCTGGAAGAGCTCCTCCGCGGCGTCGAGGATGCGCTCACGGGGCGGCAGTTTCGCCACCCGGCTCGGTCGTCTGTCGGGCGATGTCATGGCGGTTACGGGCCTCCGGTCGCTCGCGGGTCTTCCGCTTCCCGCTCTTGCTGTTTTCTCCGTTCTTCCTGCTACGGTACCAGTCCGTTCCATGCGATACCGATCGGTATCGTCAAAGACCGAGCGGTATCGCTCTCGATTCCAGGAGTGACCCAGTGGACGTCAAGGACTACGTGGGCTTCGACGCGGTCGGGCTCGCCGAACTGATCGCCCGGGGCCAGGTGACCCCCGCCGAGGTGGAGGCGGCCGCGCGGGAGGCCGTACGGGCCGTCGACCCGCAGCTCAACGCCGTCGTGGAGATCTGGCCGGCCGACGACGGGCCCCGCCCCGGCAGCGCGCCGCTGGCCGGGGTCCCCTTCCTGATCAAGGACCTCGGAATCACCATGGCAGGCCGGCGCACGGAGCTCGGCAGCCGCCTCGCGGCCGGGAACGTCGCCGCCGCCGACTCCACCCTGATGTCACGCTTCCGCCGCGCCGGCCTCGTGACGTTCGGACGGACCGCGACCCCGGAGATGGCCTACAGCACTACGACGGAATCCGTGTTGTACGGCCCGACCCGCAACCCGTGGGACCTCACGCGCAGCGCCGGCGGCTCCAGCGGCGGCGCGGGCGCGGCCGTCGCCTCCGGGATCGTGCCGCTCGCACACGCCACCGACGCGGCGGGCTCGATCCGCATCCCCGCCGCCTACAACGGCCTGTTCGGGCTGAAGCCGACCCGTGGCCGCATACCCGTCGGCCCCGACGTCGACGAGATCTTCAACGGCCTGGCCGTGCAGGGCTGCGTCAGTCGCACCGTGCGCGACAGCGCACTCCTGCTCGACCTGGTCAGCGGCCCGGCGGCGGGTGACCCCTACGTCGCCCCGGAGCCGCCCCGGCCGTACGCGCAGGAGGTCTCCCGGGACCCGGGCTCCCTGCGGATCGGCGTCCTCGCCCAGCCGTGGGGCGGGCACCGAACCACGGCGCCCGTGGCCGAGGCGCTGTCCCGCACCGTGCGCCTGCTGGAGTCCCTCGGGCACCGGGTGGAACAGGCCCAAGCCGAACTCGGCGTCGACTGGGAGGAGTTCGTCCTGGCCAACGCCCGCCAGTGGACGGCGAACCTCACCGCGTGGATCGACGAACTGGCCGCCGCCTCCGGCCGGCCGGTCGACTTCTCGACCCTCGAACCGCCGATCCTCGCCAGCTACCACTACGGGCGGCGGGTCACCGGCACCGAGCTCGTGACCGCTCTGGCCGTCCGCAACCGGGTCTCCCGGAGCCTGGCACGGTCCTTCGACGCGTACGACGTCCTGCTCACCCCGACCATGCCGGACCTCCCCGTGCCCCTGGGCACCCACGGCCGGGGAGCGGAGACGCTGGACGGCCTCGGCTGGCTCCGCCGGCTCCTCGACCTCTCGCCCTTCACCGCGGCGTTCAACGTGGCGGGCACACCCGCCATGTCGGTGCCGGTGACGGCCGACCCCGGCACGGGGCTCCCGGTCGGCATGCAGTTCGCCGCCGGCTACGGGCGCGAGGGCCGCCTCTTCCGCCTCGCCGGGCAACTCGAACAGGCCGCCCCGTGGTCGGACCGCATCCCCACGGTGTGGGCGGGAAGCCATCCGGGCCGCTGAGGCCGCCCCACAAGGGGATGCGGCCTGCGACAGGTCGGGAACCAGGTCGGGTCCCGGGCTGCCGAAGCCAAGGGCAAAAGATCCGAGGTCGCCCTGAGAGGCCCGACAACTCCGACGGGGCCGCCGGGACAGGCACCGGGTTCGACGATGATCGCCAACGCTGACTACCCTTCCGGGGATGTGGACAGCCATTGCCGCAGTCGCGGTTCTTCTCGGTTCGATCAACCTCGTACAGGTCTTCACCGGCCGTCAGTTGGTCCGGCCGTCAGCCAGCCGACGCTCTGCGCTTGAGATCCGCCGGCAGTCGGCCGCCGCAGCCGTCATGATGCTCGGCATGTTCCTCGTCGGGCTGCGCATGTTCTGGGGTCTTCTGTTCGTGGTGATCGGCTACGTGGCGCTCCAGCTCGTCCGGAAGCGCGCACCGAAACACTGAAAGCGGCGACGGCAACGGCGGCTGCGGGCGCGCGCGGGCGCGGGCGCGGGCGGGCGCGGGCGCGGGCGCGGAGATCCCGGGGCGGCGGCCGGGCACGAACGTGTCCGGCCGCCGCCCCACCCCGTCGCTCTCCGATCGTCACCGCGTTCTGCGACGACCTGGTCAAGGACTCGCCCACCTACGCGGACGTCGACCAGGAGTCCGTCGGCGGGGGACCCGGCGCGGACGGGAAGTGACGTCCCGCCGGCTACAGCTCGGCGATCCAGGGGTGCCCCGGGTGCACGCGGATGAGCAGCCCGGCCAGGCTCGCGCGCTGGGCCGCGCTCAGGTGGGGGACGGTCGCCTCGAAGTCCGCCCGATCCTTGGGGCGGGCGTGCTTGGCCTTGAACAGCACGACCGGTTCGGGTGCCAGGTACGGGATCCCGTCCGGGGTGCGGTGGACGATGTCGCCGTAGGGCAGCCGGATCGTCGGATCGCGTCGGCAGATCCAGGTGTCGCCGTCGTGCGGTTCGCGGAACACGTCGAGCAGGTAGTCGCCGGTGGCCGGATCGCGGAGCCAGGTCTGGTGCACGGCGCCCAGCACCTCCGGCGCGGCGTCCTCCCAGATCCGCCCGCCGCCCGCCGCGTCGAAGACGTGGCCGGGGAAGCGGTCGCGGACCTCGGGGAAGCCCGCGGCCGGGACCGCGATCTCGATGTCCCCGTGAGCGCGCGTCCGCCCGCCGCGGAACAGGTCCAGCGCCCAGCCCGCGGCCACGTACCAGGGCGTGCTGATCCCGGCCAGCCGCTGCGCGACCTCCCACGGGGTCCAGCAGGACGACCACCTGGCGGGAAGTGCCTCGATCTCCGCGGACGTCAGTTCCAGACCGCCGCTGGGCAGTTGCTCGCTCATCGCAGGAATCTGTCAGCGGCCCGACGGGTCCCCGGGGCGTGGCGGCCGCGGCCCGGGGGCCTACGCCCCGTCGCGTTGCAGGGAGGCTGCGAGGGCGTCGAGTTCGGCGAGCCGTGCTGCGGTGTCGAGGCGGGACGCGGTTGCGACGAGAAGGAGTTCGGTGACGGCGATCTGGTGGGTGAGGGGGGTGATCGGTCCGGCAGCTTCGTGGGGCAGGGGGATGAGGACCTGGGCGTGGTCGGCCAGGGGTGACCTCCAGGCGTCGGTGACGAGCAGGAGGCGGGCGCCGCGTTCGCGGGCCGTACGGGCGTAGGCGGACGTGGCGGCCGAGTAGCGCCTGAAGTCGTAGGCGACGACGAGGTCGTGGGGTGTGATGTCGAGGAGGGAGCGGGCTCGTTCGTGTGCGGGCCCGGGGACCATGCGCACCTCCGGGCGCAGTGCGCCCAGCTGGCGGACCAGGTAGTCGGCGGCCAGTTCGCTGAGCGGGCCGCCCAGCGCCCGGACCGAGCGGGCTGCGGCGAGGGCGTCGGCCGCCGTGTCCAGCAGGGGGGTGTTCACGGCCGCGAGCGCGCTGGCCAGACCGTCCTGCAGTTCGCGTGCGGCGCTGCCGGGGTCGGGGGTCTGGGCGGCGAACTCGCGCAGTCTCGACCGGTCCTGGGCTTCGGCCCGGACGCCGGCCTGGAAGTCGGGGAACGAGTCGTAGCCGAGCCGGTCGACCAGGCGGGAGGCGGTCGGGGGGCTCACCTCCGCGCGGTCGGCGAGGGTGCGCAGGGATTGCAGCGCGGCGAACGGATAGTCGTCCAGGATGACCCGGGCGACCGCGCGCTCACCCCGCGGAAGCCCCGGGTAGGCGGCTTCGAGTCGGGACACCACGGATTCCATGACCCGAATGTTACACCAGATGGTCATTGACAGGCTTGATGAAACGAGTGTTACGTTCTGGGTCATGGAAACCTGGCAAGGGCTCATCGACAGCCCCTACCGGCGTTGGCTGCCGGTCACCGACCGCACTCCGTCCATCTCGCTCAACGAGGGCAACACTCCGCTCCTGCGCTCCCGGCACCTCTCCGACCTCACCGGCTGCGACGTCCGGCTCAAGCTCGACGGGGCCAACCCCACCGGCTCCTTCAAGGACCGCGGGATGACGGTGGCGATCAGCAGGGCCGCGGAGGCCGGCGCCGAACTCGTCGTCTGCGCCTCCACCGGCAACACCAGCGCCTCGGCCGCCGCCTACGCGGCGCGGGCCGCGATCGCCTCGGCCGTCCTGGTGCCCGCGGGCCGCGTCGCCCTCGGCAAGCTCGGCCAGGCGGTTCGCTACGGCGCGCGGATCGTCGAAGTGGCGGGCACCTTCGACGACTGCCTGCGCATCGCCCGCGACCTCGCCGCCCACCACCCGGTGGCCCTCGTCAACAGCGTCCGCAACGAACTGCGCCTGTCCGGCCAGCAGACCGTCGCCTACGAGACCGTCGACGCGCTCGGCACCGCCCCCGACATCCACTGCCTGCCGGTCGGCAACGGCGGCAACATCACCGCCACCTGGCGCGGGTACCGCACCTACCACGCCGAAGAACGCGCCGCCCGGCTCCCGCGCATGTGGGGCTTCCAGGCCGCCGGAGCCGCACCGCTGGTCCACGGCGCTCCCGTCGCCGACCCGCAGACCGCCGCGAGCGCGATCCGCGTCGGCAACCCGGCCACCTGGCAGGGAGCCGTCGACGCCCGGGACCAGTCCGACGGCCTGATCGCCGCCGTCACCGACGAGCAGATCTTCGCCGCCTACCGACTCCTCGCCCGCCACGACGGCGTCTTCGTCGAACCTGCCTCCGCGGCCGGTGTCGCCGGGCTCCTCGACCAGCACGGCCGCGGCCACCTCGCCCCGGGCCAAACCGTCGTCATCACCCTCACCGGGAACGGCCTGAAGGACCAGGACGCCTCCCTGCGCGACGGCTACACCCCGCTCGAAACCGGCTCGTCCACCGCCCAGGTCGCCCGTGCCCTGGCGCTCACCGCCCCTACCGGCTCAGCCCGCGTCTGAGCGCCGGTGGCGGCAGCCAGCGCGACGACAGTCAGCGCGACGGCGGCCGACGCGACGGCGGCCGAAGCGCGGACGCTCCGCCACGCGCTCCCCCGGCGCCCCCGCACGCCCTCTACCGTCCGGTACGGGGGCCGCGTGAGGATGGCGGACGACCGTGTCCCGCACACGACCGAAGGGAACCGCCATGGGTGATCACTCGAAGCCGGCACCCGATCCGGGGAAGGGGTCGCCGCCCCCCGGCAACGCCGACAGCAAGGTGGACAAGCCGGCCGGTGGCACGGGCAAGCACAAGAAGGGCTGAGCGAGCGTGAGCAGCAACGGCGACGGCGGCAGCAACGGCGGCGACGGCCTGGCCGGGCACCGCGCGCGCCTGGACGCGGAGATGGAGCGGTGCGGCCAGTGGCCCGCCGATTCGCCGTGGCTGCGCGAGGCCTTCGCCGCGCTGCCCCGCGACCGGTTCGCGCCGCAGCGGCTGTGGCGGTGGGACGGCTGGGCGTACGTGCCGGTCGACCGCGCGGCCGATCCCGACGGCTGGGCCTCCGAGTTGTACGGCGGTGTCAGCTCGGCCGCCGTCACCCAGCTCACCGGCGGGCTGCCGTCGTCGTCGCTGTCCGCACCCGGGGCCGTGGCCGACATGCTGGACAGCCTACGGCTCGAGCCCGGGCACCGGGTGTGGGACGTCGGCACCGGCCAGGGGTGGACCGCGGCGCTGTCCGCGTGGCGGGCCGGTCCGGGCCTGGTGGTATCCAGCGAGGTGGACGAGCGCCTGGCCGGGTTCGCCCGCGAACGCCTGGCCGCCGCAGGGCTGGACGCCGAGGTGCGGACCGGCGACGCCACCCGCGGCGGAGTTCCGGGCGGCGGTCAGGTCGACCGCCTGCACGCCACCTACGCGGTGGAGTCGGTGCCGTGGTCCTGGGTGGAGGCGGTACGGCCGGGCGGACGGATCGTCTACCCGTGGGGCCGGCTCGGGTACGTGGCGCTCACCGTCGCCGACGGCGGCGCCGGGGCGCGCGGCTGGGTGCACGGCCTCGCCCAGTTCATGGGCGACCGGCACGCTCCCGCCCAGGCGACCGACGGACCGGCCGCGCACGTGGCCGTACGGGCGGGCGCCGATCCGCAGGTGCGGCGGGTGCTGGACCGCGACCCGGCGGACCTGGAGGACTGGGACCTGCGCTTCGCCGTGCGGGTCGCCGTGCCCGACGCCGTCCTCACCACCGAGCAGGGGCCGGAGGGTCCCGCCGTCCTGGTGCACGACGGCGCCCTGTCCTGGGCGGAGTTCCGTGCGGGGGCGGACGGCCGGCCCGTACTGCTGCAGGGCGGACCGCGCCGCATCGGCGACGAGGTGATGGCCGCGTGGGACCAGTGGGAGCGGCTGGGGCGGCCCGAACTGTACGACTACGGAGTCACCGTCACCCCCGACGCCCAGTGGGCCTGGCACGGCAGCCCGGACGGCCCGCGCTGGCCGATCGCGCAGCCCGCACCGGCCGGGCGTTGAACCGGCGCGCCTGCCCGCGCGCGTTGCCGGGGAACCAGATGACTCCGTGAGCGCCACACCACTCCGACACCACTCCACGCCACGGCGCACCGTCCGCGCGCACATTCGCGAGCCGTCGCTCTCCCGCTTCGTTTCCCCCCTCCGCCGGCCGCGGATCCAGCACGCACCGGAAACCGATTACGGGGAAGGGGACCAGACGAACAGTCGCGCTTCCGGGAAATCCAGGACCCGGAATCGCGGCCATTGTGCTCCGACACACCCGGGGCGTGTCAGACCCCGAGTCGATCATCTGGAATGCTGTTCCAGTCCGCCGCCACGGCTTTGAGCGGCGGGCATCCGCAGTACCGGGCAAGCCGCCCGGGAAGCCCACGGAGAGAACGGAACATCATGAAGCCATCTGTGCTTGTCGTGTCCACCGACCCCCAGGGATCGGCGGTCGTCTGGGCCGAGCGGGTGGGGGAAAACCTGCCCTTCGATTTCATGGCGGCGCACGACCAGGCCGAGCAGCTGGTCCACCTCAAGAAGACCGGCGCGAAGATCCACGTGATCGCCAACCAGAAGGGCGGCGTCGGCAAGACCACCACCACGGTCAACCTGGCGGCGTGCACCTTCGACGTCCTCGGCGCGAAGGACGAGTACGAGCACATCTTCATCGACACGCCGGGCACCCTGGCCGACGAGGAGATCCTGCGCCGGGCGCTGGAGATCGCGGACGACGTCCTGGTCCCGATGATCACCGAGCCGCTGTGCTTCGACCCCACGGCGCGCACCATCAAGAAGGTCATCGAGCCGATGGACATCCCGTACCGGGTCGTCGTCAACAACTGGGACCCCCGGGACGGCCGCGCCGACCTGGAGGACACCGAGGCGTACATCGCGGCGCGCGGATGGCCGCGTGCCAAGACCGTCCTGCGCCGGTACAAGATCCACTCCCGGGCGGTCGCCGAGGGAACGGTCGTCACCCAGTACAAGGAGAGCGGCACCGCCTACCGGGCCCGCGAGGACTTCTTCCGGCTGTCCCTCGAACTCGGTTACGGGGGTCGCTGATGGCAGGCCGTCGCGTCTCCTTCGCCTCGATGGCCGCCGACCCGGTCGTCGACACCCCCGGTGTGGACAGCCCCCGTTCGGGCAGCCCCGGTTCGGCCGTCCCCGGCGACACCCCGGCGAGGTGGATCCGTACCGCCAACTGCCTCCCCAACCCGCGCAACCCGCGTGACGACCTGGGCGACCTCTCCGACCTGGCGAGCATCAAGGACCGCCAGCTGCAGAGCTGCCTCGCCGTCACCCCGGCGGCCTACCTCCGGCTCTGGCCGGAGGACCGGCAGGCGCTGGGCGCGGGCCCGGACGACGTCGTCGTCATCAACGGCAACCGCCGGCGGGCCGCCGCACAGCTGTACGGGCGCGAGCAGCTGCTGGTCGTCGTCGACGACTCGGTGGCGGAGTCCAAGGCGACCCTGCTGCGGGCGGCGCTCGACGAGAACATGGCGCGCAAGGACTTCGACCCGATCGAGGAGGCCAACGCGGTCCTGCTCATCGTGGCGCAGTACCCGACCGCCAAGGAGGCCGCCGAGGCGGAGGGCTGGTCCCAGAGCTGGATCTCGCACCGCAAGAACCTGCTGAAGCTCCACCCCGAGCTGCAGCGCCAGGTACGGGCCAAGGCGCGCGGCGAGGAGGGCGTCTCCATCAACGTCGCGCGGCGGCTCGGGTCGGTGAAGGGCATCGAGGAGATGTCCCTGGCCGAGCAGACGGCGCAGCTGGAGCAACTGCTCCAGGCCGACGCCGACGCCGTGGCGGCCAGGCGCGCGGCGAAGCTGGAGGCGAAGGCGGCGGCTCCGCAGGCGGCTGCACCCGTGGTGACGCCGACTCCGGTTCCAGCGCCGACTCCGGCGTCGACTCCGACTCCGACTCCGGCTTCGGCTCCGGCTCCGGCTCCGACGCCCACGCCTGCTGCCGACCGGTCGGGGCCCGCCCCGCGCAGCCCGCAGCCGACGAACCCCGAACCGGCTCCGAGCGCCGACCGATTTTCCGCGGAAAATTCCGAGCCCCGCCCGATGCCGGAACAGCGCGCCGTCGCCCCGGTGGACGAGGAGCCGACGCCGGCCGCCCCGCAGCCTGGCCTGGGCAACGTCGACTGGCACAACGTCGAGGAACTGGCGGACGCCATCTGCCGCACCCTCTCGGCCGACGAGGCCTACCGCCTCGCCGACGCCCTGGCCAACCGCCTGCTGACGACCAGCAGCTGACAACAGGCCCTGGTGCCCTCACCGCCCCCGGGCGGTGAGGGCACCAGGGTTTCTGCCGCCACCGCAGCCCGTGGGGCGGCCGGGGACCCGCGAGCAGCCGTTCGGCCTCGGCCACGAGTGCTCCGGCGAGTTCCTCCTGCGTGTGCAGCTGCCTCCCGTACCCGTTGTCGTACTCGATGACCGGCCTCGCCAGGGGCAACAGTGCCCGGGACCGGGCCAGTTCGCCCCGACTGTCGTGCGCGATGACGTCGCCGCCGGTTGCGGGTGCATGCCTCCGTTCACGATCAGCCGGAGCCGCCAGCGGGCCAGCTCCCAGCGGGCCGACTCGTTCGCGGCATTTCCTCCCCCCGGAAACCCGCCCGACCGCACCCGTGGGAACATGATCGCCTTTGGAGGAGGCGGGTCTACGGGATCGCGCCGGACGAAGGGTTGCACCATGGGGGACATATCGGCCGAGCGGCGTCGCATCCTGCAGTCGCCGCCGCCGGAGCTGGTCGCGGAGGCCGCCGCGAATCCCGGCGGGTCGGTTGCCGCGATCGACCCCGATCTCATCGGCGACCCCGACGGCTACGTTCCGAGCGAAGCCGTCCAGGGTGTGTGGCGGGTCGGAGCGGACGGGAAGCTGACCGGGGAATTCGTGGAGAACCCGAACTACGGCCCGTCCAAGGACGACTTCACCAGGCTCACGGAGTCCGAGCACTGGCTGGGCTGGCTGGGTGAGGAGCCCGCGGTCGCGGTGCGCGAGTCCATCTCGGGGATCCTGCGTGAGCAGGTGCCGGACGCGGTCCTGGAGTGGCTGAAGATCACCGACTCTCCGCGCTACCTCACCGGAGGCCGCCCGCGGCAGGACGACCCGAGCCACCTGATCGTCACGCGGACCGGCCTCGCCGTGGCGTTCGCCCTCTCCGTGACCTCCCCAGGGCGCCGGCGGGACGTCCTTCAGGGCGTCTTCTCCTGGGTCGCCGTCGGGCTCGACCAGCCCGACGGCCGCAAGGACCGGCTCTGGTTCGACCTGCGCGCCGACCTGGACTGGGCCGAGGCGGAGCTCCGCAACCGGATCTACCTCGTCGGCCAGTCCCCCGAGCCCGGTTCCACGCCGCTTTCCTGAGTCCGCCGCCGCTGCGGACGGCGCCCCTGTGGACGGTGGCACGCGCTACGACGCTCGCGGTGCCGTGTGCCCGGGCCCGCTGGTGAAACCGTCAGAGGCGGCCTGGCACGGGCGGCGGCCCTGCTGCAGCAGGGCCGCCGCAGCGGAGGTGACGGCGTACCAGGTGTTCTCGGTGGCGTCGGTGGCCGGGGACCAGGCGACGATGACGGGGAGTTCGCAGTGGTCGCCGGGGGTCAGCGGGGAAGAGTCCAGGAGATGCGCTGGGGGTGGTCGAGGTCGACACCCCAGGGGAGGGGGGCCACGGGACGGTGGGGAGCAGCGCCGGGGGGCGGGTGGTCACGAGGTGGTGCGGACCGGGAAGCCGGTGGGGCGGCCCTGGGCCTTCAGCCAGCTGAGCACCTGGCCGAGGGCCTCGACGGTCTGCTGGCGGTCGCCGCCGCCGTCGTGGAAGAGGAGGGTCGGACCGTTGCCGATCTCCTTCTTGACGGTGTCGACGATCGCGGCGGTGCCGGGCTTGGTGAAGTCCTTGGAGTCGACGTTCCAGCCGAGCGGGCGCATGCCGTTGGCGGCGGCGATGCGCCGGCTGTCGGGGGTGAAGGAGCCGCCGGGGGCCCGGTAGTACTGGACCTGGGCGGCGCCGCCGGCGGCCTCCTCGATCATCTTCTTCGCGTCCAGGATCTCCTTCTCCTGGTAGGCGACGGGCTTCTTGTCCATGGTGGTGTCGTGGTCGACGGTGTGGTCGCAGAGCCGGTGGCCGCCCGCGACGACCTGCTTGACCAGCTCGGGGTGGGCCTTGGCCTGCGGTCCGATCATGCAGAACGTGGCCTTCACGCCGTACTGCTTGAGGACGTCGAGGACCTTCGGGGTCCAGACGGGGTCGGGGCCGTCGTCGATGGTGATGTTGACGGCGTTGCCTCCGGCTTCGGAGGCGTGGGCTATGCCCTCGGGTACGGCCCCGGCCGGCTGCGCACCGCCGCCGGCGCTGCCGCTGCCCTGGGCGCCGTCCTGGCCGTTGTGGCCGCCGTCGGCGGTCGTGTTCCGGTCGTGGGCGGCGGTCGAGTGGGGAGCGGCGATCGACTCGGTGACGGTCGGGATCGCCCACGCGGCCGCCACCGTGACGACGACCGCCGCGGCGACGGCCGCCCATGAACGCTTCCGCTCGTTCCCCGTGCGCGCCTTGAACTCCATCAACGACCACTCCCCCCAACCCCGCTGCTGCCTGCTTTCTGAGGTCCATGACGTCAGCGGGGTCGACGGGGTTCCCCGGTTCCACGCGCGTAGCCGGCCGGTGACGAACTCGGGAAATTTGCGCGGGGGCCGGCGCGGGGACGAGCGCGGGCGTCAGCCGGGAAGGCCGGTGCGCCCGAGGAACTCGGCACGGGAACGGGCGCCGTCGCGCAGGGGACAGACGCCCGGAGCATGCTGCGTCCAGCTGCGCCCGGCCGCGCCTGGTGGCACGGGAGACAAGGCCAAAACCGACGAGTGAGCGGAACCCCGCCCGCATGGATCCACCCCCTTCCGAACATGCCGCTGCTCCCGGCCCGCAGGCCGGGAGCAGCGGTAGATCCGGAGCAACGGCGTGCCGTGGCTCGGTTCAGGACTGTCCGTCAAAGGACTGTCCGTCAAAGGACTACCCGTCAAGACAGTCCTGGCGCTCTTTCCGATCTGGTGAGGCAGACACCGCTATCGCCTGCTGGCGGCCTGGCGGCCCGGCCTCATTTCAGGTGTCGGGCGAAGAACCGGGCCCCGGCGTCGAGCTCGAACTTCGGGACGCCGGTGTGCCCGCCCATGTTGGCGTGCAGGGTCTTCTCCCTGGAGCCGAAGGCGTCGAACAGGTCCAGGGCCGCCTGTCGGTCGTTCCCCTCGTCGTCCCACTGCAGCAGGACCTGCAGCGGGACGGTGACCTCGCGGGCCTCCTCGACGATGGTGGCGGGCACGAAGCTCCCGGCGAAGAGACCGGCGGCCGCGATGCGCGGCTCGATCGCCGCCAGCCGGACACCGATGGAGATGATGCCCCCCTCGTACCCGACCGGGCCGCCGATCTCGGGCCGCGCAAGGAGGGCGTCCAGGGTGGCCCGCCATTCCGGGACGGCCCTTTCGACCAGGGGGAGGATGAGGGCGTCGACGATCTCGCCGCTGACCGGCTCTCCGGCCTCGACCGTCCGGCGCAGGTCGGCGCGGGCCTGGTCGAGGACGGCCAGACGGGGCCGGTCACCGCTCCCGGGGAGTTCGATGGTGGCCACGGCGAAGCCGTACTCCGCCGCGTAGTACCGGGCCCGCCCGGCCAGCCGGGGGTACGTCTTGTCCAGCCCGAGCGGCGGCGGGCTGATCACGATCAGCGGCGCCGGTGCGGATGCGGACGCGGACTCGGGCGTCCACAGGAAGCCGGGGATCCCGTCGAGGATGAATTCGCGTTCGAGGACGTCGTCGTCGAAGCGCTGCTCAGAAGTGATGTGCACAGTCGTGCCTTTCGGGAGTGCTCTGAAACGGCGCTCCCGGACGACCTATCGCCCGACCGTGACCCCGGAGGGGAGCACCCATGTCGATACTGCGTTCACGGGTACCACCTCCTTGTTCTCTCGCACGGCCACCGGAAACGTAGCAGTGACCTTCGTGGTCCGCCAAACGGTTTTCTCGCACAGGACTCCGTGGCCGGACGGGCGGCGTGCCCTGAGCACTCTCGCGGGCGTCAGTCCCGGCGGTCGGCGCGCAGGCAGTGCCCTCCTGTGCTCCAGCAGAGAGTGCCGTGGAAGCCGTGGAAGCCGTGGGCGCGGACCGCCTGACCGAGGCAGGCCTCAGGCCGAGCGCGTCGCGGCCAGGGACAGCGCGCGGTCGAGTGCCGCCTCGGCGTCGCACGGCACGTCGGGCCGGACGCCGGTGCCCTCCCAGTTGGTGCCGGAGACCGGGTTGACCGCACGGGCCACGGGCACGCTGAGTTCCAGGTTCGGGTGCACCGTCCAGCCCTCGCGCGGGTGCGCGCCGCCCCGGGTGGCCTCGCCGACGATCTCGGCGCGCCCGAGCTGCTGCAGGTCGTAGGCGAGTTCCTCGGCAGCGGAGAAGGTGTTCGCGCTGGTCAGCACCCAGAGCGGCTTGCTGCCGCCGAAGCGGGCGCCGGGTACGAACGGGGGCGTCCAGAACTGCTCGGCCACCTCTCCCTGCCGCGAGAGCAGAGTGTTGAGGTGCGTCCGGCGGTCGAGGAGGTAGCCGCAGACGAAGGCGACCGTGTTCGGATCGCCGCCGGTGTTGCGGCGCAGGTCCAGGATGAGGGCGCGGGCGGGGGCCACCAGGGAGAGCGCCGCGGCCAGCGGCTGCGCCGCCCAGTCCAGTGGGAACATCTTGGGTGCGATCTCCAGGACCGCGACGCCGTGATCGAGGAGTTCCACGCGGGGAACACCGTTCAGGGAGGTGTCGAACTCCCTCCGCATCGCCGCGAGTGCCGCCTCCCCCTTGTCCGGCGGCACCGGTACGGCGTGGTGCTTGAGGGCCAGGTGCAGGTCTCCGTTGACGGACCGCAGGTCCGTGGTGACCGCTTCAGCCAACTCATCGGCGGATTCGGCCCGGTAGGCCCCCTCGACGCTGCGGCGCCGCAGCAGGGCCGCCAACTGCCCGGCGGCGTCGGGGAAGACGTAGTTCTCGCGGACCAGGTCGGCGATCGACTCGACGACGGCGGTGGTGTCCAGCGCGGGTGGCACGGTGGTGGAGGTCATGCGAGGGAGTACACCAGCGACTTGCCAAAGCGTCAAACATACTTAACGCTTGATCTGGTGAGCCACCAACGAGACGCAGACGTCCAGCGGGTCAGCACGCCCGTGCAGCACACCGCACTCGCCCACCCCGTCCGCCAGCGCCTGCTCTTCGCCCTGAGCGCCCGGCCGTCGACGATCAGCCGGCTCGCCGCGCAGCTGGGGGTGAACAAGGGCAGCGTCTCCCACCACCTCAAGGTGCTGTGCGAGGCGGGGCTGGTCCGGGACGCGGGAACACGGACGGTGCGCGGCGGCACCGAGAAGTACTACCGGCGCACCGCCGAACGACTCCTCGTCGACGAACCGCAACCCGAGGGCACCGCCGCGCTGTTCGGCGCCGTCGCCCAGGAGCTGGACCGCTCACCCTCCGACCACCTCCTCACACTGCGCCACGTCCGGCTCAGTCCGGCCAAGGCGGCGCGGCTCGCCGAGGCGCTGGCCGCACTGGTCGACGAGACGGAGGAGGACGCGGAGGGCGAGCCGGTGCACGGCCTCCTGGTGACGCTCTACCAGCAGGCCGGGGCGTAGGGCCGGTCCCCCGGTCCCCGCGGGCTCGGGCTCCCGGGTCGTGACGACCCTGACGGCCGTGACGGTTTGTTCCCGGCCGAATCCCGCCCGAGTGCTCGCCATCGAAGTCCCCCGGTGCGCAGGCTGGTTCCATGACCGCGTCAGTACGGATGCGGAGCGACCGGAAGGACGAAACATGACGAGCACGCGCGGCCGCGTCGCCGCCCTGGTGGGCGCCGTCGCGGTGGCCGCCTGCACCACCCTGGCCGCCCCCGCCGCCGGCTTCGCCGCCACTGCCGGACCGGACCGCGCCGGCCCCGGCATCAGCACCGGCGGTGGGATCACCGGGCAGGCCCCCTGCCCGGACGCACCCGAGTTCGTCTGCGGGACCCTCACCGTCCCGCTCGACCACGGCGGCCGGACCCCGGGAAACCTCCAGCTCGACGTGGCGATGACCGGCAACGCCGACGCCCCCAAGGGCGACCTGCTGTTCCTCACCGGCGGCCCCGGCCAGCCCGGCGTCCCGACGATCAAGCGGATGGCGAGCAAGCTGGAGCCCGTCCTCAAGGACTATCGCCTGGTGGTGTACGACCAGCGCGGCACCGGCCGGGGCGCACTCCGGTGCCCGGGCCTCCAGGAGGACATGGGCTCCTCCGACCTCGCCGTGCCGCGCAAGCGGTCCATCGCCGACTGCGCCACCGCCCTCGGCCCGAACGCCCGCTTCTACAGCACCGCGGACACCGTCGCCGACATCGACCAGCTGCGCCGCGCACTCGGCGCCCGGCGCCTCACCCTGGACGGCGTCTCGTACGGCACCTTCGTCGCCGAGCGCTACGCCCTCACCCACCCGGCGCACGTGGCCCGGCTGGTGCTCGACTCGGTGGCACCGCAACAGGGCTTCGACCCGCTCGACCTGGCCGCCCTGCCCGCCACCGCCCGGGTGCTGCGCACCGCCTGCCGGGCCACCGGCTGCACCACCGACCCTGCCGAGGACCTGGCCGCCACCGTCCGGCGGTACGGCAACGGGGCGCAGATCCTGAGCGCGCTCACCGGCTACGAGTTCATCGACCCGGACTACGGCGGCGTCCCCGAGATCCTGCACGAGGCCGCCGCCGGGCAGCCGGCGAAGCTCCAGGACTTCTTCGACCTCGTCCACCGGGAGGTCGACGCCGCCTCGGCCGAGGAGCTCAGCCAGGGCCTGCACTCCGCCGCCCTGTGCGCCGACTCCCGCTTCCCGTGGGGCACCACCGACACCCCCGTCGCGGACCGCACGACGGCGCTGGAGCGCACCCGGCAGCAGCTGACCGTCGAACAGACCTGGCCGTACGACCCGGCGACCGCGACCGGTCTCGGCAGCCTCCTGGTCTGCCTCGACTGGCCGCGCGAGCAGGTGCCGCCGGCGCCATCGGTCCACCGCAAGCTGCCGAACGTGCCGGTGCTGCTGCTGGGCGGCGACCGGGACATCTCCACCCCGTACGAAGTCCTCCAGAAGGTGGCCGAGACGGCGCACGACCCGCAGATCGTGATCGTGCCCGGGGCGGCACACTCGGTGCAGAACCGGGCGGCCAACCCGGCCGGACGGCAGGCGGTGTACGACTTCCTGCTGAAATAGCAGGAGCCCTGCGGGGCGGGCCGTTCCGAACGAGGGACGGAACGGCCCGCTTCCGGTCCTCAGCGCGCCGCTGCTCACCGACCGGCCGACTGCCAAGGAGACTGAACGCCGTGACCGATGCACGCGAGATCCTGGACTACCAGACCTTCGGCCGGGCGGTGCGCGAACTCGCGCAGACGATCGCCGACGACGGCTACGTGCCCGACCTCGTCCTGAGCATCGCCCGCGGCGGCGTGTTCGTGGCGGGCGGCCTGGCGTACGCGCTGGACTGCAAGAACATCCACCTGGTGAACGTCGAGTTCTACACCGGCGTGGGCACCACCCTCGACATGCCCGTCATGCTGGCACCCGTCCCCGCGGCGATCGACTTCACCGACAAGAAGGTCCTGATCGCCGACGACGTCGCCGACACGGGCAAGACGCTGAGGCTGGTGCACGACTTCTGCCTCGACCACGTCGCCGAGGTCCGGTCCGCCGTCGTCTACGAGAAGCCGCACTCCCTCGTGAAGTGCGAGTACGTGTGGAAGAGGACCGACGACTGGATCGAATTCCCGTGGTCGGCGGAAGGCCCGGTAGTCCGGCGCGCCGGCCAGGTGCTCGACGCCTGACCGGAGGAGGGCGCGGCAACGACGGCGGGGCGGACGGGCAGGTCCCTGAGCAGGAATGCCGGGCGGGGAACGTCGTAGACCGCCGGGGGCCGCCGTGGGCCGGCGGGCGCCGAGCAGGCGGCTGCAGATGGCTGCGGGCGCAGGATCGCCGGATTTCGCCGGACGCAGTGCGGCTGCGTCGATATCGGGACCTCTGCGCATTCTTCGACGGATGTGCTGTGGGTGTGGCGAGCTCAGCTCTCCCGTGGTGGTGAACGGTGACGGCCCCCGCCCGGTTGGTTCCGCCGGGCGGGGGGGATCGGATAGGTGTTGTTCGAGGTCGGACTATGGATTGGTCGCCGTTGCGCTGTCCCGGCGGACATCATCGTGGGGCGGGCTGCAGCGACTTGTGGAAGGATGCTGGTGTCGTGCCCCGGCCCGATTACGGCGGGCCGGGGCGCCGGATTATGCCGTTGGAGTCAGTTCTACTTCTCGCCGCGCTCACCGCCGCGCTCGCCGCCGCGGCCGCCGAAGCCGTAGTCGTGGTGCACGACCCGGAAGCTGCCGACGACGCCGTCGTCGACCTCGACACCCTCGTGGACGCGCTTCGGGTGCACGCCGTCGCTGGAGCTGTGCGGCCCGACGGTGGCGATGGGGGCGCCGTTGTCGCAGACCGCGCCGCTGAAGACCTCGACGGTCCGGTGGCTGTCGTTGCGGACGTTGAGCGATTTGGCACCCAGGCCGCTGACCACGGTGATGCAGCCGAAGTCGTCGGCGGAGTACGACCGCTCGTTGACGTGGATGACGCCCCGGTGCTCGCGGTGCCCGCGGTGCTCGCGGTGCTCGCGACGCTCGTGGCCCTCGTTGCCCTTGCCCTCGTTGCCCTTCGTGCCCCCGTCGAGCGGAGCCTGGGCGGGAACGGCCGCCGGGGCGGCCTTCTCAACGACCGGGGCCGCCTTCGTCACGGGCTCGGAAGCGGCCGACGCGTAGCTGATGCCGGTCACGGCCACGGCCGCCGACGCCGCGAGGACAATGGCGGTGGTCATCTTGTTCATGGACCTTCTCCTGTTTCTGGACTGAATCGGCTTGGCGCCGACATGAATGAACGTACCGGCCGCCTAAATGACTGTCATATTAGTCCGTGCCAAATGGATGACGAGCAGGTCTAAATGAGTGTCAGGTGGGTCTCGGAACCACTGCCGCAGCCGGCCGGGGACGGTCGGCTTTGTGTTCCAAATCGGCTTCGGATCAACGAAGTTGACGGCCAGGTTGGAGTTCTCGGAATGGCACTTGACCTCTCCTCACTCATTCGGCCGATCTCGGCTTTCGTTCGCGGAAGCGGGGCCGGAATGACGGTGGGCCAGATCGCCGCATCGGCCGGACGTGCCGAGGGCCGGGCCGCCCGCGGCGGGCCTGCCGGGCTCCGTGCCAGCGGGGGCCTCGGGCCTCCTGGGGAGTGGGCCCGAAGCGGACTGGTGAGGGCGTACGCGCCGGGGGGTTCGGCTGCCGCCGCGGTCACGAGGCTCGCCGCGGCTCGCGGTCGAAGGCCACCGGGCGGCCACCGAGTCCCCCCGCGCCACGGCCGGTCGGCGATCTGGTCAGCCCGCTCGGGGATGGTGCGGCCGATGCCGCGGCGCCGCAGCAGGGCACGGATCACCTTCCAGCTGACGGCGACGAACTGGGTGCAGCCGTCGACGTTCCCACCGGTCAAGACCGGAGCCAGGGATCGGCCGAGTCCGTCGACGGCCAGCTGAAGCTTGGCGGTCAGCCCACCCCGGGAGCGGCCGGAGTGGGTGGCTACGTGCTGGGCGGCAGGGCTGAGAACCCCGCTGCCCGAAACCTCGTCGAGCAGCTGTCCCACCGAACGGGTGAAACCGGCGACGGCTACGCCCGCCCGGCCGCCTCGCCGACCAGTGCGTCCGAGACCGCCTCGGACCCGGCCGGACGGCTGGGATCGAACAGGCTCTCGCCCGCCTGCGCACTGGGTTCCGCTGCTTCATCGCCTCCGTGCGCGACCGGCCGGAGGACACCTGGCCCGCGCCCGCGAGGTAATCGAAAAGTACCCGTTCGACCCGGGCTCGCCCGGAGGTAATCCGCTTGAACGGCGCACTCGAACAGCACCATCATCGACGCCACCCCGTCGTGACGATCCGCCAACTCACTGTAATACGAGTCGACTTGGGCTGTTGGGTCGGCTGCTTCGGCGCTTCCTCACGTCCACGCACCGCTCTGCGTCTGGAGGATCTGTGGCCTGTCCCCCCGCCCCGGCGATCCACGTCCCACCCACCCCGCGCGCGTCCGCGTCACGCGAGGAGGCGAACGCGTGAGCACCACGACCACGGCGTCGGCCGGAGCCCCCGACGAGGAACTGCAGTGGCTCGCCGACGGGCGCCGCATCGCGGCGATCGAGGCGATCAGCGTCAGCGCGATGGCCCGCCGCCTGCCCGCGCTCGTCGTCCGCGCCTTCCGCCTCGGCTGGCGCATCGACCGCGCCTCCATCGCGCTGCTGCTGACCTGCCAGGCGGTGTCCGCCGTGCTCGGCGCGGCGGGGCTGTTCGCGACGACCGGCACGATCTCGGCGCTGTTCGGCCCCGGCCGGCTCGACGACAAGCTCGCCCACGCCGCGCCGTCGATCCTCGTGATCGCGGCGGCGGCCGGCGCCCGCTCCCTGCTGGCCATCACCATCCGGACCGTCACCATCCACCTGTCGCCGCGCATCTCCCGGGAGGCGGAGGCCGCGGTGCTGCGCGCCACCGTGGCGGCCGAACTGACCGCCTACGACCACGCCGGCTACAACGACGAACTGGAGGCCGCCGACCGCGGCGCCGAGGTCTGCGTGGACATCGTCGGGGAGGCGCAGAACCTGCTCGCCGCCCTCGCCTCGCTCGTCGGCGCGGCCGGCGTGCTGACCGTGCTCCACCCCGCCCTGCTGCCCCTGCTGGTGCTGGCGGCGCTGCCACAGGGGATCGCGTCCGTGCACGCCGCCCGGGTGCAGTTCCTGGCGAACCGGGCGGCGATCGGCGACCGCCGGATCATGGCGAACCTGCGCTGGTACATCCACCTCAAGCGCAACGCCGACCAGGTCCGCTCCGACACCATGGGCGACTTCCTGCTCGCCAAGTACGACCAGGTCGGCCGGCGGCTGGACGCCACCTCGCGGCGGGCGGCCCGGCAGAGCGCCCGGGTGTCGGTGATCGGGGCCGCCGCGTCCGGCCTCGGGACCGCGGTGGTGTGGGGGGCGATGCTGTGGCTGGTCAGCACCGGCCGCATGAGCCTGCCGCGCGGCGGCGCGGCGGTGTTCGCCCTGACCGCGGTCAGCACCAGCCTGCACGGCATCGTCGGCTACGGAGCGGACCTCTTCCGCACCGGCATGTACCTGGACGACTGGTCGAGCTTCCTCGACACCGCCGGCGGCCACCGCCCCCGGCGCGGCACCGAAACGCCCGAGCCGCCGCGCCGGATCACCGTGGAGAACCTCGGCTACGCCTACCCCGCCTCCGACCGCAAGGCGCTGGACGGGGTCGACCTCCACGTCGAACGCGGCGAGATCCTCGCCCTGGTCGGGGA
Organism: Streptomyces viridifaciens; assembly: GCF_001888885.2. Taxonomy (NCBI): domain Bacteria; kingdom Bacillati; phylum Actinomycetota; class Actinomycetes; order Kitasatosporales; family Streptomycetaceae; genus Streptomyces; species Streptomyces viridifaciens. The sequence continues at coordinate 927,188 of NZ_CP090840.1, forward strand.
GAACGGGTCCGGCAAGACCACCCTCTCCAAACTCCTCGCGGGCCTCTACCTGCCCGACACCGGATCGGTGTGCTGGGACGGCCGCGACACCCGCGACCTCGACCCGCACGCCCTGTGGCGCCAGGTCGCCGTGGTCCCGCAGGACTACGCCCGCTGGCCGCTCACCTGCCGCGAGAACATCACGCTCGGTCAGCCCACCGCCGAGGGCGACGCGGCGGTCCTGCGCGCCGCCGACGCCTCCGGGGCGGCCGACGTCGTCGCCAAGCTCCGCCGGGGCCTGTCCACCCTGCTGGCAGTGGAGTGGATGGGCGGCGAGGAACTCTCCGGCGGGCAGTGGCAACGCCTGGCCATCGCCCGCGCGTTCCACCGCGAGGCCGGCCTCCTCGTCCTCGATGAGCCCACCGCCGCTCTCGACCCGCGCGCCGAGCACCGCATCTTCCAGAACCTGCGGGCCGTCGCCCGCGAGCGGGCCGTCGTCCTGGTCACCCACCGGCTCACTAACGTGGCCGTCGCCGACCGGATCGTCGTCCTCGAGGACGGCCGGATCCTCCAGCAGGGCACCTTCGCCGAACTGGTGGCCGACCAGAACGGCCGCTTCCGGGAACTGTGGGACCTGCAGAACGAACGCACCGGCCTCCCCTCCCAGAGGGGCGTGCCGGTCGGGGAGAACAGGGAGCCCCTCCAGTGATCGACTTCGATGTGCTGACCGGCCCGGCCCTGCGCGAGGGCATCGAGCGGATCTGCGTCGGCGTGGTCGCCCGCGACGCCTCCGGCCGCGTCCTCGGGATGCGCTCGACCGCCGACCCGGACGTATGGGACATGCCCGGCGGCACCGTCGAACACGGCGAGAGCCCCTTCGACGCCGCAGTGCGCGAGGCCCGCGAGGAGCTGGGCCTGGACCTGGCCGCGGAGAACCCGCAGGCGCTCCGGCGGCGCCTGGTCGCCGTGATCCACACCCAGGCCGACGCCGACCACCCGGTTCCGGCTGCCGGCTACGTGTTCGACGGCGGCACGCTGACCGCGGAACAGCAGGCCCGGATCCGGCTCGATCCGGCCGAGCACACCGAGTTCCGGTTCGAGGCGGCCCACGACTGGCGCCACCACATGACCCCACCCACTACCAGCGGCTCCGGCAGGTGCTGCGCGCCCACCGCTCCGGTGTACCGCTCTGCCCGGAGCGCCCCGCCCCCGACGGCGACGGCTTCGAGGGCGTCCTGCTCTTCGTCACCGACCGCGCGGGCCGACTGCTGATGCACCAGCGCGAAGCCGGGCCGGGCATGGCCTGGCCCGGCTACTGGACCCCGATCGGCGGCCGACGCGAGGCCGACGAGAGCGCCCGGGAGAGCGCGGTGCGCGAGGTCCGCGAGGAGGCCGGCATCGAGATCACCGGACTGCGGCCCCTCCCCGGCCCACGCCCCGACCTCGACCTCCCACTCACCCGCGCCCTGCACGCCGTCTGGACCGGCCCCGAGGGCGACCTGCGGCTCGGTGACGGGGGCCTGGCCGTGCGCATGGTCCCCTTCGGCGAGGTGCTCGACCTCAAGGTCCCGCCGTACATGCACCACTACCTGCCGCTGCTCACCGCAGCGACGGCCGAACAGCCCGACCAGCCCACGGGGAGGAACTCGTGACCCAGCCCGACCACACCGGCCACCCGGCGGAAACGGTGACGGCCAGGCCCGCGACGGACCCGCTGACGCTGGTCGTCGGGGTCCACCTCGTCCTTGCCGACGACGGCGCGGTGCTTCTCGGTCGGCGCCGCAACACCAGCTACGCCGCCGGCCTGTGGCACCTCCCGGCCGTTCACTAGGCAAGCCGTGTGTCGTGATTGAAGTTGTCGGCTTTGCGTTCCACAGCGTATCCGGCTCTACCTTCGAGAAGGGTTGAGATCAGTCTTGAACGTGGACACTTCGAGCGATGCGCCCGTGTTGGGCGACGTGCTGCTCGGCTTCTGGTCGGCTCGGGACCGCTTCCTGGAGGCGGGCTTGGCGACCAACCGCAGCGACCCGATCGGCGGCCTCGCGGAGTCTCTTGCCGCTGCAGCGTTTTGGTCGAGTGCCTCGGTGCGGGCGACCTGCGAGAGGGCACGCGGCGTCCGCACTGGGATCGACCGCTCAGGCGAGTTCGGGCCGGCGCTTGGCTCCATGCCGGTGGCGGGGAACGGTCGTAGGAACTCACTGGCTGTCGACCTTGCGGTGCCCTGGCGGTCCTTGGTGGAGCGGGTGCCGACGTTGGCGGACTTCGCGCGCCAGCGCCAAGGCGAGCGGTGGGCATGGGATGTGGCTTCAGGCGGGGCGTACGGCATCGGATCCGACGGGCCGCCTCAGAACCAATACGCGGGGCTGGCCCGACTGCAGGTCAAGGCCCGCTTCGCACCTGATGCGCCGAGCCACGGCCCGTTGGATGCGGTGCCCTTCGAGCTGGTGCGCGACGGTCCGGTGCCCGCGAATGACCTGTACGTGCTGGTGATGTTCGCCCGGATCGACGAGGAGTACCGCGACCTGAGAGCGCATAACTTCGTCTGGACGGCGGTGATCGTCACGAACGAGTGCCTGCGTGCTCTGGACCACGGTGTCTCCTCGGCAAAGCTCGACTGGAAGGAGATCCACTCCTGGTGGGGTGAGGGGAGATCGTTGCCGGCTGGCGTCCACGACGTGACCGGACTTCTGAGGTCCGTTCCGATTCCGGGCTGGTAGGTGTGTGGGTCCGTCCAGCCGCATCCGGGCGTTCACCAGGGCTCGGGGGCACTCCGGGACGTAAGCGCCAGCCGCCGGGCGACGAGAGCACGGAGATCAGGCCGTGTCGACCGGACACCGTCAGGCCTGGACCAGGCGAAACGATCGTGTTCTGTCTGGTTGATCCGGACTGGCCCGCGACTGGGCGGTTCCTCGGCGGCGAAGAAGAACCCCCTGCTGGCGGGCAGCAGGGGGTTCTCGTGGGCTGGGTAGTCCAGGTGGCCGATGTACAGCGCGCTGGCGATGGCCAGCCCGGCCTCCTCCTGGACCTCACGCGCGAGAGCTTCGGCGAGAGATTCGCCGGTCTCGACGCCGCCGCCGGGCGGTTCCCAGCGGCCGGCCCAGGAGTCCGACGCCGCGCGTCGGAGCATCAGGAGCCGGCCGTGGCGGACGATGAGTGCACCAACGCAGAAGGCGTCGTATCCGTCTACGCGGGCCTGGTCGATGAGCTCACGGTGCACGATCAGCGGGTGACGAGTTCCCGTACGGCGTCGCTGACGGCGGGGATCTCGTCGGGTCCGGCCCACTCGTGCGCGTCGTGCTCGGTGAGGGTGACCGGGCCGGTCCGGGTGACGGTGACCTCGAAGGTCAGCTGCCGGGTGAGGGCGCCGCTGCCGGAGGTGTAGTCGAAGTGCCCGAGATACTTCTCGACCGCGTCGATCCGCAGGCCGGTCTCCTCGTCGACCTCCCGCAGCAGGGCCTGCTCGATGCGCTCGCCCCTCTCGACCTTGCCCGACGGCAGCTCCCACAGGCCGGCCATGAACTCGCCTGCCGGGCGCCGCAGGAACAGCATGCGGTCGCCGTCGGTGATCACGGCGGCCACGACGAACCGTTCCACCCCGTCCGTCTCGGCGGCGGCGCGGATGGTGTCCTCGAACGTGGGGTCGGCGAAGGGAGAGTTCATAGCAGCTCCTTGTGGTGGTCGCTCACCTTGATGGCCGCGCGGATGTACTGCTCGGCCAGCGGACGATCCTGTTCACGATGCCAGACCGGGAGCTTGATCGTGTGCGCGTGGGTGTGCTCGGCGACCGGGAAGTCCCCTGCCCGGTAGCGGCGGTGAGCGTGCGGGTGGCCAGGGAACAGCATGGCCGGGCTCTGGTACAGCGGCAGCTGGTTCATGGGGCAGGTGGAGCCCGGCCGGTCGAACTCGACCGCGCCCTCGGCGACCAGGGCCTGGTGGAACCGCTCGACGCTGAGGCCACCGAGCTCCTGGGGGCGGTAGGTGAGCGTCAACCCGTACCAGGACGGGACCACTCCTTCGGGCATCGGGATGACCTCCAGCCCGGGAATCCGGGCGAACTCCTCGGTCAGGTAGCGGGCGATCTCCGCCCGTCCGGCGAGGTAGCCGTCGAGGCGGCCGAGCTGGTCGTGCGCGATGGCGGCGGCCAGCGGGTGGATGCGGAGCTTGAGGCCGGACCCGGTGACCGCGTACTTCGCGAGCGGGTGCTTGGCCGGGATCTCGGACTTGGCGCGCTTGTTGTAGTGGCCGAACGTCAGGAGCCGGTAGTACGTGTCGTCGTCGTCCGTGAGGACGAACCCGCCCTCGCCGCCGGACAGCGGCTTGGGGCCGTTGAGCGAGAAGGCACCGGCCAGGCCGAAGGTGCCGACCTTCTTGCCGCCGTGGGAGGCGCCGTGGGCGTGGGAGCCGTCCTCCAGCAGGAGGAGGGGTAGTCGATCTGGGCGGTAGCCGCGCTGGCCGGGGCTTGCGGGCGCGACAGCTCGTCGACGACCTTGCCGTGCACATCGAGGCGCTGGACCTGGCCCTTCGTCAGCAGGACGGAGCCGAGGGTGCCGACCACGTGCAGTTTCTCGGTCTTCGGGGCCATCCAGCGGGACAGGAGCACGGTGCCGTACAGGTCGTTGTCGTAGCCGAGCTGGATGACGGCGGTGTCCTCGGCGTCGTACCCGCCGTCGGGCAGCGCGGCGGTCGAGAAGTCGGCCATGATCCGGTTAGGCATCCCGAAGTACCACAGCAGCAAGTCAACGATGTGGTAGCCCATGTCGATGATGCAGCCGCCGCCGGCCTGGCTGACGTCTCCGCGCCAGCCGGCGCCGGGGTCGTCGGTGTGGAAGGTGTACTGGCCGTCGATGAGGAACGGGGTGCCGATCTGGTCCAGGAGCTGGACCACGGACGCGTGGAGCGGGTTGAAGCGCCGTTGGAGCGTGACCATCAGCTCCACCTGGGCCTGCTGGCAGATCGCGGCGAGCTCGCGCGCCTCCGGCAGGGAGGTGGCGAACGGCTTCTCCTTGAGGACGTGCACGCCTCGGACGGCGCACTCCTCGATCACGGCCCGACCGGCGTGGTGCGGGACCGCGACGATGACGAAGTCCGGCGCCACGTTGTCCAGCAGGTCGGCGGCCCGGGTGAAGCCCGGAACGTCGTGCGTGTCCTGCTGGGCCCGCAGGGTGTCCGGGTCGTTGTCGCAGACCGCGACCAACTCGGCCCGGTTGGAGGCGAGCAGGCCGGGAAGGTGGTCTTCGAGTGCCTGGTGTCCGAGGCCGATGACCGCCGCGCGTCGTTTCATGGGCTGACTCCTTCCGCTTCGTGAGGGAACTTGTCGATGCGTGTCGAGTACAGCGCCAACTCCGCTTTCCTGGACAGGCATTGTCTGTAGTCCCGGGGTTGTCCCGCGCTCGCGCGCAGTAGGCTGCCTGTCACTGTCGATGATGGAATTGGCCCCGTGGACGACCCGATCCGGCACCCCCTCGCCTACGCCCGCGAACTGCGCGGGTGGTCACAGAACGACCTCGTCGTGTTCCTCGACCGGGCCGCCCGCAAGCACGGGCTCCGCTCCGGCGCGGACAAGACGGCCGTCAGCCGGTGGGAGAACTGGCGCAAGCAGCCGAACCTGGACTCCCAGATCCTGATCGCGGAAGCCTTCGACGTTCCGATCGCCGACATGGAGCTGTTCGGGTGGCCCGACTGGCTGCCCGGCCGCGAGGTTCCGCTGCCACTGGGATCGGCGTACACCGTCCAAGCACTTCGAGATGCACAGAGAGCCGCCATGGACCGCCGCAGCTTCATGACCTTCAGCGCCGTCTCACTGGCCGGCCTCGCCGCCCAGTGGGCCACGATCGAGCCCGATCGCCTGACTTCCGCCCTGGACGGCAGGACGGCCGTGGACCCCGGGCTCGTGGACTGGCTGGAGGAAACCAGCGCGAAGCTGACGACGCTGCCCACCGAACAGCGCCAGCACACGATCAAGCTGATGGACGCTCATCTCGCCACCGTCACTGACCTGATCGAGGGCGGCGGCCACGCCGAGCACGTCTCCAAGCGGCTGCACCTCCTGGCCGCGTCACTGGCCACCACCTGCGGCTGGTACCGCTTCGACCAGGGAAAGCACTTCGCCGCGGGAAAGCTCTGGGCAGGGGCCTTGCAAGCCGCCAACGCCGCAGGTGACCGCGACTTCGGCGCCGGTGTGCTCTCCGACTTCGCCTACCAGTCGAACTGGATCGGCCAGCCGAACATCTCGGTGGACCAGCTCGGCCACGCACTGTCCGGTACCAAGCACCCCACCGCCCGGTCGCTGCTGTTCCTCCGGCGGGCCAGGGCCTACGCCGCGCTCGGCGAACGCTCCGCGTGCTACCGCGACCTGTCCGACGCCGAGACCGCACTGTCGACGCGGGCCAGCGACCCCGCGCCAGGCTGGTGCGCGTGGATGAGCCCCGCGGACCTCGCGGTCGACTCCGGCCAGTGCCTGCTCGATCTCGGCCGGGCCGACGAGGCGCACGTCAGGATGGCCGAGGGCCTGGCCCTCCTACCCAAGGCCCGGGACAAGACGCGTGGCATCTTCCTGACCTACCAGGCCAAGGGCTTCCTGCGGTCCAACGACGTCGAGCAGGCTCTCGCCGTCACCACCGAATCCCTCGATCTGGCCACCCGCATCGGCGCCGAGCGGTGCGTCACCCTGGTCCGCGAACTCGCGCCGGCGTTCAAGCCGTACCGCCAGGTTGACGGCGTCGCCGATCTCATCGAGCGCGTCCGGGCTGCGTGACGGGCGCTCGGATCAGAGTCGCGGTGATCAGCGGCCCGGAGAGGATGATCCGAGCCGCCGTCGTCAGGAGGCTGCCAAGCGCCAGTCTGCGAGGCCCGGCCCGATGCGGGTCGCGGGGCCGGGCTTCGCGCCGCTGTCAGCGAGAAGTGCTGGATGTGCTCGCAGGAGCGCACGTCTTGGGGGTGGCGTCGTGGTGGTGTCCGGCGAGCCAGAGCCCGGCGAGGAGTCCTGCGATCGCCAGGACCTTGTGCCGGTTCTGCTTCCACCATGACGGTGATCCGGCTGCCATGAAGCACAGTTGCGTGAACTCAGGATGCTCGCGGGGCGGCGTGTCCTTGAACAATCCCATCTCTGGTGAACCTCCTCTCCCCCTTGGGAGGTTCATGACCATACGGCGCTCTCTGCCTTGATCGCAGACATTTACTGACCTTGGCGCTTCGAGGTGATTGGCCTGTTTGTGTAGCTGACTGACGGCCATGTGCGCGCTATGCCGTTGGTATGCGCTATGCGGATGGGGGCGGGCTGACGGCGAAGGCACGTCAGCGCCGCGAGGCGGTGCGGCTGGAAGCCGCCGAGTTGTTCGACGAAGGTGTCCCACCGAAGGAGGTTGCCCGCAGGTTGCGGGTGACCACGAAGTCGGCCTACCAGTGGCACCAGGCCTGGCGGGAGGGCGGGGCCGGGGCGCTGGCTTCACGGGGACCGGGTGGGCAGCGTTGCAAGCTGTCGGCGCGGTGCCGGGCGAAGCTGGCCGAGTACCTTGAGCAGGGGCCGGCCGTGCACGGCTGGGACGAGGACCAGGTGTGGACCGGCGCTCGGGTGGCGACGCTGATCGGGCGGAAGTTCCACGTCACTTACAGCGTCTCGGGGGCCACCCGCCTGATGCACCGACTCGGCTTCACCCCGCAGGTCCCCACGCGGCGTGCCGCGGAACGCGACGAGCAAGCCGTGTCCGCGTGGATGGAGGTGACCTGGGCGGAGGTAAAAGCACCCGGGCGGCCTGCGACGGATGGCTCTGCTTCGAGGACGAAGCCGGGTTCACCCGCAGACCGCCCAAGGCACGCACGTGGGGACGCCGTGGCATCACCCCGGTCGTGAGGGTGGGCGGCCGGGGCTCCGGACGGGTCTCGGTCGCCGGGCTGATCGCGATGCGGCCGGGCTCGCGGACCCGGCTCTGTCACCGGCTGCGGTGCCATACCGGGCGCAAGGGCGAACGCCGCAGCCTGTCCGAGCGCGACTACATCGGGCTGATAGACGGGGTCCACCAGCTGGTCAAGGCGCCGATCGTGCTGGTGTGGGACCGGTTGAACACCCATGTCTCCCATGCCATGCGCGACCTGATCAACGCGCGGGACTGGCTGACGGTGTTCATCCTGCCCGCATACGCACCCGAGCTGAACGCGGTCGAGTACCTATGGGCCCACGTCAAACGCAGCCTGGCGAACCTCGCCAGCGTCGCTCCGGAGCGACTCGCCGCGCTCGTCCGCAACCGCCTCAAACAGCTTCAGTACCGCTCCGACGTCCTCGACGACTTCCTCGCCGGGACCGGACTCTCCCTCGACCTCCCACCGCCATCACCTTGAAGCGCCGAAGTCAGTAGCCTCCAGATGACCGACCTTGGTGGTGCCGGTCAGGACGACGGCTCGGCAGAAGGCCGCCACATGGACTTTCCGCCGAAGCCGAGGGAGCACCGCGGTCGTGCTGAATCTCTCCCGGACGAACACCGTCAGCAACCGTCTCGCCCGATGGGCAGCAGGTCGCGCAGTCCTTCGGCGAAGACCGGGTACGTGTACCGGTCGGTGCCGGAGCCCGGCATCTCCAGCTTCTTGAGCTGGCCGCCGACGATGTGGGAGACAAGTGGCACGGGCAGGGCGTCCGGCCAGAGGCCGGTGCGCTTGCCCTCGGTGAGCACGCGGCGGAAGGCGCCGGTGGATCCGCGCAGGTTCCGGCCGTTCGCCTTCAACTCCTCTGCGGCACATTCGCCTTCGCCTTCGACGACCTGGAGCAGGATCTGCTGGGCACGGGGCGGGAGCCGGTCGTAGTACGAGCGGGCCCGCTCCGGTGTCCAGCGGTCGTCGGGCACTGCGGTCACGACGGCGGCGGGCATGGCGGCGAGGGCGAGCAGTTTCTCGAGGGCCTCGGGGGTCGGGTCCTCCACAGTGATCGTGATCTTCATGGCTGACACCTTTGCAGCGCGGGGCCTTGAACACAAATAACATCACTAAACGCGCGCCGCCGACGACCTCGCCACCGCCCGGCCGGCACCCACCAGCCGGACCTACGCCGAACAGTGGCGCTCCTTCGCCCGCCGCACCGAACAGACCGCCTACCACCGCATCGACGCTATCGTCTTCGAACACCTGGAGGACGGCACGTGCGGCAGTACATCGCCCGGCTCACGACGCCGTGGCGGCCGGCAGCCACTGCCGCCGGGAACGTACCACGGCGCTCACAGTGCCAACGAAGCGTTGGCACAAGGTGATTGAGAAAACGTCCCTGCAGTTCATCGGGTGTCCGGGCCTGCACGAATGAGTAGCCGTACTCATGCACCTCTCCCCGTTCGGCTGGCGCAAGCCGGAGCCTGGTTCTGGGCCATCGCGCCGCGCTACCTCCTGATCCTGCGGCCCCGGTCGTCACGACCCTGGGCACCGTGCTCCTGGCCGTCGCCGGCACCAACCGCATCTTCCACGGCCTGCTCGACGCCCGTACCCTCGGCTTGCTCGTTCCGCTCATGTGCGCAAGCCGGGCCACCCTGGCGGCCACCTCCGTCCCCCTCAGGCCCAGGGCGGCCCGCCCGTCCCCTCCGCCCACAGGGCGAGGGCCCGCCGGTCGACGGCCCTGATGCCGACCTGGGCGCAGAACGCGGCCGCGGCCTTCGTGAAGGAGCTGGTGGTCACCACGGCGGCCAGGTCGCAGCGGTGCACGTCGCGGTAGGTGCCGTTGACCCTCTGGACGTCCTGCGAACCGACGAAGGTCCGCGGGCCGTAGCGCTTGGCCTGGATCAGGATCCGCTGCCCGGTGGGCGTGGTGGCCAGCACGTCCGCGGCGAGGTCCCCGGCTCCGCCGACCACCGACACCTTCGTACAGCCGTCCCGCCGGCACAGGTCCGCCAACGCGTGCTCGAACGCCTTCGGGGTCATCGACAGGAACGGCTCGATGTGCCGCAACTGCGCCGCCCGCACGTCGAGTTCCCGCTGCCGCACGCGCACGCGCGAACGCAGCACGGCCACACCCGCCCCCGCCCCGACGACCAGCAGCCCGGCCACCAGCACCAGGTGCTGGACCAGCCAGTGCACCGCCACCGACACCACCGCGAGTCCGGCCACCGCGGCGATCCCCACCAGCAGCATGTTGTCCCCGGCCTGCCGCACCCAACGGGCGGTGCTGCGCGACCGACGCCGCCGAACAGGCCTGCGAGCCACGGCATTCCCCCTCACACCCCGGTATCCGTGCGAGCGTAGAAGCCCTCGCCACCGCGCCGCCGGGTTGCGGCACCGAGTTGGCCGGAACCCGGCGCCCGACGGCCAGTACCAGCTCCCGGTCGTCCGCCCGCCGTCGCGTCACAGCCCGGTGGCCAGCCAGACGGTCACGGCGGCGGTGACGACGAGCCCGGCGTTGAGGGCGATCCGGCGGTCCTCGCCGGTCAGGTGCACGGCGATCGCGCCGGCCTGCAGGAGTACGAGGCCGATGGCCGCTGCCGGCGCCAGCGGGACGGCGATGCCGGTCAGCGGTGGCAGGACCAGGCCCGCCGCGCCGAGCACCTCGACCGCGCCCAGCGCCCTGACGGCGGGCAGGGGTACGCGGTCGACCCAGGCCATCATGGGCCGCAGCTGGTCGCGGCTGCGGATCAGCTTCAGCGTGCCGGCGTAGAGGTAGAAGAGCGCGAGTAGCCCCGCGACGATCCAGTAGGAGATGTTCATGGTTTCCGTTCATGGGCCACCGGGGTCACGGGGGCCGTGGCGACGTCGGGTTCGGACGTGCTCGGCTTCAGGCGAGGTCGGTGGCGGGCTCGGTCGCGTAGCGGCTCATCGCGTCGATGTTCGCCTGGGGTGTCAGCGGCCGCCCGCCGTCGAGCGCGTCCTGGAGGTCCCGGAAGTACTGGACGTACAGGGCGGGGGTGAAGGTGCTGAGCAGGACGGCGGGTTCGTCGGTCAGGTTGGCGAAGGTGTGCGGGGTGCCGGGCGGAACCATCACCAGCGTGCCCGCGGCGGCCTCGTGGTCCTGGTCCCCCACGGTGAACCGCACCGTCCCGGAGAGGATGTAGAAGCCCTCGTCGTGCCGGGCGTGGCGGTGCTGCGGCGGCCCCTGGGTGTGCGGGGCGAGGACGGACTCGGCGATCGCGAGGCGGTGCCCGGTGTGGCTGCCGTCCTCCAGGACGCGCATGCGCGTGGTGCCCAGAACGATCGTCTCGCCCTCGCCGGGGCCCACCACCGACAGGGCGGGGCGGTTCTGCGCTTCGCTGTTCTTCGTGTCTTCGGTCATGCCCCCGAGTCCACCGCCGCAGGCCCGTCGGCGTCCAAGACCCGTTCCGGGGCCCCGATACCTCCCGGGTATCGTTGCAGCGTGGAGCTACGCACCTTGCGCTACTTCGTGGCGGTCGCCGAGGAACTCCACTTCGGCCGGGCCGCCACCCGACTGCACATCAGTCAGCCGCCGCTGAGCCGGGCGATCAAGCAGCTGGAGGCGGAGGTCGGGGCCCTGCTGTTCACCCGCTCGCCCACGGGGGTCATGCTCACCGCGGTGGGCTCGGTGCTGCTCGACGAGGCGCGGTCCCTCCTCGACCATGCCGACCGCGTCCGGGTGCGCGTGAGCGCGGCAGCCGGCGTCGCGACCCTGACCGTCGGCATCCTGGGCGACGGCACCGACCCGGGGGTGGCCAGGTTGGCCGCCGCCTTCCGCCGGAGCCACCCCGGCGTCGACATCCGCATCCGCGACGCCGACCTGACCGACCCGACCTGCGGGCTGCGCGCCGGACTGGTCGACATCGCGCTGACCCGGGCGCCCTTCGACGAGACCGCCCTGACGGTGCGTGCGCTGCGGACCGACCCGGTCGGCGTGGTCCTGCGCGCCGACGACCCGCTGGCCCGCCGCGACGGGCTGCGCCTGGCCGAGCTGGACGACCGCCGCTGGTTCCAGTTCCCGCCGGGCACCGACCCCGAGTGGCAGTCGTACTGGAACGGCGGCACGCCGCGCGAGGGGCCGGTTGTGCGCGCCGTCCAGGAATGTCTGCAGACCGTGCTGTGGAACGGCACGGTCGGTCTGGCCCCGCTCGGGCACGACCTGCCTGCGGAGCTGGCCGTGGTGCCACTGGTCGACATGCCGCCGAGCCGCGTGGTGGCGGTGTGGAACGAGGGCGACACCAACCCGTTGATCCGGTCCTTCGTCAGGACCGCGACGGCCGCCTACCGCCGCTGAGCTTCCTGTTCAACATCCCATCCGGCCTCGTCGGCGGCCACCTGGCCCGGCGCAACCTGCCAGCTGACCGCCCGTCGGAGGACGGCGCGAGCGGGACGGACGGGATGAACGGGATGAACAGTACGGACCGGACGGTTTCGGCGTCGTCCCCGTCGTACCCCGGGACGAGGCGCGGTCAGGGCGCGCCGGACAGGACTTCGACCGCGCCGGTGTCCAGCGAGTAGTAGGCGCCGACGACGGCGAGGGAGCCCTTCGCCACGAGGGGGGCGAGGTCCTGGTTGGAGCGCAGGTCGGCCGCCGTCAGCGTGACCTGGGCGCGCGACATGGTCTCGACCGGGTCGGCGCCGCCCTCCTTGACCGCCTGGTCGTACGCCGGCCGCAGGGCCTTGGCGATCGCGTCCAGGTTACCGGGCAGCGGCTTGCCGTCCCGGAAGGACTCGTACGCCGCCTTGACCGCGCCGCAGCGCTGGTGCCCGAGGACCACGATGAGGGGGGTGCCGCTCGTCATGGGCCCGTACTCGACGGATCCGGTGACCACCGGGCCGACCGCCTCCCCGCCCGTGCGCATCACGTACAGGTCGCCGAGGCCGGTGTCGAAGAGCAGCTCGGGCGGCACCCGGGAGTCGATGCAGGAAAGGATCGACCCGAAGGGCTCCTGCTCCTGGGCCACCAGCTGACGCCGGTTCGGGTCCCGGTCGGGGTGCTGGAGGTCTCCGCTGACCCAGCGCTTGTTGCCGTCCATCAGCCTCGTGAACGCCGCAGCGGGCGTGGTCGGCCGTGCCTCCGCCGAACCGCCGCTGCCCGTGGGCGTGGCGGGAGCGGCAACTCGCGAGTCCGCCCTCGTCGTCGTACACCCCGCGAGCGCGACCGCAGCGCTCATCAGCCCACCGGCGAGCAGCGCTCGACGACTCGGGCTACCGGCTCCGTCCATCGGTTCGTTCCCCTCACTGCCACTCGGACTCGTCCTGTGTCCGGACCAGGACGATTGTTCGGCCTGGTCGGGGCGACGCGGCGGCAGGCGCAAGGGGGCGCGCGCCACATTGCTGCGGACGGCCCACACCACCCGCCACCCACCGGGGTCACGTCGTCCGGCGGGATACGCGGGCATCACCCCGCGGATGCGGGAGAGGGTGAACACCCGCGCGTCCTCCCGCGGGGGCCGTGCTACCGCGCCGGGCGTTCCGGGTGGGTCAGGTTGGCCCCGCTGCGGGGGTCGAAGACGTGGATCCGGGCGGTGTCGATCCGAAGGTCCAGGGGGCCGCCCTCGGTGGCGCGGGTGGCGGGGGCGAGCCGTGCCACGACGTGCTGCTCCTGCATGCCCGTGTCGGCCCGGCCCGAGTCGGCGGCGAGTTCGGCGAGTTGGTCCAGTTCGTCGAGATGGGTGAGTTGGGTGAGTCCCGCCGTCGGCGCCGGTCCGCCCCCCTGCGTGAAGTGGACGTAGACGTCGGAGCCCACGGACTCCCTGACCTCGACGGTGACGGTGCAGGTGACCCCGCCGCCGTGTTCGGTCAGGGCGGCGTCCTCGAAGTTCTCGGGGCGGATGCCGACGATCAGCTCGCGCGGGGCGTCCGCGCGTTCCAGGGCGCGCCGGGTACGGTCGTCCAGCGGCAGCGCGCCCAGCGAGGTGTGCAGCGTGTTCTGCTCCAGTGCGGCGCCGAGGAAGTTCATGCCGGGCGAGCCGATGAAGCCGGCGACGAAGAGGTTCACCGGCTCGTCGTACAGGTGCTGCGGCGAGCCGACCTGCTGGACGACGCCCGCCCGCATGACGACCACCCGGTCGCCGAGCGTCATCGCCTCGACCTGGTCGTGGGTGACGTAGACGGTGGTGGTGCCCAGGCGGCGCTGGAGCGCGGCGATCTGGGTGCGCATCTGCACCCGGAGCTTGGCATCGAGGTTGGAGAGCGGCTCGTCCATCAGGAAGGCCTTGGGCTCGCGGACGATCGCCCGGCCCATCGCGACCCGCTGGCGCTGCCCGCCGGAGAGGTTGGCGGGTTTGCGGTCGAGGTGCTGCGTCAGGTCCAGGATGCGGGCGGCCTCCTCGACCTTGGCGGCGATGGTCGCCTTGTCCGCCTTGGCCAGGCGCAGCGCGAAGCCCATGTTGTCGCGCACGCTCATGTGCGGGTAGAGGGCGTAGCTCTGGAAGACCATCGCGATGTCGCGGTCCTTGGGCGCGCGGTCGTTGACGACCTGTCCGGCGATGCGCAGGGTTCCGTCGGTGATGTCCTCCAGCCCGGCGATCATGTTGAGCGTGGTGGACTTGCCGCAGCCGGACGGGCCGACCAGGATCACGAACTCGCCGTCGGCGATGGTGAGGTTGACGTCGCGGACGGCGAGGGCGCCGTCGGGGTAGCGCTTGGTGATGCCGTCGAGGACGATCTCGGCCACGGTCCGCCTTCCTGGTCCGCCGGGTGGGGCGGTCTCATCCTTTGACTGCGCCGGCGGTGAGGCCGGCGACGATGCGGCGCTGGAACAGCAGTACGAAGACCACGATCGGGATCGTGATGACCACGGCGGCGGCCGCGATCGAACCGGTCGGCTGCTCGAACTGGGAGCTGCCGGTGAAGAAGGCGATGGCGGCCGGTACGGTCCTGGCGGCGGTGGTGGAGGTCAGCGAGATGGCGAACAGGAAGTCGTTCCAGCAGAAGATGAAGACCAGGATGGCGGTGGTGAACACGCCCGGTGCCGCCAGCGGTGCGATGACCAGACGGAACGCCTGCCAGGGCGTGGCGCCGTCGACCTTGGCCGCCTTCTCCAGGTCCCAGGGGATCTCGCGGAAGAACGCCGAGAGCGTGTAGATCGCCAGCGGGAGCGAGAAGGTCATGTACGGGATGATCAGTCCGGGCCAGGTGTCGAAGAGGCCGAGCACCCGCTCGATGTCGAACAGCGGTGAGACCAGCGAGATCGGCGGGAACATCGCGATCAGCAGGGAGATCCCGATCAGCAGCCGTTTGCCGGGAAAGCGCAGCCGGGCGACCGCGTAGGCCGCCATGGTGCCCAGCACGACGGCGATGGTGGTGGCGATCACCGCGATCCCGATCGAGTTCACCAGGGCCCGGGTGAACTCCGAAGTCCGGAAGATGCCGCGGTAGTTGGCCACTGTCCAGGTGCGCGGCACGAAGTTGCCGTCGGTGAGGGTGGCGGGGTCCTTGAAGGAGAGCGCCACGATCCACCACACCGGGAAGAGCGCGTAGAGGACGACCGCGAGATTGACGATTCCCCAGCCGGTCAGGGTCCGGGTGCGGCGGGTGCTCATCGGCGCTCCGCTTCGGTGCCCGGCGCGGCCGTGCCGAAGAGCTTGACGAAGACCAGTGCGATGAGCGCCACGCAGACGAAGATCAGGACGGAGATCGCCGAGCCGATGCCGAGGTTGAGCGCGGTGAAGAGGTTGTCGTAGCCGAGGATCGAGACCGAGCCGGTGCCGTTGGAGCCACCGGTCAGCACGTAGATGTCGTCGAAGATCCGGAAGGCGTCCAGGGTGCGGAAGAGCAGGGCGACCAGGATCGCCGGTTTCATCAGCGGCAGGATCACCAGGCGCAGCCGCTGTCCGGAGGTCGCGCCGTCCACCATCGCCGCCCGGACGGTCTCGTCGGGCACCAGCGCGAGGCCCGCGAGCAGGAGCAGGGCCATGAACGGGGTGGTCTTCCACACCTCCGCGAGGATGACCAGGCCGATGGCGGGCCACTGCTCGGTCAGCGGGGCGCTGCCCCCCGGCAGCAGGGCGGCCAGGTAGCCGGTGCCCGGTGTCCAGGCGTACTGCCAGGAGTAGGCCGCGACCACGGTCACGATCCCGTACGGCACCAGGACCGCGGTGCGGACGGTGCCGCGGCCGAAGACGGCGCGGTGCATCACCAGGGCGAGGGCGAGTCCGAGGGCCAGCTCGACGGCCACCGACACGACGGTGATCAGCACGGTGACGCCGAGCGCCTGCCACCAGACGGGGGAGGTCAGCACGGCGCCGTAGTTGGCGAGTCCGACCCAGTGCGCCTGGTCGGGGAACCGCAGGTCGTAGCGCTGCAGCGAGAGGTAGACGGCGTAGCCGACCGGGTAGGCGGTGACCGCGAGCATGACGACGGCCGCGGGCGCGCACAGCAGCAGGCCGAGCCTGCGTTCCTGGCGGGCGCCCCGGGAGGGCCCGGCCGCCTTCGGAAGGGCGGCGTCGCGGGCTCGGGTGGGTGGTGTCACGGAATCAGCCCCTTCGAGCCGAGGGCGTCCTGGATCTGCCCGCGGAGGTCGGCCACGTCCTTCTCCGGGCGGATGCCGGCGGGCGGGGAGAGGGTGTGGGAGATGGCGATGGACACGTTCTGGTAGGCGGGCGTCTGCGGCCGGACGCTGGCGCTGTCGAGGGCGGCGAGCACGTCGGCGGCGAAGGGGTAGCTCCGGGTGAGTTCCTCGGTCCGGTACAGGCTGCGCAGCGACGGCGGGAGACCGCCCTTCAGCGCATTGGTGAGCTGGTTGTCCCGGCTGCGCAGGCACAGGGTGGCCTCGAAGGCGAGGTCGGGGTGCCGGCTGTAGGCGCCCACCGCGAGGTCGATCCCGCCGATGGTCACGCCGGCGGGGCGGTCGGGCGTCACGGCGGGATAGGGCGCCCAGTGGAAGTGCGGGAACAGTGCGGGCTGGTTGGCTTTCATCGACGGGTAGACGAACGGGTAGTTGAGTTCGAAGGCGGCGGTGCCGGACTCCATGGCGAGCCGGTTCTGGTCCTCCATCTGGTTCGGCAGCGAGGGGTCGGCGGCAGCGGAGGTCGCCAGGTCGTGCATGACCGTGGCGGCCGCGACGGCGGGCGGCCCGAGCGAGGGGGCCTGTGCGTCCGGGGTGAGGACGGAACCCCCGGCGCTGGCGACCAGGGTGTTGAACCAGACCGTCAGTCCCTCGTACTGGGCGCCCTGGATCTCCACGTAGTGCGGTTTGCCCGCACGGGCCAGGTCCTCCGCCGTGGCCAGCATCTCGGCCCAGGTCCTGGGCGGGGTCCGGACCAGGTCGTCGCGGTACCAGAGCAGTTGGGTGTTGGAGTTGTACGGCGTCGCGTACAGCCGGCCCCGCCAGGTCGCGGTACGGACCGCTGCGTCGAGGGTGTCGGCGGTGCCCCGGTCGCGTAGCTGCCCGGTCCACTCCCGGATCCATCCGGCCTCGGCGAACTCGGCGGGCCAGGTGACGTCCAGACCGAGGATGTCCACGTCGGTGTCGTGGGCGGCCATCCGGCGCACCAGTTGCTGGCGTTGGCCGTCCGCGCCGCGGGGCAGCTTGTCGTACCGGATGGTGTAGCGCCCGCCGGACTGCTGCCCGCAGCGGTCGGCGGCTTGCTGGAGCGCGCCCGAATCGTCCGGGAAGTTGTACCAGTTCAGCGTGACCGGGCCGTTCTGCCCGCCGCTGCCGCAGCCGGCCAGGGTGGACACGACCACGGCCAGCCCGGCGGCGGCACTCGCCCACCGTGAACGGAGGCTGGGGACCGTCGGCATCGTTCTCCCGTGGTGGGGCGGAGTCGTTCTCCCGTGGCGGGGCGGAGTCGTTCTCCCGTGGCGGGGCGCTCCCGTCGGGGCGCTCCGGTAGCGGGGCGGACCGGCCCCGACGACCCTAGCCCGCCGCCCCGGCCGAGTCCCCGCGTGCCGCGCCGTCGACCAGCCGGACGGCCCAGCCTCCGGAGACCGGCGAACCGTGACGGGGTTCGACCGGTGGCGGGGTTCGACCGGTGGCGGGGTTCGACCGGTGGCGGGGTTCGACCGGTGGCGGGCTCGTCGGCGTAGGAGATCCGGGTGCCGGTGGTGGAGATGCGCACCTTCACCACGACCGAGGCGCTGCCCGCGATGAATCCCCGGGCGGGCGGACACCACCACCCCGGTGGTGTCCGCCCGCATGCGGCCGGGCCTCGGCTACCAGCGGTCGTGCACCTGCGGCCGGATGCGGCGGTCGTACAGCTCCCGGACGGCGTCCAGCGTGGCCGGCGGCAGCGGCGCCAGTGCCGCAGCCGCGGCATTGGCCCGTGCCTGCGCCACGTTGCGGGCACCGGGGATCACCGTCGTCACCCCGGGCTGCTGGACGACCCACCGCAGCGCGGTCTGGGCCGCAGTCGCGCCCTCGGGTGCGAGCGCGGCGAACTCCCGTGCCGCTTCGACGCCCGTCGCGAAGTCCACGCCGGAGAAGGTCTCGCCCTGGTCGAAGGCCTCGCCGTGACGGTTGTAGGTGCGATGGTCGTCCGGGGCGAAGACGGTCCGCTCGCTGTAGCGGCCCGAGAGCAGCCCCGAGGCGAGCGGCACCCGAGCCAGGATCGCGACCCCGGCCGCCTCGGCGGCCGGCAGCACACGCTCCAGCGGCTTGAGCCGGAACGCGTTCAGGATGATCTGCACGCTCGCGACGCCCGGGCGCGCGATCGCGGTCAGCGCCTCCGCGCACGACTCCACGCTCACCCCGTAGGCGGCGATCCGCTCCTCCGCCACCAGGGTGTCCAGGGCGTCGAATACCTCGTCCGAGGAGTAGACGGGCGTCGGCGGGCAGTGCAGCTGCACCAGGTCCAGCCGCTCCACGCCCAGGTTTTCTCGTGAACGGTCCGCCCAGGCACGGAAGTTGGCGAGGTGGTAGTGCTGGGGACGCTGCTCGACCCGGCGGCCGAACTTGGTGGCGACGAACACCTCCGCGTCCGGGCGCTCCTTCAGGAAGCGGCCGATCAGCCGCTCACTGCGGCCGTCGCCGTAGACATCGGCGGTGTCGAAGAGCGTCACACCCGCCTCGACGGAGGCCTCCAGTACGGCCAGGGCGTCCTCCTCCCGCACGTCACCCCAGTCGGCACCGAGCTGCCAGGTGCCGAGTCCGACGATCGAGACGGGACGGCCGGTGCGGCCGAGTACACGCTGTTCCATGGCACGAGCCTCTCACGACCTCCGGGGACAGCCCCTCCGGCACCGCACAACCGGCCCGTGACCCAGGTCACCACCCCCGTCCACGCGCTCGGCAGCGTCGCGGGCACGGAGTCGGTTCCCGGCGCCGACGGGCAGCGCTCACACGCTCGGCACCGCCCACGACGCCTCCGTGTTCGCCGAGCGGGTCCACACGCCCCGTGTTCGTGTTAAGGAGGTGTTCGACTTCAGCCACGCGGAGATCGGCGAGGCCGTCGAACGCTCGGAGTCGGCGGTGCGTCAGGTCGCCCATCGGGCGCGAGCACGTGCAGGCCCGCCGTCCGCGCTTCTCCGGCGACCGGGCGGTCAAGCAGGACGCGACCGAGCGCTGCAGGGCCGCGTCCTGACGGTGCACAACGTCGCCAGTCCCGAGAAGCTGCGGGCCGTCAGCGAGGGCACCGTGCACGACCTGCGGGGTTGAAGCAGAGCGCGTCCCCGGCCATGAGGCCCCGGGAAGATCCGCCGGACGGGCCCGGTGCTGGGGCTCCCTCAGCGTGAATCGGAAGTGGCGTGCAGTCCGGCGGTGGGCACGTCGTCGAGGGGGACGGCCGCGACGGTGTCCCAACGGATTCGTCGGCCCGAGGCGTCCGACCCGTCCACCGGCACCCGTTGCCAGTACACCTCGATCAGCTCGATCCGGCGCACCGTGAAGGGCGCGTGACCGGGCCGGACGCGGTGGATGACCTGCGCCAGCTCGTCGGTGTCGACGTCCGCGGCGGCATACCCCGCGGTCAGGTGGAGGACGCCGAGGGGGTAGGCGGTGGAGTCGGGGCCGCAGACCTGGTGGATCGCGGAGCGGACCCGGTGCTGGAGGACGGCGAGTTGGTGGTCGGGGTGGAGGTCGAGCCGTACGCCGGTGCGGTACGCGAGCGGTGATCCCGCCTGGAGGACGAGCGGTCCGGTACCGGCGACGGCGGTGCGCAGTCGGTCGGCGAGTTCGCGGCGTTCGGCCTCGCCGATGGCGTCGGCCGGCGTGGAGGTGATCATGTCGAGCGTGATGTGCGCGTGGTCGTCGGGCACCGGGACCACGGGGAAACCGGCCAGTGACTTGCGCAGGTCGCCGAGCAGCGTGCGCAGGGCCGATCCGGCGGAGAGATCCGGCAGCGCGTACACCTGGAGGACCCGGACGCCGTCGGGCCACGGCTGCCGGCCGAAGGTGGGGTGGAACGCTTTCACTACCGCCTCCTCGTGGTCGGGATCGGCCGGGCTCGGGCGCCGGGTTCGGTCCGGTCGGCCTGGGTCGGCCTGGGTCGGCCTGTCCGATCCTGGCGCATCGGGCATCGGTGGGAGGAGGTTGAGCGGTCGAGTCACACGATCGTGCCAACGGAAACCAGGTGGTCTGATCCCTCGTCCACTACGATGATCGTTTTTGCTTGGGCCGGCCGACTGGGGGGACGTGCCGACATCTGGCCATCCGCCTGCGCTCAGCCAGGCCGCCGCCGCCACGTTGCCGATGCCGCGGTTCTGAGTGGCCACTGCTCTCAGTGGCCACGGGCGCCCGTGGCGCCCGTGGTACTCAGCCGTACGTCGCTCCGGAAGCAGGGCTCGCGACCGCTGGCGGCCGCGCGTACGAATCCGACCGGCGAAAGGCCGACAGACATGACCACAGACACCGACAACACTACTGAGCGGCCCTCAGCGGCCCCCGACGACCGAGCACCGTCACGGCGGCGGCTGCTGCGGATCGGGGCCGGCGTCGCGGGCGGCGGCGCCCTGCTCGGGGCCGCGGCCGGGGGCGGGATGCTCGCCGGGTGGGTGCCCGGTGGGGTGACGCTGAAGAAGGCGCTGGGGATGACCGGGACGGACGGCAGGATCCCGGACGTCGCCCCGGGGCCCGTGCGCGTCGAGAAGGTGCGTTCGGCGGCGCGGGGCCGGGAGGTCACGATGGTGACCATGCTCCCGCCTGGTGCCGCGGCGAGCACGAACCTGCCGGTCTGCGTCCTGCTGCACGGCCGCGGCAACGACGCACAGGGCATGGTGACGCTCGGGGTTCCCCAGTTCCTGGCGGCCGCGGTCCAGGGCGGTGTGCCACCGTTCGCCGTCGTCGCGGTGGACGGCGGGGACGCCACGTACTGGCACCGGCAAGCCGCCGGCGGCGATGACCCGCAGGCGATGCTCCGCGAGGAACTTCCCGGCTGGCTGCACGCCCGCCAACTGCCCACGCCGCGTGCCGTGACGGGAATCTCGATGGGCGGATCGGGCGCCCTGCAGTACGCCGTCGGACGCACCCAGGCCGGCCGCAACCTGGACGCCGTGGCGCTGCTCAGCCCGGCCGTCTTCCGCACCTGGGCGGACGCCCGCACCACCGGCGGGTACGTCGACGAGACGGACTGGCAGGCCCACGAGCCGACGCTGCGTCTGGACCAGTTGCAGACCGGCACCCTCGGCGTGTGGTGCGGTCAGGAGGACCCGTTCTGCCCCGCCGCCCGCCAGGTCGCCCGGCAGGCGCGAGCGCGGGTCGGGCGGTTCCCCGACGGGGAGCACACGGACGGCTTCTGGCGGCGGGTGATGCCCGACGCGATGTCGCTCCTGGGGCACGCGCTCGCCACCGCCTGAAAAGTCCCGCTCGCGGAACCCGTCGCGGTCCGGAGCGGAGCCAGAGCCGGAGCCGGAGCCGGAGCGGAGCCGGAGTCCGGAGCGCCGTCAGCGGTACCAGGTGCGGATGACTGCCGCGGCCTCCCGCACGTCGGCGTGCCCGGCGCGGATACGGGCGGCGAGGTCGACGGCCTGTTGGGGCTCGGCGGTGACGATGACACCGGAGGCGCTGAGGTAGGAGGCGGCCACGACGGCAGCGAAGTGCTCGTTGGCGGACTCCAGGGCGGGGACGCGGATCAGCTGGTGCATCAGCGCGGCGGCGCGCTGGTTCACGGCCTCGTAGACGGGAACGCCCATGACCTCGTCGGCGTGCCGGGCGACGGCGGCGGCGAGGGTGCCGTAGTCGGTGACGTCCGGGTCGCCGGGTACGAACTGGTGGGCGATGTCGAGCAGCCAGGCCCGATCGATCCGCAGGATCACGCCGCGCCCGCCGCCACGCCACGGGCGGGGGCCGGGCCCGGGTGCCATCCCGGGTACTGGCCGCGTTCCGCCTCGAGGACCGTCCCCCGGGCCTGCCCGGCGTTCTCCGGTCGCGCGCTCAGCTGCTTCATGTGCGCGAGCGTAGCGGTGAGTAGCGGGCGCTACCAAGACACGGGGGAACGCGGGGGAATGCTGCCCGGCCGACCGACGGACCGTGCCGGAATCCGCAGCATTGGCATCACCCGCGCATCCGGTGGCCGAGCCCTTGCGACGCCACTCCCCCGGTGTCGGTGGGTCGATCTGTGAGCGAACTCCTTTCCCCCCACCTGAGCCTGCCCGTGCCCCGCCGGCCCCGGCACGCATTCGGCGCTGCTGAACCGGGACCTGGGGCCGGTGGAGTACGCGGTGGACGAGGACGCGGAACCACCGCGCCTCTACGTTTCCCGGATCCTGCGCTCCGACTGACGCCCCGGCCCTCCGCCGGGTGGCGCGCGGCCGCCGTCGTCGTGTCACAGCGCTCTGGAAGGCTGCGGCCCGTGATCGATCTTCCCCGTACCGGCATCAGCCCGGTGTTCGCCCCGGTGAGCGAGTCCTGGAGCGTTATTGACGCCTGGCTGGCCGACCACGTTCCCGCGAGCCTGGCGGAGCTCGGCCTGCCCGCGACTCCCGAGGCCGTCGCGAGGACCGCGGTACGGCTCGGCCTCGTGCTCCCCGCCGACCTGCGTGAGTCGCTGCCCTGCCACGACGGGGACGATTCCTACCTCCGCATCCTGCCCTGCGGCCCGCTGTACTCGAATCCGTCCGCTCCCGCCCGCAGGACCTGCGGGGCCAGATGCCGTCAGCCCGGACGGTACGGCCGTCGCTCCCGTCCGCGAGCGAGTCCGTGGTGGGGGCATGTCCGTACCAGAGTCGCTTCGGTCGCTTGGGTCGCTTCGGTAGCTGGCTCGACAGTTGGCGTCAGGGCCTCCAGCCCCGGGCGGTTTCCTGCCGGGGAGGCAGCGACCGAGCGACTGAAGCGACTGAAGCGACCCAAGGTCGGAGATCCTGGCGGCGCGCGTGAGCGCGCCGGTGGTTCTTCCTCGGTCGGCGACCGGAGCTACCGAAGCGACCCAAGCGACCGAGCCGGCGACTTGCAACCGGGTCCGACACCCGCGACACGCCGGGGGACGGGCCCCGCGAGACTCAGTCGCTTTCGGTCGCTGGGCTTCAGTCGCTGGACGAAATCCCAGGTCAGAGCACATGCACCCACCCCATCAGCGACCCAAGCGACTCAAGGTCGGGTATATGAAGACATTCCCGTGTGCGTGTGCGCGTTATAGACCCGGGCTTCAGTCGCTTCAGTCGCTGTTTGTTGGGAAAATCGGCTCCGACCTGCGAAAACGCCGGTGGACCGAAAACAGCGACCGAAGCGGCTCGGTCGCTGGCCCCGGGTTCGGTCGCTCAGTTTCCTCGCAAGTACCGGCGGTCCGGGACGGTATGTGCTCGCTCGGCTAGTCTGTGTGAGCTATCTTCTGGACTTCGGTCGCTTCAGTCGCTGATCCGGCACCTTCCAGTGCTCTGACCTGGCTTTTTGCCGTCAGCGACTGAACAAGCGACCCAAATCCGGGCAGCTACCCAGCTACCGAAGAAGCTGGGCGAGAGCTGCAGCAGCTACCGAACCAAGGGGAAGGGACCAGCGTGACGGCGCCGAAGGCCGTGGGGAGCGACCGAACGGAGCGTCAGCCGGACGCGCTGGCCGTCGCGCGCTGGTGTGCCGCCCAGGGATGGCCCGTCCATCCGCTGGCTCCCGGGAGAAAGACCCCGCCGGCGAATTGCCAGCCCTGCCAGGAGTCCCCGCACTCCCCCGCCGAGTGCCTCTGCCCACGGGTCGGTCGCTGGTGTCACGGCTTCCACGCCGCCACCACCGACCAGGACGTCATCAGTGCCTGGTGGCGGGTCAACCCGGGCTTCGGCACCGGCGTCGCCTGCGGGCCGTCCGGCCTGGTGGTCATCGACGTCGACAGCCACCCCGCGGACGTCCCCGCCAGGGACCGGATCCTGCCCGGGATCCCGATCCACGACCGGGTCGACCTCGAGGGCCTGGAGAACGGGTACCACACGCTCGCCCTGCTGGCCGCCCTGCGCAAGGCTCCCGACCCCTCCGCAGACGCCGGGACCCTGCGCGTGCGCACCCCTTCCGGCGGCCTGCACATCTGGTACCGCGACGACGCCCACCACCGCTTCACCTGCTCCACCGGCTCCTCCACCGGCCGTGCCCTCGCCTGGCAGGTCGACGTTCGCGCGCACGGTGGCTACATCGTCGCGCCCAGCACCGTCACCACCAGCGGCACCTACCGGCCCCTGCCCGGTGCCACCGTCCCGGCCCCGCTCCCCCGGTGGCTCGCCGAGGAGCTCATCCGCACCGGCCATCTCAAGGACCGCCCCCAGCAGCCCGGCAGCCCGCTGCCGGCCGTCCCCGACCGGGCCCGCCAGGCCGTGGTCGCGGCGGGCGGCGGCAGGCGGGGCGCCGAAAAGGTCCTCGACACCGTCCTCCAGGACGTCACCGACTGCGCCACGATCCCCGAGGGAGCCGGGTTCACCGGCAAGCTCAACCGCGCCGCCTACACCGTCGGCGGCCTAGTCTCCGCCGGACACCTCACCCACGCCGCCGCCGAGCGGCTGCTGACCGACGCCGCCCGCACCGCCCGTCCCGCCCAGGACCGGCAGAGCTCCGCCGTCATCCGTTCCGGCCTTGAGGCCGGAGCCCGGCAGCCACTGCACATCGGGAAGGCGCGAGGATGAGCGACAGCCCCCGCAAGAGGACGGTCTTCGATCCCGTGGCCGCTGCCCAGCAGATCCTGGAGTACTCGCCCGTCCCCGGGCCCGCGCAGGCCCCCTGGCACGGCACCGCCGTCCAGGAGAGCCTCCTCGACGCGCCCGCCGCCCCTGCCCCTGCTTCCGCTCCTGGTCACGGCCCCGGCGCGGCTTCGCAGGCGCCCGTCCAGCCCTTCCACGACTCCCAGGAACTGCCGAGCGTCCGGGCCCAGGCGGGCCCCGTTTCCCAGGCGGGCTCGAAGGCTGTTCGGCAAGAGGGCCGGCAAGAAGGTAGAGACGGTCGGCAAGAAGGTCCGCAGGCGAGTCAGCACGGCCTCCTGCCCGACTCCCTCTCCGACCGCGGCAACGCCAAGCTCTTCGTCCACCTCTACGGACGCGACTACCGCCACGTTCCCGGCATCGGCTGGTACCGCTGGGCCACCCACCGCTGGCAGCTCGACGAGGACGACACCGTCCTGTGGGCCGCCGGCGAGATGGCCGAGAGCATCGCCACCCACGACGCCCGCGGCCTCTACACCAACACCGACCTGCGTCGGCACCGCCGCCGCGCCCTGTCCACCTCGGGCATGAACGCCATGCTGGCCCAGGCCAAGTCCGCCCCCGGCATGGTCCTCAACGCCGCCCTGCTGGACGCCGACGCCTACGCCCTCTGCACCCCGGGCGGCGTCGTCGACCTGCGCACCGGCGCCATCGTCCCGCCCGACCCCAAGGTCCACCACCACTCGCGCTCCACCACGCTCGCCCCCGCCCGGATGCCCACCCCCCGCTGGGACCGCTTCCTCACCGACACCTTCGGCGACGACAAGGAAGGCCGCCAGACCCGCGACTTCCTCCACCTGCTGCTCGGCTACTCGATCAGCGGCGACGTCGGCGCCCAGGTCATGCCGTTCCTCTACGGCCAGGGAAAGAACGGCAAGTCCGTCCTCCTGGACGTCATGATCCAACTGCTCGGCGACTACGCGGACGCGGCCCCGCCCGGCTTCCTGATGGCCAAGACCTTCGACGGCCACCCCACCGACCTCGCCGAACTCCACGGCCGCCGCATCATCGTCTGCTCCGAGCTCAAGCCCGGCGACCGCTTCGACGAGGCCCGGGTCAAGCTCCTCACCGGCGGCGACAAGATCAAGGCCCGCCGGATGCGCCAGGACTTCTTCTCCTTCGAACCCACCCACAAGCTCTGGCTGCTCGGCAACCACCGCCCCGAGGTGGGCACCGGCGGCTTCGCCTTCTGGCGCCGCATGCGCCTCATCCCGTTCGAACGGGTCGTCCCCGAGGAACGCAAGATCGACAACCTCGCCCACGTCCTCGTCGCCGAGGAGGGCCCCGGTATCCTCGCCTGGCTCATCGACGGTGCCCGCCGCTACTTCGCGGGTGAGAAGGACCTGGCCGGACCCCAGGCCGTCCAGACCGCCACCACGGCGTACGCGGAGACCGAGGACCACGTCGGCCGTTTCCTCAAGGAGGCCTGCGTCACCGGGGAGGGCATGCGTGCCGAACAGTCCCAGCTATTCGGCGCCTACACCCGTTGGTGCGGCTTCGAGGGAGCCAATCCCGTATCCGGCCGCGCGTTCGCCGCACGAGTCCGCGAGACACTGGGTATGACCTCTCCCAAGGAGATGGTCCTGTCCAACAGCCGCAAGTACTACCCGGGCATCGGCCTGATCACCGACGACACAGAGGAGCAGAACGCGTGAGCGCGCTGATCGACCCGGCCGAGCTCGCCCACGAAACCGATCTCGTCTGGCTTGAGGACACCACCGACCTCGACTACGTGCGCCAGTCGCTCGACCGCCTCACCACCCGGCGCGGCCGCCCGGCCTACCACCGCGACGGCCGCATGGTCGGCTACGCGATCCTCGGCCCCGACGCCAAGTCCTCCCGCGCCTCCGGCACCTTCCGCCGCCGCGTCTTCTGGCTGCTGCCCCACGACCGCGACCAGGACCCGGACGGCCTCTACACCACCGGCGCCCCCTCCGAGGCCGTGGACCCGCGCACCGTCGCCCCGGGCGTCAAGGGCTACAAGACCGAGCGTTCCGAGGGCGGGCCGGCCTCACCGGCCATGCTCGAACTGGGGATAACGCTGCCGAAGGCGTGACGGCCCCGGAACTGTGCGGGGGGCGACCCCGAGAACTCGGGGTCGCCCCCCGCACAGTTGTCCGGCTGCTTGTCGGCGGGCGCAGTTACTGCTGGAGCGCCGGTTGGCCGGACAGGAGGCTCTCCAGGAACTGGCCGCCGCTGCGCGCGGGGGCGGGGGCGGGGGTGTTCCGCGGTTCCAGGGTTTTCGGGGGCTCCGGGGGCGCCAGGGGCTCGGGGCGGGTCCGCAGAACCTGGGTCCGCTCTTCGGTTCGTTCCTCCGCCCGCTTCCCGGTCCGCTCCTCGGTCCGAGCGGAGACCATGACACCGAGGGCATCGGCGATACGGGTCATCGACTGGGGCTGCCCCGGCTGGTCCTCGACGGTCACTGCCGCCGTACCCGTCGCCGCAGCCGCACCGCGCAGCCGACTGACCTCCGCCTCCAGCGACTCCAGCCGCGCCCGCAGGTCGTCCAGCTCGCTCTTCTTCCCCATGCTCCAGGACCCTCCCCGGCCGTCCACGGCCCTCTGACGTGCTGTTCCAGCCTATCCGGGCCCCTCCCCCGCCTCCACGGCCGTCCGGCACCTCCGCTCCCCGGTAAGTTGACCTGATCAAAAGTCAGTCGGGGTAGTGCCCGACCGTGGGGCCGTCGGTCGCTGGCGTCGCCGGCGGCGTCATCCCGGCCGGCCGGTCGCACCGTCGGCTCGCCGACGACCCGGCGACACGCCTCGCAGCGGCACTGACTGCAGGAAAGCACCACGGCAGTTGAGCCGTAGCCGGTCCTCGTGAACAGGGCGACGTGGGCGAAGGGCACTGCGGGCGTGTGCGTTGAGGGCGCCCCGGCGGCGCCTGTTGAAGCGACCGGCAGGGGCGAGACCCCGCCGGTCGGGGTGCCGAAGGTCAGTCACGTCTCGCTGTCCGATCAGCCGTGCAAGGGATCCTCGAGGACGGGGACGCAAGGAGACAGCATCGGCTCCGCGTGCTCGCTGACCTCGCCCCGGACCATCCGGAGGACGTAGACCTCGTTCTCGTGAGCCGGGTTCTCGTCATCGCGCACGTGCAGGAGGCCGTACGAATTCGGCGCCCGGCGGCCGACCTCGCGGAAGAAGTCGAGGACCTCCGGATCGCGGTGGTTCCGCTGGCCCCCGAAGTGGAGGAACAGCGCACCGTTCATCCGGCGCAGGTCCAGGAGGTGGGGGCTCGCGATCTCCTCGACCCGCTGCTGGATGCCTTCCGCGATGACGTTCAGGCGGCCCTCTTCGAGGCGGATGTCCTCGTCATCGGCGCCGGCGGTCTCCAGAACGTTGATCCAGCCGTGGTACTCGAACACGGGTCGGCAGCCTACCGCCGGGCCCGACCTGGTGCCGCTTTCCCATGCGGAGCAGCGGCCGGCAGTCCGCCGCGGTCGAGCAGCTCGTGGAGCCGTGCGACGGGCAGCGACGGATTGGCCGCGGCCCCCTCGGCCAGCTCCGGGCGGTCCAGGAGGGAGGAGATCAGCCCCAGCGGAAGCAGTGGGTTGGCGGCCGCTGCCCGGCGGACACCAGGGTCCGGGTCGGACAGCAGCCGGAGCGGCGGCTCGGCGAGGGTCCGGTCGGCGGCGGCCAGGGCGCGGACCTCCGCGTCGGCGTGGTCGAGGAGGTGACCCAGCCCGGTACGCGGCAGCCGGGGCAGCGTCAGCAGGTACGGGCGGTGGCGCGGTACGGCGGTGAAGGCGTCGAGGACGATCGCCGGCGGTGCCAGCGGATGGTTGAGAGCGAGCAGGTGCCGTACGTCCGGGTCGGGGTCGGCGGCCAAGCGCCGCACCGACTCCCCCGGCAACCACGCGCACGTCGCGGCGACCCGGCGCAGCCGGGGCTCTTGCGACGCCGCGCACGCCTCGTACCAACTCGTCCCCGGCGCCAGGAACATCTCGCCGACCGGGCCGACGCACTCGACCGTGTGCCCGAAGGCCCGGTCGAGCGCGGCGCGCTGCGGCCAGGTGCGCGGGAGCGGCTGCAGCCGGGCCCGGGTCCGAACGGTCTCGTCCGGGTCCTCGGAGAGCACCGCCAGCAGGGCCGAATCCAGGTCGGCCCGGGCGGCCACCCGCTCACGCACCTCCGGATCGGGGTCGTGCGCCAGCCGGGCGACGACGTCGGCGGGCGTGTGGTGGTTGGAAGCGAGCGCCCACAGATCGCGCCCCTGCATGAGGCACCGCTCGGCCACCGCCCGGGACACGGCGTAGTTGACGAGCAGCAGGGCCCGGTGGTGGCAGTCGGGTTCCGGCAGGTCCGCCTCCATCGCCGCCGGATCCAGGATCCGGCTCTGCTCGCGTGCCGTCTCCGACACCGCCGGATCCGGGTCGGCCAGGAGCGTTTCGCGCTGTTCGGGGGTGAGCCACAGCCACAGGCTCGTGGCCTGGGCCCGCAGGTCCGGGTTCGGGTGCTGAAGCATCCCGCGACGGAACGACTGCGGGATCTGCCCGGATGACGCCAGCTCCTCCTTGATCTCGTCGGCGGTAAGACGCTGCTCCGACCAGTCGTCGTTGTGCGCGGTCAGCAGCGTCTCCAGCACCTCGTCGGGGAGAGGCCCTGCCACCCCCAGGCGCGGACGGGGGCCTGCGGCCAGGGCCGCGCGAACGAGGGAATCCGGGTCGTCGACCAGCCGCCCGCGCTGAGCGGGATCGGCGTACCGGTTACGGGCGAAGGCGCGGCGAACCGCCCTCTCGGGGTGGGCGAGCACCGCCTCGACGACCTCTGCGGGAAGCGCCCTCTCCCCGCAGAGGAGCGGCCAGGCGGTGTGCGCCTGCGGGGCGAGAAGTCGCAGCAGGACCTCAAGAAGGGGCGGCCGGGTTGGCGGCGACGCCGCGCAGCCACAGGTCGGGGAGAGGTGAGGAGGACATAGGAACATCGTCGCAATGATCAACACGCGGCGTGGGCGGGAGGCCCGCTCTCGCTCCCGCTCCCGCTCCCCCGAATTTTCCGCGGAAAATTCCGGAGTCCGGCGGCGGCCGGATCCGGCCGCCGCCGGACTCCGCTCCCACCGAAATCCAGTGGTTCCGTGGACGCCATCCGAGGTTCGATGGCTCCGCCGCCGCCCAGGCCGCCGACCATCCCCCACCCACACCGGAGACCGACCTGATGACGGACCAGTCCCACGACGCGACACCGGCAAAGCGCTACGTCTACCTCGACCCGGACGGATGCGGCGGCGGCTGGATGTTCGTCATCGTGGCGGCCCCCACCGGCGTCGTCTACCAGAACCAGTGCGGCGGCTACGCCTGCGCCCAGTACGAGCAGGAGGGCTACCTCGTCCCGCTCTACGGAACGGACCTGGACGAGGGTATGAACGAGATCTTCGTCGGCGAGCTGAAGGGCTACGGCATGCGCGGCCGGGAGTGGCCAGCCGGGGTGCTCGACCGACTGCGGACCGCCGTCGACTCCCTGGGGATGTACGGCTCCGGCCGTAGCGACGATCTCCGCCCGCCGTCGCTCATCCTCGATGAGTCCCGGCTGTCGGAGGCGGCAGAGGCCTGGATCCCGGTCATCACGCCTGACGGCCCGGGCGTACTGGTCTGGGAGAACTCGGACTAGCCGCCGACCGGTCCGGGTTCCGGCGACCGATTTTCCGCGGAAAATTCGCGAGCCGCAGAACCCGGGCCCCGGTTCGAGGGATGTCGCTCCCAGGAGGATTCGGACGGTTCGCGCCCCGCTCCCCCGGCGCCGCAGATAGCGTCGTCCCATGGCGGAGCATTCGTACGGCGACATCCGAATCGAGGCGCCCGAGTCCGGTGCCCTGGTACGCAAGCGCCTGCACATGTTCTTCGCGGTCGGACCCGAGGACCCGCCACTGGGTGCGAACGTGCTCTCCGTTCTGGGCGAGGGCCCGCTCCACGCGGCGAACGCCGAAGCCCCGGCGCACATCGGACCGGACGTCACCCTCCCCACGGAGTTCGACAGCTTGGACCTGCACGGCCCACTGTGCTCCGCGCCTCCCGGCCTCGGCTCGCTCCTGATCCGGGACCACCGGCGCGGCCCTGCGGTACGGGAGGTGCGGTACCACTGACCACTCCCCCACCACCTCGGCGACCCCTTCCGTAGGGCCTCCGAATTTTCCGCGGAAAATTCGTGACCCACCGGCCCCGCGGACTGCCCATCGCGGACGAGCCGTCCGCTGGCCGGACGGCGGGCGCGAATTTTCCGCGGAAAATCGAGCGACGGCCGGGTTGTCCGGGCCGCTCCCTACGGTCGCCGGGTGACGGACGACGAGATCCCCGGAGCAAGCCTGCCGAAGGGTTGCTCGGGAGCGGAGCGCGCCGGTCGGCGTGGGGGAGTGGTGCGAGTGCACCGCAGATGCCTACGAGCACAGCCCGGATCGGTCGCCGAGGCGGCGAGGGACCAGTACCTGGGTCCGCGACCGGCGGACCACCTCGGCGGCTGCTACCTCGGCGGGTGCTACCTGTGCGCGGGCGACGACTGCTGGGGGAGGCGGCGGACGAAGTCCAGCAGCAGGGTGCAGAACGCCGCGGGCTGTTCCAGGGGCGCGAGGTGTCCGGCGTCGGGGATGACGGTGATCCGGCCCGCGCCGAGGTCGCGGGCCAGGCTCTCGCCGCCTTCGTGGAAGTCGGGCATGTCGTGCTCGCCCACGCCGACCAGGGCGGCCACGCCCCTGAGCGCGCGCAGCGCCGCCGGGCCCGTGCCGAGGGGGTCCGTCGCCTGCGGCGGTTCGCCGTGGGTGAGTTGTTCGGTCAGCTGGCGGTGGAGCATGCGGGCGGCGTGGGTGCGTACCTCCTCGGTGGCTCCGGTCGAGGTCCACGCCTCGACGCCGGCCTTGACCGCGGCCTCCAGGTCGCCGGCGGCCAGTGCCGTCCGTTCGGCTTCCCAGGCGGCGTCCAGCCGTGGGGAGGCGGGCTGGTCGTGGGGCCGGTACCCGACCAGTGCCAGGCCGTCCACCCGCTCGGGTGCCGTGACGGCGACTTGGAGTGCCACCAGGGCGCCCAGTGAGTTCCCGGCGAGTACGAAGCGGTCGGCCCCGAGGTGGTCGAGCGTGTCGAGCACGTCCGACCAGGGAGCCACCACGCGGCGGTCAGGCACGGTCGCGTCGCCGTGGCCGGGCAGGTCCAGGGCGATGGCCCGTACGCCCGCCTCGGCGAGCAGTGGGAGGTGGGCGTTCCACATGGTGCGGTCGGTGGGCCGCGCGTGGAGCAGGACGACGGGCCGTCCCCGGCCTGCCTGGGTGGAGGGAAGCAGCATGGTGCGAGGTGCCTTCTTCAGTGGGTGGGTGGGGGAGGGCCGGCCGGTGTGAAGGGCAGCGCCCAGTCCCGAGGGGAGATCATGTGGCGTCGGCGTCGGTGAGTTCGCCGAGTTCCACGTCGGTCAGGCGAAGCGTCGCCGCGGCCAGGTTCTCTTCCAGGTGTGTGACCTTGGAGGTGCCGGGGATGGGCAGCACGACCTCGGAGCGGGCGAGCAGCCAGGCCAGGGCCACCTGGGACGGCCGGGCGTCGTGGGCGGCGGCGATGCGGTCGACCGGCCCGCCGGGGCGGGTGAGCTCGCCGGCGGCCACCGGCGCCCAGGGGATGAAGCCGATGCCGTGGCGGGTGCAGTGCTCCAGGACGTCGGCGGAGCTGCGGTCTGTCAGGTTGTAGCGGTTCTGGACGGTGGCGATCTCCGCGATCGCGCGCGCCTGCTCGATCTGGTCGACGGTGACCTGGGACAGGCCGATCGCGACGATCTTGCCCTCGTCCTGGAGCCCTTTCAGCTCGCCGACCTGGTCCTCCAGCGGGACCTGGGGGTCGACGCGGTGCAGCTGGAAGAGGTCGATGTGGTCCAGGCCGAGCCGGCGAAGGCTCAGCAGGGCCTGTTGGCGCAGGTACTCCGGGCGCCCAAGGGGCGGCCACGCCTTGGGGCCCAGGCGTACCAGCCCGTCGCGGGTCCTGATCGTGTCCGGGCCGTTGCGGGTCAGCCCGGCCTTCGTCGCGATGAGCACGTCGTCGGGGTAGGGGTGGATCGCCTCCCGGATGATCTCCTCGCTGACGTGGGGGCCGTAGGAGTCCGCGGTGTCGATCAGCTGCACGCCGAGTTCGACGGCCCGGCGCACCACGCGGACGCACTCGTCGCGGTCCGCGGGCTCGCCCCACACACCGAGCCCGGTCAGGCGCATGGCGCCGAAGCCGAGGCGGCTGACTTCCTTGCCGGCGATCTTGAAGGTGCCGGCGGTGTCGAACAGGGCGGTGGTCATGATCGGGCGTCTTCTTCCTCTGCGGGGGAGTCCTGGTCGGTGGGAGCCGGGCCCTGTTCGGCCAGTCGGCGCAGCAGGACCAGGGCATCGGCACTGGCGCTGCCGGGTTCCGCGCTGTAGACGGACAGGTGCTGGCCCGGGGCGCTGGTGACGGCCAGCGCCTCGAAGTGCAGCCGCACCTCACCCACACCGGAGTGCCGGAAGTGCTTGTCCTCCTGCGTGCGGGGACGGACCTCGTAGCGTGCCCACAGGCCGGTGAAGGCGGGGCTGCGCACGCCGAGCTCGCCGACGATCCGCTCGATCCGCTCGTCCTGGGGGAACTGCGAGGAGGACGCCCGCAGGTTGCCCACCGCGGTGTGCGCGGCCTTGTCCCAGTCGACGTAGAACTCCCGCGCGAACGGGTCGAGGAAGATCATCCGCAGCAGGTTGTCGTACCGGGTGAACCCGCGGTACAGCTCGCGCGCCATCGCATTGGCGGCCAGCACGTCCTGTGCCGCGCCGACCACGAAGGCCGGCACGTCGCGCATGCCGTCCATCAGCCGCACCAGCTCCGGGGCGACGGTGGGTGCCGCGGCCTCCGTGGCGAAGACGGGCAGGCCGAGCCGGAACAGGTGACCCGCCGCGGCACCGTCCAGCCGCAGTGCCGCGGCGATCGCCCGGAGCACCTGCTCGGACGGGTTGCGCTCACGGCCCTGCTCCAGGCGGATGTAGTAGTCCGTGCTCACCCCGGCCAGCAGCGCCACCTCGTCCCGTCGCAGGCCCGGCACTCGCCGTTCCCCGCCGTCGAACAGCCCGACGTCCCGCGGCGTGATCATCGCGCGGCGAGCACGCAGGTACTCACCGAACTCGTTGTTGCTTTCCATGTCCGCCACGCTAGACCGACCGCACGGGTCGGGGCGTGGGTGCGGTGCACCCACCCGGGACTGCGGCCACAGACCAGCTGCGTGCCTCGGCTCCGTCGGTCGACAGGCTTCGGATTTTCCGCGGAAAATTCCGCGGCTCGACGACGACCGATAGACGGCGCGGCAGCGGCAGCCGACCACAGCGCGCCACCGTGCCGTCGGCAGCCGTCCGCACGGTTGGCCAGCGGCTGGTCCGGATTTTCCGCGGAAAATCGAAGCCGGGGGAGTCGCGCCCTGGCCGATGCCGGCGCCGGCTGTCCATCAGTTCCCCCGGATCCATGGGCGGCTGGACTGTCAGTGGCATCGGGGATGCTCGGTGGTTGTTGCTATCGACCCAGGGGGCCTCAGATGTCGATCCGTATTGCCAGCCGCCGCCGCGCAATGGCGTCACTGATCGCGGCCTTTCCCGGCGCCGAGATCATCGACGTGACCTCCAAGGCACCGGAGCCGTGGGTGCGGTTCAGCCCGTTCTTTCCGCACGGCGGCATCCCGGTCCCCTTCTCCGACGGAGTGACCAGCCAGTCGGTGGAGGGTATCTGGCAGGCCCTCAAGGTCTTCCACGACTCCGACGTCGACCCCGCGAAGCTCGGAGTCACCACGATGAAGGGCCTGAAGCGGACGGTCCGCCGGTACGGCCCCGTCCAAGGCCACCGAACCGGCCTGGACGGAGACCGGCTGCTGCCCTACGAAACCGCCCGGCGCCGGATCTACCTGCCGGCCTACCGGTGGATCCTGGAGCACCGAGTGGCCGACCTGGTCGAGCAGCTCAGGACCGGGAGCGACGTCGTGCTCCTGGACTACACCACCAACGGGGACGTCACCGACCCCACCACCCCGCTCTCCCACGCCGCGCTCATCCAACTGCACATAGAAGGGCGCTGGCCCACCGAGGACGACGAAGACGACCCCGACGCTCCCGGCAGCCTCAGCCATCGAACCCCATGACCGATCCGAGAGAGACTCTGTCCTTCGCCCGAGCGCGAACAGGGTCCCACCGATTTTCCGCAGAAAATTTTCCGACCGGGTTCGTGCACCGGAACCGCCGCCCGGACACCAGAAGGTGGCGGCCGGATCCGACACGACCCCCACGACACTTCCTTGAGGCGGAGCCATGGATGAGTACGCAGTCCCGATCCTTCCGAGCCGGGACCTGGACGAGACACAGGAGTTCTACGGCCGCCTCGGCTTCGAGCCCCGCGGCCGCTGGGACGGCCCGGCCGGCTACCTGATCGTCGTCCGTGGCACCGTGGAACTTCACTTCCGTCACGACCCCGGGGTGGACCCACTGGCCACCGCCGGCAGCTGCTACCTCCAGGTCCGGGACGCGGACGCACTGCACCGCGACTGGGCCCGAATCGGCATCCCCACCGACCCGGGCACCGGCAGCCGCCTGACACCGGTGGTCGACACCGACTACCGGATGCGGGAGTTCGCCCTGGTCGACCGCAGCGGCAACCTCCTCCGGATCGGCAGCCCGCAGAGTTCCTAGGGAGTGTCGAATGGTCAGGCAGCGCTTGGAGACGGAGTCCGCGGTGGCGGCCTCCCCCTGCTGAGGCCGGTGACTTCGCGAGCAGGCCGACCAGCGCAACACGGGACGATGGGGCGGTCGTCGCGGGACTGCTTCGTGGCCCCGATTTTCCGCGGAAAATTCCAGCCCCCGGAGTCGGGTAGATCTGACGTGGGGGAGAAGCGGAACTCCTCGCCGTCTCCAGGCGCCTGGTCCGGCAGAACCACCCGGCTCCCGGCCAGGCAACGGTCCGGCTCTTCTTGACCACTCGCGCGCGAACCAGCGATGCTGCCAACGGCACAGGTCGAGCGGTTGCGGTTGCGGACGCGGCTACCCGATGCCGATGTTCGATTGCCCGAGCTGTGGCGAGTGCCGGTCGCTGGAGCGATGTCCGGAAGGGGAGGCTGACATGGGGCCCATCGAAACGCCAGGTCCGGAACTGGGCTGAGAGCCGGCCCCTCGTACGAGGGCGATAGGCCGCCCGTTCTCCCGGATCAAAGGACTCGGCGCATTTCGCGCATGCCGTGCTTCGAGCTCTGAACACAAATGACGTCAGTAAACCTGCAGTAGATCGGGCTCGTGGCGATGGCCGGCTCACCGGAATCAGCGACGCGCGGGTCAGGAGTCCCGGAGTGACTTCGCCCTGCCGCCCGACCGTGAGGTCCGCCGCGACCCACCGACCCAGAGGCGAGGGAAAGCACGGAAATGACGAACGTCGACTCCGGTCTCGAACCGGCAGCAAGCGTTGCCCGGCCGATCAGTGTGTGGCGGCAGCGCAACTTCCAGGCCATGTGGTCTGCGCACACGGTCAGTCAGTTCGGCACCCAGATCACGTTCTTCGTCATCCCCGTGCTCGCCCTGACGAACCTCTCCGCATCGACCGGCCAACTCGGCCTCATCTCGGCGATGGAGACCTTACCGTTCCTCTTGGTCGGCCTGCAGGCGGGCGCACTGCTCGACCGCTGGGACCGCAGGCGCGTGATGGTCACGGCCGACATCGGCCGGGCCGTGGCCATCGCCGTACTGCCCAT
This sequence comes from Streptomyces viridifaciens, assembly GCF_001888885.2. Classification (NCBI taxonomy): domain Bacteria; kingdom Bacillati; phylum Actinomycetota; class Actinomycetes; order Kitasatosporales; family Streptomycetaceae; genus Streptomyces; species Streptomyces viridifaciens. The sequence goes on from NZ_CP090840.1 coordinate 963,775, forward strand.
CGGCCACCTCTCCGGGCTGCTGAACGTACCCCTGCTCTGCGCGGTCGGGTTCGTCATCGGGCTGTTCACGGTCTTCTTCGACATCGCGGACCAGGCGTTCCTGCCGAGCGTCGTCGCCCGGGAGCAGACCCCGGACGGTAACAGCAGGCTGGAGTTCTCCCGTTCGACGGCGGAACTGGCGGGCCCCAGCCTCGGCGGCCTCCTGCTGCAACTGGTCACCGCGCCCCTGATCCTCGTGGTCGACTCCGTGAGCTACCTGGCGTCCGCGCTGCTGCTCAACCTCATCCGAACGCCCGGGGCGCAGGCACCGCAGCCCCGAACGAAGACCAGGATGCGCACCCAGATCGCCGAGGGACTGCGGTTCGTCTTCCGCCACCGCACCCTGCGGTCCCTGGCTCTGGCGACGGGCATCAGCAACCTCGTGGGGCTGGGCGGCGCGCTGGGGGCCGTACTGACCGCGTACGCCCTGCGGGATCTGAAGCTCTCCCCGGGAGAACTCGGGCTGGCTCTGACCGTCGGCAACTGCGGCGCGTTGCTCGGCGCCACGCTCAGCAGCCGCCTCATCAGGACCGTCGGACTCGGCCCGGTCCTGATCGCGGCCAAGTCCATGTCGGGAATCGCCGTGATCATCCTGGCGACGGCGGCCCCGGCCCGCGCCGTACCCACCCTGATCGCCACCACCGGCATCATGGCGTGCGGCATCACCGTCTACAACATCGGCCAGGTGAGCCTGCGTCAGGCCATCACACCCACCGGCATGCAGGCCCGGATGAACGCCTCCGTCCGCTTCGCCATCTGGGGCACCCTCCCGATCGGCGCGCTGGCCGGCGGCTACCTCGGCTCCGTCCTCGGCACACGTCCCACGCTGTGGATGATCGCCGCAATCGGGCTCCTCTCCTGCCTGCCACTGATATTGACCCCGGACGTCCGAACGCTGCGGGTGTTTCCGGTGCAGGCTGCCGAGTGACAGGAATCGGGACTCCGTGATCCACATCGGCCGAGTCGGCCACGAGACGCTCTGCCCGTAGGAGGCGAACCTGCGGATCCGGCCGGGAACTTCGATGAGCTCCTCGACTGGCTGAACCGGCTCCGAGGAGAGGTGGAAAGCGCGCGTTCTTCTCCCGCAGGACGACGACATCGCCAGGCGCCTACTCGGGGCGCTTCGGTGTGACTGACCCGACCGTGCGCTTCCTACCGCCGCCTACCGCCGCCTAGCGCCGCCGTTGTCCGCCGTCACCGCTCATGGCCGGGTAGCGCAGCTCCAGACCGAGCACGGCGGCCGGAGGCTGCTCGTGGTAGCGGACCCGGAAGGGGGCTGCGGCGGGTTCGGCCTGGGGGTGGCAGTGGTGGCAGAGCTGTAGTCTGCGGGCCATGACGCTGGCGATCGGGGCGGTGCACGGCTTTGCGGCACGCAACTTGCTCGCGCACGCGGGTGTGGATCCGGACGGTCTGCGGCTGGACGCGTACGAGCAGGTGGACCGTGGGGTCGCGCTGAGCGGGTTCGACTCCGAGCGCTCCGAGCTGGTCGAGGGCGCGGTCGCCATCGCCTCGGAGATCCTGCGGCGATGGCGCACACCCCGGCCGGAGTTGGTGGCCGGCCTGGTGCGGTGCCTGGAGTCCCGTCATCCTCACGCCAGGGGCGACGCGGCGATGCTTCTGGTGTGGCTCGTGCGGGCGGACTCCACGCAGGACGTCATGCAGGACGTCACGCCGGCCGTTCCGGCCTGGTCGTGGCCGCCGGTGACTCGTACGACCGGGTCGCCGGGCCGGCGGCGCTGGCCCTCGCCCGTTTCGGCCATCCGGGGGCCCTGGGCCCGGTGCACCGGTGGCTGGCGTCGAGCAGCAGGCTCCCGTTCTTCCAGGTGACCTCCCTCGGAGAGGTACTCCTGCCGCTGGTGGGACGTGCCGACGAGTTGCTCCCCGGGATCCGCCGCATGCTCGTGGACTCGGCCGACGCCGAGCAACTGCGTCCGGTCCTCAGAGCGCTGGCCGAGTGGGGCCCCGCCGCGAGCCCGGCGGTTCCGGAGCTGGTGTCCGCACTCGCCACCGGCAACGCCCGGTGGGCCTGTGACGTGCTCGGCGCCGTCGGCGCGGCGGCCTCGCCCGCGGCCGACATTCTCGACGGCTTCGCCCGCGGCCTTGCGCGGCCTCCGCGCCTCGGAGGCGGGGCCCTGGGGCCGGGCGGCGTACGGCGGTGGCACGGCGCCCAGAACGCGGCGTGGGCCCACTGGCGGATCACCAGCGGACCGGGTGTCTTCCTGGCCTTCCTGGAGGACGCGTCATCCCGGGGCCTGGCCGCCGCCGACCTCGGCCGCCTGGCGGAGCTGGGGCCCCGGGCGGCGGGGTGTGCCGGCGCACTCCGGCCGTTGCTGGAGTCGCCCGGCCCGTGGACCCGGGTCCAGGCCGCCCATGCCTGGTGGAGCATCACCGGCGACGCGGGAGACCGCCGTCCCGGTACTGCTGGCGGCACTGGAGCCGCTGAGGGCGGCCCGGGCCGACGAGCCCTGCCGCGCGGCGGTCCGGTACGTCGCCCGTATCGGTGCACCGGCCGCCGCCGCGGCACCGCTGCTCGAAGCGGTGCTGTCGTCCGAGCGGTGCTTCCCGGCGGACGTCTACCCCGCAGCCCGCGCGGCCCTGGCGGCCTTCGGGGACCACCACCGACGGTAGACCGTCGGTTCTCCCGTCGGTTCTCCCCCTCGGCCGCCGGCGTCCGGAGGGGTCGGTCACGGGCACGACCGTCAGCTCGCGGCTTCCCCGGCCGCCCCGTACTCGCGGTGCATGTCGAGGTAGGGCAGCCGGACCTGCTCCCGCCAGTCGTCCACCTGCTCGTGGGCGGCCGTCCGCACCGCGGCCGCCTCGGCCGCGTCCTCGGCCCAGCCGTACGGGTACGGGCTGCCCAGGGCCACCGCCGCCGCGGCCAGGTAGCGGGCCATCGCCGCATCGTCCGGCACGGACAGGGTCTCGACCTCGCCCCGGTCGACCACGATGCCGATCTCCCAACTCCCTTGCGCCACCCGCCGCGCGTCCCAGCCCCGCACCCAGTGCACGTGGTCCGCGGTGACCTCGCCGCCGGGCCTGGGGTCCAGTCCCACGTCGAGCAGCGCGGGGGCCACGGCGGCGGGGGAGGCCCAGGGGATCGGCAGCCGGGCGCTCACCGCCACGCCGAGCACCGTGCGGCACGGGTAGGGCGTGCGACAGCACGCACAGCGCGGCTGCTGCGGCCCGGCGTCACCGTCCTCCGCCCGGGCGGGCTCGTGCAGCTGCACCACGGCACCGAGCAGGTACTGGTGCCGGCCGACCGGCTGTCCGGCCTCCTTCAGGTCCCGAAGGAAGAGCTGCAGCAGCCGGTGGAAGAGCCGGCCGGACTCGTAGCTGCCCAACGGCGGCACCGGCACCTGGACCATGCTGTCACTTCCCTGTCCGTCGAGACCCATGTGGGCGAGCCTAGAGCCTCCGGCGCTGCTCACCGAGGGGCTGGAGGTCTCGGACGCCCGTGCTGCCGACGACCGGTGCCGGCGTGCCCGTGGGCGTGAGCGGCGCGCGCCGCAGCCTCAGCGCGTGCTCCTCCCGGGGCAGCGGCGTGACGGCAACCTCGCGGAGGTGTCCGAGGCGCTGTGCGCGGTGGGCATCGCGCACGGCCTGGTGCCCGACCGGCCGCCGTGTCATCGGTTGGTGATCGCCCCCGGCGACCGCACGGCCGTGCTGGAGGCGCTCCACCGCCTTCCACGCCCCGCGCGGCACAGCTGCGCGGTGCGTTGCGGTCGGTTCGGTGCTGCGCGGGCCGCTCTTCTGCTGCGACCCGCTGCCGGGAGGCCGTTGTCGTCGCCCGGTCAGCCGGGATTCGTCATCCCGCCCAAGGGAGTTCGGCGTGCCGAGACCCTGCGGCAGCTGATCCGCCAGCCGTCAGCGGTGCGCACGACGGTGTCGTCGTAGGTGACGGAACCGCAGGAGCCGTCCGCCTTGATGCCCAGCCCCTTGGAACGGACCTGCACCCGGCCGTCCGCCCCTGCGGTGACGACGACGTTGGTGACGTGATGCGCGACGGGGTTGGCCCCGCCCAGCGCCCAGGCCGCTTCCCGGACGGCGGCCACCCCTGACAGCGACTCCTGGCCGAAGTCGGTGAGGTCGTAGACCACATCGGCGGTGAACAACTCGTCCAAGCGGTCCAGGCTTCCGTCGTCAACGAGGTGACCGTGCAACGAGACCAGTTCGATGACGGCCAGGCGATCTTCAAGAGCGAGTGACACGCGCGTCCTCTCCGGCCCGACGTGGATGGCGCCGAGCCGAGTAGTCAGGGGGATCCGACGTCAGCACGGGCACTCCGCGCAGGAGCAGGGCCGTGCACGTCGTGATCGTCCCTCACCGGCGGTCGGCCTGCCACCGACTTCCCCAACCCGCGCCCTGCCACGGTCAGCCGAGGCACGGCTGCTCCGCCGCCCTTCCGCTTGATCCACTCGCTGTTGCCCAGCGGGTAGGCCTCGGGGTCGGACTCGCTGACCTTGTACGGGAACACGCTGGCCGCCCTTGACGGTGATCACGGGACTGCCCCGGTCGAGGTCGATGTCGAAGGACTTGGTCTCTGCACGCCAAGGGCCGGTTCTCCACACGCATCTGACACCGCCGAACCGCCCGACGACGTCCCGCGAGCGCCCGTCGACGTCCCGCGAGCGCCCGTCGACGTCCCGCAAGCGCCCGCCCGAAAGATTTTTCACCGGCGAGCGATGAGTTTCCCTCCCGGGCCCGGTCTACCTTCCAGAACACCGACACGAGAGGGAGAGCGCACATGTCCTTTCAGGCGTACCTGGACACCATCGAGACCAAGACCGGCCTGACCCCGCGCCAGTTCGTCGCGCTCGCCGCGGAGCGCGGCTTCGACGACCCGTCCACGAAGGCGGGCGTGATCCTCACGTGGCTCAAGGAGGACTACGGCCTGGGCCGGGGGCACGGCATGGCCCTCGTCCACGTCTTCAAGCACGGCGCGAAGATCGACGCCAAGCACGTCGGCACGACGGGCTCGCACCGCGACGCCTCCGACACGCTCTGGCTGGACGGAAAGGCGACCCGGCCCGCATGACCCCCCACACGCAAGCCGCCACCAGGACCGCCACCGGGACCGCCACCAGGACCGCCGCATGGACGGAGCGCACGGTGGTGCGCGACGGGGTCCGGCTCTCCTGCCGCGACTGGGGAGGCCCGGGCCCGTCCGTGGTCCTGCTGCACGGACTGGCCGGCCACGCGGGCGAATGGGACGCGTCGGCCCGGGCCCTGAGCGACCGGTACCGGGTGATCGCCCTCGACCAGCGCGGCCACGGCGCCAGCGACCGCACACCGGAGGACCTCTCCCGTGCGGCCCACGTCGCCGACGTCGTCGCCGTACTGGAGCAGCTCGACCTCGGGCCGGTGGTGCTGGCCGGCCAGTCGCTGGGCGGGCACACCGCCATGCTCACGGCGGCGGCCCACCCCGAGCACGTCCGCGCCCTCGCACTCGTCGAGGCCGGGCCCGGCGGGCCGAACCCGACTATCGCCGCCGAGGCCGGGCGCTGGCTCGACTCCTGGCCGCTGCCCTTCCCCTCGCGGGGGGCGGCGGTCGCGTTCCTCGGCGGCGGCCGGGTCGGCGAGGGCTGGGCCGCCGGGCTGGAGGAGCGCGACGCGCAGTGGTGGCCGCGCTTCGACCGGGACGTGATGGTCGCCTCGCTGGCCGAGAACGCCCGGCGCTCGTTCTGGCAGGAGTGGGGGCAGGTGGCCTGTCCGGCCCTGCTCGTGCTGGGCCAGTCCAGCTTCATCCCCGTGCGGGAAGTGGACGAGATGCTCGCGCGGCGCCCGGGCACGCTGGCCGCGAGCGTCCCGGGAACGGGGCACGACGTCCACCTGGAGCAGCCCGAGGTCCTGCACCGCCTGCTCTCGGAGTTCCTCGACGGGGTCGACCCGGCCGCGGAGTCCGCCCCGGCGTTTGCCGCAGCGGCCCGCGCCGCCGGATAGGTGAAGGGTCGTCACGACGCGGTGGCGACCGGGTATTCCGACCGGAACAACCGACTGAACGGGAGCAAGGGCATGGGCCTGATCCACATCGAGCTGTTCGCGACCCTCGACCTCGTCGGGCAGGCGCCCGGCGGCCCCGACGAGGACCCTGAGGGGTTCCCGTTCGGCGGCTGGCAGGCGCCCCTGCTGCACGAGGTCACCGGGGCGCAGATCGCCGCCGCGTACGAGGGCACCGACGCCCTCCTGCTCGGCCGGCGGACGTACGACCTCTTCGCCTCCTACTGGCCGCACCAGAAGGAGGGCGAGATCGCCGAACTCTTCAACAGCGTCCCGAAGTACGTGGCTTCCCGCGGCCGGGCGGACCTTTCCTGGGCCGGGTCCACCCAGCTCGGCCCGGACCTGGCCGCGGCGGTGCGCGAGGTCCGGGACCGGCACCGCAACGTGAAGGTCGTCGGGAGTCTCAACCTGGTGCAGACCCTCCTGCGCGAGAAGCTCTTCGACCGTCTCGATCTCTGGCTGCACCCGATCGTGCTCGGCGTCGGCAAGAAGGTCTTCGACACCGGCGCCGTCCCCACGAACCTCACCCTCCTCCACCCCCCGGCCGCCAGCCCCACCGGCACCGTCCACCTCCGCTACGGCCTCGCCGAGGGCACGCCCCGCACCGGAGACATGTCCGCCCCCGACCGCGGCCTCGGCGACGACGCCTGAGCCCGACCCGTCCCGTACGCTCCCGCCCCGCCGTCGCTGCCGGTGGCCGTCGGCCACCGGCCACCGGCCACCGGCGGGCGGAGGGGGGAGCCTGCGCGCCGCGCACCGGCGGTGCTCGGCCACCTGCTGGATCCCGTCACCGGGTCCGCGTTGGGCGAGGCCCTGGTGTCAGCGCCGCCAGCGGTGGTAGGCGTCCCACTCCTGGGTGATCCAGGTGCCGTCGCCGAGCGGTGTCACGTTGTCGACCTCGGGCACCGGGTACTCGACGCGGCCGTGCAGGGTGCCGGTGGCGGGGTCGGCGAGCCAGTGGCTGTGCTGGCGCCAGCGCTCCTCGCCGAACAGGTACACCGCGGCCTCGTCGTACGGGTTGTAGAGCGCCACCAGCGCCGTGTCGTCGTCCACGAAGCCGCTCGGGGAGGAGATGTACGGGTCGTTGTGCACCGAGCAGTCGCCGGTGCCGGGGGCCGGGAAGTCGCTGAGGGTGAGCGAGGCGGTGACCTGGTAGCTGGGGAGGTCGTGCCAGCTGACGTCCCGTCCCCTGGGGTCGAGGGTCATGCAGCGGGTGCGCTGTGAGTCCGTGCCCAGGTGGTCGCGTCCGCTCGGGGGCCGACCGTCGCCGTCCTGCGGCAGCCGCCTGCCCAGGACGATGCCACCGTTCTCGCACCGCGCCTCGTAGTGGGTGGCCGGCGCCCGCCCGTCGGACACGGACACGCCGCGGATCTCGCCGTTCCCGTCCCGGAGCAGGCCGACGAACTGCCCGTAGCCGCCGCACTGGAGCATGCTCCGCGCCAGCTCCGCCCCCTCGGCGTCGAGGGTGAGGATCAGGGTGCTGTCGGGCAGTCCGGAGGGCAGCCGCAGCCAGGTCCGGGGCTCCTGGCCGGTGCCGGTCATCGCGAGGTGGGCGGGGTCAGCGAAGTCGACGTAGCCCCAGCGCCCCACCTCCCACGTGCCGTACGGCTGCTTCCACACCGTCCTGCCGTTCCGGGCGACGGCGACGTACTCGGTCGCGGTGCCGAAGACGGCGAGCGACTGGTCGGGGGTCACCCACTCCCTCGTCCACCGGTCGGGCGTCGGGGCCGGGAACCGTGCCGTCAGTTCGGCCTGTTCGCGCAGCTCGTAGATGTGCAGGGACTCGGCGCTGCGCACGTGCAGACGGGGTACGGGGCCGGAGGGGTTGAGAAGGGTCCGGGTGTCGGCGTCCCGGTCCGGGATCGGGTACGTGGCCACCAGTGTGGGTGTGATCGTCACACCGGAATCTTCCCGCAGCGGTTGCCGGGCGCCGGGCGCCGGTTGGCGGTCGCCGATTGGCGGGATCTTGGCGACCCAAGGCGTTGACGCCACTCGTCGGGCGGGCCCGGGGACCAGAGGATGGAGCCATCGCCGACCGGGGGAGCCCGGTACGGCCCCCGAAACCCGAAGGACCCCCATGTCTGCGACCGCCGCTCCCGCCGCCGCGCCCACCGAGAGCGCCAGCGCCGTCCTGAACGTGCCCGCCGCCGCCCCGGCCGAGGCCGCCGCCCACTACGCCGCCCGTCTCGCCTTCGAGGCGGACGTATCCGACGTCCACGCCGACCTGGAGTCCGGCGCGCCCGGCATCGTGGTGGTCGACACCCGCGGCGAGGCCGCCTGGGAGCAGGGCCGCATCCCCGGCGCCCTCCACATCCCCACCGCGCGGATCGCCGAACTGGCGCCGCAGCTGGTCGACCCGTCCCTGACCGTGGTCACCTACTGCTGGGGCCCCGGCTGCAACGGCGCGACCCGCGGGGCGCTGGCCTTCGCCCGCCTCGGCTACCGGGTCAAGGAGATGCTCGGCGGCTTCGAGTACTGGGCGCGCGAGGGCTTCGCCTACGAGACCGCCGCCGGGACCGACCAGCGCCCCGTCGACGACCTGACCGCCCCGCGCTCGGGCATCACCTGCGCATGCTGACCGGCACCGCACGGCCGGGCGGCGTGATCCGCCCGGCCACCGCGGCCGACCTGCCGGCCGTCGCCCGCCTGTGCGCCGCTCACGCCGCCTTCGAGCGCGCCGAACCCGTGCCCGCCGACCTCGCCGCCCGCCTGGAGCCCGTGCTGTTCTCGGCCCACCCGCGGGCCTGGTGCCTCGTGGTCGACCACGGCGGCGAGCTGATCGGCTACCACTGGCGTCGGCACCGGCACCGGCACCGGCCTCGGCACCGGCACCGGCACCGGCCTCGGCACCCGCACCGCCACCGGCACCCGCATCGGCACCGGCCTGACGCTTCCGCAGGGCCACGACCGCGCCGACCAACGACAGGAGCACGACGGCCACCGCCAGGGCGTACGCGCTGAGCAGTTGTCCGGCCTCGGCGACGGTGACGTGCAGGTCCAACGAGACGTCGAGCAGCAGCCCGATCAGCGCGAACTCCGCGTCAGGCGTCAGGAACGTGGGCCGCGTGACGTGTCCAGCTTCTCGATCTCCTCCTTGAGGACCTGGTAGGCCTCCCGTTCGTCGCTCGTGCGGGGCCGTCCCGCCTCGAACGACTCGAGTTCCTGTTCCAGGAGCTTGTAGGAGCCGTACTGGGAGTACTCGTCGAACAGCTCCCGCCGGAACGCTTCCGCGAGCGGGGTGTTGTCCCCGACGTTCCTGGAGGCGAACCGCTCTCCCCAGGTCGCGCGTTCGTCGGCGAGGTCTTCGATGACGTCGAGATCGGTGGGGCTGTACGGCATCGGCACCTCCTCGTCGACGGTGACGGCCTCGTACACGGCCCGTACCTGCGCCTCGTGCCGGTCCTCGTGCAGGGCGAGGCCGTACACGGGTGTCTTCTTGCCGAGGTAGCGCTGCAGGTAGTGCTGAGCCGAGACCAGCGACTGCGCCGACTGCGTGTAGTCGACGAGGAGGACCTTGCCCGGCAGGTCCTTCGGCAGGAACTCGGCGAAGTGGGCGTCCAGCATGGCCTGCTGCTGTTCGGACGGCGGGGCGCTCGGCCGCTTCACCGTGGACTCACGGCCGAACCAGTTCTTCTCCCGCGACTCGGTGGTGAGCACCTTCCCGAGGATCGAACCCGGGTCCTCCGGTCCGGGGCGGAAGCTCGACAACGGAATCGAGTAGGTGATGCCGGGGTTCCTGCTCTGGAGGTGCGCCATGACGGCGGCCGGGCTGCGGCCCAGCCCAACGTAGACGAACTTGCCGGGTGGGTACGTCTTCTCGATCCAGTCGCCCAACTCCACTACCGACGTCAGGAGTTCATCCTGCTTCTCGGCGTCCTTGCCCGCGCTGAAGGCCGCCAGTTCGTTCATGAACGGCGCCTGGTCGTTCGGCTCGTACTCGCGTTCCGGACCTGACTTCAGGAAGGTGTCGAGAGAGCGGTACGCGGTGCTCTTGTAGTACGGCGACCGTTTGTCGTTCTCACCCAGGCCGCCCGCCTCGAGCCACTTCTTGGCGAGCTCCGGCCTCAGCTTCTTCGTGTCGCCCGTCGCTTCGTGCAGCGAAACCTGGAACACGGAGTCGTCGTCCTCGACGAACTCGTACTTGCCGTCCCGCATCTCCCAGGCGCCCTGAACAGTCGCCGCGGAGGACAGCTGCGCTTCCTTCCGCACCGCATGACCGGGCCGCGCCGTGTCCGCCGTGGCGGTCGTGTCCGTCGCATGCCGCGCGCCCGTGGACATCAGGCGGGTCGCGTTCGCCTCGGCCTCCCGCTCGAAGCGGTCCGACGGGTCGGAGACCCGCAGGCCCGTGCCGTTGTCCGTTCCCGCCACCGGGCCCTGCCGCTGCTGGATGACATGGGTCAGTTCGTGCGCGAGGGTGTGGCGATCGCCCCCTCCTTCGCCGATCACCACATGGCTTCCCGAGGTGTACGCGCGGGCGCCGACCTCGGCGGCGGAGATCCTGGCGTGGTGGTCGTCGTGGATGCGGACGTCGGAGAAGTCGGCGCCGAACCGGGACTCCATGTCGTCACGGGTCGCCCTGTCCAGCGGGCGGCCGGGGGAGCGCAGGACGTCGTGCACGGTGGAACGCTGCACCGGTGGCTGCCTGCCCTGACGACCGTCGTCGACGAGGAGCTGGAGCCGGCTTCCGGCCGGGAGGTGCCCGGCCCGCCGGAGCATCTGCACCACCGCGGCGTTCCCGACAGTGCCTTGCAGGAGCTGCAAGGGCTCCAGGGGCTGCGGCGCCGGCCCGGTGCGGCGCGGCCGACCCGGTCCGCTCGCCTTGTCGTTGACAACGTCCGTCTGCTTGCCGCTGTGGAACACGCCCGCTCCCGGATCCGTCCTCAATCCGCCGATCTCCACCCACCAGGGTCCCGGCGTGCACGGTGCACCGGCCAGAGCCGCACATGCAGCCCGAGGGCAGAGTTCGGTGCCCTTCCGGACAGACCGGGAGCCCGAAGGGTGGCGGCGGCGCCGGGAGAGCAGTGCAGGGCGCGCGACCTCGTGCCGGATCCCGTGCACGAACTTGCGGCCGTGGCGGGGCCAGCAGTCCACCGAGCCGGCCGCGGTCGACGCCGGCTGCGCCTGTGCCTGCGGCTGACCCCACCGACCGGTCCACGGCCGGGCGCCCTTCGGCGTCAGTCGTGGACCGCCTGCGCGGCCTGCGGTCCGTGGTCGGCCGCGGCGGCGGCCGTCAGGTCGTCGAGCGGGGACGGGAGCCACTCCGGTTCGGTGCGCGAGGTGGCCCGGGCGATCAGCAGTACACCCTTGCGGAAGGGGTCGTCGACGTCGGCGACCCTCAGCGGGTGTCGCCGTCGTAGAAGTAGCTGCTGGGTTCGCCGAGGAAGGCGAGGCGGCGGCGCAGCACGGTCGCCTGGGCGGCGGGGTCGGGCAGGTGGCGCAGGAAGGCGAGGAGTACGAACCAGCCGGTTCTCGTCGGTGATGAACGGCTCGGCGGGCTCCCGCAGGTTCCGCAGCAGTTCGGCCCGGCCGGCCTCGGTGGGGCTGAGCACGTGCCGGGGTGCGGCCACCGCGCCGGGCTGCGCCTCGCGGGTCAGCAGTCCGGCCGCCTGACAACCGGGCGATCCGGACCCGCAGTTCGTAGCCGTGCAGCGGCTCCTCGTACAGAACCCGGGGATGGCAAGATCCAGCATGCTCGACATGGTCGGAGTACAGGCCGGAGCCGCCATATGCCGGTCCGACGCGTGCTGCGGTGGCGTCAGCGGCCGCGGCGGTCAGGCCGGTTCGACGCCCAGCCGGGAGCCGCGCCCGCTGAACCCGAGGCCGGGTGTCACCTTCCGCGACCGGGGCCCGGGCCCGCCGGTGAGGGAAGCAGGCCTGCCCGGGCCCGTACGGAGCGGGTCGGTAGGGTGCGCTGTCATGGCGGACGATTGGCGGGACGACAGGATCGGCAGTGCCCTGAAGGGGACGAACCCCACCGTGCTGCGGCGACTTGACGCCGGATTCGCGGTGATCGGCGATGTGCAGTTCCTGCCCGGGTACTCGGTCCTGTTGACGGACGAGCCCGGTGTGGAGCGTCTGTCGGATCTTTCACGGGGCAGGCGGACGGCCTTCCTGGCCGACATGGACCGGCTGGGCGAGGCCGTGGAACGGGTCTGCCGGCGTCTGGACCCGGAGTTCCGGCGGGTGAACCTGGAGATCCTCGGCAACACCGACGGCTTCCTCCATGCGCACGTGTGGCCGCGGTTCGAGTGGGAGCCCCCGGACCTCGTCCGTCGCCCGGTGTGGCTGTATCCCGCGGAGAACTGGTGCGATCCGGCGAGCGCGCTCGGACCGGAGCACGGCCTCCTGCGCGAGGCGATCGGCCGCGAGCTCGATGTGCTGTCGGCTCCGACGGGTTGACCGCCTTCGGCTGTCCGGTTACGGCGCGCGAGCGGGGCGGCCCCGCAGCAACGCCACCGGGCTGCTGAGCTCAGGGCACGGAGGCGGAAAACGTCCAACTCCGGGCCGGCGGCAGGTGTGAACCCGCGTCATTGCTCCGAACGGGTGGCGGCCGGGTTCGGCGCCGGGGTGGGCTGGGCAGAGCCTTCGGCATGACGACTCCCACCCGGCGCCACCGCCGCGGCCACCGCCCGGACGCCTTCACCGCCGCCGCTCCGGCCCGTGCCGCGCGGCCGTCGGTACCGGCCCGGCCGCGCGGCAGCGGATGCTGCCGCACCTGGTCCAGCGAGCACCTCACCCCGGGCGGCACGGTGGTGCGCACCACCTGGCACGAGCCCGCCTGCAAGACCCGGGACTGAGCCGAGCCGCCGCGTCCCGTCGCCGCCGCCCACCGCCCGCCGCCCGCTGCCGCGCCCGCCGCCCGATGCGGCGGGGCGCAGCGGGCCGGCCCCGTGGGCGTCACGGGAGGCTGCGACCAGCACGGTGGCAATGCGCCTCAGTGGACGCAGAACTCGTTGCCGGCCGGGTCTCCGGAAACAACTCCATCACGCTGCCTTCGCGGTGCAGTTGGCGCACGTGCACGGCGGCCAGCCGTTCGCCGGGTGCCTGCCGACTCGGGCGCTGGTCTCGGGGTCGTACTCGTCCAGGGGGTTGCCCGCTGCAAGCCGCTTGCGCTGCTCGGCCTTGTACTCCTCGTACGTCTTTGGCGTGGCTGGCCACCTCTGGTCATGCGTTGCTCCGATTACTGACCCCCTGATCGTGTCCTGTCCGCCCGAGCCGTTGCGACGGCGGGAAGGCGTCTCTCAGGCTTCCTGACAAGACGTCATTTCCATGCCATTGGACGACGTTTGGACGTGCCTTGGAGCCATGACGACGCCGAACGAGACTCCGCGGGCCGTGCGCCTTCGCCTGCGCCTGAGCCAGGACGAGTTTGCGAAGCGCCTGCGCGCGGCGGGAACGGAACAAGGGGAGCCCAACGAAGCGAGCAAGCGGCTTGTTCAGCGCTGGGAATGGTTGGCTTCGGCAAGGAATTCGATGTGAATACCGGCCCCTGGGAGTTTCTCCTGTTGGAGAAGTCCACAGTCGACGAAGTCCTTGCGCAGTACAGCTCTCCCCCTGCGGAGTAGCGGAAATCTGAAAACGCAGTCCAATTGTTGTACCTGCTCTACAAGCCGTTCATCCACAGCCGCACCTTACCTGCCGCAGGCAGCTCCCGGGCCGCACCGTCAAAACGGGCCGGGAGGGTGCTCCGGCTGTTGCAGCAAGCCGCTTCCTGGATTGGCAGTGGGGATCCTCGAGAAATAGCATGGGTCGGCGTTGTCGGCGATGAGCGTACCCAGTCCCAGGCCCCCGTGGCTGCCCAGCGCGACGAGCATCGCACCAGAATCCCCGTCCTCGGGCCTGCGAGTTACGGGGCCGATGCGTATGGTGTCCCTGAACAGACAAATATATGTCGGCCTAAGAACCTTCAGTAGTGAATTGACAGATTTGACGCGCCCTCCGTGGAAACCGGTCATCACTCCCGCGAAAGCCACGTCGAGCCCATAGGCGGGACTCCGGTGCCTTCGCCGCCGTCCTGCAGAACCCGCGGGGGAAGAGCACCCTCACCTTCTCCGGGGCCGACCTGCTGGACCCCAACGACATCGGACCGATCCCCGAGCCCGCCGCCGACATGCTCATCCCGCAGGACGGCCCCAGCGTCCTGGTGGCCACCGGTCTCGTCCAGCACGGCACCACGTCCCGCACCCCGGTGAACACGGGAACGAACGAGCAGGTCGGGCTCGGCGTGGCCGTCACCCGCGAACAGTTCTGGCACTCGACGGGAGAGTCCTACAGCCTCGCGCCCGGCGAGACCAGGACCGTCAACTACAGCGTCACCCAGGGCATGCAGGAAAGCAGCTCGGAATCCGAGACCACCAACGCGTCCGTCGGCGTGAGTGCCAGCGCCGGATGGGGCCCGTTCAGCGCCTCCGTCTCCGCCTCCCTGAGCGAGTCCTCCACCACCACCCAGCAGCTCACCGTGTCCACCCAGACGACCACCTTCGTCTCCACCACCTACCTGAACCTCAGCAAGCACCCCGAACTCAACCTCTTCTGGCAGCTGACCGACGTCGCCACCGTCTACGACGAGAACGGCCTGCCCCTGGCCTCCGTGATCTCCGGCGAGGCCCCACCGGTCGTCTCCGGCCCCTGGGACGTCCAGGAGATCGAGGGGACGAAGCAGCGGAAGCTGGAGCGGAAGTCGAGCCACGACCGGCCGGCCAAGGCGTGAGCACACAGGGTCAGTGGCGGTGGGTGAGGCGGTGCAGGACGGTGGCCGGAGTGAGGCTGCGTTCGACGGGAAGCAGGTAGGCGACCGGCCCCGTGACGTTTTTTGACGGCAAGCTCATCGCTCGACTTCCGCGGTTCTGATGGGCGTGGTGTGATCATGCCGCGTGGTCGATGCCTGCTCGGGCCCAGGCTTACTGGACGGCCCGGATTTCGGCGTGGGCCGGCCTTCGGTGGCCAAGGCGTGAGCGTTCGCCCTGGTCGAGGCCAACCACCCGACCCTCCACACGCAGCTGAAGCAGCTGCCCTGGCGGGACATCCCGCTCATGGCCCGTACCCGCGCCACCGCCCACGGCCGCGACGAGATCCGGCGACTGAAGGTCGCAACCGTCCCCGGCCTGCCCTTCCCCCATGCCGACGCGCCTCGGCCATACAGCGAAAGGTCCCGGCCGCCCATAGGACAACCGCATCAATCAGGACACATCTTGAACAAAGTAGGATGACTCAACTCCCGCGCTACGCGCGAAGAGTTCCATATATATGTCATTTGCCCGAATTATCTCCCGCTTCACACGCACGGAGCCACCCTCATGGACAACACGTCCAGCGCCGTCACCGACGGCGCGATAGAGACGCGCGGTATCGAACCCGTCCCCGACCACGAGCGCCGGGGCAGAGTCCGCGAGCTCTTCCCGACCTGGGTCGCGGCGAACATCAGCGTCCTGCTGCTCACCATGGGTGCCGCCCTGGTGGTGTTCAACCAGCTGAACTTCTGGCAGGTCCTGATCGTCGCGGCGTGCGCCGCGCTCGTCTCGTTCGGCCTGGTCGGGGTGCTGTCGGTCTCCGGCAAGTGGGGCGGGGCGCCGGGCGCGACCCTCTCGCGGGCCACCTTCGGGGTGCGGGGGAACCTCTTCCCCGGCGCGATCCTCTGGATCGCCCGCTTCGGCTGGGAGACGATCAACGCGGTCACCGGCGCCTACGCCGTGCTGACCGTCCTCGACCTGCTCTTCGGCATCAAGAGCAACACCGCGCTGATCGTGATCACGCTCTTCGCCTTCGTCGCCTGCACCTTTCTGGTGTCCGGCATGGGCCGCAAGGCGCTGAACGTCTGCAACACCTGGTCGACGTACCTCTTCGGCATCTTCAGCGTCCTGGTGCTGGGCTACCTGGTCGCGACCATGCACTGGAGCGAGGTCTTCTCCAAGCCCGCTGGCACCACCGCGATGATGATCGCCGGCATCGGCACCATCGCCGCCGGCGGCATCAGCTGGGTCCCCACCGGCCCGGACTTCGCCCGCTACCTTCCGCACGCCGCCTCCGGCCGCAAGATCGTCGGCGTGACGGTCTCCGGCGCCGGCCTGGTCATGGTGCCGATGGTGCTGATGGGTGCCGTGATGGCGGTGGCCTCGCCCGGACTGGCCCAGGCCGCCGACCCGGTCTCCTTCCTCGGTGACCTGCTGCCGACCTGGCTGGCCGTGCCCTACCTGCTGACCGCGATCGTGGGCATGCTGCTGATCAACAGCCTCTCCATGTACTCGGCCGGCTTCACCGCGCAGACCATGGGCGTCAAGCTGCCGCGCGCCATGGCCGTCAGCATCAACGCCGTGATCTCGCTGGTCGGCGGCCTGATGCTGATGCTGGTCGCCAAGAGCTTCCTCGGCTCCTTCATCACCTTCCTGATCCTGCTCGCCGTCTCCTTCTCGGCCTGGATCGGCGTCTACGCGGTGGACATGTTCCGCCGCCGGACGCGGGCGGTGCGCTACGACGCCGTCGCGCTGATGGACACCAGCAAGGGCAGCCGGTACTGGTACGCGGGCGGCTTCTGCTGGCAGGCCATGGTCTCCTGGGTCCTGGCGCTGCTGATCGGGCTCGCCTTCACCAAGTGCGACTGGTTCTCCGGCCCGCTCTCCGGCACCCCCGTCGGCAAGTACGGGCTCGCCTGGGCGGCGACCATCGTGATCTCCGCCGTCATCATGGCCGTCCTCCCGACGCCCCGGGAGAACACCCGGGCCGCCGACGCCGACGCCGCCGACGCCGAGGCGAAGCAGGCCGAACGGGTCACCGTCTGACCCGCTCGACCTGACGTCCGTCGCAGGAAGCGCCCGGTCCTCCGCTCAGCCGAGCGGAGGACCGGGCGCTTTGGCGTCCGGCTCTGAGTGCCGGTACTCAGGCGGGGAGGCCGTCCGCGCCGGTGCAATGGGGACGTGAGCACAGCGAAGAACGCCCTGGACACTCCCGACCCGAAGTGGTGGCACTACCCGACGGCCGCCGCCCTGCTGATCCCGCTCTGCTGGGCGGCTCTGCTGGTCGTCATCGTCGGGAACGGCCTGTTCGGCTACTGCGCCCTGCACGGCGGGTGCGACCACGGGCACCAGGAAGCCCGCCGGCACCTCGCCCTCGGCCTCGGCTACGCCCAGCTGCTGCTCGCCGCGGCCTCGTGGCCGATGCCCCGGATCCGCCGCTGGACGATCGCCCGCTTCGTCCTCTGCGCCTTCTCGGCCCTCTGCGGCCTCAGCGCCGGCCTGGCGGTCGTTCTCGCATGAGCCCTCAGCCCCGTTCCGTTCCCGGGCCCGGCCGTCGCTGTACGACGTCGGCGAGCACCGCCGTCACCAGCTTGTTGACGGTCTCCGTGGTCGGCGGGCCCGGGTCGCGGTCCGCGAACAGCAGGTGGCCGCCCCCGACCAGGGAGAGCGTGAGGGAGTCGATGTCGGCGTCGGCGGCGATCCGGCCCGTCGCGCGCTCGTCGGACAGGTAGGCGGAGACGGCAGTCGCGACCTGGGAGAGGACCGCGATGCCGCCTCCCGGCGTGGCCCGGCGCAGCCGCGTGCGCAGCTCGTCCCGGAAGGTGATGAGCGGGATGATCGCCACCGGGACCGGCCCGAACAGGGCGGTCAGCGCATCGGTGAGGTTGTCGGCCACGGTGCCGGTGCCGGCGGTCTCGCGCAGTGCCCGCGCCTGCGCGTCGAGCTGTGCGGCCCGGTCGAGCACCAGCTCGGTGAGGAAGGCGTCGAAGTCGGCGAAGTGCCGGTGCAGGACGCCCTTGGCGCAGCCCGCCTCGTCGGTGACGGCCCGGCTGGTCAGCCCGTTGGGGCCGTCCCGCAGCAGCACGCGTTCGGCGGCGTCGAAGAGCTGCTGGCGAGCGTCGCGAAGGTGCACCCCGGTTGGCACGGACGGATCCTCTCGTGGGTCTGGCTCCTGGTGCGCCCCTTGGCAGGTGGGCGATTGCCCACTAAAGTGAACGCATGCCCACTTTACCGCGGGAACGCCCTGAGCCGCCGGAGCCCCACCAGCCCTCCCAGGCGCATGAGGCCCGCCGGACGGCCGAATCCTTCGGCGCCGACGCCCACCGCTACGACCAGGCCCGGCCCCGTTACCCCGACGACCTCGTGGCGCGCACCGTCGCCGGAAGCCCGGGACCCGAGGTGCTCGACATCGGCTGTGGCACCGGCATCGCGGCCCGCCAGTTCCAGGCCGCCGGCTGCACCGTCCTCGGCCTCGACCCGGACGTCCGGATGGCCGACCCCGCCCGGGCCCGCGGCCTGCCGGTCGAGGTGGCGACCTTCGAAGCCTGGGACCCGGCGGGCCGGACCTTCGACACGGTCATCGCCGCCCAGTCGTGGCACTGGGTGGATCCGGCCGTCGGCGCCGCGAAGGCGGCCCGCGTCCTGCGGCCGAACGGACGCCTGGCGATCTTCGGCCACGTGTTCGAGCCGCCCGCCGAAGTGGCCGAACCCTTCGCCGCGGCCTTCCGGCGGGTGGCCCCCGAATCCCCGTTCAGCAGCCAGCCCGCCCGACGCCCGCTGGAGACCTACCAGGCGGGGTACGCGAAGATCGCCGACACGATCCGGGAGACCGGCCGGTTCAGCGCCCCCGAACAGTGGCGATACGACTGGGACCGCCCCTACACCCGCGACCAGTGGCTGGACCTCCTCCCCACCACCGGCGCCCTCACCCGCCTCCACCCCGACCAACTGACCGAAATCCTGGCCGCGGTCGGCCACGCCATCGACACCCTCGGCGGCCGCTTCACGATGCACTACACCACCCTCGCCACCACCGCCACCCGCACCGCCGCCCCCTGACCCCGGCCGGTCGCACGCCAGACTCGCTCATCCGTGGGGGCATCCGACGGAGCGCCGGGCGCGTCGGGTCGCCGGGCGCGTCGAGGTGTTCAGCGTTCCGGTGCCGGCCGGCTGTCGTTGAGCCTGCGGTAGATCCGTTCCGGGGTCAGCGGCAGGGCGCGGAAGCGGACGCCCGTGGCGTCGTGGACGGCGTTGGCCAGGGCCGGGGCCACCGGGTTGATGCAGCACTCCGCCATTCCCTTCGACCGCAGGGGCCCGAGGGAGTCCGTCGACTCCACCAGGAGCACGTCGGTGCGGGGGACGTCGGCGTAGGTGGGGATGCGGTAGTCGCGGAGGTTCGGGTTGACCATGACGCCGTGCTCGTCGATCCGGTGGTTCTCGGTGAGTGCGAAGCCGATTCCCTGGGCGACACCGCCCTCCACCTGTCCCCGGACCTGGGCGGGATTGACGACGGTGCCGGCGTCGGTCGCCTGGACGCTGTGGAGGACGCGGATCTCACCCGTCACCGGGTGGACGGCGACGCGGAACCCCTGGGTGTTGGAGAGGACGCTGCGCGGGGAGCCGTAGGCCTTGCGGGCGGCGGCGAAGCGGATCCCGCGCGCCCGGGCGAGGGCGACGAGCTCGGCCAGCGGCACGCGCCGGTCGCCGCACAGGACCCCGTCGTCGTCCATCGAACACAGCGCGACCTGGACGCCCGTGCGGGCGGCGGCGAACTCCAGGATCCGGTCGCGTACGGCGTCGGCCGCCCGGAGCACCGCGTTGCCCGCCACGAAGAGGCCCGTGCTCGCGAAGGCGCCGGTGTCGAACCCGGTGCGGTCGGTGTCGGACTGCACCAGCCGGATCCGCGACGGCGTGGTGCCCAGCCGCTCGGCCGCGATCTGGACGTGGGCGGTGGAGGTACCCTCGCCGAACTCGGCCGTCCCCACGGCCAGTTCGTACCGGAGGTCGTCGCCGAGGGTGAGCCGGGCCTCCGAGCGGTGCTCGGTCGTGGGCGCGGTCTCGTGCAGGGAGCTCGCCACGCCGACCCCGACGAGCCATTCCGGGCCGGGGGAGGGCCGGCCGGCCGTACGGGCCAGGGCCTCCTCCACGCGGTCGATGCACGCGGCGAGACCGTCCTCGGCGAACTGCACGTCGTCGGGCCCGTCGTGCAGGGCGACCAGCGGCTCTCCCGGCCGTACGATGTTGCGCCGTCTCAGCTCCAGCGGATCGAGGTGCAGCGCACGGGCGAGTTCGTCCATCGCCGACTCCACGGCGAACACCGGCTGCGTCGTGCCGTAGCCGCGCAGCGCACCGCTCGGGAGGGTGTTCGTGTAGACCGCGTAGGCGTCGTACTTCTTGTTGGGGCAGCGGTAGATCATGACGGCGGCGCCGCCCGTGTACAGCGTCTCGCCGCCGTGGTTGCCGTAGGCGCCCGTGTTCGACACGTTGCGGACCTGCAGGGCCGTCAGCGTTCCGTCGGCCTTGGCGCCGAGCCTGACCGTCAGCGTCATCGGGTGCCTGGTCGGGGCCGTGGTGAACTCCTCCTCGCGGGTGTACTCGAAGCAGACGGGCCGTCCGGTGTCCAGGGCCGCGAGGGCGGCCAGGTCCTCCGAGAGCAGCTCCTGCTTGCCGCCGAAGGCGCCGCCCACGCGCTTGCAGAACACCCGCAGCTGCTCCGGGCGCAGCGCGAACAGGTGGGCGAGCTTGAGCCTCGCGATCGACGGCGACTGCGTACTGGTACGGACGTTCAGGCGGCCGTCCTCGAGCCACGCGATCGACCCGTGGGTCTCGAGGTGCGCGTGTTGCACGCGCGGCGAGGAGTACGTGCCCTCGTGGACGACGTCGGCCTCGGCGAAGCCCGCTTCGACGTCGCCGATGTGGGTGTGGAGTTCCAGCAGGACGTTGCGTCCGGGGTCGTGGGCGAAGGTGACGTCCGCGCCGTGCAGCCGCGGGGCTCCCTCGGCCATCGCCTCCACGGGGTCGAGGACGGCCGGCAGCACCTCGTACTCGACGGAGACCCGCCGGCAGCCCTCCTCGGCCGCCGCCGGGGTGTCGGCCAGGACCGCGACGACCCGCTGGCCGACGAAGCGGACCGTGTCGTCGAGGATGCGGGTGTCGTCCGGATCGACCAGGTGGTCGTTGTGCAGCGCCGTGCTGAAACGCCTGCGCGGTACGTCCTGCCAGCTGTAGACGCGCCGCACGCCGGGGACCGCGAGCGCGGCGCTGCGGTCGACCGAGACGATCCGGGCGTGCGCGTGCGGCGAGTGCAGCACCTTGAGGTGCAGCATGCCGTCGAAGGAGGTGTCCATGGTGAACTCGGCGCGGCCGGTGACCACCTCCTCCGCGGCGGGCGCGCCGACGCTCGTCCCCACGACCCTTCCCGGCGCGGCGGCCTCGACGCCGGCGACGCCCTTGACGGCGTCCTCGATCGCCCGGTATCCGGTGCAACGGCACAGGTTGCCCTTCAACGCCCGCGGCAGGTCCTCCCGCTGGGCCTCGGTGAGCGCCGCCGACGTCATGATCATCCCCGGGGTGCAGAAGCCGCACTGGAACCCCGGGGCGTCGCGGAAGCGCCGCTGCACGGGATGCAGGTCGCCGGGCGCTCCGAGGCCCTCGATCGTCGTCACCGCACGGTCCTGGGCGCGGAACGCGGGGGTGATGCAGCTGTGGACCGGGGCGCCGTCCAGCCACACCGTGCACGCGCCGCAGTCGCCCGTGTCGCAGCCCTTCTTGACGCCGTGGTGGCCGAGCGAGCGCAGGAAGGTGCGCAGGCACTGGCCGGGGGCCGGCTCGTCCTCGAACCGCCTGCCGTTCACGACGTAGGTCATGCCGGGCCCCGCGCCATGAGTTCGCGGCGGATCTCCTCGGCGAAGTGGTGCGTCAGGTGCCGGCGGTGCTCGGGCGTCCCGTTGGGATCCGCGAACCAGACGTCGCCGGGCACGGCGTCGATGCTCCGGGCCAGGGCGCGGGCGCCGGGCGCGGTGTCGAAGGCGAGCCGCACCGGCCGGGTGGTGCCGGCCGTGACGGTGAGCAGCAGGTCGTCCCTGCCGGGCGTCCGGGTACCGACGAGGAACACCGTGGAGCGGCCGAGACGGGTCAGCGCGAAGCGGCGGTACGCGGCGTGCTTCCTCAGCGCGCCCACCGGAACGGTGATGCGCCGCAGCACCTCCCCGGGAGCCAGCACGTTCCGGTGGTCGCCGGTCACGAAGTCGAGCGCGTCGACCACCCGCGCCGACCCGTCCGGGGCCCACAGCTCGTACCTCGCCTCGAGGGCGACGGTCAGCGTGATCATCGGTCCGGCCGGCAGGGACAGGCAGACGTTGCCGCCGACGGTCGCCGCGTTCCACACCTTGAAGGAGGAGAGGAACGCCTCGCAGCTCCGTGCGAGGAGCGGGCCCGCACGCCAGTCGGCCGGCGGCACGAAGGCGTACAGATCACGGACCGTGCACGTGGCGCCGATCTCCAGGCCCGTGCCACCCGGCACGAGCGCCGCCCAGCCCAGCGCCGTCAGATCGATCAGGCGGCGCGTACCCGGCTGCTCCGCGGAGTACAGCCAGGTGCCCCCGGCGAGCCAGGCATCGCCCTCCCGCCAGAGCGAACCCGGCTGGGCGGGCGGGCGCCGCACGACCTCGGTGACGGTGTTGAGATCCACGGGAACCGGTCTCCCTCGCGACGGTGGGCGCGCGGCGGACGTCTTCCAAGGCTAGGCAGAACGGGCCAGGCCCCGCCAACCCGACCGACGCCCCCGCGTCCGTCCCGGGCGTTCCGGTTCACCCGGGTGCTTCAGTTCAGGCGGGCGGCGGGGACGTGGGTGGCGCGGGTGAGGACGGAGACCGGGTACCGGGTGTCGCAGTACTCGCTCCCGGTCGACACGACGCCGGTCGCCACGCCGTTCGCCACCAGCGGCCCGCCGGAGTCGCCCTTGCAGATGCTGTCGGTATCGGGCCCGGGCGGGCCGCAGACCCGGCTACCAGGGGACGGTCCGGCCGAAGCGGTCCAGGTACGCCAGGCCGGGGGTGCCCAGGCGGGAGAGCAGGACGTCGACCAGCAGGGGGACGGTCTCCTCGATGGTGAACGGCGCGTCCGGGCCGCCCAGGTCCGTACGGATCCAGCCCGGCGCCAGGAGGACGAAGGCGCGCCCCGTCCCGCTCTGCCGGGCGGCGAAGCTGCGCAGGAGCATGTTCAGGGCGGCCTTGCTCGCCCGGTAGACCTCCCGCCCGCCGGCGGTGTTGTTCGTGATGCTGCCCTGTCCGGAGGACATCGCCCCGATGAGTCCCGCCGGGGGCACCAGGTCTTCGAGCGCCTCGATGACGCGCATCGGGCCGAGCGCGTTGGTGACCATCACGTCGACGAAGTCGGCCGTCGCGACCGCGCCGATGGGCGTCCGCTGGTTGTTGGTGATGCCCGCGTTGACGAAGAGCACGTCGAGCCGGCGGTGCGCCAGGCGTTCGCGCAGCGGGGGCAGGCAGCCGGGGTCGTTGAGGTCCAGGTGCTCGATCGTCAGCCGCCCGTCGGCGCGCTCCGCGAGGTCGTGCAGCGGCGTCCGGGCGGCGGTGTCGCGGACCGTGCCGACGACGTGCCACCCCCGGTCGAGCAACTCCGCCGCCATCGCGTGTCCGAGGCCGCGCGAGGCGCCGACGACGAGGGCGGTCGGGGGGTGCTGTTCGGTACCGGTCGATGACATCCGGCGTCATCTCCTTCTCGGGTGTCGTACTGCGTGCGTGGGTGGGTGCGTGCGTGGGTGCGTCCGTGCCGACGTGAGAGCGGCACGTCGAGTGGACCCGCGTCGCGTCGCGTCGAGCCGAGTGTTCCGTCCGCACCGCACCGCGGGCGAGCCACGGGCGCCGGTTTGTAGGATTGCCGCCATGTCGAGGGTGCTCATGACGGAATCCGCTGCGCTGCAGCCCGACGATGTGCGAATCATCCGGGCGCTGCAGATCGCCCCACGGGCGTCGTTCGCCTCGATCGCCGCCGCCCTCGGCCTGACCGAGGGCGCCGTCAACCGCCGCTACCGCCGACTGCGCGCCGACGGTGTCATCCGCGTCGCCGGCGTGGTCAACCCGGGCGCCCTGGGGCAGAGCAGGTGGCTGGTGCGACTGCGCTGCCGCCCCGGCAGCGGCTCGGCGATCGCCGACGCGCTGGCCGAGCGCGACGACGTCAACTGGGTGGCCCTGAGCGCGGCTGGCTGCGAGATCACCTGCGCGACGCAGTCCCGGACGCGGGAACAACGCGAGGACCTCCTGGGGCAGCGGCTCCCCCGTACGGCCGCGGTGATCGACCTCAACGCCTTCGCCATGCTCCGTCAGTTCCTCGGCGGTCGCGGCCACTACTGGTCCGCCCTGCAGGGCACCCTGACCCCGGAGGAGGAAGCGGCGCTGGGCAGCGACGGGCCCCCGTTCACCGAGTCCCCGGTCGTCACCCGCGAACCGCTGCGCCTCACCCCCGAGGACGAGAAGCTGCTCGCCGCGCTCGCCGCGGACGGCCGCGCCGGTCTCGTCGACCTCGCCGCCGCCTCCGGCCTCACCCCGGGGCGCGTCTCCCGACGCCTGGACGCCCTGCTCCGGCGCCGCGCCGTCCACATCGACGTCGAGATCGCCGCAGCGGCCCTGGGCTATCACGCCCGCGCGAACCTGTGGCTGCGCGTGCACCCGTCGGCCCTGAAGAGCGCGGGCCGCGCTCTCGCGCAGGAACCCGAGATCGCCTTCGCCGCGGCCCTCTCCGGGCCGTGGAACCTCCACGCCGTCGCCCACTGCCGGGACCTCGACGAACTGTTCGAGTTCACCTCGGACCGCATCGGCTCCCTCACCGGACTGCAGAGCATGGAGGTCTCACCCGTGCTCAGGCACGTCAAGCAGGCCGGCACCCGGCTCTTCGGCGACCGCCTCGTCGAGCCGCCCGGCGCCCGCACGCGCCGCTGAGGGCCCCCTGCCGCCGTGCGCGGCGCAACGGGGTCTCCACCTTGGAGGCCGTCCGGGTGACTGTTCGGTCACGTTCTGTGCTCGGGCGGGCGGGTGTGTGGTGCGATGCCCACGTGAAATCCAGGAGTCGGCCCCGCTCGGTGAGCGCCGGCCCGTCCCGGATCCGTGGACGATGGAAGGGAAGTCCATGCTGCTCCGCGCGCTGGCCGCGACGGGTGTCGCCACGTCACTGTTCGGCTCGCCGGCCTTCGCCGGCAGTCCGCCCCCGCCGCAGGACCGGATCGTCATCGACAGCGTGACGGCCAGCGGTACCGGCTGCCCGACCGGGACGGCCGCCGCGGCCGTGTCCCCGGACGGCACCGCCTTCACCGTCACCTACAGCAACTACCTCGCCCAGATCGGGCCC
The DNA here is from genome assembly GCF_001888885.2 of Streptomyces viridifaciens. Lineage (NCBI taxonomy): Bacteria > Bacillati > Actinomycetota > Actinomycetes > Kitasatosporales > Streptomycetaceae > Streptomyces > Streptomyces viridifaciens. The sequence continues at coordinate 988,902 of NZ_CP090840.1, forward strand.
GGGGCGTCACCCGCCGACGCCCAGAAGGACTGTCGGCTCAGCCTGCACGTGCACGCCCCCGGCGGCTTCACCTACGCGGTCGTGTCCGCGGGCTACAGCGGCTTCGCGTCGCTGGCGCCGGGCGCGTCCGCGACCCAGCGGGCCAGCTACCACTTCCAGGGCGACCCCCGTACCACCACCTCGAACCACCACTTCAAGGGCCCGTTCGACAACACCTGGCGGACGACCGACACCGTGCCCGTCACCGCCGTGGTCTTCGCCCCCTGCGGGGAGGAGCGCAGCCTGGACATCAACACCGAACTGCAGGTCGCCCAGGGCACGTCGAGCCCGAGCGCCACCAGCTTCATGGAGATGGACTCGACGGACGGCAGGATCAGCACCGTGTACCGCGTGGCCCTTCAACGGTGCAAGTGACCTCCCGGCGCAGCGTCCGGCCGGTGCGTTCGGGCCGTCAACGGATCATGCGGGAGCGCCCGGGAGTCCGGCGTGCCCGGGTCGGACGGCGCGGGGAAGTCGGAGTCCTCCAGCGCTGCCCACAGCCGGCCGGCCAGGTCGGCGGGGGAGGAGACCCCCTGGGGTACGAGGCGGGACAGTGACGGCACGCCCGTGACCCACTTGCCGTCCAAGGACTCGCCGGAGGTGCCCCCGGGCAGGCTGCCGAGCAGGGACGTCGGGGGTTTGACGTACGTGCGCCCGTCGACCACCAGGACGGGGATCCGGGTGCCGGCCTCGTGGACCTCACCGGTGACCGCGCCGTCCCCGGTGACCTTCAGGTCCCAGCCGGGCGCTCCTGCGGCGGGGGCGCTGCGGTAGTTCACGACCGGTTCGGTGAACAGGCTCTGCACGGCGCGGTAGAACGGCGCCCGCTGTGCGGCGGGTATCTCCGGCTCCGGCGACGGCCAGGCCAGGTAGCCCGCGACGACGGCGAGGACGAGTGCGAGCAGTCCCGCGACCGGGATCCACCGGCGCCGCCACCAGCTGCGGGGCGTCGTCGGCGGCGACGGCGGGGGCGGCGGGGGATCGGCGGTGTACTGCCACGGATTGCTGTCGTTGATGCCGTTCACGGCCCGTGCACCTCCGCGCGCATGTGCGTGCCGCCGTTGCGCATGCGGCTGACGTCATGTCAACTTCACTGTTTCACAGTTGACATGGCGAAACCCGGTGATTGCGGAAGAGGAGGCCCTGCGTCAGCTTTCGGCGGGCCGGCCTGAGGCGGGGCGGGAGAACGGGCGTTCCCGGAGCGGCCGCGACCGCGCGGGTCGGCGCCACCGACCCGCGCCCATGCCGTGAAGTCCGCGTCGACGCCGTGAAGTCCGCGCCGTCGCCGTGAAGTCCTCGTCGAGGGCCGCGTTCAGGCACCCGGATCCCCTCATCGGGCCGCTCGCGTAAGGTCGCCTAGGCTGGCGCGGTGACTGATGAGCAGGAGCGGGTGCAGCCGTCGGGAGTGTGGGCCACGGCGGTGGGGGTGGCCAGGGTGCGGGCGCTGGAGACCGAGCGCGAGAACGCGCTGTTCCGCGACCCGCTGGCACAGGCCTTCGCCGCCGCCGGCGGGCTGTGGCCCGCCTCGCCCCCGCTGCCCGATGACGAGGCCGCGCGCCGCCGCCGGCTCGCCGTGTCGTTCTCCATCGTCATCAGGACGAAGTTCCTCGACGACCTGCTGCAGCAGGCCTGCGCGGCCGGGGTCCGGCAGGTCGTCCTGCTCGGCGCCGGCATGGACAGCCGGGCCTTCCGGATGGACTGGCCCGAGGGCACCCGGCTGTTCGAGGTCGACACCGCCGCGCCCCTGGACTTCAAGGCCTCGGTGCTGCAGCAGGAACGGGCCGTCGCACGCTGCGAGCGGATCACCGTCCCGGTCGACCTGCGCGAGGACTGGCCGGCCGCCCTGGCCGCCGCTGGCCACGACCCGTCGGCGCCGACCGTCTGGATCGCCGAAGGGCTGCTGATCTACCTGCCCCAGGACGCGGTGGAACTGCTGCTGGCCCGGATCGGCGCGCAGTCGGCGACCGGCAGCCGGATGGGGCTGACGCTGGGCTCGCGCGGTGTCATCGAGCGCTTCGGTGCGGACGCCGCACCGGGATCGGCGGCCTCCATGTGGGTCTCGGAGATGCCCGACGACCCGGTGGCCTGGCTGGCCGGCCACGGCTGGGAAGCCAGCTGCCACACCCTGCGCGAACGCGCCGCCGCCTACGGCCGCCCGATCAACACCCCGCCGCAGCACGAGGAGCGGCCCGGCGGCCTGATCGCGGCGATCCGCCGGTAGCGCCCCTCCGGTTCGGCTCAGTGCGACCCTCTTGGCATGAGCCTCGACGGAAACGACCACTGGCAGCGCTTGATGACGAGGTTGCTGGCCGTCCTTGCAGCTGATCCTTCCGACCAGCTGGCGTGGGCCGGCGAGCACCGAGTGACAACTGCCGCCGTCGCCGACGACGTCGAGTTCGTCCTGCGGCTGGCCGAGGGCATGGCCGAGGGGGGAACTCTCGATCCGGACGCCCTCCATGACCTCCGGGCCATCGACCGGCTGCTCGGTGAGCCGGATGCCCGCACTCGTGCCGGTCGGTGGGCCGATGCGCTGGCTGCCGATGCGATCTGGAGTGAGGCGAGGACCGCGGCTCGCCGGATCCTCACCGCCGAGCTGGGCGATTGGCACCTCCCCCTGCCACGCCGCGTGCCTTCGCCCGCTGTCGACGTGCACCCGGACGTGCCCAGTTGTGTACAGGGTGAAGGTGCTCACGGCTCCTGCAGCTGATTCAGCTCAGCCGCCGGTATGCCCCGGGGCGAGACCGTGGGTGCGCTTGAACGCGTTGGCGAAGGCGGACTCGGAGGCGTACCCCACTGGGCGGCGATGGATCTCAACGGCGCTTCCGTCGCCTGCAGTCTCGCGCTCGGCTGAAGTGGGCTGGGCGGTCAACTGCCGGGCGCGGTTCGTGCGATGCCAGGTACACGCGCTGAGGGTCTCCAGCAGTCCCTGCGGGACACCGGTAGCGACCACAGCTGGCGCCGGCGCGGGGCTGTGTGCGGACGAGTGTGGCAGGAGTGGACTCCGGAAGACGTGGGCTGGTGGTTCCGGCTACCGGCTGGTCAGGCCGCGGTCACAGCGCCTCTCCGAGGGGCCCGTATTCGTCTTCCAGACTGTTGGCCCAGTGGGCAGCGAAGTCCGGCTGGGTACCGTCGATATCGGTGAAGCCGTACTCCTGGTACAGGCCCCAGGTGGCCAGTGCCCGTCCGGTCTTCGTCATGACGTCGGGGTCGGCAGCCAGCGCGGCGACTGCTCGACCCAGGTAGGCGGGGGTCTCGGAGTGGGCGAAGTTCGGGTCCTTGGCCGCGCCGTCGCGCCAGTTGGCCTCAGTGACACCGAAGTGCTCCAGCACGGCCTCCGAACGCAGGAAGCCTGGCGTGACCGCCACGGCCGCCACACCGTGCGGCTTGAGCTCGGCGGCCTGTGCGACGGCGAGCCGGATGACTGCCGACTTCGCCAGGTCGTAGAAGAACGAGCCCCGGTAGCGGGCGGTGTTGCCATCGGTGACCTCCACGACCAGTCCGCTCTTGCGGGCGACCATCAGCGGAAGCGCGAAGTGGCTGGTGACCACGTGGGTCTCCACCGCCTGACGCAGCAACCGGAGCCCGGTCTCCAGGTCCTGTTCCCACAGGGGGTGCTCCCAGTCGGTCAGCGGGTCCCCGCCCCACACGGAGTTGACCAGGATGTCGAGCCGCCCTTCCTGCTCGCTCGCGATCCGGTCGACCAGGGCGCGGACCTCGTCCGGGCGGCTGTGGTCGGTGCGGACCGGGATGCCGAGGCCACCGGCGGCGGTGACCTTCTCGGCGGTCTCCTCGATGGTCTCCGGGCGGTCCAGGGTGGAGCGTCCTGAACTGTTGCTGCGGCCGGTGACGTACACCGTGGTGCCGGCGGCCCCGAGTTCGACGGCGATGCCCCGTCCGCCACCGCGGGTGCCGCCGGCGACCAGCGCCACCTTTCGGGCCAGCGGCCGCTTGCTGATCGTCATGATTGCTCCAGGTCGTCGTGTCCGGGTGGCATGTGCGGGGTCAGCACCGCCCTGAGTTCGTGCCGCAGCCGCTGGGCAAGGGCGCCGCGCCGCTCCAGGGCCCAGACCAGGCCCGCACCGGCGGTGATCGCCTGCACGGAGCCGGCCAGCACCGCGACGTTCGTCCCGGCGTTGAGCTCTCCCGCGGCGACGGCTTCCGCGAGCAGTGACTCGATCGCCCGGCGCTGGGCCAGGTGCGCGGCCAGGGCGGGCTCGTAGAGCTGCGGATCGGCAAGATCCGTGCACAGGAAGGCCAGGTGATTGGCGAAGCGCTCGGGCGTGTCCATGGGAGCAAGCCACCGCACGACCAGTGCCGCCAACGCGCCGAGGGCCGTTTCGTGTTCTGCGCGCACCCGCTCGGGCAGCGCGTCCGCGTCCTTCGCGGACTGCTCGGCGAGTGCCACGAGCAGACCGCTCTTGGAACCGAACCGCTGGATGAGGGTCCCGGGCACCAGGCCGACCTCCCGCGCCACTGCGGCAAGGGTCAGCCCGGCGGGACCCACTCGGCCCATCACCTCGGCAGCCGCACGCAGGATCACCGCATCATCGACCCCACGGGGGCGTCCAGCCACTGTCACCTCCATTAATAAATGCTTGTTCATTCATTAAATAGTCCACGCCGCCGGGCGGCAAGGCGCAGCCCACCGCCGGGCGTCCGCGCTCGCCCAGGTTGGCGCCGAGGGCGACGAGGTGGAGGACGGGGAGGGAGCTCCGGTCGCCAGGCCGCTGTGCAGCCGTTGTCGTACCGATCTCGGCGAGCGTCGGTTCGAGTGAGGAGGCCGGGTTGGGTGACGTCCGGTAGGCGCGTGCACGAAGGCAGGGCCTCCGGCTTCGGCTCTGGATTGTCGAAGTCCGAGCGCGGACGTCGTACCGGTGTGACGACCCGTACGACACGTGCGCGGACGCGCGGACGCGTGGACCCCTGTGCCAGCCGGCCGATTACTCAGCGTCGGCCCCGGGGCACATGCAAAGATCCGCTCATGCAACGGGGGGCGGACGAGGCACGGAAACGGCACTGGGCTGCCGGTATACCGCTGGCCGTCCTCGGGATCTGCCTGCTCGGAAGTGCGGTGCACCTGGAGAAGCAAGGCCACGACTTCGAAAGCCGCGCCGTACACGCAATGGCGACGATCATCCAGACCGTGCAAGAAGGGAAACGGTCGAACCAGAACAGGTCCGCTACCGCGCTCTCGACGTGGTCGGCGTAGCGCTCGATGTCGTCGACGCCTTCGGGCAGGCGCAACGTGCGCTTGGGCGCGTCGCCGTAGGGCGCGAGCTGCTCGGCGCTCCACGGAGCGCCGGAGAAGCAGGGGATGAGGACGAGGGTCGGGGTCTTCTCGGAAGTTCTCATATCGGACACATTGCACAGTACATGTGTCGTGACACAACTTATCTGGGTCACATCACCCCGGCGTCTGGAGGAGCGGACCCGTCGGTGGTGAGGCGGTCCGTCGAGCGGTCGAGGGCCGCGTACGGGCACGCCTGGGAGATCCGCGACGCCTACGGCTACTTCGTGTCCCGGGAACCAGCACTGTCGCTTGACCGTCATAGATGACATGCCGTCAGTTCTCGTTCTCGGAATCGACCCACACGCAGCGCCTGGCATGGACGGGGCCGTCATCCGCGCGGCCCTCGACCAGGAGCTGGCACGGTTCGGCGCACACGCCATCGACGCGTCCATGGCGCTCATCGCGTTGGACGAGTCGGCCGAGTCCACGATGATCACCGCGCTGTCCGAGCGCGAGTGGGACGTCGTCGTCATCGGCGGTGGAATTCGCAAGCCGGAACCACTTCTGCCGCTGTTCGAGCAGGTCGTGAATCTGGTCCGGCGGCACGCACCGAAGGCCTCGATCGCGTTCAACACCAGCGGAGGTGACAGCGTCGAAGCGGCCAAGCGGTGGCTGTGAACCCGGGCTCGGCTGACCTGTCCACGTAGGGAACCACCCGTTCTTCCCTCCTGCGGAGGTGCTGGGACCGCAGGAAGGGCTCGGCCTCACCAGACGTTGCCGCGGTGAAGCCCCGCAGAAGCGGGCCGATGCGCGTCGAGCGGCGGCTGGGTCGAGATGGTTCTCGCGCCTGGAACGAGCACTCACCCGGCGTCCTCGACCAGCTCAACGCGCGCACCCCACTGCGCCGTGCGGCCGACCCCGACGAGATCGCCCAGGCCGCCGCCTGGCTCCTGAGTGACCGCGCCTCATGGGGGTCAGCGCTGGGTGCGGCGGAAGGCGCCCGGGGGTTGGCCGGTCCACGCGGCATGACGTCGCCGGTGGTTGCGGCGTGGATGGTCACGTGCTGGTGGTGGATGGTGATGGTGTTGAGCTCGACGTTGTCGGTGTGGTGGAACCAGAGGTTCTGGAGGAGAGCGTGAGCCACGATCGTTCATGATCGCGGCTCTGGTGACGCTCCGTAGCTCTGGCACGGAAAGTGATCCAGAACCAGTTTTCACCCGTCGCCGACAGTGCCCTTGACCGTGGGCTGTGTCTTCTGGTTGTAGATCTCCTTGCCGTCCGCGTCGTAGGCGTGGACGTAGGGGGCCGGGGGGAAGGAGTTCCCGTTGGGGCTGGTGGAGATGGCCGCCGTGTGGACGAACGCGCCGCCTGCCATGACGGCCGGGTACTGCGTCGGGTCGTCGCCGTAGCTGATGGTGACCTTGGCGACATCGGGTGTGTAGTGCCCGGCGCCCAGCGAGAGGGACTGCCCGGCGCCGGCCGGCGCGCTGAAGCTGTCGAAGTACTCGATCAGGTGACCGGTGCCCCACAGGCGATCGTTGATGAACGTCGGGGGGACGGACCTGCTGTTGCCCTTGTGGCCCTTCGACTCGCATTGCACGTACTGGTTGGCGGAGTTGACGGCGATGACCACGCCGTCGGTGGTCGACGAGGCGACGGGCGCGCGGACCGCGATCACCGCGTGGTACTGCGACGCCTCGGAGCCCAGGCAGGAGGCCAGGATCTCGGCGACGGCCCCAGCGTCGATCGGGGCTGTCGTCGTGCTGGTGACGGTGGAAGCGGCCGGGGTGGCAGTCACACCGGTGGCGGACGAGCCGGCGCCATGGGGCGTGGCGGTGGGCGCACCGGAGGGCTTGCCGTGGGCCGTGGGGGTGGGTGTGGAGGTGCCGGTTGCGGCGGTGGCCATTCCCCCCGCGGTCGCGATGGCTGCGGCGGTGGCGGTGATGAGCATGATCGGGCGGATGCGCATGAATCCGTGTCCTTTCCTGCGGGCGTCCGGTTGATGCCAGCACCCCTGTACGCCTCCCGGCGCCCGGCAGGTCGCACCCAGTACAGGTGATCCAGGTCATAGACCGTCGGTGCAACCCCGGGACGGCGCTCGTGCGTACAGGGCGGGAGGCTCCGCCCAGGACGCACGGCTGCCCCGCCGCGGCCGAGGAGTGCTTCCTCGCGTGCCGCGCGTGCCGCGAGCTGACGGACAGCCCCGGAGGAGAGGCCTTTGATGACGCCACAGGAGTTCGACGCGTTCTACGCGGCGTCCTTCTCCCGCCTGACCGGGCAGCTCTACGTGATAACCGGCAACTGGTCCGAGGCACAGGACGTGGTCCAGGAGGCCTTCATCCGTGCGTGGGGCCGAAGGCGTACCTTCGACCCGGGCAATGCCCCGGAGGCATGGATCCGGACCACGGCCCGGCGGCTGGCCCACTCCCGCTGGCGGCGTCTCGCCCGGGGCCTGCTCCTGGCCGGACGCCACCACCGCCAAGAACCATTCACCGTCGAGCCGCTCACCGAGGAGCACCTGATACTGGTCACCGCGCTCCGCGACCTGCCCGAGGCACAGCGGAGCGCCCTGGTCCTGCACCACATGTGCGACCTCTCCGTCGAGCAGGTCGCGGCCGAGACCGGCGCCAGCGTCAGCGCCGTCAAGAGTCGCCTCGCCCGCGGCCGGACCGCGCTCGCGGCCATACTCGCTGACCAGGCCCCGACCAGCGAGGAAGGAAAGCTCCGTGTCTGACCCCATCCATGAGACCCTCGCCGACCGGCTGCGGCTGCTCGGCACGCAGATGCCCGCACCGACCCTGCCCGCTGCGGAGATCCGCCGACGCGCCGACCAGCGCCGCCACCGTCGGCACGCTCTGGGCGCGACCGCGGCCTGCACCGCAGCAGTCCTGTGCCTGGCTCTCCCGTCCGTGCTGCACTCACCGGGACCACAACACTCACCGGGACCACAACAAGGAGCAGCCACCACAGACGTCCCCTCCGTGTCGGCTTCCCCCCACACCCCGGCCGCTTTCACCGTCACCAGCACGACGACAGCCCCGATCGACGCTGGGGCCGTCGCCGAGATCCTGGCCTCCTGCCTGGGCTCCGAGGCGTCGCAGTACCACGCGGTGATCGCGGTCCGCGCGCCCGTCGCCTCGTCGACCACCGACGGCGTGGTCATCGCCGTCAACTCCGCCAACCAGTACGTGCAATGCGAGTCGAAGGGCCACAAGGGCAACAGCAGGTCCGTCCCCCCGACGTTCATCAACGATCGCCTGTGGGGCACCGGTCACCTGATCGAGTACTTCGACAGCTTCAGCGCGCCGGCCGGCGCCGGGCAGTCCCTCTCGCTGGGCGCCGGGCACTACACACCCGATGTCGCCAAGGTCACCATCAGCTACGGCGACGACCCGACGCAGTACCCGGCCGTCATGGCAGGCGGCGCGTTCGTCCACACGGCGGCCATCTCCACCAGCCCCAACGGGAACTCCTTCCCCCCGGCCCCCTACGTCCACGCCTACAACGCGGACGGCAAGGAGATCTACAACCAGAAGACACAGCCCACGGTCAAGGGCACCCGTCAGTAGGCGGTCTGTACGAAGAACGGCTCTGCCTCGCAATGGGCGGTACGAACGGTGACGGTCGTCGTTGGCATGGCATGCACGATGTCAACGGATCTGTGGGCGCTCGGGATACGGGCGTACCCGCCGACCGGCAGGTGCGGCCCGATGAACTCCCACTCTTCGTCCGTCAGCTGTATTCGTGTCACGCACAGCGGTCTACCGGATCAGGCCTCGAAGCGCAGGCAGAACCACAGGACGATCACGACGCGATACGCGCACGCGTCCTGGTCGCTGAGTCAACCTTGTGCCGGTTCACAGTGCGATCACGATTTTGCCGTGAACATGCCCCTCGGCCTGCATCGGCACGGCTTCGCGAATCCGCTCGACCGGGAAGGTCGCCGCGATCGGCACCGTGATCTCGCCGGAACGGATCGCGTCTGCGATCCGTTCCAGGGCGCCCGGACCCGCATCGAGGGCGCCCGTCTTGCGCACACCGGGCGGTGGGGCGGGGCCGTCGGCTACGACGGAGATCCGCTCGGGTGCCACACCGAGCTCGAGCGCGGTCTCGGCCGCCTCCCTTCCGAACAGGTCGGTTGCGGCGGTGATCCCCTCGGGTGCCAGGGCCCGAACCCGGTCCGCCAGGCCGGGGCCGTACGCCACGGGTTCGGCGCCGAGCCCGCGCAGGAATCCGAACGTGCCCTTGGAGGCGGTGCCGAGCACCCGGGCACCCGCAAGCTTCGCCAACTGCACGGCGAAGACGCCCACGCCGCCCGCCGCCCCACCGATCAGGACGGTGTCCCCGGCGCGGAGCCCGATCGCGGCGAGCGCGGCGGAGGCCGTCAGGCCGGACACCGGAAGCACGCTCGCCACCTCGTCGGCGACGCCCTCCGGGGTGGGCCACAGGTGGGCGGCGGGGGTCTCGACCAGCACGAAATCGGCGACGGACCGGCCGATCGCAGCCCCGTACACCCGGTCGCCGGCCGTGAATCCCGTGGCTTGGGCGCCCACCTCGTCCACCACTCCGGCGAAGTCGCTGCCGAACCCGGCCGGCAAGGTGATGCCGAACCGCACCGGAAAGCCCCTCCGGAGGCGAATGTGCCGGCAAGTGTCCGGTCGGCCGGTCCGAACTCGGCCTGAAACGCTTCCAGTTGACCGCCGCGCGCGGCATACCGCCGGTCACGGAACCGGCACCGGCCAGCATTCGCGACGGCACCCTGCTGCCTGCCACCCTCGACCGCTACACCGCCCTGGAGACGGCCCTGGGGCCGCTGTCCGAACACCCGCTCCGACCCTGGATGCCGGATACGACTACCGCCCGGTCCACGACGACCTGGCCGACCGCCGGATCGAGGCCCGCATCGCCCCACGCGGCGTGAAGGCCCCGACCCAAAGCGGCGGCCGATGGGTCGTCGAACGCACGAAGTGCGCCACGAGGCGCTCTGTTTGTATCCCCGGCTCAGCCGGGAGGAACTCGGAAGGAGGTTCCTGGGCCGAATGACTCACCTGGATCCGAAAGGTGAAGGGGACAAGAGCATGTCAGGAAACCGGTGACCGGGTCCAGTTGTCTGGGACGGTGTGCCGGGCGGCCCGCGCGATATGGCGAAGACTGGATTGTTTGAAGCCCAATCTCCAGAAGATGCAAGTTCCCATCCGTCGGAAAGACAGCTGAAACCGACGCCGACCCTGCACCGGTTTCGATTGTGTCAACTGGTGCAACTTCCGGGGCCCGGAGCGATGTCCAGCGAGGACATTCAAGGAGATGAGTGGGACGCCTGTGTCGCGCTAGAACGTACAGACAGGGACGAACGTGGGATCGCCTACGGGACGCGAGTCCTATGGCGACGGAGGTCCCGTAGTAGTCGCCGGAGTCACGCCCGGTCAGGGAGGACGGGAAAGCCGTCCGCAGGGCGAAGGGGGCCAGGTGATTCGGACACCCGGATATGGGGAGGTATGCGAAATGCAGAGCGCCGCAACGGTGCTGGGTGTCCTGCGTGAGCGCGGCAGGCGCCGTCTGCCGTGCAATGAACTGTATCGACAGTTGTTCAACCCGCAGTTGTATCTGATGGCCTACGGTCGCATCTACGCCAACCACGGCGCGATGACGCCCGGGGTCACGCCGGAAACCGTGGACGGCATGTCCCAGCGGAAGATCGACCGGATCATCGAAGCGATGCGCCACGAGCGCTACCGCTTCCGGCCGGTCCGGCGCGTGCACATCCCGAAGAAGAACGGGAGCACGCGACCGCTGGGGCTGCCGACCTGGTCGGACAAGCTCGTCGGCGAGGTGGTCCGCCTGATCTTGGAGGCGTACTACGAGCCGACGTTCTCCGACCGATCGCATGGATTCCGTCCCCGAAGGGGCTGTCACACCGCCTTGCGGGAGGTGGCCCACACCTGGACCGGGACGTCCTGGTTCGTCGAAGGGGACATCGCCGACTGCTTCGGCAGCCTGGACCACCAGGTCCTGCTGTCGATCCTCGGCGAGAAGATCCATGACCAGCGGTTCCTGCGGCTGGTGCGCAACATGCTCACAGCCGGATACCTGGAGGACTGGAAATGGGGAGCCACGCTCTCCGGAGCGCCGCAAGGCGGAGTGGCTTCCCCGATCCTGTCCAACATATATCTGCACCGGCTGGACGAGTTCGTCGAGAAAGTTCTGATCCCGGAGTACACCCGTGGAGAGCGCCGGGTTCGCAACCCGGCATATCTGGAGTTGCAGAATCTGCTGGCGAAAGCCCGCCGGCGCGGCGACCGGGCCCAGGCCCGGGCACTGCGTCAGCGGATGGTGAGCCTGCCGAGCGCGGATCCCAACGATCCGTCATATCGCAGGCTTCGCTATGTCCGCTACGCAGACGACCACCTCCTCGGATTCACCGGACCGAAAGCCGAGGCTGAGCAGATCAAGCACCGCCTGGCGGAATTCCTGCGCGACGAACTCAAGCTGGAACTCTCCCGGGAGAAGACGCTGATCACCCACGCCCGCACCCGGGCGGCGAGGTTCCTCGGCTACGAGATCACGACCCAGCACAACGACACGAAGAAGACCGGCCGCTACCGCAGGGTGAACGGCCAGATCGCCCTTCGTGTCCCCAGGGACGTGATCAAGGCCAAATGCGAGCCCTACCTCGTTCGCGGCAAGCCCGCGAAGCGAACGGAACTGACCAACGGCAGCGATCACGCGATCGTCGCCACGTTCGGGGCCGTCTACCGGGGCATCGTCCAGTACTACCTGCTTGCCGGAGACGTCTTCCGGCTGCACCGCCTGCGATGGGTCATGGAGACCTCGATGCTCAAGACCCTTGCGGGCAAGCACCGTTCGACCGTGACGAAGATGGCCGCCAAGCACAAGGCCAGGATCGACACACCAAACGGGCCCCGAGTCTGCTTCGAGGCCTGCATCGAGCGGGAGAACAGGAAGCCGCTGGTGGCGCGGTTCGGTGGAATCCCTCTTCAACAGCAGCGGTCGGCGAAGGTCGTCGACCGTCGGCCTGTCTGGGTGGACTATCCGCACAAGGAGCTGATCACCAGGCTCCTGGCGGACACGTGCGAGGTCTGCGGGGCCACCGGTGATGTCCAAGTGCATCACGTCCGGGCCCTCGCCGATCTCGCACGTGCTGGATGGCCGCCGTCCGACTGGGCGCGCGTCATGCTCGACCGGCGGCGCAAGACCCTCGTGGCCTGCGCTGCCTGCCACGACCGCATCCACGAGGCACGAACAGCCGGATCACACACGCCGTGATCACTGGAGAGCCGGATGACAGGGAAACCGTCATGTCCGGTTCGGCGGGAGGCCGCGCGGAAAAGGACCTGCCACGGGCAGGCACCTCGCCGCGCGGCCGACCCAACCTCCTGGATGAACAACTTCGGCAAGCTCCGACGCCGCACCGAGCGGCGCAAGGCGGCGGTCCAGTTCTTCCTCGCACCGGCCTGCACCGTCGTCACCGTCCGCTGCCTCATCCGACGCGCCTGGACCCACCGCCGCTGGAACGCCCGACCTCGTAGCCCACGCATCCGATGACCTGCTGGCGGAGCCTCCGAGCGCGGTGCCGGTGATGACGGCCAAATACGCCAACTACCCGGCGTTGTGAAACGTCCCTGCCCCGACATCCTTCCCCGGACGACCGCCGCATTGTGCCGGTGCGCCCGCCGCGGAGCCGACGGGCTTCGTCTGAAGCCTTGACACGGCGGCGAGCCAGGCCGTTCGATATCCCTCGCCATGTTCGAACTAGTCGGATTCTGGCGAGTTCTGTTTAGTTTTGACGATCCGTTAGAGGCTGGGGAAGCGCATGGCGCCGAGGGTGAACCGGAGTACGCGGATGCGGCGGGCGGCGGCGGCGGTGGCGGGGGTGCTGGTGGCGGGGCTCGGTGCGGTTCCGGCCGCCGCCGACACCGCCGCGCCGCTGCTGCAGGTGCCGCCGATGGGATGGAACGCCTGGAACACCTACGGGTGCAACGCGACCCAGGCGCTGATCGAGTCGGTTGCGGACAGCATGGCCGCCAACGGCATGCGGGACGCCGGGTACCGGTACGTCAACGTGGACGACTGCTGGATGACCCGGGACGCGAACGGCCACCTGACCGGCAACTCCAACTACCCCGACCTGAAGGGCCTCGGCGACTACCTGCACGCGCGGGGCTTCAAGTTCGGCATCTACGAGTCGCCAGGTGCCAAGACCTGCGCTGGGTACTCGGGGAGCGCCGGGCACGAGACCGACGACGCCAACACCTTCGCGTCCTGGGGCGTCGACTACCTCAAGTACGACTACTGCGAGAGCGCCTCCTCGCTCTCCGGCCAGGCCGCCGACTTCGCCCGGATGCGCAGCGCGCTGCGGGCCACCGGCCGGCCGATCGTGCTCAGCATCAACCCGAACAGCGGCAACAACACCGGCGCGGGCGTCGTGCGCTCGTGGGGCGACGTCTCCGACCAGGCGCGCAGCACCGAGGACATCGGCAACCAGTGGTGGAGCCAGAGCTGGCCCAACGGCATCGCCAACATCGTCAGCGAGAACGCCACCCTGGCGTGGCGGGCCGGCCCGGGCTCGTTCAACGACGCGGACATGCTGGAGATCGGCAACGGAGGGCTCAGCACGACCGAGGAGCGGACCCACTTCGCCATGTGGGCGATGATGGCCTCACCGCTGATCGCGAGCGCCAACCCGGCGAGCGTGAACGCGACCTCGCTGGCACTGCTGAAGAACCCGCGGCTGATCGCGATCGACCAGGACTCCCTGGGCCTCCAGGGGCGGGTCGTCGCCGGGAGCCGGCTGGTCAACTCCTCCGGCTCGCTCGTCCTGGCCAAGCCGCTCAGCAACGGGGACGTCGCCTTCGCGCTGTACAACGGCTCCGACAGTGCGCAGACGCTGAGCACTTCGCTGGCCGCGGTGGGCGTCCCGGGCACCGGGACCTGGACCGACCAGTACAACGGGGCCGTCGTCCAGAGCGGCGCCGCGAGCGTCGCCACCCAAGTCCCGGCCCACGGCACCGCCGTGTACCGCGTCACCACACCCGGCGCACCGGCCTCCTGGTACACCTCGTTCGTCGCCGCCACGGCGGGCGCCCACGGCTACGAGGCCGAGGACCCGGCCCGCTCGATCGTGGCGGGCCGCTGGACCACCAACTCCGGCGCCGTCTTCTCGGCCTGCTCGGTCTGCTCGGGCGGTGAGAAGGTGGGCTGGATCGGCGGGACGAACAAGCTCCACCTGAACGGCATCTACGCCCGGAATGCAGGCACCTACCCGGTCACCGTCCAGTACGTGAACGGGGGCGGCGACCGCTACGCCACGATCTGGACCAACGGCGACAACCCGCAGAAGGTCTCGTTCCACGGCAACGGCGACTGGAACTCGACCCAGACGACCACCGTCCAGCTGGCCCTGCAGGCGGGCTACAACACCGTCAGCTTCGGCAACGAGTACGGCGGCTGGGCGCCCGACATCGACAAGATCTCGGTGCCTGCCACCGGCTGATCGCCCGCCGCATTCACCGGGCCGTCTCGTCCTCGATGTGACGGGGCCGGACGGCCCGGGAGCAGGTGAGGGTCTGGGGCACCAGCAGCGGGGCCAGTAGGCCCGGCGGCAGGTACCAGGTGCACGTGCACATTTCAGGAACACCGGACCTGCTCGAGGGTCTGGGCACCGCCGAAGTGTCCTCGCAGCGGTGCGGGCACGTGATCCGATCCCGTGACACGGTGATTCGCTGGTTCCCGGGAAGGCACACGGTCGCCGCGCCGACGCCGTCACGTCTCATGGTGGGCGTAGCCGTTCCGCCACGCCCACGCGGCGACCTCCACACGGTTGCGAGCCGACAGCTTGGCCTGGATGTTGGTCAGGTGCGTCTTCACAGTGCCCACGGTGATGTGAAGCGCCTCGGCGATCTCGGCATTGGTCAGCCCCTGGGCCACCAGGCGGACCACATCGAACTCGCGCGGCGAGAGAACTGCTTGCGCGCCTTGTGGAGGGGGCGTCCGCATCATCCGTTCCAGCAGACGGACGGTGATGGCGGGGCTGATGAGCGAGTCGCCGACCGCCGCCGCACGTACCGCCTCGACCAGGAGGCGGGGGCCGGCGTCCTTGAGGACGAAGCCGCAGGCGCCGGACTGAAGGGCCCGGGTGACGTACTCGTCGTCATCGAACGTCGTCACCATGACGACTCTCGGCATGTGAAGCGCGCCGGGCCGGGTCAGGGCCCGCAGGGCGTCGAGCCCGTCGAGGCGGGGCATGCGGATGTCCATGAGGACGACGTCGGGACGGTGGCGTGCGGCCAGGGCGACGGCCTGCACGCCGTCCTCGGCCTCGGCCACGACGGTGATGTCATCCTCCACGGACAGGATCATGGCCATGCCCGTGCGGACGATGGCCTGGTCGTCCACGATCATGGTCCGGATCACGCGGCGTCCGCCCGATGAAGCGGGAGGGACAGTGGCAGGCGTGCGTGGACCTGCCAGGTGCCGTCGCTCCCGGCACCGGTTCGCAGGCTGCCCCCCGCGCTGGTCACCCTCTCCTTCAGGCCCGTGAGGCCGTAACCGGGCGGGGCCGTGGGCCCGGCCACTCCGTCGTTGTCGACCGAGACGGCGACGTGCCGCTGTTCGGCCTGCACCCGCACGGCCACCGTGCGGCAGGCGGGAGCGTGCTTGCGGATGTTGGTCAGGGCTTCCATCACCACGCGGTGGACGATGGCTGCCACGTCCGTCGGAAGCTGCTCAGTGGGTCCGTCCTCGACAAGTCGCACGGACACACCGACGGGGCCGAAGCCCGCTACCAGTGCGCGTACGGCGGTCATGCCGCCGGGCGGGGTGAACGGGGCACCCGGATCGTCCGCCCTGAGCGCGCCGACCATGCGGCGCAGGGACACGAGCGCTTCCGCGCCGGTGTCCTCAATGCGCCGCAGAGCGGCCGGCACGAGGTCGGGCCGCTTGTCGGCGATGGCGCCGGCGCCCTGGGCCTGGACCACTATGCCCGTCACGTGATGAGCGACGTAATCGTGGAGGTCCCTGGCCAGTCGCAGGCGTTGTTCGAGGCGGATGCGGTACTCCCGTTGCCGCCGGTCGGCCACGACGAGTCGGGCGGTCACGGCGGCGCCCGCGACAGCCACGGCGATCAGCGTCAGGATGAAAGCGACGATGACGCTGCCCTCGCGGACCTCCACCGCGAGGGGGCGCGACACGACGGCGGCGATCAACGCCACCGTCCCCACCGCCGCGGGGGCGGCTGCACCGCGCCGGGCCGTGAACGCCAGCACGATCAGCAGCGCGACAGGCTCGAAGGCGCCGTACGCCGTGGACGCGCCGTGGTCCGCGCGCAGGTGCACCGCCGTGGTGAAGGCCAGCGACGCCACCGCGGCGCAGAGGCCCGCACAGGCCGTGCTCCAGGGACCGGCGCCACACAACGTGGTGAAGGGCAGTGCGAGCAGGACGACTGCCGTCGTCATCGCCGACAGCCCCAGCAGCAGACCGGTGACCGGCTGGTGGAAGGTTCCCCACCGCAGGTCGAGTCCTGCGGCCGCCGCCGCGAGAAGGAGCAGGGCTGACCACCGCAGTGTGACCGCACCGCGCAGGAGGGCCGGCAGCCGAGGTCGAGGGGAGGACATGCAGTGAAGGGTAAGACAGCCAGCTCGCCTCGCCCTCTGCCGAAAGTCGTAAGTATCGCCCGAGAAACCTGTCTTTCGCGGGATCCGCACAGTGACCGGCGTCCGGGAAGGTTGCCACCGATACCCCGTCGGACCCCGGAGCGACTGACGCATGAATGTGAACCTGACCATCGAAGCGACGTACGTGCTGGGCCCCGCCCTCGCCGCCTTCCTCGCTTTGGCCGCCGTGCGCCACCACCGTGCACAGCCCGGCTGGACGGGCCGGCACGTGGTACTTCGCGCCGCCGCGTGTCTCTACGCCGCGGCCGTGCTGTCGATCACGGTCTTCCCCCTGGAGGTGACCTGGGGCAAGTACGCCAACCAGATGCCGTGGTGGAACCAGATCAACTTCGTTCCTCTGGTCACCGCCGACATGACCGCGATGCCCAACATCCTGATGTTCGTGCCGCTCGGCGTCACGCTGCCTCTCCTCACGCGCGTGAGCAGCACGGTCCGGGCCGTCGGGGTGAGCGCGCTGGCGAGCCTGTGCATCGAGTCGACGCAGCTGCTGTCGTACGTGCTCTTCAACAACGGCCGCGCCGTCGACATCAACGACCTGCTCGCCAACACCCTGGGCGGGCTGTTCGGCTACCTCCTCGTGCGCCTCTCCCTCGGCAGGCCCTCGGCACGTGAGCTGCTGCGGCGCTTCGCACTGCCCGGATCTGCCGCGGGGCGGCCGGTCGTGGCGGCGGCCGCTTGACAGGTTGGGTGACGGAGCCGCGCCGGCCGTCTGCCGTGCCGGGCCGGCGCCGCGGGTGAACCTGGCCCTGCACGTCACCGTTGTGGTCCACGGAGCGCCGACAGCGGGTGGACCACCGTAGGCGTACGCCCGGCGCGTTCCATGACCTGGGAGATCAGAAGTAGCACGTGCCATCGGTCCGACCGGTCCGTCGGGCACGATCCGCCGCACTCCGCACACACCGTGCTCGCCGTGCTCTCCATACGCTCCGCCACCTGCCCGAGACCGTGAACAGAGGCTTCTTCCTCTTTCGCGTGGCCCGCCGGCCTGTGACGTAACTTCGGGATTCCTGAAGCGTTCTCAGCTCGTGCGACCGATCTGCGGTCCGGTCGAAGGCGAGGAGGCGCGGTCCTCGATGCCTAGCTTGCCCGTATGGAGGCCGATCAGAAGAGCTCGAAGGGCTCCGCTCCCTGCTGCGCGAGTACTACCCGGCCGCCCTGGCCGCCTTCGAGCCGTGGAAGAACGGCCTGTGCCGCCCCGAGGCCCGCGAGATCCTCAAGGCCGCCCCCACCCGCGCGAAAGCCGCACGGCTGACCCACACGCAGCTCGCCGCCGCGCTCAAGCGCGCTGGCCGCAAGCGCGGCATCGACGCCGAGGCCGAGCGACTGCGCGAGGTCTTCCGTGCCGACTGGGCCCATCAGCCCCCGCTGGTCGAGGACGCGCTCGGCCGGCAGATGCTCGCCCTCCTGGGCCAGCTCACGGCGGCCTGCACCGCCGCCGACGACCTCGCCCAGGCCGTCGAGGAGGTGTTCCCGCAGCACCCGGACGCCGAGATCATCTGCAGCTTCCCCGGCCTCGGCACCCAGCTCGGCGCCCGGGTCCTGGCCGAGATCGGCGACGACCGCGAGCGCTTCGCCGACGCCCGCGGCCTCAAGGCGTACGCCGGGGCGTCCCCGGTCACCCGGGCCTCCGGCAAAAAGTCCAGCATCACCCGGCGGTGGGTGAAGAACGACCGGCTCAACCACGCCGGCTACCTCTGGGCGTTCTCCGCGATCACCGCCTCGCCCGGCGCCAAGGCTCACTACCGGCGCCGCCGCGACGACCACGGAGACTGGCACGCCTCCGCCCAGCGCAACTTGTTCAACCGCCTGCTCGGGCAGCTCTACCACTGCCTCAGGAACCGCCGTCTGTTCGACGAGCAGACCGCCTTCCCCACCGAGCTGGCCGTCGCCGCTTGACGGCTTGGCGCCGTGAGGTGTCTTGATGCCCGTCCCGGAAGGCCTGGGGCGGGCATCAAGGTGTCCGGCCCGCGCACCAATGCTCTGACCTGTGGCGTTATCGACCCGTGACCTGGCCATCAAGGTATTGCCGACTTGTCCGGGGCGGTCATCAAGGTATCGCGACTCTGTCGGCGGGGCGCAGCCGGGCGCCGGATCAGGTCGCACGTACGATTCCCTGCCGTGGGCAAAGAGCGGAAGACTGCACAGAGCCCACGCGCGGAACGACCCCGCACTCTTGTACAGGGTGGAAAGAGCCGGCGGCCGTCCTCATTCGGGCCACTCGGGCTTCCGCTTCTCGAGGAAGGAGGCGATGCCTTCGCGAGCCGCCGGGGACTGGGAGGAGACGGCCATGACCTCCCCGGTGATCTCGTATGCGTCGGTCTCCGGGCGGTCCAACTGGGCATAGAGGGCCTGTTTGCCCAGCGCCTTGCTGGCTGGGCTGCCGCGGGTGGCGCGGGCGAGCAGTTCTTCGACGGCCGAATCCAGCTCTCGGTCGGGTACGGCGCGATTGATCAGTCCCCAGTCCGCGGCGGTACGAGCATCGATCACGTCGCCGGTGAGGGCCATCTCCATGAGCCTTTTGCGCCCGACCGAGCGGGCCACCGGCACAGCGGGCGTATGGCAGAACCAGCCTCCCTTGCCCCCGGGAAGCGCGAAACCGGCAGACTCTCCGGCCACCGCCAGATCGCAGGTCGCCACCAGTTGGCATCCAGCGGCCACGGCCAGGCCGTGCACCCTGGCAACCACGATCTGCGGCACGGAGTGGATCAGCTGCATCACGCCGGTGCACAGTTCGAGCAGGTCGTGGATGTCATCGGGGCCCGCGTCCAAGACGTCGGCGAAGTCGTGCCCGGTGCAGAAGACGGGGCCGTTCGCGGCCAGCGTGATGCCGGTGGCGGAAGAGCTGGCCACCTCGGTGAGGGCCTTGTGCAGGTCCCGGAGCATGCTCCAGCTCAGGGCGTTTCTGCGCTCGGGGTGATTCAGGGTGATCCTGGCAGTTTTACCTCGAGCCGCCACAGTGAGGTGCTCGTACGCGGCCATGCCCCCACCCTACGCCGGAGTAATGCGCCGCGCCCCGGCTCCTCACCTGCGGTGAGGAGCCTCGAAGCCGTCCTGCCCCTCGTCGTCTGAAGAGCGCGCCGCTGCCGTTCGGCCAGTGGGGTGACAGCCCACCGCTGATCCCCGTCCTCGAACGAATTCGGATCAGGCGCCCGGCCGGTGTGGACGGTGCCGTCACCGCGTTCACGAAGGCTGCTGCTGTGGAGGAGCGGCACGCCCATCGGGAGGCTGCGTGGATTCTCTTGAAGTACCTCGGCTGGGCCGCGGCTGCGGCCTGGCTCCAAGCCCGCGTGGCGGCGGGCGACCGCCGGGCTCTGCGGGAGATGGCGGACTTTCTCCGGGAAGCCGGCCGGACCGAACAGGCGCTGGAGTGGTACACGAAGGCGGCTGAACAGGGAAGCCGTTCATCGGCCAGTCATGCCTTGCGAATCCGAGCGCAAGGTGCGCTCGGCGGCGCCACTGCCGAGCGCGTCCCCGGTGAGGGTGACCTTGGCAGCGACCGAAGCGACTGAACCCGGATCAGCGCGGCTTCCCGACGCTCCTCCAGCAACCCCAGCGGCGACGGCGGCATCACACACTCCGTTCCGACCTCGACAACTCGACGCCGAATCCCTGCCGCCCAACCCCGCACACCATGCTTGAACAGCGAGAAGTGAAGTCACACGCCGCAAGCGGATTGCGGATGCCTTCTCAGTGGGAGAGCGCGGCGAGGGTGTGTGGGTGTCGCCGTGCGGTTGAGGCTGTAGAGGACGTCGTCGGTCAGCGTGAGCGTCAGGCCGCCGGGTTGGGTGACGTATCCGGCGTTGATGAGGCCGCAGATCGCTTGGTCGTGGAGGGGGTTGGTGTGGTCGGTGTCAGCAATGTGCCAGATGGTCAGGAGGGTTTCGGCTTCGGTGGGGGTGAGGGGGTCGTGTTGGTAGCGGGTGGGCTGGTCGGTGTCGTCGGTGTCGTGGGGGGCGATGAGCTGGGTTTGCTGGCTTGTGACGAGTAGGTCCAGACGGGGTGAGGTACTGAGGTAGCCGCCGGGTTCGCCGCGTAGGGCTACGGTGCCGCCGATGGTTGGGTGTGCGAGGGCCTGGGCGGCTGCGTCGTCGACTCGCTTGAGGGGCCAGCTGAGGGCGCGGGCGATTTCCTCGGGGAGCATGGGCCGGTCGGCGAGGGTGAGGGCGTTGACCAGCCGTAAGGCGTCGTGGGCGAGGCCAGGGATTTCCTGCCGGGTGGACGGGTGCGGGGGAGCGAGGAGAGGTCGTCGGTGTCGCGCAGGATGTCGGCGGGGTGGAGATCCAGTCGTCCACGCGACAGCACGCACACGCACCGGACAACCCCCTCCGTAGCCCCAAGATCGCGCGCATCCTCTCACGCGCCGGTGCGGTCCCGGACCCTCGGCCCACACGTTCCCGCACCGCCGCCACCCGCGCCGAACGCTACGACCCGGTACTGCCAAGGACGATCAGGAGTGATCTCGGTGACCCGTAACATCGACCTCGACCGGCTGCTGGAGGCCGCCGGTTCCACTCCCGATGCCCGTCCCCGGTACGACCTCGAAGCGGGCTGCCGGCACATCGCCGACCGGCAGGCCGTCCGCCGGGTGGCGGCCGCGGCGCAGGGCGGCAGGCGCCTGTCGCGGCCCGCCCCGCCCGTGCGGCAGGAACCGTCGGTGCGGTACCTGCTCGACGACGCCGGTCGGGACCTGAAGGCCCTGACGAAGCTGGTGATCAACGAACCGGACGCCTGCACCTGGCTCGACGGCCTCGTGACCAGGTGGGAGCCGCGCGGCGGCCTGGTCTTCGGCTGCCTGCTCGACCTCACCGGCCAGCCCTTTGACGCTCAGTGGTGGTGGCAGTACGCAGCCGGCGCCGGGAACCTCACCGCCGCGTACTGCCTCTACCTGCACCACATCTGCATGGGCGAGCTGCGCGACGCGGAGCACTGGTTCCACCAGGCCGCCCGCCTTGACGAAGACGCACCGCCCCTGGTGCCGCCCGCGATGCCGGACCTGCCCGGCTACCCATACCTGCACGACTCGCAATCCTCGCCCTGGCCTCCACGGCCGCCTGCTACCTGCCGTCGCCGGACGCGCTGGTCGACGAGGTCAGTCAGCTGGTGGCCCGTGCCGACGACAGCGACGACACCACCGACGGCATTGTCGCGCGTCCCTCCCGGCGCACGCCCAACCGCATCGAGGAGACGACAGGCAAGCGCTGATCTGACCCCCGGCCCTACTCCGAGAAGTCCGTTGGGGTGGTACGCGCGGTCCCCGTGGGGAGCTGAGCTGCGGCGAGACCGCGGTGGGCGGCGTCGCCGATGCGTCACGCGCGTTGCGCGCCGGGGCACTCCCTGGTGCGTTTCCTCGTCCAGCCGATCAGAACCGGGACCAGGAGGACGGCGAGGGCGGTGTCGACCCGGCTCAGCCACAGCTGCGTGGCCGCGCTCGGCAGTTTGCCCAGTTTCGGGGCGACCTGGCCGGACGGGTCGGTGGTGACGGTGATGATCGTGCCGGCCTCTCCCGAACCGCCGTGGCCCTGGGCCGTCTCGTTGATCGGCGGGCCGTCCAGGGCTTCCAGGGTGTAGACCTGGTAGTCGCTGTTGTCGGCGTTGAACTTCGTTTGCACCTGGGTTATCCGGGCGTGCTGCTCCAGGCCGTGCTCGCGCAACGCCCGGGTGTCCAGCAGGGAGATGTGAACGTACAGCATGACCGTGGCGATGGCGCAGAGCGAGGGTCCGCACCATCCGGGTGATGTAGACGGCCATCACGACAAGCAGCACCAGCAGCGGGACGCCCGCTTGACCGTGGCTACGGTGGGCGAGGTTCGCCGGCTTGCGAACGGCGAAGAACACCACTCCCCCCGTCGTGGCCGTGTCCATCGTCGGGGCCCTGGCCGTGCTCGTCGGCACCGTGCTGGCGGTGTCGGGGCGGTGTTCTCACCGCCTCGACTTACCTGCCTGGGCCCGTGTCTAGTGGTGGTTGTGGTGGGTGGGGTTGGGGCGTTGGTCGGTGTGGCCGGGCGCTGCGCTGTGCTTGTTGTTCTCGCGTCCGGCTGGTGCCGGCCGCGCGCGGTGGGGTGGGGGCGGGCGGTGTGCGGGTGACCCAGAAGGCCACCAGGCCGCCTTCGCCGAGCCCCGCCGCCCGCGTTCCGTGCCGACTTCGGTTTCAGCCGCCGGGGGCTCTGTTCGGGCCAGTTATGCAGAATCGTGGTTCCTGGACCGCCCGCCGGGACGATTCTGTTGGTGCTACCCCAAGTAGCAGCACGGACCTGGGAGATGACACGCCCGGTCGAGACGCCGCGTGAAGAGTTCGTACAGGCGGAAGCGGCAGCAATGCGGCGATGAATTCATGAGCGTCTGCTGAGGTGCCGACGGGAGCCGGTGTCGAGCCCTTATGGCGCCTGAACCAGCTCCGAAGAGCCGCGACGACTGACGAACGAGCCGTACCGACGGTCACCGGCGGCGTATGCCTACCGCTGGCTCTGTCGGCTGCCCGCTTGAACCGCTGCCACCGCACTGCCCCAGCACCTGCCAGCACCGAGCCTCAACTGCGCGTTTCCTGCCCGCATCGCGTGAAACGTCGAAGTAGGGAGTCCTGACCGTGCCGTCCTTGCTGAACTACGCCATCCTCACCGACCCGACCTCGCTCCAAGCGTCGCAGCCCGGGGCACCGTCCATGGGAACGGTGTACGTGATCGTCTCCAACACCCACCAGTCCGAGGTGCGGTGGGACTTCATCGATGTGGAGATACCGGTCGGCAGCGGCCCCAACGACCTGACGGGTAACCCCACGGCGATCAGCGCGAGCATCGAAAAGGACTACAAGGTCAACCGGGAGCCGGAGCCTACCTTCGACTGGGACAGCACCCTCGGCCGCTTCCGGGCGCATGACCCCTCCGGGGGCAGGCTGACCCTGCCTGAGGAGGAGTCGCTGGTCCTGAGACTGGAGAACATACCGGTTTCCGACATGGCGGGGCTGGTCCGCCTGAAGATCTACGAGCGCTCCGGCGGCGGCGACAGCAACCTCCCCGTTCGGCGGGCGAACTTCATCACCACTCTCGGGCTGGTGAAGCAGGCTCCGAAGATCCCACGCAACTTCCGTCCGGAGAAGAACTCCCTGGTGGATGTGGACGCGAGCCAGAACGTCGTGCTGACGTGGGAGGGGCCGGACAACCTCGACTACTGGATCCGCGATCCGCAGGGGAACGAGGTACTCGTCCAGTCGGCGGTCCAGGGGCCACAGGTGACCCAGCAGCCCTACACCTGGTCACCCCCCTCCGCGCCAAGGCGAGGCACCACCTACACCCTCATCGCCGGCACGACCACCGCCGCGCAGCAACACCACGGGTACTTCCTCACCACCACGGTCCACGCACTCGTCCCCGAGTTCGACAGCGGGACGCGCACTCCGTGGGTCGAGCAGGCGCCGAGCAAGAGCCGTGCCACCTTCTCCACGGCCGGGATGGAGATCCACAATGGGGCCGGCGCCCTGGGAACCGTCACGGCCGACAGGGTCGACGTGGACCGCGTGGACACCAGGGCTGTGCACGGCCGCACCGCCAGCGACGGCTGGATCGACTTCCCACAATCGGGCCTGAACGTGCATCAGGGCGGCTCTACCCAGCTGGGCACCCTCTCGGCCGAGAAGGCCGAGGTGGACCGTGTGAACACCAAGTCAGTGCACGGCCGCAACCTCGGCGACGGATGGATCGACTTCCCGCAAGGCGGAGTGCACGTGCACAAGGAGGGCAGGCAGGACCGGGGGACCGTCTGGGCCGACAGGGCGGACGTGAACGGTGTGAAGACCGCATGGGTGCAGGGGCCGAGCGACAGCGACGGGTGGATCGAGTTCCCGCCGTCCGGGCTGAACGTGTTCCACGGCCAGGGGAAGGCCTGGGGAACCGTCTGGGCCGACAGGGCCGACCTGAACAGCGTGACCACACACTGGACAGAGGGACCGGACGGGAAGAAGAGCCGCATCACCTTCACCGAAACGGGCGTGAAGATCACCGACCCCGAGAAGAAGCGGGGCACTGTGGTTGCCGGCGAGACCAACGTTCGCAGCGTGGTCACCCCTTGGGTGTCGGGGCCCCAGGCTGGAGCGGGATGGATCTCCTTCCCGAACGAGGGGGTGGACGTGCACCGGGATGGCGAGGTTTCCTTCGGAAGGATTCGATACGCCTCGTACAAGGAATCGCAAACGGTGAATGAACGCCCCGTGCACCGCAGGCTGCCCCCTTACGAGTGGCCGCCGCGGTCCGGGAACTAGGGCGCGTATTCGGTCGTGATCAATGGGTTCGGGTGAGGTCCTTGATCCAGATCATTGCGCCGCGGAGTTGGAGGCCGGCGAGGTAGCTTTCCGGGGTCTTGTCATACCGGGTGGCGATGCCTCGCCAGGCCTTCAGCTTGTTGATCAGGCGCTCGACGGTGTTGCGCTCCTTGTAGAGCTCGGCGTCGTGGCTGACGGGCCGGCCGCCCTTGCTGCCCTTCTTCTTCCGGTTGGCGCTCTGGTCCTTCTTCTCCGGGATGACCGCCTTGATCCTGCGTCGACGCAGGTGGGCGCGGTTGCCGCGGGACGAGTAGGCCTTGTCCCCGGTGACCGCGTCCGGCCGGGTGCGGGGACGACCGACCGGCACCCGGACCCGGACCTTCTTCAGCACGGGGACGAGCTGCGGGCTGTCCGCGGCCTGGCCCTCGGTCAGGATGAACACCAGCGGGCGGCACTTTCGGTCGCCGGCGCAATGGACCTTGCTGGTCTGCCCGCCCCGGGAACGTCCGAGCAGGGCTTCCTTCAGCCGGAGCTTGCGCCGGCGCCGGATGCGTCGCCGTTCTTCCCGTTTCGGGTCACCTGAGGCGTCCCGCCCGTCTTGTTCCTCCGGGCCTCCCCCTTTTGTCGGGCCTTCTCCGCCTCCTCGGCGGCCTTTTCCAGGGCGGCCATGGTGTCGGAATCGAGGTGCATCCCGGCGGCGTCGTGGTGAGCCCGCACAGTCGTGGAGTCCACGCTGACCAGGGACAGATCCACCTCGCCGCGCTTCGCGGCTTCCGCGATCAGGCCCTCCATCAGGGCTTCGAAGACGCCGGCGTCCCTACACTGCCGGAACCGATTGGAGACGGTTGACCACGCACCGAACTCCTTCGGCACCTCCCGCCACTGCCCGCCCGTCCGGAATCGCCAGATCACGCCCTCGAACTGCTGCCGCAGCCGTTCCGGGTACGGGCCGTACTCGCCGATCGGCAAGTACGGCTCGATCAACACCCACTCCGCATCCGTCAGTTGCGCTCGTGTCACGCACTACGGTCTACCGGATCGGGACCCGCCGCGAAGGTGAATCGCGCAGATTGATCACGACCAAATACGCGCCCTAGTCGCGGGCGATATGCGAGTTTGGCGGCTGTGGTCCTCCGGCCGCTGGCTCGCATTGGCCATCGGCCAGGCCGATCCGAGCGACCACCGGGCAGGCCGCTGACCTGCAGTGGGGAGTTTCGCCCCAGGGCGGTGAGTTTCGCCCCGGGGCCGCCGGTGAGTTTGCCCGCCCAGGCACGAGCCCGCCTGCCCGACCTGGGCCCGGCAGTGACCGCCAGCGCGGTGACCGGGCCGGTCCGGGTGCGGGTGTGCGCGGTGCTGGTCCACGACGGCCGCGCCTGTCTGATCCGCCAGAGGCAGCCAGCCGACCACGACCACCAGGTGACGCCCGTGAGCACCCATCAGCGCCCCGCCCAGCCCGGCGACCAGGACGACGCCGTCGAACCGGCCGAGCCGTCCCGGCCGGGACGGACCGCGTTCCCCGCTCCGAGATGGGCTCCACGGCCCGGGGCGCCGGACGGGCTGGTGCCCAGCACGCGACGCGGTAGGCGGTGAACTTCGCCGCCACCCGCGCCGCCCGGCAGCGTGAACTCGGCCTCGGTCGCCCAACAGTCATGCCGGGGTCGGCGGCGTTGATGCGCAACGCCGGACGCTCATCGGCATCGAGGCGACCGAGCTCCAGTTCAGCCATGGGCGTACTCCGCGCTGTTCCTGGGCTTGGGGACCAGCGTCCTGACACTTCCTCAACTCGCGGCAAGATTAGCCTAATTATGACGATATGTGATGCAGCGGTGAGTTTTCGAACGGCCGTCATGGAGGCGGCGCCATACGGCTGAGCCGCGCCCGACACGGCACCGATCACCCCGGCGTCGGGCGGAGGAGGTGGATAACTGGGTTCTGCCACACCCACAGATGAGTCGCCCGCCCTCACACCGTGGCCTGGAAACGTCCCCGGCGTGCCCGGGGCGCCGGGAGGTCACGACCGCCGCCGCACGCGGGTGGGGGCTGCCTCGGACGATGCCGTCGCCAGACGGCCGATCGGGTTGGCTCACCGACCCGCTCGGAGGATTGATGCACCTATCCCGTGCCATGCGTTCGGTCGTCGCCGTCGCCTCGATGGGAGCCACGCTGGTGGCCGCCCCGGCGTGGGCCGCCCCGCCCGCCGCCGGAGCCGTACTCAAGCCGGCTGTCCACGGGCAGGCTCCTCGGTCCGATGACTCCGGACCCGCACTGCACCACGACACCTCGCCACCGCTGCGTGAACTGGGGCAGACATCCGGACAGCACCGGTCCGCCCCCGGCGTCACGCGCCCCGGCAACGCGCCGCACCCGTCCCTCACCAAGGGCGCCCGTCCGGATCGGGTGGTGCAGGACCGCGACGGCAACCGGGACCAGATCCACTTGGACGTCAGTTTCGACGGCATCCGGGAAGCCGGGGGCGTCCCCCCCGACCCCAACGCCTCGGTGGGCTCCAGCCAGATCGTGGAGATCACCAACTACGACCTCGCGGTGTACTCCAAGACCGGTGCCACGCTGCTGGGGCCGCTGAGGACCCAAACCCTGTTCAGCGGGTTCGGCGGACCGTGCGAGACCTCTCAGAACGTCGACATCGGAGATCCCGTGGTCCGCTGGGACTCCCTGGCCCACCGCTGGATCATCAACCAGTTCGCCCTCGACGAGACGGGCACCACGAATCGGCTGTGCGTGGCCGTCTCCACCACCGAAGACGCCACCGGCGAGTACTACCGGTACGACTTCGGGTACCAGCACTTCATCGACCACCCGAAGGTCTCGGTGTGGCCGGACGCCTACTACGCGGCCTTCACCGGCGGGGCGTTCTTCGAGGCGTGCGCCTGGGACCGGCAAAGGATGCTGCGCGGAGCCGACGCTGACCAGCAGTGTTACACCATCGCGTCACCGACCATCCCGCTCGGCTCGGACCTCGACGGCACGACCCCACCCCCGCAGGGCGAGCCCAACCTCCTGATGGCCCTCAACCCGGCCAGCAACAGCCTGCAGTACTGGCGGTTCCACGTCGACTGGGCCGACCAGACCCGCACCGCCGTCACTGGTCCCGGGGAGCTACGGGTGGCCCCCTACAACCCGGCCTGCGTACGTACCGATCCCACCCGATGCGTCCCCCAGGCCGGAACCACCCAGAAGCTGGACTCGCTCTCCTACTCCGCCATGTACCGGCTCGCCTACCGCAACTTCGGCGACCACCAGTCCCTGGTCGTCAACCACGCGGTCGACGTGCCCGGCAGCGTGGGGGTGCGCTGGTACGAACTGCGGCTGGACCACGGCCGACCGGTCGTCCACCAGCAGAGCACCTACGCTCCGGGGCCCTCGTACCGGTGGATGGGCTCCGCGGCCCAGGACAAGGACGGCGACATCGCGCTGGGATACTCGGCGTCGTCCTCCCAGGACCATCCGTCGATCCGCGCAACCGGACGCCTGGCGCACGACCCGCGGAACGAGATGACATTCCGAGAGACCACCGTGTGGACCGGCACGGGCTCCCAGACCGGGAGCAACCGCTGGGGTGACTACACCTCCATGGCGATCGACCCGGTGGACGACTGTACGTTCTGGTACACCAACCAGTACCAGCCGGCCGACGGTACCGGAAACTGGAACACCCGTATCGCCTCCTTCCAGCTCTCCGACCGCTGCGACCACCACCGCCACGGGTGACGCCCTGGGCGGACGGCGCACAGCCTTCCGCCCCGGACCCCCATCGGGAGAAGACAACTGCCACAGGCCCGAACCTCAGCGGCGGTCTCGGCGGCGACCGGCTCCTGGTCCTCGGCCCCGGGCGCGCGCCGAGCAGTCACGAGACCGGTGACCGGCAGGAGTCGCTCCGGCCATCCGGGTCGGCCCGTCACACCTTGCGTAACAGAAGGCCCGGTCCGCCTCAACTCCTCTTGTGGCGGTCCGGGTGACGGTCCGCCGACTCCGAAGAGATGCGAGGGGGACCGAACGATGAAGCGGATACTGCGCCGGGCGGCAGGGACACTGGTGGTTGCCGCGGTGACAGTACTGGGGCCCCGCCGGCCCTGGCCGCGGCCGCACCGGCCGCACCGGACGCCTCCGGGGCGGTCGTCGCCGACGGCTGCTCCTCGGTCCGGCCCGCCGGGCCGTGGTCGACCGCCGGCTGTTCGCGGGCGGGGTGATCGCCGCGCTGCTCGTGCTGCCCGACCTGTGGTGGCAGGCGCACCACTGCGCACTTGCCGCGCTGCTGGAAGTGTCGCCCTATCGACTGAGCCGGGTGTTCTCACAGGAAATGGGTGTCTCGCTGACCCGCTAGCGCAACCGCGTGCGCGTCACCCGGGCTGTGGACCTCATCGCCGAGGGCGCATCCAGCCTCGCCGACCTGGCAGCCCAACTCGGCTTCGCCGACCAGGCGCATCTGACCTGTACCGTCCGCGAGCACGTCGGACACACGCCCACCGCCCTGCGCCGGCTGCTCGTTCCCGACGCGCGTGGGTCATGAGCTGCGGCTCGAACACCTCTGACCGGGAGGCGGATGGCGGCCGAACGTTCAGGTGGTGCCCGGCTCGGTGATCCCCGTCGGTGCGGTGCGCAGCCGGGAGAGCCGCGCCCGGGACTGCTGCCGGCCGGGCGTGCCTGCCGACGACGTGCTGCGCAACCTGGTGCTGCCGCGCGGTGCCGAGATGCCAGCCCCGATCACGTCCGTGTCCGGTCCCCGGGTCCGCGCTCCGGTCGGGCGGGGCACGGCGGTGCCGGGAGGCCGTGGGCCCGGGGGCGGTGCTCCGGGTCCACGGCCGGCGGGGACGCCGGCTCGACGGCGCGGCGCGGAACGGTGCCGCGCTCAGGCCTCGGCCATGGCGGCGACGAGGCTCGCGGGACGCATGTCGGTCCAGTTCGTCTCGACGTAGTCGACACAGGCCTGGCGGTTGTCGGGACCGTGGGCGATGGTCCAGCCGGCCGGGACGTCGATGAAGGCGGGCCACAGCGAGTGCTGATTCTCCTCGTTGACGAGAACGAGGTAGGTGCCGTCGGCGTCCTCGAAGGGATTAGCCATGGTGGGTTCCTTTCTGGATGGTGGTCGGGGCGGGAGTGTTCACCGGCCGACCAGGACAGACCATGATCGACGGTGGTGAACGGAACAAGGTCCTGGCATGACCGTCGGGTGAACTTGCTTCAGACGGGGAGGTCGTAGCGGCGGCGGATGCTGCTGCCGTGGCGCCGGACGTCAGTGCCGTAGACGTGGAGCGAGACCGCGAGGTCGTCGCCGCCGTTGCGGACCAGGTGGATGTCGCCGGGCGGGGTCAGGTAGGTGACGGTGCCCGGCGGGTTGACCGTCGTCGCTACCGGCTCCAGAGCGGAGCTGCCGTCGGCGTGACGGGTGAAGCGGTAACTCGTCTCCTCCTCGGTTCCGCGGTAGGTGCCGACGACGCACCAGGTGGTGTGGTCGTGGACGGGCGTGGCCTGACCGGGGAGCCAGACCAGAGCGACGAGGGAGAAGCGTCCCTCGGGGTCCACGTGCAGCACGTGCTGCCGGTAGCACTGCGGGTCCGGTGCCAGGTGCGCGGGAGCGAGCAGATCCCGGCGGTCCAGGAAGCCGGCGAGCCCGCAGGCGACCCGGTCGGCGGTTCTGTGGGCGGGCTCGGTGCTCGGGGCGGCTCGCACGGCCTTGGTGAGCACGTCGCAGAGCTCGACCGTTCGTGAGGACGCGCCGGGCGCCGTAGCGTGCAGGGGTGACGGTAGGGAAGCGAGGGACATGGGGACGGCCGCTCCTCGGCGCTGGGGTCCTGGCTGAGGTGGTGGGGCTGAGGTCGTGGGTTGCGGTGTGGATGACCGGGTGTCGCGGGTCTAGGGCCCGACGGAACCAGCCACCTGACGGGCCATCCGCTCACTGCGGTTGACGACGGCCGCGATCTCGGCGACCGACCGTGCGTCGTGGGCGGCCTCGCGCGGGACGACGAGCGTCGGTGCGTTGGCCTCGAGGCGGTGCTCACGGCGGTATCGGGCCCGGCCTCCGCCCGTGATGTTGAGCAGGACCGCGGCTCCGGGGGCGACGCGCCCGTCTTTCAGGGCCGAGCGCAGGGCGGCAAGCGCGATGCCCGCCGGCGGTTCGATGTCGGGCCCC
Organism: Streptomyces viridifaciens; assembly: GCF_001888885.2. Lineage (NCBI taxonomy): Bacteria > Bacillati > Actinomycetota > Actinomycetes > Kitasatosporales > Streptomycetaceae > Streptomyces > Streptomyces viridifaciens. The sequence continues at coordinate 1,020,260 of NZ_CP090840.1, forward strand.
TCCAGTTCGGCGAACGCGTCCATGGCGCCGCGGGCGGCGGCGGCGTCCTCGGTCAGCACGTCGCCGCGGCTGTCCCGCAGCGCGTCGGCGAGTCCGCCCGCGATGTCGTACGGCGGGCGGCGGTTGGTCAGCTCTGGGGCGAACGCCCGGTGGACCGCGTCCGGTTGGCGGTCGGCTCCCTCCCAGGGCCGGACACCGGTGTGCCAGGCGGTGTGGACGGGGGCGAAGCAGGAGTTCTGGGCGAGGACGAGACGGGGGAGCGGCCCGGCCTGCCCGCCGCTGGTACATCGCAGCCGCAGGGCGGCCTCGTGGGCGGCGATCGCGCCGGCCCCGCTGCCGATCGCCTGCACGTAGACGTCGGGAAGGCGGCCGAGCTCCTCGTAGGCGGCGAGCATGACCGTGCCGAGGCCGTCACGTCGGCCGACGTTGCGGGTGCCGCCTTCCGCGGTGAAGCCCGGCAGCGCGGCCAGCGCGTCCGCCAGGGCGATCGCGTCGGCGTACTCCGCGTCGGCCACGGCCACGAGCCGCACCGACGGACCGTAGGGGGTGCGCGAGCACAGCTGTCCGAGTGCGCTCTGCGGCACCACCACCACGACGGGGACGTCGTGTCGTGAGCAGAGCTCGGCGAAGGCGGCGGCGGTGTTCCCGGCCGAGGCGACGACCAGGGTGCCGGCCGACTCAGGTAGCCTGCCCAGAACGGTGGCGGCCTCCAGCTCCTTGAACGAACCGGTGGTCAGGTCGGCTTCCCACTCGGGATGGTAGCCGTTGAAGGCGATCCACAGCTCGCGCAGGCCGAGCATCGCGCCGAGCCGCTCAGCGCGGCGGACGACGGTGCGTCCGGTGTCCGGCAGACTGCGGCGCACCGGCAGCCACCGGTGGTAGCGGTAGACGCCCGTCGCCCGGTCGTCCGGTGTGAAACCGTCTCGGGTGTACTCGGTTCGCAGCAGGGAGGGGCCGTGCGGGGCGGGACAGGCGAGAGCCGTCCCGTCGTCCTCGCGGCGGTCGCCGCATTCGCAGCAGACGAGCCGGTAGTGACCGGCGTCGGTCTGGGGCAGTCGGTCAGCGGGCATGGTTACCAGTCGCCTCGGGGATCAGGGTGCTTCGCAGGGGTGCGTCGGGGGTCCGGCGTGCGCGGACCGGGCGTGGAGCGCCGTCGGTCGAGCAGGACGCGCGGCGGTCACGCACCGTGGCAGTTGTCAATCTAGCCTGTGCCGTTCGGAGGAACCCCGGCCGCAGCCGTCGAACACATGAAGATCATCTGAATGGAAGATCAATTTCCGCTTTCCCGTGCCGTGGGGAAGAGTCGCTGGCCAGTGCAAAGTGCCACCTTGGCAGCGGTGTTGGGCCAAATCTCGGGCTCCGGCGGGCGACTGTCGCCGCAGCTCCCGGGCCGCTACTGTCCGGATCACTGACGTCCCCTCGAAGCAAGCAGAGGAACTGATCATGGGTTCCCGCCCTTTCGCCGATTACGCACAGTTGCTGGTCGGCGATCTCCACGCGTCTCTCGCCTCGCCGGTGAGCGAGTCGATGAACTTCCTCAACGAGATCGCGCTGCGCTACCCCGGCGCGGTCTCGCTCGCGGCAGGGCGGCCGTACGAGGGCTTCTTCGACCTCGACGACCTCCCGCGCTACCTGTCGCTGTACCAGCAGCATTTGACCGAGCGCCTCTCCGGCGACGAGGAGCGCGTGCGCCGCACCGTGCTGCAGTACGGCCGCACCAAGGGGGTCATCCACGAACTGGTTGCCGAGCACTTGCGCCTGGACGAGGGCATCAACGCGAACCCGCAGGACCTCGTCGTCACCGTCGGCTGCCAGGAGGCCCTCTACCTGACCCTGCGCGCTCTGCGCCGCGACGAGCGCGACGTGCTTCTCGCCGTCGCGCCCAGCTACGTCGGCGTGCACGGGGCCGCGGGCCTGGTCGACATGACGCTGGTGCCCGTCCGTGATGCGGCTGACGGCATCGACCTGAACGACCTGGTGATGCGGATCCACGAGGTCAGGGCCCAGGGCCGCAACCCCCGCGCCTGCTACGTGATCCCCGACTTCGCCAATCCCAGCGGCACCCGTATGAGCCTGGAGACGCGCCGCCGGCTGCTGCGCATCGCCGCCGAGGAGGACCTGCTGCTCCTGGAGGACAACCCCTACGGGCTGTTCGGCGACCCGGACGGGCCGCCCACCCTGAAGGCCCTGGACACCGCCGCCCGCGTGGTCTACCTCGGCAGCTTCGCCAAGACCGGCCTGCCGGGCGCCCGCGTCGGCTACGTCCTGGCCGACCAGCGCGTCGTCGAAGCCGGCAGCACGGCGGCGGACGGCAGCGCCGGCACGCTCGCGGACCAGCTGGCCAAGATCAAGAGCATGCTGACGGTGAACACCTCGCCGATCGCCCAGGCCGTCATCGGCGGCAAGCTGCTGGCCCACGGGTGCAGCCTGCGACGCGCCAACGTCCGTGAGATCGCCACATACCGCGACAACCTCACCCGGATGCTCGCCGGCCTGGAGCGCCGCCTCGGCAACGTCCCCGGCGTCAGCTGGAATGCCCCCGAAGGCGGGTTCTTCCTGCTGCTCACCGTCCCGTTCCCAGCCGGTGACGACCTGTTGGAACTCTGTGCCTCGACGTACGAGGTGCTGTGGACGCCGGTGCACCACTTCTACGCCGACACCCGCCCCCGGAACGTCGTGCGGCTCTCCTTCAGCCACCTTCGGCCGGAGGAGATCGAGACGGGCCTGGACCGGCTGGCCCGGTTCGTCCGGGACCAGCAGCAGAACTGACGACGGGACGGACCCACCGATGACGAACACCACCACGACCGACCTGGCCCGCATCGTCGCGGTCAGCACCGCCGTCCCGGAGACCTCCTACTCGCAGGCGGAGCTCCTGGACATCTTCCGGATCGAGGACTCCCGGGTCCGGTCCGTCTTCCTCAACAGTGCCATCGACCGCCGACACCTGACCCTGCCGCCCGAAGGCCCCGACGGCACCCGGGTGCCGGAAGTTCAGGGGCAGCTGCTCGCCAAGCACAAGACCCACGCGGTCGACATGGGCGTGCGCGCCGTTCAGGACCTGCTCAAGCGGACCGGCGCGGACCTGTCCGACATCGGCTACCTGTGCTGTGTCACCACGACCGGCTTCCTCACCCCGGGGTTGAGCGCCCTGATCATCCGCGAGCTGGGCATCGACCCGCACACCAGCCGCCTCGATGTCGTCGGCATGGGCTGCAACGCCGGCCTCAACGCCCTGAACGCCGTCAACGGCTGGTCCCGCGCCAATCCGGGCCGCCTGGCGGTCATGGTGTGCGCGGAGGCCTGCTCCGCCGCCTACGTCTTCGACGGCACCATGCGCACCTCTGTCGTCAACAGCCTCTTCGGCGACGGCGCCGCCGCGGTCGCGCTGATGGCGGGCGAGCCCGAGCTGCCGCTCACGCAGGTCGAGGGCCCGCGGATCCTGAAGTTCGCCAGCTACATCATCACCGACGCCGTCGACGCGATGCGCTACGACTGGGACGACACCCAGGACCGGTTCAGCTTCTACCTTGACCCGCAGGTCCCCTACGTGGTCGGCGCCCACGCCGAACGCGTCGTCGACCGCCTGCTCACCGGCACCGGCCTGCGGCGCAGCGACATCCGGCAGTGGCTGGTCCACTCCGGCGGCAAGAAGGTCATCGACGCCGTGGGCGTCAACCTCGGTCTGACCCGCCACGACGTGCGGCACACCACCGGGGTGCTGCGTGACTACGGCAACCTCTCCAGCGGCTCGTTCCTCTTCTCCTACGAGCGCTTGCTGCAGGAACAGGTCGTCGAACCCGGCGACCACTGCGTGCTGATGACCATGGGCCCCGGCTCGACGATCGAGACCGCCCTCGTCTGCTGGTGACCGGGCCACCAACCTGGCCGACCGCGCCGGCAGAACCCCCCGCATCCCTCCCCGAGCAAGAAGGCCGCACCCTCATGAACAGCATTCCCGAGCCCCAGCTGACGCTCGACGGCAGCGAGCCGCTGACTCCGGCGACCGTGCGGACCCTCGACGCGCTGTGCGACGCCGCCGAGAACGCCACCGGAGCGACTACGCCGCTGGTTGTCGCCGTCACCGGCGCCCCGGCCGCCCGGATGGACGTGCCGCTGCCGCTGGTCAACAAGTGGGAGCGGGCCGTGCGCCGGCTGGAGAAGCTCGCCGTGCCGACCGTCGCCCTGGTCACCGGGGACTGCGGTGGCACGGCCCTGGACGTGCTGCTCGCCACCGACGTGCGCGTCGCCACGCCCGACGCCCGGCTCCTGCCGCTCGCCGGCGCCGGCACCGATGAGGTCTGGCCCGGCATGGCCCTGTACCGGCTGGCCAACCAGGCCGGCGTCGCCGCCACCCGGCGCGCCGTCCTCTTCGGCGACGCCCTCGACGCCGAGCGTGCCCTCGCCCTGCACCTGTTCGACGAACTTGCCGCCGACCCGGCCGCCGCATTCGCCCCCGTGTTCGAGAAGCTGACGGGCGGCGCCGGGACGGGCATCCGCCGCCAGCTGATGCTCGACGCCAGCACCACCAGCTTCGAGGAAGCGCTCGGCCGTCACCTCGCCGCCTGCGACCGGACGCTGCGCGCCGCCGTGGAGGCCGCCTCGTGACCGCTCCCGTGGTGCCCGCCCAGGAGGCGGGCCTCGCCCGGGCCGCCCGCGAACTGGCCCGGATCGCCGAGCGGACCGACGCCGTACTCGCCGCCCTCCCCGTTCCCGCCCAGCGCGATCCGCGGCATCGCGAGCGGGCCGCCGACGCCAAGAACACCGCCCGCACCGCGCGCGCCCGGTTCCTCGACCAGTACGCCGAGGCCGTCTACCGCCACCTCACCGCGGATCTCACGCTCCACCTGCGCCTGCCCGAGCTGCTCGCCGCCGCGGGCGAGGAATGGCCCGGCTTGGTGCCCACCGCCGAGCAGTTGGCCTCCGAGCGCGGCCGTCTCCAGGCGGAGAAGGAAGGCCACGAGATCGACCAGGGCCTCTTCCTGCGCGCCGTGCTGCGCTCGCCCGTCGCCGGGCGCCACCTCATCGACACCATGGCGCTGCCCACCGAGCGAGCCCTGAAGCTCCTGCCCGAGTTCCTGCGCACCGCCGAACTCGACCTCGGCTCGGTGCACCTGGCCCGCCGCGACGGTGCCGCGCACCTCACCATGACCCGGCCCGACTGTCTCAATGCCGAGGACAACCGCCAGGTCGACGACATGGAGACGGCCGTCGACCTCGTGCTGCTCGACCCGGGCGTGCGCGCAGGCGTGCTCCGAGGCGGTGAGATGACCCACCCGCGCTACCGCGGGCGCCGGGTCTTCAGCGCGGGCATCAACCTCAAGAGCCTGCACAGCGGCGACATCTCGCTCGTCGACTTCCTGCTGCGCCGCGAGATCGGCTACATCAACAAGATCATCCGCGGCCTGCGCGTCGACCACGACGGCGCCTGGCACACGCCCATCGTCGAGAAGCCCTGGGTGGCGGCCGTCGACACCTTCGCCATCGGCGGCGGCGCCCAGCTCCTCATGGTCTTCGACCGCGTCATCGCGGCGGCCGACTCCTACATCACCGTCCCCGCCGCCCAGGAGGGCATCGTCCCTGGCGCCGCCAACCTGCGGCTCGGCCGGCTCGCCGGCGGCCGGGTCTCCCGTCAGGTCGTGCTGTGGGGACGCCGCCTCCGCGCCTGCGAGCCCGACGCGCGCCTGCTCGTCGACGAGGTCGTGGAGCCCGCCCGGATGGACCAGGCCATCGCCGAGTCCCTCGCCCGCCTCGACGGCCCCGCCGTGACCACCAACCGGCGGATGCTCAACCTCGCGGAAGAGCCGCCGGAGCAGTTCCGGCAGTACATGGCCGAATTCGCGATGCAGCAGGCGCTTCGCCTGTACAGCGCGGACGTCATCGGCAAGGTCGGCCGCTTCTCGGCCTGACCGCCGCACCGCCTCCGGGAGCCCGAACCCCCGTCGGGCTCCCGGCCCCACCTCTTCTTCCCCAGGCAGGACAGCAGATGGAAGCCGCCGACCTCACCCGCGTGCGCTACGAGAAGCGCGGCCGCGTCGCCCACGTGACCCTCGACCGGCCCGACCGCGCCAACGCGATGGACCTGCGCATGCACGAGGAACTCGCCTTCGTGTGGGACGACTTCGATTCCGACGACGAGCTGTGGCTGGCCGTCCTCACCGGAGCCGGGCAGCGCGCCTTCTCGGCCGGGCAGGATCTCAAGGAACTCGCCGCCAGCATCGAAGAGGGCAGCAACGCCCCCTCCACCTTCGGCAGCCGCGGCAAGCCCGGCTGGCCGAGGCTGACCGAGCGCTTCGACCTCGCCAAGCCCGTCGTCGCCCGCGTCAACGGCGCCGCCTTCGGCGGCGGCTTCGAACTCGCCCTCGCCTGCGACGTCATCGTGGCCGCCGACACCGCCACCTTCGCCCTGACCGAGGCGAAGCTCGGGCTGACGGCCGGAGCGGGCGGCGTGTTCCGCCTCACCCGGCAGGCCCCCTACCGGGTCGCGCTCGGCCACCTGATCAGCGGCCGCCCGATGACCGCCGACCGCGCCTACGAGCTCGGCCTGGTCAACGAGGTCGTTCCCGCCGCGGACCTCGACTCCGCCGTCGACGCCTGGGTCGCGGACATCCTCGGCTGCGCCCCGCTGGCCGTGCGCGCCGTCAAGCAGGCCGCTGCTGCCGCCGCCACGATGCCGCTCCAGCAGGCGTTCCAGACCCGGTTCCCGTGGGAGGAGCGCCGCATGCACAGCGAGGACGCCGACGAGGGCCCGCGCGCCTTCGTCGAGAAGCGCCCGCCGCGCTGGCAGGGCCGCTGACGGGGCCTCCCGCCGTCGCCCCACTCCTCGTCGCGGCCGCGACCGCCGCACCGCACTGACTCGCACCTGACACGAACGGGAGCACTGACCATGTCGGACACCACCCCCGCCACCTGGCCGCTGACCGCCGCCCAGGCGGGCGTCTGGTTCGGCCAGCAACTGGACCCCGCCAACCCGGCGAACCAGGTCGCCGAGTGCGTGGAGATCCACGGTCCGGTCGACGCCGCCCTGTTCGAGAAGGCGGTGCGTCAGATGGCGGCGGAGGCCGAAGCCCTGCGGATGCGGTACCGCGTAGAGGCCGGGGTGGTGTGCCAGTTCACCGCCTCCGACGAGGGCGTCCTGCTCCACGTCCAGGACGTCAGCGGCGAGAGCGACCCCGAGGCGGCCGTCGAGCGGTGGATCCGCGCCGACCTCGCCCGTCCGGTCGACCTGGCCGAGGACCCGACCACGGCGCTGGCCCTGTTCCCCGCAGGACCGGACCGCTTCTTCTGGTACCAGCGCGCCCACCACATCGCCTGCGACGGCTACGCCGGCTCGCTCGCCTCCGCCCGTGTGGCCGAGATCTACTCCGCCCTCGCCGCAGGCAGCGACGACCTCGGTACCCCGCTGCCCACCTTCCGCTCCCTGCTCGACGAGGACCTCGACTACCGCGCCTCGGACCGGTTCGAGGCCGACCGCGCCTACTGGGCCGAACGCCTCGCCGACCGCCCCGAGCCGGTCACCCTCGCCGGGCGCCACGCCCCCGCGGGCCATCACCACGTGCGCCACGAGCGCCCGCTCGCCCTCGAGCACGCCGAGCGCCTGCGCGCAGCCGCCCGCCGCCTCGGAACCGGCCTGCCCGTGCTCGCCGCCGCGGCGGCCGCCCTCCACCTCGCCAGGCTCACCGGCGCCGAGGAGGTTGTCCTCGGCCTTCCCGTCACCGGCCGCGCGACGGCGCTGCAGCGCCGCTCGGTGGCGATGACGGCCAACGTCCTGCCGATCCGGCTCTCCCCGCGCCCCGAACTGAGCGTGCGTGAGTTCGTCCGCCAGACCTCGAAGTCGATGCGCGAGGCACTGCGCCACCAGCTGTTCCGCTACGAGGACATGCGCCGCGAGCTCGGTGTCCCCGTGAGCGGCGCGCTGGTCGGGCCGAGCGTGAACGTCATGTCCTTCGACCGCGACGACATGACCTTTGCCGGGCACCGAGCCACCTTCCGCAACCTCGGCAACGGGCTGGTCGAAGACCTGGCCTTCGTCCTCTACGACCACCGAGCGGGCGCGGGCGGCAGGCTGGTCGTCAACGGCAACCCGGCCCTGTACACGGCCGAGCAGCTGCCCGGCCACGCCGACACCTTCCTGCGGGTCCTCGACGCCTTCGCCGACCAGGCGCCGGAGACACTGCTCGGCCGCATCGGGCTCGCGGCGGACGCCGACACGCAGGCCGCGCTGACGCTGGGCACCGGCCCGCGCGTCGAGCGGCCGCGCACCACCCTCACCGCCGCCTTCGAGGAGCGCGCCGCCCGCACGCCCGGGGCGACCGCCCTGGTCTGCCGCGACGAGGCAGTCGACTACGCGTCCCTCAACGCCCGCGCCAACCGGCTCGCCCGCCTGCTCGTCGAGCGCGGCGTCGGTGCCGAGACCCTGGTCGCCCTGGCGCTGCCCCGCTCCCCCGAGCTGGTCGTGGCGCTGCTGGCGGTGCTGAAGGCCGGCGCCGCCTACCTGCCCGTGGACCCGACCTGGCCCGCCGAACGCGTCCGCTTCATGCTCGGCGACGCCCGCCCCGTCCTCGCCCTGACCGTCGCCGAGACGGCCTCCGTCCTCACGGACACCGACGTCACGGCACTGGCGCTGGACGCGCCCTCCGTCGTGGCCGATGTGGCGGGACGTCAGGCCGTCGATCTCATCGACGCCGAGCGCCGCACGCCGCTGCGCCCCGAGCACCCCGCCTACGTCATCTACACCTCCGGCTCGACCGGCCGCCCCAAGGGCGTCGTGGGTGTCCACGCGGCCGAGATCAACCACCTGGCCGCCATCGCCGCCCGCGACCCCTACCGGACCGGCCGCCCGGCGCTCGCCAAGAGCTCGATGAGCTTCGTCGACGGCTCCACCGAGATCCTCGGCTCGCTGCTGCACGGCGAGGGCCTCGTCCTCGCCGACAGCGACCAGGCCAAGGACCCCGTCGCCCTCGTCGCGCTGATCGAGCACCACGGCGTCGGCCGCATCATGCTCGTCCCGAGCCTGCTCGCTGCCCTGCTCGACATCGCCGGCCCGGAGCGGCTGGCCACCTGCGAGCTGTGGGTGACCACCGGCGAGACCATCCCCGCCTACCTCGCCGCCCGCTTCGCCGAGGCGCTGCCGCACGCGCGCCTCACCAACTACTACGGCGCCTCCGAGATCAGCGGCGACGCCGTCACCGGCGACGTCAACGGTGAGCGGCAGCCCATCGGCCTGCCGCTGGACAACATCGACGCCCACATCCTCGACGCCGCCCTGCGCCCCGTCCCGGCCGGCGCCACCGGTGAGCTCTACGTCGGCGGCGACGCCCTCTCCCGCGGCTACCTGCGCCGCCCGGCCCTGACCGCCGAGCGCTTCGTCGCCGATCCGTTCGGTGCCCCAGGCGCCCGCCTGTACCGCACCGGCGACCTGGCCCGCTGGACGGCCGAGGGCGCCCTCGAGCTGCTGGGCCGCGCGGACGCGCAGGTCAAGGTGCGCGGCCAGCGCGTCGAGCTCGGCGAGGTCGAGGCCGCGCTCTGCGCCCACCCGGGCGTGCGGCGGGCCACCGCCGTCGTCCGCGAGGACCGCGCGGACGACCCCCGCCTGGTCGGCTACGTCGTGTACGAGGACGGAGCACAAGTCACGCCGGAGGAGATCCGCGCCCACCTCGCCGCGACCCTCACCGATGTCATGGTGCCCAGCGCCGTCCTCGCGCTGGACGCACTGCCGCTGACCCCGAACGGCAAGATCGACCGACTGGCCCTGCCCGCACCCGAGTTCACCGCCACGACCGGCTACCGCGCGCCCTCGACGCCGCGCGAGAAGGTTCTGAGCGAGGTCTTCGAGCAGGTCCTCGGCGTCGACCGCGTCGGCGTGGACGACAGCTTCTTCGCCCTGGGCGGCCACTCGCTGCTCGCCGTCTCTCTGGTGGAGCGGTTGCGCTCGCACGGACTCGGCGTTGACGTGCGAGCGCTGTTCGGCGCGCCCACCGTCGCCGGGCTGGCGACCGTTGCCACGGGCGTCGTCGGCGGTGAGGAAGACGACTTCGCCGTCCCGCCGAACCTCATCCCCGCCGACGCGAAGCGCGTCACGCCCGAGATGCTGCCGCTGGTGTCGCTGACGCAGGACCAGATCGACCGGATCGCCGAAGCGGTCCCGGGCGGCGCCGCCAACATCGCGGACATCTACCCGCTGGCACCCCTCCAGGAGGGCATCCTCTTCCACCACCTGACGGCCGCCGAGGGCCGCGACGTCTACGTCCTGCCCGTGGTGCTCGCCTTCGACGGTCGCGAGCGGCTCGACGGCTTCCTCACCGCGCTGCGGTCCGTCGTCGACCGCCACGACGTACTGCGCACCGCCGTGCTGTGGGAGGGCCTGCCCGAGCCGGTCCAGGTCGTCGTACGCCACGTCACCGTCCCGGTCGAGGAGGTCGACCTCACGGCGGTCCCGGCTGCCGACGGCGCCGCGGTGCACCCGCTCCTCGCCGCCTGCCCGACGACCATGGACCTCGGCAGCGCCCCGCTGCTACGCGGCCACGTCGCAGCCGAGCCCGGCACCGACCGATGGCTGCTGCTGCTCCAGCAGCACCACCTCGTCGTCGACAACACCGCCCTGGCCGTGCTCCTCGCCGAGGTCCAGGCGCGCCTCGCGGGCGAGGCGGACCGCCTGCCGCCGCCCGCGCCCTACCGGGACTTCGTCGCTCAGACCCGCCTGGGCTGCCAGGACGCGGACCACGAACGCTACTTCGCCGGGCTGCTCGGCGACGTGGCCGAGCCCACCGCGCCGTTCGGCGTGCTGGACGTGCGCGGGGATGCGGGCGGCCACGCCGAGGCGACGTTCCTCGTCGAGGCCAGGGAGGCCGAGCGACTGCGCTCCCTGGCGAGCCGCCACGGTGTCAGCGCCGCCGCGCTGTTCCACCTCGCCTGGGCCCGGGTCGTCGCGGCCACCTCGAACCAGGACGACGTCGTCTTCGGCACCGTCCTCTTCGGCCGCGCGGCCGGTGGCGGCGACGTTCCGGGGCTCTTCATCAACACCCTGCCCGTCCGCCAGGCCACCGGCGCCGTGGCCGTGGCCGACGCCCTGCGGGAGATGCAGACCCAGCTCGCCGCCCTGCTGGCCCACGAGTGTGCGCCGCTGTCGCTGGTCCAGCGGACCTCCGCCGTCGAGGGCACCGCGCCTCTCTTCACCGCGCTGCTCAACTACCGCCGCGTACAGGGCTTCGCCCTGCGCGCGGGCACGGTCGAGGCGTTGCCCGGTGTCGAGCTGGTCCACCTGGAGGACCGCACCAACTACCCGCTCGCGCTGACCGTCGACGACCGCGTCGACGCGTTCACCTGCTCCGTCCAGGCCGTCGCGCCGATCGATGGGGCGGCCGTCGCAGCCCTGGTCGAACAGACGCTCGCCTCGCTGGCCGACGCGCTCGACCACGCCCCGCGGACCGCCGTCGGCGACCTCGACGTGCTCGGCTCGGAGGAGCGTCAGGGCCTGCTGACGCAGGGCAGTGCAGGCGGTCCGGTCGCGCCCGCGCTGTTGCCGGAGCTGGTCGCCGCGCAGGCGGCGCGCACGCCGGAGGCGACCGCGCTGGTCGTCGGCGACGCCGCGATCTCCTACGGCGAGCTGGAGGCCCGCGCCAACCGCCTCGCCCGGCTGCTCGTGCAGCGCGGCGTCGGCCCCGAGGAGCGTGTCGCCGTCGTGCTGCCGCGCACCGCGGAACTGCTGGTCGCCCTGCTGGCCGTGGTGAAGGCCGGCGGCGCGTACGTGCCGGTCGACCCCGAATACCCCACCGACCGCATCGGCTACGTCCTCGACGACGCGGCACCCGTTCTCGTCCTCGCCTGCGCCGAGACCGCCGAGCGGCTCGGCCACCGGGCCCCGGCGCGCGTACTGCTGCTGGACGGCGACCCGGCCCGCGACCACGCGGACGCCCCCGTCACGGACGCCGACCGTCGTGCGCCGCTGCGTCCCGCGCACCCCGCCTATGTGATCTACACCTCCGGCTCCACCGGCCGCCCCAAGGGCGTCTCGGTGCCCCACGCGAGCCTGGCCAACTTCCTGGCCGACATGGCGCTGCGCTTCCCGCTCACGGAGGCGGACCGATGGACGGCGGTCACGACGATCTCCTTCGACATCGCCGCGTTGGAGCTCTACCTGCCGCTGGTCAGCGGCGCCGTGGTCGACCTCGCTCCGCGCGACGTGGTCGTGGACCCGGCCGCGCTCATCGCACTGCTCTCCCGCACGGGCACGACCGTCATGCAGGCCACGCCCTCCCTGTGGCAGGCCCTGGCCGAGCACGCCCGTGAGACCGGCGCCGCGCTGCCCGCACTGCGCGTCCTGGTCGGCGGCGAGGCCCTGCCCGGCCCGCTCGCCGCCTCCCTCACCGCCGCCGGCGAGGTCACCAACCTCTACGGCCCGACCGAGACCACCATCTGGTCCACCTCCCAGCGCGTGGATCCGGCGGACGGGGCTTCCACCCCGCGGATCGGCGTGCCGATCGCCAACACCCGCGTCCACGTGCTGGACCGCCGCCTCCGCCCGGTCCCGGCCGGGGTCATCGGCGACCTGTACATCGCGGGCGACGGCCTCGCCCGCGGTTACCTCGGCCGCCCCGCGTTGACGGCGGAGCGTTTCGTCGCCGATCCGAACAGCTCCCGTGGCGAACGCATGTACCGCACCGGCGACCTCGCGCGCTGGGACGCGGCGGGTGAGCTGGTCTTCGTCGGCCGTGCCGACACCCAGGTGAAGGTGCGCGGCCACCGCATCGAACTCGGCGAGATCGAGGCGGCGCTGCTGTGCCACCCGCGCGTCGCGCAGTCCGCGGTGATCGTGCGGGAGGACCAGCCGGGAGATGTGCGCTTGGTGGGCTACGTCGTCCCGGCAGGCGGGGGCCTGGATGTGGCTGAGTTGCTCGCGCGCGTCGCGGCCACGCTGCCCGACTACATGGTCCCGGCCGGGCTGGTCCTGCTGGAGGCGATGCCGCTGACGCCGAACGGCAAGCTGGACCGGCGGGCCCTGCCGGTGCCGCAGCTCGCGCAGAGCGCCGTCGGCCGTGCCGCGCAGTCCCTGCAGGAGGAGCTGCTGTGTGCGGTGTTCGCGGAGGTGCTTGGCCGGCCGTCGGTCGGCGTGGACGAGGACTTCTTCGCGCTGGGTGGGCACTCGTTGCTGGCGACGCGGCTGGTGAGCCGGGTGCGGTCGGTGCTGGGGGTGGAGGTGCCGATCCGTGCGGTCTTCGAGGCGCCGACCGTCGCCGGGCTTGCGGCGCGGTTGGGTGAGTCGGGGGAGCGGCGTCCTGCGTTGGTCGCGGGTGTACGGCCGGAGGTTCCTCCGGTGTCGTTCGCGCAGCGGCGGCTGTGGTTCCTCGCGCAGTTGGAGGGCCCGAGTGCGACGTACAACATTCCGATGGCGGTCCGTCTGACCGGCGCGCTGGACGTGGCGGCGCTGGAGGCGGCGCTCGGGGACGTGGTGGAGCGGCACGAGGTGCTGCGCACGGTCTTCCCGTCCCTCGACGGCGAACCGCACCAGCACGTCCTGTCCGCGCAGGAGATCGGCTCGCGGCTGACCGTCCACCCCTACGACGCCGACGCCGTCGCGGCCGCGACGACGCACCGGTTCGACCTGAGCCGTGAACTCCCGGTCCGTAGCTGGCTGTTCGAGCAGGGCGAGTTCGAGCGAGTGCTGGTCGTTGTGGTGCACCACATCGCTGGTGACGGCTGGTCGTTGGCGCCGCTGGCGCATGACGTGTCGGCTGCCTACGCGGCGCGGGTCCTCGGTGAGGCTCCCGTGTGGGAGCCGCTGCCGGTGCAGTACGCGGACTACGCGCTGTGGCAGCGTGCGCTGCTGGGTGAGGAGTCCGACCAGGGCAGTGTGCTGGCGCGGCAGTTGGAGTACTGGCGCGGCACCCTGGCCGAACTGCCGGAGGAGCTGGCGCTCCCGGTGGACCGGGCGCGTCCGGCGGTGGCGAGCTATGAGGGCGGGACGGTGGAGTTCTCCGTCCCGGCGGAGCTCGACGCCCGGTTGCGGGAGGTGGCGCGCGCCGAGGGTGTGACGCCGTTCATGGTGCTGCAGGCGGCGCTCGCGGTGCTGCTGTCGCGCCTGGGCGCGGGGCAGGACATCCCGATCGGCACGCCGGTCGCGGGGCGTACGGACGAGGCGCTGGACGAGCTGGTCGGGTTCTTCGTCAACACGCTCGTGCTGCGCACGGACCTGTCCGGTGATCCGACCTTCACGGAGTTGCTGACCCGTGTCCGTGAAAGGAGCCTGGGCGCGTTCGCGCACCAGGACGTGCCGTTCGAGCGGCTGGTGGAGGAGCTGGCGCCGTCGCGGTCGATGGCCCGGCACCCCCTGTTCCAGGTCATGCTTTCCGTGCAGAACAACACCGCCGCCGCGCTGGACCTGCTGGGCGTGGACGCCCAGGTGATGGCTGCCGGGGAGCTCGCGGCCAAGTTCGACCTCGCCTTCACCCTGGAGGAGCAACCCGGCACCGACGGACTGCGCGGCCAACTCACCTTCGCCACGGCCCTCTTCGACACCGACACCGCCTCCGCCCTCGCCGCCCGGTTCGTGCGAGTCCTGGCGGCCCTGCTCGCCGACCCGGCGCAGCCCGTGGCCCAGGCCGAGATCCTCAACGCCGCCGAGCGCCACCGCATCTCCGTCGAGTGGAACGACACCGCCGTCGACCTGCCCGCCGCCACACTCCCGGAGCTGTTCGCCGCCCAGGCGGCGCGGACCCCGGACGCGACGGCCCTTGTCTTCGGCGACGAGAGCCTCAGCTACGCCGAACTCGACGCGCGCGCCGAGCGGTTGGCGCGGCTGCTGGTCACGCGGGGCGCGGGTCCGGAGCGCACCGTCGCGCTCGTGCTGGAGCGCTCCGTCGAGATGGTCCTCGCGCTGCTGGCGACGGTGAAGGCCGGCGCGGCCTACCTACCGGTGGACCCGGAGTACCCGGCCGACCGCATCACCGTCGTGCTCGCGGACGGTAACCCGGCGCTCGTGCTGGCTACCCAGGCGACCGCCGCCGTCGCGCACGCGGCCGGCGCCGATCCGCTGCTGCTCGACGCCGAGGAGACCCTCGCGGAGCAGGCCGACACCAACGCTGCTCTCGAGGTCGCGCTGCGACCCGAGCACCCCGCCTACGTCATCTTCACCTCCGGCTCGACCGGCCGCCCCAAGGGCGTCGCGGTCCCGCACGCCGGCATCGTCAACCGTCTCGCCTGGATGCAGCACGCCTACGGCCTGACCGCCGAGGACCGGGTCCTCCAGAAGACGCCGTTCGGCTTCGACGTGTCCGTGTGGGAGTTCTTCTGGCCGCTGCTGGAGGGCGCCACGCTCGTCCTGGCCAAGCCCGGCGGTCACCGCGACCCGGCCTACCTGGCCGAGCTGATCCGCCGCGAGCGGATCACCGTCACGCACTTCGTGCCGTCGATGCTCCAGGCCTTCGTGCAGGAGCCGGCTGCCGCCGAGTGCACGGACCTGCGCGCCGTCATGTGCTCCGGCGAGGCGCTGCCGGCCGACCTCCGCGACCGGTTCTTCGCCGTGCTGCCGCAGGTTCCGCTGCACAACCTCTACGGTCCCACCGAGGCATCCGTCGACGTCACCGCCTGGGCCTGCACTCCCGCCGACACCGGCACGAGCGTGCCGATCGGGCGACCGGTCTGGAACACCCGCGTCCAGGTGCTCGACGCCGCGCTGCGGCCCGTGCCGGTCGGCGTCGCGGGAGAGCTCTACCTCGCGGGCGACCAGCTTGCCCGTGGTTACCTCGGGCGCCCCGCGTTGACGGCGGAGCGTTTCGTCGCCGATCCGAACAGCTCCCGTGGCGAGCGCATGTACCGCACCGGCGACCTGGCCCGGTGGAACGCCGACGGCGCCCTGGAGTACCTCGGCCGCACCGACGACCAGGTCAAGCTGCGCGGGTTCCGCATCGAGCTCGGCGAGATCGAGGCGTGTCTCGCCGCGCACCCTGCGGTCGCGACCGCCGCGGTGATCGTGCGCGAGGACCAGCCCGGCGACCGCCGCCTGGTGGGCTACGTCGTCCCGGCAGGCGGGGGCCTGGATGTGGCTGAGTTGCTCGCGCGCGTCGCGGCCACGCTGCCCGACTACATGGTCCCGGCCGGGCTGGTCCTGCTGGAGGCGATGCCGCTGACGCCGAACGGCAAGCTGGACCGGCGGGCCCTGCCGGTGCCGCAGCTCGCGCAGAGCGCCGTCGGCCGTGCCGCGCAGTCCCTGCAGGAGGAGCTGCTGTGTGCGGTGTTCGCGGAGGTGCTTGGCCGGCCGTCGGTCGGTGTGGACGAGGACTTCTTCGCGCTGGGTGGGCACTCGTTGCTGGCGACGCGGCTGGTGAGCCGGGTGCGGTCGGTGCTGGGGGTGGAGGTGCCGATCCGTGCGGTGTTCGAGGCGCCGACCGTCGCCGGGCTTGCGGCGCGGTTGGGTGAGTCGGGGGAGCGGCGTCCTGCGTTGGTCGCGGGTGTACGGCCGGAGGTTCCTCCGGTGTCGTTCGCGCAGCGGCGGCTGTGGTTCCTCGCGCAGTTGGAGGGGCCGAGTGCGACGTACAACATTCCGATGGCGGTCCGTCTGACCGGCGCGATGGACGTGGCGGCGCTGGAGGCAGCGCTCGGGGACGTGGTGGAGCGGCACGAGGTGCTGCGCACGGTCTTCCCGTCCGTGGACGGCGAACCGCACCAGCAGGTGCTGCCCGCCGATTCCGTCAAGGTCCCGCTCGCCGTCGCGCCGTACAGCGGGACGGCCGTGAAGCGGGCCACTTCCCACGCGTTGGACATCAGCACCGAAATCCCTTTCCGCGCCTGGCTGTTCGAGGAGGCGGAGGACACCCGCACCCTCGTCGTGGTGGTGCATCACATCGCCGGTGACGGCTGGTCGTTGGCGCCGCTGGCTCGTGACGTCTCCGTCGCCTATGCAGCCCGCGTGCGCGGCGGCGTCCCGGTGTGGGAGCCGTTGCCGGTGCAGTACGCGGACTACGCGCTGTGGCAGCGCGAGTTGCTGGGCTCGGTCGAGGACGGGGGCAGCCTGCTGGCTGAGCAGTTGGGTTACTGGCGCGAGGCGCTGGCCGAGCTGCCGGAGGAGCTGGCGCTGCCCACCGACCGGCCGCGTCCGGCCGTCGCGAGCCACTCGGGCGGAACCGTCGCCTTCGCCGTGCCCGCCGACGAGCACGCGCGCCTGCTGGAGCTCGCCCGCGCCGAGGGTGTGACGCCGTTCATGGTGCTGCAGGCGGCGCTCGCGGTGCTGCTGTCGCGCCTGGGTGCGGGCACGGACATTCCGATCGGCACGCCGATCGCGGGCCGCACCGACGACGCGCTCGAGGAGCTGGTCGGGTTCTTCGTCAACACGCTCGTGCTGCGCACGGACCTGTCCGGTGATCCGACCTTCACGGAGTTGCTGACCCGTGTCCGTGAAAGGAGCCTGGGCGCGTTCGCGCACCAGGACGTGCCGTTCGAGCGGCTCGTGGAGGAGCTGGCCCCGTCGCGGTCGATGGCCCGGCACCCGCTCTTCCAGGTCATGCTGGCGGTGCAGAACAATGCCGCCGCGCTGCTGGAGCTGCCGGGCCTGGACGCCGAGGTGGTCGGGGCCGGGGAGCTGGCGGCCAAGTTCGATCTCGCCTTCACCCTGGAGGAGCGGCCGGCCACCGACGGGCTGCGCGGCCACCTCACCTTCGCCACCGACCTCTTCGACCGGCGCACCGCGGAGGAGCTCGCCAACCGGTTCGTGCGAGTCCTGGCGGCCCTGCTCGCCGACCCGGCGCAGTCCGTGGCCCACGCCGAGATCCTCGACGCCACCGAGCGCCACCGCATCCTGAGCGACTGGAACGACACCGCCACCGACCTCCCCACCGCCACACTCCCGGAGCTGTTCGCCGCCCAGGTCGCGCGGACGCCCGACGCCGTGGCGGTCGTCGGCCCGGACGGCGTCGAGCTCACCTACGCCGCGCTCGACGCCCGCGCCGAGCGGCTCGCACGACGCCTAGCTGCCGAGGGCGTGGGCCCGGAGCGTGGCGTGGCGGTCCTGATGGAGCGTTCCACCGAGCTGACCGTCGCCCTGGTGGCGATCGTCAAGGCGGGCGGCTTCTACGTCCCGCTGGACGCCCGCTACCCACTCGCCCACCGCGAGGCGATCACGGCGGAGACCCGCGTCGGCGTCGTCCTGACCGACGAGCCGCTGCGCGCGCAGGCGGACGACCTGGGCCTCACGGTCCTGACCGTCGACTCCGACACCGGTGACGAGGGCAGCCCCACTGCCGTCGCCCGCGACCCGCGTCAGCTCGTCTACGTGATGTACACCTCCGGCTCGACCGGCCGCCCCAAGGGCGTCGCGGTCACCCACCGCGACGTCATCGCGCTCTCCTCCGACCGGCGCTTCGCCGGGCCGGACCTGGGCGCGGTGCTGATGCACTCGCCGCACTCCTTCGACGCGTCGACGTTCGAGCTGTGGACGCCGCTGCTGACCGGACGCCGCGTGGTCGTGGCGCCGGCGGAGGACCTGACGGCGCAGTCGCTCGCGCGGCTCGTCGCCGAGCACGGCGTGACCTGGCTCTTCCTCACCATCGGCCTGTTCGGCCTGTTCGCCGAGGAGGACGCGGCCTGCTTCGCCGGGCTGCGCCAGGTGTGGACGGGCGGTGACGTGGTGTCGCCGACGCTGGTCGCGCGGGTCCGGGCGGCCTGCCCGCGGACCGTGGTCGCCAACGTCTACGGCCCGACGGAGACCACCACGTTCGCCACCGCCGAGCCGGTGCGCGGCACGGACGCCGCGCTGCCGATCGGCGGCCCGATGGACAACATGCGCGCCTACGTCCTCGACGACCACCTGCGGCCCGTCCCGGTGGGCTGCGTGGGTGAGCTGTACCTCGCGGGCGCGGGCCTGTCGCGCGGTTACTTCGACCGCCCGGCGCTGACCGCGGAGCGCTTCGTCGCCGACCCCTACAGCACCCAGGGCGACCGCATGTACCGCACGGGTGACCTGGCCCGCTGGAACCGCCGCGGTTCGCTGGAGTACGCGGGCCGCGCCGACCAGCAGATCAAGCTGCGCGGCTTCCGTATCGAGCTGGGCGAGATCGAGGCCGTGCTCGGCGCGCACCCCGCCGTCGGGCAGGTCGCCGTGGTGGTCCGTGAGGACCTGCCGGGCGGCAAGGGCCTGGTCGGCTACGTCGTCCCCGCCGGGGAGGTGACGGCCGAGGAGCTGCGCGGCCACCTCGCCGAGCGGCTGCCGCAGTACATGGTCCCGGCCGCCTTCGTGCTGCTGGACACGCTGCCGCTGACCGTGAACGGCAAGCTGGACCGGCGGGCCCTTACGGCGCCCACCGTCACCGTCACGCCCGGCCGCGCGCCGCGCACGCCGCGCGAGGCGATCCTGTGCGAGCTGTTCGCGCAGGTCCTCGGCCTGCCGCAGGTCGGGATCGACGACGGCTTCTTCGAGCTCGGCGGCCACTCGCTGCTCGCGACCCGCCTGGCCAGCCGGATCCGCACGGCGCTTGACGCCGAACTGCCGATCCGCGTCCTGTTCGAGGCGCCGACCGTCGCCGCCCTCGCCGAGCGTCTGGGCGGCCTGGAGGGCGTGCGGGCGGACCGTCCGGCGCTGACGGCGGGGGAGCGGCCCGAGCACCTGCCGGTCTCCTCCGCGCAGCAGCGGCTGTGGTTCCTCGGCGAGCTGGAGGGGCCGAGCGCCACCTACAACATCCCCCTCGGGCTGCGCCTGACCGGCCCGCTCGACACCGAAATGCTGCACCAGGCGCTGCGCGACGTCGTCGCCCGGCACGAGGTGTTGCGCACCGTCTACCGGTCGCAGGACGGACGGCCGGTGCAGCGAGTGCTGCCGATGGACGAGGTCGGCGCGCTGCTGACCGTCACCCGCACCGAGGGTCACGACGAACAGGCCCTCGCGCGCGCCGCCGCGCACGTCTTCGACCTGCGTCAGGACGTACCGCTGCACGCCTGGCTGTTCGAGGAGGGGGAGGACACCCACACCCTCGTCCTGGTGGTGCACCACATCGCGGGTGACGGCTGGTCGATGGCGCCGCTGGCCCGCGACGCCTCGACGGCCTACGCCGCCCGCCTGCGCGGCGAGGACCCGGTGTGGGAGCCGCTGCCGGTGCAGTACGCCGACTACGCGCTGTGGCAGCATGAGCTGCTGGGCTCGGTCGAGGACGAAGGCAGCCTCTTGGCCGAGCAGTTGGGCTACTGGCGCGAGGCTCTGGCCGAGCTGCCCGAGGAGCTGGCGCTGCCGGCCGACCGGCCGCGTGCGGCCGTGGCCACGCACCGCGGCGGGTCCGTGGCCCTGGACGTCCCGGCCCACCTCCACGAACGCCTGCGCCTGCTCGCCCGCGCCGAGGGTGTGACGCCGTTCATGGTGCTGCAGGCGGCGCTCGCGGTGCTGCTGTCGCGCCTGGGCGCGGGGCAGGACATCCCGATCGGCACGCCGGTCGCGGGGCGTACGGACGAGGCGCTGGACGAGCTGGTCGGGTTCTTCGTCAACACGCTCGTGCTGCGCACGGATCTGTCCGGTGATCCGACCTTCGCCGAGTTGCTCGGCCGTGTCCGCGAGACCAGTTTGGGCGCGTTCGCGCACCAGGACGTGCCGTTCGAGCGGCTCGTGGAGGAGCTGGCCCCGTCGCGGTCGATGGCCCGGCACCCCCTGTTCCAGGTCATGCTGTCCGTGCAGAACAACGCCGAGGCCTCGCTCGACCTGCCCGGCGTGCAGGCCTCCCCGCTCTCCCTGGAGGCGGACGTCGCCCGCTTCGACCTGGGCTTCACACTCACCGAGTCCTTCGCCGCGGACGGCGCCCCGGCCGGCCTGGCCGGCACCCTCACCTACGCGGCGGACCTCTTCGACGCCCCGACCGTCGAGACGCTCGCGCAGCGCTTCGTCCGCGTCCTGGAAGCGGTCCTCGCCGCGCCGGACCAGCCGGTGACGCACGCGGAGGTCCTGGCGGACGAGGAGCTCCACCGCATCCTCAACGAGTGGAACGCCACCGGTCGCACCGTCCCCACGACGACCCTGACAGCGCTCTTCGAGGCCCAGGTGGCCCGCACGCCGCAAGCGGTGGCGCTGGCCCACGAGACCACCGAGCTCACCTACGCCGAGACCGGCGCCCGCGCCAACCGCCTCGCCCATCTGCTCGCCGCGCGCGGCGTGCGCCCGGAGGACCGCGTCGCGGTGCTGCTGGAGCGCTCGAACGAGCTGGTCATCAGCCTGCTGGCGGTGCTCAAGGCGGGTGGCGCGTACGTGCCGGTCGACCCGGAGTACCCGGTGGACCGGATCGCGTACATGGTGGCCGACTCGGCGCCTCGGGTGCTGCTGACCAGTCGCGCCTGCGTGGAGCGCGCGGGTGACACGAACGGTGTCGAGGTCCTGCTGCTGGACGAGCTGTCCACCGACGGCTTCGACGACACCGACCTCGGTGTGGCCATCGAGCCGCAGCACCCGGCGTACGTGATCTACACCTCCGGCTCGACCGGCCGCCCGAAGGGCGTCGTGCTGCCGCACGCCGGTCTCGTCAACTACGTGCTGCGTGCCCAGGAGGCCTACCTCGAAGTCCAGGGCAATACCCTGCTGCACGCCTCCATGTCCTTCGACGCGGGTGTCACCGCCCTCTACGGCGCGCTGACCTCGGGCGGTCGCGTCCGCGTGGCGGCGCTGGACGAGCGTCTCCCGGGCGTCCTGGGCGCGGAGCGGCTCACCTTCCTGAAGGTGACGCCGAGCGGTCTGGCGTACCTGGATGCGATGTCGGACGCGCACGTGCCGACGGGCCGGCTGATGGTCGGTGGCGAGGCCGTACAGGGCGCGCAGCTGGAGCAGTGGCGCAAGGCGCACCCGGGGGTCGCGGTGGTGAACCACTACGGTCCGACGGAGGTGACGGTCGGTTGCACCGACTACCTGGTGGGCGACGACGTCGAGTCGGGCACCGTCGTCCCCATCGGGCGCCCGATGTGGAACACGCAGGCCTACATCCTGGACGCCGGGCTGCGCCCGGTGCCGGCGGGTGTGGCCGGTGAGCTCTACATCGCGGGCGCGCAGCTGGCGCGTGGCTACCTCGGCCGCCCGGCGCTGACGTCCGAGCGGTTCGTCGCCAACCCCTTCGGCGCCTCCGGCACGCGGATGTACCGCACGGGTGACCTGGCACGCTGGCGTGGGGACGGGAACATCGAGTACCTGGGCCGTACCGACGACCAGGTGAAGATCCGCGGTTACCGCATCGAACTCGGCGAGATCGAAGCCCAGCTGGCCGCCCAGCCCGGCGTGGTGCAGTCCGTCGTGGTTGTCCGTGAGGACGTGCCGGGCGACAAGCGCATCGTCGGCTACGTCGTCGGCGACGCGTTCCTCGACACGGCGGATGTCCGCGCCGGCCTGGCCGAGACGCTCCCGGAGTACATGGTCCCGGCGGCGATCGTGGCGCTGGACGTCGTGCCGAGGACGGTCAACGGCAAGCTGGACCGCCGGGCGCTGCCCGCGCCGGACTTCGGGTCCGCCGTCGCGACCGCCTACCGTGCGCCCGCGACGGCGCATGAGGAGGTGTTGTGCGAGGAGTTCGCCCGCGTCCTGGGCGTGGAGCGGGTCGGTGTGGACGACGACTTCTTCGAGCGCGGCGGGCATTCCCTGCTCGCCGTGTCGCTCGTGGAGAAGCTGCGCGCCCGCGGCGTCCCGGTGGACGTGCGCACCCTCTTCACCTCCCCGAGCCCGGCTCGGCTCGCCGCCGCGACCGCAGCCGGTGACGCCTCGGGCGTCGTGGTGCCGCCGAACCTGATCCCGGCCGGCGCCGGGCATCTCACCCCGCAGATGCTGCCGCTGGTCGAGCTGAGCGAGACGGAGATCGACCGCATCGTCTCCGCCTTCCCGGGCGGCGCGGCGAACATCGCCGACGTCTACCCCCTCGCCCCCCTCCAGGAAGGCATCTTCTTCCACCACCTGATGGCTGCCGGCGAGGGCGGACGTGACATGTACGTCGTTCCGGCCCTGCTCACCTTCGACTCGCGCGAGCGCCTCGACGCCTTCCTCGGCGCGCTCCAACAGGTGATCGACCGTCACGACATCCTGCGTACGGGCGTGTTCTGGGACGGCCTGGCCGAGCCGGTGCAGGTCGTCGCGCGCCATGCCCAACTGCCGGTCGAGACCGTCAACTTGTCAGGCCCCGTCGAGCAGGCGATGGGCGAGCTCCAGGGGGCCTGCCCGCCCGTGATGGACCTGACCCGGGCGCCGCTGCTGCGTGCCTTCGTCGCGGCCGAACCCGGCGGCGGGCGCTGGCTGCTGGCGCTCCAGCGCCACCACCTGGTCACCGACCACACGGCGCTGGACATCCTCCTCGGCGAGATCCGGGCCGTGCTGGCGGGGGAGCAGGACCGCCTGCCCGCGCCGCTGCCGTTCCGCGAGTTCGTTGCCCAGGCCCGGCTCGGCGTCTCCCGCGAGGAGCATGAGCGGTTCTTCGCGGGCCTGCTGGGTGACGTGGCCGAACCGTCCGCGCCGTTCGGGCTGCTGGACGTGCGAGGTGACGGCAGCCGGGTCAGTGAGGCGGAGCACGTGCTCGCGCCGGAACTGGCCGCTCGTATCAGGGAGCTGTCGCGGGTGCTGGGGGTGAGCCCGGCGACGCTGTTCCACGTCGCCTTCGCCCGCGTCGTGGCCGCGACCGCCAACCGCGACGACGTGGTGTTCGGCACGCTGCTCTTCGGCCGGATGAACGCGGGCAGCGGTGCCGACCGGGTGCCGGGGCTGTTCATCAACACCCTGCCCGTTCGCCTCGACACCGCCGCCCACACCGTCGCCGACGCGGTCGGCGCGATGCGCGGACAGCTCGCCGACCTCCTCGTCCACGAGCACGCCCCGCTCGCGCTGGCCCAGCGAGCCAGCGGCATCACCGCCCCCGCCCCGCTGTTCACCGCCCTGCTCAACTACCGGCACAGCCAGTTGGTGGACGAGGAGGTCGAGGGCAGCGGCCTGGCCGGCGTCGAGCACGCCGAGCACGGCAAGGACCGCACCAACTACCCGCTCACGGTCGCGGTCGACGACTTCGGCTCGCGACTCCAGCTGTCCGTCCAGGCGCTCGCGCCGATCGACCCCGAGCTGGTCTGCGCGCTCGCGCTCACCACGCTGACGGGCCTGGTCGACGCGCTGGAGACGGCCCCGGAGACGCCCCTCGCCGCCGTTGACGTCCTCGACGAGGACCGTCGCCGGACGGTGCTGCACACCTGGAACGACACGGCGGCCGGCATCTCCGCCGTCAGCCTCACTGACCTGTTCGAGGCCCAGGCGGCCCGCACTCCGGACTCCGTCGCCCTCGTGGCCGACGACATCGCGCTCAGATACGCCGAGCTCAACGGCCGGGCCAACCGCCTCGCCCGCGTGCTCGTCGAGCGCGGCGTGACCCCGGACTCGCTGGTCCCGGTGCTGATGCGGCGCTCGGCCGAGCTGGTGGTCACCCTGCTGGCCGTACTCAAGGCGGGTGGCGCGTTCGTGCCGATCGACGCGCGGGCGCCCGAGTCCCGGATGGCCGTGATCCACGCCGACGCGGGCGGCGGGCTGCTGCTCGCCGACACGCTGACGCGCGAGCACGCCTTCGTGCGCGGCGTCGAGGCGGCCGGCACCGACGTCCTGGTGATCGAGCCCACGGCCGGAACCGGCCCCGGCGACGACACCGACCTGGACGTGCGCAACCTGCCGGACCAGCGCGTCTACGTGATGTACACCTCCGGCTCCACCGGCGTCCCGAAGGGCATCGCCAACACCCACCGCGGTGTGGTCGACCTCGTCTCGGACCGCTGCTGGAGCGAGACCGGCCAGCACCGGGCGCTGTTCCAGGCCCCGCACGCCTTCGACGCGTCCACCTACGAGCTGTGGGTGCCGCTGACCTCGGGCGGCACGGTGGTCGTCGCGCCGGACGGGCGGACGGACGCCGCGGCGATCCGGTCGCTGAAGGAGCGCCACCAGCTGACCCACCTGCACCTCACGGCCGGCCTCTTCCGGGTGCTGGCCGAGGACGACCCGACCGCGTTCGCGGGCATCCACGAGGTCGGCACCGGCGGCGACATCGTCCCGGCGAGTGCCGTGCGACGCGTTCTGGAGGCCTGCCCCGGCATCGTGGTCCGCAACACCTACGGGCCCACCGAGACCACCCTGTGCACCACGCAGGTCCCGGTGACGGACGTGGAGCAGATCCCGCCGGTGCTGCCCATCGGGCGGCCCATGGACAACAGCCGCGCCTACGTGCTGGACGCGGCGTTGCGGCCGGTGCCGGTCGGCACCGTGGGCGAGCTGTACCTGGCAGGGACGGGGCTGGCCCGCGGCTACCTGGGCCGACCGGCACTGTCCGCGGAGCGCTTCGTGGCCTGCCCGTTCGGTGCCGCAAACGCGGCAGGCGCCTCGGGCGAGCGCATGTACCGTACCGGCGACCTGGTGCGCTGGACGCAGGACGGCCAGCTGGAGTTCGTCGGCCGCGCCGACGACCAGGTGAAGATCCGCGGATTCCGCATCGAACTCGGCGAGGTCGAGGCCGTGCTCGCCGCGCACCCGGCGCTCGCCCACGCGGCCGTCGTCGCCCGCGAGGACCGGCTCGGTGACAAGCGCCTGGTCGCCTACGCCGTCCTCGCCGACCCGGCCGACGCGGCCACCGTCACCGGCGAGGACCTGCGGCGCCACGTGGCCGCCTCGCTGCCGGACTACATGGTTCCCTCGGCGGCGATCCTGCTGGACGCGCTGCCGCTGACCCCCAACAGCAAGCTCGACCGCAAGGCCCTGCCCGCCCCCGAGCTCGGCTCGACGGTCGCGCACCGCGCGCCGACCACGCCGCGCGAGGAGCAGCTGTGCGAGGCGTTCGCGCAGGTGCTGGGCGTCGAGGTCGAACGGGTCGGTCTGGACGACGACTTCTTCGAACTCGGCGGTCACTCGCTGCTGGCCACCCGACTGGTCAGCCGGATCCGCACCGCCATGGGCGTCGAACTGCCGCTCCAGGCGCTGTTCGAGACGCCGACCGTCGCCGGCGTCGCCGCGCGGATCGAGAGCCTCACCACCACCAAGAAGAAGGCACGGCCCGCGTTCC
The DNA here is from genome assembly GCF_001888885.2 of Streptomyces viridifaciens. Taxonomy (NCBI): domain Bacteria; kingdom Bacillati; phylum Actinomycetota; class Actinomycetes; order Kitasatosporales; family Streptomycetaceae; genus Streptomyces; species Streptomyces viridifaciens. The sequence continues at coordinate 1,046,272 of NZ_CP090840.1, forward strand.
GGCCGATGCGCGGGCACAAGGAGTCCTGATGATCCCGGTTTCTTTCGCACAGCAGCGGCTGTGGTTCCTCGGCCAGCTGGAAGGACCCAACGCCACCTACAACATCCCGCTCGGCCTGCGGCTCACCGGCCACCTCGACGCCGACGTGCTCGACGCCGCCCTGCGGGACGTCGTCGGCCGGCACGAGGTGCTGCGCACCGTCTTCCCCGCCGTCGACGGCGAGCCCTGGCAGGACATCCGGCCCGCCGACAGCGTCGGCTCGCTGCTGACCGTCGTCGACGCCACCGGCCTCGACGAGGCGGGGCTGCGCGAGGAGGTCGCCCACGCGTCCCGGCACGCCTTCGACCTGGCCGACGAACTTCCGCTGCGGGCCTGGCTGTTCAGTCGGAGCCCTGACAGTCACGTGCTGCTGCTGGTGGTGCACCACATCGCCGGTGACGGCTGGTCCATGGGACCGCTGGCCCGCGACGTCTCCACCGCCTACGCCGCACGCCTGGCGGGCGGCGAGCCCGAGTGGGACGAACTGCCCGGCCAGTACGCCGACTACGCACTGTGGCAGCGCGAACTGCTCGGCGACGAGGACGACCCGGAGAGCCTGCTCAGCGAGCAGCTCGCCTACTGGCGCGAGACGCTGGCCGACCTCCCCGAGGAGCTGGCCCTGCCCTACGACCGTCTGCGCCCGGCCGCCGCCGGGCATCGGGGCGGCACCGTCGAGTTCGCGGTCCCGGCCGAGCTGCACCAGCGCGCCGCCGACCTCGCCCGCGCCCAGGGCGGCACCCTGTTCATGGTGCTCCAGAGCGCCCTAGCCGTCCTGCTCTCGCGTCTCGGCGCCGGAACCGACATCCCCGTCGGCACCGCCGTCGCCGGCCGTACGGACGAGGGCCTGAACGACCTCGTCGGCTTCTTCGTCAACACCCTGGTTCTGCGCACCGACCTGTCCGGCGACCCCACCTTCGCCGAGGTGGTGCGCCGTTCCCGCGAGGCGGGGCTGGGCGCCTTCGCGCACCAGGACGTGCCGTTCGAGCGGCTGGTCGAGGACCTCGCCCCGTCGCGGTCGATGGCCCGGCACCCGCTGTTCCAGGTCATGCTGTCGCTTCAGAACAACGCCCAGCCGCAGCTGGACCTCCCGGGCCTGACGGTCGCGGCACTGGAGGGCGGCGAGGCCCCCGCCAAGTTCGACCTCGCCTTCACCTTCGGCGAGCAGCCGGCCTCAACCGCCACGTCCGTGTCAGGCCTGTGGGGCAACGTCACGTTCGCCGCCGATTTGTTCGACGCCGCGACCGCGCAGCAGCTCGGTGACTGCTTCGTCCGCGTGCTGGCGGCCGTGGTCGCCGACCCCCGGCAGCCTGTCTCCCGCGTCGCGATCCTGGACGCCTCCGAGCGCGACCGCCTCCTCGCCGACTGGAGCACCGGTGTCGCGCCCCGTCCGGAGGCGGCCGGGACGCTGCCGCAGAGTTTCGCCGCCCAGGTCGCCCGCACCCCGCACGCCGTCGCCGTCGCCGCGGCCGACGGTGTCGAGCTGACCTACGCCGAGTTGGACGCGCGCGCCAACGGCCTGGCCCGGCGCCTGGCGGCCGAGGGCGTCCGCGCCGAGAGCGCCGTCGCGGTGCTGATGGACCGCTCCGCCGACCTGGTCGTGGCGCTGCTGGCCGTGGTGAAGGCGGGCGGCTTCTTCGTGCCCCTGGACTCCCGCTACCCCCTCGCGCACCGTGAGGCGATCGTCGCCGAGACCGGCGCGAAGCTGGTCCTCACCGACGCCGCCTCGCGCGACGGTGCCGAGGCGCTGAGCCGCACCGTCGTCCTGGTCGGCGACGAGCGCGGCGAGGTCGGCGACGCCGTGGAGGTCGCCTGCGACCCGCGCCAGCTCGCCTACGTGATGTACACCTCCGGCTCAACGGGCCGGCCCAAGGGCGTGGCCGTGACGCAGCGGGACGTGGTCGCGCTGGCGTCGGACGCCCGCTACGCCGGGTCGGCGGCGTTCGAGCGGGTGCTGGTGCACTCGCCGTACTCGTTCGACGCCTCGACGTTCGAGCTGTGGGTCCCGCTGCTCAACGGCGGCTGCGTGGTCGTCGCGCCGGCCGGCGAGCTGTCGGCGGCTGCGCTCGGCCGCGTGGTGGCCGAGCAGGGCGTGACGGCGCTGTGGCTGACGGCGGGCCTGTTCGCCGTCGTCGCCGAGGAGGAGCCGCGCAGCCTGCACGGCGTCCACCAGGTGTGGACCGGTGGCGACGTGGTCTCGCCCGTCGCGGTCGCCCGTGTCCTGGACGCCTGCCCCGGACTGACTGTGGTGAACGGCTACGGCCCGACCGAGACGACGACCTTCGCCGCCACCCACGCGGTGACGCGGGCCCCCGAGGGCGCGTTCCCCATCGGGCGCCCGCTCGACGGCATGCGCGCCTACGTGCTGGACGACCGCCTGCGGCCGGTCCCGGTGGGCTGTGTGGGTGAGCTGTACCTCGCGGGCGCGGGCCTGTCGCGCGGCTACTTCGACCGCCCGGCGCTGACGGCGGAGCGCTTCGTCGCCGACCCGCATGGCACCAGCGGTGAGCGCATGTACCGCACCGGTGACCTGGCCCGCTGGAACCGCGGCGGGCTGCTGGAGTACGCGGGCCGCGCCGACCAGCAGGTCAAGCTGCGCGGCTTCCGCATCGAACCCGGCGAGATCGAGGCCGCGCTCGGCGCCCACCCCGCCGTCGGGCAGGTCGCCGTCGTGGTCCGCGAGGACACGCCGGGCGTGAAGCGCCTGGTCGGCTACGTCGTCCCCACCGGGGACGTGGCGGCCGAGGAGTTGCGCGCCCACCTCGCCGAGCGGCTGCCCGAGTACATGGTCCCGGCCGCCTACCTGGTCCTGGACGCGCTGCCGCTGACCGTCAACGGCAAGCTGGACCGCCGCGCCCTGCCCGCCCCGGACCTGGCGGTCACCGAGGACCGCCCGCCGCGCACGCCGCACGAGCAGGTCCTCGCCGACCTCTTCGCCGAGATCCTCGGCCTGTCGTCCGTAGGCGTCGACGACGACTTCTTCGCCCTCGGCGGCCACTCGCTGCTCGCCACCCGGCTCGTCAGCCGTGTGCGCACCGCGCTCGACGTCGAGCTGCCGATCCGGGCGCTCTTCGAGGCGCCCACCGTCGCCGCGCTGGCCGCCCGTCTGACCGGCCGGCAGGACGGCGCCGGGCGCCGCTGCCCCGCGCTGACCGCCGCCGAGCGACCCGAGCACCTCCCGGTCTCCTTCGCACAGCAGCGCCTGTGGTTCCTCGGCGAGCTGGAGGGCCCGAGCGCCACCTACAACATTCCGCTCAGCCTCGACCTCACCGGTCCGGTGCAGGCCGACGCGCTGGAGGCGGCCCTGCGGGACGTCGTCGCCCGGCACGAGGTGCTGCGCACCGTCTTCACCACTGTCGCCGGCCGGCCGTGCCAGCGCGTCCTGCCCGTCGAAGCGGTCGGCCCGCTGCTGACCGTCGGCGCCCACAACGAGGAGGTCGTCGCCCGCGCCGCCCGGCACGTCTTCGACCTCAAGGCCGAACCGCCTTTCCGCGCCTGGCTGTTCTCGAAGGACGCCGAGCGGCACAGGTTCGTCGTGGTGGTGCATCACATCGCCGGTGACGGCTGGTCGTTGGCGCCGCTGGCTCGTGACGTCTCCGTCGCCTATGCAGCCCGCGTGCGCGGCGGCGTCCCGGTGTGGGAGCCGTTGCCGGTGCAGTACGCGGACTACGCGCTGTGGCAGCGCGAGTTGCTGGGCTCGGTCGAGGACGGGGGCAGCCTGCTGGCTGAGCAGTTGGGTTACTGGCGCGAGGCGCTGGCCGAGCTGCCGGAGGAGCTGGCGCTGCCCACCGACCGGCCGCGTCCGGCCGTCGCGAGCCACGCGGGCGGAACCGTCGCCTTCGCCGTGCCCGCCGACGAGCACGCGCGCCTGCTGGAACTCGCCCGCGCCGAGGGTGTGACGCCGTTCATGGTGCTGCAGGCGGCGCTCGCGGTGCTGCTGTCGCGCCTGGGTGCGGGCACGGACATTCCGATCGGCACGCCGATCGCGGGCCGCACCGACGACGCGCTCGAGGAGCTGGTCGGGTTCTTCGTCAACACGCTCGTGCTGCGCACGGACCTGTCCGGCGACCCGACCTTCACGGAGTTGCTGACCCGTGTCCGTGAAAGGAGCCTGGGCGCGTTCGCGCACCAGGACGTGCCGTTCGAGCGGCTCGTGGAGGAGCTGGCCCCGTCGCGGTCGATGGCCCGGCACCCGCTCTTCCAGGTCATGCTCTCGCTCCAGAACAACGCGCAGGCCGTGCTGGACCTCCCCGGCCTCGACGTCCGCCACGTCCCGGGGGACGACCTGGCCGCCCGGTACGACCTCGCCTTCACCCTCGGCGAGCGACACGACGCCGACGGCGCCCCGGCGGGCCTTCACGGCACGGTGACCTTCGCCCGCGACCTCTTCGACGAAGCCACCGCAGAGCGGCTCGCCGCACGCCTGCTCGCCGTCCTGCGGACCGTGCTCGCCGAGCCCGGCCTCCCCGTCGCCCGTGTCGAGGTGCTGGACGACGACGAGCGGCATCGCATCCTCACCGAGTGGAACGCCACCGGCCACACCGTCCCGGACACCACACTGACGGGCCTGATCGAGGCTCAGGCGGCCCGCACCCCGGACGCCGTTGCGCTCGTCGACGAGAGCGCCGAGCTGACCTACGCCGAGATGAACGCGCGCGCCAACCGCCTGGCCCGCCTGCTCGCCTCGCGCGGCGTGGGCGCGGAGACGGCGGTGGCTCTGCTCATGGAGCGCTCGGCGGACGTGTTCGTCGCCATGCTGGCGGTGCTCAAGGCGGGTGGCGCGTACGTGCCGGTCGACCCGGAGTACCCGGTGGACCGGATCGCGTACATGGTGGCCGACTCGGCGCCTCGGGTGCTGCTGACCAGCCGTGCCTGCGTGGAGCGCGCGGGTGACACGAACGGTGTCGAGGTCCTGCTGCTGGACGAGTTGTCCACCGACGGCTTCGACGACACCGACCTCGGTGTGGCCATCGAGCCGCAGCACCCGGCGTACGTGATCTACACCTCCGGCTCGACCGGCCGCCCGAAGGGCGTCGTGCTGCCGCACGCGGCCGTGGTCAACTACCTCTCCCGCGCCGTAGAGGCGTACCCGGAGGTGCGCCAGAGCACCCTGATGCACTTCTCGGTCTCTTTCGACGCGGGTGTCACCGCCCTCTACGGCGCGCTGACCTCGGGCGGTCGCGTCCGCGTGGCGGCGCTGGACGAGCGTCTCCCGGGCGTCCTGGGCGCGGAGCGGCTCACCTTCCTGAAGGTGACGCCGAGCGGTCTGGCGTACCTGGATGCGATGTCGGACGCGCACGTGCCGACGGGCCGGCTGATGGTCGGTGGCGAGGCCGTACAGGGCGCGCAGCTGGAGCAGTGGCGCAAGGCGCACCCGGGGGTCGCGGTGGTGAACCACTACGGTCCGACGGAGGTGACGGTCGGTTGCACCGACTACCTGGTGGGCGACGACGTCGAGTCGGGCACCGTCGTCCCCATCGGGCGCCCGATGTGGAACACGCAGGCCTACATCCTGGACGCCGGGCTGCGCCCGGTGCCGGCGGGTGTGGCCGGTGAGCTCTACATCGCGGGCGCGCAGCTGGCGCGTGGCTACCTCGGCCGCCCGGCGCTGACGTCCGAGCGGTTCGTCGCCAACCCCTTCGGCGCCTCCGGCACGCGGATGTACCGCACGGGTGACCTGGCACGCTGGCGTGGGGACGGGAACATCGAGTACCTGGGCCGTACCGACGACCAGGTGAAGATGCGCGGTTACCGCATCGAACTCGGCGAGATCGAAGCCCAGCTGGCCGCTCACCCCCTCGTGGCGCACGGCGCCGTGGTTGTCCGTGAGGACGTGCCGGGCGACAAGCGCATCGTCGGCTACGTCGTCCCCGAGCCCGGATTCGACGCGGCCTCCGTCCGGACCGATCTCGCCGCGGTCCTGCCGGACTTCATGGTGCCCGCGGCGATCGTGGCGGTGGACGTCGTGCCGAGGACGGTCAACGGCAAGCTGGACCGCCGGGCGCTGCCCGCGCCGGACTTCGGGTCCGCCGTCGCGACCGCCTACCGTGCGCCCGCGACGGCGCATGAGGAGGTGTTGTGCGAGGAGTTCGCCCGCGTCCTGGGCGTGGAGCGGGTCGGTGTGGACGACGACTTCTTCGAGCGCGGCGGGCATTCTCTGCTCGCCGTGTCGCTCGTGGAGAAGCTGCGCGCCCGCGGCGTCCCGGTCGATGTGCGCACCCTCTTCACCTCCCCGAGCCCGGCTCGGCTCGCCGCCGCGACCGCAGCCGGTGACGCCTCGGGCGTCGTGGTGCCGCCGAACCTGATCCCGGCCGGCGCCGGGCATCTCACCCCGCAGATGCTGCCGCTGGTCGAGCTGAGCGAGACGGAGATCGACCGCATCGTCTCCGCCTTCCCGGGCGGCGCGGCGAACATCGCCGACGTCTACCCCCTCGCCCCCCTCCAGGAAGGCATCTTCTTCCACCACCTGATGGCTGTCGACGGCGAGGACCCCTACGTCCTGCCGTCGCTGCTCACCTTCGACTCGCGCGAGCGCCTCGACGCCTTCCTCGGCGCACTGCGGTTCGTGATCGACCGACACGACATCCTCCGTACCGCGTTCTTCTGGCAGGGCCTGCCCGAGCCGGTACAGGTCGTCGCCCGCCGGGCCGAGCTGCCCGTCCAGACGGTCGAGCTGAGCGGGGAGCAGGATCCGGTCGCCGAACTCCACGCCGCCTGCCCGGCCCGCATGGACATCGGCGCCGCCCCGCTGCTGCGCGCGTTCTTCGCCGCCGAAGTCGGCACCGGGCGCTGGCTGCTGGTGCTCCAGCGGCACCACCTCATCAACGACCACACCGCCCTGGACGTGCTGATGTCCGAGATCCGGGCGGTCCTGGAGGGCGCGGCCGACCACCTGCCGGCGCCGCTGCCGTTCCGCGACTTGGTCGCGCAGGCCCGGCTCGGCATCTCCCGTGAGGACCACGAGCGCTACTTCGCCGGCGTGCTGGGCGACGTCGCGGAGCCGTCCGCGCCGTTCGGGCTGCTGGACGTGCGCGGCGACGGCAGCACCGTGGACCGCGCCCGCCTTCCGCTCGCGCCCGAACTGGCGGCCCGCGTCAGGGAGCAGGCACGTGTGCTGGGGGTGAGCCCGGCGACGCTGTTCCACGTCGCGTTCGCCCGCGTCGTGGCCGCGACCGCCAACCGCGACGACGTGGTGTTCGGCACGCTGCTCTTCGGCCGGATGAACGCGGGCAGCGGTGCCGACCGGGTGCCAGGGCTGTTCATCAACACCCTGCCCGTTCGCCTCGACACCGCCGCCCACACCGTCGCCGACGCGGTCGGCGCGATGCGCGGACAGCTCGCCGACCTCCTCGTCCACGAGCACGCCCCGCTCGCGCTGGCCCAGCGAGCCAGCGGCATCACCGCCCCCGCACCGCTGTTCACCGCCCTGCTCAACTACCGCCACGGGCGTGGCCACGGCGACGAGCCCGCCGCCGACCTCGGCATCGGCCTCGAACACGGCGAGGACCGCACCAACTACCCGCTCACCGTCTCCGTGGACGACCACGGCACCGCGCTCAACCTTTCCGTGATCGCCGTCGCGCCCATCGACGCGGCACTGGTCTGCACGCTGCTCGGCACCGCGGTGGAGGGCCTGGTCACCGCACTGGAGACGGCGCCGCACACCTCCCTGCGGGCCGTGGACGTGCTCGACGACGCGCTGCGGCGGCGCATGCTGACGGAGTGGACCAAGCACCCCGTCCGCATGCCCGTCTCGACCGTTCCCGAGCTCTTCGAGGCGCAGGCCGCGCGTACACCCGAGAACGTCGCCGTCTCCTTCGACCGTACCGATGCCGACCGCACCGAGCTGACCTACGCCGAGCTCAACGCGCGGGCCAACCGCCTCGCCCGCGTCCTGGCCGACCGCGGCGTCGGACCGGAGACGCTGGTCGCCGTCGCCATGCCGCGCTCGGCCGAGCTGGTCGTCGCGCTGCTCGCCGTCCTCAAGGCCGGCGGCGCCTACCTGCCGATCGACCCGGACTACCCGACCGACCGCATCGCCTGCATGCTCGACGACGCCCGCCCGCTGCTGACCCTCACCGTTGCGGGCAGCAACGAGACGCCCGGAGAACGCCTGGTCCTGGACGACCCCGAGACGCGGCAGCTCCTCGCGGCCGTCTCCGACGCGGACCTGACTGCGGACGAGCGGCGCGGCCGGCTGCTCCCCGAGCATCCCGCCTACGTGATCTACACCTCCGGCTCCACCGGCCGCCCCAAGGGCGTGCTGATCCCGCACGGCAACGTCGCCCGCCTGTTCGGCGCCACCGACGACTGGTTCGGCTTCACCGCCGACGACGTGTGGACGTGGTTCCACTCCTTCGCGTTCGACTTCTCGGTGTGGGAGCTGTGGGGCGCCCTGCTCGTCGGCGGTCGGCTCGTCGTCGTGCCCGCCGACGTCTCCCGCTCGCCCGCCGACTTCCTCGCACTGCTGGTCCGCGAGCAGGTGACGATCCTCAACCAGACCCCTTCAGCCTTCTACCAGCTGATGCAGGCGGACGCGCAGGACCCGGAGCTCGGCGCGCGGCTGCGGCTGCGCGGCGTCGTCTTCGGCGGCGAGGCGCTCGACCTGCCGCGCCTGCGTTCCTGGTACACGCGCCACCGTGACGACGCCCCGGTGCTGGTCAACATGTACGGCATCACCGAGACCACGGTGCACGTCAGCTACGCCGAGCTGGATGCCGCGCTGGTCGGGGGCGGCGCCACCGGCAGCGTCATCGGCCGCGCCATCCCGGACCTACGCGTCTACGTCCTCGACCCGTCGCTGCGGCTGTGCCCGCCCGGGACGGCCGGCGAACTCTACGTCGCCGGTGCCGGACTGGCCCGCGGCTACCTCGGCCGCCCGGCCCTGACGGCCGACCGCTTCATCGCGGACCCCTACGGCACGACGCCCGGTGAGCGCATGTACCGCACCGGCGACGTGGTGCTGTGGAACCGCGACGGCGAGCTGGAGTTCGTCGGCCGCGCCGACGACCAGGTGAAGATCCGCGGCTTCCGCATCGAGCTGGGCGAGGTGGAGAACGCGCTCGCCGCGCACCCGTCCGTCGCCCAGGCCACCGCCCTGGTCCGCGAGGACGTGCCGGGGGACAAGCGCCTGGTCGCCTACGTCGTCCCGGCGGAAGCCTCGGCCTCCCCCTCGGCCGTGCCCGACCCGGTCGAGCTGCGCCGCCACGCCGCCGCGTCGCTGCCGGACTACATGGTCCCGGCCGCAGTGGTACTGCTGGACGCGCTTCCGCTGACCGTCAACGGCAAGCTGGACCGCCGGGCCCTGCCCGCCCCGGAGTTCACCGCCGCCGCCGGGTACCGGGCGCCGTCCGGTGCCCGCGAGGAGGTCATCTGCGAACTCTTCGCACAGGTCCTCGGCGTCGAACGGGTCGGCGTGGACGACGACTTCTTCGAGCTCGGCGGCCACTCGCTGCTGGCCGTCTCGCTCGTCGAGAAGCTGCGCACACGCGGCGTCCAGGTCAACGTCCGGGCGCTGTTCTCCACGCCCACGGTGGCCGGGCTCGCCGGCGCCGCTACGGTCGCCGAGGTCGCAGTGCCGCCGAACCTGATCCCGGCAGATGCGACCGAGCTGACGTCGGACATGCTGCCGCTGGCGGCCCTGACACAGCCGGAGCTGGACCGCATCGTCTCCGTCTTCCCGGGCGGTGCCGCCAACATCGCCGACATCTACCCGCTGGCGCCGCTCCAGGAGGGGATCTTCTTCCACCATCTGATGAACGCGGGCGGGCGCGACGTGTACGTGCTCCCGACGGTCCTCTCGTTCGACTCCCTCGCCCGGCTGCACGGCTTCCTCGGCGCGCTGCAGACGGTCGTCGACCGCCACGACGTGCTGCGCACGGCGGTCGTGTGGGAGGGCCTGGCCGAGCCGGTGCAGGTCGTCGCCCGAACGGCGGAGATCCCCGTCACGGTCCTCGAACTCACCGGCTCCGACGACCCGGTGGTCGAGCTGCACGCCGCCTGTCCCGGGTCCATGGACCTCGGCGCCGCGCCGCTCATGTGCGCTCACATCGCCGCCGACCCGTCCCGGGAGGGGCGCTGGCTGATGCTGCTGCAGCGCCACCACCTCACCACCGACCACACCGCCATGGAGGTCCTGCTCGCCGAGATCCAGGCGGTCCTGGCGGGGGAGGGCGACGGCCTTCCGGTCCCGATTCCGTTCCGCAACTTCGTCGCCCAGGCCCGCCTGCGGGTCACCCGCGAGGAGCACGAGCGGTTCTTCGCCGAACTGCTCGGCGACGTCACCGAGCCGACCGCCCCGTTCGGCCTGCTCGACGTGCGCGGCGACGCGGCCCAGGTCGCCGAGGCCCGGCTGCACCTCGCCGACCCGCTCGCCGAGCGGCTGCGCGGCCAGGCCCGCCGCCTCGGCGTCAGCCCGGCGACGGTGTTCCACCTCGCCTGGGCCCGCGTGGCCGCAGCGACCTCCAACCGCGAGGACGTGGTCTTCGGCACGGTGCTCTTCGGCCGTATGAACGGCGGCTCCGGCGCGGACCGGGTCCCGGGGCTCTTCATCAACACCCTCCCCGTCCGGGCCCGCACCGCGGGCGTCAGCGTCACCGACGCGCTCGCGGCGATGCGCGGGCAGCTCGCGGACCTGCTCGTGCACGAGCACGCGCCGCTCACCCTCGCGCAGCGCGCGAGCGGCATCGGCGGCACCGCTCCGCTGTTCACCTCGCTGCTGAACTACCGTCACAGCGCAGGCGTGGAGGAGCCGGCTCGTCCGGCGGCACCGGAGGGCATCGAGCTGCTCATGAGCCAGGAGCGCACCAACTACCCGCTCACCGTCTCCGTCGACGACCTCGGCGCGGGCTTCCGGCTCACGGCCCAGGCCCTCGCCCCGATCGATGCGGAGCGGGTCTGCCGACTGCTGCACACGACTCTCGACGCGCTGGTCGACGCCCTGGAGAACGAGCCCGGCACGGCGCTCGGCACGGTGCCGGTCCTTGACGGGGCCGAGGCGCGGCAGCTCCTGGACGCAGGGAACGGTACCCCGCGCGAGCGCCTCCTCGGCTCCGTGCCCGAGCTATTCGCCGCCCAGGTGGAACGCACGCCCGATGCGGTCGCGCTCGTCGGCGACGGCGGTTCGACGTGGACGTACGCGGAGCTGGACGCCCGGGCCAACGCCCTGGCCTGGCGGCTCCGTTCCGAGGGCGTGGGGGCAGAGCGAGCCGTCGCCGTGCTGATGGAGCGCTCACCCGAGCTGATCGTCGCCCTCCTCGGCGTCCTGAAGGCGGGCGGGTGTTTCGTCCCGCTGGACGCCCGGTACCCGCTGGCGCACCGCGAGGCGATCGTCGCCGAGACCGGTGCCGTGCTGGTCGTCACCGACGCGGCGATGCCCACCGAGGCCGCGCGGCTGGGCCTTCCCGTCGTCCAGGTCGGCACTGAGGAGCGCACCGACGCGCCGCGGAACTCGAGTGACCCGCTCCAGTTGGCGTACGTGATGTACACCTCGGGGTCCACCGGCCGCCCGAAGGGCGTCGCGGTCACCCACCGCGACGTCGTGGCGCTCGCCACTGACTCCCGCTTCGCCGGGGACGCGTTCGAGCGCGTGCTGGTGCACTCGCCGCACTCCTTCGACGCGTCGACGTTCGAGCTGTGGGCACCGCTGCTGGGCGGCGGTCGCGCGGTCGTCGCTCCGGCGGGCGAGGTGACCGCCTCCACGCTGCGACGGATGGTGACCGAGCACGGCGTCACCGCGCTATGGCTGACGGCGGGACTGTTCTCCCTGGTCGCCGAGGAGGAGCCGAGCTGCCTGCGCGGGGTCGCACAGGTGTGGACGGGCGGCGACGTGGTGTCTCCGGTCGCCGTCGGCCAGGTGCTCGCGGCCTGCCCCGGCACCGTCGTCGTCAACGGCTACGGCCCCACCGAGACCACGACCTTCGCCGCCACCCATGCCGTCTCCGACGCGCCCTCGGGCTCCCTGCCGATCGGCCGCCCGCTGGACGACATGCGCGCCTACGTCCTCGACGCGGGCCTGCGCCCGGTGCCCGCCGGCTGCGTCGGAGAGCTCTACCTGGCCGGCGCCGGCGTGGCCCGCGGATACGCCGAACGCCCGGGCCTCACCGCCGAACGGTTCGTCGCGGATCCGTTCGCTTCCGACGGCGCGCGCATGTACCGCACCGGTGACCTGGCGCGCTGGTCCACGGACGGCCTGCTGGAGTACGCGGGCCGCGCGGACACGCAGGTCAAGCTGCGCGGCTTCCGGATCGAGCCGGGCGAGATCGAGGCCGTCCTCGCCGCCCATCCGTCGGTCGGCCGGGCGGTGGTCGTCGTCCGCGAGGACAGGCCGGGCGTCAAGCGCCTTGTCGGGTACCTCGTCCCGGCAGGGGCAGTGGCGACCGACGCGCTGCGCGCCCACCTCGCCGAGCGGCTGCCCGACTACATGGTCCCCTCCGCGCTCGTGGTGCTCGACGACCTCCCACTGACCGGCAACGGCAAGCTGGACCGTCGCGCGCTTCCCGTCCCCGAGACCCCTGTCGGGTCTGGCCGCGAGCCGATCACCCTGCGGGAGGAGGTGCTCGCGACGCTCTTCGCAGAGGTGCTCGGCCTGCCGAGGGTCGGCGTGGACGACAGCTTCTTCGAACTCGGCGGCCACTCGCTGCTGGCCACCCGCCTCGTCGGGCGCATCCGCGCGAGCACGGGTGAGGAGCTCTCCCTGCGCGACCTGTTCGAAGCCCCCAGTGTGGCCGCGCTAGCCGAACGGCTGGCGAACGGACCCGAGTTGGGCGAGAAGTTCGCCGAGCTCATGCCCCTGCGCGGCGAGGGCACCCTGCCTCCGCTGTTCTGCGTACACGCGGGCTACGGCGTCGGCCTCGGCTACAGCCGCTTCCTGCCCTACCTGCCGGACCGGCCCGTCTACGCCCTCCAGGCACGCAGCCTCACCCGCACCGACGGCTTGCCCGCGACCGTCGAGGAGATGGCGGCCGACTACGTCGCCCTCATCCGCGAAGTGCAGCCGCAGGGGCCCTACCACCTGCTCGGGCACTCCTTCGGCGGCCTCGTCGTCCAGGCGATGGCCACCACGCTGGAGGCGATGGGCCAGGAGGTCTCCCTGCTCGCGGTCCTCGACGCCTACCCGTACGCCGACTACACGGTCAAGGGCACCGAACGGGACGAGCAGGAGACCCTGGCGGTGTTCCTCCAGATGTTCCGGGCACCCGCTGCCATCCCGGACGGCACGCCCGACGGGACTCCGCTGACTCGGGAACAGGTCATCCAGACACTGGTCGAGCACTCCTTCGGCTCCTTCTCGGGGCAGGACCTTCTGGCCATGGGTGAGGCCTGGGAACGCCACGTCGCGATGATGCGTGCCTTCGCGCCGGCCCGCTTCACCGGCGACGTGCTCTTCTTCACCGCGACCCGGCAGCGGCCCGAGGGCACCCCGTCGTCCTCGGCGTGGGCCCCGCACACGGGCGGCACGATCACCGACCTCCACCTGGACGTCACCCACCACGGCCTGATGGACCCGCGACCCGTGGCGAAGATCGCCCGGGAGATCCTGACGTACCTGGAGGCGCGGGACTGAGCCGAGCCGCTGCCTCGCGTCCAGACGCCGCTTGGTCGGGCTCGCCGCGCCGTACACCCGATCGACGGGAACGCACGTTCGTGGTCCGTCGGCATACGCGCCTCTCAGCTCCGGGTCGCGTCGGTGCCGGCTGCCACGTCCAGCCCGCGCCCGAGCATCGCGCGGAGCGGCGGGGCCGCCGCCGCGGCGGCGCCATACCGGCACGCGAAGGTCGCGCCCTGGTACCCCGGCCGGTGCTGGACCCGTCGGGCGTCGCCGGTCCCCGGTGTGGACAAGCGCGTTGCGGACGACCGGATCAGCGCGGTCGTTTACCGGGCGGTCCGCAGGCCGGCCACGGGCATCGATGTCATCGGAGCTCCTCGCTGCGGTGGGTGCTATCCACAGCAGAGCACCGGGCCCGGTCCGTTCGAACCGTGGAAAGACCCCAGTCCCGACCGGTCGTTGGCGCGTGGCACGTCTGGGGGCCGGCCCCGGTGCGAAGCCTCGGTGAGGGGCGAAGCTCAAACTGCTGGCAGGTTGCATGGAGTTCGGCGGCGTGGTCAGCCAGGAGCGGCAGGAGGACCGAGTACGGCGAGCGGGGCTTGTCTCGTCACACCTCAGCGCTGCCAGAGACCGCACATGACCACTACTCAACGTGACTCGACCGGCCCCGGGACCATCGCTCGCAAACTACAGCTCGCATTCGCAATCTATCGATCGGAGTCACAGCCGGCTGCGCAACCGCCGACCGGAATGCGACGGTGCGACCGGCGTCGCAGCCGCCCGGCCCCGGGCGCGCAAGGACCGGTGAGTTCGCCGCACACCGGGTGCGGCGCAAGCTCCCCACCGCACCCATGAGGGCCGGGCCTGTCAATTGGCAGGCTGGTTCATCCGGGAAGGTGTGATGGCTTCCCGGGGCGATCTTCTGGGGCATCCCGACAGCTGTTCGGCCAGGTCGCCGGGTGGGAGAGGTCCAGTTGGAGCGCCCGGAGCCCGCGAGGAACGAGCGGGCGAGGACGAACGAGCTGGACGCCGACGAGCGGCGACCGATGATGGTCCGCCGGGATGTTCCGAAAGTCGTTGTGGCGACAGCAGGTTGGTGTCCCCTGGGACGTGTGGTCGGTGCGTGGTGTCACATGCACCCATCCGGCGTCCGGCCTCGGCCGGCGCCATGACCGTGGTTCGGGGGACCGGGCTGCTCAGTCAGGTCATCGAGAACGGCGGGTTGCGTCTCATGCGGTGGATGCGAGCTCACCCGGAGTGTGTGGCTGTCTGTGTGGAACGGTGGACGCCGGGTTTGTGGTGGGAGGTGGCCTGCTGGTCGTGGACCTCGCGCAGGACGTGGTAGGCGTGGGTGAGGAGCTTGCGCGCCACGGCGGTGGTGGCGATCTTCTTGCCCCGGCGGCGGGTCATGTCCTGGTAGCCGGGGGCGAACAGCGGGTGGCGTTTGGCGGTCTGGGCGGCCTCGCACATGATCCAGCGCAGCCACGGCGAGCCCTGCTTGGAGATGTGCCCGTGGTGGACGGTGCGGTCGGAGTTGCGGACGGTGGGGGTGAGTCCGGCCCAGGAGGCGAGGTTGCGCGCGGAGGGGAAGCGACTGATGTCGCCGACCTCGGCCACGATCGCCAGCGCGGTGAGGGTGCCGATGCCGGGCAGTCGCATCAGCGCGGTGGTGCGGGGGTCGCCGCGGGCGAGTGCGGCGAGTTCTTTGTCGAGGACGCCTATGGGCGGCTGCAGGGCGTCCATGACCGCCAGGAGGTCGTCGACGACATGGCGGGAGGCGTCCGGTAGAGGCAGTCCGGCCAGCCAGACGCGGCCTGGGCCGGTGAAGCAGCCGCCGGTCGGTCGGGTGTGGCCGAGGTCGGCCAGGACGGCGTGGATCCGGTTCCTGAGCAGGGTGCGCAGGCGAACGAGCTGGAAGCGGTGGCGGAGCAGGGCACGCTGCTGGCGCACGTCCAGCGGGGCGATCCATGCCTCCGGCAACAGGTCGGCGCGCAGCAACTGCCCGAGGGTGGCGGCGTCGACCTTGTCGTTCTTCAGCCTGGCGGAGGCGATCGCTTTGCACTGCAGAGGGTGGACGAGGTGGGGTTCGTATCCGTAGTCCTCCAGGAGTTCGACCAGCCAGCCCCATCCGTAGGCGGCCTCGAACGCGACTGGGGTCCCGATCGGCAGATCGCCGATAACTCCGAGTCCGTCTCGACGCTGTTGGGGACGTTCCGGTTGACCTGGACCTCGCCGTCCTGGCCGACCAGCGCGATCTGGGACCGCTTGCGATGCACGTCGATCCCGACGTAGACAGACATTGCCGGGCCTCCTTCCCGAGCTCGTGTGTACCCGGACGATAAGCACCGCCGGGCTGAGCACGGAAGGGGGCCCGGCCCTCATAGGGTCAGGTCAAACCGTGGAGCTATCCCCGCGCACGCGGGGCCGACGGGCCGGCCGTCCCACCGCCTACCGTCGCGGGAGCTATCCCCGCGCATGCGGGGCCGACGATGACCGGCGCGACGATCTGGTTCAACGCCAGGAGCTATCCCCGCGCATGCGGGGCCGACACTTCCTGACCTGCTGTGATTCGCTCAGAGTACGCCCATCCCATTCAGTACGAATGCATGCCCCCCAGGTGCGGGGCCGAGACCGAGTAGTGGGCCGAGGCGCTGCTGCCGGCGGAGCCATCCCCGCGAGCGCGGGTCCGACGGCCGGGAGCGTGATCGGCTCTAGGAGCCCGTCGTGGCACTGTCAACGGTTCCGGCCGGGGGAGGGCATGGTGTGCGGTGACAGCTGCCGCGATCCGGCACAACCGCGAACGCCGGCGCCGCGTCTTCGAGGGGATGTTCGGCGTCCGCGAGCGTCCTGTCCCCGTGGACGGACGTCACCCGGTCCGGCGGCACCATGACCACCCACCCTGCGGACCTTCCCCGGAGCGCCGCACGTCTTCCAGGGCTTCGCCCCGCTCGTCGACGAGGCGGCGCAGGCCCTCGACCAGGTCGCCGCCTTTATCAACGGCCATGTCCAGTCGGACGGACGCGAGACCGGCGTGTCCGAGGTTTCCGAGCTGCCCTGCGCCTGACCGGCTGACGGGCCGGAGCGGCTGCGCGCGCCGCTGCGACCCGTCCTCTACGGTCGCAGGATGACCGATCGGCCTGTAGTGATCCGTCCTCCCGAGACGCTCCTGGAGGAGCCCGGGAAGCGGCTGTCCCATGGGGGCGTCCTCGACACGCCGTCGGGGTTGTTCACCGTTCTGGTCCTCGAGTGTCCGAGTCCGCCGGCGCCCGAGGAGTCGGTGCCGTCGTGGACCGTCTACCTGACCGAGCCCGGTACCCGGCACGCCGTGCTCGCGCTTCCGCGGGCCATGGCCGCCCCGGACCACGGCGTCCACTTCATCGCCTGCAGCTTCGGTCCGGTGCCCGACCCGACTCGGATGCTGATGGTCGTGCAGCACCGCGATCTTCCCCGGGTGCGGACCGTCGACCTGCGTACACTGCCGTCGGCCGGGCACGGGGCCCTGTCCTGGCTCGCCACACCTGGGGCGCTGCGGGGGACCGGACCGGAGCCCGCCCACGTGTGGCACTGCGGGCTTCTCCGGACTCCCTCGCTGGTCTTCACCCACCTGGAGGCCAACCCGAGCGTGCCGGACGCGCTCGCGGCGCCGGGGTGGGAGCTCTCGCCGTACCGGAGCGGGGGCCGCTCCGGGCCGCTGGCCGCCGACTTCACGCCCAGCCGGCTCCTCCACGGCACCTCGACCGGCGGGGACCGGTTCTCCAGCTACGACGCGATCTTCGAAGCACCGGAAGCCGCCGCGTCCTTCACCTGGACCTGCGTCCCTCTCGAACTGTCCACCACCCAATCGACACGGGGGTAGGCCGGAGGGCGGCGTCGGACACGCCCCGAACACGCGTGAGCCGCGCGTAGAGGGCCCGGGCCGCACCCGTGGCTGCGGGGACAGCGACCGAAGCGACCGAAGGCCCGGCTTCCGTCGGGCGTTGGGCGCGCAGGAGGTCTCCGGTACCGCGTCGCCCGTAGCGGTACCGGCGGGCCGACCCCGGCCCTGTCGGGTGTCGGGGAGGGCGCCACCGGCCGCGATGATACGGATCCCCGACGACCGACCGAGCGGCCAGCAGGTCGGAGGGCAGGGTGTCCTGACCGACCGGTCCCGGGCCGCCTGGTGTCGGGGAGGGGCGCCGTACGCCGGTGGCGAGGTCCCCAGGTCGACGAGCGCGGGGCCCCTGCCACTCCGCCGGCGCGGCGCGGCAGGGCCAGCCAGGTCACACGGGTGGCGTGAGCTGGCAGACCACCACGAGTTCCAGACGCGGGACGCCCTGGTAGGAGGTGCCGTCCAGGTAGAGCACCTCGGCGGCACGGACGAGTTCGGCGGCCCGCTCCTCGACCGCAGTGAGGAAACCGGCCGGGCATCCGGCGGTGACGTGCTGCTCGCTGGGAAGGTACTCCCAGCTCCAGGTCACGTATTCACCGCCGCGTAGGCGGCGCGGTAGAGCTCGGCGACGACAGCGGCGTGCTCGCGGCACTCCTGGGCGGTGCCGGCGTGGTTGGCGAGGTAGTTCGCCCGGTGGTAGACCTGCGCGGTGGCCGGGTGCCGCTCGATCTCCACGACGGTGGCCCAGTGCGCGACGAAGGCCCGGATCGGCTGGACGCTGCCGGTGGTGATGGCCTCGGCCATCGCCCTCGTCTGCCCGTCGATCATCTCGGGGAGGCGGTCCGCGGCGACGACGGCCAGGGCGGCCTTGAGCGCGGCCGGGCTCTGCTCGGGCCGGGGGATCAGCTCGACTCCGTCGTGCACGGGCTGACTCATGGTGTCACTCCCCTTCTCGTCTGCTGCGAGACTACTCGCTCCGCGACGTACGGTCGGCGCCCTCATGCGGCACCCGAACGGGTGCAGGCTCCGCGGACGAGCGGTGCGCAGCGGGGTCGCCCCGGCCCGGGTGCCGCGGGCGGCCGGGCCGGCTGCGCGGTGGGCCGGTCGTCGCGCCGGGTGGGCCGGTCGTCGGCCCACGGGATGCTCAGAGCAGGGCGTCGGTGTCGACGGGCCCCGCCGTGATGTGCAGGCTGCGGATCCGCGGTGCCGCTTCGTCGCTCCGGTCGAGGTGGAAGATGTGCGTGAACGGGGCGCACACGACGGTGTCGGGCTCGGTCTTCTTGGCGACGGTCGCCTCGCCCCGAAGGATCAGCACGTCGCCGACGGTCCACGTCTCGATCACCTCGTGCGTGGTGACGAGCGGGGCGTCGATCCTCACGAAGAAGTCCTTGATGGCCTCGACTCCGTGCACGCGGGCCGTGCCGAAGATCATCTCGGTGTCCTGGTCGAGGTGAGTGGCGAACGCGGTCGCGAACTCGAGGGTGTCGATCTCGTGCAGGAAGTCGTTGATCCAGGCGGGGGCTCCGCCGTGGCCGGTGATGGTGGCGGTCATGCTCGTCAGATCCTTTCCAGCGCGGGCGGCGCGGGCGGCGCGGGCGGCGCGGGCAGCTCGGCGAGGAAGGCGTCGATCTCGGCGTTGACCGCCTGCGGGTTCTCGCGAGCGGCCAGGTGGCCGGTGCGCAGCAGCACTTTGAAGGTGGCGGTGGGGATCGCGTCGGCCATCCGGCGCACGGCGTGCACGGGGAACTGGCTGTCCTCCTCGCCGGCGATCACGAGGACGGGCACGTCCTTGATCGTGGCGAGCAGGCGGTGTTCGTCGCGGCGGCCGATCAGGATGCTGCGCAGCGCCCAGGCGACCGACTTGGGGTCGTTGGTGAGCACGAACTCCAGGAACTCGAGGAACTCCGGGCGTTCGGCCTCGGCCGTCGGCCCGGCGAACGCGCCGCGGGCCGCCTTCAGGGCCAGTTGCGGCATCTTCGAGTTCAGCGACAGGTAGCCGGCCAGCGCGGTGGCCCAGATGCTCTCGAAGGTCGTGGGGAGCGAGGCCGTGCAGTTGATACCGACCGTCCCGGCCGAGCGGTCCGGGTGGTAGGCGGGGAAGACGCCGGCGAGCATGCCGCCCCAGCTGTTGCCGATCAGCACCGCCTTGTCGATGCCGAGGGCGTCCTGGACCTCGACCAGCGCGTCGGCGCACTGCTCGAGGTCGATGATCCGGCGCAGGGCGTCGGACTTGCCGTGTCCGGGGCTGTCGAGGAGCACCACGCGGTGGGTGGGGGAGAAGTGCTCGTACTGATGGCGCCACATGGTGCCGTCCATCATCAGGCTCGGCCAGAAGATCAGGGCCGGGCCGTCCGCCTTGCCGCCCTCGCGCACGTTGATCAACCCGAGCGAGGTGGGGACGAGCCGCTCGGTAACGCCGTCGAGCCAGGTCGTGGTCATGACGTTTCCTCCCGCTATGGGGGTCGTTCCCCGGCCCCTTACTGGAAGCGTATTGCCACTAGTTCTCATCTGCAACCAGTGGGATCAGGTTCGACGCCTGGATCGGCTGATGGCAGACACCGCACGCCAGGTAGGGCTCGGTCTCCTGGCCGCACACGGTGTGCAGCAGTGGCCGACGCGGGCCGGCGCCGGCGGCCTGCGCATCCGGCCCGCGCTCCTCGGCCCAGCGGGTGATCGCCACGATCGCCGGCACGACCAGTTCGCGAGCGGTGTCCGAGAGCTCGTACTCGAACCACTGCTTGTCCTCGCGGTAGGGCCGCCGCGTGAGCAGGCCCAGCTCGGTCAGGGCGTTCAGGCGCGTGGTCAGGATGTTCGCCGAGATGCCCAGCGCCCGCTTGAGTTCGCCGAACCGCGCGGTGCCGAAGAAGACCTCGCGCAGGATCTGGTAGTTCCAGCGCTCCGAGATCGTCGCGAGGAACGCCTGGCCGTGCTGGAACGCGACGGGTTTCGAGTCGTTCGTCATGGCACCTCGTAATTTCATTTCGAGACTGGTTTCACCACGATGCTAGTGATGGTCCGCCTGGACTGCGGCCGCGCGGGAAGTCGAGATGCCGATCCCCCGGGAACGGTCGGACCAGGTGTCCGATCGCGTTCAACCCGTCGGCGGCGCCGGCGCCGTCGCGTGGCCCGCTCCGGCCGGGCCGGGCAGCTGCTCCCGGTTGCCGGTGGGGAACGGCCCACGGGCGCCTTGGTGGCCGTCGGGCCAGGAGCCACCGCGGCAGCGAGGCCGTCAGGCCAGGAACCCCCGCAGCAGCGAGGCCGTCGCGGCGAGGTGTTCCTCGGTGGCGCGCCGGGCGGCGTCGCCGTCGCCGTCGAGGATCGCCCGGACCATCGCCCGGTGCTGCTCGGCGGCGTGCTCGATGTTGCGGTCCAGCATGGGGATCGCGTTGAGCAGGTCGTTGAGGCGCATTCTGGCCTCGGCGATGGCCGCGGCGAGGGAGGGGGAGCCGGTGAGCTCGCCGATGGCGAGGTGGAAGCGAGAGTCGAGCTGGCGGTACTGCTCGGCCGGGGCTGCGTCCAGTTCGGTCAGCCGGTCCTCCAAGTGAGCGCGCTGCTCGGGGGAGAGGGGGCGCCGGGCGGCGGCCTCGGCGGCCCCGACCTCCAGGACCTGCCGGTAGGTCAGCGCGTCCTCCAGGGCGCCGCCGAGGTCGCGGGCGGCGCGGCGCAGGTCGGCCACGTCCGGTTCGGGCATCCGGTAGGTGACGAAGGTTCCGCCGTAGCGGCCGCGGCGGGGGGCGACGCAGTCGGCCTGCTGGAGCGTGCGCAGCGCCTCGCGCAGGGTCTCGCGGCTGACACCGAGCCGGGCGGCGAGGTCGCGTTCGGCGGGCAGCCGGTCGCCGGGGCCGAAGACGCCGAGCTTGATCGCCTGGAGCAGCCGCTCGACGGTCTCCTCGAAGGCGTTGCCGGTCCGGATCGGGCGGAAGATCGTCCCGGTCTCCCAGTCGAGCCGTGCCTGCTCACGCGTCACGTCCACGTCCACGCCGGAATCGTACCTGCGAACGGATCCCACGCACTCGTTCCCGTCCCACCCTTGACGCGGCCGCCGTCCAGCCGGAACGATGCTGCTCACCCACCCAATGGTCCGACTTCAGACCATTGACGAGCCGTCAGACCGTCGAACCCGCCGGGGCGGGTGCGCCACGCCGTCGTGGCCGCGTGCACCCGGCACACCCTCAACCCCCAGGGGTGCCCATGACCGACGCACGCTCACCCGACCACCCTGGCCCCGCCGTGTTTCCGGTGGACTCTTCCCCCGTTTCCGCCGACGAACAACGCCTCCGCGAGCTGGGCTACACCCAGGAGCTGGCCCGCTCGATGTCGGGCTTCTCCAACTTCGCCGTCTCCTTCTCCATCGTCTCGATCCTGTCCGGCTGCCTGACCCTCTACGGGACGGGGATGAAGACCGGCGGCCCCGCCCTGATCATCTGGGGCTGGCCGGTGGTCGGCCTGCTGACGCTCTGCGTCGGCCTCGCGATGGCCGAGATCTGCTCCAGCTACCCGACGGCCGGCGGGCTCTACTACTGGTCCGCCAAGCTGACCCGCACCCGCGGCCCGGCCTGGAGCTGGTTCACCGGCTGGTTCAACTTCCTCGGCCAGGTCGCGGTGACCGCCAGCGTCGACTACGGCGCCGCCTTCTTCACCAACGCGTTCCTCGAACTGCGCTACGGCCTGGCGGCCACCCCCGCCCACACCATGGAGATCTTCGCGGTCATCCTGCTGGTGCACGGCCTGCTCAACACCTTCGGGGTGCGCCTGGTCGCCGTCCTCAACAGCGTCTCCGTGTGGTGGCACCTGGCCGGCGTCGCGATCATCGTCGGCGCCCTCGCGCTGCTGCCCGAGCGGCACGCCTCCGCCTCCTCCGTCTTCACCGAGTTCGTCAACCGGACCGGCTTCCACAGCCAGTTCTACGTCGCGATGCTCGGCCTGCTGATGGCCCAGTACACCCTCACCGGCTACGACGCCTCCGCACACATGACCGAGGAGACCCAGGACGCCGCCCGCTCCGGCCCGCGCGGCATCGTCAACGCCATCACCGTCTCGCTGGTGGCGGGCTGGATCCTGCTGCTCGGCATCACCTTCGCGATCCGCGACTACGACGGCGCGCTCGACAGCACCACCCAGGTCCCGCCCGCGCAGATCTTCATCGACGCGATCGGCTCCGGCGGCGCCCAGTTCCTGCTGCTCATCGTCATCGGCGCCCAGTTCTTCTGCGGCATGGCCTCCGTCACCGCCAACTCGCGCATGATCTACGCCTTCTCCCGCGACGGCGCGCTGCCCGGCTCCCGCCTCTGGCACCGCATCTCCCCGCGCACCCAGACCCCGACCAACGCGGTCTGGCTGGCCACCGGCGGCGCCCTGCTCCTCGGACTGCCCGCGCTCTGGAACAACACCGCCTACACGGCCGTGACCTCGATCTCCGTCATCGGCCTCTACATCTCCTACGTCATCCCGGTGTACCTGCGGCTGCGCCAGGGCGAGGACTTCCCGCGCGGCCCCTGGCACCTGGGCCGCTGGAGCACGCCGATCGGCGTCGTCGCCGTCGCCTGGACGGCGGTGATCAGCGTCCTGTTCATGCTGCCCACCGCCAGCCCGATCACCGCCGAGAGCTTCAACTACACCCCGGTCGCCGTGGTCGTCGTCGGCGGCTTCGCCGGCGTCTGGTGGCTGGTCTCCGCCCGGCGCTGGTTCACCGGGCCGCACGTCAGCACCACGCCGTCCGCGCGCCCCGGCCTCCCGACCGGAGGCCCGGTGAGCAGCCCGCAGCCCACCCCCGACACCGAACCGGAGACCCGATGACCACCCCCCGGCTCACCCTCGACGAGCTGCGCACCCGCGTCGCCGACGGGTCCGTCGAGACCGTCGTGCTCGCCATGACCGACATGCAGGGGCGCCTCCAGGGCAAGCGCGTCGCCGCCGACTACTTCCTGGACGACGTCGTGACCGGCGCCGCGGAGGGCTGCGGCTACCTGCTGGCCGTCGACGTCGACATGAACACCGTCGACGGCTACGAGGTCTCCTCCTGGGACAACGGCTACGGCGACCTGACCCTGCGCCCCGACCTGACCACCCTGCGGGCCGTCCCCTGGCACCCCGCCACCGCCATGGTCCAGTGCGACGTCGTCCACCACGACGGCACCCCCGTCGCCGTCTCCCCGCGGCAGGTCCTCCGGCGCCAGCTCGACCGCCTGGCCGGCTACGGCTGGCAGGCCCAGGCCGCGACCGAGCTGGAGTTCATCGTCTTCCGGGACAGCTACGAACAGGCCTGGGACAAGGACTACACCCGCCTCACCCCGGCCAACCAGTACAACGTCGACTACTCCATCCTCGGCACCGGCCGGATCGAGCCGCTGCTGCGCCGGCTGCGCAACGGCATGGCCGGCGCCGGCCTGACCGTCGAGTCCGCCAAGGGCGAGTGCAACCTCGGCCAGCACGAGATCGCCTTCAAGTACGCCGACGCCCTCACCACCTGCGACAACCACGCCGTCTACAAGACCGGTGCCAAGGAGATCGCCGCCCAGGAGGGCTGCAGCCTCACGTTCATGGCGAAGTACGACGAACGCGAGGGCAACTCCTGCCACATCCACCTGAGCCTGCGCGACGAGCGGGGCGCCCCGGTGTTCGCCGGGGACCGCCCGCACGGCTTCTCCCGCACCATGGAGCACTTCCTCGCCGGCCAGCTCGCCTGCCTCGCCGACTTCGCCCTGCTGTTCGCCCCCACAGTCAACTCCTACAAGCGCTACGTCCCCGGCAGCTTCGCTCCCACCGCCATCGCCTGGGGCCGCGACAACCGCACCTGCGCCCTGCGCGTCGTCGGCCACGGCCCGTCGCTGCGCTTCGAGAACCGCGTCCCGGGCGGCGACGTCAACCCCTATCTCGCGGTCGCCGCCCTGATCGCCGCCGGACTGCACGGCGTCGAGCAACAGCTCGAGCTCCAGCCGGAGTTCACCGGCAACGCCTACGCCTCCGACGCGCCCCGGGTGCCCGCCACCCTGCGGGACGCGGTCGACGCCTTCGAACGCAGCGCCGTCGCCACCGAAGCCTTCGGCAAGGACGTCGTCCGGCACTACACCCACGCCGGACGCACCGAACTCGCCTCCTACGAACGGGCGGTGACCGACTGGGAGCGGCGCCGCGGATTCGAGCGACTGTGACCGGCACCGACGTGACACGCACCGCCCCGACCGGCACCAGCGTGACCGCCACCGGCACGACACCACCCGACGGCCACCGACGACCACTCATCGGCATCAGCAGCTACCAGGACGACGCCGCCTGGTCGGTCTGGAACCAGCGTGCCTGCCTCGTGCCCCAGACCTACGTCGACGCCGTCGTCCGCGCCGGCGGCACCCCGGTCCTGCTGCCGCCCCAGCCCGGCGGGACCGGCCACCTGCTCGACGCCCTCGACGGACTCGTCCTGGCCGGCGGACCGGACGTCGACCCGTCCCGCTACGCGGCGGCTCCCCACCCGCGCACCGGCCCGCCCCACCACACCCGTGACGACTGGGAGAGCCGACTGCTGCACGCCGCCCTCGCCCGGGACCTCCCGGTGCTCGGCGTCTGCCGCGGCATGCAGCTGCTCAACGTCGAACTCGGCGGCACCCTCGTCCAACACCTGCCCGACGACAGCCACCAGATCGTCCCCGCCCGCTTCGTCCGCCACCGGGTCACCCCGGTGCACGGCAGCCGGCTCGCCGCCGTCCTGGGGCCCGCCACCGAGGTCTCCTGCTACCACCACCAGGCCGTCGACCGGATCGGCACCGGCCTCAGGGCCACCGCGCACAGCGCCGACGGCACGGTCGAGGCGCTCGAACTGACCGGACACCGCTTCGCCCTGGGCGTCCAGTGGCACCCGGAGACCGATTCCGACGACCTGCGCCTGTTCCACGCGTTCATCACCGCAAGCCAGAGGGAGACCGCCCGATGACCGAACCGGACCTCTTCGAGGTCGTCAACCCCGCCACCGAGGAGGTGATCACCACCGTCGAACTGGCCGGCACCGCCGAGACCGACGCCGCCGTCGCCCGCGCCCGCGCCGCCTTCGACACCTGGCGCCGGGTGGCCCCCGCCGACCGCGCCCGGCTGCTGCGCGCCTTCGCCGCCGCCGTCGACGCCGACCGCGAGCACCTCGCCGCCCTGGAGGTCGCCAACGCCGGACACACCATCGGCAACGCCCGATGGGAGGCGGGCAACGCGCGGGACGTCATCGAGTACTACGCCGCCGCCCCCGAGCGGCTGTTCGGCCGCCAGATCCCCGTCGCCGGCGGCATCGACGTCACCTTCCAGGAACCGATCGGCGTCGTCGGGGTCATCGTGCCCTGGAACTTCCCCATGCCGATCGCCGCCTGGGCCCTCGCCCCGGCCCTGGCCGCCGGCAACACCGTCATCGTCAAGCCGGCCGAACTCACCCCGCTCACCGCGCTGCGCCTGGCCGAACTCGCCCTGGAGGCCGGGATCCCCGAGGGCGTGCTCCAGGTCCTGCCCGGCCGCGGCCCGGTGGTCGGACAGCGCTTCGTCACCCACCCCGACGTGCGCAAGGTCGTCTTCACCGGCTCGACCCGGGTCGGCAAGGAGATCATGGCGGGCTGCGCCGCCCAGGTGAAGCCGGTCACCCTCGAACTCGGCGGCAAGAGCGCCAACATCGTCTTCGCCGACGCGGACCTCGCCAAGGCCGCCGCGACCGCGCCCTACGCCGTCTTCGACAACGCCGGCCAGGACTGCTGCGCCCGCTCCCGGATCCTCGTCGAACACTCCGCGTTCGACGACTTCATGGCGCTCCTGGAGCCGGCCGTGCGCGGGGTGCGGGTGGGTGATCCGGCCGACGAGAAGACCGAGATGGGCCCGCTGATCTCGGCCGCCCACCGCGAGCGGGTCTCCTCGTACGTCCCGGACGCCTCGGCCGTCGCCTTCCGCGGCAGCGCCCCCGACGGGCCCGGCTTCTGGTACCCGCCGACCGTCCTCGCGCCCGTGCGGCACGAGGACCGCGCCTTCACCGAGGAGGTCTTCGGCCCGGTCGTCGCCGTCGTCCCGTTCCGCGACGAACAGGACGCCCTGCGCATCGCCAACGCCACCGAGTACGGCCTGTCGGGCTCCATCTGGACCAGGGACCTCGGCCGCGCGCTGCGGGTCTCCCGCGGCGTCGAGGCCGGCAACCTGTCCGTCAACTCGCACTCCTCGGTGCGGTACACCACGCCGTTCGGCGGCTTCAAGCAGTCCGGACTCGGCCGCGAACTCGGCCCGGACGCCCTCGACGCCTTCACCCAGACCAAGAACGTCTTCATCTCCACGGAGGAATGATCAGCATGACCCAGCGACTCGACGGCCGCGTGGCCGTCATCACCGGCGCCGGCAGCGGCATCGGCCTGGCGACCGCCCGCCGCTTCGCCGCCGAGGGCGCGAAGGTGGTCTGCGTCGACCTCGACCCCGAGACCGGCGCCAAGGCCGCGAACGAGGTCGGCGGCCTGTTCATCCAGGCCGACGTCACCGACGAGGCCGCGGTGCGCGACCTCTTCCAGCGGGCCGTCGACGAGTACGGCCGCCTCGACATCACCTTCAACAACGCGGGCATCTCCCCGCCGGACGACGACTCCATCCTCACCACCGGCCTGGAGGCCTGGAAGCGCGTCCAGGAGGTCAACCTCACCAGCGTCTACCTGTGCTGCAAGTACGCGATCCCGCACATGCAGCGCCAGGGCAAGGGCTCGATCATCAACACCGCCTCGTTCGTCGCCGTGATGGGCGCGGCCACCTCCCAGATCTCCTACAGCGCTTCGAAGGGCGGCGTGCTGGCCATGTCCCGCGAACTGGGCGTGCAGTTCGCCCGCGAGGGCATCCGCGTCAACGCCCTGTGCCCCGGCCCGGTGAACACCCCGCTGCTCCAGGAGCTCTTCGCCAAGGACCCGGAGCGCGCCGCCCGCCGCCTGGTCCACATCCCGCTGGGCCGCTTCGCCGAGCCCGAGGAGATCGCCGCAGCGGTGGCCTTCCTCGCCTCCGACGACTCCTCCTTCATGACCGCCAACACCTTCCTCGTCGACGGCGGCATCTCCGGCGCCTACGTGACCCCGCAGTAGCCGCGCCCGCCCGGGAGGACACCGGCGGCACCGCCCCGGCCCCACCCGGCGCGGGTGGGACCGGGGCGGCCGGGCGGCGGTCACGGCCGCCGGGCCGCCCCGGTGCGCGTGGAGCCGCCCGGCGTCGGGCAGCCGATTCCGACGCCGGGCGCCGCGCATCCCTGACCCGGCACGCGGAGGGCCCCGCACCGCCCGGGGCCGTGCACGGCCGGGGCCCCGGGTGTGTCAGTGGTGCGTGCAAGGATCGCCGACATGACCGAAGAGACCTTCGACTGGCGCTCGTTCCTGACGCGGTGGAGCGAGGAATGGGCCGGCGCGTACGGGAGCCCGGACGAGCTTCCGGCCGCCGGCGACGGGGCGGCGTGGCGCGCGCGGTGGCTCGGCTCCGAGCCCGCGTCCGGGGAACGCATCGCGGCGGTCGAGGAGCGGTTGGGGTACCGGCTTCCGCCGTCCTACCGGGCGTTCCTGGAGGTCACCGACGGCTGGCGGCACGCGGGCGGCTTCGTCCACCGGCTGGCCGGCAGCGGTGAGGCCCGCTGGCACGAGGACGCGTTCGGGCTCAGCGAGCACTACGGCGAGGGCGAACTCGAGGGCATGTGGGCGCGCGCTCTCCAACTGGACGTCGAGTCGGACATGACGACCGTCCTGCTGGACCCGCTCGCCGTCGGCGAGGACGGCGAGTGGGCGGTCTACTGCCACAAGTCGTGGGCCCACGGCGCACCCACCAGGTACGGCTCCTTCCGGGAGTTCATGCTCGACATGTACCGGGAGTTCCACCGCCTCACCGCTCGCCGCCGAGGCCCGGCGTTCGTCAACGACACCACCCGTCGACTGGACGCCCAGGTGGAGACGGCCCGGCAGGACGCGCTGCGCGGCGAGCACGAGCGGGCGGCCGCCGCGCTCACCGAGGCCGCCGGATTCGGCCGGCCCCGGGCACACGGCATGGCCGACCAGCTGCGCCGCTTCCACGGGCAGACGTACAGCGTGCACTACGGCGGGTTGGCCCAGGACCCGCTCTACTCCGGCGAGTTCGTCCCCCTCCTGGCGGTCGAGCACGTGGAACGGAGCTGGGACGCGGCCTCCTGGACCAGGCAGATGAGCTCCGGGTCCGACGAGTACCGGGAGGCGGCCGAGGAGATCCTGCGCGAGGTGACGGAGCGGACGTTCCGCTACACCGCCGGAGGTCCGTTCGGCGAAGCCGTCGAGCGGGCCCGCGAACAGGCCCGCTGGGGGCGGACGGAGACGGCCTGGCGGACGCTGCTCGCCGCGATCCCCCGGTGGGCACCGCTCGGGCCCGACCACCTCGCGCCGGTCGGTCTGCTCGCCGACCCGTTCCTCGGTCCGCTGATCACACCGGACCGGGGCCGGGAGCTGCTGGCCACCCCTCGGGGCCCGGAGGCGGTGGAGCACAGCGGGGAGGCCGACGAGGCCCGGGAGGCCGAACCGGCGGACGGTCTCGTCTGGTTGGCTGATCCGCCGCCGAACAACAGCCGCCCCGAGTCGTACCGCTTCGTCCTCGTGGAGGAGGCCGGACCGGCCGAGCTGCCCGCGCGGCTGGGCGGTCAGGACGCGGTGCTGGACGCACCGGTGACGTACTGGGAGCTCAACCGGCGCAGGTTCGGGGGAAGGGTGAGTTCGACCTACGAGGACTGCGCGGTCGTCACCGTCGGCCACGCGGGCGACTCGCGGTGGAGCTTCGCCCTGGACCTGTTCGCGCAAGGTCACATCGCCTCCCGCTTCGTGTCTCCCGCCGTCGCCGCCTCCCTGGGCGCGGCCCCGCGGGGCGCGGCCTTGCCGGACGGCACCGCGCCGTCCGGGGCCCGGGCTGTGGTGGTGTGGTGCGTACCGGAGCGCGGACTGTTCCACCTCTCCGTCGCCGAGCGGGGCATCGAGCGGTACGCCTTCACCGTCGACGGCCCCGAGGTCCGCCGCAGCGGCGGCCCGATACCGCCCGGGCTCGACCCGGACACCCTGTTCACCGCCCCGGCCGCTCCCGGCGAGGGCGCGTTGGACCGTACGGGCGAGCGCCGGGCGCTGACGGCGATCGCGGCCGAGTTCGGTGTGAGCCTGCCCCGGTTCGCGATCACCGAGGGCCGGCTGCACACCTTCACCACCCGCTCCTGGACCCGCCCGCCGGGCCCGGACGAGACGTACCTGGTCGTCACCTTGGGGGACTGATCGGGTAGCCGGTCCGCCACGGGGATGCGATGTCCCCGCCGCCTGCCCGCACAGCTGCGCCATCCCGCCGACGCCGGTCCCACCGTCGCCGAGCTCCTAGCCGTCCTCCTGCCCCGGCCCGCCGACGGCCGGCGCGCCTTGCCGTCGACGGCCCTGGAGCCGACGCGGCAGTGACCGCCACCGCGGGCCCGTGAACCGGGGGGACGCCGGATTCCGCGGCACGCTGCCGGCCCGGCCGGCGGCACCCATTCCCGCGCGGGACGGGACGGCGCCGGCAGCTGCGGGGCATGACCGACACGCATGCCCTGGCGCCCCGGCAAGCCCTCGACGTGCTGCCGGCCGGCAACGGGCGGTTCGTCAGTGGGTGATCAGCAGGCGGGGTGCCGGACAGGCGTGCTGAGGTGCCGTCAATGTCCGGTCGGGTCCGTGAAGGTGGCGGAGAGGATCCGGTTGACCAGGGCGAGATCGTTGCCGCCGCCGGTGGTGGGGTTGAAGGAGTACGTCAGGCGCCGGCGCAGGTCGCGGGTGGTGAACATGCCGTCGGTGTATCCGAAGGTGCTGCCGGTCTTTCCCCACACGGTCACTCCGTTGGGGAGGGTCGCGCGCAACAGGCCTGCGCTGTAGTAGGCCCGGCCGTGGCCCGGGTCGTGGTCGGTGCCGCCGAGGTAGGGGACGTCGGGGACCTCGAAGAGCTCGGCCTGTTCGGTCGGGGGGAGGAGCCGTCCTCGGAAGAGGGCGGTCAGGAAGCGGTCGAGGTCAGCGGTGGTGGAGACCATGCCGCCGGCGCCCGGGTTCTGTTCGGTGATGTCGACCAGTTGCGTTCCGCCGGCCGGTTGCGGCACGGCGATGTAGCCGTGGGAGTGGGGGCCCGGGATCGTGGTGCCGGTCTCTGGGGCGGTGGTGTCGCGCAGGTGCAGCGGCTGCACGATGCGGGTGGTGATCTCCTGCTGGTAGGGGTGCCCGGTGAGGTTCTCGACCAGCATGGCGGCGACGTAGTAGCCGGTGGCGCCGTAGACCTGCATGCGGCCCGGGTCGCTGAAGGGACGCTCGTGGCGGACGGCCTTGGCGACGAGTTCGGCGAGCGGGTGGTCGTCGAAGCGGTGCTCGACGATGCCGTCCGGGGTGGTGGGCAGGTCGTCCGCGGTCAGTTCGGGGAGGCTGCTGGTGAAGTTGAGCAGGGTGCGGACGGGGAT
Source organism: Streptomyces viridifaciens (assembly GCF_001888885.2). NCBI lineage: Bacteria > Bacillati > Actinomycetota > Actinomycetes > Kitasatosporales > Streptomycetaceae > Streptomyces > Streptomyces viridifaciens. The sequence continues at coordinate 1,077,160 of NZ_CP090840.1, forward strand.
CGGCGGGTAGCTGTCGGGCAGGACGTTCGGCAAGTAGCGCTGGACGGGCTGGTCGAGGTCGACGCGGTCCTCGGCGGCCAGTTGCAGCACCACGGTGGCGATGAAGGTCTTGGTGACGCTGCCGAGGCGGAACCGGCCGTCGACCGGCACCGGCGCCCCGGTGGTGACGTCGGCGGTCCCGTACGTCCCGGTCCAGTGACCGTCCGGACCGCTCACCCGCGCCAGCACGCCCGTGACCCGGTCGGGCGCACTGGACAGTGCCTGCTGCAAGGCCTTCGGATTCAGGTCCGGCAGCTGGTCACGGGTGTGCTCGACAGACACCGCGGCCCGGGTGGCGGGGGCCGCCACCGCCGGGACAGCCGTGCCCAGCGCCACCGCGGTGAGCAGCGCGCAGGCGAGCGCCGCCACCGGCACCCGCCTGCGCCGGGCAGCTGTCGCCGTGGTTTCGGCGTCGGAAGAAGAAGGCTTGAGAGTCATGCCCACGACCGTGCCGTACAGCCACGGTGCGACTCATCAGGGATCGCCCCCGACAACACCCCCATCGATCCCTGAGACCGTCTCAGCCGCCACGGCCGGCCGGACAGGAGATCCAGTGGGTGCAGGGCCGGTAAGGGGTGTTGCCGTCGGTCGTGCACATCTAAAGCTGGTGCACTCCGTCACCGCGGTACATCGACTGCGTGGCGGTTTCCACGGCCGGCGGCCGGGGCTGCGGTGGAGGCCGGGGCCGCGACCGCGGCGGGTTCGTGCCCGACTCTCAGGCGCCGTCCAGGCGGGGGAAGACGTACTCGTCCAGGACCAAGCCCAGCGCGACTGCGGCCGGGACCGCGACCAGGGCCCCGACGAGACCCAGGAGCGCGCCGCCCAGCAGGACCGCGATCACCGTCACGACCGGATGCACGTCGACCACGAACTTCATCGCCCGAGGCATGATCAGGTAGTCCTCCAGCAGCCGGAAGGCGATGTAGAAACCGGCGGTGGCGAGGGCGATCGGCAGGGACACCGACAGTGCGACCAGACTGACGACGATGCCTCCGATCGTCGAGCCGACCATGGGGACCAGGTCCATGAGGGCGACGAAGACCCCGAGCGCCCCCGAGTAGGGCACGCCGGTGGCCGCGCACCAGGCGAAGGTCGCCAGACCCGCGACGGCGGAGGTCAGCACGTTGCCCAGCATGTAGCGGCCGGTCCGGCTGAGGATCTCCTCGGTGATCTCCTCCACCCCCGCGCGACGGCTGCGCGGGACGAACCGGTAGCAGAACGCCTTGATGTCCGGCAGCGCCGCCATGACGTACAGGGTGACGCTGATGACGATCACCGCGTCCGTCACGGTACTCAGCAGGAGCCGGCCCGCGCCGAGCACGCCACCGAAGAGACCGGAGGCCGAACCGCCGGAACCCAGCTGCTCCTTGGCCCGCTCGACCAGGTGGTAGTGGTCCTCGATCCGGCCGAGCGTCGACTGGCGGTCGTGCAGCTGCTGGAGCCAGCCCGGGACGGCGTCGACCAGCGCGCTCACCTCCTCACCGACCGGCGGGATGACCACCGCGAGCAGACCGGCCAGCACCGCCGCCAGCCCTGCGACCACGACGGCCACCGCCCGTCCCCTGCGCAGGCCGCGGTGCTCCAGCCACGTGACCACGGGTTCCAGGCTGACCGCGATGAACACGGCAAGGAGCAGCAGCGTGAGCAGGGAGGTGAGTTGGAGGACGGCGTCCACCGCGTGCCACGCCAGCAGCGCCCCCACACTGAGCGCAAAACCCACCCGGAACCACGACTTCACCCGCGGGGCCCTGCGCCCGGTGGTCCTGATCCGGGCCCGCGGTCCGCTGGCCCGCCTGCCCGGCGGCAGATCCCGGGGGTTGATGCCTGGGGGCGCCTCGTCCACGGCTGCTCCTCGGTCTCCGGTTCGGTCGGCAGTCGGCTGACCGCTGGTTGCCCGTCTGCCCGCAGTGCCTTCGGAAAGCGCCGCTGCCGGCTCGGGGTTCGGAGGCGGGCGGGCTCCATGCCTGCGGCCCCGGGGTGCTGTTCCCCTCGGAGCGTTCGGCGCGACGACCGGACACCGCCCAGCGGTCCGCACGTTTGCGGCGCCCGGTGGACGCGGCGACGTGTCGTGCACACCGGTGTGCACGACACGTCGCCGGTCCCGCGTTCGTCCGGGCCCTACCAGCGGTACCAGCGGCCCCGGCTGCCCGATGCGCCGGTGCCACGGGCCACGAACCCGAGCAGCCACACGACCAGGACCACGATCGCCACCCACCACAGGGCCTTCAGTGCGAAGCCGGCACCGAACAGGAGCAGAGCCAGTAGCAGAACGAGCAGAAGGGGAACCATTTCGACCTCCGTAGTCAGCGTCAGCGATCCGGTTGCCCCGCGCCACGGAACATATTCGGAGGAATATCCCCACCGGACGGGGGCAGTCGGCGGAGCAACGAAGTTCCGACGAACCGGAGGCCGGGATGAGTGCCAGCGACAAGATCGAGAACGCCGCCGAGAAGGCCAAGGGCGCGGTCAAGGAAGGCGTCGGCAAGGTGACGCGCAACGAGCGGCTGCAGGCCGAGGGCAAGGCCGACAAGGCCAAGGGCGACGTCAAGCAGGCGGGCGAACACGTCAAGGACGCCTTCAAGGACTGACCCTTCACGGTCCGCGGCGGTGGTCCCACCCGACTCCAGGGCGGGACCACCGCCGCGCGCTTCGTGGCAGGTCCGGCGTCACGGCCCGTCAGGCCGGCTCCGGCAACCGCCCGCCCGCCGGAGAACCCCAGCGTGCGTCGGCCTCGTCGATCAGGTACCGGAGTTCGTCGAAGACCCCCGACCGGGCCCGAGCCGCCACTGCGAACATGTTCGTTACGATCGGACGATGACTGCGAGAAGAGAGCCGATCAGCCGCCGGGAGCGCCCGGCGAAGCCTGCCCTGTCCCGACGCTGGATCGTGGACACCGCCGTGCGGATCATGCGGGCGGAGGGGCTGGGGAAGGTCACGATGCGCCGCCTGGCACAGGAGCTGGATACCGGGCCGGCGTCTCTGTACGTCTACGTCGCCAACACCGCCGAACTGCACGCGGCCGTTCTGGACTCCCTGCTCGGCGAGGTCGACCTGACCGGGCGTGAGGGCGGCGAGGACTGGCGCGAGCAGCTCCGTGCCGTCATGGCGTCGTACACCCGAGTGCTGTTCGAGCACCCGCAACTGGCACGGGCCGCGCTCGTCGCCCGCCCGAGCGGGGAGAACTACCTGCGCCTGGTGGAGCGCATCCTCGATCTCCTCTCGCGGAGCGGCGCCGCCCGCGAGCAGGTCGCCTGGGGGGTGGACAAACTGCTCCAGGACGCGACTGCCACGGCCGCCGAGCACTCGACGCGTGAGCACGACCCCGCCTCCGAGGACGACTGGAACGCCACCGTGCGTGCGCTGCACGCCGTGGACGCCACCACGCACCCGGCGATCACCGCGCACATGCCCGCCCTGATCGGTGGCTCGGTGGCGGAGAGGATCCGCTGGAGTTTCGACGTTCTCGTCGACGGCATCGTTCACACCCCTGTCCCGGACGCGCTGGACTGATCCCCCGGCGGGGCGGCCGGCCCCGGCGACGGACGTGTCCGGGGGGACGGCGGGAACGACAGCGCTCCCCAGCGCCCGTCGCGGGACACGAGAACCATCGGGCGAACTTGTTCGCAACGAACATGTTCGTTACGGTGGGCGGAGTGAACGAGGCGTTCCTCGCTTCCTCGCCTGCCCGCCGAGCGGCCACCCCCACCGGGAGCCCTGCGGCGCACGCGGTGATGACCCGGCGCGCCGAGGTGTTCCCCCTATCCGCTTCAGGAGGCCCCATGAGCACCAGCCACGTCCCGATCGCGATCATCGGCGCGGGTCTCGGCGGCCTGACCGCCGCCCGCGTCCTGCACGTCAACGGCATCGAGTCGACGATCTTCGAGCGGGAGGCGTCAGCCGCGGCCCGTACGCAGGGCGGGATGCTCGACATCCACGAGAACAACGGGCAGAAGGCCCTGCACGCCGCCGGCCTCCACGACGACTTCCTCGAGATCGTCCACGAGGGCGGTCAGGCCATGCGCCTGCTCGGCGCCGACGGCACGGTGCACCTGGCCGAGGAGGACGACGGCACCGGCGGCCGGCCGGAGGTGGACCGCGGCGACCTGCGGGACCTGCTGCTGGGCTCCCTGCCCCACGGCACGATCCACTGGGGACGGAAGGTCACCGGCGCCCGTGCGCTGGGCGACGGGCGTCACGAGGTGACGTTCGCCGACGGCTCGGCCATCACCACCGACCTCCTGATCGGCGCGGACGGCGCCTGGTCCCGGATCCGGCCCCTGGTCTCGGACGCCACGCCCGTCTACACCGGGATCTCCTTCGTCGAGACCGACCTGTTCGACGCCGACACCCGCCACCCGCGCAGCGCCGCGGTGATCGGCGGCGGGTTCTTCATCGCCCTGGGGGGCGAACACGGTGTCCTCGCGCACCGGGAGAGTGACGGCAGTCTCCACGTCTACACGGCGCTCAAGGTCGACGAAGGCTGGCTGGACACGGTCGACTTCACCGACCACGCAGCCGCCAAGGCCGCGGTGCTCGCCCACTTCGAAGGCTGGGCCGAGGACCTGCGCGCCTTGGTCGCGGACGCGGAGACGATCACCCCGCGCCGTATTCACGCCCTGCCCGTCGGGCACCGCTGGGACCGCGTCCCGGGCGTGACACTGCTCGGTGACGCCGCCCACGTGATGTCCCCCTTCGCCGGGGAGGGCGCCAACCTCGCCATGTTCGACGGCGCCGAACTCGCCCTGGCCATCGCCGCCCGTCCCGGCGACACCGAAGCCGCGCTGGCCGCGTACGAGGAGGCCCTCTTCCCGCGCAGCGAGGCGTCCGCCGCCGGGTCCGCCGCCAACCTGGACACGATGTTCGGCGAGAAGGGTCTGGAGCGGACGGTCGAGTTCTTCACCTCCGGCCCGGAGGCCCAGTGAGGCCCGCGCCGACGGCCACCCCCGCTCAGTCCCCGAACCCCACCCCGCCTCGGCCGATCCGGGAGGAACCCATGACGACGCCCTTTGGCCGCACCATCCCGCTACGGCCCGGCCTGAACCTCGAAGTGCGCGAGGCCGGCAGGGGCGGCAGCCCGGTCCTCGTCCTGCACGGCGGCCCCGGACCGGCCGGCGTCGCGCCCCTGGTCGAACTCCTCGCCTCGGACCACAGGGTGGTGGCGCCCACCCATCCGGGCTGGGACGGCACCGTCCGGCCCGGCGACCTGGACTCCGTGCCCGCACTCGCCGCTGCCCACCTGGGCCTGCTCGGCCGCCTCGGGCTGAGGGACGTGACGGTGATCGGCACGTCCTTCGGCGGCTGGGTCGCCACCCAGACCGCCCTGGACGACCGCGAGGGCCGGATCTCCCGGCTCGTCCTCGTGGACGCCATCGGCCCCGTCATACCCGGCCAGCGGATCACCGTGCCAACCGGTCCACCGGCTCCGGCGTCGCAGGGCGGACCGTCCGCACAGGCGATGGCCGCCCTGCGCGCCTACGCCGGGCCGACCATGGCGGACGCCGACCTGCTGCCCCGCCTCTCCACCGTCACCTGCCCGGTACTGGTGCTCTGGGGCGCCGACGACACGGTCGTCACCCCCGACTTCGGCCGCGCCTACGCCGCGGCGTTCCCCCACGCGCGGTTCGAACTCGTCCCCGGCGCAGGACACCAGCCCATCCGCGAGAAGCCCGAGACGGTCTTCACCCGTCTCGACTCCTTCCTCACCCCTCGCACCTCGGCGACCGGCCACTGAACCCCGGGTGCCGCACGCTGGACGGAGATCCGCGTCCGGGTGCCGGTTGCCGGAACCGCGCCGGCCGGAGTGCCGTTGACGGGCACGATCGTCACGGCCACCAGGCGTGCCCACGGACGGGTCGCGAGGACACACCGGATGAAGACGTCGTCGGCGTCGCCGGTCTCCATGCCGCACACGAGCGGAGGGCTCACCGCACGTCAGGTCTCCGCGCCGGCCGAGGGGGACCTTCGGCCGGCCGTTGCCCGGCCGAGGGGGAAGGTGACGCGGATCCGTTTCCCGCCCTGCGGCAGGGCGTCGATGTGGCAGGTGGAGGCGAGGATCTGGACCAGGGCCCAGCCGCGGCCGCCGGCGGCGGTCGGGTCGCGCCGGTCGAGCGGCTCGCCGACGGGGTGCCGCTCGTCGCCGTCCTCGACGTCCACCACGAGACAGCCGCGCTCCAGGTCCAGGCGTGCGCCGAAGCCGGTCAGCCCACCCCCGTGCCGGTGGGCGTTGACGACGAGTTCGGTCACCGCGAGCTGCGCGTCCGCGAGGAGCCGGCCGAAGTCCCCCTCCAGTCGGCCGAGGAGGTCGGCGAGGTGGGCGCGGGCCTGTCCGGCGGTTCGGACCGGAGGCCGCCCGTGGGTCGTCCCCCTGCGGCGCTCGGGCCCCGCGGGGCCTGTGGCCGGCGCATCTGCAGGAGACATGTGGCGGCCTCGCATCAGGGGGTGGGTGGTGTGCGCGGATCGGTGGGGTCCCGTGCGGGTGCTGCGGCTCGTGTACCCGCTGGGTCCGCCGTGATGCCCGGACGTGCCAGGGGCGATCACGAGCGGCCGGTGCCGTGCCCGAGGAGGACGTCCGCCACGGCCTCGGCGGCGGCCATGTCCTGTGCGATGGTGAAGTGCTTGTCGGTGGAAGGGCACGGGTCGGTACGGCGGAACCGCGCTTTTTTTGGCGCGGTCGGCCGGAAGCGGCGACCGGCCGAAGCCGAGCGGTCGCAGTCACTCGGCCACCGGTCGGGATCGCCTGTCGGAGGGCACCGGTTCCGCTGCGCGGGACGCCGTCAGTGAAGCCGCGGCAGTACCAGGAGGGCGGTCTGCCGGGCGTCCTCGGCCGTGGGCGCCGTGATCTGCACGAGCCTGCTGCCCTTGAGGATGTCGAGCAGGACGAAGTCCCTGGACTCCTCCTGCACGTGGAAGCTGTACGCCGCGTCGGCGAGCCCCGCCTCCGTCGCTGGTTGGCCCTTGGTGCGGTCGACGACGTCGCGGAAGGACTGCCTGTCGTAGGAGGCACGGGCAACGCTGACGTAGAGCTCCGCTTCCTGGTAGGCGCATTCGCTCACCTCCTCCTGCGTGATCTCCTTGGCCGGGCCGGGCGAGCGGTGCAGCACGTCCGTGGCCTGGGAGGCGCTCAGCAGGAGGCAGGGATGACTCAGCGGGTCGGGAGCGGGTTCGGGATCGCCGGCGCATCCGCTGAGCAGCCAGCCCCCACCGAGTAATGCGATCGCCAAGGCACCGGTCGCACGCCGGAGATCGATCCCCTTCACTTCGCCCCACTTCCCCTGCCGTCGAACTCCCAGGCGCAGCATGCAAGGTGACTCCTCTCCCGTCAACAAGCCGTGGTGGCGGGCCCGGACGTCCGGGAACGTGGAGCACCGGCGCGGGACACGGGCGCCGCCTGACAGTGGGGACTCATGAGCGGTTCCCGGGACCGCTGCGTCCATGCCCCGGCCGTCAGGTCGGGTGCATGAAGTGGATGGGCGGGGGTAGCCGGAGGTCGCGGGCAGGGCTGGCGGCGCGCGGGACACCCCCCCGGACACCGCGCGCCGTCAGGTGCCCGGTGCCGTCGCCCGGGGCGGGGAGTCCGCGCGAGTGGGGATTTCGAACCGACCGGCCGTCGGCCCTTCGTCCGCCCGGCGTCGAGGTCCGGGCAGCGGTGTTCAGCGTCGAGCCGGCCTGACCGGTCGGCCCCGACGGGGACCTGGGGGTCCGCCCCTGCGAAGGGGCGGACCCCCAGGTCCCGAACACGACGTCACGGCGTCGGTCCGCCGGCCGACCCATCCGCCCGGTTGACACCGGCGGAACAGGCCCGGAAGCGGCGACGGTACGCGTCAGCTGCGCTTCACCGGGGCCTCGCGGGGAGCCCGCGATCTTCCTCTGGTCAGGGGTTCACCGTCACGGTGATGTTCTCGGGGCTGCCGCCGTTGCCCTGGTAGACCGAGTCGCCGCTGTAGACGGCCGTGATGACGTGCGGGCCGGTGGTCCGGAAGAAGACGACGCGCCCGGCGGCGGCGCAGTTCCCGAGGTTGAGGACCAGGCGCGCGGTGCCCAGAGTCACTCCGGCGGTGGTGTCGGTGAACGTCACCGTGCCGGTGGGCGGGGTCGTGGCGCCCGCGCCGGCCGGGCAGACCAGGTCGTCGAGGACCACCGGTCGGCCGAGCCGGACCTGCTGGGGGATCGCGATCAGACGGGTGGTCACCGGTTTGCCCGGGGTGGGGTAGCTGATGGTGATGCCTGCGGCGGCGCCGGTCACGGCGGGGCCGGTGCCGCCGGCCGGGACGAGGGACGATCCGCCGCCTCCGCCACCAGCGCTCCCGAAGGGGCTGACATTGGCGTTGAGGCTGCCGCCGCCACCACCCCCGTAGTAACCGCCGCCGCCCGCGCCGCCCGTGCCGGCGCCGCCGTCGCCGCCGGTGCCCAGGGTGCCGGGCGAGCCGTTCGTATTGCCGGGGCTGACGCCGCCGGGCCCGCCCTGGGTGGCGGTGCCCGCCCCGCCGCCGCCTCCCCCGGTGCACATCCCGTTCGCACCCGGCTGGCCGGCGTCCCCGCCCTGGCTGCCGCCCGTGCACGACGAGCTGAAGACCTCACCGGCCCCTCCGCCGCCCGCGGCCACGATGAGGCGGGAGTCGGTGGTGGTGAGGGGGGTGGTCCGGGGCTGGGTGCGGACGTCGGAGGCTCCGCCTCCACCGCCGCCGAAGTGGCTGCTGCCACCGCCGTTGAAGCCGCCGACGCACGGCGAGAAGGGGTAGCAGCTGGAGGGGAGCGTGGGGACGCCACCGACCTCGACGTACAGGGTCTGCCCGCCGGACAGCCCGGTGAGCGTGCCCGAGACCTGGGCGCCCCGGCCGCCCGGGGTGGTGTTGACCCCCGACAGACCGCCGGCCGCGCCGATCGCCGTGACGTCGACCTGGCTGACGCCGTTGGGGACGGTGAACGTCTGTTCGGCGCCGGTGAAGGCGAACGTGCAGGTGGTGGTGGGGCCGGAGACCGTACAGGTGCCCTGCGCGCGGGCGGGCACGGACAACGCCACCGGGGCGAGGGCCGCGGCGCCGAACACACCGGCCGCCACGGCCAGCACCCGACCCCGACGCCCGGCAGCGGGCCGGCCGATGGCCCCCGACAGTGAGAACGTCACGCTCAACTCCAAAAGACGGAAGAAGGACTCGGCGAGGTTTCGCCTTGCGCCACTGTCGATCACGCAAACGGAGGTCAGGGCCCTCACCGGACTGACACACCGTCGGTTCACGCCGACGGGCCTGCGGACCACGCCTTCGCCGGCATCCGAGCCCGAGCGCACGACCACGGTCCGCTAGCACGGACCCGGGTGCTCCGAAAAGCCGGCGCCGGCGCCCAGGCGGGGCGAAACCCCTCCAGGGCGCTCCGGCCCCGATCTCGTGGCAGTCACCGAAGCGTGGCCCCGGCGTGCTCGTTTCCCGGAGTCCGGCCGGGCGCGTGGTGGTGATTCCCCCGTCGACGTAGAGGGTGGTGCCGTGGATCATCCGGGCCGCGGCCCGTGGCGTCGTCCAGCAGCAGTCTGCGGGCGGACCGGCCGTTCAGCCCGGCAGAGGCTCGCGGCTCGGGCCGGCGGCCCCGGCGGGTGCCGTCAGGTCCGGATGCGCACGGGTGTGGCCACCGAGGGCGGTGAACACCGCTGGGAGGTCCGGCAGACGGTCAGCGGCCGTGGATTGGGACCGTCGAGGACCTGTACGGCCCACAGGACCGGGTAGCTGACGCCGCAGATGGCGCAGGTCGGGGGTGGGGGAGGGGCGAAGCCTTCGGACGGCGGCCCGAAGCCGGGCGGGGCGGTGGGTGCGGTGGGTGCGGTGGGTGCGGTGGGTGTCGGGACGGTGGCCGGCATCGGCGGGACGGCGGGCGGTGCGGGAACCGCCGGGCGCGGGGCGACGACCGGTGAGGGGGGTGCCACCGGGGCGGGGGGCGCGACCGGCGGAACGGGAGGAACGAGAGGAACGGGAGGGATGGGAGGAACGGGAGGAACGAGAGGAACGGGAGGGATGGGAGGCGCTGGGGGAACCGCCGGCGGAACGACCGCCGGTGGCGGCGCCACGTTCCAGACCGCGAGCCCGGCCACCAGCGCCTCGAAGTCGTACCCGCACTCACCGCAGGAGATCAGCGCTCCCTCGGTGCGCATGTCCCCGCAGCCGGGGCAGAACGTCACCGGTTGCTCGTCGGCCTCCGTGCTCTCGCAACGTGAGCAGATGAAGTCGGGCTCGACCTTGCCGTGCTGGAAGAACGCCCCGAAGATCTGGAAGGGGTGGATCTCGCCGTCCTTGCTGTGCGCCGCGCGCAGCACCGACTGGATCGTCTTCAGCCGCCGTCGCCGCTCCCGCAGGCGCTGGAGGTCCAGGTTGACGACCTTGGTCTGCCGGCAGTCCCGGCACGTGCACAGGGTCCGAACGGGCAGCCGGGAGCGGATACCGAACTGCCGGTACAGGAACTCGAAGGCCGCTCGGTGCTCCTCCCCGACCGGGACGTCCGCCACACCCACGCCGAGGGCCGCGAGGAAGCCCTCGACGGTGGCCGCCAACTGCGCCACGCCGGAGCCGAGTCGCTCGGGTACGCCGTCCGGTCGGCGGCTCATCATCACCGGGATCGACAGCAGGCCGGGGAGTGCGTTGCGGTCCACGGCGACGAAGCCCTCCCGGGAGCGGAAGACGACGCCCTGGATCCCGGCCCACAGGGACGGCCCGGTGGCCCGGGGGCCGCCGGAGAGCCGCTCGTTGATGAGGGAGGCCACGCCTCCGACCACGCGCTCGCCGGTCTGGTGGTGGCGGGCCAACGTCTCCGCCTGGGGTGCGCGGGCCCACCAGCGCGGCTGGGGGAAGTCCGCGTCCGGATCGAGGCCGGCCAGCGTCCGGTCGAGCGTGAGCAGCGCGCTCCGGTAGGCCTCCACGTAGGGGGACTGCACGCCCAGCGCGACGACCGAGACGGCCCGGTCGGTGAGGTGCACCGACACCGTGGTGTGCGGGTCGGCGCCGTCCGGCTCGCCGGCGAACAGCACGCGTATCGCGAGCGGGACTTCGTCGGGCAGGAGCATCGCGGAGCGGACGGCCGAGCCCCGCTGGGCCTCCACCACGGTGGCCATCTCCGAGGTGACCCGGAAGCCGAGCGAGCGCAGCGCGTCCACGGCCGCGACCCGAACCCGTGCGGCGTCGGCACGGACGCGGCGCTCGGCGTCGAGGGTGATCGAGACCAAGGCTCCTCCGCGGGCGGACGGCGTGACGGATCGACCGGTCGGACGACCGCACGACGGTCCGGGAGTCTAACCAGGAAGGCCGGCGTGCGCAGACGGAACGTCAGGAATGGCCCGCCGCTCCCGGCTCCGCCGCGGCGACGCGCCGTCAGGCTCCGGGGGGCCGGCCGGGGCCGGATCCCCGGGTCGGCGGGCGAGGAGGCCCTGGCCCGCGGCGTAGGCGGCGAGGCCCTCCGGGGTGTGACCGGCCCAGCCGAGGTAGCCGTCGGGGCGGACCAGGAAGACGCCGGTGCCGTACGCCTCGTACGCCGGGATGCGGACCACGGGGGTGGTCAGGGTGGGCAGCGGGTCGTCGGTGCCGACGGTGACCAGGGTCCAGTGCGGGCCCCGGAAGGCGTCGAACAGGCGGGTGCCGCCGCGGCGGCCGTCCGGGGCGCGGTCGCCGGCGCGCAGCGCTTCCTCGGGCAGGTCCGGGCGGGTGTCCACGGTGAGAGAGGACCCGCGGTAGCCGAGGCCGAGTTGCCGGGTCGCCCGGCCGCGGCGCTCCTGGCCGCGGTGGACGCGGGTCGACAGGGCGAGCATCGCGGCGGCGTTGGGGCGGCGTTCCTCCTCGTAGGTGTCCAGGAGGAAGGCGTCCGCCCGGCCGGCGAGGACGGCGGCGAGTTTCCAGGCCAGGTTGTAGGCGTCCTGGACGCTGGTGTTCAGGCCCTGTGCGCCGGCCGGCGAGTGGACGTGGGCGGAGTCACCGGCGAGGAAGACCCGGCCCTCGCGGAAGCGGTCGGCGAGCGCGGCGCGGGGGCGGAACTCGGAGATCCAGCGCAGTTCGGTGACCTGGTCGGTGGTCAGGTGGGAGCGGGCGGCCACCACCGTGCGCAGGCCGTCGAGGGTGAGGTCGACGGCCGTGCCCTCGGGGAACTGCGCGACGAGCTGGAAGTCCTCGGTGCCGCCCATCGGGCAGATCGCCAGCAGGCCCTCGTCGGCTGGGAACACGTGCCAGTGTGCCCGGCCGAGCCCGGAGATCCGGACGTCGGCGACCAGCAGTGGGTCCGGGTCGACGGTCTCACCCGTCATCCCGATGCCGAGCAGCCGCCGGACCGTCGAGCGCCCGCCGTCCGCGGCGACGAGGTACCGCGCCCGGACCGGTGCGCCGGTGGCGAACTCGGCCGTCACGCCCTCCCCGTTCTGGGTCAGGTCGACCAGCTCGCGGCCGAAGGCGACCTCGCCGCCGAGTTCGCGCAGCCGTTCGTGGAGGATCCGCTGGGTGCGCCACTGGGGCACCATCAGCGTCTCGGTGTACGGCTCGGCCTCGGAGGGCTCGGCCGGGTCGTACATGGTGCGCTCGCCCTGCGGCTCGCCGTCCTTCCAGAACAGATTGGGCGGGTAGTGGCCCGCGACCGCTCGGATCCGGTCGAGCACGCCGAAGTCCTCCAGGACCTCCAGGGTGCGCGGCTGGAGTCCCTTGCCGCGCGAGCCGGGAAAGAGCCCCGGACCGCGTTCGACGGTCAGGGCGGTGACGCCGTGCCGGGCGAGGTCGAGTGCGAGGGCGAGGCCGGTGGGCCCGGCTCCGATGATCAGGACGTCCGTGTGCGTGCCGTGAGAGGCCACGACAACCCCCTTAACGTTGTTAAGTAGCCGTTGCCGGAAGCGTGCACTTAACGGCGTTAAACTGTCAAGCGTGACTCCGCAGAGAACCCCCAAGCTCGACCGCGCCCAGGTCGTCGACGCCGCGCTCCGCCTGCTCGACCAGGTCGGCCTCGACGGCCTCACCCTTCGTGCCATCGCCTCCGAGCTGGACGTCAAGGCGCCGGCGCTGTACTGGCACTTCAAGGACAAGCAGGCGCTGCTGGACGAGATGGCGACCGAGATGATGCGCCGGATGACGGCCGGGGCGACCGCGGCGGGCGGCGACCGGCCGGAGCGGGACGGCGACTGGCGGGCGCTGTACCTCACGACCATGCGCACCCTGCGCGCCGAGCTGCTGCGCCACCGCGACGGCGCGAAGGTCTACAGCGGCGCCCGGTTCACGGACACCTCGTACGCGGCCGGCCTGGACGCCTCGCTGCGGGTGCTCACCGAGGCCGGCTTCACCCTGGCGGCGGCCACCCGGGCCTGGTACACGGCGTACAGCTACACCGTCGGTTACGTCATCGAGGAGCAGGCCATGGCCCCGAACCCCTTCGACGGCGACGAGGGCTACGACGTCGAGGCCCGCGCCGAGCGCCTGGCCGCCCACCCGCTGGCCGCCGAGGCGGGCCGGGTGATGTTCCAGGACTTCGACGAGGGCTTCGAGCAGGGCCTGGCGGCGGTACTGGCCGGTGTCGAAGCCACGCTGCTCGGCTGATCACGGTCGATCACCGGTCCACCAGCGACGGCTGGTCGCCCCACAACGCGTCCAGGCCCCGCACACCACGGGCGCCATCTGCCGGTCACCACCTGGCAGGACGCCCTGGTCGGCCGGCGCGACCAGCAGGCCCTGCTCGACCACTGCCCCCGGATGGCGGCACCGGTGCTCGATGCCTTCGGCAAGCTGCCCGCCCCCCGCTCCGGGCCGGTGGGCTGTCACCCTGTCATGCGAGGATCCGTGGCCATGATCTCCGCTGAGCAAGTGATCCACCGTGCCGGTGACGAAGGCGTGATGCCGTTGATCACCCTGAACGAGTTCTTCGACGGCAACGACAACGAAGGAAGCATCGCGCCGAACCAGTGGGGCTACGGGCGGCCTGCCCTCGCGGAACTGGCCGAGCGCCTCCGCGTCATCGAGCAACGCGAGGACGTTGCCTGGGTCCGGGTGCAACTGCACCCGGAGACGATGGAGATGGAGGAACTCGCCGGGGAGGCCGTCGCCATCTGTACCACGGCCGGGGAGAGCGTCCGTGCCGCGTGGATCGAGGGACTCGAAGCCAGCGGCACGATCCCGGAGTTGGTGGACGTCTACCGTGACATCCCTGCTGTGCCGCACGGCGCCACCGTATGGTCCGTGATGTGGGACTAGCCAGGCTCCGCGGCGCCGGTGCCGGTCACAGCCACTCATCGCGCCGGGCCGGCGTTGCCCGTGGTGATCGCGGAGTCCACCACCCCGTCGACCTCGCCCAACCAGTGCCTGACGCCTTTGGCAGGCGCCAACGTGACTTTTCCCAAGGGAGTTCGGGCGCGATGCCGCTCGCCTCACCGGCGCCCGGGGCGGCTCCACCACTGGGCGGAAGGGCGGCGGACGGGCCCGTGAAGCTGTGGTGCGGCCCCGCTGCGGAGTGCGCGGCTCACCGCGGGCCACAGCGCCTCACGGGCCTGGCTGTTCTGCCTCGGTCTGCGCTGAGCCGGTCCGGCGCCCGGCCCGCACCGGCGGAGTTCCGCACGGCCTGCCCGCCGCCGCCTTCCTGCTCAGGCCGCTGACCACCCGGGAGAACCGGGCCGGCGCCGCAGGGCCCCGGCGCCGGACCGGCGGACGCGCCCGCAGCATCCCGCCGACGCCGCCCGCGTCCTCACCGACGCCCACTACCTCCTCGACCGCGGGTCCGGCTCACAGCTCGGGGTCCCCGGGATAGGTGGGGATGTCGTATCCCTGGTCGCGAAGCCACTGGCAGGTCACCGCGGCACGGTAACTGCTGTCGAAGGAGGGAAAGGACTCGTCGGCCTCTTCCCGGGGCGGGGTGGTCTTCTCGTCGTGCTCCATTCTCTCGACCACGGCGTCGGCGATCCGGGCTGCTGTGTCGCCGCCGAGGTCGCCCCTTTCCCGCCAGCGGGTCAATTTGTCCTTGGCCTGCCGGGCCAGGCGGGCACTTTCGGCGGCGTACTCCGAGCCGACCGCGGCCACCGCCGCCTCATTGGCCGATCGCAGCCATTGGCCCAGGCAGTCGGTGATGACCTGCTTGGCGAAGGCGGCTCGCCACTCTTCCCGCTGCTGATAGTCATCCGTCATAACGGCAGCCTAGCGAGAAAGGGAAATCGGTCAGGCCCCCTCCTGTATTGATTTTCGAGCTCGTTCGGGAATCGTCGTCCACCGCCATGCGCTCGGCGTACGTGGCCGCGTTCCCGGGTGTTCGCCCGCCTGGACCGGATCATGCCGGAACCGCGCCCCTCCCGGCAGACGCGTTCTCCCCGAGAACCGGAGAGGCACCCCTCCCGCAGCCCCGCCGGTCCTCGTTGTCCCCGCTCCGCGGGGCCACCGGCCGGGGCGGCCCGGTTTCGTGATCCGGTCAGTCGGCCGCGATGTCGCGGAGTCGCTGCCATCCGTGCGCCCGCCGCACAGCCCAGCACAGCCCGGCACAGCCCCGCGCGGTTCCGTCGGCATCCGCGCACCGCGCGGGAAGTCTCGCAAATTCCTTAGCCCGGCCGGTGGTTCGCTGGCTGTTGCCGAGAGCGGACCACGAGCAGTGGCTGAAGGGGAACGGATGTCCAAGCGAGCACTGATCACCGGGGTGACCGGCCAGGACGGGTCGTACCTGGCCGAGCACCTGATCTCCCTGGGGTACCAGGTGTGGGGCCTGAGCCGGGGGCAGGCGAACCCCCGGAAGGACCGGGTCAGCCGGCTGATCCCGGAGCTGCGGTTCGTCGACGGCGACCTGATGGACCAGGGCAGTCTGGTCTCCGCGGTCGACACGATCCAGCCGGACGAGGTGTACAACCTGGGGGCGATCTCCTTCGTCCCGATGTCCTGGCGCCAGCCGGAGTTGGTCACCGAGGTCAACGGCACCGGCGTGCTGCGGGTGCTGGAGGCGATCCGGATGGTCAGCGGGATCAACAAGCCGGCCGCGACCGGCGACGGTACCGGTCAGATCCGGTTCTACCAGGCCTCCAGCTCCGAGATGTTCGGCATGGTCGCGGAGACCCCGCAGCACGAGACCACCCGGTTCCACCCGCGCAGCCCGTACGGCGTGGTGAAGACCTACGGGCACTACATCACCCGCAACTACCGCGAGTCCTACGGGATGTACGGCGTCTCCGGGATCCTGTTCAACCACGAGTCGCCGCGCCGCGGTGCGGAGTTCGTGACCAGGAAGATCTCACTCGCGGTCGCCCAGATCAAGCTCGGCCTGCAGGACCGGCTGCTGCTCGGCAACCTCGACGCCGTCCGCGACTGGGGCTTCGCCGGGGACTACGTGCGGGCCATGCACCTGATGCTCCAGCAGGACGAACCGGGCGACTACGTCATCGGCACGGGCCGGATGCACTCGGTCCGCGACGCGGCCCGGATCGCCTTCGAGTGCGTGGGTCTGGACTGGGAGGAGCACGTCGAGGTCGACCCCGCGCTGGTGCGGCCCGCGGAGGTGGAGACACTCTGTGCCGACGCGCAGAACGCACGCCGCGTTCTGGGCTGGGAACCGACGGTGGACTTCACCGAACTGATGCGGATGATGGTCGAGTCCGACCTCGAACAGGCCCGGCTGGCCCGCGACTACGGCGAGGTGCTGACCGGCGCGCGCTGGTGACGGCGGGTACCGGCGAGAGGGCGGTGGGGGACCGGACGGAACCGGGCCCCCACCGCCCTAGGGGCGTTCCGGGGCCGGCGCAGGGGAGGCCGGCGGGCGGGACAGCTCCAGGATCGCCAGCGCGATCCCGGCGCCCTGGTCGCCGAGCCGGGCGGCGTAACGGAGCAGCATGGCGTTCTCCTGGGCCAGGCTGGTGGTCGGCAACCCGGCCGCGCGGCGGCTCAGTTGGTGGCCGCGGGCCAGCCGGATCCGGTGCACCAGCTGCGCGATCAGCTGCTCGTCGAGTGCGCTGAGCTGCTCCGCCGTAACGTCCGCGATGCCCTCGGTGGCCCGCGGCGGTCTCGGCTGGTCCCCGTGCGGGACGGATTCGGGCATGGCGGTCATCCTCGTCGACGTCGGTGGCCCGCGGCGCGCCCGACGGACCGCACCCATGGCTCGCGCATCCGACGATCCAGCCGGAACGCCCGGCAATTCCCTAGAGTCCGGGCACCGTTCGCCGACCACCCGGACGACTCCCGCCCGCCCTGCGGCCCGACGGGGGCCGACGACAGACCCTAGGGATTTCCCGCGCCGGGCCGATCGAGACTGATCGCCGAAGTGCGGGAATGCGAGCGCCGCGCGTGCGGAGCACGCGGGCCGTCCACAGCGGACCCCCTGCCGTTCGCCGGTCCTCCAGATGGGTTGCGTCGATGATGGACAAGGAACAGAAGCTCCGGGACTACCTCAAGCGGGCCAGCGCGGACCTCCAGCGCTCCCGGCAGCGGGTGGACGAACTGGAGGCCGCCGCCCGGGAACCGATCGCCATCGTCGGCATGGGCTGCCGCTTCCCCGGCGGGGTGGCGAGCCCCGAGGACCTCTGGGCGATGCTGGTCGACGGCCGGGACGGCATCACCGGCCTGCCGGCCGACCGCGGCTGGGAGCTCGACCCGGCCGACGGTCCGACCGACGTCCGGGGCGGCTTCCTGCGCGGCGCGGCCGACTTCGACCCCGGCTTCTTCGGCATCTCGCCCCGCGAGGCGCTGTCCATGGACCCGCAGCAGCGCGTCCTGCTCGAGACCGCCTGGGAGGCGTTCGAGCGGGCCGGCATCGACCCCACCGGGATCCGCGGCACCCGGACCGGCGTCTTCGTCGGCGCCATGCCGCAGGACTACCGCACCGGCCCGGACGACGACGTCCAGGGCTTCGTGCTGACCGGCAACGCCACCAGCGTGATCTCCGGCCGGCTCTCGTACGTCTTCGGCGCGGTCGGCCCCGCGGTCACCGTGGACACCGCCTGCTCCTCCTCGCTGGTCGCCCTGCACCTGGCCGCCCAGTCGCTGCGGGCGGGGGAGTGCGGCCTGGCGCTCGCCGCAGGCGTCACGGTGATGTCCACCCCCACCACCTTCGTCGAGTTCGCCCGCCAGGGCGGGCTGGCCGCCGATGGCCACTGCCGGTCCTTCGCAGACTCCGCCGACGGCACCGGCTGGTCCGAGGGTGTCGGCGTGCTGGTGCTGGAGCGGCTGTCGGTGGCCCGGCGCAACGGCCACCGGGTGCTGGCCGTGCTGCGCGGCTCGGCCGTCAACCAGGACGGCGCCTCCAACGGCCTGACCGCCCCCAACGGCCCCTCCCAGCAACGGGTGATCGAGCAGGCGCTGCGCAACGCCCGGCTCTCGGCCGACCAGGTCGACGTGGTCGAGGCGCACGGCACCGGCACCGTGCTCGGCGACCCGGTGGAGGCGCAGGCGCTGCTCGCCACCTACGGGGCGAACCGGGAGGCGCCGCTGCTGCTCGGCTCGGTGAAGTCCAACCTCAGCCACACCCAGGCGGCGGCCGGCATGGCCGGGGTGATCAAGACGGTGCTGGCGATGCGGCACGGCCTGCTGCCCCGGACGCTGCACGTGGACGCGCCGTCCTCGCACGTCGACTGGGAGTCCGGGGCGGTGCGGCTGCTCACCGAGGCGACCCCCTGGCCGCAGGGCGCCGAACCGCGCCGCGCCGGGGTCTCCTCCTTCGGCCTCAGCGGCACCAACGCCCACGTCATCATCGAGGAGGCCCCGGAGGTCCCGGCCCCGGACGCCCCGGGCGCGTCGGAGGGCCAGGCCCAGGCCCAGGCCGAGGCCGAGGCCGAAGCCGGCTCCGGGGCGCTGCCCTGGCTGGTCTCGGGCCGGACCGTGGAGGCGCTGCGCGCCCAGGCGGAGCGCCTGCGGGACTTCCTGGAGTCCGGCCCGGCCGGCTCCGACGCCGAGCTGGCCGGCGCCCTCGCCACCACCCGGGCCGCCCTGGAGCACCGCGCGGTGGTCACCGCTCCCGACCGGGCCGGGGCGGCCGCCGCCCTCGCCGCGCTCGCCGCCGGCACCGGCGACGGACGGCTGGTCCGGGGCACCGTCCAGGGCCGCGGCAAGCTCGCCTTCCTGTTCGCCGGGCAGGGCGCCCAGCGCCTCGGCATGGGCCGCGAACTGGCCGCCCGCTTCCCGGTGTTCGCCGCCGCGCTGGACGAGGTGCTGGCCGCGCTCGGCGACCGGCCGGGCCCGTCGCTGCGCGAGGTGATCCTCGGCGCCGACGAGGACCTGCTCAACCGCACCGGACAGGCCCAGCCCGCGCTGTTCGCGATCGAGGTCGCGCTGTTCCGGCTGCTGGAGTCCTGGGGCGTCACCCCGGACTTCGTGGCCGGCCACTCGGTCGGCGAGATCGCCGCCGCGCACGTCGCCGGGGTCTTTTCGCTCGCCGACGCCGCCGCCCTGGTCTCCGCCCGGGCCCGCCTGATGGAGGCGCTGCCGGAGGGCGGCGCGATGATCGCGCTCCAGGCCGGCGAGGACGAGGTCCGGCCGCTGCTCGGCGAGGACGTGGCGCTGGCCGCCGTCAACGGCCCGCGGGCCGTGGTCGTCGCCGGCGCGAGCGCGCCCGCCGAGGCCGTCGCCGCGCACTTCGAGGCACTCGGGCGCAAGGTCCGCCGACTGCGGGTCTCGCACGCCTTCCACTCGCCGCTGATGGACCCAATGCTCGACGGGTTCCGCACCGTCGTCGCCGGGCTCTCGCCGCAGGCGCCGGTCATCCCGGTCGTCTCCACGCTCACCGGTGCGCCCGCCACCGTCGAACAGCTCACCTCCGCCGGCTACTGGGTCGACCAGGCCCGCCGGACCGTCCGCTTCGCCGACGCCGTCGACCGGCTCGCGGCCCACGGCACCGCAACGTTCCTCGAACTCGGGCCGGACGGCACCCTGGCCGCGCTCGCCCAGACCTGCCTCGACGAGTCGGCCGCCGACGGCGTCGGCGCCCTCGCGGCGCTGCGCCCCGGCCGGGACGAGACCGAGGCGCTGACCGAGGCGCTGGCCGGGCTGCACGTCCGGGGTGTGCCGGTCCGCTGGGACGCCTACTTCGCCGGGACCGGCACCGCCCGCCACGTCGACCTGCCCACCTACGCCTTCCAGCACCGCCGGTACTGGCCGAAGAGCGCGCTCGCCCGCACCGGCGACGTCCGGGCGGCCGGGCTCGGCTCGGCCAACCACCCGCTGCTGGCCGCCGCCGTGTCGCTGGCCAACACCGACGGCCTGCTGCTGACCGGCCGGCTGTCGCTGCGCACCCACCCGTGGCTGGCCGACCACGCCGTGGCCGGCACCGTGCTGCTGCCCGGCACCGCGTTCCTGGAACTCGCGGTGCGGGCGGGCGACGAGACCGGCTGCGACCGGGTCGAGGAACTCACCCTCACCGCGCCGCTGCCGCTGCCCGCGGAGGGCGGCGTGCAGGTCCAGGTGTGGGTCGGCCGGCCGGACGCCACCGGGCGGCGCGGCATCGGGATCTACGCCCGTCCCGAGGGGGACGAGGACGCCCCCTGGACCCAGCACGCCGACGGCCTGCTGGCCGTGGACGAGCACCCCCGTCCGGCCGGGGAGTCCGGCGCCTGGCCGCCGGCCGGTGCGGAGCCGCTGGACCTGACCGGCCCGGACGGCCTGGACCAGCGGCTGGAAGGCGCGGGCTTCGGCTACGGGCCCGCCTTCCGCGGGCTGACCGCAGCCTGGCGCCGGGACGAGGAGGTGTTCGCCGAGGTCGCGCTGCCGGAGACGGTGCGCGGCGAGGCCGGCGGGTTCGGCATCCACCCGGCACTGCTGGACGCGGCGCTGCACGCCGCGGGCTTCCTGGTGCCGGGCGGGGTGCCGTTCTGCTGGCAGGACGTCAGCCTGTACGCCGCCGGGGCGTCGACCGTCCGGGTGCGGCTCTCGGCGACCGGCGAGGACACCGTCGCCGTAGAGGTCGCCGACGCCGCGGGCGGCCCGGTCGCCTCGGTCGGCGCCCTGGTGCTGCGGGCGCTGCCGAGCGGTGCGGGCGCGGGCACGGGCCCTTCGGCGGAGGCGCTGTTCGAGCTGCGCTGGGCCCGTCCGCGCGGCGGCGGGGCGCCGGTGCCGGCCGCGGTGGCGGTCGACGGGCCGGACCCGCTCGGCCTCGGGACGCTGCCGCCCGCCGGGGACGGGCCGGCCGGGGTGGTGCTGGTGCCGCTCGCGGGCGACCCGGCCGACCCGGTCGGCGCGGCCCACGAACTGACCGCCCGGGCCCTGGCCAGGCTCCAGGCGTGGCTGGCGGACGAGGCGACGGAGGACGCCCGGCTGGTCTTCGTGACCCGCGGCGCCGTCAGCACCGGGGCGGACGAGGAGGTCACCGACCCGGCCGCGGCCGCCGTCTGGGGCCTGGTGCGCTCCGCGCAGGCCGAGCACCCGGGCCGGTTCGGCCTGGTCGACCTCGATCCGGCCGGCGGTCCGCTGCCCGAGGCGGCCCTCGCCGGGGACGAACCGCAGCTGGCGGTCCGGGCCGGCGGCGTGCTCGCGGCCCGGCTGGCCCGGGCGGGCGCCGTCGCCGGTGCGCTCGCGGAACGTTCCGGGGCGGCCCAGGAGCCGGCCGGCGCCGGGTGGGACCCGGCCGGGACCGTGCTGATCACCGGCGGCACCGGCGGGCTCGGCGCCGTCCTGGCCCGACACCTGGTGGCCGAGCGCGGCGTCCGACACCTGCTGCTGGTCAGCCGGCGCGGCGCGCGGGCCGAGGGCGCCGCCGAACTGGCCGCCGCTCTCACCGAGGCGGGCGCCGCGGTCACCGTCGAGGCCTGTGACCTGACCGACCGGGCGGCCGTGGACCGGCTGCTGGCCGGCGTTCCGGCCGAGCACCCGCTGACCGCGGTCGTGCACGCCGCCGGCGTGCTCGACGACGGCGTGGTCACCGCGCTGACGCCCGAGCGGCTCGCCGCCGTCCTGCGGCCCAAGGCCGACGCCCTGTGGCACCTGCACCGGGCCACCAGCGGCCTCGACCTGGCCGCCTTCACGGTGTTCTCCTCCTTCTCCGGCACGGCCGGCGCGCCCGGCCAGGGCAACTACGCGGCCGCCAACGCCTTCGCCGACGCACTGGTGCACCACCGCCGCGCCGCCGGGCTGCCCGCCCAGTCGCTCGGCTGGGGGCCGTGGGCGCCCGCAGGCGGGATGACCGGCGGCCTCACCGCCGCCGACCTCGACCGGCTGGCCGCGGCCGGCACCCCGGCGCTGTCCGCCGCCGACGGCCTCGCCCTGTTCGACGCCGCGCTCACCCGGCCGCAGGCCGTGCTGCTGCCCGTCCGGCTGGACCTGCCGGTCCTGCGGGCCGGCCGGGAGGTGCCCCCGCTGCTGCGCGGACTGATCCGCACCCCCGCCCGGCGCGCCGCCGCGGCCGCCACCGAGGCGGCCGGGACGCTCGCCCGCCGGCTCGCCGGGCTGGACGCCCGGGCCCGCACCGAGGCCGCCGTCGAGCTGGTCCGCGCCGAGGTCGCCGCCGTGCTGCGGCACGCCGACCCGGCCGAGGTCGACCCGCAGCGTCCGTTCCAGGACCTCGGCTTCGACTCGCTCACCGCCGTCGAACTGCGCAACCGGCTCGGTGCCGCGACCGGCCTGCGGATCCGCGCCACCGTCGTCTTCGACCACCCGACCGTGGCCGCGCTGGCCGAGCACGTGCTGGACGGACTGACGGGTGCCCAGGCCCCCGCGGCCCCGGCACCGGTACGCGCCGCCGACGCCGACGATCCGATCGTCATCGTCGGCATGAGCTGCCGCTACCCCGGCGGCGTCGCCTCGCCCGAGGACCTGTGGCGGCTGCTCCACGAGGGCACCGACGCCGTCTCCGGGCTGCCCACCGACCGCGGCTGGGACCTGGACGCGCTCTACCACCCGGACCCGGACCACCTGGGCACCAGCTACACCCGGTTCGGCGGCTTCCTGCACGAGGCCGCCGACTTCGACCCGGCCTTCTTCGGCATGAGCCCGCGCGAGGCGCTGGCCACCGACGCCCAGCAGCGGCTGCTGCTGGAGGCCTGCTGGGAGGCGGTGGAGCGCTCCGGGATCGACCCGGTCGCGCTGCGCGGCAGCCGCACCGGCGTCTTCGCCGGCGTGATGTACAACGACTACTCCGCGCTGCTGGCCGGCGGCCGGTTCGAGGGCCACCAGGGCAGCGGCACCTCGCCGAGCATCGCCTCCGGGCGGGTCTCCTACACCCTGGGCCTGGAGGGTCCGGCGGTCACCGTGGACACCGCGTGCTCCTCCTCGCTGGTCGCCATGCACTGGGCGATGCAGGCGCTGCGGACCGGCGAGTGCACCCTCGCGCTGGCCGGCGGCGTCACGGTGATGTCCACCCCGACCTCGCTGATCGAGTTCTCCCGCCAGCGCGGCCTGGCCCCGGACGGGCGCTGCAAGGCCTTCTCCGACCGGGCCGACGGGGTCGGCTGGTCCGAGGGCGTCGGCGTGCTGGTGCTGGAGCGGCTCTCCGACGCCCGGCGCAACGGGCACCCGGTGCTCGCGGTGGTGCGCGGCTCGGCGGTCAACCAGGACGGCGCCTCCAACGGCCTCACCGCCCCCAACGGGCCGTCCCAGCAGCGCGTCATCCGCGCCGCCCTCGCCAACGCCGGGCTGACCGCGGGCGAGGTCGACGTGGTCGAGGCGCACGGCACCGGCACCCCGCTCGGCGACCCGATCGAGGCCCAGGCGCTGCTGGCCACCTACGGCCAGGACCGCGAACTCCCGCTGCTGCTCGGCTCGGTGAAGTCCAACCTGGGCCACACCCAGGCCGCCGCCGGCGTCGCCGGGGTGATCAAGACCGTGCTCGCCATGCGGCACGGCGTGGTCCCGCGCACCCTGCACGCCGCCGAGCCGTCCTCCCACGTGGACTGGGAGGAGGGCGCGGTCGAGCTGCTCACCGAGGAGACGCCCTGGCCGGAGACCGGGCGTCCGCGCCGGGCCGGCGTCTCCTCCTTCGGCTTCAGCGGCACCAACGCCCACGTCATCCTGGAACAGGCCCCCGCCGCCGTCAGCGCGCCGCCCGTCCCGAGCGTCGCGGAGCCCGTCCTGCTCTGGCCGCTGGCCGGGCGCAACCCCGCCGCGCTGCGGGACCAGGCCACCCGGCTGCGGTCCTTCGTCACCGCCCGCCCCGGACTGCGCCCGGCCGACGTCGGGCTCGCGCTCGCCACCACCCGCTCCGCGTTCGGCCACCGCGCGGTGGCCGCCGGCGCCGACCGGGACGAACTGCTCGCCGCCCTGGCCTCGTTGGCGGCCGGTGAGCCGGCCGCCGGGCTGGTCACGGGCGAGAGCGGCGGCGGGCGGCTCGCCCTGCTGTTCGCCGGCCAGGGCGCCCAGCGCCTCGGCGCCGGGCGCGAACTCGCCGAGCGCTTCCCGGTGTTCGCCCGGGCCCTGGAAGAGGTGCTGGCCGAGTTCGGCCCCCGGCTGGAGCGCCCGCTGCGCGAGGTCCTGTACGGCGACGACGAGCAGCTGCTGAACCGGACCGGCTGGGCCCAGCCCGCCGTCTTCGCGGTCGAGGTCGCGCTGTTCCGCCTGCTCGACTCCCTGGGCGTGCGGCCCGACCTGCTGCTCGGCCACTCGATCGGCGCCGTCGCCGCGGCGCACTGCGCCGGCGTCCTCACCCTGGCCGACGCCTGCGCGCTGGTCGCCGCCCGGGCCCGGCTGATGGACGCGCTGCCCGAGGGCGGCGCCATGGTCTCGGTCGAGGCCGCCGAGGAGGAGGTGCTGCCCCGCCTGGTGCCGGGCGTCGCCCTCGCGGCCGTCAACGGCCCCCGGGCCGTGGTGCTCTCCGGCCTGGCCGACGAAGTCCTGCGGATCGCCGGCGAGTTCGCCGCCGAGGGCCGCCGGACCAAGCGGCTGGCCGTCTCGCACGCCTTCCACTCGCCGCTGATGGAGCCGATGCTGGCGGAGTTCCGCGAGGCCGTCGCCGCCCTGGAGTTCCACCCGCCGCGCATCCCGTTCGTCTCCGACACCACCGGCGAACCCGCCACCGAGGCCGAACTGCGCTCCCCGGACTACTGGGTCGAGCACGTCCGGCAGGCCGTGCGCTTCGCCGACGCGGTACGCACCGCCCGCGCGGCCGGCGCCGTCACCTTCCTGGAGCTCGGCCCCGACGGCGTGCTGTCCGCACTGGCCGAGGACGTCCTGGCCGGCGACACCGCCGTGACGGCCGTCCCGCTGCTGCGGGCCGGCCGCCCCGAGGAACGCTCCACCGCCGGGGCCCTGGCCGCCCTGCACGTGCGCGGCCACGCCCCGGACTGGGCCGCCCTGTACGCCGGCACCGGCGCCCGGCCCGTCGAACTGCCCACCTACGCCTTCCAGCACGAGCGCTACTGGCCCGAGGCCGAGCCCGGCACGGCCGCCCCGGCCGCCGACCCGGCCGACGCCGCCCTGTGGGGAGCCGTCGAGCGCGGCAGCGCCGCCGAACTCGCCGGGCTGCTGGGCCTGCGCGACGAACAGCACGCCGGCCTGTACGCCCTGCTCCCGGCCCTCGCCGACTGGCGCCGCACCCGGCACGAGAAGACCCTGCTGGACGCCGCCCGCTACCGGGTGCGCTGGCAGCCCCTCCGGCCCACCGCCGCGCCGGTGCTCGACGGCAGCTGGCTGGTGGTCACCGCCGAGGGCGTGGACGACGCCGAGCTGCTCGCCGCGCTGCGCGGCCACGGGGCCCGGCTGGAACGGCTGGTGCTCGACGAGGCCTGCCACGACCGGGCCGAACTCGCCCACCGGGTCGAGGGGTTCGGCGAACTGGCCGGAATCCTGTCGCTGCTCCCGCTGGCCGACCGGCCCACCCCCGGGCCCGGCCTGCCGGCCGGCCTCGCGCTGGGCGCCGTGCTCGCCCAGGCCCTGGGCGACCTTCGCTCGGCCGTCCCGCTGTGGACCGTCACCCGCGGCGCGGTCTCCACCGGACCGGCCGACCCGCTCACCAACCCCGTCCAGGCCGCCTCCTGGGGCTTCGGCCGGGTGGCCGCCCTGGAGCGGCCGCAGGCGCCGGGCGGCCTGGTCGACCTGCCGCCGGTGCTGGACGCGCCGACCGTGCAGGGCCTGGTCGGCGTCCTGGCAGGCGGCGGCCGCCGCAGCGGCGAGGACCAGGTCGCGCTGCGCGGCACCGCCGCGTACGGCCGCCGCCTGGTGCGCCATCCCGTCGACGAGCTGCCCCGGGCCGAGGAGTTCACCGCCGACGGCACCGTGCTGGTCACCGGCGGCACCGGCGCCCTCGGCGCCGAGACGGCCCGCTGGCTGGCCCGGGCCGGCGCTCGGCACCTGCTGCTGACCGGCCGTCGCGGCCCGCAGGCGCCCGGCGTCGACGAACTGGTCGCGGAACTGGCCGAGCTGGGCGCCACCGCCACCGTGCTGGCCTGCGACGCGGCCGACCGGGACGCGCTCGCCGCGGCCCTGGCCGCCGTTCCAGCCGAGCAGCCGCTGACCGGTGTGGTGCACGCCGCCGGACTCGGCCAGGCCGCCCCGCTGGCCGACACCCCGGCCGAGGAGCTGCACCGCCTCACCGCCGCCAAGCTGCACGGCGCCGCCCACCTCGACGCCCTGCTCGCCGACCACGACCTGGACTTCTTCGTCCTGTTCTCCTCCGTCGCGGGGGTCTGGGGCAGCGCCGGTCAGAGCGCCTACGCCGCCGCCAACGCCTACCTGGACGCGCTCGCCGAGAACCGCCGGGCGCGCGGCCTGACCGCCACCTCGATCGCCTGGGGCCCGTGGGCGGGCGCCGGGATGGCCTCCCACGAGGCGGTCTCCGACGGCCTGCGCCGCCAGGGGCTGCGCCTCCTCGCCGTGGAGAGCGCGCTCACCGAGCTGCGCCGCGCGATCGTCCACGAGGACACCGCGGTGACCGTCGCGGACGTCGACTGGGAGCGTTACGCCCCGGTCTTCACCGCCGCCCGGCCCAGCGCGCTGTTCGACGAGATCCCCGAGGTCCGGGCACTGGCCCGGACAGCCGCCGACACCGGCGCCGCCACCGACCTGGCCCGCCGGCTGCGCGGGCTGGCCGGCCCGGAGCGGGACCGGCTGCTGGTGGACCTGGTGCGCCGCGAGGCGGCCGTGGTCCTCGGCCACGGCTCCGCCGACGGGGTGCCGGAGAAGCGGGCCTTCCGGGACGCCGGCTTCGACTCGCTGACCGCCGTCGAGCTGCGCAAGCGGCTGGCCGCCCTGACGGGGCTGTCGCTGCCCAGCACGCTGGCCTTCGACTACCCCAACCCGCTCGCCCTGGCGGCGTTCCTCGGCGAGGAACTGCTCGGCGTGGAGGCGGAGACGGCGGACCGCCGGACCACCGTGGCCGACCCCGCCGAGCCGATCGCCATCGTCGGCATGGGCTGCCGCTTCCCCGGCGGCGCCGCCGGCCCCGAGGAGCTGTGGCGGCTGGTCGCCGAGGGACTGGACGCCACCTCCGAGTTCCCGGACAACCGCGGCTGGGACGACGGACTCTACGACCCGGACCCGGACGCCAACGGCCGCACCTACTCCACCCGCGGCGGCTTCCTGCACCAGGCCGGCGAGTTCGACGCCGCCTTCTTCGGCATCTCCCCGCGCGAGGCCCTCGCGATGGACCCCCAGCAGCGCCTGCTGCTGGAGACCACCTGGGAGGCCTTCGAGTCCGCGGGCATCGACCCGACCTCGGTGCACGGCAGCGCCACCGGCACGTTCATCGGATCCACGTACCAGGAGTACGGGCTCGGCATGGACGACAGCTCGGCCGGACACGCCGTCACCGGCACCAGCCCGAGCGTGCTCTCCGGCCGGCTCGCCTACCTGCTCGGCCTGGAGGGCCCGGCCGTCACAGTCGACACCGCCTGCTCCTCCTCGCTGGTCGCCCTGCACCTGGCCTGCCAGTCGCTGCGCGGCGGCGAGAGCAGCCTCGCGCTGGCCGGCGGTGCCACCGTGATGACCAACCCGAACGCCTTCATCGCCTTCAGCCGTCAGCGCGCGCTGGCCGCCGACGGCCGCTGCAAGGCCTTCTCCGAGGCCGCCGACGGGATGACCCTCGCCGAGGGCGTGGGCGTCCTGGTGCTGGAGCGGCTCTCCGACGCCGAGCGCAACGGCCACCCGGTGCTCGCCGTGATCCGCGGCTCGGCGATCAACCAGGACGGCGCCTCCAACGGCCTCACCGCCCCCAACGGGCCCTCCCAGCGACGCGTCATCCGCCAGGCCCTCGAGAACGCCGGGCTCACCGCGGCCGACGTCGACGCCGTCGAGGCGCACGGCACCGGCACCGCCCTCGGCGACCCGATCGAGGCCCAGGCGCTCCAGGCCGCCTACGGGCGCGACCGCGACCCGCAGCGCCCGCTGCTGCTCGGCTCGGTGAAGTCCAATCTCGGGCACACCCAGTCGGCGGCCGGCGTGGCCGGGGTGATCAAGATGGTCCAGGCGCTGCGGCACGGACTGCTGCCGCGCACCCTGCACGCCGACCAGCCCTCCTCGCACATCGACTGGACCCCGGGCACCGTCGCCCTGCTCCAGGAACCGGTGGCCTGGCCGGCCGGCGAACGGACCCGCCGCTGCGCGGTCTCCTCCTTCGGCATCAGCGGCACCAACGCCCACGTCCTCCTGGAGGAAGCCCCGGCGGCCGTCCCGGCCCCGGAGCTCCCGCAGGCCCCGGACGCCCCGGCCGGCGGCCCGGTCCCGTGGGTGCTCTCCGCCCGTACGCCCGCCGCGCTGCGCGCCCAGGCCGCCCGGCTGGCCGAGCACCTGGAGGCCGAGCCGGGCCCGTGCCCGCGCGACGTCGGACACGCGCTGCTGACCACCCGTACGCTGTTCGAGCACCGCGCCGTGGTGCTCGGCGCCGACCCGGCCGAACTGCGCGCCGGTCTGGCCGCGTTCGCCGCCGGTGGCTCCGCGCCGAACACCGTGCACGGCCTCGCCGAGGGCACCGGCCGGACGGTCTTCGTCTTCCCCGGCCAGGGCTCCCAGTGGGCCGGCATGGCCGCCGAACTGCTCGACGAGTCACCGGTGTTCGCCGAACGGCTGGCCGAGTGCGCGGCCGCGCTGTCGGCGCACGTCGACTGGTCGCTGCTCGACGTGCTGCGGCAGGCCGACGGCGCGCCCGGCCTGGACCGGGTGGACGTGGTACAGCCGGCCACCTTCGCGGTGATGGTGGCGCTGGCCGCGCTGTGGCGCGCCCACGGGGTGCACCCCGACGCGGTGATCGGGCACTCCCAGGGCGAGGTCGCCGCCGCCGTGGTCGCCGGGGCGCTCTCCCTGGAGGACGGCGCCCGGGTGGTCGCCCTGCGCAGCCGGCTGATCGGCCGCGTACTGGCCGGCTCCGGCGGGATGGTCTCGGTGCCGCTGCCGGCCGCCGAGGCCGAGGAGCGGATACGCCC
Organism: Streptomyces viridifaciens; assembly: GCF_001888885.2. Lineage (NCBI taxonomy): Bacteria > Bacillati > Actinomycetota > Actinomycetes > Kitasatosporales > Streptomycetaceae > Streptomyces > Streptomyces viridifaciens. The sequence goes on from NZ_CP090840.1 coordinate 1,106,429, forward strand.
GCACGGCGACGGGCTGGGCATCGCCGCCGTGAACGGCCCGCGGACCGTCGTGGTGTCCGGACCGGCCAAGCAACTCGACTCGCTGATGGCCGAGTTCGAGGCCGAGGGGATACGCGCCCGGCGGATCAGCGTCGACTACGCCTCGCACTCCGCCCAGGTCGAACTGCTCGCCGGGGAACTGGTGGCGGTCCTCGCCCCGATCCGCCCGCGCGCCGCGGAGGTGCCGTTCCACTCCACCGTCACCGGCGAGCGGCTGGACACCACCGCCCTGGACGCCGAGTACTGGTACCGCAACCTGCGGCAGCCGGTGCGCTTCGACCCCGCGGTCCGTGAACTGATCGCCCAGGGCAACGAGTTGTTCATCGAGGTCAGCCCGCACACGGTGCTCAACATGGCCATCGAGGCCACCGCCGAGGACTGCGCCGGCCGGGCCGCCGCCGTCGGCACCCTGCGGCGGGACAAGGGCGGCGCGGCCCGGTTCCTCGGCTCGCTCGCCGAGGCATTCGTCCGCGGCGCCCGGGCCGACTGGTCCGGCCTGCTGGCCGGGGCCCGGCCGGTCCCGCTCCCCACCTACGCCTTCCAGCACGAGCACCTGTGGGCTGTCGCCCCCCGGCCCGGAGGGGAGCCGGAGGACGGCGAGTTCTGGAGCGCCGTCGAGGAGGCCGACGTCGAGTCGCTGGCCGCCCGGCTGCGCATCGACAGCGGCGCGCTCGCCCCGGTGCTGCCCGCGCTCTCCGACTGGCACCGGCGCCGCCGGGACCGCTCCACCGTCGGCACCTGGCGCTACCGGGCGGCCTGGAAGCCGCTCGGCAACGCCGCCGCCACCGCCCCCACCGCCGCCGCCCGGCTGGAGGGCACCTGGCTGCTGGTCAGCACCGCGCCGGACACCGTCCCCGGCACCGGGCCGGACACCGTGCCGGTGGCCGGACAGGACGTCGTCGAGGCGCTGGCCGCCCACGGCGCCCGGATCGAGCACCTCGTCCTGGACGGCGAGTGCACCGACCGGCAGCGGCTCGCCCATCGGCTCGCCGCCCTGGACGGTACCGAGCTCACCGGGATCGTCTCCCTGCTCGCCACCGCCGAACGGCCCGCCGAGCGCCACCCCGCGCTGCCCGAGGGCCTCGCGCTCACCCTCGCGCTGATCCAGGCCCTCGGCGACACCGGACGGGACGCCCCGCTGTGGTGCCTCACCCGGGACGCCGTCGCCGCCATTCGCGGCGACCGGCTCGCCCACCCGGTGCAGGCGCAGGTCCACGGCCTCGGCTGGACCGCCGCGCTGGAACACCCCCAGCGCTGGGGCGGCGTGATCGACCTGCCCGAACGGCTCGACGAACGCGGCGGCGAACGGCTGGCCGCCGTGCTGGCCGGTGCCCTCGCGGGCTCCGACGAGGACCAGGTGGCGATCCGCCCGTCCGGCGCGTACGCCCGCCGGATCGTCCGGGCCGAACCGGCGACCGCCCGCCCGGCGGCCGCGCCGCGCGGCACCGTCCTGATCACCGGCGGCACCGGCACCCTGGCCCCGCACCTGGCTCGCCGGCTCGCCGCCGACGGCGCCGAGCGGATCGTGCTGACCAGCCGCCGCGGCCCGGACGCCCCCGGCGCCGCCGAGCTGCTCGCCGAGCTCGCCGCCCTCGGCTGCGAGGCCGCGATGGTCGCCTGCGATCTCACCGACCGGGACGCCGTTGCCCGGATGCTCGACGCCCTGGCCGCCGACGGCCACCCCGTGCGCACCGTGGTGCACACCGCCGCCGTCATCGAGCTGCTGACCATCGAGGAGACCACCCCCGAGGCCTTCGCCAAGGTCCTGCACGCCAAGGCCACCGGAGCCAGGCACCTGGACGAACTCCTGCCCGACGACCAGCTCGACGCCTTCGTGCTGTACTCCTCCACGGCCGGGATGTGGGGCAGCGGCCGGCACGCCGCCTACGTCGCCGGCAACGCCTACCTCAACGCGCTCGCCGAGCACCGCCGCGCCCGCGGCGGCCGGGCGACCGCCGTCTCCTGGGGCATCTGGGCCGACGACCTCAAGCTCGGCCGGGTCGACCCCGGGCAGATCCGCCGCAGCGGACTGGTCTTCATGGACCCGGCCCTCGCCCTGGACGGGCTGCGCCAGGCCCTCGACGGGGACGAGCGGGTGCTGGTTATCGCCGACGTCGACTGGGAGCGGTACCACCCGGTCTTCACCTCCGGCCGCCCCACCGCGCTGTTCGAGGACGTCCCCGAGGTGCGACGGCTCGCCGAGGCCGGCCGGCAGGCCACCGGAGACGGCGAGTTCGCCGCCCGGCTGCGCGCCCTGCCGGTCGCCGAGCAGGAGCGCCGGCTGCTGGACCTGGTCCGCGCCGAGGCGGCCACCACGCTCGGCCACGCCTCGCCCGAGGTGCTGTCCGAGCAGCGGGCCTTCCGCGACGTCGGCTTCGACTCGCTGACCGCCGTCGACCTGCGCAACCGGCTGGCCGCCGCCACCGGACTGACCCTGCCCAGCACCCTGGTCTTCGACCACCCCGACCCGCGCGCCCTGGTCCGCCACCTGCGCGAGCGGATCGCCGGGACGGGCGCCGCCGCACCCGTGCCCGACACCGGCCCGGCCACCACGAACGAGCCGATCGCCATCATCGGCATGAGCTGCCGCTACCCCGGCGGCGTCGCCTCCCCCGATGACCTCTGGCAACTGGTCGCCGCCGGCGGCGACGCCATCACCGAGTTCCCCGCCGACCGCGGCTGGGACACCGAGGGGCTCTACGACCCGGACCCGGACGCGCCCGGCCGCACCTACTCGGTGCGCGGTGGGTTCCTGCGCGAGGTCGCCGACTTCGACGCCGCCTTCTTCGGCATCTCCCCGCGCGAGGCGATCGCGATGGACCCGCAGCAGCGCCTGCTGCTGGAGAGCGCCTGGGAGGCGGTCGAGCGGGCCGGGCTCGACCCGGCCGCGCTGCGCGGCAGCCGCACCGGCACCTTCATCGGCGCCAGCTACCAGGACTACACCCCCGGCGACTCCGTCCAGGACGGCGCCGAGGGCCACCTGGTCACCGGCACCATCCCCAGCGTGCTGTCCGGCCGGATCTCCTACACCTTCGGTTTCGAGGGCCCGGCCGTCACCCTCGACACCGCCTGCTCCTCCTCGCTGGTCGCCCTGCACCTGGCCTGCCAGTCGCTGCGCAACGGGGAGAGCAGCCTCGCACTGGCCGGCGGCGTCAGCGTGATGGCCACCCCGAACGCCTTCGTCGGCTTCAGCCGCCAGCGCGCGATGGCCGCCGACGGCCGCTGCAAGGCCTACGCCGAGGCCGCCGACGGCATGAGCCTCGCCGAGGGCGTCGGCCTGGTCCTGGTCGAGCGGCTCTCCGACGCCCAACGCCTCGGCCACCCGGTGCTCGCGGTGGTGCGCGGCTCGGCGGTCAACCAGGACGGCGCCTCCAACGGCCTCACCGCCCCCAACGGGCCGTCCCAGCAGCGCGTCATCCGCGCCGCCCTCGCCGACGCCCGGCTGGCCGCGAGCGAGGTCGACGTGGTGGAAGGGCACGGCACCGGTACCGCCCTCGGCGACCCGATCGAGGCCCAGGCGCTGCTGGCCACCTACGGGCAGGACCGCGAACTCCCGCTGCTGCTCGGCTCGGTGAAGTCCAACCTGGGCCACACCCAGATGGCCTCCGGGGTCGCCGGGGTGATCAAGACCGTGCTCGCCATGCGGCACGGCCGGGTGCCGGCCAGCCTGCACATCGACCGGCCGTCCAGCCACGTCGAGTGGAGCGACGGCGCCGTCGAGCTGCTCACCGAGGCCCGTGACTGGCCGGACACCGGCCGCCCCCGCCGGGCCGGCGTCTCCTCCTTCGGCCTCAGCGGCACCAACGCGCACGTGGTCCTGGAACAGGGCCCCGGCATGCCGCCGGCCGCCGCGCCGGAGGAGGGCCAGGCCCTGCCCGTCGTGCTCTCGGCCCGCACCGACGAGGCGCTGCGCGACCAGGCCGCCCGACTGCTCGCCGTCCTGGACCGGCAGCCCGAACCGCCGCTCGCCGACCTGGCGTTCTCGCTCGCCACCACCCGGGCCGCGCTCGACCGGCGGGCCGCCGTCAGCACCGCTGACCCGGTGGACCTGCGCCGCGCCCTCACCGCCCTGCGCGACGGGCTGCCCGACGCGGCCCTGGTCACCGGCCGGCCGGTCGGCGGCGGCCTGGCCTTCCTGTTCACCGGCCAGGGCAGCCAGTACGCCGGCATGGGCCGTGAGCTGTACCGGCGGTACCCGGTCTACGCCGAGGCGCTGGACGCGGTGCTGGCCCGCTTCGACCTCGTGGGACCGGACCCGGACGGTGCCGGCCCCGACCGTGGACTCCCCCTCCGTGAGGTGTTGTTCGCGGTGGAGGGGTCGGTGGAGGCGGGGTTGCTGGATGACACGGGGTTCGCGCAGCCGGCGTTGTTCGCGCTGGAGGTGGCGTTGTTCCGGCTGGTGGAGTCGTGGGGTGTGCGGCCGGACTTCGTGGTGGGTCATTCGGTGGGGGAGCTGGCGGCCGCGCACGTGGCCGGGGTGTTCTCGCTGGAGGACGCGTGCACGCTGGTGGCGGCCCGGGCGCGGTTGATGTCGGCGCTGCCCGGTGGGGGAGCGATGGTGTCGGTCGAGGCGGCGGAGGAGGAGGTGCTGCCGTTGCTGACGGACGGCGTGTCGATCGCCGCCGTCAACGGCCCGCGCGCCGTCGTCCTCTCCGGCGACGAGAGCGAAGTCCTGCGCATCGCCGCCGGGTTCGGCGACCGGCGGACCAGGCGGCTGCGGGTCTCGCACGCCTTCCACTCTCCGCACATGGAGCCGATGCTCGACGCCTTCGCCCGGGTCGCGGCGGCCCTCACCCGGCACGCCCCGGCGATCCCGCTGATCTCCACCGTGACCGGAGCGCCCGCCGGCGCCGAGGACCTCGGCGCCCCCGACTACTGGGTCCGGCAGGTGCGCGGCACCGTCCGGTTCGCCGACGCCGTCCGCGCCCTCGCCGGGCGCGGCGCCGGACTGCTGCTCGAACTCGGGCCGGACGGCACCCTCACCGCCGCGGCCCGGGACACCCTCGGGGACGACGGCGCGCTCCCCGGCGCCGCCGCGCTGCGCCGCGGCCGGCCCGAAGTCCCCACCCTCGGCACCGCGCTGGCCACGCTCTTCGTCCACGGCACCCGGCCGCACTGGCCCGCCGTCTTCGAGGGCACCGGCGCCCGCCGCACCGACCTGCCCACCTACCCCTTCCAGCGGCAGCGCTACTGGCCCGAGGCCGGCCGGCCCGCGCCGGCCGGCACCGATCCGGTGGACGCCGCGTTCTGGGCGGCCGTCGACCAGGGCGACCTGAGCGCCCTCGACGCCGGACTGGACCTCGACCGGGACACCGTCGCCGCGCTGGCCGGCTGGCGCCGGGGCCGGCGCGAGCACGCGGCCGTCGACGCATGGCGCTACCGCGCCTCCTGGACCCCGCTCGACGCCGCCGTCAGCACCGGCAGCACCGGCAGCGGCCCGGCGGCCGGCCGCTGGCTGGTCCTCGCCACCGAGCCCGTGCCGTGGCTGGAGCGGGTCGTTGACCAGCCCGTACCGCTGATCACCCCGGCCGGTGCCGACCGGGCCGCGCTCGCCGAACTCCTGCGCGCAGCCGCCCGGGAGAGCGACGGGTTCACCGGCGTGCTCTCCCTGCTCGCCCTCGGCAGCGACCCGCTCGCGGCCACCGCCACCGCCGTCCAGGCCCTCGGCGACGCCGACCTGTCGGCCCCGCTGTGGTGCCTCACCCGCGGCGCCGTCTCCACCGGCCGCTCCGACCGGCCCGCCGATCCCCGGCAGGCCGCCGTCTGGGGCCTCGGACGCTCCGCCGCCCTCGAACTGCCCGCCCGCTGGGGCGGCTTGGTCGACCTGCCGGACCTGTCGGAGCCGTCGGAGCCGTCCGGGCAGCGGGACGGCACCGCGCAGCCGGACGACACCGTGCTGCGCCGACTGGCCGCCGCGCTCACCCGCACCGACGGCGAGGACCAGCTCGCCGTCCGCGCCTCCGGCACCTTCGCCCGCCGCCTGGTGCGGCACCCGATCGGCGACCGGCCGGCCACCCGGCCGTACGCGCCCCGCGGCACCGTGCTGATCACCGGCGGCACCGGCGGCCTCGGCGGCCATCTCGCCCGCCACCTGGCCGAACGGGGCGCCGGACACCTGTTGCTGCTCAGCCGGAGCGGCGCCGACGCCCCGGGCGCCGACCGGCTGCGCGCCGACCTCGCCGCCCTCGGGACGGAGGCCACCCTGGTCGCCTGCGACGTCGCCGACCGCGACGCCCTCGCGGCCGTCCTCGCCGCCGTACCGGCCGACCGGCCGCTCAGCGCGGTGTTCCACACCGCCGGCGTGGTGGCCGACGGCACCCTCGACACCCTGGACGCCGACCGCTTCGCCGAGGTGCTCCGGCCCAAGGCCGACGCGGCCCGGCACCTGGACGACCTGACCCGTGAGGCCGACCTCGACGCCTTCGTCCTGTTCACCTCCACCGCCGGCACCCTCGGTGCCGCGGGCCAGGCCAACTACGCCGCAGCCAACGCCCACCTCGACGCCCTCGCCGAACAGCGGCGAGCCGACGGCCGTCCCGCCACCGCGATCGCCTGGGGCCCGTGGGCCGGCGAGGGGATGGCCGGGGCCGGCAGCGGGGTCGAACAGCGGGTCCGCCGGGGCGGATACGCGCCGATGGCGCCCGGGCGCGCCCTGGCCGCCCTCGGCCACGCCCTCGACCACCAGGACACCGCGCTCACCGTCGCCGACATCGACTGGCAGCGCTTCGCCGCCGTGTTCACCGCCCAACGCCCGTTCCCGCTGATCGCCGACCTGGCCGGGCCGGCCGGGCGCCGCGCCGACGCCGCCCCGGAGTCCGGGCTGCGGCAGCGCGTCGCCGAGCTGCCCGAGCAGGCCCGCCGACGCTTCCTGCTGGACTTCGTACGCAGCCGGGTCGCCGCCGTCCTCGGCCACGCCGGCGGCGACGGAATCGGCGCCGACCAGGCCTTCACCGAGCTCGGTATGGACTCGCTGACCACCGTCGAACTGCGCAACACGCTCACCGCCGCCACCGGGCTCACCCTGTCCGCGACCCTGGTCTACGACCACCCGACCCCGGCGGACCTCGCCGCCCACCTGCTCGCCGAACTCCTCGGAAGCCTGCCGGAGACGGGCCGCACCGCGGCCCCGCGCCCGGTCGCCGAGGACCCGGTGGTGATCACCGGCATGGCCTGCCGCTTCCCCGGCGGCATCGAGACCCCCGAGGACCTGTGGCGGCTGCTGGCCGACGGCGCCGACGCCGTCCGCCCGTTCCCCACCGACCGCGGCTGGGACCTCGACGCCCTCGGACAGGGCGGCTCGGCCACCCTGCACGGCGGCTTCCTCGACGACGTCGGCCGCTTCGACGCGCGCTTCTTCGGCATCTCGCCGCGCGAGGCCCTGGCGATGGACCCGCAGCAGCGGCTCCTGCTGGAGACCTCCTGGGAGGCGCTGGAGCGCTCCGGCATCGCCCCCGACCGGCTGCGCGGCAGCGACACCGGCGTGTTCGTCGGCACCAACGGCCAGGACTACCTGACCGTGCTGCGCCGCGGCACCGCCGACGTGCGCGGCCACGCCGCCACCGGGAACACCGCGAGCGTGCTCTCCGGCCGGCTGTCCTACACCCTCGGGCTGGAGGGCCCGGCCGTCACCGTGGACACCGCCTGCTCCTCCGCCCTGGTGGCGCTCCACCTGGCCGCCCGCGCGCTGCGCGCCGGCGAGTGCTCGCTGGCCCTGGCCGGCGGCGCCTCGGTGATGTCCAGCCCGGACGCCTTCGTCGAGTTCACCGCGCAGGGCGGACTGGCGGCCGACGGCCGCTGCAAGGCCTTCGCCGACGCCGCCGACGGCACCGCGTGGTCCGAGGGTGCGGGCGTCCTCGTGCTGGAGCGGCTCTCCGACGCCCTCCGCAACGGGCGCCCGGTGCTGGCGGTCCTGCGCGGCAGTGCCGTCAACCAGGACGGCGCCTCCAACGGGCTGACCGCCCCGAACGGCCGGGCCCAGCAGCGGGTGATCCGCGCGGCGCTGGCCGACGCGGGCCTGACCGCCGGTGAGGTGGACGCCGTCGAGGCGCACGGCACCGGCACCGCCCTCGGCGACCCGATCGAGGCGCACGCCCTGCAGGCCGCGTACGGGCGGGAGCGTGAACTCCCGCTGCTGGTCGGGTCGGTGAAGTCCAACCTGGGCCACACCCAGGCGGCGGCCGGTGCGGCCGGGGTGATCAAGACGGTGCTGGCCCTGCGGGCCGGCGTCCTGCCGCGCACCCTGCACGTCGACACGCCCTCGCGGCACATCGACTGGACGGCCGGCGCCGTCGAGCTGCTGGCCGAGGCCCGGGAGTGGCCGGAGACCGGCCGCCCGCGCCGGGCCGGCGTCTCGGCCTTCGGGGTCAGCGGCACCAATGCGCACGTGCTGCTCGAACAGGCCCCTCCGGCCGAACCGGCTCCCGAAGCCGCACCGGCCGCCGTTGTTCCGGTGCGGGCCGGTGCCGCGCCCTGGGTGGTGTCCGCCAGGTCCGAGGCCGCGCTGGACGCCTCGCTGGCCCGGCTCGGCGCCGCGGTCGAGGGCGTGTCCGCGCTCGACGTGGCCCACTCGCTGGCCGCCGGCCGGGCCTCCCTCGCCCACCGGGCGGTGCTGCTGGACGGCGTCGAGGTCGCGCGCGGCCTCGCCACGGACCGGGCGGTGGCGTTCCTGTTCTCCGGGCAGGGCTCGCAGCGGCTCGGCATGGGCCGCGAGTCGTACGCCCGGTTCCCGGTGTTCGCGGAGGCCTTCGACGCGGTCTGCGCCCGGCTGGACCAGCACCTGGACCAGCCGCTGCGGGAGGTGGTGTGGGGTGCGGACGCGGAGCTGCTGAACCGGACGGACTTCGCCCAGGCGGGGTTGTTCGCGGTGGAGGTGGCGCTGTTCCGGCTGGTCGAATCACTTGGCGTGCGGCCGGAGTTCGTGGCCGGTCACTCGATCGGTGAGATCGCCGCCGCGCACGTGGCGGGGGTGTTCTCGCTGGCGGACGCGTGTGCGCTGGTGGCGGCGCGTGGCCGGTTGATGCAGGCGCTTCCGGAGGGTGGCGCGATGCTGGCGATCGAGGCGACGGAGGAGGAGGTCCGGCCGCTGCTGGGCGAGTCGGTGTCCATAGCCGCCGTGAACGGGCCCACCTCGGTGGTCGTTTCCGGTGCGGAGGAGGCCGTGGAGGCGCTCGGCGAGCACTTCGCCGAGCGGAGGACCAGCCGGCTTCGGGTGTCGCACGCCTTCCACTCGCCGCTGATGGACCCGATGCTGGCGGACTTCCGTGCCGTCCTCAACGGTCTGACGTACCACGCGCCGTCGATCCCGCTGGTCTCCAACCTGACCGGAGAGCTGGTCAGCGGCACGACCGACGCGGACTACTGGGTGCGCCACGTCCGCGAGACCGTCCGCTTCGCCGACGGCCTGGCCACCCTGCTCGGCGCCGGCGCCGGCGCCCTGCTGGAACTGGGCCCGGACGGCGTGCTCAGCGCGCTCGCCCAGCGCTCCACCGGCGAGCACGACTGCGTGGTGGAACCGAGCTGCCGTCGCGACCGGCCGGAGGAGCACACCCTGGTCACCGCGCTCGCCCGGCTGCACGTCGCGGGCGTGCCGGTCGACTGGACCGCACTGCTCGCCGGCACCGGCGCGGCCCGCGTCGACCTGCCCACCTACCCGTTCCAGCGCGAGCGGTACTGGCCCGAGCGCGCCCCCGAACCCGCCGCGGCCGGTGGCGACCCGGCGGACGCCGCCTTCTGGTCCGCCGTCGAACGCGCCGACACCGCCGCGCTCGGCACCGCCCTCGGACTGGCGGACGACAGCTCGCTCGCCGAACTGCTGCCCGCACTGTCCACCTGGCGCCGCCGGCAGAGCGCCCGGACCGACGCCGACCGGCTGCGCTACCGCGCCGCCTGGCGGCCGTACGCCGTCCCCGCCGGACCGGAAGCCCTGCCCGAGGGCTGGCTGGCCGTCCTGCCGGCCGGCCGGGCCGACGACCCGTGGACCACGGCGGCGCTCACCGCCCTCGGCCCGGACGTGCTCCGCCTGGAGACCGGCCGGGACGGCCGCGCCGCGCTGGTCGAACGGCTCGCGCCGCACGCCGGGGCGGTCACCGGCGTGATCTCGCTGCTCGCCGCCGAGGACACGCTGCCCACCGGGCTCGCCCGGCCGGACGAACTGCTCGCCGCGCTCGGCGAGGCCGGCATCGAGGCGCCGCTGTGGTGCCTCACCCGGGGAGCCGTCGCCGTCGGCGACACCGAGGCCCCGGACCGCCCCGCCCAGGCCGCCGCCTGGGGCATCGGCCGGGTCATCGCGCTGGAGCACCCGCGGCGCTGGGGCGGCCTGGTCGACCTCGCCGAGGCCCCCGACACCCGCACCGCGGCCCGGCTGCGCGCCCTGCTGACCGCTCCCGACGGTGAGGACCAGCTCGCCCTGCGCCCCTCCGGCGCCTTCGCCCGGCGCCTGGTCCGCGCCACCACGGACGCCGACGCGCGCCCCTGGACCCCGCACGGCACCGTCCTGCTGATCGGCGACCCGGACGGCCACGCGGCGCCCACGGCCCGCTGGCTCGCCCGCAACGGGGCCCGGCAGGTGGTGCTGCTCACCGCGGAGGACACGGCCGACGGCTCGTCCGCCGTCGAGCGGATCGAGGCCGAACTCGCCGGGCACGGCGCCGGACTGAGCGTCGTCACCGGTGCGCCCGGCGACCCCGCCGCCCTGGCCTCCGCGCTCGGCCGGCCCGAGCTCACCGCCGTCCTGCACACCGGCCGCACCGCCGCGCCGGGCACACCCGACGAGCAGCTCGCCGGGCTGCTCGCCGAACTCGCCGCGCTCGACACCGCGCTCGGTGACCGGCCGCTCGACGCCTTCCTGCTGTTCGGGTCCATCGCCGGCACCTGGGGCGTCAAGGGCCGGGCGGACGAGGCCGCCGCCGGCGCCCTCCTGGAGGCCGCCGCCCAGTCCCGCCGGGCCGCCGGACGGGCCGCACTCGCCGTCGCCTGGGGCGCCTGGACCGGCAGCACCCCCGACTCCCTCGCCGCTCACCTGCGCGCCAACGGGCTGCCGCCGATCGCCCCCGAGCGCGCGCTGACCGCACTGGCGGCGGCCGCCGACGGCCCGGCCGCCGTCACCGTCGCCGAGGTCACCTGGGAGCGGTTCGCCCCCGCCTTCGGCGAGACCCGGACCACCCGGCTGTTCGCCGAACTGCCCGGGGCCCGGCGCACCGCGGAGCCGCAGCAGCCGGGCGGTGGATCCGCCCGGGCCGAGGCACTGCGCGCCGACCTGCGCGACCGGTCCGCCGCCGAGCGCACCGAGGCCCTGCTCGCACTCGTCCGGGCCGAGGCCGCCGCCGTGCTCGGCCACGCCGACGCCGACGACGTCCCCGCCGGGCACCCCTTCAAGGACCTCGGCTTCGACTCGCTGACCGCCGTCGACCTGCGTAACCGGCTCGGCACCGCGACCGGCCTGAAGCTGCCCGCCACCCTGGTGTTCGACTACCCGTCCCCGGCGGCCCTGGCCGCCCACCTGCGGGCCGAACTCCTCGACGAGGCGGGGGAGGCCGAACGCCCGGTCGCGGCCGTCGACACCGACGACCCGATCGTGATCGTCGGCATGGGCTGCCGCTACCCCGGCGGCGTCCGCTCGCCCGAGGACCTCTGGCAGCTGCTGCTCGACGGCACGGACGCCATCGGGCCGTTCCCCACCGACCGCGGCTGGGACCTCGACCGGCTCGCCCACGGCGACCGCGACGGCCGCGGCCGCAGCGTCACCGGGCACGGTGGATTCCTGTACGACGCCGCCGAGTTCGACGCGGCCTTCTTCGGCGTCTCGCCGCGCGAGGCGCTGGTCGTCGACCCGCAGCAGCGCCTGCTGCTGGAGACCGCCTGGGAGGCGCTGGAGCGCGCCGGGATCGACCCGGCCGGCCTGCGCGGCGGCGACACCGGCGTGTTCGTCGGCGGCGGCAGCGGCGACTACCGGCCCGCCATCGGCCAGCTCGGCCACGTCGAGACCGCCCAGTCCGCGAGCCTGCTCTCCGGCCGGCTCTCCTACACCCTCGGCCTGGAGGGGCCGTCGGTGAGCGTGGACACCGCGTGCTCCTCCTCGCTGGTCGCCCTGCACCTCGCCGCCCAGGCGCTGCGCGCCGGCGAGTGCTCGCTCGCCCTGGCCGGCGGCGTGACGGTGATGTCCAGCCCGGTCGGCTTCGTCGAGTTCGGCGAGATGGGCGCGCTGTCCCCGGACGGGCGCTGCCGGGCCTTCTCCGACGGGGCCGACGGCACCGGCTGGTCCGAGGGCGTCGGCGTCCTGGTGGTCGAACGGCGCTCCGACGCCGAACGCCTCGGCCACCGGGTACTGGCCGTGCTGCGCGGCTCCGCCGTCAACCAGGACGGCGCGTCCAACGGCATCACCGCGCCCAACGGGCCGTCCCAGCAGCGCGTCATCCGGCGCGCGCTGGCCGGCGCCGGCCTGACACCCGGTGAGGTGGACGCCGTCGAGGCGCACGGCACCGGCACCCGGCTGGGTGACCCGATCGAGGCCCAGGCGCTGCTGGCCACCTACGGCCAGGACCGCGAGCGGCCGGTCCTGATCGGCGCGCTGAAGTCCAACCTGGGCCACACCCAGGCCGCCTCCGGAGTGGGCGGGGTGATCAAGATGGTGCTGGCCATGCGGCACGGCCTGCTGCCGCGCACCCTCCACCTGGACACGCCGTCCGCCCACGTCGACTGGACCGCCGGCGCCGCCGAGCTGCTCACCGAGGCCCGCGACTGGCCCGAGAGCGGCCGCCCGCGCCGGGCCGGCGTCTCGGCGTTCGGCGCCAGCGGCACCAACGCCCACGTGATCCTCGAACAGGCCGCCGAGGAGCCGCCGCCGGCGGCCGGGGACCGTCCGGACGACCGGACCCTGCCCGTCCCGCTCTCCGCCGCCACCCCGGAGGCGCTGCGCGAACAGGCCGCCCGTCTGCTCGACCGGCTCGCCGGCCACCCCGGCCTGACCGTACGGGACCTCGGCCACTCGCTGGCCACCACCCGCGCCCTGCTCGACCACCGGGCCGTGCTGCTCGCCGCCGACCGGGAGGAACTCGTCCGGGGCCTGCGCGCCCTCGCCGACGGGAACCCCGGCGGCGAGGCCGTCCAGGGCTCGGCCCGGAGCGCGAGGACCGCCTTCCTGTTCCCCGGCCAGGGGTCGCAACGCCCCGGCGCCGGAAGCGGGTTGTACGCCTCCGAGCCCGTGTTCGCCGAGGCGCTGGACGCCGTGCTGGCCGGCTTCGAGGGCCGGCTCGCCGGCCCCCTCCGTGAGGTGTTGTTCGCGGTGGAGGGGTCGGTGGAGGCGGGGTTGCTGGATGACACGGGGTTCGCGCAGCCGGCGTTGTTCGCGCTGGAGGTGGCGTTGTTCCGGCTGGTGGAGTCGTGGGGTGTGCGGCCGGACTTCGTGGTGGGTCATTCGGTGGGGGAGCTGGCGGCCGCGCACGTGGCCGGGGTGTTCTCGCTGGAGGACGCGTGCACGCTGGTGGCGGCCCGGGCGCGGTTGATGTCGGCGCTGCCCGGTGGGGGAGCGATGGTGTCGGTCGAGGCGGCGGAGGAGGAGGTGCTGCCGTTGCTGACGGACGGCGTGTCGATCGCCGCCGTCAACGGCCCGCGCGCCGTCGTCCTCTCCGGCGACGCCGACGCCGTCGAGCGCATCGCCGCCGGCCTGGCGGCCGACGGACGCAGGACTAGGCGTTTGCGGGTGAGCCATGCGTTTCACTCCGTACACATGGACGCGATGCTCGACGACTTCGAGCGGACCGCCCGGGGCATCGCCTACACCGCCCCGCGCATCCCGCTCGTCTCCAACCTGACCGGTGAGCTCGTCACCGGGGAGACCGGGGCGCACTACTGGGTCCGGCACGTCCGGGAGGCCGTCCGCTTCGCCGACGGCCTGGCCACCCTGGCCGCCCGCGGCGTGCGCCGCCACCTGGAACTCGGGCCGGACGGCGTGCTGTCCGCCCTGGTTCAGGCCGGCGGGGCCGACCAGGCCGACCCCGCCCGCCCGGTGGTCACCGCGACCGCCCTGCGGCACGGCCGCGACGAACGGACCACCCTGCTGACCGCCGTCGCCCGGCTGCACGCCGACGGGCTGGCACCGCACTGGCCCGCCGTCTTCGAGGGCACCGGCGCCCGCCGGGTCGACCTGCCCACCTACCCGTTCCAGCGGCAGCGCTACTGGCCCGAGCCCACCCCGGCTCCGGCCCCGGCCACCGCCGACGGGGAGTTCTGGACGGTGCTGCGCACCGAGTCCCTCGACGCGCTGGCCGACACCCTCGACGTCGACGGCGACGCGCTCGCCAAGGTCCTCCCAGCGCTGCGCGACTGGCACGACCGGCGCGAGGAGCAGGCCGCCGTGGACGCCCTCCGTCGGCGGATCGTCTGGCAGCCGCTCGACCGGGCCCGCTCCGGCGCCCCGGCCGGCACCTGGCTGGCCGTGCTGCCGGCCGGCCACGGCGACGACGTCTGGGCGCAGACCGTGCTCGGCGCGCTCGGCCCGGACACCGCCCGGCTGACCGTCGCGGCCGGCCTCGACCGCGCCCGCCTCGCCGAGAAGCTCGCCGAACTCCCGGACGCGGGCCGCGGATTCAGCGGAGTGCTGTCCCTCCTGGCGCTCGACGAGAGCACCGCGGACGGCACGCCCGCCGGACCGGCCCGGACCGCCACCCTCCTCCAGGCCCTCGGCGACGCCCGGATCGGCGCCCCGCTGTGGTGCCTCACCAGGGAGGCCGTCGCGGCCGCCCCCGGCGACCGCGTCACCGGCCTGCCGCAGGCCGCGGTCTGGGGACTCGGCCGGGTCGCCGCCCTCGAACTCCCGCAGCGCTGGGGAGGGCTGATCGACCTGCCGGGAACCGTCGACCGGGACGCCGCGGCCCTGCTGGCCGCCGTCCTGGCGGACCCGGCCGGTGAGGACCAGCTCGCCGTCCGCCGCACCGGCCTGTTCGCCCGCCGGCTGGCCGCCACCCCCGGCGGATCCGGCGACGACCAGGGCCTCTGGGAACCCACCGGCACCGTGCTGATCACCGGCGGCACCGGCGCGCTCGGCGGCGAGGTCGCCCGCGGCCTCGCCGCCGCCGGGGCCCGGCACCTCCTCCTGCTCAGCCGCCGGGGCCCCGACGCCCCCGGCGCGGCCGGACTCCGCGAGGACCTCACCGCCGTCGGCGCCACCGTCACCATCACGGCCTGCGACGTGGCCGACCGGGAGGCGCTCGCCGCCGTCCTGGCCGCGGTGCCCGCCGACCAGCCGCTCAGCGCCGTCGTCCACGCCGCCGGCGTCCTCGACGACGGCGTGATCGACGGCCTCGACCCGGACCGCTTCACCGCCGTCCACCGGGCCAAGGCCGCCTCGGCGCTGCTGCTCGACGAACTGACCGCCGACCAGGACCTGGCCGTCTTCGCCCTGTTCTCCTCCGCCTCGGCCGCCGTCGGCAACCCGGGCCAGGGTAACTACGCGGCCGCCAACGCCCTCCTCGACGCCCTCGCCGAGCGCCGCCGCGCCCACGGGCGGGCGGCCACCTCGATCGCCTGGGGCGCCTGGGGCGGCGGCGGCATGGCCGCCGACACCCGGGCCGCCGAGGCCGCCCGCCGCACCGGCATCCGGCCGCTCGACCCGGCCGCCGCGGTCAGCGCGCTGCGCCGGACCGTCCTGGACGACGCCCCGACCACCCTGGTGGCCGACGTCGACCCGGAGCGCTTCGTGCGCGCCTTCACCGCCGTCCGGCCGAGTCGTCTGCTCGCCCAGCTGCCCGGCTACGCCGAGCCCCAGGGCCCCGGCGGCGACACCGGGAACGGCCGCGAACTGCGCGCCGAACTCGCCGGACTGCCCCCGGCGCGCCGCGCCGCCACCGTGCTCGGACTGGTCCGCGGCCGGGCCGCCGAGGTGCTCGGACTGCCCGGTATCGAGGCGGTCGGCCCGGACAAGGCCTTCCGGGACCTCGGCTTCGACTCCCTCGGCGCCGTCGAACTGCGCAACCGGCTCGGCGCCGCCACCGGCCTCGACCTCTCCCCGACGCTGGTCTTCGACCACCCGAGCCCGAGCGAGCTCGCCGAGCACCTGCTCGGCCTGCTGCTCACCGGACCCGGCCAGGACAGCAGGGACGCCGAACCCGAGCGGGACCGCCTGCGGGCCCTCCTCGAGTCCGTCCCGCTGGACCGGCTCCGGCGCAGCGGGGTGCTGGACGAGCTGCTGAAGCTCGCCGACGGCGCCGCGGACGGTGAGGCCGCCGAGGACGCCGAGGACGACGACGCCATCGACGCGATGGACCTGGACGACCTGGTGCAGGCCGCCCTGCGCAACGACCCCGACCACGCCCAGGACTGACGGAGCTCCCATGACCACGCCCCACGACAAGGTAGTCGCCGCTCTCCGGTCCTCGCTGAAGGAGTCCGAACGGCTGCGGCAGCAGAACCGCCGGCTGCTGGCCGCAGCCACCGAACCCGTCGCCGTGATCGGCATGGGCTGCCGCTACCCCGGCGGGATCGGTTCGCCCGAGGACCTCTGGGACCTGGTGGCGAGCGGCGCCGACGCCACCGGGGACTACCCGGAGGACCGCGGCTGGGACCTCGGCGCCCTGCGTGACACCGGCGTCGACGAGCGCGGCACCCGGGTCTCCCGGCGCGGGGGCTTCCTCGACGCGGTGTCCGGCTTCGACGCGGACTTCTTCGGGATCTCCCCGCGCGAGGCCGTCACCACCGACCCCCAGCAGCGGCTCCTGCTGGAGACCTCCTGGGAGGCGTTCGAGCGGGCCGGCCTCGACCCGACGGCCCTGCGCGGCAGCCGCACCGGGGTGTTCCTGGGCACCAACGGCCAGGACTACGCCTATCTGCTGGTGCGCTCGCTGGCCGACGCCACCGGCGACATCGGCACCGGCATCGCCGCCTCCGCGCTGTCCGGCCGGCTGTCCTACACCCTCGGGCTGGAGGGCCCGTCGGTGACCGTGGACACCGCCTGCTCCTCCTCGCTGGTCGCCCTGCACTGGGCGGTCCAGGCGCTGCGGGCGGGCGAGTGCACGCTGGCGGTGGCGGGCGGAGTCAACGTGATGTCGACCCCGGGAGCACTGCTGGAGTTCAGCCGGCAGGGCGGGCTGGCCCCGGACGGGCGGTGCAAGGCCTTCGCGGACGGGGCGGACGGCACCGGCTGGTCGGAGGGCGTGGGCGTGCTGGTGCTGGAGCGGCTCTCGGACGCCCGGAGCAACGGGCACCGGGTGCTGGCCGTGGTCCGGGGCTCGGCGGTCAACCAGGACGGCGCCTCCAACGGGTTCACCGCGCCGAACGGGCCGTCCCAACAGCGGGTGATCCGCCAGGCGCTGGCCAACGCCGGGCTGTCCGCCGCCGAGGTGGACGCGGTCGAGGGGCACGGGACGGGCACGCCGCTCGGCGACCCGATCGAGGCCCAGGCGCTGCTGGCCACCTACGGGCGAGGACGGGAGGCCGGCCGGCCGCTCTGGCTCGGCTCGGTCAAGTCGAACCTGGGCCACGCCCAGGCGGCAGCCGGGGTCGCGGGTGTGATCAAGACGGTGATGGCGATGCGGCACGGGGTGCTGCCGAAGACCCTGCACGCGGAGCGGCCGTCCGCGCGGGTGGACTGGTCGGTGGGCGACGTACGGCTGCTGACGGAGGCGCGGGAGTGGCCGGGCGGGGAGCGGCCCCGGCGGGCGGGGGTTTCCTCGTTCGGGATCAGCGGCACCAACGCCCACGTGATCGTGGAGCAGGCGCCGGAGGAGGCCGTGGAAGAGGAGCCCGCGGCCGTGGTCGCCGGGCCGGTGGTGGTGCCGTGGGTGGTGTCGGCGAAGTCGGAGACCGCGCTGGACGCACAGCTGACCGCGCTCGCCGGGTCGGCCGGTTCACCCGTGGACGTGGGTCTGTCGTTGGCGGGCCGGTCGCGGTTCGGGCACCGGGCGGTGCTGGTGGACGGCGTGGAGGTCGCGCGGGGTGCCGCGACCGAGCGCTCGACGGCGTTCCTGTTCTCGGGTCAGGGGTCGCAGCGGTTGGGGATGGGGCGGGAGTTGTATGCCCGGTTCCCGGTGTTCGCGGAGGCTTTCGACGCGGTGTGCGCGGGGTTCGAGCTGCCGGTGCGGGAGGTGGTGTGGGGTGAGGACTCGGGGCTGCTGAACCGGACGGACTTCGCTCAGGCGGGGTTGTTCGCGGTGGAGGTGGCGCTGTTCCGGCTGGTGGAGTCGCTGGGCGTGGAGCCGGAGTTCGTGGCCGGTCACTCGATCGGTGAGGTGGCCGCGGCTCATGTGGCGGGGGTGTTCTCGCTGGCGGACGCCTGCACCCTGGTGGCCGCCCGTGGCCGGTTGATGGAGGCGCTGCCCTCCGGTGGCGCGATGCTGGCGGTGCAGGCCACCGAGGAGGAAATGCGGCCGCTGCTGAACGGCGAGGTGTCGATAGCCGCCGTGAACGGGCCGTCCTCGGTGGTCGTTTCGGGCGCGGACGACGCCGTCGCGGTGGTCGAGGCGCACTTCGCCGACCGCCGTACGACCCGGCTGCGGGTGTCGCACGCCTTCCACTCGCCGCTGATGGACCCGATGCTGGACGAATTCCGGCAGGTCCTCAACGGGCTGACGTACAGCGAGCCCTCGATCCCCCTCGTCTCCAACCTGACCGGTGAGCTGGTCACCGGCGCGACCGACGCGGACTACTGGGTGCGCCACGTCCGGGAGACCGTCCGCTTCGCCGACGGTCTGCGCGCCCTGCGTGCGGCCGGGGCCACCGCCTTCGTCGAGCTCGGCCCGGACGGCGTCCTGTCGGCCCTCGCCCAGGAGGCCGCCGCTCCGGCCGTCCCGCTGCTGCGCCGGGACCGGCCGGAAGAGACCGCGCTGGTCACCGGTCTGGCCCGGCTGCACGTCGCCGGTGTGCCGGTGGACTGGGCACGGCTGTTCGACGGCACCGGCGCCCGGCCCGTCGACCTGCCCACCTACCCCTTCCAGCACGAGCGCTACTGGCCCGCCCCGGGCAGCCTCACCGGGGACGTCGTCGCCGCCGGACTGCTGGCGGCGGACCACCCGCTGCTCGGCGCGGCGGTGCCGCTGGCCGGCACGGACAGCGTGGTGTTCACCGGACGGCTCTCGCCCGGCACGGTGGCCTGGGACAGTGACGCGGACGTCTTCCCGGCCGCCGGGTTCCTGGAGCTGGCACTCCGGGTCGGCGACCACGTCGGCTGCGACCGGGTCGAGCGGCTCACCGTCACCAGCCCGCTGCCCCTGGGCACCGGCGACGGCACGATGGTCCAGATCCGCGCGGGCGCGCCGGACGGGACCGGCGCCCGGGCGGTGACGTTCTACTCGCGCCCCGACGGCCCCCTGGACGAGCCGTGGACCGAACACGCCACCGGGCTGCTGACCACCGGAGCGCGCACCGCCGACTTCGACGCCACGGTCTGGCCGCCGGCCGGCACGGCACCGCAGGGCGAGGGCGTCTGGCGGCGGGGCGAGGAGACCTTCGTCGAGGCGGTGCTCCCGACCGAGGCGGCGGGCTTCGGCCTGCATCCGGCGCTGCTGGCGGCGGTGGTGCGGGCGGACGGCCGTGGGTTGGTGCCGGTGGCGTGGTCCGGGGTGTCGCTGCATGCCTCGGGGGCGTCGGTGGTGCGGGCCCGGCTGGTGCGGACGGGGGCGGAGACGTTGTCGCTCGCCGTGGCGGACGCTGCCGGGGAGCCGGTGCTGTCGGTGGAGTCACTGACGTTGGGTGAGCCCCCGGTGGTGGTGCGGGGTGCTGGGGCGGGCGGGTCGCTGCTGCGGCTGGAGTGGGTGCCGGCACCGTCCCGTACGGGGGCGGCCGTCCGTTCGGTGTGGGTGGAGTCGCCGGCGGAGCTCGACGCGGAGGTGCCGGAGGCGGTGGTGGTGTCCGTGCCGGCCGGGCGGGTTCCGGAGGTGGTGCATGAGGTCACGGCGTGGGCGCTCGGGCTGGTGCGGGAGTGGTTGGCGGAGGAGCGTTTCGGGGGTTCGCGGCTGGTCTTCGTGACCAGGAGCGCGGTGCCGGGGGGTGGGGTCTCGGACCTGGCCGGTGCGGCTGTGTGGGGTCTGGTGCGGGCGGCGGAGTCGGAGAACCCGGGCCGCTTCGTGCTGGTGGACACCGACGGTGACGTGCCGCTGGACGCGGTGCTGGCCGTGGGTGAGTCCCAGGTGCTGGTACGTGACGGCGTCGTCCGGGTCGGCCGGTTGACCCGGACCCCGAGCGGCGGGGCGTCCGGCGGCTGGGGCCCGGGCACGGTGGTCGTCACGGGCGGCACCGGCGGCCTGGGGCGGCGGGTGGCGCGGCACCTGGTGGCCGAACACGGTGTTCGGAAGCTGCTGTTGCTGAGCCGCCGGGGCGGTCGCGGCGACTGGGTGGAGGAACTTCGGGAACTCGGCGCCGAGGTCGAGGTGCTGGCCTGCGACGCGGCCGACCGGGAGGCGCTGGCCGGGGCACTGGAGGGCCGGACGATCACCGGCGTGGTGCACGCGGCCGGTGTGCTGGACGACGGCGTGGTCACCGGACTGACGTCCGAACGGCTCACCGCCGTCCTGCGGCCCAAGGTGGACGCGGCCTGGAACCTGCACGAGCTGACGGCCGGCCAGGACCTCGAGGCCTTCGTGCTGTTCTCGTCCGTGTCGGGTGTGCTGGGCAGCGCCGGCCAGGGCAGCTACGCGGCGGCGAACGTCTTCCTGGACGCCCTGGCCGCCTGGCGCCGTCAGCAGGGCCTGCCCGCCCAGTCCCTGGGCTGGGGCGCCTGGGCGCCAACCGACGGCATGACCGGGACGCTCTCCGAGACGGACCTGCACCGGATCCGTTCCGCCGGGGTGCCGCCGCTGACCGAGGAACAGGGCCTGGCCCTGCTCGACGCCGCCATGACCGTGGACGAGCCCTACCTGGTGGCGACCGGCCGGATGGCCGCCGGAACGCGCCCGCCCAGCGAGGTGCCGAGCATGTTCCGCGCCCTGTTCCCCGCCGGGCGCCGGACCGCCGCCGGAAGCACGGGGACGGGCGCCGCCCTCGCCGCCCGTCTGCACGCGCTGCGCGAGGCCGACCGGCCGCGCCACCTCGTGGACCTGGTCCGTACCGAGGCCGCCGCCGTCCTCGGCCACGCCTCCGGCCGGGCCGTCGACCCGGAGCGGGAGTTCCGCGACCTCGGGTTCGACTCCCTCACCGCGATCGAGCTGCGCAACCGCCTCACCGCCGTCACCGGGATCCGGCTCCCGGCGACCCTGGTCTTCGACCACCCGACTCCGCACGCCCTCGCCGCGCACCTCCTCGGCGAACTCCTCGACGGGGGCGCCGCCCCGGCGCTCCCGGCCGCCACCACGACCCCCGCGGCCGGAGAACCGGTCGCGATCGTCGGCATGGCCTGCCGTTTCCCGGGCGGCGTCGCCTCACCCGAGGATCTCTGGCGGCTGCTGAGCGAGGGCCGCGACGGCATCTCCGGCTTCCCGGCCGACCGCGGCTGGGACCTGGACGCGCTGTTCGGCACCGGTCACGGCGTCAGCGCCACCCGTCGGGGCGGCTTCCTCACCGGACTGGGCGACTTCGACGCGGGCTTCTTCGGGATCTCCCCGCGCGAGGCCCTCGCGATGGACCCGCAGCAGCGGCTGCTGCTGGAGACCTCCTGGGAGGCGTTCGAGCGGGCCGGCCTCGACCCGGTGGCGCTGCGCGGCAGCCGGACCGGTGTCTTCGTCGGCACCACCGGACAGGACTACGCCTCGCTGGTGATGAACTCACGGGAGGAGGTGGAGGGGCACGCGAGCACCGGGCTGGCCAACAGTGTGATCTCGGGCCGGGTGTCGTACTGCCTCGGTCTGGAGGGGCCCGCCCTCACCATCGACACCGCCTGCTCCTCCTCGCTGGTGGCGATGCACCTGGCCGCGCAGTCCCTGCACAGTGGCGAATGCTCCCTCGCCCTGGCCGGCGGGGTGACCGTGCTGTCCACGCCGATGAGCTTCCTCGGCTTCACCCGGCAGGGCGGGCTGGCCCCGGACGGCCGCTGCAAGGCCTTCGCCGACGGGGCGGACGGCACGGGCTGGTCCGAGGGCGTGGGCGTGCTGGTGCTGGAGCGACTCTCGGACGCGCGGCGCCACGGGCACCCCGTGCTGGCGGTCCTGCGAGGCAGCGCCGTCAACCAGGACGGCGCGTCGAACGGGCTCACCGCGCCGAACGGGCCGTCCCAGCAGCGGGTGATCCGCCAGGCGCTGGCCAACGCCGGGCTGTCCGCCGCCGACGTAGACGCCGTGGAGGCGCACGGCACCGGCACCGCCTTGGGCGACCCGATCGAGGCGCAGGCGTTGCTGGCGACGTACGGGCAGGACCGTGAACAGCCGCTGATGCTGGGCTCGGTGAAGTCCAACCTCGGCCACACCCAGGCGGCCGCCGGTGTGGCGGGTGTGATCAAGACCGTCGAGGCGATGCGGGCGGGGGTACTGCCGAAGACCCTGCACGTGGACGCGCCCTCGTCGCACGTCGACTGGTCGACCGGCGCGGTGGAACTGCTGACGGAGGCGCGGGAGTGGCCTGGCGGGGAGCGGCCCCGGCGGGCGGGGGTGTCCTCGTTCGGGATCAGCGGGACGAACGCGCACGTGATCGTCGAGGAGGCACCGCGGGAGACGCCGCAGGAGGAGGAAGCGGAAACGCGGCCGTCGGTCGAGCCGGGCACGGTGCCGTGGGTGGTCTCGGGCGTCTCGGGGGCGGCGCTGGACGCACAGTTGACGGGCCTCGCCGGGCGGGGCGGCTCGCCCCTGGACGTGGGGCTGTCGTTGGCGGGCCGGTCGCGGTTCGGGCACCGGGCGGTGCTGCTGGACGGCGTGGAGGTGGCCCGGGGCGTCGCCGGTGAGCGGCGGCTCGCGCTGCTGCTCTCCGGTCAGGGGTCGCAGCGGTTGGGGATGGGCCGGGAGTTGTATGCCCGGTTCCCGGTGTTCGCGGAGGCTTTCGACGCGGTGTGTGCGGAGCTTGACCTGCCGGTGCGGGAGGTGGTGTGGGGTGAGGACGCGGAGCTGCTGAACCGGACCGAGTTCGCCCAGGCGGGGTTGTTCGCGGTGGAGGTGGCGCTGTTCCGGCTGGTGGAGTCGTTGGGGGTGCGGCCGGAGTTCGTGGCCGGGCATTCGATCGGTGAGATCGCCGCGGCGCATGTGGCCGGCGTGTTCTCGCTGGCCGACGCCTGCACCTTGGTCGCCGCTCGTGGCCGGTTGATGCAGGCGCTTCCGGAGGGCGGCGCGATGCTGGCGGTGCAGGCGACGGAGGAGGAGGTTCGGCCGCTGCTGGGCGAGTCGGTGTCCATAGCCGCCGTCAACGGGCCGTCCTCGGTGGTCGTGTCGGGTACGGAGGAAGCGGTCGCGGCGGTCGAAGCGCGCTTCGCGGACCGCCGCACGACCCGGCTGCGGGTCTCGCACGCCTTCCACTCGGCGCTGATGGACCCGATGCTGGACGACTTCCGGGACGTCCTCAACGGCCTGACGTACCACGCGCCGTCGATCCCGCTGGTCTCCAACCTGACCGGCGAACTGG
The DNA here is from genome assembly GCF_001888885.2 of Streptomyces viridifaciens. Classification (NCBI taxonomy): domain Bacteria; kingdom Bacillati; phylum Actinomycetota; class Actinomycetes; order Kitasatosporales; family Streptomycetaceae; genus Streptomyces; species Streptomyces viridifaciens. Next base: position 1,129,931 of record NZ_CP090840.1, read on the forward strand.
TCACCGGCACGACGGACGCGGACTACTGGGTGCGCCACGTCCGCGAGACCGTCCGCTTCGCCGACGGCCTACGCACCCTGGACGCCGTCGGCGCCACCGACTACCTGGAGCTGGGCCCCGGTGGCGTGCTCACCGCCCTCGCCGAGCAGACCCTCGGCCAGGGTGAGCGCGAGGACGATGGCGAGGGCGAGTCCAAGGCCGAGGCCGAGGGCACCGGTCGGGTCGCCGCCGCGGCGCTGCGTGCGGACCGCCCGGAGGAGGTCGCCCTGCTGACCGGCCTCGCCCGGTTGCACGTCGTCGGCGTGCCGGTGGACTGGGCCCGGGTGTTCGACGGCACCGGCGCTCGGCGGGTCGACCTGCCGACCTACGCCTTCCAGCGCGAGCGCTACTGGCCCGCGCAGGCCGCCCGCACCGGTGACGTGGCCGGCGCCGGTCTGGCGTCCGCCGAGCACCCGCTGCTCGGGGCGGTCGTCTCCCCGGCCGATTCGGCGGGCGTCCTGCTGACGGGACGGCTGTCGCTGGCGGCACAGCCCTGGCTGGGCGACCACCGGGTGGGCGGAGCCGCGGTGTTCCCGGCCGGCGGGCTGCTGGAGCTGGCCCTGCGGGCCGGGGACCAGGTCGGCTGCGACCGCGTCGAGCGGTTGACGGTCACCGAGCCGCTGGTGCTGCCGCAGGACGGTGCCGTCGCCGTCCAACTGGTGGCCGGCGCGCCCGACGATTCCGGCACACGCCCGCTGAGCTGCTACGCCCGCCCGGCGGACGCCCCGGAGGAGCCGTGGACCTGCCACGCCACCGGCACCCTGGCGGTCGGCGGCCGCGACGGCGGGTTCGACACCTCGGTGTGGCCCCCGGCGGGCGCATCGGCCGTCGAAGCGGAGAGCTGCCACGACCCGCTGGACCACGGCCCGGCCTTCCGCACGCTCCGCGCGGTGTGGCAGCGGGGCGACGAGGTGTTCGCCGAAGCCGTCCTGCCCGGCCGGGCCGAGGACGCGGCGCCCTACGGGCTGCACCCGGCGCTGCTGGAGGCCGCCGTCCAGGCGGCCGGTCTGCTCGGCCCCGAGGACGGTGCGCGACTGGTGCCCGTGGACTGGCGGGAGGTGGCGCTGCACGCGACCGGCGCAGCCGTGGTGCGGCTGCGCGTCGCCCGGACGGGTGGGGATTGCGTGTCGGTCGAGGTCATGGACGCGGCCGGCGGCCCCGTGCTGTCGGCAGGGTCGCTGACCCTGGCCGAGCCGGCCGCCGTCCGCGCGAACGCGGTGCCGGCCGGGGCGCTGCTGCGGCTGGACTGGGTGGACGCGCCCTCGTCAGCCGACGGGACGGTACGCTCGGCGACCCTGGACGGGCCCATGGCCTCGCTGGCCGAGGTGCCGGACGCGGTGCCGGAAGTCGTGCTCGCGCCGGTCGTGGGCGGCCAGGTTCCGGAGGTGGTGCACGAGGTCACGGCGTGGGCGCTCGGGCTGGTGCGGGAGTGGTTGGCGGAGGAGCGTTTCGGGGGTTCGCGGCTGGTCTTCGTGACCAGGGGTGCGGTGCCGGGGGGTGGGGTCTCGGACCTGGCCGGTGCGGCCGTGTGGGGTCTGGTGCGGGCGGCGGAGTCGGAGAACCCGGGCCGCTTCGCCCTGCTCGACGTCGGCTCCACCGCGGACACCACGGCCGCGCTGCCCGTCCTCGCCGCTCAACCGGCCGGCGGTGACTTCCAGTTCGTGGCCCGCCGGGGTGTGGTGCGGGCCGGTCGGCTGGCGCGTGCCGTGGCTGTGGGCGGGTCCTCTTCCGGTTGGGGTGGGGGGACGGTGGTGATCACGGGTGGTACGGGTGGTCTGGGTCGTCTGGTGGCCCGGCATCTGGTGGTGGAGCACGGGGTGCGTGATCTGCTGTTGCTGAGCCGCCGGGGTGGTGGCGGTGACTGGGTGGAGGAACTTCGGGAACTCGGCGCCGTGGTGGAGGTGCTGGCCTGTGACGCGGCCGACCGGGTGGCGCTGGCCGGGGCACTGGAGGGCCGGGCGGTCACGGGGGTGGTGCATGCGGCCGGTGTGCTGGACGACGGTGTGGTCAGTGGGCTGACTCCGGAGCGTCTGGCGGCTGTCCTGCGGCCGAAGGTGGATGCGGCGTGGAACCTGCACGAGTTGACGGCGGGGCAGGAGCTGAGGGCTTTCGTGCTGTTCTCCTCGGTTTCGGGGGTGATGGGCAGTGCGGGGCAGGGCAACTACGCGGCGGCGAACGTGTTCCTGGACGCGTTGGCGGCGTGGCGCCGTCAGCAGGGCCTGCCCGCCCAGTCCCTGGGCTGGGGGGCGTGGGTGCCCACGGCGGGGATGACCGGGACGCTGAGCGATGCGGACCTGCAGCGGATCCGTTCCGCCGGGGTGCCGCCGCTGACCGAGGAGCAGGGCCTGGCCCTGCTCGACGCCGCCATGACCCTGGACGAGCCCTACCTCGTCCCCATCGGCCGCGCCGCCGGCCCGTCGAGGATGCCCGGCGCCGTGCCCGCACTGCTGCGCGGCCTGGTCCGCGGCGCCCGCCGGGTGGCCGAGTCCGGAGGCGGCAGCACCGGGACGGTCACCGCGCTGGCGGCCCGTCTGGCCGGACTGCGCGAGGGCGACCGGCTGCGCCACCTCACCGGCCTGGTCCGGACCGAGGCCGCGGCCGTCCTCGGCCACGGCTCGGCGCAGTCCGTTGAGGCCGACCGGGACTTCCACGACCTCGGCGTCGACTCCCTCACCGCCCTGGAACTGCGCAACCGCCTCACCGCCGTCACCGGCCTGCGGCTGCCCGCCACCCTGGTCTTCGACCACCCCACCCCGGCCGTCCTGGCCGCCCACCTCCTCGGTGTGCTCCTGGACCGGCGGGACACCGCGGACGGTGCCGCGCTGCTCGGGCAACTCGACCGGCTCGACGAGGCCCTGGCGGACGGAGACACCGACCGGGCGACCCGGGACGCTCTGTCCCTCCGGCTGCGCCGAATGCTGGAGAAATTGCGAATCCTCGACGCCCAGAATGCCGAGGACGGCGTCGCGGAGCGACTCGAAGCGGCGAGTGCGGACGAGGTCCTCGCCTTCATCGACAACGAGCTCGGCCGTCTCAGCGACCGCTGACCGCACCTGCCTCTACACAGGAAGGCACCACCTCCCATGTCGAACGACAGCAAGCTCGTTGACTACCTCAAGTGGGTCACGGCCGACCTGCACCAGACCCGCCAACGGCTGCTGGAAGTCGAGTCCGGCCGGCACGAGCCGATCGCCGTCGTCGGCATGGCCTGCCGTCTGCCGGGCGGGGTGACCACCCCCGAGGAACTCTGGCGGCTGGTCGCGGACGGGCGGGACGGCATCACCGCCTTCCCGGCCGACCGCGGCTGGGACCTGGCGGCGCTGTCCGGCGAGGGCGCCGGGAGCAGTGCCGCGATCGAGGGCGGATTCATCGCGGCGGCCGACTTCGACGCGGACTTCTTCGGGATCTCCCCGCGCGAGGCCCTCGCGATGGACCCGCAGCAGCGGCTCCTGCTGGAGACCTCCTGGGAGGCGTTCGAGCGGGCGGGCATCGACCCGGCGGGCCTGCGCGGCACCCGGACCGGCGTCTTCGTCGGCACGGCGGGCGTCGACTACGTCGGTGTGGTCATGAACGCAGAGGAGGACATGGAGGGCCACGCGACCACCGGCCTGACAGCGAGCGTGCTGTCCGGCCGCCTGTCGTACACCTTCGGGCTGGAGGGCCCGGCGGTGACGGTCGACACCGCCTGCTCCTCCTCCCTGGTGGCGATGCACCTGGCCTCGCAGGCGCTGCGGGCCGGCGAGTGCACCCTCGCCCTCGCGGGCGGCGTGACGGTGCTCTCCACTCCGATGAGCTTCGCGGGCTTCAGCCGGCAGGGCGGGCTGGCCCCGGACGGGCGGTGCAAGGCCTTCGCGGACGCCGCCGACGGAACGGGCTGGGCCGAGGGCGCCGGCGTGCTGGTGCTGGAGCGGCTGTCCGACGCCCGGAGCAACGGGCACCCGGTGCTCGCGGTGCTGCGCGGTTCGGCCGTCAACCAGGACGGTGCCTCCAACGGGCTGACCGCGCCCAACGGGCCGTCCCAGCAGCGCGTCATCCGCGCCGCCCTGACGGCTGCCGGACTCTCCGCCGCCGAGGTGGACGCGGTCGAGGGGCACGGGACGGGGACGCCGCTGGGCGACCCGATCGAGGCGCAGGCGTTGCTGGCGACGTACGGGCAGGACCGTGAACGGCCGCTGCTGCTGGGCTCGTTGAAGTCCAACATCGGCCACACCCAGGCCGCCGCCGGGGTCGCGGGCGTGATCAAGACGGTGATGGCGATGCGGCACGGGGTGCTGCCGCGGACCCTGCACGTGGACGCGCCGTCCGGTGAGGTGGACTGGTCGGCGGGGGCGGTGGAGCTGCTGGCCGAGGCCCGGGACTGGCCGGAGACCGGTCAGCCGCGCCGGGCCGGCGTCTCGGCCTTCGGGATCAGCGGCACCAATGCCCATGTGATCGTGGAGCAGGCGCCGGAGGAGGCCGTGGAAGAGGAGCCCGCGGCCGTGGTCGCCGGGCCGGTGGTGGTGCCGTGGGTGGTGTCGGCGAAGTCGGAGACCGCGCTGGACGCACAGCTGACCGCGCTCGCCGGGTCGGCCGGTTCACCCGTGGACGTGGGTCTGTCGTTGGCGGGCCGGTCGCGGTTCGGGCACCGGGCGGTGCTGGTGGACGGCGTGGAGGTCGCGCGGGGTGCCGCGACCGAGCGCTCGACGGCGTTCCTGTTCTCGGGTCAGGGGTCGCAGCGGTTGGGGATGGGGCGGGAGTTGTATGCCCGGTTCCCGGTGTTCGCGGAGGCTTTCGACGCGGTGTGCGCGGGGTTCGACCTGCCGGTGCGGGAGGTGGTGTGGGGTGAGGATGCGGGGCTGCTGAACCGGACGGACTTCGCTCAGGCGGGGTTGTTCGCGGTGGAGGTGGCGCTGTTCCGGCTGGTGGAGTCGCTGGGCGTGGAGCCGGAGTTCGTGGCCGGGCACTCGATCGGTGAGATCGCCGCGGCGCACGTGGCGGGGGTGTTCTCGCTGGCGGACGCCTGCACCCTGGTGGCCGCCCGTGGCCGGCTGATGCAGGGGCTTCCGGAGGGCGGCGCGATGCTGGCGGTGCAGGCCACCGAGGAGGAGGTCCGGCCGCTGCTGAAGGACGAGGTGTCGATAGCCGCCGTCAACGGCCCGTCCTCGGTGGTCGTTTCGGGTACGGAGGAGGCGGTCGCGGTGGTCGAAGCGCACTTCGCCGACCGCCGTACGACCCGGCTGCGGGTGTCGCACGCCTTCCACTCGCCGCTGATGGACCCGATGCTGGCGGACTTCCGTGCCGTCCTCAACGGTCTGACGTACCACGCGCCGTCGATCCCGCTGGTCTCCAACCTGACCGGTGAGCTGGTCAGCGGCACGACCGACGCGGACTACTGGGTGCGCCACGTCCGCGAGACCGTCCGCTTCGCCGACGGCCTGGGCGCCCTGCGCGCGGCCGGGGCCACGGCCTTCCTGGAACTCGGCCCGGACGGCGTGCTCGCCGCGCTGGCCGAGCGGAACCTCGACGAGCACGAGGGCGGCACGACCTCCCCGGCCGTTCCGCTGCTGCGCCGGGACCGGCCGGAGGAGGCCGCCCTGGTCACCGCCCTCGCCCGGCTGCACGTCACCGGTGTGGCGGTGGACTGGGCGCGGATGTTCGACGGCACCGGCGCCCGGCCCGTCGACCTGCCCACTTACCCCTTCCAGCACGAACGCTACTGGCCGCGCCCGGCCCGGCGTCTCGGTGACCTGACCGGAGCCGGACTGGCCTCCGCCGAACACCCCCTGCTGGGCGCCACCGTCGCCCTGGCGAACGCCGAGGGCACCCTGCTGACGGGCCGGCTGTCGTTGGCGGCGCAGCCCTGGCTGGGCGACCACCGGGTGGGCGGAGTGGCCGTGTTCCCGCCGACCGGGTACCTGGAGCTGGCCGTGCGGGCGGGTGACCAGGTGGGCTGCGACCGGGTCGAGCGGCTGACCGTCACCGAGCCGCTGGTGCTGCCGGAGGACGGCTCGGTCGTGGTCCAGATCCAGGTGGGTGCGCCGGACGGCTCCGGCGCGTGCCCGGTGCGGGTCTTCTCCCGCACGGACGCCGAGCCCGACGCGCCGTGGACGGAGCACGCCGTGGGCGCACTCGTCCGCGGCGAGCGGCCCGCCGGCTTCGACGCCTCGGTCTGGCCGCCCAAGGGGGCGGTGGTGGCCGATCCGGCGGCGGTGCGCGAGGAGGCGGAACTGGGCGAGGCCTTCGAGGGGCTGCGTTTGCTCTGGCGGCGGGGCGAGGAGACCTTCGTCGAGGCGGTGCTCCCGACCGAGGCGGCGGGCTTCGGCCTGCATCCGGCGCTGCTGGCGGCGGTGGTGCGGGCGGATGGCCGTGGGTTGGTGCCGGTGGCGTGGTCCGGGGTGTCGCTGCATGCCTCGGGGGCGTCGGTGGTGCGGGCCCGGCTGGTGCGGACGGGGGCGGAGACGTTGTCGCTTGCCGTGGCGGACGCTGCCGGGGAGCCGGTGCTGTCGGTGGAGTCACTGACGTTGGGTGAGCCCCCGGTGGTGGTGCGGGGTGCTGGGGCGGGCGGGTCGCTGCTGCGGCTGGAGTGGGTGCCGGCACCGTCCCGTACGGGCGGGCCGGTGTCGGCGGTGACGCTCGGCGCGGAGACGGCCTCGTCGGCCTCGTCGGCCTCGTCGGCCTCGCTGGCGGAGGTGCCGGATGCGGTGCCGGAGGCGGTGGTGGTGTCCGTGCCGGCCGGGCGGGTTCCGGAGGTGGTGCACGAGGTCACGGCGTGGGCGCTCGGGCTGGTGCGGGAGTGGTTGGCGGAGGAGCGTTTCGGGGGTTCGCGGCTGGTCTTCGTGACCAGGGGTGCGGTGCCGGGGGGTGGGGTCTCGGACCTGGCCGGTGCGGCTGTGTGGGGTCTGGTGCGGGCGGCGGAGTCGGAGAACCCGGGCCGCTTCGTGCTGGTGGACACCGACGGTGACGTGCCGCTGGACGCGGTGCTGGCCGTGGGTGAGTCCCAGGTGCTGGTACGTGACGGCGTCGTCCGGGTCGGTCGGCTGGCGCGTGCCGTGGCTGTGGGCGGGTCCTCTTCCGGTTGGGGTGGGGGGACGGTGGTGATCACGGGTGGTACGGGTGGTCTGGGTCGTCTGGTGGCCCGGCATCTGGTGGTGGAGCACGGGGTGCGTGATCTGCTGTTGCTGAGCCGCCGGGGTGGGGGCGGTGACTGGGTGGAGGAACTTCGGCAACTCGGCGCCGTGGTGGAGGTGCTGGCCTGTGACGCGGCCGACCGGGTGGCGCTGGCCGGGGCACTGGAGGGCCGGGCGGTCACGGGGGTGGTGCATGCGGCCGGTGTGCTGGACGACGGTGTGGTCAGTGGGCTGACTCCGGAGCGTCTGGCGGCTGTCCTGCGGCCGAAGGTGGATGCGGCGTGGAACCTGCACGAGTTGACGGCGGGGCAGGAGCTGAGGGCTTTCGTGCTGTTCTCCTCGGTTTCGGGGGTGATGGGCAGTGCGGGGCAGGGCAACTACGCGGCGGCGAACGTGTTCCTGGACGCGTTGGCGGCGTGGCGCCGTCAGCAGGGCCTGCCCGCCCAGTCCCTGGGCTGGGGGGCGTGGGTGCCCACGGCGGGGATGACCGGGACGCTGAGCGATGCGGACCTGCAGCGGATCCGTTCCGCCGGGGTGCCGCCGCTGACCGAGGAGCAGGGCCTGGCCCTGCTCGACGCCGCCATGACCCTGAACGAGCCCTACCTGGTGGCGACCGGCCGGATGGCCGCCGGAGCCCGCCCGCGCGGCGAGGTGCCGACCATGTTCCGCGCCCTGCTGCCCGCCGGGCGCCGTACCGCCTCCGCCACCGGCACGGGCGCCGCCGCCATGACGGCCCTCGCCGCCCACCTGTACGGGCTGCGCGGCACCGACCGGCTGCGCCACCTCCTCGACCTGGTGCGCAGCGAGGCCGCCACCGTCCTCGGCCACCCCGGACCGCAGTCCGTCGCCGCCGACCGGGACTTCCACGACCTCGGCGTCGACTCCCTCACCGCCCTGGAACTGCGCAACCGCCTCACCGCCGTCACCGGCCTGCGGCTGCCCGCCACCCTGGTCTTCGACCACCCCACCCCCACGGCCATCGCGGAACTCCTGCTCGCCGAGGTGCTCGGCGGCCGGGACGAACCCGAACTCCCGCCGCTCGACCCCGCAGCCGCCACCGACGACCCGATCGCGATCGTCGGCATGGCATGCCGACTGCCCGGCGGGATCGGCACGCCCGAGGAGCTGTGGGAGCTGGTCGCCGAAGGGCGCGAGGGCATATCCGACTTCCCCACCGACCGGGGCTGGGACCTCGACACCCTGCTCGGCGGCGGCCCCGGCGACCGGGGGCGCAGCGCCACCGCCAAGGGCGGCTTCCTGCACGGAGTGGCCGACTTCGACGCCGCGTTCTTCGGGATCTCGCCGCGCGAGGCCCTCGCCATGGACCCGCAGCAGCGGCTCCTGCTGGAGACCTCCTGGGAGGCCGTCGAGCGGGCCGGCATCGACCCGGTGGCGCTGCGCGGCAGCCGGACCGGTGTGTTCGTCGGCACCGGCGGCCAGGACTACCTGACCCTCGTCATGAACTCCGCCGAGGACATCGAGGGGCACGCGAGCACCGGCCTGGCGGCGAGTGTGGTCTCCGGCCGGATCTCGTACACCTTCGGGCTGGAAGGCCCGGCGGTCACCGTCGACACCGCCTGCTCCTCCTCCCTGGTGGCGATGCACCTGGCCGCGCAGTCCCTGCGCAGCGGCGAGTGCACCCTCGCCCTGGCCGGAGGCGTGACCGTGATGTCCTCCTCACTGGGATTCCCCGGCTTCACCCGGCAGGGCGGGTTGGCCCCGGACGGGCGGTGCAAGGCCTTCGCCGACGGGGCGGACGGCACCGGCTGGTCCGAGGGCGCCGGCGTGCTGGTGCTGGAACGGCTGTCGGACGCGCGCCGCAACGGGCACCCCGTCCTCGCCGTGGTGCGAGGCTCGGCCGTCAACCAGGACGGCGCCTCCAACGGACTGACGGCGCCCAACGGGCCGTCCCAGCAGCGCGTCATCCGCCAGGCCCTCGCCAACGCCCGGCTCTCGCCGGCCGAGGTCGACTTCGTCGAGGGCCACGGCACGGGCACCACCCTGGGCGACCCGATCGAGGCCCAGGCGCTGCTGGCCACCTACGGGCAGGACCGTGAACAGCCGCTGCTGCTGGGCTCGTTGAAGTCCAACATCGGCCACACCCAGGCCGCCGCGGGAGCGGCCGGCGTGATCAAGGCGGTGCTCGCGATGCGGCACGGGGTGCTGCCGCGCACCCTGCACGTGGACGCGCCGTCCTCACACGTCGACTGGACGGCCGGGGACATCCGGCTGCTCACCCGGGCGGAGGAATGGCCGCAGACCGGCCGGCCACGCCGGGCGGGCGTCTCGGCGTTCGGGATCAGCGGCACCAATGCGCACGTGATCGTCGAGGAGGCGCCGTCGGTCGACGCCCCCGCCGCGGATCAGGTGCCCGTGCCCGTGACGGTGCCGGCCGTGGTGCCGTGGGTGCTGGCGGGCAAGTCGGAGGCGGCGCTGGACGCGCAGCTGACCGGGCCGGCGACGGTTGAGGGCTCTCCGCTGGACATCGGCCTGTCGCTGGCCACCGGGCGCTCGCGGTTCGCGCACCGGGCGGTGCTGCTGGACGGCGTCGAGGTGGCCCGGGGCGTCGCCGACGGCGAGCGTCGGACGGCACTGCTCTTCTCCGGTCAGGGTTCCCAACGGCTCGGCATGGGGCGGGAGTTGTATGCCCGGTTCCCGGTGTTCGCGGAGGCTTTCGACGCGGTGTGCGCGGGGTTCGAGCTGCCGGTGCGGGAGGTGGTGTGGGGCGAGGACGCGGAGCTGCTGAACCGGACGGACTTCGCCCAGGCGGGGTTGTTCGCGGTGGAGGTGGCGCTGTTCCGGCTGGTCGAATCACTTGGCGTGCGGCCGGAGTTCGTGGCCGGTCACTCGATCGGTGAGGTGGCCGCCGCGCACGTGGCGGGGGTGTTCTCGCTGGCGGACGCGTGTGCGCTGGTGGCGGCGCGTGGCCGGTTGATGCAGGCGCTTCCGGAGGGTGGCGCGATGCTGGCGATCGAGGCGACGGAGGAGGAGGTCCGGCCGCTGCTGAACGACGAGGTGTCGACAGCCGCCGTCAACGGCCCGTCCTCGGTGGTTGTGTCAGGCACGGAGGAAGCGGTCGCGGCGATCGAAGCGCACTTCGCCGACCGCCGCACGACCCGCCTGCGGGTCTCGCACGCCTTCCACTCACCCCTCATGGACCCGATGCTGGAGGACTTCCGGCAGGTCCTCGACGGCCTGACCTACCAGGCGCCGTCGATCCCGCTGGTCTCCAACCTGACCGGCGAGCCGGTCACCGGCACGACGGACGCGGACTACTGGGTGCGCCACGTCCGGGAGACCGTCCGCTTCGCCGACGGCCTCCGCACCCTCCACGCCGCCGGTGCCACCGACTACCTGGAACTGGGCCCCGACGCTGCGCTGTCCCCGGCCGTCCGCCAGACCCTCGCCGAGGCCCCGGGCGCCCCGGGCGCCGTCGTGGAACCGGCCTGCCGTCGCGGCCGAGCCGAGGAGAGCACCCTGCTGACCGCGCTCGCCCGGCTGCACGTCGTCGGCGGAGCCGTCGACTGGGCCCGGGTGTTCGACGGCACCGGCGCCCGGCGGGTCGACCTGCCCACCTACGCCTTCCAGCGCGAGCGCTACTGGCCCAGGACGCACGCTCCGGCCGGACGGCCGGGCGCCGCGCCGGAGGACGCGCTGGACGCCCGGTTCTGGGCGGCCGTCGAGGGCGAGGACCTGGACGCGCTCGCGGCCGACCTGGCCGTGGACGGCGCGGCGCTCGGATCCGTCCTCCCCGCGCTGTCCGCCTGGCGGCGCCACCACCGAGACCAGTCCCTGCTGGACGCGCTGCGCTTCCACGAGTCCTGGCCCGCGCTGGCGGGCGGCTCGACGGCCCGCCCGGCCGGCCCGTGGCTGGTCGTGACACCGGCCGAGGGCGGCGACGAGGCCTGGGCGGCGGCAGCCTGCGAGGCGGTCGGCGCGGAGGCCCTGTGCCTGTCCGTGCGCACCACCGAGCGGGCCGAGCTGGCCGCGCTGCTGCGCGAACTGCCGACGGCCGGAAGGCCGTTCGCCGGTGTGCTGTCCCTGCTGGCGCTCGGCGCCGCAGACCTGCCCGCCGCCGGCACCCTCACCCTGCTGCAGGCCCTGCGCGACACCGGCCTCACCGCCCCGCTGTGGTGCCTGACCCGCGGCGCGGTCGCGGTGGCCCGCACCGAGGCACCGGCCGCGCCCGAGCAGGCCGCCGTCTGGGGCCTCGGCCGGGTCGCCGCCCTGGAACACCCCCAGCAGTGGGGCGGCCTGATCGACCTGCCCGAGGCGCCGGACCCGGCCGCGGTGCGCCGGCTGGCCGCCGTGCTCGCCGCGACCGACGGCGAGGACCAGCTCGCGATCCGGGCCACCGCCGTGCACGCGCGCCGGCTCACCCCGGCCCCGGCCGGCTCCCCGGACGCCGGCTGGACCCCGGGGGAGAGCCGCGGCACCGTGCTGATCACCGGCGGCACCGGCGGGCGCGGCGCCGCCGTGGCCCAATGGCTCGCCGACGCGGGCGCCGACCACCTGCTGCTGGCCGGCCGCCGGGGCCCGGACGCCCCCGGCGCGGCCGACCTCGCCGCCCGGCTGCGCGCCCGTGGCGCCCGGGTGACCGTCGCGGCCTGCGACGTCGCCGACCGGGCGGAGCTGGCCGTCCTGCTCGCCGGGCTGCCCGAGGACGCCCCGCTGACCGCCGTCGTCCACGCGGCGGGCACCGTCGACGACGGCGTGCTGGACGACCTGACGCCCGAACGCCTCGCCGCCGCCCAGCAGGCGCGGGCGCAGGGCGCCCTCCACCTGGACGAGCTGACCCGCGGGCTCGACCTCACCGCCTTCGTGCTCTGCTCCTCCGTCGCGGGCACCGTCGGCACCGCCGGCCGGGCCGCCCTCGCGGCCCCGGCCGCCGTCCTGGACGCGCTCGCCCACCGCCGCCGTGCCGAGGGCCTGCCCGCCACCGCCATCGCCTGGGGCGCCTGGGTCGGCGCCGAGTACAGCGCCCCGGCGGACCCCGACGGCCGGACCCAGCGGGCGGCCGTCCCCGCCCTGCACCCCGACCTCGCGCTGGCCGCGCTGCGCCAGGCCGTCACCCGGCCGGCCCCGGCGCTGGTGCTCCTGGACCTGGCCCAGCCGCAGGTCCTGGAGAGCCTGGTCGGTCTGCGTGGCAACCCGCTGCTGCGGGACCTGCCCGCCGCCCGCCCTGTGCTGGAGGCCTCCGCCGAGACCCGCCGGGGCTTCGCGACCGCCGCCTCCGAGCTCACCGGACGCCTCCGCGCGCTGGCCCCGAACGAGCGCACCGCGCTGCTCACCGACCTGGTGCGCACTCAGGTCGCGGCGGTGCTCGGCCACGCCGACCGCTCCGCCGTCGCGCCGGACCGCAAGTTCCGCGACCTCGGCTTCGACTCGCTCACGGCCGTCGAACTGCCCGCCCGGCTCGGGGCGGCCACCGGACTGAAGCTGCCCGCCACCTCGGTGTACGACTACCCGACCGCCCAGGCGCTGGCCGAGCACCTGCTGGCCGAGCTGCTGGACATGCCCGCCGTCCCGGCCGCGACCGCCGCGGGCGGACCGGCGGCCGCCGGCGACCCGATCGCGATCGTCGGCATGGCCTGCCGGCTGCCCGGCGGGGTGACCTCCCCGGACGACCTGTGGCGCCTGGTCGACGCGGGCGGCGACGGCATCGCCGGCTTCCCCGAGGACCGCGGCTGGGACCTGCGCACCCTGCTGGCCGGCGACCGGGACGGCCGCGGGCGCAGCGCCACCCTGGAGGGCGGCTTCATCGACGGCGTCGCCGACTTCGACGCCGGGTTCTTCGACATCTCGCCGCGCGAGGCCCTCGCCATGGACCCGCAGCAGCGACTGCTGCTGGAGACCTCCTGGGAGGCGCTGGAGCGCGCCGGGGTCGACCCCCAGCAGCTCGGCGGCAGCCGGACCGGGGTCTTCGTCGGCACCAACGGCCTGGACTACGCCACCCTGATGATGAACTCCCGCGAGGACATCGGCGGCCACTCCGGCACCGGCCTGGCGTCGAGCGTGCTGTCCGGCCGGATCTCCTACACCCTCGGCCTGGAGGGCCCGGCCGTCACCGTCGACACCGCCTGCTCCTCCTCGCTGGTCGCCCTGCACCTCGCGGCCCAGGCGCTGCGCGCCGGCGAGTGCTCGCTGGCGCTCGCGGGCGGCGTGACGGTGATGACCACGCCGGTGAGCTTCGCCGGGTTCACGGTGCAGAACGGGCTGGCCCCGGACGGCCGCTGCAAGGCCTACTCGGACGCCGCGGACGGGACCAACTGGTCCGAGGGCGTGGGCGTGCTGGTGCTGGAGCGGCTCTCCGACGCCGAGCGCAACGGCCACCAGGTGCTGGCGGTGGTGCGCGGCAGCGCCGTCAACCAGGACGGCGCCTCCAACGGGCTGACCGCGCCCAACGGCCCCTCCCAGCAGCGCGTGATCCGCCAGGCCCTGGCGAGCGCCGGACTCTCGGCTGCCGAGGTGGACGCGGTCGAGGGCCACGGGACGGGCACGCCGCTCGGCGACCCGATCGAGGCCCAGGCGCTGCTGGCCACCTACGGCCGTGACCGTGAACGGCCGCTGCTGCTGGGCTCGTTGAAGTCCAACATCGGCCACACCCAGGCCGCCGCCGGCGTCGCGGGCGTGATCAAGACGGTGCTCGCCATGCGGCACGGGGTGCTGCCCAAGTCGCTGCACCTCGACCAGCCGTCCGGGCACGTGGACTGGTCGTCGGGCTCGATCGAGCTGCTCACCGAGGCCAGGCCGTGGCCCGAGGCCGGCCGCCCCCGGCGGGCCGGGGTCTCCTCCTTCGGGATCAGCGGCACCAACGCGCACGTGATCCTCGAACAGGCGCCGAGCCCGGCCGAGGGCATCGGGGAGGAGGGCCCCGAGGAGCACCGGGTGCTGCCGGCCGTCGTCCCCTGGGTGGTCTCCGCCCGCTCCGGGGCGGCGCTGGGCACCCACCTGACCCGGGTCTCGACCCTCGAACTCTCCCCGCTGGACATCGGGTTCTCGCTCGCCGCCGGCCGCTCCGGCTTCGAGCACCGGGCCGTGCTGCTCGCGTGCAGCGAAGGGCTGACCGAGGTCGCCCGCGGGGTCTGCGCCGATCGCACGACGGCCTTCCTGTTCTCCGGTCAGGGCTCGCAGCGGCTCGGCATGGGGCGGGAGTTGTATGCCCGGTTCCCGGTGTTCGCGGAGGCTTTCGACGCGGTGTGTGCGGAGCTGGACCTGCCGGTGCGGGAGGTGGTGTGGGGTGCGGACGCGGAGCTGCTGAACCGGACCGAGTTCGCCCAGGCGGGGTTGTTCGCGGTGGAGGTGGCGCTGTTCCGGCTGGTGGAGTCGCTGGGGGTGCGGCCGGAGTTCGTGGCCGGGCACTCGATCGGTGAGATCGCCGCGGCGCACGTGGCCGGCGTGTTCTCGCTGGCCGACGCCTGCGCCCTGGTGGCCGCCCGTGGCCGGCTGATGCAGGGGCTTCCGGAGGGTGGCGCGATGCTCGCCGTACAGGCCACCGAGGAGGAGGTCCGGCCGCTGCTGAACGACGCTGTGTCCATAGCCGCCGTCAACGGGCCCACCTCGGTGGTCGTTTCCGGCACGGAGGAAGCGGTCGCGGCGGTCGAAGCGCACTTCGCGGACCGCCGCACGACCCGCCTGCGGGTCTCGCACGCCTTCCACTCCCCGCTGATGGACCCGATGCTGGAGGACTTCCGGCAGGTCCTCGACGGGCTGGCCTACCACGTGCCCTCGATCCCCGTCGTCTCCAACCTGACCGGCGGGATCGCCGTCCCCGCCGACCTGCGGTCGCCCGAGTACTGGGTGCGCCACGTCCGGCAGACCGTCCGCTTCGCCGACGGCATCCGCGCCCTCCGCGCGGCCGGCGTCACCGCGCTGCTCGAACTCGGCCCTGACGGCGTGCTCACCGCGCTCGCCGAACAGACCCTCGCCGACGAGGGCTCGGCGGGCACGGACCACACCGGCCCGGGCTCCGGCGGGTACACCGCCGACTGCGTCCGGGCCGTGGCCCTGCGCAAGGACCGCGCCGAGGAGCGCAGCCTGCTGACCGCGCTCGCCGAGCTGTACGCGGCCGGCGTCCCGGTCGACTGGGTGGCGCTGTTCGACGGAACCGGCGCCCGCCGGGTCGAGCTGCCCACCTACGCCTTCGAGCACCGCCGCTACTGGCCCCGCCCCGCGGCGCTCTCCGGTGACGTCGGCTCCGTCGGGCTGGTCTCGGCCGAGCACCCGCTGCTCGGCGCCGCCGTCCCGCTCGCCGACGCCGACGGCGTGCTGTTCACCAGTCGGCTGGCGCTGCGCGTCCACCCCTGGGTCCTGGACCACCGCATCGCCGGCCGCCCCGCCTTCCCCGCCGCCGGCTTCGTCGAGCTGGCCGTCCGGGCGGGCGACCAGGTCGGCTGCGGCCGGATCGCGGACCTGACCCTCGGTGACCCGCTGCCGCTGGCCGAGCACGACGAACCCGTCGTGCAGGTGCGGGTCGGCGCTCCCGACGACGCCGGCGCCCGCCCGGTGGCCTGTTACGCCCGCCCCGGTGACGCCGCCCCCGACGAGCCCTGGACGCGCTGCGCCACCGGCACCCTGCTGCCCCAGGAGGACGACCTGCCCGACCACGCCCAGGCGGTCTGGCCACCGGCCGGCTCGGTCGCCGTCGACCTGGACGGGTTCTACCGCGACCCCGGGCGCGGCCCGGCGTTCCACGGGTTGCGCGCGGCCTGGCTGCGCGGCGAGGAGGTCTTCGCCGAGGTCGCGCTGTCCGCCGAACCGGCCGACGACGCCCGCTACTTCGGCCTCCACCCGGCCCTCCTGGACGCCGTGCTGCACGGCGCCGTGCTGCTCGGCGTCGGCGACGAGGCGCAGCTGCCGGAGCCGCACGCCTGGCAGGGCGTCGCTCTGCACGCCGGGGGAGCGGCCGCCCTGCGGGTGCGCATCGTGCGCCTGGACGGGTCCACGGTGTCGGTCACGGCGACCGACCCCGCGGGCGGGGCCGTACTCACCGTCGACTCGGTCGCCCTGCGCCCCCCGCAGGACGCCCCGGAGGCCGTCCGGGCCGGCCGGGACCCGCTGTTCCGGATCGACTGGATCCCCGCGCCCGCCGCGCCGGTCGCCGCCACGCCGCCGCGCTGTACGGCGCTCGGCCCGGACGACTACGGCACCGGCTCCTCGATCGCGGCCCTCGCCGACCTTGGCCGTCCGGTGCCCGACCTGGTCCTGGTCGCGCTGCGCGGCCCGGACGGCGACGTGCCCGAGGCCGTGCACGCGCACACCGCCCGGGTCCTCGCCCTGGTCCAGGAGTGGCTCGCCGAGGACCGGGCGGCGGCCGCCCGGCTGGTCTTCGTCACCCGGGGCGCCGTCCGGGCCGCCGACGGCGAGACCGTCCGCGACCTGCCCGGCGGCGCCGCCTGGGGCCTGGTCCGCTCGGCGAACTCCGAGCACCCCGGCCGCTTCGCCCTGCTCGACGTCGAAGGCCCCGGCGACGTGACGGCGGTCCTGCCGCTGCTGCCCGGCCTGCTGGCCGACGGCGAGGCCCAGTTCGCCGTCCGCGGCGGGGAACTGCGGGTCGGCCGGCTCGCCCGGCTGGCCGACCCGGCGGACACCGCCCGGGACACCGGCGGGGAACCCGCCGACCGCACCACGCCGCCCGCCTGGCACCCCGACGGCACGGTGCTGATCACCGGCGGCACCGGCGCCCTGGGCCGCCACCTGGCCCGGCGCCTGGCCCGCACCGGCACCCGGCACCTGCTGCTCACCAGCCGGCGCGGGCCCGACGCGCCCGGCGCCGCCGAGCTGGCGGCCGAGTTGGCGGAGCTCGGGGCCGAGGCCCGGGTGGTCGCCTGCGACACCTCGGACCGGACCGCCACCGAAGGGCTGCTCGCCGGCATCGCCGCCCAGCACCCGCTCACCGCGGTGATCCACACCGCCGGTGTGCTGGACGACGGCATCATCACCTCGCTCACCCCCGAACGGCTGTCCGCCGTCCTGCGGCCCAAGGTCGACGCGGTCTGGCGGCTGCACGAACTCACCCGCGACCTCGACCTCGCCGCCTTCGTCACCTTCTCCTCCATCGCGGGCGTCATGGGCAGCCCCGGCCAGGGCAACTACGCCGCCGCGAACGCCTTCCTGGACACCCTGGTCGACCACCGCAGGTCGCTCGGCCTGGCCGGCACCTCGCTCGCCTGGGGCCCGTGGGCCCAGGACGCCGGCATGACCAGCGAGCTCAGCGAGACCGACATGCGGCGCATGCAGTCCGGCGGCATCCCGCCGCTCTCCGTCGAACAGGGCCTCGACCTGTTCGAGGCGGCACTCGGCTCGGTCGAACCCCTGGTCATCCCGATGGGACTGACGGTCGGCGGGATGCGGCCCCAGGGCGAGGTACCCCCGCTGTTCCGCGGGCTGGTCCGCGCCGCCCGGCGCACCGCGGCGGGCGCCGCGAGCGGAGCCGACACGGCCGCCGACTTCACCCGGCAGCTGCTGGACCTCGGCGAACGCGACCGGATGCGCTACCTGGTCGACACCGTCCGGGCCGAAGCCGCCGCCGTCCTCGGCCACCCCACCCCGGACGCCGTCGACGCCGAACGGGACTTTTACGAACTCGGCTTCGACTCGCTCACCGCCGTAGAACTGCGCAACCGGCTGGCCGCCGTCACCGGCCTGCGGATGCCCGCGACCGTCGTCTTCGACAGCCGCTCGCCGGGCGAGCTCGCCACCTGGATCCGCGGCGAACTCGCCGACCAGCGCACCGCGGACGGCCCGGACGGGACCGTGCTGGTGCCCGGCGGCGAAACCGAACTCGACTCCCTGGAGCGGCTGTTCACCGACGCCCTGGCCAACGGCAAGGTGCCCGAGGCGCAGCGGATGCTCGCCACCGTCGCGGCGCTGCGCCCGACCTTCGAGGCGACCGCCGAGCTGGAGGACCTGCCCTGGGCGACCCGACTGGCCGAGGGGCCGCGCCCGACCAGGCTGATCTGCGTCAGCGCGCCCACCGCCAACGCCGGTGTGCACCAGTACTCCCGGCTGGCCGCCCACTTCCGGGGCGAGCGCGAGGTGTCGGCGCTCCCCCTGGTCGGCTTCGCCACCGGCGAGCGGCTGCCCGCCAACCCCGAGGTCGCCACCCGGGTGATCGCCGAGAGCGCCCTGCGGGCCGCCGACGGCGAGCCGTTCGTGCTGGCCGGCCACTCCTCCGGCGGGTCCTTCGCCTACGCCGCGGCCGGCCTGCTGGAACACACCTGGGGCATCCGCCCGGCGGGCGTGGTGCTCTTCGACACGCTGAGCTTCCAGCACAACGCCGACGAGGGCACCGACTACACCGGCATGATGCGGCTCAACTTCACCGGCGCCGACTCACCGGTGAGGCTGACCAACTCCCGGCTGTCCGCAATGGGCCGCTGGATGGTGCTGCTCAACCAGCTGGAGGTCCAGCACACCTCGGCACCCGTCCTGCTGGTCAGCTGCGAGCGGGCCCTCACCGGCGCCGACGCGGCCCCGATCGAGCAGCGCGCCCAGGCCGAACCGCTGGTGCCCGGCGCCCAGGTGGTCGGGGTGGACGCCGACCACCTGTCGATGATCCGGGAGGACTCGGAGGGGACCGCGAGGATCGTGGAGGAGTGGCTGCGCGGCCGGGAGTGAGCGCGGCGGACGGGCGGGCGGGCCCGGGCACCGGTGGGTGCCCGGGCCCGCCCGCCCGCGTCGTGCCGCTGCGGGGCGCGTGCCCCAGCGCCGCCCCGCAGACGCGGGTGTGAAGACAGGTCCTAGGGAAAACCGGGGCCGAGCGTGGCGAGACTGGGCGGGCCACGGGTCGGACCTGACGTCAGGTGTCGGCGGTCGGCGCCGGACCGGGCGCGCGGCAGGGCCCTCCCCGGCACGGTGTTCCTGGCGACCCCCGGAGAGGCTGACGTCCCGATGTCGAACGAAGACAAGCTCCGCGACTACCTGAAGCGGGCGATCGCCGATCTCCAGGAGACCCGCGAGCAGCTGCACGAGGTGACCGAGCAGCAGCGGGAACCGATCGCGGTCGTCGGGATGGCCTGCCGGCTGCCGGGCGGGGTCGCCTCGCCCGAGGAGCTGTGGGAACTGGTCCGGGACGGCGTCGACGCGGTGTCCGACTTCCCGGCGGACCGCGGCTGGGACCTCCCCGAGGGCTCCGTCACCTCCCGGCAGAGCGGATTCCTGCACGACGCCGGGGACTTCGACGCGGACTTCTTCGGCATCTCGCCGCGCGAGGCGCTGGCCATGGACCCGCAGCAGCGGCTGATGCTGGAGACCGCGTGGGAGGCGGTCGAGCGGGCCGGCATCGACCCGGACTCGCTGCACGGCACTCGGACCGGGGTGTTCGTCGGGGCCGGCCACGGCGGCTACGACAGCGCCTCCACCGCCCGCGGGCGGATCGACGGTGACGCCTCCGGGCACCTGCTCACCGGCAACACCGTCAGCATCGCCTCCGGCCGGATCTCCTACGTCCTCGGGCTGGAAGGCCCGGCCGTCACCGTCGACACGGCCTGCTCGTCCTCGCTGGTCGCCCTGCACCTGGCCGTGCAGTCGCTGCGCCGCGGGGAGTGCACCCTCGCGCTGGCCGGCGGAGTGACGGTGATGTCCACCCCGCAGATGTTCACCGAGTTCTCCCGTCAGGGCGGCCTGGCCGCCGACGGACGGTGCAAGCCCTTCGCGGCCGCGGCGGACGGTACCGCCTGGGGTGAGGGCGCGGCCGTGCTTCTGGTCGAACGGCTCTCGGACGCCCGGCGGAACGGGCACCCGGTGCTGGCGGTGGTGCGCGGCAGCGCCGTCAACCAGGACGGCGCGTCGAACGGGCTCACGGCGCCGAACGGCCCGTCCCAGCAGCGGGTGATCCGGGCGGCCCTGGCCGACGCCGGGGTGCCGGCCCGCGAGGTCGACGTGGTCGAGGCGCACGGCACCGGGACCCGGCTGGGTGACCCGATCGAGGCTGCGGCACTGCTGGCCACCTACGGGCAGAACCGTGAACGGCCCCTGCTGATCGGCGCGTTGAAATCCAACACCGGGCACACCCAGGCCGCCTCCGGCGTGGCCGGGGTGATCAAGACCGTGCTGGCCATGCGGCACGGCCTGCTCCCGCGCACCCTCCACCTCGACGAGCCGACCCCGCACGTCGACTGGACCGCCGGGTCCGCCGAACTGCTCGCCGAGGCCCGTGAGTGGCCGGAGACCGGACGGCCGCGCCGGGCCGGGGTGTCCTCCTTCGGGGTCAGCGGCACCAACGCGCACGTGGTGCTGGAGGCGGTCCCGGAGCCGGTGGAGGCCGAGCCGGCGGCGGAGGAGCTGCCGGGGGCCGTCCTGCCCTGGGTGCTGTCGGCCCGTGGTGACGCCGCCCTGCGCGCCCAGGCCGGACGGCTGGCCGCCCACCTCAGGACCCACCGTCCGCTCGCGCCGGCGGACGTCGCCCACTCGCTCGCGACCGCCAGGGCGGGGCTGGAGCACCGGGCCGTCGTCCTCGGCCACGGCCCGGAGGAGCGGCTGCGCGCCCTGGACGCCCTGGCGGGCGGGGAGAGCGCACCCGATGTCGTCCTGGGGACGGTGGACAAGGGGGCGACGGCGTTCCTGTTCTCGGGTCAGGGGTCGCAGCGGTTGGGGATGGGCCGGGAGTTGTACGAGCGCTTCCCGGTGTTCGCGGAGGCTTTCGACGCGGTGTGTGCGGAGCTGGACCTGCCGGTGCGGGAGGTGGTGTGGGGTGCGGACGCGGAGCTGCTGAACCGGACGGACTTCGCTCAGGCGGGGTTGTTCGCGGTGGAGGTGGCGTTGTTCCGGCTGGTGGAGTCGTTGGGGGTGCGGCCGGAGTTCGTGGCTGGGCACTCGATCGGTGAGATCGCCGCGGCGCACGTGGCGGGGGTGTTCTCGCTGTCCGACGCCTGCACCTTGGTGGCCGCCCGTGGCCGGCTGATGCAGGCGCTGCCCTCCGGTGGCGCGATGCTCGCCGTGCAGGCGACGGAGGAGGAGGTCCGGCCGCTGCTGGGCGAGTCGGTGTCCATAGCCGCCGTCAACGGCCCGTCCTCGGTGGTCGTTTCGGGCACGGAGGAAGCGGTCGCGGCGATCGAAGCGCACTTCGCCGACCGGAAGACCAGCCGCCTGCGGGTCTCGCACGCCTTCCACTCCCCGCTGATGGACCCGATGCTGGACGACTTCCGTACCGTCCTCAACGGCCTGACGTACCACGCGCCCTCGATCCCCGTCGTCTCCAACCTGACCGGCGAGCTGGTCACCGGCACGACCGACGCGGACTACTGGGTGCGCCACGTCCGCGAGACCGTCCGCTTCGCCGACGGCCTCCGCACCCTGCACGACCAGGGCGTCACCCGGCTCCTCGAGCTCGGCCCCGACGGCGTCCTCAGCGCCATGGCGGCCGAAACGCTGCCCGGCGACGCGGCGCCGGTGGCCCTGCTGCGCAAGGACCGCCCCGAGGAGACCGCCCTGCTGGCGGCCCTCGCCCGGCTGCACGTGCGCGGTGCCGGGCCGGACTGGACGGCGGTGCTCGCCGGCACCGGCGGCCGCCGCACCGAGCTGCCCACCTACGCCTTCCAGCGGCAGCGCTACTGGCTGCCCGGACTCCACCAGCGGGAAGCCGGCACGCCCACGGCCGACCCGGTCGAGGACTCCTTCTGGGCGGCCGTCGAGGCGGGCGACCTGCAGGAGGCGTCGGCGGTGCTGGGGATCGCGGAGGAGGCCACCGAGGCCTCGCTCGACCGCCTCCTGCCGGTGCTGTCCGCCTGGCGCGGGCAGCGGCGGCTGCTGAGCACGCTCGACTCCTGGACCTACCGGACCACCTGGGTACCGCTACCCGGTCCGACCGACGCCGTGCCCACCGGCCGCTGGCTCGCGGTCCTGCCGCAGGGCCCGGCGAGCACGCCGAGCACGGAGGGCACGGGGGCCGAAGGGCTCACGGACGGCACCGGGGACACGGAGGCCGTGGCGGGCGCGCCGGCGGGGGACTGGCCCGCCGCCGTCCTGGCCGCCCTGGCCGCCCGGGGCCTGCGGATCGAACGGGTGCCGGGGGCCCACGCCCTGGCCGCACGGCTGGCCGGGGGAGCGGACGAACCGGTCGCCGGTGTGCTGTCCTTCCTCGCGGCCGACGGCCGCCCGGACCCGGAACATCCCGAGGTCCCCGGGTACCTGCCCGCGACCGTCGACCTGCTGCGGGCCCTGGAGGCCGCCGGTGGGCCGGCGCGGCTCTGGTGCCTCACCCGGGGCGCCGTCGCCGCCGACGCCTCGGACCGGGTGGCCGCGCCCGAGCAGGCCCAGCTCTGGGGCCTCGGCCGGGTCGCCGCGCTGGAGCACCCCCAGCGCTGGGGCGGCCTGATCGACCTGCCCGCGACGACCTGCTCCCGGACGGCGGCCCAGCTGGTTGGCGTGCTGGCCCAGGCCGCCGAACAGCAGACCGCCGCGCACGGCGCCACTGGACACCGCGCCGCCGGACAGCGGCCCGTCGAGGACCAGGTCGCCCTGCGCGCCTCCGGTGCCCGGGCCCGTCGGCTGACCCGCGCCGCCGCCCCCGTACCGCCCGCCCCCGCCGCCCCGGGAGCGGCCGACGGGACGGGCTGGGCCGCGCCCGCCGGCACGATCCTGATCACCGGCGGGACGGGCGCGCTCGGCGCCCACGTCGCCCGGTGGCTGGCCGGGGCCGGCGCGGAACACCTGCTGCTGCTCGGGCGACGGGGCCCGCAGGCCCCCGGGGCGGGGGAGCTGGGCGAGGAGCTGGCCGCGCTCGGCACCCGGGTGACCGTCGTCGCCTGCGACGCGGCCGACCGCGAGGCGCTGGCGGCCGTGCTGGCCGCCGTTCCGGCCGAGCTGCCGCTGACCGGCGTCGTGCACGCGGCGGGGGTGCTCGACGACGGGGTGCTGGACGGACTGACGGCCGAGCGGTTCACCTCCGTGCTGCGGGCCAAGGCCGTCCCGGCCCGGCACCTCCACGAGCTGACGGCCGGGCAGGACCTCGCCCTGTTCGTGCTGTTCTCCTCGATCACCGGGGTCCTCGGCAACCCCGGCCAGGCCAACTACGCCGCCGCCAACGCCTACCTGGACGCCCTGGCCGAGCACCGCCGGGCGGCCGGCCGGCCCGTCACCTGCCTGGCCTGGGGCCCGTGGGCCGGCGGCGGCATGGCGGGGGACCACCCGGCCCTGACCGGGCGGATGCGGCGCAGCGGCCTGACCCCGATGGACCCGGCGCCGGCCGTGGCGGCGCTGGGCCGCGCGCTCGGCGCCGGCGCCTCCGGTCTGACCGTGGCCGACGTGGACTGGAACGTGCTCGCCCCCGCCCTCACCGCCGCCCGGCCGAGCGCGCTGATCGCGGAGCTGCCGGAGGCCCGGCGGGCCGGCGCCCCCGCCGTCGGCGCGCAGGAGCGCTCCCCGCTGGCCGGGCGGCTGTCCGGCCGTGACGCCGCGGAGCGGCAACGCGTGCTGCTGGAGTTGGTGCGCACCGAGGCCGCGGCCGTGCTGGGGCATACCGGCCCCGCGACGGTGGACGCCGCCCGGGCCTTCCGGGACCTCGGCTTCGACTCGCTGACCGCCGTCGAACTGCGCAACCGCCTCGCCGCCGCCACCGGTCTGGGGCTGCCCGCGACCCTGCTGTTCGACCATCCGACGCCGTCGGCCCTGGCCGGTCACCTGCGCACCGAACTGGACGGCACCGAGGCGGGACCGGCGGCCGCCGCCACGGTGACCGCCGCCGACGACGACGAGCCGATCGCGATCGTCGCGATGGCCTGCCGCTTCCCCGGCGGTGTGGACTCGCCGGAGGGCCTGTGGGAGCTGCTCGCCGAGGGGCGGGACGCGGTGGGCCCCTTCCCGGCCGACCGCGGCTGGGACACCGAGCGGCTGCACCACCCGGATCCGGACCACGAGGGCACCAGCTACGTCGCCGAGGGCGCCTTCGTCACCGGCGTGGCCGACTTCGACGCGGACTTCTTCGGGATCTCCCCGCGCGAGGCGCTGGCCATGGACCCGCAGCAGCGGCTGATGCTGGAGACCGCGTGGGAGGCCGTCGAGCGGGCCGGCATCGACGCCGGGGCGCTGCGCGGTTCGCGGACCGGCGTGTTCGTCGGCTCCAACTTCCAGGACTACCAGGTGGTGCTGGACGCGGCCCGGGAGGGCGTGGCCGGGCACGTGATGACCGGCAACGCCGCGAGCGTCCTGTCCGGCCGGATCGCCTACACGCTCGGGCTGGAGGGCCCGGCCGTCACCGTCGACACGGCGTGCTCCTCCTCGCTGGTGGCCCTGCACCTGGCCGCCCAGGCCCTGCGCCGGGGCGAGTGCGGGCTCGCCCTGGCCGGCGGCGTGACGGTGATGGCCACGCCGCAGGTGTTCGTCGAGTTCTCCCGGCAGCGCGGGCTGGCCCCGGACGGCCGCTGCAAGCCCTTCGCCGCCGCGGCGGACGGCACCGGCTGGTCCGAGGGGGCCGGGGTGCTGCTGGTCGAGCGGCTCTCGGACGCCCGGCGCAACGGGCACCCGGTGCTGGCGGTGGTGCGCGGCAGCGCCGTCAACCAGGACGGCGCCTCCAATGGCCTGACGGCGCCGAACGGCCCGTCCCAGCAGCGGGTGATCCGGGCGGCCCTGGCCGACGCCGGGCTGTCGCCCGCCGAGGTGGACGCGGTCGAGGCGCACGGCACCGGGACCCGGCTGGGCGACCCGATCGAGGCGCAGGCGTTGCTGGCGACGTACGGGCAGGAGCGTGAACTCCCGCTGCTGCTGGGCTCGGTGAAGTCCAACCTGGGCCACACCCAGGCCGCCGCCGGGGTCGCCGGGGTGATCCGGACGGTGCTCGCGCTGCGGCACGGCGAACTGCCGAAGTCGCTGCACATCGACACGCCGACCCCGCAGGTGGACTGGACCGCCGGCGCCGTGGAACTGCTCGCGGAGGCCCGGCCGTGGCCGGAGACCGGGCGGCCGCGCCGGGCCGGGGTGTCCTCCTTCGGGGTCAGCGGCACCAACGCCCACGTGATCCTGGAGGCCGCGCCGGCTGCCGAGCCCGCGTCGGAGCCCGTGCCCGAGTTCCCGCCCGCACCGGAGCGCGGGTCCGCGCCGCAGCCCGAACCCGCCGCCCCCGCCCGCCCGTTGCCCTGGCTGCTGTCCGCCCGCACCCCCGGGGCGGTGCGCGAGCAGGCCCGCCGCCTGGCCGCCCGGGTGCGCGCCGCCGGGCCCGCCCCCGACGACGTCGCCCACGCCCTGGCCACCACCCGGGCGGCCCTGGAGCACCGGGCCGCCGTGGTCGCGCCGGACCTGGACGGTCTCCTGGGCGGTCTGGACGCGCTGGCCGAGGGCCGGGCCGTCCCCACCGTGCTGGAGGGCCGGAGCGCGGGCGACGGCGACCCGGTCCTGGTGTTCCCCGGCCAGGGCTCCCAGTGGGCCGGAATGGCCCTCGAACTGCTGGACACCGCGCCGGAGTTCGCCCGCCGCTTCGCCGAGTGCGAGGCCGCGCTCGCGCCCTACACCGGCTGGACGGCCGGCGCGGTGCTGCGAGGTGACGCCGGGGCACCCGGCCTCGACCGGGACGAGGTGGTGCAGCCGGTGCTGTTCGCCGTCATGGTGTCGCTGGCCGAGCTGTGGGGCTCGTACGGCGTCCGGCCGGCTGCCGTGCTCGGCCACTCCCAGGGCGAGATCGCCGCCGCCTGCGTGGCCGGCGCGCTCTCGCTCGACGACGCCGCCCGGGTGGTCGCACTGCGCAGCCGGGCGCTGCGGCAGCTGGCCGGCCTCGGCGGCATGGTCTCGGTGGCCGAGCCGGTCACCGCCGTCCGCGAACGGCTCGGCCGCTGGCGCGAGCTGATCTCGGTCGCCGCCGTCAACGGCCCCGGCTCGGTGGTGGTCTCCGGCGAACCCGGAGCGCTGGACGAACTGCTCGCCGACTGCGAGCGGTCCGGCGTACGGGCCCGCCGCATCCCGGTCGACTACGCCTCGCACTCCGCCCAGGTCGAGCGGATCGAACGCGAGCTGCTGGACCTGCTGGCCCCGATCGCCCCGCGCAGCGCCGACATCCCGTTCTGCTCCACCGTCACCGGCGCGGTCATCGACACCGCCGGGCTCGACGCCGCCTACTGGTACCGCAACCTGCGCCGGACCGTCGAGTTCGAACAGGCCACCCGCACCCTGCTGGCGGCCGGACACCAGCTGTTCGTCGAGGTCAGCCCGCACCCGGTGGTCACCACCGGCCTCCAGGAGACGATCGAGGACGCCGGCCTGCCCGCCGCCGCCCTCGGCACCCTGCGCCGCGACGAGGGCGGGCTCGGCCGCTTCCTGCTCGCCCTGGCCGACGCCCGGGTGCACGGCGCCCGGGTGGACTGGCAGCGCTGCTTCGCCGGTGCCGACCCCCGGCCCGTCGAGCTTCCGACCTACCCCTTCCAACGGAAGCGCTACTGGCCGCGCCCCGGTGCCGCCGGCGGCGACGTGACCACGGCCGGCCTCGCCGCGCCGGAGCACCCGCTGCTCGGCGCCGCCGTCGAACTCGCCCGGGACGGCGGCCTGCTGGCCACCGCCCGCTGGTCGCTGCACACCCACCCCTGGCTCGCCGACCACGCCGTCGCCGGCACCCTGGTCGTTCCCGGCGCGGCGCTGGTCGAGGCGGTCGTCCGGGCCGGGGACGAGCTGGGCTGCGGCCGGATCGAGGAACTGACCCTGCACGCGCCCGTCCTGCTGCCCGAACGCGGCGCCCTCCAGGTGCAGATCGAACTGGGCGCCCCCGACGGCGCGGGCCTGCGCCCGGTCGCGGTGCACACCCGGCCCGCGGAGGCGGACGCACCGGACGCCTGGACCCGGCACGCCGAGGGCCGGGTCGGCCCGGCCGGCGCCGAGCCCGCACCGGAGAGCGCCGCTTGGCCGCCGGCCGGGGCCGAGCCGGTCGACCTGGAGGGCTGGTACCCGGGCCTGCGCGCCGACGGGTACGGCTACGGCCCGGTGTTCCGGGGCGTGCGCGCGGCCTGGCTGCTCGGTGACACCGTCCACGCCGAGGTGGAGCTGCCCGAGCCGGCCCGCCCCGACGCCCCCCGCTACGGACTGCACCCGGCCCTGCTGGACGCGGCCCTCCACCCGGCCGGGCTCGGCCCGCTGCGCGGCCGCCCCGGACTGCCGTTCGCCTGGACCGGCGTCACCCTGCACGCCGCCGGGGCCACCGCGCTGCGGGTCACGCTCACCCCGGCCGGACCCGACGCGGTCCACGTCCGGATGACCGACCCGGCCGGACGGCCGGTGGCCACCGTCGACGCCCTGGCCGTGCGCCCGCTCACCGGAGCCGCCCTCGACCCGGCCGCCCGGGTGGCCCGCGAGGCGCTCCACCACCTGGACTGGCCGGCTCTGCCCGCCCCGCAGGCCGCTCCGGCCGCCGCCCGCTGGACCGTCCTCGGCGAACCGCCCGCCCACGCGGCCGCGCTCGCCGAGGCGGGGATCAGCTTCGGCCCCGGGGGCGGCGTCGTCCTCCACCAGGCCACCGGACCGCACCCGCGGGCCGCGCTCGAAGGCGCCCTCGCCGTGCTGCGGGATCACCTCGCCGCGGGCGCGGGCGCGGGCGCGGGCGCGGGCGCAGGCGTGGACGCAGACGGGGCCGGCGGCGGGGACGCCACCCTGCTCGTCGTCACCCGCCGGGCCGTCGCCACCGACCCCGCCGAGGGCGTCCACGACCTGCCCGCCGCGGCGGTGCACGGACTGGTCGGCTCCGCCCAGAACGAGCACCCCGGCCGGATCGTGCTCGCCGACCTGGACGACGACCCCGCCTCCTGGCGCACCCTGCCCGCCGCCCTCGCCGCAGCCCTGGCCGCCGGCGAACCCCGGCTGGCCCTGCGCCACGGCACCGTCCACGCCCCCCGGCTGGTCCACGCCCACACCGCCGCGCCGCTGCCCGTCCCCGTCGGCCCGTGGCGCCTGGACGTCCGCACCAAGGGCACGGTCGACAACCTCGAACTGCTGCCCTGCCCGGACGCCGCCGAACCGCTCGCCGACGGCCAGGTGCGGATCGAGGTCCGGGCCGCGGGCCTCAACTTCCGCGATGTCCTCAACGCCCTCGACATGTACCCCGGTGGGGCGCGGCACCTCGGCTCCGAGGCCGCCGGCATCGTCCGGGAGACCGGACCGGGCGTCACCGGACTCGCCGTCGGCGACCGGGTGATGGGCATGGTCCCGGGCGGCTTCGGCCCGCTCGCCGTCACCGACCACCGCCTGCTCACCCGGATCCCGCAGGACTGGACCTTCGCCCAGGCCGCCTCCGTCCCCGTGGTCTTCCTCACCGCCTACTACGCGCTGCGCGACCTGGCCGGGCTCCGGGCCGGCGAACGCCTGCTCGTCCACGCCGCCACCGGCGGCGTCGGCATGGCCGCCGTCCAGCTCGCCCGGCTCTGGGGCGCCGAGGTGTACGGCACCGCGAGCGAGGCCAAGCAGCACCTGCTGCGCGCCGACGGCCTGCCCGGCACCGCCATCGCCTCCTCCCGCACCCTCGACTTCGAGGAGCGCTTCCGCACCGCCACCGGCGGCGCGGGCGTGGACGTGGTGCTCAACTCCCTCGCGGGGGAGTACGTCGACGCCTCGCTGCGGCTGCTCGCCCCCGGCGGCCGGCTGATCGAGATGGGCAAGACGGACGTCCGCGACGCCGAGGAGGTCGCCGCGGCCCACGGCGGCGCCCGCTACCGGGCCTTCGACCTCCAGGAGGCCGGCCCGGAGCGGATCGGGCAGATGCTCGCCGATCTGGTGGAGCTGTTCGAACAGGGCGCGCTGCGACCCCTCCCGCTCACCTGCTGGGACGTCACCCGCGCCCGGGAGGCCTTCCGGCACATGGCCCAGGCCCGGCACACCGGCAAGATCGTGCTCACCGTGCCGCGCCCCTGGGACCGGGAGGGCACCGTGCTGATCACCGGGGGCACCGGCACCCTCGGCGGCGAACTCGCCCGCCACCTGGTCACCGAACACGGCGTGCGGCACCTGCTGCTGGCCGGTCGCCGCGGCCTCCAGGCCCCCGGAGCGCGGGAGTTGAGCGAGGAGCTGGCCGCCTCGGGCGCCGAGGTCACGGTCGCCGCCTGCGACACCTCCGACCGCGCCGCCGTGGCCGCCCTGCTGGCCGGGGTGCCCGCCCGGCACCCGCTGACCGCCGTCGTGCACGCCGCCGGCATCCTCGACGACGGCGTGGTCGACGCCCTCACCCCCGAACGGCTCGCCGTCGTGCTGCGGCCCAAGGCCGACGCCGCCCACCACCTGCACGACCTCACCCGCGGCCTCGACCTCGCCGACTTCGTCCTGTTCTCCTCCGCCGCCGGTGTGTTCGGCTCGCCCGGCCAGGGCGGCTACGCCGCCGCGAACAGCTGGCTGGACGCCCTCGCCCAGCACCGCCGGGTCTGCGGCCTGCCCGCCACCTCCCTGGCCTGGGGACTGTGGGCCCAGGCCAGCACGATGACCGCCCACCTCGGCGCGACCGACCGCGCCCGCGCCGAACAGTCCGGCGCGCTCACCCTCGACACCGCCGACGGCCTCGCCCTGTTCGACGCCGCCCTCGCCGCCCGCCGCGCCCTGCTGGTCCCCGTCCGGCTGGACACCGTCGCCCTGCGCGGCCGCGGCCCGGCCGAACTCCCGCCGCTGCTGCGCGACCTGGTCCGCACCCGGGCACGCCGCACGGCGCAGTCCGGGCCGGCCGCAGGCGGACTGCCCGCCCGCCTGGCGGCACTCGGCCCGGCCGAGCGCCACGCGGCGCTGCTCGACCTGGTGAGCGGCTGCACCGCGGCCGTCCTCGGCCACGGTTCGGCCGAACAGGTCCACGCCACCCGGCCGTTCCGCGACCTCGGCCTGGACTCGCTGACCGCCGTCGAACTGCGCAACCGGCTCAACACCGCCACCGGCCTGCGGCTGCCCGCCACCCTGGTCTTCGACCACCCCACCCCCGGCGCGCTCGCCGGGCACCTGGCCGAGGGCCTCGGCGGCCGGACCGCCGGCCCCGCGGCCGGCACCGCGCCGGGCGCCGCCGACGAACCGGTCGCGATCGTCGGCATGGCCTGCCGCTTCCCCGGCGCCGTCACCTCCCCCGAGGAGCTGTGGACCTTGCTGGCCGACGGCACCGACGCCGTCGCCGGCTTCCCCACGGACCGCGGCTGGGACCTCGAACGGCTCTACGACGGCATCCCCGACCACCCGGACTCCTCCCGCACCCGCCAGGGCGGCTTCCTCGACGACGCCGCCTGGTTCGACGCCGACTTCTTCGGCGTCAGCCCCAACGAGGCGCTGGCCATGGACCCGCAGCAGCGGCTGCTGCTGGAGACCGCGTGGGAGGCGGTCGAACGGGCCGGCATCGACCCCGGCACCCTGCGCGGCAGCCGCACCGGAGTGTTCGCCGGCCTGTCCTCCAGCGACTACCTCGACCGGGTCGCCCGCATCCCCGAGGAGGCCGCCCCGTACGTCAACACCGGCAACGCCGTCAGTGTCGCCTCCGGCCGGGTCGCCTACACGCTCGGGCTGGAGGGCCCGGCGGTGACGGTGGACACCGCCTGCTCCTCCTCCCTGGTGGCGCTGCACCTGGCCGTGCGCGCGCTGCGCGGCGGCGAGTGCTCGCTGGCCCTGGCCGGCGGCGTCACCGTGATGTCCACGCCGATGATCCCGGTCGACTTCGCCCGGCAGCGCGGCCTGGCCGCGGACGGCCGCTGCAAGCCCTTCGCCGAGGCGGCCGACGGCACCGGATTCTCCGAGGGCGTCGGCGTGCTGCTGGTCGAGCGGCTCTCGGACGCCCGGCGCAACGGGCACCCGGTGCTGGCGGTGGTGCGCGGCAGCGCGGTCAACCAGGACGGCGCCAGCAACGGACTCAGCGCCCCCAACGGGCCCTCCCAGCAGCGGGTGATCCGGGCGGCCCTGGCCGACGCCGGGCTGTCGCCCGCCGAGGTGGACGCGGTCGAGGCGCACGGCACCGGGACCCGGCTGGGCGACCCGATCGAGGCCCAGGCGCTGCTCGCCGTCTACGGGCAGGAGCGTGAACTCCCGCTGCTGCTGGGCTCGGTGAAGTCCAACCTGGGCCACACCCAGGCCGCCGCCGGGGTCGCCGGGGTGATCCGGACGGTGCTCGCCCTGCGGCACGGCGAACTGCCGAAGTCGCTGCACATCGACACGCCGACCAGCCACGTGGACTGGTCCCAAGGGGCCGTGGAACTGCTCACCGAGGCCCGCGCCTGGCCGGAGACCGGCCGGCCCCGCCGGGCCGGCGTCTCCTCCTTCGGACTCAGCGGCACCAACGCCCATGTGCTCCTCGAAGCGGCATCCGAATCCGAAGGCGTCCAGCCCGGTGCCGTTGAGCCCGGTGCCGTTGAGCCCGGTGCCGTGCCGGCCGGCGCCCCGGAACCCGGTGCCCCCGAATCCGGCGCCCTGCCCTGGCTGCTCTCCGCCCGCAGCGCCCAGGCGCTGCGCGGCCAGGCCCGCGCCCTGCTCGGCCACCTCGACGCCGCCGCCCCGGCGCCGCTCGACCTCGCCCACTCGCTCGCCACCCGACGCGCCCTCCTGGAGCACCGGGCCGCCGTCATCGGCACCGGCCCCGAGGAGCTGCGCGCCGGCCTGACCGCCCTCGCCGACGGCGCCCCCGCCCCCGGCGTGGTCACCGGCCGGCACGCCGCCGGGCGGGACCGCAGGGTCGTCCTGCTGTTCCCCGGCCAGGGCTCCCAGTGGGCCGGCATGGGCGCCGAACTCCTCGACAGCTCAACGGAGTTCGCCGAGACCATCGCCGCCTGCGAACAGGCCCTGGCGCCCTGGACGGACTGGTCGCTGAGCGCCGTCCTGCGCGGCGCGCCGGACGCCCCGGCACTGGACCGGGTCGACGTCGCCCAGCCCGCGCTCTGGGCCACCATGATCGCGCTCGCCGCCTGCTGGCAGGCCCACGGGGTGACCCCCGCCGCCGTCCTCGGCCACTCCCAGGGCGAGATCGCCGCCGCCTGCGTGGCCGGCGCGCTCTCCCTGGAGGACGGGGCCAAGGTGGTCGCCCTGCGCAGCCTGGCCATCGCCCGCGCACTGTCCGGCCACGGCGGCATGGTGTCCGTCCCGCAGACCCACGCCGAGGTCCTGGCCCGGATCGAACCCTACGACGGCCGGATCTCGGTCGCCGCCGCCAACGGCCCCGCCGGGGTGGTGGTCTCCGGCGAGCCCGAGGCCCTCGACCGGCTGCTGGCCGGCTGCGAGCACGACGGCGTCCGGGCCAAGCGGATCCCCGTCGACTACGCCTCGCACTCCGCCCAGGTCGAGCGCATCGAGCGGACCCTGCTCACCGAACTCCACGGGATCACCACCCGGGAGGCCCGGATCCCGTTCTTCTCCACCGTCACCGCCGACTGGCTCGGCGACACCCCGCTGGACGCCCGGTACTGGTACCGGAACCTGCGCCGCACCGTCCGGCTGGAGGAGTCCGTCCGCGCCCTGCTCGCCCAGGGCCACGACGCCTTCCTCGAATGCAGCCCCCACCCGGTACTGGCCATGGCCGTCGAGGACACCGCCGCCGACGCCGGGGCCCGGGCCGTGGTGCTGGGCACCGTCCGGCGTGAGGACGGCGGCCCCGCGCGGCTGCTGACCTCGCTCGCCGAGGCGCACGTCAGCGGGGTGCGGATCGACTGGGCCCCCGCCCTGGCCGGCGGACGCCCGGTGGACCTGCCGACCTACGCCTTCCAGCGTCGCCGCTACTGGCTCGCCCGGGACACCGCCGCCGCCGGCACGACCGACCCGTCCGGACTGGACCGCGCCGTCCACCTCGCGGGCGGTGACACGGTCCTGCTCACCGGCCGGATCGGCACCGCCACCCACCCCTGGACCGCCGACCACCAGGTGCGCGGCACCGCCGTCGTTCCCGGCACCGCCCTGCTCGACTGGGCCGTCCGGGCCGGCGACGAGGCCGGCTGCCCGGCCGTCGCCGAACTCACCGAGCACAGCCCGCTGGTCCTGCCCGAGCACGGCACCCTCGACCTCCAGCTCACCGTCGGCCCGGCCGGCGAGGACGGCCGGCGGCCCCTCACCGTCCACGCCCGCCGCACCGACGCACCCGGGTCCACCCCGTGGACCCGGCACGCCGCCGGCACCCTCGCCCCCGCCGGGGCGCCGTCCGCCGCCCGGCCGGCGTCCCACGACGCCCTGCCGCCGGACACCGGCACCGGGACCCCCACCGACACCCACGCCGGACCGGACGGGTACGGCGAGCGCTTCCGCACCGTCCGGTCGCTCGTCCGGCGAGGCGAGGAGCGGTACGCCGAGGTCGCCCTGGCCGAGGAGCACCGGGCCGAGGCGGCCGGCTTCCGGCTCCACCCCGCGCTGCTCCAGGGCCTGCTCGCCGCCACCGGGGCCGGCGCGGACGCCGGCGCCGCCGCCCAGCCCGCCGACTGGCGCGGGGTCACCCTGCACGCCACCGGCGCCACCCGGCTCCGGGTCCGGCTCACCCCGGGCCCCGACGGCAGCCACGCGCTCAGCGCCGTCGACCCGGACGGCGCCCCCGTGCTCACCGTCGAGGCCGTCACCGCCCGCCCGATCGCCGCCGACCGGCTCGGGCCCGAGCCCGAGCCGCTGTACGCGGTCGAGTGGTGCCCGGTGACCCCCGGCGAACCGCGCGGGACCCTCGCCCTCCTGGGCGCGGACCCGGCAGCCACGGACCCGTCGGTCTCGGTCCCGTCGGCCACGGATCCCGGTCCGGCCGCCGCGCCCGGTGCCCCCGGCTACGCCGACCTGGCCGAGCTCACCGCCGCCCTGGACGCCGGCGAGCCGGCCCCCGACACCGTCGTCCACCGTCTCACCACCGCCGACGGCGACGACCCCGTCACCGCCACCCACCAGGCCGTCCGGGCCGCCCACCGCCTCGCCCGCGCCTGGCTCGCCGAACCGCGCCTGGCCGGCTCCCGGCTCGCCCTGCTCACCCGGGGCGCCGAAGCCGCCGCCCCCGGAGAGGACGTGACCTCCCTCGCCCAGGCCGCCGTGCACGGACTGATCCGCTCCGCGCAGTCCGAGGAGCCCGGCCGGTTCCTGCTGCTCGACCTCGACGACGACCCGGCGTCCGCGGCGGCCCTGTCCGCCGCCCTCGCCGTGCCCGACGAGCCCCGGCTCGCCGTCCGGCACGGCCGGGTGACGGCCCCCCGGCTGCGCCCGCTGCCGGTCCCCGGGCCCGGGCAGACGTCCACGGACCGTCCGGCCTGGTCCTGGAACCCCGCCGGCACCGTCCTGATCACCGGCGGCACCGGTACCCTCGGCGCACTGGTCGCCCGCCACCTGATCACCGCACACGGCGTGCGCCACCTGCTGCTCACCGGCCGGCGCGGCCCCGCCGCCCCCGGCGCGGAGGCCCTGCGCGATGAGCTCACCGCCCTCGGTGCCACCGTCACCGTCGCCGCCTGCGACACCGCGGACCGGGCCGCCCTGGACGCCCTGCTCGCCACCGTCCCGGCCGAGCACCCGCTCACCGGGGTCGTGCACGCCGCCGGCGTCCTGCACGACGGGCTCCTCGCCAACCTGACGGACGAGCAGCTCACCGAGGTGCTGCGCCCCAAGGCCGACGCCGCCTGGCACCTGCACCGCGCCACCGCGCACCTGGACCTCTCCGCCTTCGTGCTCTTTTCCTCCTTCGCAGCCACCGCCGGCGGACCGGCCCAGGCCAACTACGCGGCCGCCAACGCCTTCCTCGACGCGCTGGCGCACCGGCGCCGGGCGGAGAGCCGCCCGGCCGTCTCGCTCGGCTGGGGATACTGGGGAGAATCGAGTGCGATGACGTCCACGCTGGACGCCGTGGACATCGCCCGCTTCGCCCGCTCCGGCATGCTGCCGCTCCCGGCCGCCCAGGGCCTCGCCCTGCTCGACGCCGCGAGCACCGTGGACCGCCCGCACCTCGCCCCCGTACGGCTCGACCGGCACGCCCTGGCCACGGCCGGCGCTCCGCCGCTCTTCGCCGACCTGCTGCCCCGGCGCGCCACCGCGCGGCCCACGGCCGCCGGCACCGCCACCGGCGGCGAGCGGGGAGTCCCGGACCGGCTGGCCGGCCTCGGCGCCGCCCAGCAGGAGCAGCTGCTCCAGAGCCTGGTGATCGGCCACCTGGCGGCCGTGCTCGGTCACGCGGAGCCCGACGCGCTCGAACCGGAACGCGGCTTCCTGGACCACGGCATGTCCTCGCTGGCCGCCGTCGAACTGCGCAACCGGCTGAACGCCGAGCTCGGACTGCGCCTGCCCACCACCACGGTCTTCGACCACCCGTCACCGGTCGCCCTGGCCGGCCGGCTGCGCGAACTCCTGGGCGCGCCGACGGACGCCGCGGCCCCGGCCCGGCCCGTCTTCGCCGAACTGGACGTCCTGGAGACCGCGCTCACCGGCGCGCTCGACAGCGCCGCCCTGGACCCGGCGTCCCGCGCCCGGCTGCTCACCCGCCTCAAGAGCCTCCAGTGGCGGCTCGACGACGGCGCGACGGAGCCGGCCGACGGCGACTCCGAACCGGACGCCGGACTCGACGGCAGCACCGACGACGAGATGTTCGACCTGATCGACCGCGAGCTCGGACTCGCCTGACCGCCGCAGGCGCACCCCGCCGCGCACCGGCCGCCGACCCGTACCACCTTCCGAACTGCGAGGTTTCCCACCCATGGCCAGCACCTCCGAGGACAAGCTCCGCGACTACCTCAAGAAGGTCACCGCGGACCTGCGGCGAACCAGGCTGCGGCTGGAGTCCGTCGAGGCCAGGGACGCCGAGCCCATCGCGATCGTCGGGATGGCCTGCCGCTACCCCGGCGGCGTCCGCACCCCGGAGGACCTGTGGCGGCTGGTCGCGGACGGCACCGACGCCATCGGTGAACTCCCGGCCGACCGCGGCTGGGACACCGAGGCGCTCTACGACCCCACCCCCGGCACCCCCGGCAAGAGCTACGTGCGGCACGGCGGATTCCTGGACGGCGTGGCCGACTTCGACGCCGAACTGTTCGGCATCGCCCCCCGCGAGGCCCTCGCCATGGACCCGCAGCAGCGGCTCCTGCTGGAATCCGCCTGGGAGGCGATCGAACGCGCCCGGATCGCCCCCGCCTCGCTGCGCGGCACCGACACCGGCGTGTTCATCGGCGGCGCCGACACCGACTACGGCTCACTCGCCCGCCAGACCGAGGAGACCGAGGGGCACCTGCTCACCGGCGGAGCCGTCAGCGTGCTCTCCGGCCGGATCTCCTACACCCTCGGGCTGGAGGGCCCGGCCGTCACCGTCGACACCGCCTGCTCCTCCGCCCTCGTCGCCCTCCACCTCGCGGTGCGCGCGCTGCGGGCCGGGGAATGCTCGCTGGCCGTCGCCGGCGGCGTCGCCGTGATGCCCACCACCCGGCTGTTCACCGAGTTCTCCCGCCAGCGCGGCCTGGCCCCGGACGGGCGGTGCAAGCCCTTCGCCGAGGCGGCGGACGGCACCTCCTGGGCCGAGGGCGTGGGCGTGCTGCTGGTCGAACGGCTCTCGGACGCCCGGCGCCACGGCCACGAGGTGCTGGCCGTCGTCCGTGGCACCGCGGTCAACCAGGACGGTGCCAGCAGCCGGCTGACCGCCCCCAACGGGCCCTCCCAGCAGCGGGTCATCCAGGCCGCCCTGGCCAATGCCCGGCTCACCCCGGACCAGGTCGACGCCGTCGAGGCGCACGGCACCGGCACCACCCTGGGCGACCCGATCGAGGCCCAGGCCCTGCTCGCCACCTACGGCCGGGACCGGCCGGCGGACCGGCCGCTGTACCTCGGTGGCATCAAGTCGAACATCGGGCACGCCCAGGCGGCGGCCGGGGTCGCGGGCGTGATCAAGACGGTGATGGCGATGCGGCACGGGGTGCTGCCGCGGACCCTGCACGTGGACGCGCCGTCCGGTGAGGTGGACTGGTCGGCGGGGGCGGTGGAGCTGCTGGCCGAGGCCCGGGACTGGCCGGAGACCGGCCGCCCGCGCCGGGCCGGCGTCTCGGCCTTCGGGATCAGCGGCACCAACGCCCACGTGGTACTGGAACAGGCAGAGGACACGGCGGTGGCACCCGCGCCGGAGGAGGCCGCCCCGGCGCCGGCCGTGCTGCCCTGGGTGGTCAACGGCCGGACCGGGGACGCACTGCGCGCCCAGGCCGCACGGCTGCTGGACGGCGCGGCCGGACTGTCCGCCGGGGACCTGGCCTGGTCGCTGGCGACCAGCCGCTCACCGCTCGGCCACCGGGCCGTGGTGGTCGGATCCGACCGCGAAGCGCTGCTGCGCGGCCTCGGCGTGATCGCGGCGGGCGAGGGCGCGGGCGCGGGTACCGGCGTGAGCCCGGCGGTCGTCGAGGGTGCGGTCCGGGGCGGCGGCACGGCGTTCCTGTTCTCCGGTCAGGGGTCGCAGCGGTTGGGGATGGGCCGGGGGTTGTATGCCCGGTTCCCGGTGTTCGCGGAGGCCTTCGACGCGGTCTGTGCCCGGCTGGACCAGCACCTGGACCTGCCGCTGCGGGAGGTGGTGTGGGGTGAGGACTCGGGGCTGTTGAACCGGACGGACTTCGCTCAGGCGGGGTTGTTCGCGGTGGAGGTGGCGCTGTTCCGGTTGGTGGAGTCGTTGGGGGTGCGGCCGGAGTTCGTGGCCGGGCACTCGATCGGTGAGATCGCCGCGGCGCACGTGGCCGGCGTGTTCTCGCTGGCCGACGCCTGCACCCTGGTGGCGGCGCGTGGCCGGTTGATGCAGGCGCTGCCCTCCGGTGGCGCGATGCTCGCCGTGCAGGCGACGGAGGAGGAGGTCCGGCCGCTCCTGAAGGACGAGGTGTCGACAGCCGCCGTGAACGGGCCCACCTCGGTGGTCGTTTCGGGCACGGAGGAAGCGGTCGCGGCGATCGAAGCGCACTTCGCCGACCGGAAGACCAGCCGGCTGCGGGTCTCGCACGCCTTCCACTCCCCGCTGATGGACCCGATGCTGGAGGACTTCCGGCAGGTCCTCGACGGCCTGACGTACCAAGCGCCGTCGATCCCGCTGGTCTCCAACCTGACCGGCGAGCTGGTCACCGGCACGACCGACGCGGACTACTGGGTGCGCCACGTCCGCGAGACCGTCCGCTTCGCCGACGGCCTCCGCGCGCTGGAAACGGCCGGCGTCAGCCGCTTCCTGGAGCTTGGCCCGGACGGTGTGCTCACCGCGATGGCGGCCGCCTCCCTCACCGGTGACGCCGTGACGGCCGCGCTCCTGCGCAAGGGCCGGCCCGAGGAGCCCACCGCGCTCGTCGCGCTCGCCCGTCTGCACGTCACCGGGGCGAACGTCGACTGGGCCGCCCTGTTCGCCGGCTGCGCCGTCCGTACCGTCGGGCTGCCCACGTACGCCTTCCAGCACCGCCGCTACTGGCCCACCGTCTCCGCGGCCGTCACCGGAGACCTCGGCGCCGCCGGCCTCCATGCAGCCGACCACCCGCTGCTCACGGCCGCCCTCGAACTGTCCGACGACGACGGCCTGTTGTTCACCTCCCGGCTCTCCCGGCAGTCCCACCCCTGGCTCGCCGACCACGTGGTCCGGGGCGAGGTCCTGCTGCCCGGCACCGCCTTCCTCGAACTCGCCGTCCGGGCGGGCGACGAGGCCGGCTGCGACCGGGTCGAGGAACTGACCCTGGCCGCGCCGCTGGTGCTGCCCGAACACGGGGGCGTCCGGCTGCAGCTGCGCGTCGGCGCGGCCGACGAGAACGGCCGGCGCGCCTTCACCGTCGCCTCCCGTCCCGAGGACGCCGACGGCGGACCCTGGGACCAGCACGCGAGCGGCATTCTGGGGACGGGCGCGGCACCGGTGGCGTTCGATGCCTCGGTGTGGCCGCCGGCCGGTGCGCAGGCGGTGGACCTGAGCGGCCTCTACGAGGGCATGGCAGACGGTGGGTACGCGTACGGTCCGGTGTTCCAGGGCCTGCGGGCGGCCTGGCGGCGCGGTGACGAGGCGTTCGCCGAGGTCGCCCTGCCGGCCGGGACCGAGGGCACCGGCTACGGCCTGCACCCGGCGCTGCTGGACGCGGCCCTGCACGTGACGGCCGTGAACGGCATGCCGCACGGTGTGGTGCCCTTCTCCTGGGAGGAGGTGTCGCTGCACGCCTCCGGCGCCTCGGCGGTGCGGGTGCGGGTCACCCGGACCGGCGAGGAGTCCGTCGCGGTGGCGGTCACCGACAGCGAGGGCCTGCCGGTGGCGTCGATCGGGTCGCTGGTCCTGCGGGCGGCGTCGGCCGCCGATGCGAGGGTCTCCGCCGGTGACGCGCTGTTCCGGGTGGACTGGGTGCCGGTGGAGCCGGTGGTACCGGTTGTCGGGTCGTTTGTGGAGGTCGGGTCGCTGGCGGAGGTGCCGGGTGAGGTGCCGCCGGTGGTGGTGGTGCGGTCGGTGGCCGGTGGTGGGGTGCACGAGCGGTCGGCGTGGGCTCTGGAGTGGGTGCAGGGTTGGTTGGCGGAGGAGCGGTTCGCGGCTTCGCGGTTGGTGTTCGTGACGCGTGGTGCGGTGGACGGCACGGATCTTTCCGCTGCTGCCGTGTGGGGTCTGGTGCGGTCGGCGGTTTCGGAGGAGCCGGGTCGGTTCGGTCTGGTGGATCTTGCGGGGGAGGAGGAGTTGCCGGCGTCCGCGTTGGGTGTGGACGAGCCGCAGTTGCTGGTGCGGGAGGGCCGGCTGCTGGCTGCCCGGCTGGTGCGCGTCCCCGCTCGGCCCGAGGCTGTGCCGGTGGTGTGGCCGAGTGAGGGCACGGTCCTGGTGACCGGTGGGACGGGTGGTCTGGGTCGGGTGATCGCCCGGCATCTGGCGGGTGAGCACGGTGTGCGCCGTCTGTTGTTGGTGAGCCGCCGGGGTGCGGAGGCCGAGGGTGTGGGGGCGTTGCTGGCGGAGTTGGAGGTGCTGGGCGCGCGGGCGGTGGTCGAGGCCTGTGATGTGGCGGACGAGGCGGCGGCGGCGGGTCTGTTCGCCCGGCACGAGATCCGTGCGGTGGTGCACGCGGCCGGGGTGATCGATGACGGGGTGGTCGGCTCGCTGACTCCTGACCGGGTCAGTGCTGTGCTCCGTCCGAAGGCGGACGCCGCGTGGAACCTCCACGAGGCCACGAAGGAGCGCGAGTTGGCGGCCTTCGTCCTGTTCTCCTCGGTCTCCGGCGTGTTCGGGGGCCCGGGCCAGGCCGCCTACGCGGCGGGAAACGCCTACCTGGACGCCCTGGCGGTGCACCGCCGTTCGCTCGGCCTGCCCGCCGTCTCCCAGGCCTGGGGCCCGTGGACCCACGACGGCGGCATGACCGCCACCCTCACTGAGGTCGACCTGCACCGGATCGCCCGCTCGGGCCTACCGGAACTGACCCCCGCCGAGGGCACGGCCCTCTTCGACGCCTCGCTCGCGGCCGACGAGCCGACGATCCTGCCCGTGCGCCTGGACCTCGCCGCGCTGCGCTCCCAGGAGCCGGTGCCCGCCCTGCTGCGCGGGCTGGTGCGCGGCCGGGTCCGCCGCGCCGTGGTGGCCGGGCCGGCGGGATCCGCCGTGACGGCGGGGCTGGCGCAGCGCCTGTCCACGCTGGGCGGCGACGAGCGGCGCGCGGTGGTGCTGGAGCTGGTGCGCGAGCAGGTCGCGGTGGTGCTAGGGCACGAGGGCGGGTCCGCGGTCGATCCGTCGCGGGCGTTCCAGGACCTCGGGTTCGACTCGCTGACGGCGGTGGAGCTGCGGAACCGGCTGCGGTCCGTGACCGGGCTCCAGCTCCCGGCCACCGTCGTCTTCGACTACCCGACCGCCCGTGCCCTGGCCGGCTTCCTGCTGGAGGGCCTGCTCGGTACCGAGAGCGTGGTCCACGTCCCGGAGGTCCTGCCGTCACTGACGGACGACCCGGTCGTGATCGTGGGGATGGCCTGCCGCTACCCGGGCGGGGTGACGTCTCCCGAGGACCTGTGGCGGCTGGTCGCCGACGGGGTGGACGCGGTGTCGGACTTCCCGGCCAACCGTGGCTGGGACCTCGACGCGCTGCACAGCGAGGACCGGTCGGCACCGGGCACCTCCTACACGCGGATGGGCTCGTTCCTCCACGACGCCGGGCAGTTCGACCCCGAGTTCTTCGGGATGAGTCCGCGGGAGGCGTTGGCGACGGACGCGCAGCAGCGGTTGCTGCTGGAGACGTCCTGGGAGGCGTTCGAGCGGGCGGGCATCGACCCGGTGTCGCTGCGGGGCAGCCGCACCGGCGTGTTCGCGGGCGTGATGTACACCGACTACCGCTCGCTGCTAAACGGCGACGAGTTCGAGGGCTTCCGGGGCAACGGGAGCGCCCCCAGCGTGGCGTCCGGACGCGTGTCCTACACCTTCGGGTTCGAGGGCCCGGCGGTGACGGTGGACACGGCGTGCTCCTCCTCGCTGGTGGCGATGCATCTTGCGGCGCAGGCCCTGCGCGGTGGTGAGTGCTCGTTGGCGCTGGCCGGTGGTGTGACGGTGATGTCGACGCCGGGCACCTTCGTGGAGTTCTCGCGGCAGGGCGGGTTGTCGGCGGACGGGCGGTGCCGTTCGTTCGCGGAGGCGGCGGACGGGGTCGGCTGGGGCGAAGGCGTCGGTGTGGTGGTGCTGGAGCGTCTTTCGGATGCCCGGCGCAACGGTCACCGGGTGCTGGCGGTGCTGCGGGGCAGTGCGGTGAACCAGGACGGTGCGTCCAATGGTCTGACGGCGCCGAACGGTCCGTCGCAGCAGCGGGTGATCCGGCAGGCGCTGGCGAGCGCGGGGCTGTCGGCGGCCGAGGTCGACGCGGTGGAGGCGCACGGGACCGGGACGACGCTGGGTGACCCGATCGAGGCGCAGGCGTTGCTGGCGACGTACGGGCAGGACCGTGAACTGCCGCTGCTGCTCGGTTCGATCAAGTCGAACATCGGGCACGCCCAGGCGGCGGCCGGTGTCGCCGGTGTGATCAAGATGGTGCTGGCCATGCAGCACGGCACGCTGCCGAAGTCACTGCACATCGACCAGCCCTCCTCGCACGTGGACTGGTCGGCGGGCGCGGTGGAGCTGTTGGCGGAGGGTGCCGAGTGGCCGGCCACCGGTCATCCCCGCCGGGCGGGTGTGTCGTCCTTCGGGATCAGTGGGACGAACGCCCATGTGATCCTGGAGCAGGGTGAACCCGAGGCCGTGCAGCACGGTTCGGTCGCCCCGGCCTCGATGCCCTGGGTGGTATCGGCCAAGTCCGCCGCCGCGCTCGACGCGCAGCTCGTACGGCTGACGGAGGCGGGTGAACTTCCCTCCACTGATGTGGCGTTCACTCTGGCGGGCCGGTCGCGGTTCGGGCACCGGGCGGTGCTGGTGGACGGCGTGGAGGTGGCCCGGGGGGTGGCTTCGGAGGGCAAGCACGCCTTCCTGTTCTCCGGTCAGGGGTCGCAGCGGTTGGGGATGGGCCGGGAGTTGTACGAGCGCTTCCCGGTGTTCGCGGAGGCTTTCGACGCGGTGTGTGCGGAGCTGGACCTGTCGGTGCGGGAGGTCGTCTGGGGTGAGGACGCGGGGCTGCTGAACCGGACGGACTTCGCCCAGGCGGGGTTGTTCGCGGTGGAGGTGGCGCTGTTCCGGTTGGTGGAGTCGTTGGGGGTGCGGCCGGAGTTCGTGGCCGGGCACTCGATCGGTGAGATCGCCGCCGCGCACGTGGCGGGGGTGTTCTCGCTGGCGGACGCGTGTGCGCTGGTGGCCGCGCGTGGCCGGCTGATGCAGGCGCTTCCGGAGGGTGGCGCGATGCTGGCGATCGAGGCGACGGAGGAGGAGGTCCGGCCGCTGCTGGGCGAGTCGGTGTCCATAGCCGCCGTGAACGGGCCCACCTCGGTGGTGGTGTCCGGCGCGGAGGAGGCCGTGGAGGCGCTCGGCGAGCACTTCGCCGAGCGGAGGACCAGCCGGCTGCGGGTCTCGCACGCCTTCCACTCCCCGTTGATGGACCCGATGCTGGACGACTTCCGGCAGGTCCTCGACGGCCTGACCTACCGTGCGCCGTCGATCCCGCTGGTCTCCAACCTGACCGGTGAGCTGGTCAGCGGCGCGACCGACGCGGACTACTGGGTGCGCCACGTCCGCGAGACCGTCCGCTTCGCCGACGGCCTCCGCGCGCTGGAAACGGCCGGCGTCAGCCGCTTCCTGGAGCTTGGCCCGGACGGTGTGCTCACCGCGATGGCGGCCGCCTCCCTCACCGGTGACGCCGTGACGGCCGCGCTCCTGCGCAAGGGCCGGCCCGAGGACACGAGCGTGCTGACCGCCCTGGCCCGTCTGTACGTCGCCGGAGCCGACGTCGACTGGGCGGCCCTGTTCACCGGGACCGCTGCCCGTACCGTCGACCTGCCCACGTACGCCTTCCAGCACCGGCAGTACTGGCCGGCAGTCACCCTCACCCGCGGCGGGGACGTCCGGCTCGCCGGTCTCGGCGCCGCCGAACACCCGCTGCTCGGCGCTGCCGTCGAGCTCGTGCACACCGACGGGTACCTCTTCACCGGCCGGCTGTCGGCCGGGACGCACGGGTGGTTGGCGGACCACGTGGTGCTGGGTTCGGTGCTGGTGCCGGGGACGGCGCTGGTGGAGCTGGCCGTCCGGGCCGGGGACGAGGTCGGCTGCGACCGGGTCGAGGAGCTGACCCTGGCGGCGCCGCTGGTCCTGCCCGAACGAGGCGCTGTCCTGGTGCAGGTGTGGGTCGGCGAGCCGGACGCGTCCGGGCGGCGCGCCGTCACCGTGCACGCCCGGCCGGAGGCGGAAGAGGGGACGGACTGGACCCTGCACGCGAGCGGCGTGCTGGCCGCGGGTGCGGCGCCGGTGGAATTCGACGCGTTGGTGTGGCCGCCGGCCGGTGCGCAGGCGGTGGACGTGAGTGGTCTTTATGAGGGGCTGGCCGGGGCCGGGTTCGGTTACGGTCCGGCGTTCCGGGGCCTGCGGGCGGCCTGGCAGCGCGGTGATGAGGTGTTCGCCGAGGTGGCGCTGCCCGAGGGTACCGAGGGTGCGGGCTTCGGTCTGCACCCGGCGCTGTTCGATGCCTGTCTGCACGGCTTCGCGTTGGCCGGTTCCGATGGGGAGGTCGGGTCCGAGGGCGGGGCCGGGGTGCCGTTCGCTTGGGAGGAGGTGTCGCTGCACGCCGCGGGCGCGTCGGCGGTCCGGGTCCGGCTGACCCGGACGGCGGCCGGTGCGGTGTCGCTGGCGATCGCCGACACCGAGGGACGGCCGGTGGCCTCGGTCGGGTCGCTGGTCGTCCGCCCGGTGGCGGCGGGCG
Organism: Streptomyces viridifaciens; assembly: GCF_001888885.2. Lineage (NCBI taxonomy): Bacteria > Bacillati > Actinomycetota > Actinomycetes > Kitasatosporales > Streptomycetaceae > Streptomyces > Streptomyces viridifaciens. The sequence continues at coordinate 1,174,194 of NZ_CP090840.1, forward strand.
CGGTGGCCTCGGTCGACCGGAACGCGCTGTTCCGGGTGGACTGGGTGCCGGTGGTGCCGGTTGTCGGGTCGTTTGTGGAGGTCGGGTCGCTGGCGGAGGTGCCGGCTGAGGTGCCGCCGGTGGTGGTGGTGCGGTCGGTGGCCGGTGGTGGGGTGCACGAGCGGTCGGTGTGGGCTCTGGAGTGGGTGCAGGGCTGGTTGGCGGAGGAGCGGTTCGCCGGCTCCCGGTTGGTGTTCGTGACGCGTGACGTGGTGTCGGGTGGGGACCTGGCGGGGGCGGCGCTCTGGGGTCTGGTGCGGTCGGCGGTTTCGGAGGAGCCGGGTCGGTTCGGTCTGGTGGATCTTGCGGGGGAGGAGGAGTTGCCGGCGTCCGCGTTGGGTGTGGACGAGCCGCAGTTGCTGGTGCGGGAGGGCGAGGTCCTTGCGGCTCGGCTGGTGCGGGCGGAACCGGCGGTGGTGCCGGTGGTGTGGCCGGGTGAGGGCACGGTCCTGGTGACCGGTGGGACGGGTGGTCTGGGTCGGGTGATCGCCCGGCATCTGGCGGGTGAGCACGGTGTGCGCCGTCTGTTGTTGGTGAGCCGCCGGGGTGCGGAGGCCGAGGGTGTGGGGGCGTTGCTGGCGGAGTTGGAGGTGCTGGGCGCGCGGGCGGTGGTCGAGGCCTGTGATGTGGCGGACGAGGCGGCGGTGGCGGGTCTGTTCGCCCGGCACGAGATCCGTGCGGTGGTGCACGCGGCTGGGGTGATCGATGACGGGGTGGTCGGCTCGCTGACTCCTGACCGGGTCAGTGCTGTGCTCCGTCCGAAGGCGGATGCGGCGTGGAATCTGCACCGGGCGGCCGAGGGTGTGGATGTGTTCGTGTTGTTCTCGTCCATGGCGGGGACGTTCGGCAGTGCGGGGCAGGCGGCGTATGCGGCGGGCAATGCCTGTCTGGACGCGTTGGCGGTGCACCGGCGTGCGCTGGGTCTGCCGGGGGTGTCGCTGGCGTGGGGTCCGTGGTCCGGGGTGGCGGGCATGACCGGCACCCTCACCGAAGCCGAGTCCGAGCGCATCGCCCGTCACGGCCTCCCGGCGATCTCCCCGGAACAGGGCACCGCGCTCTTCGACGCGGCGCTCTCCACCGGGCACGCGGCCGTGCTGCCGGTCCGGCTCGACCCCGCGGCGGTGGTGGCGCACGGCGACGTGCCTGCGCTGCTGCGGGGCCTGGTACGGGGGCGGGTGCGGCGTGCGGTCGTGGCGCGGTCGGCCGTGACGGCGGGGCTGGCGCAGCGCCTGTCCACGCTGGGCGGCGACGAGCGGCGCGCGGTGGTGCTGGAGCTGGTGCGCGAGCAGGTCGCGGTGGTGCTGGGGCACGAGGGCGGGTCCGCGGTCGATCCGTCGCGGGCGTTCCAGGACCTCGGGTTCGACTCGCTGACGGCGGTGGAGCTGCGGAACCGGCTGCGGTCGGTCACCGGCCTCCAGCTGCCGGCCACCGTTGTCTTCGACTACCCGACCGCCCGTGCCCTGGCCGGCTTCCTGCTGGAGGGCCTGCTCGGTACCGAGAGCGTGGTCCACGTCCCGGAGGTCCTGCCGTCACTGACGGACGACCCGGTCGTGATCGTGGGGATGGCCTGCCGCTACCCGGGCGGGGTGACGTCTCCCGAGGACCTGTGGCGTCTGGTCGCCGATGGGGTGGACGCGGTGTCGGACTTCCCGGCGGACCGAGGCTGGGACGTCGAGTCGCTGTACCACCCGGACCCGGACCACACCGGCACCTCCTACACGCGCTCGGGCGGATTCCTGCACACCGCAGGGGAGTTCGACCCCGAGTTCTTCGGGATGAGTCCGCGGGAGGCGTTGGCGACGGATGCGCAGCAGCGGTTGCTGCTGGAGACGTCCTGGGAGGCGTTCGAGCGGGCGGGTATCGACCCGGTGTCGTTGCGGGGCAGTCGTACCGGTGTGTTCGCGGGCGTGATGTACGCCGACTATGCCGGCCTGCTGGGCGGTGGTGAGTTCGAGGGTTACCAGGGCAGTGGCAGTGCGGGGAGCGTGGCCTCGGGCCGGGTCTCCTACACGCTCGGTCTGGAAGGCCCGGCGGTGACGGTCGATACCGCCTGCTCCTCCTCGCTGGTGGCGATGCACCTGGCCGCCCAGGCCCTGCGCAGCGGTGAGTGCTCGTTGGCGCTGGCCGGTGGTGTGACGGTGATGTCGACGCCGGGCACCTTCGTGGAGTTCTCGCGGCAGGGTGGGTTGTCGGCGGACGGGAGGTGCCGTTCGTTCGCGGAGGCGGCGGACGGGGTCGGCTGGGGCGAGGGTGTCGGTGTGGTGGTGCTGGAGCGTCTTTCGGATGCCCGGCGCAACGGTCACCGGGTGCTGGCGGTGCTGCGGGGCAGTGCGGTGAACCAGGACGGTGCGTCCAATGGTCTGACGGCGCCGAACGGTCCGTCGCAGCAGCGGGTGATCCGGCAGGCGCTGGCGAGCGCGGGTCTCGCACCCGCCGAGGTCGACGCAGTGGAGGCGCACGGGACCGGCACCACGCTGGGTGACCCGATCGAGGCACAGGCGTTGCTGGCGACGTACGGGCAGGACCGTGAACTGCCGCTGCTGCTCGGTTCGATCAAGTCGAACATCGGGCACGCCCAGGCGGCGGCCGGTGTCGCTGGTGTGATCAAGATGGTGCTGGCCATGCAGCACGGCACGCTGCCGAAGTCACTGCACATCGACCAGCCCTCCTCGCACGTGGACTGGACAGCGGGGGCGGTGGAGCTGTTGGCGGAGGGTGCCGAGTGGCCGGCCACCGGTCATCCCCGCCGGGCGGGTGTGTCGTCCTTCGGGATCAGTGGGACGAACGCCCATGTGATCCTGGAGCAGGGTGAACCCGAGGCCGTGCAGCACGGTTCGGTTGCCCCGGCCTCGATGCCCTGGGTGGTATCGGCCAAGTCCGCCGCCGCGCTCGATGCCCAGACCGCGCAACTCGCCCGCCTGGACGGCCCGTCCGCCCTCGACGTGGGACTGACGCTCGCCGGCCGGTCGCGGTTCGGGCACCGGGCGGTGCTGGTGGACGGCGTGGAGGTGGCCCGGGGGGTGGCTTCGGAGGGCAAGCACGCCTTCCTGTTCTCCGGGCAGGGCTCGCAGCGGCTTGGTATGGGGCGGGAGTTGTATGCCCGGTTCCCGGTGTTCGCGGAGGCTTTCGACGCGGTGTGTGCGGAGCTGGACCTGCCGGTGCGGGAGGTCGTCTGGGGTGAGGACGCGGGGCTGCTGAACCGGACGGACTTCGCTCAGGCGGGGTTGTTCGCGGTGGAGGTGGCGCTGTTCCGGCTGGTGGAGTCGCTGGGGGTGCGGCCGGAGTTCGTGGCCGGGCACTCGATCGGTGAGGTGGCCGCCGCGCACGTGGCGGGGGTGTTCTCGCTGGCCGACGCCTGCACCCTCGTCGCCGCCCGTGGCCGGCTGATGGAGGCGCTGCCCTCCGGTGGCGCGATGCTGGCGATCGAGGCGACGGAGGAGGAGGTTTGGCCGCTGTTGGGCGAGTCGGTGTCGATAGCCGCCGTGAACGGGCCGTCCTCGGTGGTCGTTTCGGGCACGGAGGAAGTGGTCGCGGCGGTCGAGGCGCACTTCGCCGACCGGAAGACCAGTCGCCTGCGGGTCTCGCACGCCTTCCACTCCCCGCTGATGGACCCGATGCTGGACGAGTTCCGTACCGTCCTCACCGGGCTCACGTACAGCGAGCCCTCGATCCCCGTCGTCTCCAACCTGACCGGCGAGCTGGCCACCGGCACGACCGACGCGGACTACTGGGTGCGCCACGTCCGCGAGGCCGTCCGCTTCGCCGACGGCCTCCGCACCCTCCACGACCAGGGCGTCCGCCGGTACCTCGAACTGGGCCCCGACGCCGTCCTCACCGCCCTCACCGCGAACGCGCTGCCCGAGGCCGACGACACCGTCACCGCCCCGGCCCTGCGCCGCAACCGCCCCGAGGAAGCGACCTTCGTGGAAGCCCTCGCCCGACTCCACGTCCACGGCACCGACGTCGACTGGCGCGCCCTGCTCGCCGGCACCGGCGCCCGGAGCGTGGACCTTCCGACGTACCCCTTCCAGCGGCGCCGTTTCTGGCCGGCCGTGCGCCCCGCACACAGCGGTGACGTCCGCTCCGCCGGCCTCGCGGCCACCACTCACCCGCTGCTGGCCGCAGCCGTCGACCTGGCCGACGAGGACGGGCTGGTTCTCACCGGTCGCCTGTCGACGGCCGCCTTCCCGTGGCTGGCCGATCACGTGGTCCAGGGCCGGGTCCTGCTGCCCGGTGCGGGCCTGCTCGAGCTCGCTCTGCGTGCCGCGGGCGAGACGGGCTGCGAGCTGGTGGAGGAGCTGACGCTGGCCGCGCCGCTCGTGCTGCCGGAGCAGGGTGCCGTCCAGCTGCAGCTCAGGGTGGGAGCGCCCGATGCCGCCGGTCGTCGGGAGTTGGGGATCCACTCCCGGCCGGACGGTGATCCGGAGGCCGGCTGGGTGCAGCACGCGTCGGGTTCGCTGGCCGTTGCGGCGCCCGGAGAGCCGTCCTTCGACGCCTCGGTCTGGCCGCCGGCGGGTTCTGAGCCGCTGCCGGTGGAGGGTGCGTACGAGCGGATGGCGGAGGCCGGGTTCGGTTACGGTCCCGCCTTCCGGGGGCTCCGCGCGGCCTGGCGCCGTGGCGACGAGCTGTTCGCGGACGTCGAACTCCCCGAGGGCGCCGCGCCCGACGGCTTCGGCATCCATCCCGCCCTCCTGGATGCCGCCCTGCACGTCGCCATCGTGGACGCGGCGAGCGACGACACCGTGGTCCCGTTCGCGTGGACGGGCGCGGCGCTCCGTGCCGTCGGTGCTTCGGCCGTGCGGGTGCGGATCGTCCGGCTGGACGGTGGCGGGCTGCGGCTCGACCTCGCCGACCCGGCGGGTGGCCCGGTGCTGACGGTGGAGGCCGTGCAGGGCCGGGCGGTGTCGGCGGACCAGTTGGGCTCGGCCGACCCGCTCTACGCGGTCGACTGGTCGGAACTGCCCGGTTTCCCGGACCAGGGCACCGAGTGGACGGCCTGGGACGCCCTGCCCGCCGAGGGCCCGGCTCCCGACACCGTCGTGCTGGACTGCTCGACCCTGTCCGCCCCTGCCGACGACCTCCCGGCCGCCATCCGCGCGGTGACGCACGGCGTCCTGCGCGTGGTGCAGGAGTGGTTGGCGGAGGAGCGGTTCGCGGGTTCGCGTCTGGTGGTGGTGACGCGGGGTGCGGTGGCGGTTCGTGCGGGTGAGCCGGTGGGGGTGGCGCAGGCTCCGGTGTGGGGTCTGGTGCGGTCCGCGTCGGCGGAGAACCCGGGCCGGTTCGCGCTGGTCGACACGGACGGGGAGGTGGTGGTGTCGGCGGAGCCGGAGTCGGCGGTGCGTGCCGGGGCGGTCTTCGTGCCGCGTCTGGTGCGACTGCCGTTGCCGGACGGGCCGTTGGGTGTCGGTGGCGACGGCACGGTCCTGATCACCGGTGGTACGGGTGGTCTGGGTGCGGTGGTGGCCCGGTACCTGGCCGGTGAGTGCGGGGCGCGGAAGCTGCTGCTGACGAGCCGTCGTGGCCCGGCGGCCGCGGGTGCGGCCGAGTTGGTGGCGGAGCTGGCCGGGTTGGGTGCGGTGGCCGAGGTCCGTGCCTGTGATGTGTCCGACCGTGGGTCGGTGGCGGCGTTGATCGAGGCGGTTCCGGATCTGTCCGCGGTGGTCCACGCCGCCGGGGTCGGTGACAACGGTCTGGTGGGGGCGTTGACGCCCGAGCGGATGGACGCGGTCCTGGCTCCGAAGGCCGATGGCGCCTGGTTCCTGCACGAGCTGACCCGCGAGCGCGACCTCGCCGCTTTCGTGCTGTTCTCCTCCGCCGGTGGCCTGGTGCTGACCGCTGGTCAGGGCAACTACGCTGCGGCGAACGTCTTCCTGGACGCCCTGGCCGCCCACCGTCACGCGCTCGGCCTGCCCGCCACCTCCCTGGCCTTCGGCCTGTGGGACGTCGGCGCCGGCCTCGGCCGTGACCTCGCCGAGGTCGACCGCCACCGGATGGCCGTGCAGGGCGTCCCCGTCCTCGATCACGCCACGGGCCTCGCCCTGTTCGCGGCCGCCCTGCGCAGCGAGCGCGCGGCCGTCGTCCCGATCCGGGTCGACCGGGCGGCCCTGCGCACCCGCACCGACGAACTCCCGGCGCTGCTGCGCGGCCTCGCCGCCCCGCGTGGCCGCTCAGCGCTCCCCGTGAGCGGCCGCGCCGCCGGCACCGGCCTCGCGCAGCGCCTCGCCGGGCTGGGGGAGACCGAGCGCCGCCGCCTGGCGCTGGAGATCGTGCGGACGGAGGTCGCGGCCGTGCTCGGTCACGCCTCCTCCGAGGAGGTCACGCCCGAGCGCGCGTTCCAGGAACTCGGCTTCGACTCCCTCGCCGCGACGGACCTGCGCAACCGCCTCAACCAGCGCACCGGACTGCGGCTGCCCGCCACCCTCGCCTTCGACCACCCCAACGCGCGGGCCGTGGCGGCCCACCTCCTCGACCTGGCCGGGGCCGGTGAGACCCCGGCGCAGGCAGTCGGCGCGCACCGCCGCCCGGACACCTCCCCGGACACCTCCGGCGAACCGATCGCGATCGTCGGGATGGCCTGCCGCTACCCCGGCGGCGCGGCCTCGCCCGAGGCGTTGTGGCAGCTCCTGGCGGACGGCGTCGACACCGTGACCGAGTTGCCGGCCGACCGCGGCTGGGACCTCGGGAACCTCTACGACCCCGAGCCCGGGAAGGAAGGCCACAGCTACACCCGGCACGGGAGCTTCCTGCACGACGCCGGAGACTTCGACCCCGGCCTGTTCGGGATCTCCCCGCGCGAGGCGCTCTACATGGACCCGCAGCAGCGGCTACTGCTGGAGACCTCGTGGGAGGCGCTGGAGCGGGCGGGCATCGACCCGCTGTCCCTGCGGGGCAGCCGGACCGGCGTCTTCGCCGGCGTGATGTACCACGACTACGCGCTCAACACGAACCCCTCCGGCACCAGCGGCGGCAGCGTGGTCTCGGGCCGGGTGTCCTACACGCTGGGCCTGGAGGGCCCGGCGGTGACGGTGGACACCGCCTGCTCGTCCTCGCTGGTCGCCCTGCACCTGGCCGTCCAGGCCCTGCGCAGCGGTGAGTGCTCGATGGCCCTCGCGGGCGGTGCCACCGTGATGTCCACGCCGGGCATGTTCATCGAGTTCTCCCGGCAGCGGGGGCTGTCGGCGGACGGCCGGTGCAAGGCGTTCGCGGGCGCGGCGGACGGAGTGGGCTGGTCCGAGGGCGTCGGGGTGCTGCTCGTGGAGCGGTTGTCCGACGCGCAGCGCCACGGCCACCGGGTGCTGGCGGTGATCCGGGGCACGGCCGTGAACCAGGACGGCGCGTCCAACGGATTCTCGGCGCCGAACGGTCCGTCGCAGCAGCGGGTGATCCGGCAGGCGCTGGCGAGCGCGGGGCTGTCGGCGGCCGAGGTCGACGCGGTGGAGGCGCACGGGACAGGCACGACGCTGGGTGACCCGATCGAGGCGCAGGCGCTGCTGGCGACGTACGGGCAGGACCGTGAACTGCCGCTGCTGCTCGGTTCGATCAAGTCGAACATCGGGCACGCCCAGGCGGCGGCCGGTGTCGCTGGTGTGATCAAGATGGTGCTGGCCATGCAGCACGGCACGCTGCCGAAGTCGCTGCACATCGACCGGCCTTCGCCGCACGTGGAGTGGTCCGAGGGCGCCGTCGAGCTGCTCACCGAGGCCCGGGACTGGCCGGAGACCGGCCGGCCCCGGCGCGCGGGCGTGTCCGCGTTCGGGATCAGCGGGACCAATGCGCACGTGATCGTCGAGCAGGGGCCCGCGCTCGCGCCCGCCCTCGTACCCGCACCGGCGTCCGAACCGGCCGTTGAGCTGCCGGAGCCGGACACGACGGGGCCGGACCCGCTGCCCTGGCTGCTCGCCGGGGCGACACCGGAGGCCTTGCGTGCCCAGGCCGGTCGGCTCGCGGCCTTCCTCGGCTCCCGTCCGGAACTCGAGGTTTCCGACGTCGCACACTCGTTGGCGACCACGCGGGCGGCACTGGAGCACCGCGCGGTGGTGCTGGGTGCGGACCGTGCCGAGCTACTGGCCGGACTGGACGGGCTGGCCCGGGGCGAACTCCTCCCCGGCGTGGCGGTCTCCTCGGTCCGGGCCGGTGGGGCGACGGCGTTCCTGTTCTCGGGTCAGGGGTCGCAGCGGCTCGGCATGGGGCGGGAGTTGTATGCCCGGTTCCCGGTGTTCGCGGAGGCTTTCGACGCGGTGTGCGCGGGGTTCGGGCTGCCGGTGCGGGAGGTGGTGTGGGGTGAGGACGCGGGGCTGCTGAACCGGACCGAGTTCGCCCAGGCGGGGTTGTTCGCGGTGGAGGTGGCGCTGTTCCGGCTGGTCGGATCACTCGGTGTGCGGCCGGAGTTCGTGGCCGGGCACTCGATCGGTGAGGTGGCCGCGGCGCACGTGGCCGGCGTGTTCTCGCTGGCCGACGCCTGCGCCCTGGTGGCCGCCCGTGGCCGGCTGATGCAGGGGCTTCCGGAGGGTGGCGCGATGCTCGCCGTACAGGCCACCGAGGAGGAGGTCCGGCCGCTGCTGAACGACGCTGTGTCCATAGCCGCCGTCAACGGGCCCACCTCGGTGGTCGTTTCCGGCACGGAAGCAGCGGTCGCGGCGGTCGAAACGCACTTCGCGGACCGCCGCACGACCCGCCTGCGGGTCTCGCACGCCTTCCACTCCCCGCTGATGGACCCGATGCTGGACGACTTCCGGCAGGTCCTCGACGGGCTGGCCTACCACGTGCCCTCGATCCCCGTCGTCTCCAACCTGACCGGTGAGCTGGTCAGCGGCGCGACCGACGCGGACTACTGGGTGCGCCACGTCCGCGAGACCGTCCGCTTCGCCGACGGCCTCCGCACCCTCCACGACCAGGGCGTCCGCCGGTACCTCGAACTGGGCCCCGACGCCGTCCTCACCGGCCTCGCGCAGGGCGTCCTCGACGACCCGGATGCCACCGGAACCTGTGCCGTCCCCGCCCTGCGCGCGGACCGGGGCGAGTCGGCGTGCCTGGCGGCCGCGCTCGGCCGGCTGCACGCGGCCGGGGCGGAGGTGAGCTGGTCCACCCTCTTCGCGGGCCGCGGCACCCGGACGGTCGAGCTGCCCACCTACGCGTTCCAGCACCGCCGTTTCTGGCTCGACGCGACGGCCCCGCTCGCTGATCTGGGCGCGGTGGGCGTCGGCGCCGTCACCCACCCGCTGCTCGGGGCGTCCGTCGACCTGTCGCACACGGACGGCTTCCTGCTCACCGGACGGCTGTCGCTGGACTCGCACGCGTGGCTGGCGGACCACCAGGTCCTGGACACCGTCCTGGTGCCGGGCGCGGCGCTCGTCGAGCTCGCTCTGCGTGCCGCGGGCGAGACGGGCTGCGAGCTGGTGGAGGAGCTGACGCTGGCCGCGCCGCTCGTGCTGCCGGAGCAGGGTGCCGTCCAGCTGCACGTCCGGGTCGGCGGGCCGGACGCCGCCGGTCGTCGGGAGTTGGGGATCCACTCCCGGCCGGACGGTGATCCGGAGGCCGGCTGGGTGCAGCACGCGTCGGGTTCGCTGGCCGTTGCGGCGCCCGGAGAGCCGTCCTTCGACGCCTCGGTCTGGCCGCCGGTGGGCGCGGAGGGCCTGTCGGTGGAGGGTGCTTACGAGCGGATGGCGGAGGCCGGGTTCGGTTACGGTCCCGCCTTCCGGGGGCTCCGCGCGGCCTGGCGCCGTGGCGACGAGCTGTTCGCCGAGGTCGCGCTGCCGGAGGGTGTCGAGGCGGACGGCTTCGGGGTGCACCCGGCGCTGCTCGATGCGGCGATGCACGCCGCGATCCTGGTCGGGGGTGAGCGGGAGACGATGATCCCGTTCGCCTGGACCGGCGTGTCGCTGCGCGCCGTCGGCGCTTCGGCGGTGCGGGTGCGGATCGTCCGGCTGGACGGTGGCGGGCTGCGGCTCGACCTCGCCGACCCGACGGGAGGCCCGGTCCTGACCGTGGCCTCGATGGTGGGCCGGGCGGTGTCCGCGGAGCAACTGGGCTCGACCGATCCCTTGTACGGGGTCGACTGGTCGGAGCTGCCGGACTCGCCCGCCGCGTCGGATTCCTGGGCACGCTGGGAGGACGTCTTCACATCCGCGGAGCCCGTGCCCGACGTGGTCGTCCTCGACTGCGGCGACCCCGGCCGGGCCGACCCCGGGGCCGCTGCGGACGTCCCGGCCGCGGTGCGCACGTACGTCCACACCGTGCTGGCCGCCGTCCAGACCTGGTTGGCGGAGGAGCGGTTCGCGGGTTCGCGCCTGGTGGTGGTGACGCGGGGTGCGGTGGCGGTTCGTGCGGGTGAGCCGGTGGGGGTGGCGCAGGCTCCGGTGTGGGGTCTGGTGCGGTCCGCGTCGGCGGAGAACCCGGGCCGGTTCGCGCTGGTGGACACGGATGGTGAGGTGGTGGTGTCGGGCGAGCCGGAGTCGGCGGTTCGGGGCGGGGTGGCGCTGGTGCCGCGTCTGGTCCGGTTGCCGGTGCCGGAGGGACCGTTGGGTGTCGGTGCGGGTGACACGGTGCTGGTCACGGGTGGTACGGGTGGTCTGGGTGCGGTGGTGGCCCGGTACCTGGCCGGGGAGTGCGGGGTACGCAGGCTGGTGCTGACGAGTCGTCGCGGTCCGGCGGCCGGAGGTGCGGCGGAGCTGGTGGCGGAGCTGTCCGCGCTGGGGGCGGAGGCCGAGGTCCGGGCCTGTGACGTGTCCGACCGTGCCGCGGTGGCGGCGCTGGTCGACTCGATCCCGGATCTGTCGGCGGTGGTGCACGCGGCCGGTGTCGGTGACAACGGCCTGGTGGGAGCGTTGACGCCGGAGCGGATGGATGCCGTGCTGGCTCCGAAGGCCGATGGTGCCTGGTACCTGCACGAGTTGACCCGGGACCGGGGTCTGAGCGCGTTCGTGCTGTTCTCCTCGGCCGGGGGGCTGGTGCTGACCGCGGGGCAGGGCAACTACGCTGCGGCGAACGTGTTCCTGGACGCCCTGGCCGCCCACCGTCACGCGCTCGGCCTCCCCGCGACGTCCCTGGCGTACGGCATGTGGGACGTCGGCGCCGGCCTCGGCGAGCACCTCCGGGAGCTGAACCGCCACCGGATGGCCGCCCAGGGCGTTCCGCCGCTCACCCGCGAGGCCGGTCTGGCCCTGTTCTCCGCGGCTCTGCGCAGTGAGCGTGCGGCCGTCGTCCCGATCCGGGTCGACCGGGCTGCCCTGCGCGCCCGTACCGACGAACTCCCGGCGCTGCTGCGCGGCCTGGTCCCGACGGTCCGCCGGACGGCGGCTCGTGCGGACGCGCTGCCGGCCGCGCCGACCGGTCACCTCACGGCCCGGCTGGCCGGGCTGCCGGAGGCCGAGCGACGGCGGACGGTCCTCGAACTCGTCCGGGCCCGGGTGGCCGCCCTGCTGGGGCACGAGTCCGGCGACGCGATCGAACCGGACCGGGCGTTCCAGGAACTCGGCTTCGACTCCCTCGCCGCGACCGACCTGCGCAACCAGCTGAACGGCCTCACCGGGCTCCGGCTGCCCGCCACCCTCGCCTTCGACCACCCCAACGCGGAGGCGGTCACGGGCTTCATCCTCACGGAGCTGGGGGCGGCGACCGAGGTCGCGAACGGCGACGGACTCCGCGCAGAGGCCGAGGTGCGCGCCGCCCTGCAGTCGATCCCGACCCGCCGGCTCCGCGACGCGGGCCTGGTCGAGGCCCTGCTCGACCTCGCCGACGACCGGGTCCGCCCCGCGCTCCCGGCCACGGCCACGACCGCCACGGAGACGGACACGGAGACGGAGGCGACGGCGGGCGCCGTGACACCGAGCGCCGTCCGGCACGAGCCGATCGCGATCGTCGGCATGTCCTGCCGCTACCCGGGCGGAGTCAGCACCCCCGAGGACCTCTGGCGCCTGGTGACCTCCGGCGCGGACGCGATCTCGCCGTTCCCCGCCGACCGCGGCTGGGACCTCTCCGCCTTCCGCGCCGAGGACGCCGCCCACGCCCTGGAGGGCGGGTTCCTGGACGGCGCCGCCGAGTTCGACCCCGAGTTCTTCGGGATCTCCCCGCGCGAGGCCCTCGCCATGGACCCGCAGCAGCGGCTCACGCTGGAGCTCTCCTGGGAGGCCCTGGAGCGCGCGGGCATCGACCCGACCGGCCTGCGCGGCAGCCGGACCGGGGTCTTCACCGGTGTGATGTACCACGACTACCCGGGCAGCGACGGCAACGGCAGCGTGGTGGCCGGCCGCGTCTCGTACAAGCTGGGCCTGGAGGGCCCGGCCGTCGCGGTGGACACCGCCTGCTCCTCCTCGCTGGTCGCGCTGCACCTGGCCGTCCAGGCGCTGCGGCAGGGCGACTGCTCGCTCGCGATCACCGGCGGTGTGACCGTGATGGCCACACCGGGGGTGTTCGCAGAGTTCGGCCGACAGGGCGCGCTCGCCTCCGACGGGCGCTGCAAGTCCTTCGCCTCCGCCGCCGACGGCACCGGCTTCGCCGAGGGCGCCGGGTTCCTGGTCGTCGAACGGCTGTCGGACGCCCTGCGGCACGGGCACCCGGTGCTGGCACTGGTCCGCGGCAGCGCCGTCAACCAGGACGGCGCCTCCAACGGCCTCACCGCTCCGAACGGACCCTCGCAGCAGCGGGTGATCCGGCAGGCCCTGGCCAATGCCCGCCTCGGCGCCGACCAGGTCGACGTGGTCGAGGCTCACGGCACCGGCACGCGGCTGGGCGACCCGATCGAGGCCCAGGCCCTGCTGGCGACCTACGGACAGGACCGTGAACTGCCGCTGCTGCTCGGTTCGATCAAGTCGAACATCGGTCACACCCAGGCCGCGGCCGGGGTGGCCGGTGTGATCAAGATGGTGCTGGCCATGCACCACGGCGAGCTGCCGTCGACGCTCCACGTCGACGAGCCGAGCGGACAGGTCGACTGGACGGCAGGCTCCGTCCGGCTCCTGACCGAGCGCCGGCCGTGGGCCCCGGGCGACCGGCCGCGCCGGGCGGGCGTGTCCTCCTTCGGCATCAGCGGGACCAACGCCCACGTGATCATCGAGGAGGCTCCGGCCGTACCGGCCGCCGATCCCGCCCCGGAGACCCCGGGCGGCCCCGGGACCGTTCCCTGGCTGCTTTCCGCCGCGACCCCGGAGGCCCTGCGTGCGCAGGCCGAACGCCTGCTCCCGGCCGTGGGCGACGCCCGTCCGGTGGACGTCGCGTACTCCCTGGCAACGACCCGCGCCGCGCTGGAACACCGGGCGGCCGTGATCGGCGACGATGCGGAACAGCTGCGGACCGGCCTGCGCGCGATCGCGGACGGCCAGGCGCCGACCGGTGTCGCCACGAGCGGGCGCAGCGCCTTCCTGTTCTCCGGTCAGGGGTCGCAGCGGTTGGGGATGGGCCGGGAGTTGTACGAGCGTTTCCCGGTGTTCGCGGAGGCCTTCGACGCGGTGTGTGCGGAGCTGGACCTGCCGGTGCGGGAGGTGGTGTGGGGTGAGGACGCGGAGCTGTTGAACCGGACGGACTTCGCTCAGGCGGGGTTGTTCGCGGTGGAGGTGGCGCTGTTCCGGCTGGTGGAATCGCTGGGGGTGCGGCCGGAGTTCGTGGCCGGGCATTCGATCGGTGAGGTGGCCGCCGCGCACGTGGCGGGGGTGTTCTCGCTGGCGGACGCCTGCACCCTGGTGGCGGCGCGTGGCCGGTTGATGCAGGCGCTGCCCTCCGGTGGCGCGATGCTGGCGGTGCAGGCGACGGAGGAGGAGGTTTGGCCGCTGCTGGGCGAGTCGGTGTCGATAGCCGCCGTGAACGGGCCGTCCTCGGTGGTCGTTTCGGGCACGGAGGAAGTGGTCGCGGCGGTCGAGGCGCACTTCGCCGACCGGAAGACCAGTCGCCTGCGGGTCTCGCACGCCTTCCACTCCCCGCTGATGGACCCGATGCTGGACGAGTTCCGTACCGTCCTCACCGGTCTGACGTACCACGCGCCTTCGATCCCGCTGGTCTCCAACCTGACCGGCGAGCTGGTCAGCGGCACGACCGACGCGGACTACTGGGTGCGCCACGTCCGCGAGACCGTCCGCTTCGCAGACGGCCTCCGCACCCTCCACGCCGCCGGCGTCCGACGCTTTGTCGAAATCGGCCCAGATGCCGTCCTGACCGCCCTGACTGCGAACGCGTTGTCCGACGGCGAGACCGAGCCGATCGCGACGCTCCGCCGCGGACACGAGGAGGAGCGGACCTTCGTCGGCGCCCTGGCGCGGCTCCACGTGCTCGGCGCGTCGGTGAACTGGTCCGCCTTCCTCGCCGGGACGGGCGCCCGGCGGATCGCCCTGCCGACGTACGCGTTCCAGCACCGCCGGTTCTGGACGGACGCCCCGGCCTTCCTCCCCACGGCGGAGTCCGCCGGGCTGGCGAACGCCGGGCACCCGCTGCTCACCGGCTCGCTCGAACTGGCCGACGCGGCCGGGATGGTGTTCACCGGCCGGTTGTCCGCCCGGTCACAGGACTGGCTGTCGGACCACGTGGTGCTGGGCTCGGTGCTGGTGCCGGGGACGGCGCTGGTGGAGCTGGCCGTCCGGGCCGGGGACGAGGTCGGCTGCGACCGGGTCGAGGAACTGACCATGGCCGCGCCGCTGGTCCTGCCGGCGGAGGGATCGGTCCGCCTCCAGGTGAGGGTGGCCGAACCGGATGCGTCCGGCCGCCGCGCCGTCGGCATCCACTCCACGGCGGACAGCGGCCCGGCGCCGGTGTGGACCCTGCACGCGAGCGGCGTGCTGGCCGCGGGTGCGGCGCCGATGGCGTTCGATGCCTCGGCGTGGCCGCCGGCCGGTGCGCAGGCGGTGGACGTGAGTGGTCTTTACGAGGGGCTGGCCGGGGCCGGGTTCGGTTACGGTCCGGCGTTCCGGGGCCTGCGGGCGGCCTGGCGGCGCGGTGACGAGGTGTTCGCCGAGGTGGCCCTGCCCGAGGGTACCGAGGGTGCGGGCTTCGGTCTGCACCCGGCGCTGTTCGATGCCTGTCTGCACGGCTTCGCGTTGGCCGGTTCCGAGGGGGAGGCCGGCGGGGTGCCGTTCGCTTGGAAGGAGGTGTCGCTGCACGCCGCGGGCGCGTCGGCGGTCCGGGTCCGGCTGACCCGGACGGCGGCCGGTGCGGTGTCGCTGGCGATCGCCGACACCGAGGGACGGCCGGTCGCGTCGGTCGGTGCGCTGGCGGTGCGGCCGATCGCGGCCGAGCAGCTCGCGGCCGCACCGCGGGTGGGCCGTGACGAGCTGTTCCGGGTGGACTGGGTGCCGGTGGAGCCGGTGGTGCCGGTTGTCGGGTCGTTTGTGGAGGTCGGGTCGCTGGCGGAGGTGCCGGGTGAGGTGCCGCCGGTGGTGGTGGTGCGGTCGGTGGCCGGTGGTGGGGTGCACGAGCGGTCGGCGTGGGCTCTGGAGTGGGTGCAGGGTTGGTTGGCGGAGGAGCGGTTCGCGGCTTCGCGGTTGGTGTTCGTGACGCGTGGTGCGGTGGACGGCACGGATCTTTCCGCTGCTGTCGTGTGGGGTCTGGTGCGGTCGGCGGTTTCGGAGGAGCCGGGTCGGTTCGGTCTGGTGGATCTTGCGGGGGAGGAGGAGTTGCCGGCGTCCGCGTTGGGTGTGGACGAGCCGCAGTTGCTGGTGCGGGAGGGCGAGGTCCTTGCGGCTCGGCTGGTGCGGGCGGAACCGGCGGTGGTGCCGGTGGTGTGGCCGGGTGAGGGCACGGTCCTGGTGACCGGTGGGACGGGTGGTCTGGGTCGGGTGATCGCCCGGCATCTGGCGGGTGAGCACGGTGTGCGCCGTCTGTTGTTGGTGAGCCGCCGGGGTGCGGAGGCCGAGGGTGTGGGGGCGTTGCTGGCGGAGTTGGAGGTGCTGGGCGCGCGGGCGGTGGTCGAGGCCTGTGATGTGGCGGACGAGGCGGCGGTGGCGGGTCTGTTCGCCCGGCACGAGATCCGTGCGGTGGTGCACGCGGCCGGGGTGATCGATGACGGGGTGGTCGGCTCGCTGACTCCTGACCGGGTCAGTGCTGTGCTCCGTCCGAAGGCGGATGCGGCGTGGAATCTGCACCGGGCGGCCGAGGGTGTGGATGTGTTCGTGTTGTTCTCGTCCATGGCGGGGACGTTCGGCAGTGCGGGGCAGGCGGCGTATGCGGCGGGCAATGCCTGTCTGGACGCGTTGGCGGTGCACCGGCGTGCGCTGGGTCTGCCGGGGGTGTCGCTGGCGTGGGGTCCGTGGTCCGGGGTGGCGGGCATGACCGGCACCCTCACCGAAGCCGAACGGGTGCGGATGACCCGCGCGGGAGTGCCGCCGTTCGACCCGGAGCACGGGCTGGCGCTGTTCGACGCGGCAGTCGGCGCGGCGGAAGCGGCCGTCCTGCCCGTCCGGCTCGACCTGGCCGCGGTCCGGGACCGGGGCGAGGTCCCCGCCCTGCTGCGCGGCCTGGTCCGGACACCGGTGCGTCGGGCGGCCTCGGCCCCCGCCGCGATCGACCTGACCCGGCGGCTCTCGGGCCTGGGCGCGGAGGACCGGCACGAAGCCGTCCTCGACCTGGTGCGTGACCAGATCGCGCTGGTGCTGGACCACCGGAGCCGGGCGACGGTCGACCCCTCCCGGGCGTTCCAGGACCTCGGCTTCGACTCGCTGACGGCGGTGGAGCTGCGGAACCGGCTGCGGTCGGTCACCGGGCTCCAGCTCCCGGCGACCGTCGTTTTCGACTACCCGACCGCCCGTGCCCTGGCCGGCTTCCTGCTGGACGGCCTGCTCGGCACCGAGCGGACGACGGAACTCCCGGCGGTGGTGACCACGCCGTCCGACGACCCGATCGTGATCGTCGGCATGGCCTGCCGCTACCCCGGAGGCGTCGCCTCACCGGAGGACCTGTGGCGGCTGGTCGCCGACGGGTTGGACGCGGTGTCGGACTTCCCGGCGGACCGCGGCTGGGACGTCGAGTCGCTGTACCACCCGGACCCGGACCACACCGGCACCTCCTACACCCGCACCGGCGGGTTCCTGCGCGAGGCGGCCGCGTTCGACGCGGGCTTCTTCGGGATGAGTCCGCGGGAGGCGTTGGCGACGGACGCGCAGCAGCGGTTGCTGCTGGAGACGTCCTGGGAGGCGTTCGAGCGGGCGGGTATCGACCCGGTGACGTTGCGGGGCAGTCGTACCGGTGTGTTCGCGGGCGTGATGTACGCCGACTATGCCGGCCTGCTCGGCGGTGGTGAGTTCGAGGGTTACCAGGGCAGTGGCAGTGCGGGGAGCGTGGCCTCGGGCCGGGTCTCCTACACGCTCGGTCTGGAAGGCCCGGCGGTGACGGTCGATACCGCCTGCTCCTCCTCGCTGGTGGCCATGCACCTGGCCGCCCAGGCCCTGCGCAGCGGTGAGTGCTCGTTGGCGCTGGCCGGCGGTGTGACGGTGATGTCCACCCCGGCGACGTTCGTCGAGTTCTCCCGGCAGCGCGGTCTGGCCGCCGACGGCCGCAGCAAGGCCTTCGCGGAGGCGGCGGACGGGGTCGGCTGGGGCGAAGGCGTGGGCATGGTCGTGCTGGAGCGTCTTTCGGATGCCCGGCGCAACGGTCACCGGGTGCTGGCGGTGCTGCGGGGCAGTGCGGTGAACCAGGACGGTGCGTCCAATGGTCTGACGGCGCCGAACGGTCCGTCGCAGCAGCGGGTGATCCGGCAGGCGCTGGCGAGCGCGGGGCTGTCGGCGGCCGAGGTCGACGCGGTGGAGGCGCACGGGACCGGGACGACGCTGGGTGACCCGATCGAGGCGCAGGCGCTGCTGGCGACGTACGGGCAGGACCGTGAACTGCCGCTGCTGCTCGGTTCGATCAAGTCGAACATCGGGCACGCCCAGGCGGCGGCCGGTGTCGCTGGTGTGATCAAGATGGTGCTGGCCATGCAGCACGGCACGCTGCCGAAGTCACTGCACATCGACCAGCCCTCCTCGCACGTGGACTGGACAGCGGGCGCGGTGGAACTGCTGGCCGAGCGCACGGAGTGGCCGGCCACCGGTCACCCGCGCCGGGCAGGCGTGTCCTCCTTCGGGATCAGCGGCACCAACGCGCACCTGATCCTGGAACAGCCCGATCCGGTGGCGGACCCGGAGGCCACCGAGGCCGGTGGCCTGGTGCCGTGGGTGGTGTCCGCCAAGTCGGAGGCGGCGCTGGACCTCCAGCTGGCCCGGTGTGCCGGAGCAGCCGGACTCCCGCTCACAGATGTGGCGTTCACTCTGGCGGGCCGGTCGCGGTTCGGGCACCGGGCGGTGCTGGTGCACGGCGTGGAGGTGGCCCGGGGGGTGGCTTCGGAGGGCAAGCACGCCTTCCTGTTCTCCGGGCAGGGCTCGCAGCGGCTTGGTATGGGCCGGGAGTTGTACGAGCGCTTCCCGGTGTTCGCGGAGGCTTTCGACGCGGTCTGTGCGGAGCTGGACCTGCCGTTGCGGGAGGTCGTCTGGGGTGCGGACGCGGAGCTGCTGAACCGGACGGACTTCGCTCAGGCGGGGTTGTTCGCGGTGGAGGTGGCGCTGTTCCGGCTGGTGGAGTCGTTGGGGGTGCGGCCGGAGTTCGTGGCCGGGCATTCGATCGGTGAGATCGCCGCCGCGCACGTGGCCGGGGTGTTCTCGCTGGCCGACGCCTGCACCCTCGTGGCCGCCCGTGGCCGGCTGATGCAGGCGCTGCCCTCCGGTGGCGCGATGCTCGCGATCGAGGCGACGGAGGAGGAGGTCCGGCCGCTGCTGAACGACGAGGTGTCGATAGCCGCCGTCAACGGGCCCACCTCGGTGGTGGTGTCCGGCGCGGAGGAGGCCGTGGAGGCGCTCGGCGAGCACTTCGCCGAGCGGAGGACCAGCCGGCTGCGGGTCTCGCACGCCTTCCACTCCCCGCTGATGGACCCGATGCTGGACGACTTCCGGCAGGTCCTCGACGGCCTGACCTACCGTGCGCCGTCGATCCCGCTGGTCTCCAACCTGACCGGGGAGCTGGTCACCGGCACGACCGACGCGGACTACTGGGTGCGCCACGTCCGCGAGACCGTCCGCTTCGCCGACGGCCTCCGCACCCTGCACGACCAGGGCGTCCGCCGGTACCTCGAACTGGGCCCCGACGCCGTCCTCACCGCCCTCACCGCGAACGCGCTGCCCGAGGCCGACGACACCGTCACCGCCCCGGCCCTGCGCCGCAACCGCCCCGAGGAAGCGACCTTCGTGGAAGCCCTCGCCCGGCTCCACGTCCACGGCACCGACGTCGACTGGCGCGCCCTGCTCGCCGGAGCCGGTCGGCACCTCGCGGAGCTCCCGACCTACGCCTTCGAGCACCGGGACTACTGGCCGACCGGGCTGCCCGTCGGCCGGGGCGTCGAGTCCGCCGGCCTCAGGACCGCCGAGCACCCGCTGCTCACCGGTTCGCTGGAGCTGGCCGACAGCGACGGCGTCCTGTTCACCGGCCGTCTGTCGACCCGCTCGCACCCCTGGGCCGGGGACCACGTCGTCCTGGGCTCCGTCCTGGTGCCGGGGACGGCGCTGGTGGAGCTGGCCGTCCGGGCGGGTGACGAGGTCGGCTGCGACCGGGTCGAGGAACTGACCCTCGCGGCGCCGCTGGTTCTTCCGGGGACGGGCGCCGTACAGCTCCAGCTCGCCGTCGGCGCGCCGGACGACGCGGGCCGACGGCCCGTGACCGTGCACTCCCGTCCGGGCTCGGGCGGCCTGCAGCCCTGGACCCTGCACGCGAGCGGCATCCTGGGGACGGGTGCGGCGCCGGTGGAGTTCGACACCTCGGTGTGGCCGCCGGCCGGTGCCGAGCAGATGGATCTGAGCGGTCTTTACGAGGGGCTGGCCGAGGCCGGCTTCGATTACGGACCGGCGTTCCGGGGCCTGCGGGCGGCCTGGCGGCGCGGTGACGAGGTGTTCGCCGAGGTCGCCCTGCCCGAGGGCATCGAGGGTGCGGGCTTCGGCCTTCACCCGGCGCTGTTCGACGCCTGCCTGCACACGCTCGCCGCGGGTGGCGGGCAGGGCGAGGGCGGGGCCGGGGTGCCGTTCGCCTGGGAGGACGTCGCGTTGCACGCCTCCGGTGCGTCGGCGCTCCGGGTCCGGCTGGCGCCGTCGGCATCCGGCGGACTGGCGTTGGCCGCCGTCGACGCCGACGGGCGCCCGGTGACGTCGGTGGGCTCGCTCACGGTCCGGCCGGTCACCGCCGAGCAGCTGGGCGCCGTCGACCGCCCGGCCGGTCATGACGCGCTGTTCCGCGTCGACTGGGTGCCGGTGCCACTGCCGGCCGACGCAACCGGCAGCGCCGTTGCAACCGGCACCGCCGCCGCAACCGGTTCCACCGGTGCGGCCGCCACCTCGGACCGGACCGACCCGGACACCCCCTTCCTCTCGGTCGAGCCGACCGCAGAGGCGTTGGCCGCGCTCGCCGGGCACTCCGAGTTGCCCGCCGTGGTGTTCACCGAACTCCCCGCCGGCGGCGCCGAGTCGGTGCACGACCGGGCGGCCGAGGTCCTGGACCTGGTGCGGACCTGGCTCGCGCACGACGAGTTCGCCGCCGCGCGGCTGGTCTTCGTGACGCGCGGCGCGGTGTCCGGTGACGACCTCGCCGCCGCCACCGCCTGGGGCCTGGTGCGATCGGCGGCCTCGGAGGAGCCGGGCCGGTTCGGCCTGCTCGACCTGGCCCCCGGCGAGACCGGCTTCCGGCCCGCCGTCGCAGCCATCGACGAGCCGCAACTCCTGCTGAGTGGAGGCGAGTTGTTCGCCGCCAGGCTGGTCCAGGAGGAGCTCGCGAGCACGCCGCCGAGCTGGCCCACCGAGGGCACCGTGCTGATCACCGGCGGCACCGGCGGCCTGGGCCGTCTGGTGGCCAGGCACCTCGCCGCCGAGCACGGCGTGCGCGGCCTGCTCCTGGTCAGCCGCAGCGGCGCCGCCGCCGACGGCGTGCCCGAGCTGGTCGCCGAGCTGGCCGAAATGGGCGCCGAAGCGGTGGTGGAGGCCTGCGACGTGGCCGACGAGGCCGCCGTCACCGGCCTGTTCGCCAGGCACGACATCCGTGCGGTGGTGCACACCGCGGGCGTCCTGGACGACGGGACGATCGGCTCGCTCACGCCCGAGCGGATCTCCGGAGTCCTGCGCCCGAAGGCGGACGCCGCGTGGCACCTGCACCGCGCCACCGAGGGCCTGGACCTCACCGCCTTCGTCCTGTTCTCGTCGGCGGCCGGGACGCTCGGCAACCCGGGCCAGGCCAACTACGCCGCGGCCAACGCGTTCCTGGACGCGCTCGCCCGGCACCGGCGCTCCCTCGGCCTGCCCGCGGTCTCGCTGGCCTGGGGCCCGTGGACCGGTGGCGACGGCATGACCGGCGCGCTCACCGGGGCCGAGGCCGAACGCCTGGCCCGGGCCGGCCTGCCGCCGCTCACCCCGGACCTGGGACTGGCGCTCTTCGACGCCACCACGGCAGGCCCGGAGCCCGTCGTCCTGCCGCTGCGACTGGACCCGGCCGCCCTGCGGCAGCGCGGCGAGCTCCCGCCCCTGCTGCGCGGACTGGTCCGGATGCCGGTGCGGCGCGGTGCGGCCGCGGGTGCGGACGGTGTGCCGGGCGGCGGCGCCGCGTTCGTCCGACAGTTGTCCGAACTGCCGGGCACCGAGCGGGGCGAGGCGCTGCTGGAGGCGGTCCGCCGACAGGTGGCCGCCGTCCTCGGGCACACCGATCCGTCCGGGGTGGACCCGCAGCGGGCCTTCCAGGACCTCGGCCTGGACTCGCTGACGGCCGTCGAGCTGCGCAACCGCCTGGGCTCGCTGGTGGGCCTGCGACTGCCCGCCACCCTGGTCTTCGACCACCCGACGGTCGCGGACCTGGCCGAGCATCTGTTCGACCGGCTCGGCCTGGCACCCGAACCGACCGCCGGGCCGGCCGCGATCCTGGCCGAACTCGACCGGCTGGAGAAGGCGTTCGGCGCGGGCGAGGCCGAGGGAGCGGACCAGGAGCTGTTCGACCAGGTGGCCGCCCGCCTGGACGTGCTGCGCTCGAAGTGGCTCGCCGCCGGGAGCGCCGCCGCGGCCGGGCCCGCAGGCCCGGGGGCCTTCGACTTCGACACGGCCTCGGACGACGAGATGTTCGAGCTGCTGGACAACGAACTGGGCCTGTCCGACTGACCGGTCCGCCGCCCTTCCCGTCGCGGGAGCCCACTCGGTGGGCTCCCGCGATCTCCGTTGCGCCCACGGCGGCCGACCGTCGGTCGGCGGTGAGCGGCGCCGCATCGTGCCCCCGCCCGTCCGGACGCCAGTTCTGGGAGCTCACCTAGCGCCACCGGCCGCACAGTGGGCGGCATCGTGCGGCGGCGGACGTCGCTCCACACGGCCGGGAGGCAACGATGGGACCGATGGTGCTCGGGGACCTGCTCGACGAGGCGGAGCCGGCCCTGCGGGGTGTGGCGCGGTCGGCGGCCCGGCGGGAGGTGGTGGAGCTGGCCGCGCGGGTGCTCGGGGCGGAGCCGGACGGGCTGGATCCGGCACGGCCGCTGGACGGCCGGGCGGTGCGCCGGCTGCGCGAGCTGGTGCGCCGCAGAGCCGACGGTGTCCCGCTCGGCCATCTGACCGGGCGAGTGGTCTTCGCCGGCCTCGAACTCGCCGTCGGACCGGGGGTGTTCGTGCCCCGGGTACACAGTGAGCTGGTGCTGGCGGCCGGTCGGAAGGCCGTCGAGGGCATCGCCGGGCCGACGGTGGTGGACCTGTGCGCCGGTTCCGGCGCGATCGGGCTGGCACTCGCCCACGCGCGGCCGGACGCCCGGGTGCACGCGGTCGAGTTCGATCCCGTCGCCGTGGACTTCACCCGCCGCAACGCGGCCCGGCGGGCCGCGCTCGGGGACGCCGAGGTCACCGTCCACGAGGGGGAGGCGGCCCGGGCGGGCGCCCTCACCGGGCTGGCGGCCGGGGCCGACCTGGTGCTCGCGAACCCGCCGTTCATGCCGGACGCGGCAGAGGTGCCGGACGAGTTCGGCCGCTACCAGCCCCGGCAGGCGGTGTTCGGCGGCGCCGACGGCCTGCGGGTGGTCCGGCAGGTGGTGGAGGCGGCGGCCGGTCTGCTGCGGCCTGGCGGTGTGCTGGTGGTCGAGCACGGCCACCTGCACGGCGCGACGGTCCCGGGGCTGTTGCGGGAGTCCGGCCGCTTCGCCGACGTGTCCTGCCGCCCCGACCACGACGGCTGGCCGCTCTACTCGTCCGCGGTGCGGACGGCCTCCTGACCCGGGCCGGCGCCGGGGGCCGCGGAGCCGTCAGGAGGCCGCGCCGTGGTGCCGGTCGGGGCGCCGGACGCCGGGCCCCGCCGCAGGCGCCCCCGGCCCCGCCGCAAGCGCCCCGGGGTACGGTTCAGAGCCGCAGGAGGCCGGCGGCGGTCGGCCGGAAGCCGCACTCGCCGTAGAAGGACTCCAGGTGCGGCTCGTAGTCGACGTGCAGCCACTCCGCGCCGCACGCCCTGGCCTCGTCGGCGGCCGCCCGCACCAGGCGCACCCCGAGCCCCCGCCGGCGCTCGTCCGGGTGCACGGTGGTGTCCAGGACGAAGGCGTGCGCGCCGCCGTCACCGACGACGTTGACGTATCCGATCAGCCGGCCGGCCCGTCGTGCCGCGATCCAGGTCAGGCTGCGGGACAGCACCGGGGCGAAGGAGGTCGGCCGGTGATCCGGCCAGGCCGCTCCGAACAGCTCGTTGAGCTCGGCGTCCGTCAGACCGGGACGGACCGTCAGGACCTCACCGGCGGTCGGCGACGCATCGTTGATCACCATGCGGGGCAGCCTGCCATGACCTCGCGGCCGCGGTCGCCCGGTTTCCGTCCCCCGGTGCCCACACACCCGCGCACGGGAAAGTCGGCCGGTCCGACTTCCCGTGCGCGGGCGGGGTGCCGTCAGCGCGGTGTGAGCGGCCGGCGGAAGCCACGCGCCGCCAGCCAGGCACCGAGCCCGGCCACGGCTGCGCCGAGCAGCAGGGCCGGCCCGGCGGAGCCGGTGCCGGGCAGTCCGAGGGCCAGGGCGCGGGTGGTGTCGATCGCGTAGGTGAGCGGGTTGACGTGGGCGACCGCGGCCAGCCAGCCGGGGAGGTCGGCGGTGGGGACGTAGGCGCTGGAGGCGAACATCAGCGGGAGCACCGCGATGATCGCCAGGTTCTGGATGGGTTCGGCCCGGCGCAGCCAGGCGGCCGCGGCTATGAAGAGCCAGCCGAGCGCCCAGCTCATGAAGAGGGTCAGCCCGATCGAGGCGGCGACGGCACCCGCCCCGCCGCGCGGGTGGTAGCCGAGCAGGAGCGTGCCCAGCAGCAGGATGATCACGGCCTGCACCGCGGCGCGCACCAGGGTGGTGAGGCTGCGCGCGAGCAGGAGGGAGCCCGGGGCGACGGGCAGGCAGCGCAGCCGGGCGACGATGCCGTTCTGGAGGTCCTCGACGAGCCCGACCCCGGACTGGACGGCGGACTGCACCGCGTTGTCCACGAGGACGGCGGGCAGGACGAAGTCGAGATACGTGACGTCGGGCGGGAAGTGCGGGGGCAGGCCCATCCGGCTGAACACCTGGGAGAGCACCACCAGAGTGATGACGGGTTGGAGCAGGCCGAACAGCAGCACGGCCGGGTCCGTGACGAGTGCGCGCAGCGACCGCCCGGTGAGGATACGAACCTGGGTCGGCCGCGAACTGCCCCGCCAGGCCGGGGCGGTGGGCATCGGGGTGCGGGGCGGGCGGCCGGTGTCGAGGCTGCTGGCCGGGGTGGTCGGGGTGGTCACCGGGCGGGTCCTTCCGAGCGGTCGGGGCGGTGGGCCAGGGCGAGGTAGACGTCCTCCAGGCCGGGCTCGCCGAAGGTCAGTTCGGCGGCCTCGACCCCCACCCCGTCGAGCGCCCGGACCACCGCCGCGACCTCGCGGGTGGCCTCGATGGGGACGACCAGTGCGGTGCCCTTCCCCCCGGTGGCGGGCGCGAAGCCGGCCTCGCGCAGGGCCCGGACGGCGCGGTCCGGGTCGTCGGAGGGCTCCAGGACGAGGGTGACGGTGCGCCGCCCGACCCGGGCCTTGAGCTCGGCCGGGGTGCCGTCGGCGACGACGGTGCCGCCGGAGAGCACGGTGATGGAGTCGGCGAGCCGGTCGGCCTCGTCCAGGTACTGGGTGGTGAGCAGCACGGTGGTGCCCTCGGCGACCAGGCCCTCGACGATCTCCCACAGGCCGAGCCGGCTGACCGGGTCCAGCCCGGTGGTCGGCTCGTCGAGGAACACCACCTCGGGCCGCCCGACCAGGCTCGCGGCCAGGTCGAGGCGGCGGCGCAGCCCGCCCGAGTAGCCGCGGGCGGGCCGGTCGGCGACGTGTCCGAGGTCGAACAGGCCGAGCAGTTCGTCGGCCCGGGCCCGGCCGGCGCGGCGTCCGGCCCCGAGCAGCCCGGCGAGCAGCAGCAGGTTGTCGCGGCCGCTCAGCCGTCCGTCGACGGTGGCGTACTGGCCGGTGAGGCCGATCCGCCGGCGGACCTCGGCCGGCCGGTCGCGGACGTCGTACCCGGCGACGCTGGCCCGGCCGGTGGTGGGTGGCAGGGCGGTGGTGAGGACGTTGACCAGGGTGGTCTTGCCGGCCCCGTTGTGGCCGAGCAGGGCCAGCACGCTGCCCCGGGGGACGGTGAGGCTGACCGAGTCGAGGGCGCGGACGTCGCCGAAGGTCATGCCGACGTCGACCGCCTCGATCACGGGGTCGTCGGCGCCCGGGGGCGTGGGGGTCATGGCCGGTTCTCCGTAGGGCGGTGGTGGTCGGACAGGTCGGGTGAGCCGCTCGTGACGGGTGTCAGTCGAGGGCGTCCATGAGGCGGAACAGCTCGTCGTCGGTGGCCGTGCCGAGGTCGGTGCCGAGGCCCGTACCGGCGCCGGAGCCGGAGCCGGCGTCCGGGCGCGCGGCCCCGCCGGCCGCCGCGCCGCGGCGGGCGAGCTCGCGCAGCCGGGTGGCGTCGGCCGGTTCGAGGGTCGCGCCGCTGGTGAGCAACTCGGCCAGCAGATCCACCAGTTCACCCGTGGTGTGCGGCCGCCCGGGGCCTCCGTCGAGGTGGGCTCCGACGGCGCGGACCACGGCGTCCGGGGACGGGTGGTCGAAGACCAGGGTGGCCGGGAGCACGGTGCCGGTGGCCGCGGCGATCCGCTCGCGCAGTTCGATCGCCTTGACGGAGGTGACGCCGAGGGCGGCGAAGGGCTGAGCGGGGTCCAGTTCGGCGGGGGACCGGCCGAGCACGCCCGCGGTCTCGGCGAGGACGAGCCGGCGCAGCACGGCGTCGCGCTCGGCCGGGCCGCCCGCCGCCAGCCGGCCGGGGAGCGCGGCCGACGGACCGTCCGGCGCGGGCACCACGACGGGCAGCGCCGACGGCGAGGGCGCTGCGGCCGCCAGCCAGTACGTCTGCCGCTGGAACGGGTACGTCGGCAGCGGCACCGGCCGGGCGCCGGGCAGCACGGCGTCCCAGTCCACCGGAACGCCGTGCAGGTGGAGCCGGCCGACGGCGGCCAGCAGCGAGCGGGTCTCGTCGGCCTGGTCCGCCGGCGCGGTCGTCAGTACGGCGGCGCCCGCGTCCCCGGTCGACCGCCCCGCGCCCCCGGCGGCCAGGCACTCGCCGACCATCGGCGCCAGCGCGGCGCCCGCGGCGAGTTCGAGGTAGGCGTCGACACGTTCGGTGCGCAGCCGTTCGACGGCGTCCCGGAACCGGACGGGTCGGCGGGCCTGGCTGACCCAGTGGCCGGGATCCAGGGCCTGCTCCCGGGTCAGCGGCTGTCCGGTGACCCCGGAGACCAGCGGCACGGCGGGAGCGGCGAAGGCCAATCCCTCGACCACGGCCCGGAACTCGGCCAGCATCGGTTCCAGCAGCGCGGAGTGGAAGGCGTGCGACACGCGCAGCCGGGTGGTCCTCCGGTCGGCGAACCGGGCCTCGATCGCCGCGACCGCGTCCTCGGTGCCCGAGACGACCACCGAGGACGGCCCGTTCACCGCCGCGAGCGAGACCGACTCGCCGAGCAGCGGCCGGACTTCGTCCTCGGTGGCCCGGACGGCGAGCATCGCGCCGCCGGCCGGGAGGGCCTGCATCAGCCGCCCGCGCACGGCGACCAGCGCGCAGGCGTCCGGCAGCGACAGCACCCCGGCCACGTGCGCGGCGGCGATCTCGCCGACCGAGTGCCCGGCCAGCAGGTCGGGCCGGACGCCCCAGGAGTCCAGCAGCCGGTACAGCGCGACCTCGTGGGCGAACAGCGCGGGCTGGGCGAACTCCGTGCGGTCGAGCGCCTCCGGCTCCTCCCACAGCACCGGGCGCAGCGGCCGGGCCAGCAGCGGGTCGAGCAGGGCGCACACCTCGTCCAGCGCGGCCGCGAACCGGGGGTGGTCGGCCGACAGCTGCCGCCCCATGCCGGGCCGCTGGCTGCCCTGGCCGGCGAACACGAAGGCGAGCCGACCGCCGCCGTCCCGCCGGCCCGTCGCCGGTGCCACCGGACCGGGCTCGGCGGCGGCGAACCTCTCCAGTGCGTCGACGAGTTCGGACCGGTCGGCGCCGACCAGCAGGGCCCGGTCCCGGTGCACGGCACGGGTGGTGGCCAGCGCGTGGGCGAGGTCCGGCAGGGCGAGCCCGGGGTGGGCGGCGAGGTGCGCGGCCAGCCGCCCGGCCTGCTCCCGCAGGGCCCGCTCGCCGCGTGCGGAGAGCGTCAACGGCACCGGTCGGCTCGCGGAGTCCGGTTCGGCCCGGTCGTCGGACGCGGCCGGCACCGGGCCGCCGTCGGCCGCCGGCCCGGTGCGGTCCGGCCCGGGCGGCGCCTCCTCCAGCACCACGTGGGCGTTGGTCCCGCTGATCCCGAACGAGGACACCCCGGCCCGCCGCACCCGGCCGGCCTCCCGGGGCCAGGGCCGGTCCTCGGTCAGCAGCCGGACCGCGCCCGAGGACCAGTCCACCCGGGTGGTCGGCTCGGTGACGTGCAGCGTCCTCGGCAGCAGGCCGTGCCGCAGTGCCTGTACCGTCTTGATCACCCCGGTCACCCCGGCCGCGGCCTGGGTGTGCCCGAGGTTGGACTTGACGGACCCCAGCCACAGCGGCCGGTCCGCCGGGCGCGCGCCGTCGTGGACGGCGAGCAGCGCCTGGGCCTCGATCGGGTCGCCCAGGGCCGTCCCGGTGCCGTGCGCCTCGACGGCGTCCAGGTCGCCCGGCCCGAGCCCGGCATCGGCGAGCGCGCGCCGGAGCACCCGTTGCTGCGCGGGGCCGTTGGGTGCGGTGATGCCGTTCGAGGCGCCGTCCTGGTTCACCGCGGAGCCGCGCACCAGGGCGAGCACCGGGTGTCCGTTGCGCCGGGCGTCGCTCAGCCGTTCCAGCACGAGCAGGCCGACGCCCTCGGCCCAGGCGGCGCCGTCCGCGTCGTCCGAGAAGGACTTGCAGCGGCCGTCGGGGGAGAGCCCGCGCAGCCGGGAGAACTCGGTGAACGGGGCCGGGGTGGCCATCACCGCGACGCCGCCGGCCAGCGCGAGCGAGGACTCGCCGGAGCGCAGCGAGCGGCAGGCGAGGTGGAGCGCGACGAGCGAGGAGGAGCACGCGGTGTCGACGGTGAGCGCCGGGCCCTCCAGACCGAAGGAGTACGAGATCCGGCCGGCCAGCGCGCTGCCGGCGGTGCCGATCCCGAGCAGCCCCTCCAGCTCGGCCGGGGCGCCGGCGCCGTAGTCGTGGTACATCGCGCCGGTGAACACCCCGGTGCGGCTGCCGCGCAGTCCGGTCGGGTCGATGCCGGCGTGCTCCAGCGCCTCCCAGGCCGTCTCCAGCAGCAGCCGCTGCTGAGGATCGGCGGCGACCGCCTCGCGCGGGGAGAAGCCGAAGAAGGGGGCGTCGA
The DNA here is from genome assembly GCF_001888885.2 of Streptomyces viridifaciens. Lineage (NCBI taxonomy): Bacteria > Bacillati > Actinomycetota > Actinomycetes > Kitasatosporales > Streptomycetaceae > Streptomyces > Streptomyces viridifaciens. The sequence continues at coordinate 1,203,060 of NZ_CP090840.1, forward strand.
ACCGTCCGGCGCCGTCCAGGAATCCGCCCCGGCGGACGTAGGAGGTGCCGGGGTGCTCCGGGTCGTCGTGGAACAGGCCGTCGAGGTCCCAGCCGCGGTCGGCGGGGAACGCCGAGTCGGTGTGGGCGCCCTCGGCGAGGAGCGCCCACAGGTCGTCCGGGGAGGCGATGCCGCCGGGCAGCCGGCAGGCCATCCCGACGATCGCCACCGGCTCCTCGGAGGCCGCCCAGGGCTCCTCCTCCGCCCGCTCGGGGGCGGAGCCCGAGAGCAGCAGGGCGACGGCTGCCGGAGTGGGGTGGTCGAAGCCCAGGCTGACCGGCAGCGCCCGGCCGGTGGCCTCCACCAGCAGGTTGCGCAGCCGGATGGTGCGCACGGAGTCGAGTCCGTACGCGCGGAACGCGGTGTCCGGGCCGATCGGCGGGTCCGCCGGTCCACGGCCCGTCACCTCGGCGGCGAAGCCGCGGACGAGGTCGAGTGCCGCACCGTAGCCGAGCGGCGGCGCGCCCTCCGGCACGGCCCCGGCGGACGGCCGCGCCCCGGGCCCGGGCGCCCCGGAGCCGGGCGCCACGGGTTCCTCCGGCGCCACCAGCTGCTCCAGCCCGCGCCGGTGGACCTTCCCGGCCGGGGTGCGCGGCAGCTCGTCGACGGTCACCAGCTCCAGCGGGATCTTGTAGTCGGCGACCCCGCGCCCCTGCAGGTAGGCGGTCACGGCCCGCAGGCCGATCCCCGGGGCGGCCCGCCGGGTGAGCACCAGGCAGGGGATCTCGCCGAGCCGTTCGTCCGGCCGGGCGACGACGGCCAGCGGACCGATGCCCGGCAGGGCGGCCAGCAGCTCCTGGACCTCGGTGGCGTCGAACTTCCGGCCGCCCACGTTGATCAGCTCCGCCGACCGGCCGTGGAAGGAGAGCCGGCCGTCCGGGCCGAGGCTCGCCCGGTCGCCGGTGCGCAGCCAGCCGTCCGCCGTGATCGCGGCGCGGGTCAGCTCGGGCTCCCGGTGGTAGCCGCGGAACATGCTCGGGCTGTGGTACTGCAGTTCACCGGCCTCGCCGGCCGGCAGTTCCGAGCCGTCCTCGCCGACGACCCGGAGCCGCGCGCCGGGGGTCGGCCGGCCGACCCCGCGCGCCGTGGCCGGGTCGCCCGGCGCGGTGCGGGTGCCGGTGCCCAGTTCGGACATGCCCCAGACCACCACCAGCTCGCCGCCGAGCGCCGACCGGACGTCGGCGGCCAGCGCGGCCGGGATCGCCGCCCCGGCGGTGCGCACCTGCTGCGGCCGGAAGCCGGCCGGCCGCCCACCGCGGGCCAGCGCGGCGACGACGTCGTACAGCTGCGCCGGGACGGCGAAGACCGCGCTCGGCGCGGTGCGCCGGGCCAGGGCGAGAAAGCGCTCGGGGTCCCAGGAGCGCAGCAGCACCTGCCGGCAGGCCCGGAACAGCGCGGTGTGCAGCGACTGCAGGCCGAACAGGTGGGTGAGCGGACAGGCCGTCAGGATCGCCCCGGCGAAGGCCTCACCGCCCTCCTCGGCGACGGGGGCGGTGTTGGAGAGCAGCCCGTCGTGGCTGTGCAGGCAGATCTTGGGCCGGGCCGAGGTGGTGCCGGAGGAGGGCAGCACGACCAGTGGCTGGTCCGGCCGGACCTCGACCGGGTGCGGCTCCCGCCCGGCCCGTTCGGCCATCGCCCGGGCCAGCGAGCGCACCCCGGGCGGCAGCGCCGCCGGGCGCCCCGCCACCTCTCCCGCGCGGTCCGCCGTGCCCGTTCCCGCTCGGTCCTCCGCGACGTCCCCCGCGACCAGCACCGCCCGCAGCGAGGGTACGGCGGCCGCCAGCGCCTCGGCGGTGTCCGCGGCCTCCGGCGCGAGCAGGACGGCGGTCGGGTCCACCCGGCCCAGCAGCGCCCGTACGTCGGCGGCCCCGTAGCCGGCGTGCACCGGCAGCATGACCGCGCCGATCGTGGCCACGGCCAGGTGCGCGGTCGGGTACTCCCAGCAGTTGGGCAGCTGGACCGCGACCACGTCGCCCGGGCCGGTGCCCAGGTCCTGGAGCGCCCGGGCCAGCGCGGCGACCTCGGAACGCCACTGACGCCACGTCAGTTCGCGTTCGCCGTCCACCAGCGCGACGGCGTCGGGAGCGCGCCGTACGGCCGCGGCGAAGACCCCGGGCAGGGTGTGCCCGCCCAGGGCCCCGGGAGCCCCGGCAGCCGGATCGATCGCGTAGTCATCGCTGTGGACGGACACCTTCACTCCCGGGTTCGGTGGCGGCTGCGCCTGTCATCCTCGGCCGGTCGCCGCCGGGAAAGCCCTAGAGCCTTCCTGGGCAGCGGCAGCGGCAGCGGCCGCGGAGTCGGCGTCGGAGCCGGGCCAGGCCCCCGTCGCCGCCTCGGAGCGGGCGGACCCGGCGGACCCGGACACGGCGCCGTGCTGCGCCCGCGGGGACGTGGCCGGCTGCTCCCCGGGGAACGGGGCGCCCAGCAGCGACAGCAGCGGCCGGGCCTTCACCACCGTCTCCTCGAACTCGGCCTCGGCGTCGGACAGCGCGATGATCGCGCCGCCGACCCCGTAGCGCAGTCGCCCGCCGCTCAGCACGACGGTGCGGATCACGATGCTCAGGTCGGCGGCACCGGTCAGCGAGACGTAGCCGATCGCGCCGGAGTAGATCCCGCGCGGGCCGTTCTCCAGCCGGTCGATGATCTGCATGGTGCGGATCTTCGGGGTGCCGGTCATGGAGCCGCCGGGGAAAGCGGCGCGGATCCCGTCGACCGCGCTGCGCCCGGAGCGCAGCCGGGCCCGGACGGTGCTGACCAACTGGTGGACGGTGGCGTAGGTCTCGACGTCGAACAGCGGCTCGGCGACCACGGATCCGGTCTCGGCACAGCTGCCGAGGTCGTGCCGGACCAGGTCGACCACCATCAGGTTCTCGGCGCGGTCCTTCTCGCTGGCCGCCAGGTCGACGATCAGCACGGCGTCCTCGCCCACGGTGGCGCCGCGCGGCCGGGTGCCCTTGATCGGCTTGGACTCCATCGTCCCGTCGGGGCCGATCCGCAGGAAGCGTTCGGGGGACGAGCTGAGCACGGACAGCCCGTCGAAGTCGAGGAAGGCGGCGAAGGGGGCGGGGCTGATCCTGCGCAGGGACCGGTAGGCCTGCCAGGGGTCGAGGGCGGCGGGGCCGTCGATCATGTTGGTGAGGCAGACCTCGTAGGTCTCGCCCGCGCTGATCTGGTCCTGGCAGGCGTCGATGAGGTCGAGGTAGGCGCGGCGGCGGTGGCGCAGCCGCAGCGGGGCGGCCTCGCCGGGGCGGACCGGGGCCGGGTCGGCGAGGACGGGTGCGGGCCCGGCCAGGGTGGCGGCGGTCGCGGCCAGCCAGGTGTCGGCCGGTCCCGTGCGGCCGTCCTCGGCGAGGGCGAGCAGGTGGACGGTGCCGGTGTCGTGGTCGAGCACCACCGCCCGGTCGGCGAACACCATGACCGCGTCCGGGTCGGGCGAGCGGTGGGCGCGGTCGCCGCCGCACTCGGCCTTGAGCTCGTAGCCCAGGCAGCCCACCCAGCCCAGCGCGAAGTGGAAGGGCAGCTCGGGCAGTTCGGTACGCAGCGTGCGCAGGTCCGCGTCGAGCCAGTCCAGGAAGGCGCCGTGCACCACCTCGGCGGTGTCCCCGGAGCGCACCGTCACGGTGCCGCGGGAGACGTCGGCGGTGGCCACCCGGGCGAGCGGGCCGGAGGCGTCGCCCAGCACGGAGATCCGGCCGAGCCGGCCGCCGGGGAGGCTGCTGTCGAGCCAGTACGGGTGGCTTCCGGTGCGGAAGAGCCGGTCGAAGACGGTCTCCGCGTCCCACCGGGTGTCGACCGTGCGGCTCAGCACGGTCAGCCGCCGGGTGGCCGGTGCGGCCGGGGCGTCCGCCGGCACGCGGCGCGCGGCGGGGACGTGCCGGGGGCCGGGCCGGTGCGTCCGGTTGAACTCCTCGGCGAGGTCCCGGAAGTTCGCGAGCAGGTGGTGCCCGGCCTCGGTGCCGATCGACTCGGGGTGGAACTGCACGCCCCACAGCGGGAGTTCGTGGTGCTGGAGGGCCATCACCACTCCGTCGTCGGTGGCCCAGGCGATCGGCTCCAGTCCGGGGGCGAGCGCGGTGACGGCCAGTGAGTGGTAGCGGACGACCTCCAGCGGGTTGGGCAGCCGGCGGAAGAGGCCGGTGCCGGTGTGCCGCACGGCGGAGGTCCGGCCGTGCCGGGGCGCGGGCGCCCGGCCGACGGAGGCGCCGTGGGCCAGGGCCAGGCCCTGGTGCCCGAGGCAGACGCCGAGCACCGGCAGGCGTCCCTCGCGGGCGATCTCCGCGCAGTGGCCGAAGTCGGCGGGGTTGTGCGGGGTGCCGGGGCCGGGGGAGAGGACGACGGCGTCGAAGCCGTCGAGCAGTCCGGGCCGCCAGGACGGGTCGTCGTTGCGGATCACCTCCGGCTCCCTGCCGTTGACCTCGGCGAGGTAGTGGAAGAGGTTGTAGGTGAAGGAGTCGTAGTTGTCGACCAGGAGAGTGCGCATCAGGGATCCTTGTCCTGCCGGTGCCGCCTGCGGGGCGTGGGTCGGCGGGCGGTTGGTCAGCGGAGCTCGGCGAGCTCGGTGGTGATCTCCCGCAGGACCGCCGCCTGCTGCTCGGCGAGGAAGAAGTGGCCGCCGGGGAGCACCCGGAGGCGGAAGCCGCCGTTGGTGTGCTCCTGCCAGGCCTCGGCCTCGGCGACGGTGGTGCGCGGGTCGGCGTCGCCGGTGAGGGCGGTGATCGGGCACCGCAGCACCCGGCCGGGCTCGCAGGTGTAGCGTTCGACGGCGCGGTAGTCGGCGCGGATCGCGGGCATCGACATCCGCAGGATCTCCTCGTTCTCCAGGGCCCGGGTGTTGGTGCCGTCGAGCAGTCGGAGTTCGGCCAGGACGCCCGCGTCGTCGCGCTGGTGGACGGTTTCGGCCCGGCGGGTGGAGGGCGCCCGGCGGCCGGAGGCGATGATGCCGCGGGGGGCGGGGCCGCCCTTCTGCTCCAGTCGCCAGGCGGTCTCGAAGGCGAGGACGGCGCCCATGCTGTGGCCGAAGTACAGGGTCGGCCGGTCCTCGAGGGTCAGCAGTTCGTCGGTGATCCGGTCGGCCAGGGCGTCGATGGAGTCGAGGCAGGGTTCGGTGCGGCGGTCCTGGCGGCCGGGGTACTGCAGCGCGATCACCTCGGTGTCGGCGGACAGGGCCGCGGAGACCGGGTGGTAGTAGCTGGCGGAGCCGCCGGCGTGCGGGAAGCAGACGAGGCGTACCGGCCGGCCGGCCGCCGGATGGAAGCGGCGCAGCCACAGGGTGCTGGGACTGGTCATGGGGTCGGTCCTCTCGAGGGCGCGAGTCAGTCCCGGTGGACGGTGATCGCGGCGGACGGGCAGAGCGTGGCGGCCAGGGCGACGGCTTCCGGGTCGGCCGCGGCGGCCGCGGGGTCGTGGACCTCGACCACGCCGTCGTGGTCCTGGTCGAACACCGCGGGGGCGTTCAGCACGCACTGGCCCGCGCCGACGCAGCGGCCGGTGTCGACGGTGATGCGCATGATCGGTTCTCCTGGGGCGTGGTCGGGAGCGTGGGTGGTGGCGTGCCGGGGGCGTGCCCGTCACGGTCCGGCGGCGGCTGCCGCGGTCACCAGCGGACCGGCAGCGCGTGCAGCCCGCACAGCACACCGTCGTACTTGTACGGGAGTTCCTCGGCCGGCACCGCCAGGCGCAGGCCCGGGATGCGTTCGAAGAGCCTGCGGTAGGCGATCTCCATCTCGACCCGGACGAGGTTCTGGCCCAGGCACTGGTGGACGCCGTAGCCGAAGGCCACGTGGTGGCGTTCGGTGCGGGCAGGGTCGAAGGCGTGCGGGCAGGCGAAGGCCCGCTCGTCGTGGTTGGCTGCGGCGACCAGGGCCACGATGCCCTCGCCGGCCCGGACCTGCTGGCCGGCGATCTCGACGTCCTCGACGGCGACCCGCAGCGAGACCAGGTCCGCCACCGAGTGGAAGCGTAGGGTCTCCTCGACCACCCGGGGGTCGCCGATCCACTCCGGGTGGGCGAGCAGCGTCACCACACCGAGCGCGATGTTGTTGGCGGTGGTCTCGTGGCCGGCGATGAGCAGCAGCATCAGCACCCCGGACATCTCCCGGGGGTCGATCGCGCCGGTCGCCAGCAGCCGGCTGATCAGGTCGTCGCCCGGCCACTTCTGCTTGATGGCGACCAGGCGGTTGATGTAGCGCAGCAGTTCGCGCGAGGCGGTGTCGCGCTGCTGGTCGGTGGAGGAGCGGATGGCGACCAGCGTGCGGGTGCGGGACTCGAAGAAGTCCCGGTCCGCCGGGGGGACGCCGAGCAGCGCGGAGATCACCAGGGAGGGGACGGGCAGGGCGAAGTCGGCGACCAGGTCGGCCTCGGTGCCCGCGGCCAGCAGGCCGTCGATGCACCGGTCCACGGTCTGCTCGACCGCAGGCCGCAACTCGCGGACCCGGCGGACGGTGAACTCGGGGATCAGCGCCTTGCGGAAGCGGTCGTGCTCGGGCGAGTCCAGGCCGACGAACCAGCCGGGGATCTGCTCCTGGCGGGGCACGCCCATGGTCTGGCTGATGTTGGGGAATCCCGGGTGGTCGGGGTTGGAGCTGATCCGGCGGTCGGTCAGGACGGCCCGGACGTCCTCGTGCCGGGTGACCAGCCAGACCCGGTTGCCGTTGGGCAGGTGGCACACCACCAGGCCGCGCTCGCCGCGGTAGTCCTGGTAGTGGGGCGGTGGAAAGGCCTCGCCGGGCCGGCGCAGCGGGAAGTCGACCACCCGCGGTCCGGTGCTCGTCATGTCGTCGGGTCTCCCTCGGGGGCGGTGCGGGTCCGGTGGCCCCGTGCGGGGGCCGGGGCGTACGGGTCAGGACGCGCCGTGGAAGGCGCGGACCCGGTCGATGACCCGGTCCTGGTCGGTCGGGGTCAGCGCGGTGTAGGTGGGCAGGTAGAGGCCGTCGGCGGCGAACCGGGTGGCGTTGAGGCCGGGCCAGGCCGGGTCGAGGTAACCGGGCTGGCGGCTCATCGGCTGGAAGAACAGCCGGGTCTCGATGCCTTCGGCGGCGAGGAACTCGCGCAGCTCGGCGCGGCGTTCGGTACGCAGGTCGTACATCCACAGCACGTCCCGGGGCGGCATCAGGGTGAGGCCGGGGACGTCCTTGAGGCCCTGGTCGTAGCGGCGCTCGATCTCCCGGCGGGCCGCGAGGATCTCGTCCAGCCGCTCGGTCTGGGCGAGCGCGACGGCGGCCTGCATGGCCGTCATCCGGAAGTTGTAGGCGAGCTTCTTGTGCAGGAAGCTGTGGTCGGTGGTGAACGCCATGGCCCGCAGGTGGGCCAGTTGACCGGCCAGGCGGGGGTCGTCGGTGAGGCAGATGCCGCCCTCCCCGGCCGTGATGATCTTGTTGGCGAACAGCGAGAAGCAGGCGATGTCGCCGGTCGGGCGGACGCCGTGGGCCTCGGCGGAGTCCTCGACCACCCGCAGGTTGTACTGGTGGGCGAGGTCCATGACCGCGGCCATGTCGCAGCGGCGGCCGTAGACGTGCACCGGCATGATCACCTTGGTGCGCGGGGTGATCCGCTCCTCGATCCGGGCGACGTCGATGTTCAGGTCGTCCGCGCAGTCGACGAAGACCGGGGTGGCGCCGGTGTAGGTGACCGCCCAGGCGGAGGCGATCATGGTGAACTCCGGCACGATCACCTCGTCCCCGGGGCCCACGCCGAGCGCGCGCAGCGCCAGGGTGAGCGCGGCCGTGCCCGAGGAGCAGGCGACGCCGTGGGCGGACCCGTTGTACTCGGCGAAGGCCTCCTCGAAGCGGCGGACGTACGGGCCCTGGGACGAGATCCAGCCGTCGCCGATCGTGCGGGTGACGTACTCCAGTTCCCGCCCGTCGAGGCTGGGGCGGGACACGGGGATGGTGAAGGGCATGGGTCCTCACTCTGGGACGTGACGTGACGTGGCGGGCCCCCGGCGTCGTTCGCGGCCGGGGGCGGGCCGGGGGCGCCGGGCGGGGCGGTCAGGCGAGGGCGGGCAGCCCGAGCAGCAGGTCGGCCGCGGCGGCCCGGCCGCCCGCCGTGCGCTGCGCGCTGCCGATGCTCTCGGCCCGCTCCCGGAAGGAGCGGTCGCCGAGCACCCGGGTGAGCTTGTCCACGACGTCGGCGGGGTCGAAGTCGCGCGGCCGGTCCAGGGTCAGGCTGATCCCGAAGTCCCGCCCGCGCACCGCCTGGTCGTAGCAGTCCACCCAGAGCGGCCGGACCACCAGCGGCTTCCCGAAGTACACGCCCTCGTGGAAGCCGTTGCCGCCGCCGTGGGTGAAGAACACGTCGACCTTGGGGTGGGCGAGCACGTCCAGCTGGGACGGCAGCCAGCTCTCCACCCGGAGGTTGCCGGGCAGTTCGGCGCTCGGCGGAAGCAGGTGCTGCTGCTCGGCGGGCAGCCGCCACAGCACCTGGTGCCGGCCGTCCAGCCGGCGGGCCACCTCCACCAGGTCCCGGACCTGTGGCGCGGTCAGCCGGGTGATGGTGCCGAAGCCCATGTAGACCACGGAGGACTGGGCATCCAGCCAGTCCATCACGCCGCTGCCGTCGTCGGTCGGCGAGGACTCCGGCAGTGGCGGCACCATCGCCCCGACCAGCCGTACCTTCTCGGGCAGTTCGAACGGGTAGTCCAGCTCCGGAACGGAGTTGCAGAGCACCAGCTCCGCGCGGTCGATCCGGGTCATCGGGCTGGGCTTTGGCAGGCCCAGCTCCTTGCGCAGCCGGGCGTCCTCGGAGAGCACCCTGCCCATCGCCGGGTTGAGGAAGAGCGCGAGCGTGCGGAGCTTGAAGAGCCGGTTGCGCAGCCGCTGGCCGGCGGACATCGGGTAGGGCAGGCCCGAGTGCGGGACGGGGAAGTCCTTCGGCGTGTAGGACGGCCCGAACGGGCTGTGCGAGGTCAGCACGTTGCTCGGCAGGAACGGGACGCTCAGCACGAAGGGGATTCCCCGGGCCAGCGCCAGGTCGACGGCGAAGGAGCTGACGCAGTCGATCACCATCAGGGCCGGGTCGCACTTGTCCACCACGGCGGCGAGCCGGCGGAACTTCTCGGCCTGGAGGTCGGGCCGGTAGGACTGGCGGATCACCGCGCGGTGCGCCTTGAACCGCGATTCCTGGGTCACCTGGCGGTACACGTCGTCGCTCCAGCTGACCGCCGACAGCTCGGAGAACACGTCGCCGAGGGAGGCGAACTCCACCGCCGACCGGTCGGCGAGGGCCGTCACCTCGGCGCGCCGCGGTTCGTCCGTGGCGAACCACAGGTCGGGCACGCCCCGCCGGGCCAGCTCACCGGCCAGCACCAGCAGGGGGTTGAGCAGGCCGCTCTCCGGAAGGCTGACAAACAGGATCGGCCGGCGCGCGGCGCTCGGCCGGGGCGGGGTGCTCATCGGACTCCCTCGGGGCGGGGTGGCGGCTGGGTCTGCACCCCACCTTGGTCCCATGCCCGGTTCCGGGAATTCCTTAGTTCTGACCGGGCCCGGCCGGGAGCGGGGGTTGATCATCCGCTTGTGTCCCGTTTTGGGCGGCGGGCGAGGGCGAGGACTCCGGCGCCTGCCACGAGCAATTCCCCCGACGGGTTCATCGGTTCGAACGCAGATGCGACCGCTGGCCGGATCGCCTCCGTTCCGGACCGGGATCGTTCGGTTGCTTGCCCACTTCTTGACGTGTCCCATATATTCTTGCTCAGAACTGGCCGGGTACGCTGATGCCCGGTCAGCCGCTTTAGTGGTTCGCTCTCCGGGGCCGCCTCGGAATATCGGGTCCGTCTGCGCTTCGGAGGTGCAGGAGTACGTGTCGTTCGCAGGGGGAATTCCGGCATCAGTCGTCGGTCCGGCGTCCGGGGGGACGGTGCCGGGAGTCCGGCGGGCGCGCTTCGGGAGATCCGGTGGGCGGCGGTCCCCTGTCGTGAAACCGGTCCGCCGGGGCTGACGACACCTGTACCTGCAGCTCTGAGCTGCGGAGAAACCGACTTCACCGACCATTACCGCCCTGTGGAGGGGCGGCGGTCCGTCCCAGCCCGACCTGTCCCAGGCCGGGGCCCGACCGGTGTCGCGCCTGTCGTGGCCGGCCGGTAACCCGGCCGATTCCTGGATTTCGCGCACAGTTCCATGTGCGGATGCGGGTCACCCGTACGAAGACCCGGGTAGTTCGAACACTTATCCATCCGCACTTTCGCCTCGAAGGGAACGGACTTTCCGTGGTGATTTCTCAGTCTGTCCAGCCGAATTCCGCCCGGACCGTCACACCCGAGCGGGATCAAGTCGGCGGCGCGGCGGCGCGGCACCAGCAGTCGGTCGGTCAGGCCGGCCTGACCATGGCCCAGCTCGACCGGGCCCTCACCATCCGCCAGGCCAACGAGGCCTTCTTCTGGCAGTTCGGCCGCTCCTCGGCCGACCTCTGCGGCCGGACCTTCAGCGAGCTCGTCCACCCGAGCGTCCAGCAGCCGCTGCTGCGCCAGTTCTCCGGGCTGATCGAGGGCCGGCGCGACCGCTTCGCCACCGACGTCATCGCGGTCGGTCCGGGGGACGAGACCTTCACGGTGCCGCTCACCGCCGTCATGGTGCGCGGCGGCCTGCCCGACGAGTCCTCGATCCTGGTCATGATGCCGGACGGTCGTCCGGAGCAGGGCGGGTCCGAGGTGGTGGCGGGCCGGAAGAAGCTGCTGAGCGACGTCGACGCCAGGATCCTCGAGGGCATAGCGGCGGGGATATCCACCGTCCCGCTGGCCGCCCGGCTCTACCTGAGCCGCCAGGGGGTCGAGTACCACGTCACCTGCCTGCTGCGGAAGTTGCGGGTCCCGAACCGCGCCGCGCTGGTCTCCCGGGCGTACTCCATGGGCGTCCTCAAGGTCGGTGTCTGGCCGCCCAAGGTGGTCGAGAGCTTCGTGAAGTAGCCGCGGCTGCCGTCCGCGCAGGCAGGCCGACCGCCCCAGCCCGGAGAGGCTCTTCCGCACACCGGAAACCTCGTCCGGCACCACGGCCGTGTCGTGCGTCGCCCACCGGCGGCCCAGCAGGCCGCGGACGTCCCCCACCGGCGGCGCAGCACCCCGCAGACGCCCCCCACCCGTAGATGCTCCTCCGATTCACCCGGCCCCGCCCCGCGGAAGGCCCGGAGCCGACCGGACGAACACGTCCACGGGCCGGGTCCTGATGCGGTTCCGGGACGGGCGTGGGAGGTTGGGTGTTCGGGGGCGGACGACCGTGCAGGGCGGCCGCCCGAGACGCGGCGCTCCAGTGGACGCCGTGCCGTCGAACCCGTTCGGAGGTGCCCGATGACCGTGCCGATGGGAGTCGAGGAGGAGTTCCACATCGTCGATGTGGAGACCCGAATGCTGGCGGCACGGGCTCACGAGGTGCTGGACGGCTTACCGGACCGCGGCTTCACGACCGAGTTCCTCCAGTCGGCCGTCGAGACCAACAGCGGTGTGCACACCTCGCTGGACTCCCTCCACGCCGACCTGGCCCGGTCCCGGCGCACGCTGGTCGACGCGGCCGCCCCGCTGGGCCTGGCCGTGGTCGCAGCCGGCACGGCGCCGCTCGCCCGGATGGGGTCGGTGGACGTCACTTCGGACCCGCGGTACCTGCGCATGGCCGAGGAGTACCGCACCGTGGCCGACGAGCAGCTGATCTGCGGCGTGCAGTTCCACGTGGACGTGCCCGACCGCGACACGGCCGTCCGCGCGATGTGCCTCGTCTCGCCCTGGCTGCCGACCCTGCTGGCGCTGTCCGCCAGCTCACCCTTCTGCCTCGGCGCGGACACGGGCTACGCCAGTTGGCGCACCATGCTGTGGCAGCGCTGGCCCACCAGCGGTCCGGCCGGCTGCTTCGGTTCGGCAGCGGCCTACGACGCGGCCGTGGCCCGGTTGATCCGCTCCGGGGTGATCACCGACGCCGGGATGGTCTACTACGACATCCGGCCCTCCGCGCACCAGCCGACCCTGGAGCTGCGGGTGTGCGACGCCTGCCCCCGGGTGGAAACGGCAGTGATGATCGCGGGGCTGTTCCGCGCGCTGGTGGTCGACGCCTGCGAGACGGTGCGGCGGTTCAGCGGCTGTCCGCACTCCCTCCAGCCCTGGCTGCGCGCCATGACCTGGCGGGCCGCCCGCTCCGGGCTGGACGGCCGACTGGTCGATCCGGTCACCGGCCTGGAGCGGCCTGCCTGCGCCGTGGTCCGGTCGCTGCTGGCGCGGTTGCGGCCGGCCCTGGAGGAGTTCGGCGACTGGGAGACCGTCTCCGCACTGGCCGAGCAGACGCTGGGGCTGGGCGATGTCGCTCACCGGCTCCGGCGGGTCGCCGCCGACGGCGGCTTGACCGCGGCCGTCGACTTCCTGATCGCCCGGACCCGGGCGAACCCGGCCGTGATCGGCCCCCGCGCGCGGATCGACGGCAGGAGCCTGTCCGCGCGCTGCCGGAGGACCCGGGCCGCTCGGCTCGCGGCGCACCGATCCGGCGCACTGCTGCGCCGCACGAGCCGGATCCGCGGCCGGACGGACCGGACGCCGGCCGCGGACGGCCAGTCGTACGCGGGCAACGGCGACCCGACGACCGCCACCGTCCTCCCGGCGCCGCTCGAACGGAGGTGAGGCGGCATGTGCGGGCTGAGCGGAGAGATCCGTTTCGACGGCGGGCGTCCCGACCTGGCCGCCGTGGAGCGCATGACCGACCGGCTGGCGGCCCGCGGGCCCGACGGCCGCGGATTGTGGTCGCAGGGCGCCATGGCGCTCGGCCATCGCCGTCTGAAGATCATCGACCTGTCGGAGCGCGGCGCCCAGCCGATGACCGACCCGGAGAGCGGCCTCACCGTCGTCTTCAACGGCTGCGTCTACAACTACCGGGCGCTGCGGCAGGAGTTGGAGGACCTCGGTCACCGCTTCTTCTCCACCTCCGACACCGAGGTGCTGCTCAAGGCGTACCGGCAGTGGGGCACGGCCTGTGTGCGACGACTGTTCGGCATGTTCGCCTTCGCCGTGGCCGAGGCGGACACCGGTCGGCTGGTGCTCGGCCGCGACCGCCTCGGGATCAAACCCCTCTACCTGGCGCGGCGGCCGGGCCGGCTGCGCTTCGCCTCCTCGCTGCCCGCCCTGCTCGCGGGCGGCGGGGTGGACACCTCCATCGACCCGGCCGCACTGCACCAGTACCTGACCCTGCACGGGACGGTGGCGGCGCCGCGCACCGTGCTCAGCGGCGTCCGCAAGCTTCCGCCCGCCACCGTGCGGGTCGTGGAGCCGGACGGCGGGCAGCACGACGAGTGCTACTGGCAGCCGTCCTACAGCCGTCGGCCGGAGCACGCGGGCATGGACGCCGCCGACTGGCGCGATGCCGTGCTCGACGCCCTGCGCACCGCCGTCCGCCGCCGCACGGTGGCGGACGTACCGATCGGGGTGCTGCTCTCCGGTGGCCTGGACTCCAGCCTGATCGTGGCGCTGCTCGCCGAAGCCGGCCAGGACGACCAGGCCACCTTCAGTGTGGGGTTCGAGGCGGAACGCGGCGAGCAGGGCGACGAGTTCGCCTACTCGGACCTGGTGGCCCGGGAGTTCGCCACCGACCACCACCAGATCATGGTCCCCTCGGACCGGGTGCGGGGGGCGCTGGACCGGGCGGTGGCCGCCATGAGCGAGCCCATGGTCAGCCATGACGTGGTCGCCTTCCACCTGCTGTCGGAAGAGGTCTCCAAACACGTCAGCGTCGTGCAGAGCGGGCAGGGCGCCGACGAGGTGTTCGCCGGATACCGCTGGCACCCCGCCCTGGCGGCCGTGCCGCGCGAACGGGAGCCCGAGACCTTCGCCAAGGTGTTCTTCGACCGGTCGCACGCCGAGCTGGGGCGGATGCTCCAGCCGGAGGTGCTGGTCGACCACGACGCCTCCGGCGAACTGGTGCGGGCGAACATGGCACCCCCAGGGGCGGAGACCGCCCTGGACGCCGCCATCCGGCTGGACACCCACGTGCTGATGGTCGACGATCCGGTCAAGCGGGTCGACAACATGACCATGGACTGGGGGCTGGAGGCACGCGTGCCGTTCCTGGACCACGAACTGGTCGAGCTGGCCGCCGCCTGCCCGCCGCAGTTAAAGCTCGCCCACGGCGGCAAGGGAGTCCTCAAGGACGCCGCCCGCAAGCTCCTGCCCCCCGAGGTCATCGACCGGCCCAAGGGCTACTTCCCGGTGCCGGCGATCCGCCGGATGGCTCCGCCGGTGCTGGGCCGGATCGAGCAGGTCCTGTCGGCCCCCGAGGCCCGGGCCCGGGGGATCTTCCAGGAGGCCTATCTGGCCGGGCTGCTCGCCGCCCCGGACGCCCACCGCACGGCGCGCGGGGCGAACGCGCTGTGGCAGGTGGCCCTGCTGGAGATGTGGCTGCAGTCCCACGGGATCAACTGAACGGGAGGCGTAACCGTGGTGGACCAGCGCTCCGATCCCGTGGCCCCGCCGCCGGCGGCCCCCCAGGCCGTGGTCCTCCCGGACGCCCACGACAACCGGGAGGGCCACAGCCCGGTGACCGCCCACGGGTGCTGGTACCCGTCGGCGGACCCCACCGGCGGGCGGGTGGCCTTCATCTGCAACCGCGGCGGCGTACCGCAGTTGTGGACCGGAGCGGCCGACGGCGACGACGTGCACCTGCTCGACACCGGCACCGACCCGGTCATCGAGGTCTCGTGGTCCCCGGACGGCCGCTGGATCGCCTACACCACCGCCCCCGGCGGGGGCGAGCACACCCGGGTGCTCTGCGTCCGGCCGGACGGCGGCGACCGCCGGATCCTGGCCGGTGCGTTGGCGGGCAGCACCGCCTACCTCGGTCGCTGGACCCGGGACGGTTCGGCCATCGCCATCACCACGACGGACCCGCTGGTCGGCCTGCCCGCCACCGAGCCCGGCACCACCGCACCCGCCGAGCCCTACCAGGAAGTCCCCCCGGGCGAGTGGATCAGCCGCGACGGGCGCGCCGTGCTGCTCGGCGGCGCCCACCACGGCGAGGTCGGGACGGTGCTGCTGGACACCGGCCTGCCGGGGGCGGTACCGACGGTGTTGCGTCCGCCGAGGCCGGCCCCCTACGAAATCGCCCCCGAGCCGCATCTCACCGGCGGGGGCCTGGCCGCCTACCTGGCCGATCCGAGCGGCGTGCGGCCCCCAGAACTCCTCGCCACCGAACCGGCGGGCGCCACCCTGCGGGTGTGCGACACCACCTCGGACGGCCGGCTCGTGCTGCTGCTGCGAGGGCCGCGCGGCCGGCGCGAGGCCGTGGTGCTGCGGACCGACAGCGGCGAGACGGCCTGCACCGTGCCGGTGGCCGACGGGGACCCCTGGATCGGCCGGTTCTCGCCAGACGGCCGGACGCTCTATCTGCGCAGCGACGCCGACCGTGAGTTCGCGGCCCTGGTCACCGCCGAGCTCGGGCCGGACGGCCACTGCCGACATCGTCAGGTGATCGCCCAACGGGACTGCGTCGACCTGGAGTTGCTGTCCGTCCGGGACGACGGCCGGAGCGCCGTGCTGGCCTGGAACGTGCGTGGCCGCAGCGAGCTGGAGGTCGTCTCCCTGCCCGCCTCGCGGCGGCGCCGGACCGGCGCCGGCATCGGGGCGGAGGTGGACGGCTCACCGCCCGAACCCGCCCCGCGTCCGCTGCCCCTGCCGCACGAGGTGGTGACCCGGATCAGCCCGGCGGGCCCGGTGGGCTTGGCGCTGGCCGTCTCCGGTTCGGTCCGCCGCCCCGGCGTCTGGCACGCGGCCGACGGCGGGTCGCCCGTCCGCACACCGTGGTCCTCGCGGGACGAGGACGCCGTCGCACCCGGCCGCCCGCCGCCGCAGCGGCCCGAGCACCTGCGCGTGCGGGCCCGTGACGGGCTGGAGTTGGGCGGCTGGTACTACCGCGCACCCGGCGGCGGCCCCGACCTGCACGCGCCGTGCGTCGTCCATCTGCACGGCGGGCCGGAGCAGCAGGAGCGACCGGTCTTCGATCCGCTCTACCACGAGCTGCTGGGCCACGGCCTGGACGTCTTCGCACCCGACGTGCGCGGCTCGCTGGGCGCGGGCCGCTCCTTCGTCAACGCCGACCTCGGCGCCGGGCGGTTCGCGGCGATCGACGACGTCGCGGACTGCGCGGCGCACGTGGTCGCCCTCGGACTCGCCGACCCCCGCCGGCTGGCCGTGATGGGCCACTCCTACGGCGGCTACCTCACGCTGGCCTCCCTGGTCTGGCATCCGGAGCTGTTCCGCACCGGTGTCTCCGTGTGCGGCATGTCGGACTTCCTGACGTTCTTCGCCGGCACCGAGCCGTGGATCGCCCGATCGGCCGCCGCCAAGTACGGCCATCCCGAACGCGACCGGGACCTCCTGCACGCGCTCTCCCCGATGAGCCGGATCGACGCCCTCCGGGTGCCGCTGCTGGCCGTTCACGGTGAGCACGACACCAACGTGCCGCCGGGCGAGTCCGAGCAGATGGTCCTGGCGGCCCGCCAGCGGGGGATCCCCGCCGAACTGCTGGTGCTGCCCAACGAGGGCCACGAGTTCAGGAACACCCGAAACCGGGTCCTGTTCCGCCGTACCGCGGCCGCCTGGATCGAACGCCACCTTGCCGACTGAGCGGTGCGCGGTCCCGCGGGTCGGGCAGGAGGTATGTGGTCGCACACCGATCCGCGCCATCGCGCACGGCCGACGTACCGTCAGGCCATGACCGACCTGGCCGTGCCCAAGCCCGGTGGCGGGGAGCGGCCGCACGCACCGGCCGGGTCGTACCCGGTTCACCTCTCGGTCGTCGGGCCGGTGGAATCCGCGGCTGACAGCCCGACTTCGAGAACGCGGGTGTTCAGCGGGGGCGGTACATCCGGTGGCGGACGTACAGCACGATGCAGGTGATCGCGCCGACCGCGCACACCGGCAGTCCCAGGCCGACCGCCATGGTCACGCCTTCGCTGACGTTCTGAGCGTCCTCGTCGGCGTGGCTGACGAGGTAGGAGACCATGGAGACGCCCACGGCCAGGAAGACCACCGCTCCGGCCAGGAACCAGCCGCCGGCCCGGTCCTGCCACTCGTCCCCCTGCAGCCGCCGCGCGTGGGGGCTGTGCGCCAGCACCGCGCGGCCCAGGCCGGACGCCCCGGGGGTGTGCCCGTCGATGTGCAGGCGTGTGCCGCCGTCGAGGACGAGGCGGCAGCGGTAGTCGTTGCCCAGCCGACGGGCGAGGCCGTGGATCCTCGGGGTGCCGGGGATCGTGATCGAGACGACCTGGCTCCACTCCCAGCCCCGCACGCCGCGCCGCGAGCCGTGGACGAGGCCGCGCTCGTGGACCTCGAAGTACTCGCCCGGTCCGCCCCGCACCGCGCGCCAGGCCTGCGTCACGGCGACGAAGAGCGCGCCGAGGGACAGGCCGATCACCAGACCGATCGCCCGGCCGCCGCCCGAGTGGCCGTCGTCCGCGCTGAACAGCGCCCACAGCCCGAGCCAGCCGGTGGGCACCGCCAGCAGCAGTGCCCACATGGCGTTCTGCCACCGTGCACCGGTGTTCACCCGGTGCCTGCTGAGCACCGCGCCGAACAGCTCCGTCATCTCCGTCTCGCCGGTCATCCACACAGTGAAGCACCACCGTTGCCGCCGCTCAAGGGCGGGCGCCCACAGCCAGATCGGCTACGTCGCGCGCGAACGCGGCCGCGCGGAAAGTACGTTGGGACCGCAGGAGCGTCATCGACGCCGGACGGACCCGCGCGCACCACGCCGACGCGGTCAACTCGCTTACGGGACAGGCGAGATGCCTGTCGACGGGCCGTTCGCCACCGCTGCGCCGCACGCGTTCGCCCGGGGAGCGCCTGACCCGCCGGTAGGCGCAGCACCGCGCCACCGTACGTCGTGGCGTTCGACCGCGGGTTGCCGTCCCCCGTCGTCGCGGCCAGGCGATCCGAGGGCGCCGGCGAGGTGGCCGGGCAAACCGCTCAGCTGAAATGTGGTCATTCGTGTGGCGGAGTGCCGCGTGCGTCGGCTTGCGGAAACGGGCCGCGCCCGCTTGTCTGACGCAACGTCAACCGACATGTCCGCTGTCGACCAGCGTGTTCGCAGGCGGGCTGCTACTTCGGGAGTTGTTGTGCGTTCACGAATCCTCGCTGTCGCGGCCGCAGCCGCTGCTCTCGTCGTGGTCCAGCCGGGCCCTGCCGGCGCCGCGGGCGACCCCAGCACGACGGAGACGTTCACCGTCACGTCCGGCGCACTGACGCTGACGGTACCGGCCAGTGCCAACCTCGGTTCGGGAGCGCCCGGTACCGTCATCAGCGCGCCGATCGGCCCCTGCACCGTCACCGACGATCGCGCCCTCCTGTCGGCCTCCTGGACGGTGACCGCGGCGGAGACGGACTTCGTGAACGGTACGGCGACGATTCCCGCCACCAACGCCACCTACACGGTCGGGTCGGTGACGACGACCGGTACCATCACCGTCACTCCCACGAACGTGACGCTGAGCAACACCGCGCAGACGGTGCTCACCGGGACCGCCGGTGTCGGAGACAACACCGCGAGCTGGGACCCGACGATCTCCGTCAACGTGCCCGCCGGTGCCGTCGGCGGGACCTACACCGGAACGCTGACCCAGTCCGTTGCCTGATGGAATGAAGGGGGCACGCCGGTACGGGGTCCTGCTGCTGGTGCTGGCCTTCGTCCAGGCGGCCGGGGTGATGCCGGCAGCGGGGCACGGGGCGCCCGGGGTGTCCTCCCCGCAGGACCCGGTTGCGGGCAGGACCATCGGTGTCAAGCTGCTCGACGCTCCGGAGAGCCGCCGTGCCGATCCCAGGGCGCAGGCCTACATCGTCGACCACGTCGCGCCCGGCGCGACCATCGAGCGGCGGGTGGAGGTCACCAACAAGTCGTCCGCGCCGATGCACGTCAGCGTCTACGCCGCGGCGGCCACCATCGCGAACGGCAGGTACACCTTCGCGCCGCAGCGCACGTCCAACGAGCTGACCGGCTGGACGTCGTTCGACACGGCGGACCTCGAGCTGGCAGCCTCCGAAACGGCGCAGGTTCGCACCACCATCCGGGTGCCCGGGGACGCCGCCGCCGGGGAGCGGTACGGCGTCATCTGGGCGCAGACGGAGACCCCCACGGACCGCTCGCACACTCTGACGTTCCAGGGCCGGGTGGGCGTCCGCATGTACGTCGACGTCGGTCCCGGGGGTGAGCCACCCTCGGACTTCAGGATCGAGCGGCTCTCTCCGGCGCGAGCCGGCGACGGGCGGGAGGAGGCTCGCGCCCGGATCCACAACACGGGCAGCCGCGCCCTGGACATCAGCGGGGCGCTCTCCCTCGTCCACGGGCCGGGCGGACGGCGCGCTGGACCGTTCCCGGTCGAGCCGGGCACCACACTGGCTCCGGGCGACGTCGCGGAGGCGGTCGTCCCGTTGGATGAACGGCTGCCGGGCCCGTGGACCGTGGAACTCACGCTCAGGAGCGGCCTGGTCGAGCACACCATGCGTGCCACCACCACCTTCCCGACGACTCCGGGCAGCGTCGGAGAAGTCGCCACGTCGGCCGCCCAGCAGGGGCGCTTCCCCGCCCCTGTGGTCGCCGGGCTCTCGGCCCTCGCCCTCGCCGCTCTGTGCGTCCTGCTCTCCGCGTTCCGCCGGCGCCGCCGGTGACCACTCCGATCGGGCCCCGCCCCCGCAGCGGGCTGACCATATGCGCGGGCCCGCTTCCGAAGCAGTGAGGGACATTCATGTCCCGGTGAGTACCCATGGCGTGTTGTCGGCGGTTTGGAAACGGAGATGTCGGTGTTCAGGCACGGGAGAGGGCGGGCTGGAGCAAGCCGCGGCACGGGAGGTACGGGCGGCATGTTCGGGTCGTGGTTGAGGGCGCGGGCCCGCAGGGCGGGGTCGGTCATGATGGCCGGGGTGGCCGTCCTGGCGGTCGTGCTGGCCGCAGCCTGGACCGCCACGGTTCAGGGCGCCTCCGTCGCCCAGGTCAACGACGGCATGGTGCCGGCGATCGGCACCGGCATCACCACCGGACTCACCCGACCCGGTGGCACCGCCACCGCCGACCGCGCCGCCGCCGGCACCGGCAGTACCGGTCTCGCCTTCACAGTCGTTCCGGTCCCACCCTCCCTGACCGTCGCCAAGAGCCACGTGCACACCTTCGTCCGGGGCGAGGACGGCGTCTACACCATCACCGTGGGCAACGCCACCGCGGCCGGCCCGACCGATGGCACCGCGGTCACCGTCCACGACGTCCTTCCCGCGGGTCTCCGCGCCGAGAGGATCACCGGCAGCGGATGGAACTGCATCCTGGCCACCCTCACCTGTACCCGCAGCGACGTCCTGCCTGCCGGGCACAGCTACCCGCCCGTCATCCTGAAGGCCGACGTCGCCTGCGACGCCCCCGCACAGGTCACCAACACGGCCACCGTCACCGGAGGCGGTGACACCACCACCCACACCGCCACCGACCCCACCGCGATCAACAAGCACCACGAGCACGACGGTGACGGCGGCAGCGGGTACGACGGTGACAGCGGCGGCGGCCACGACGGGCACCATGACCACTGCGATCGCCACGACCACTGACTACCGGCGCCCGGACCCCGACCTGTGAGGGGCACGGGGGCACGGGGCCGCCTCGCGGGGTGGGCACGGCCCGGGAGCACGGGACTGTCGCACGAGACAGCCCCCCGGTGCCGGTCCGCAGCGCCCCGGGGCCGGCTCGGCCTCCGCTCACCCGGACCGGTGGTGTCCGGGTGAGCGGAGAAGAAGTGGGCGGCTTGTCGATGGCCGAGTCGATGGACGTCCTGACACGGCGGCCTTGAAGTCCTCCACCCGCTGCGCCCCCCGCAGAGGAGGTCAGTCTCGGCCGTCGCCGTGCTCGTCGTCCGGCCATGTGCGGGTGTCGCGCGGCGGCACGTACGGCTCCTCGCCGGGTGGCATGCCGCCCTCGATGGCGCGCTCGCGGGCGAGCTCGGCGTCGAACTCCAGCCCGAGCAGGATCGCCAGGTTGGACAGCCACAGCCACACCAGGAACACGATCACCCCGGCGAGCGTGCCGTACGTCTTGTTGTAGGAGCCGAAATTGGCCACGTACGCGGCGAACCCGCCGGACAGGAGCAGCCACAGCAGCACTGCCAGCACGCTGCCCGGGGAGACCCAGCGAAAGCCGCGGCCTCGCACGTTCGGCGCGGCCCAGTACAGCACTGCGATCATGAGCGACACCAGCGCCACCAGCACCGGCCACTTCGCGATCGACCACACGGTTACGGCGGTGTGCCCCAGACCGATCACGTCACCGGCGCGCTGGGCCAGCGGGCCGGTGAACACCACGATCACCGCGCTGGCCGTCAGGAGGATCATCATCAGCAGGGTCAGGCCGACCCGCAGCGGTGTGGTCTTCCACATCGGCCGGCCCTCGCGGATGTCGTACACGACGTTGCCCGCGCGGATGAACGCCGCGATGTATCCGGACGCCGACCACAGGGAGCCGGCCAGGCCCACCACCGCCAGCACCCCGCCGGTGCCGCGGCTGGCCTGCAGCTGGGTGACCGCGGTGTGCAGGATGTCGCGTGCCGGCCCGGGCGCGAGCTGTTGCAGGTTGTCCAGGACCGCATGGGTGGCGGAGGTGCCGAGCAGGCCGAGCACCGACACCAGCACCAGCAGCGCCGGGAACGTCGCCAGCACGCCGTAGTACGTCAGCGCGGCGGCCCGGTCCGACAACTCGTCGTCGAGGAACTCCCGCCACGTGCGCCTGAGCACTCCGAGCCAGCCCCGGCCCGGTACCTGCGTCGGTGCGTCCGGGCCCTGGTCCGTGGCCTCCTGCGGGCCGCGGACAGGCCCACCGTCATGTTCGCCGTGTGCTCTTCGGAACCATCCCATGGTGGGCGTGTTCCCACCGTCTCCCGCTCACACGCGCCCTGCCGTAATGAGCTCCGGCCTCGCTGCACGGCGCCGCAACGATGCTGCCCGAGGTGGGTCCGAAGGACCAGCGGTTGCCCTCGGCATCGCGCACGGCGAAGTCGCGGGAGCCGTAGCCGGTCTCGTGCAGCGCGGTGACGACTTCCGTGCCGACGACCTCGGTGCGAGACCGAGGGCCCCGGGAAGGGTGGCCATGGGTCGCCGTCCGTCGCTGGATCGCCGGTCCTGGCCGCGCTGTCGTGCCAGGTCTGGATGCGGGCCCGCCGGGGGCGGTGCATGGGGTACGGGTCAGCGGGCGATCGAGATCGCGAAGGGCGCGAATCCGCTGGACCGGATGACGTGCGGGACGAAGAGGATCGCGGCCTCCGTGGCGCGGGCGGTCTGGATCCGGCCGAGATCAGTGATCCACTCCTTGCGCCAGCCGAGGTCGGTGAGCAGTTCACCGACGGTCTGCTTGGCCTGCGGGTCGTCGCCGGAGAGGAACGCGGTTGGCGCCTGGGTGAGAGTGGCCGGCGCGGTCATCACCGGGAAGAGCATGGTGTTGAGGGTCTTGACGACGCGGGTTTCGGGGAGCGCGTCCTGGAGTTGCTCGGCGAGGCTCGAGCCGGGGTAGATCAGGCCGGCGGGCAGTCCGTCCGGTCCGTCGGTGGTGGCGTTGGAGACGTCGACGAGGATCTTGTCGCGCAGTTCCTCGCGCAGGGCGGCGAGCCGCTCCAGCGAGCCGGCTCCCGGGGTGGCGTTGATGACGATCCGGGCTGCCCGGGCGGCGTCGGCGGCGGCGCCCGGCGCGCGGTCCGCCACGGTCAGCTCATGCCCTGCCCGGGTGAGGGCTGTGGCCAGGTTGCCGCCGACACGGCCGTTTCCGAGGACTGCGATCGTGGTCATGGCGAGGTGGTCCTTTTCGTGAGTGCGGGTGGGTTGTGGTGCGCGGTCAGCGGGAGAGCGTGGCGACGGCCGTGGCGTGGACACCGGGCGCGGCGGCCAGGAAGCTCTCGCTCTGCGGGGTCCAGGGGCGGCCCTGGGCGTCGGAGACCTGTCCGCCGGCCTCGGTGACGAGCAGCGCCCCGGGCAACAGGTCCGCGCGGGCACCGGCGAACTGCCAGAAGGCGTCGATCCGGCCGGCGGCCACGTTGGTCAGGTGCAGGGTCGCGGGCACGGCCGTGCGGACGACGAGCGCGTCGAAGAGCATCGCGGTGATCGAGGAGCCGACGCGCCGCACGACCTTCTCGTCCTCGTCGGGGCGGGCCTGGCTGGTGGCCACGATGCTCAGGCCGAGGTCCGCGGTGGGGGAGACGCGCAGCGGTCGGCCGTCGAGGTGGGCGCCCCCGCCGGCGAGCGCGGTGTAGGTCTCGCCGGTCAGCGGCAGGTGGACCGCGGTGAGCACCGGCTGGTTCTCACGTACGAGGGTGGCGGTCACCGCCCACTCCGGCAGGGCGTGCAGGTGGTTGACGTTGCCCTCGGCCGGATCCACGACCCACCACTCGCCGGGCGGCAGCGCCCCGCGGTCCAGTTCGTCCTCCACCCAGCCGGCGTCCGGGCGCAGGCGTGTGAGGCGGGGGCCCAGGATGTCGAGGGCCGTCTCGTCGTTGACGGCGAGCGCGTGCAGCAGTTCTTCACGGCTCTGGTAGCGGACCACCTCGCCGAAGCGCTCGCGAAGCGCGGAGCCGGCCGCGCGCACGGCGATCGCGGTCTGGTCCAGCAGGTCCGCGTCGGAGGTGGCGACGTCAGTGGTCCGAGGCGTTTCGGGCATGATGAACTCCATTGTGAGTAAAGGGTGTTGGGGCCGTTCGGGCTGAAGTGTGCGCTCTGTTCGGTGCGCTGGTCTCGAAGGTATCCAGCCCGTTGATTAACTTCAAATGCATGTAAAGCACGCCTAGGATTACTCACATGCAATTGGATTTGAATCTGCTGGCCGCGCTCGACGCGCTGCTGGAGGAGGGCAGTGTGGCCGGGGCGGCCGCGCGCCTGCATGTCACCGCCCCCGCGATGAGCCGGAGCCTGGGCCGGATCCGGCGCACCACCGGGGACCAGATCCTGGTGCGCACCGGCCGGACAATGACCCCGACGCCGTACGCGATCGCCGTCCGGGAACGGGTGCACGAGCTGCTGCACCAGGTCCAAGGAGTGCTGGCGCCGAGCCGTGAACTCGATCTGGCAACGTTGGAGCGCACCTTCACACTCCGCTGGCACGATTCCCTGGTTGCCTTGAGCGGCCCCGCACTGCTCTCGGCCGTGCATGAGGAAGCGCCGGGCGTGCGATTGCGCTTCGTCGCGGAATCGAGCGTCGACACCCCCGAGCTGCGGCGCGCCGAGGTCGATCTGGAGGCGAACGCCAACCGGCCGAGCGCACCGGACATCCGTGCCGAGAACGTGGGCGAGACCCGCCTCGTCATCGTCGTGAGGCAGGGACACCCCCTCACCCGCCGCCGGACCGTCACCGTAGAGCGGTACGCCGCCGCTGAGCACGTCACCGTCTCGCGACGTGGAAACCTCGGCAATGTCGTCGACGACGCCCTCGCCCGGCTCGGCCTCACCCGCCGCGTGGTGGCGAGCGCGCCCACGGAAGCGGCCGCTCTGGAGTTCGCGCGCGGCTCCGATCTCCTGATCAGCGTCCCCGAAGCCACCACGCGCTCCGCCGTCGCCGACCTCGGCCTGGTCGTGCTCCCCCTGCCACTCGAACTGCCGTCGGCACCGGTGTACCTGTCGTGGCATCAGCGCTACGACACCGATCCCGCCCACGCCTGGCTGCGCGGGCTGGCGCGAACCGCGCTGGCCATGGGTGGAGCGTCGTCGTAGTCGGCGCCGGGCGGCCGTGCAGGCGCCGTCGGCACCGACCACCAGGTCGAAGTCCTCAGCGGTGCCGTCACCGAAGAGCAGCCGACAGGTGCCGTCCGCCAGGGGGGTGACGCCGCTGACGGCGCTGTCCCACCGCACAGTTCCCTCGGTGGGCAGCCCCCCGCACTGCGGCGACTACGCCGTCCTCCCTGTGAACGATCTTGTCGCTGCCAATCACAGGCTCAGCAGCAGGTCCCGGACTGTGTCGGGCTGGGACAGGAACGGGTGGTGGCCGGCGTCGAGTTCGACAACGCTGCTGGCTCGGCGGGCGAACTCGCGCTGCAGGCGTGGCGGGGTGCCCCGGTCCTGGGCGCAGACGAGGTAGGTCGAGGGCACCTGATGCCATGCGGCCGCCCGGACCGGCTGCCCGGTCACCTGCACGCTCTGCCGGGCGAGGTGGTCCGCCGCCTGCGCCTGGATCTCGGGGTCGCAGTCCTGCAGGAAGGTGTCCACGAGTAGCCCGGAGCGAACCCCGAAGGTGCCGGCGCCGGAGTCGACGTCGAGGAACGGGGCGGGGCTGCCGTCCCCGAACTCCGACAGGCTCTGCCCGACCTCGGGCAGGTAGCTGGAGATCAGCACCAGGTGGCGGACCGCCCCGACGCCCGCGGCGGCTTCCGCAGTGATGATGCCACCGTAGCTGTGGGCGACCACAACAGTGGGTTCATCGCCGTCCAGCAGCACCTGCCGCACCGCCGCGACGTCCTCGGCAAGCCCCGGACCGCCGCGGCCCCCGGGAAGGCCCGCCTCACCACAGCTCGGCAGCGCCGGCGCCACGCTCCGCATCCCTCGCTCCCGCAGCAACTCGGCAGTGCGATGCCACCACCACGACCCGTCCCGCACGCACGCCCCGTGCACGAACACGACCCTCACCGCTGCCTCCAGGACCGCCTTGGCTGCCTTTCGACCAACCATAGGAGTGGCCGCCGTCGCGGCAGGGACCCGAGGACCATTCACGGCATTTGCGGTCCGAGCCATCTCATGTGCGGTCCTCGGCCGAGGCACCGGGCCATCCGCTGACGGACTGCCCGTTCCGACAGCCGGCGGGGACGACGCCCGGGTACTCACACACGCGGGGCCCGGGCCGTCGTTCTCCCGAGTCGGCACCGAAGCGCCGAGGACCGTGCTGGTGTCCCGCAGGTCCTCGGGCAAGGTCCGCACGAGAGGCGCTGCTCTGGCGCACGGAGGTGACGGCCTCAGGGCGCGACCGGCTCCGGCCGGTAGGCGCGGTCGATGTTGTCCTCGACCCATGAGCGGAGTGCGTTGAGCGGGATCGCGGCGCTCCGGCCGAGCGCGGTGAGGGAGTACTCGACGTGCAGCGGGACGGCGGGGTAGACGGTGCGGTCGAGGATGCCGAAGTCCTCCAGGCGGCGCAGGGTCTGGGTCAGCACCTTGGGGCTGACGCCCTGGAGCTTGCGCTGGAGTTCGCCGAAGCGCTGGGGGCCGTCTTCGAGGGCGCCGATGGCGAGGGCGGACCATTTGTTGGCGAGCAGGTCCAGCAGGGCGCGGCAGGGGCACTGGGCGGCGTAGACGTCGTGGTGCGAGTGCTGGCCGCTGGGGCATGTGGTCGTCATGATCACCATCCTCACCAGGTTACTTCCCGATGGGAAGTACTAGACCTTGAAGGTAACCATACCCACGGGGATAGCGTCGCCGACGTCGAGGGAGGGCCGCCGACGGCCCTCCGCAGAGTGCTCTTTCAGGAGATGACGCATGTCCGCAGACATGATGCGCGCGGTGGTCCAGGACGGTTTCGGCGGGCCGGAGGTGCTGCGGATCGAGCGGGTGCCGCGCCCGGTGCCGCTGCCGACCGAGGTGCTGGTGCGGGTGCACGCGGCCGGGATCAACCCGGTGGACTGGAAGACCCGCGGCGGCACCGGCATGGCCGGCCTGCTGGGCGAGCCGCCGTTCACCCTCGGCTGGGACGTGTCCGGTGTGGTGGAGGAGGTCGGCTTCGGTGTGACCACGCTGAAGGCCGGCGACGAGGTGTACGGAATGCCGTGGTTCCCGCGCGTCGCCAATGCCTACGCCGAGTACGTGACCGCCCCGGCCCGCCAGTGGGCCCGCAAGCCGGCCACCATCGACCACGTGCACGCCGCTGCCGTACCCCTGGCCGCGCTGACGGCCTGGCAGGCCGTGGTCGACACCGCCCAGGTGCAGGCCGGCCAGCGTGTCCTGATCACCGCCGCCGCCGGTGGCGTCGGCCACTTCGCGGTCCAGTTCGCCCGCCACCTGGGCGCCCACGTGATCGCCACCGCCAGCGCCGCCCGCCACCCCTGGCTCAAGGAACTCGGCGCCGGCGAGAGCATCGACTACACCACGACCCGCTTCGAGGACGCCGTCGCGGACGTCGACGTCGTCATCGACCTCGTGGGCGACGCCCACGACCAGACCAGCACCCGCTCGCTGAAGGTCCTGCGCCCCGGCGGCCTGCTGGTCGCGATCCCGGCCGGCGTCTCCGCGGAGCTGGCGCAGGCGGCTGAGGCGACGGGCGTGCGGGTGACCCCGTTCCTGGTGGAGCCGGACGGTACGGCGCTGGCCGCGATCGCCGGCCTGATCGACGCCGGCGAGGTCGCTGTCGAGGTGGAGGAGACCTTCCCACTGGAGCAGGCCGGTACGGCCCACGCCCGCGGCGAGGCCGGCCGCACCCGCGGCAAGCTCGTCCTGACCGTTACCAACTGACCATCACCACAAGAAGTTCGGAGCAGGCCGTGTACTACGAGATCCGCCGCTACCAGGTCCGGGCCGGACGCCGCGAGGAGTGGGTGTGCTACATGGAGGACGTGGTCATCCCGTTCCAGGCCTCGCTGGGCATGGACGTGACCGCCTCCTTCGTCGACGCCCAGGACGAGGACGGCTACGTCTGGATCCGCCGCTTCGAGGACGAGGCCCAGAGCGAGGCCCTGTACGCGGCGGTCTACCAGCACGACCGCTGGAAGAACGAGATCGGTCCGGTCGTCCACGGCCTTCTGATTCCGGAGAAGTCCGTCGTCACCCGCGTGATCCCCACCCCGGCCTCACCGCTGCGGTGACCGGCCCCCGGCCGTCGCAGCGTCACCAACACCGCCCAGTCCCTGAGGAAACCTCCCATGAGCACTGACATCCTCCAGAAGTCAGCCCCCGCCTCCACGATCACCCGAGCAGCCGCCGGCGCGCTCATCGCGGCGGTGCACACCGCCGCTGCCCGGATCGGTTTCACGGCCGCCGTCGCCGTCACCGACCCGGGCGGACACCTGAAAGCGTTCGACCGCGCCGACGACGCGCTCTTCCTCACGGCCGAGGTCGCGCTCGACAAGGCCTGGACCGCGGCCTCCTTCCAGACCCCCACCCACACGTGGAACGACCACCTCGCCAACCCGCGGCTCTCGCCGCTCGCCGGACACCCGCGCCTGATGGCGGTCGGCGGCGGCTACCCGATCGTCGAGAACGGCCGGTGCCTCGGGGGACTCGGTATCTCCGGCGGCAGCTACGAGCAGGACCAGCAGGCCGCCGAGGAGGCCCTGACCGCCCTCGGGTTCGAGCTGCAGACTGCGATCGTGGCCTGAGCGGGTTCTCCCGTGCCCACGACGGAAGACCCCTGCTTCTGCTTCGCTAGCGTGGCCGCCCGGTCGAGGGATCTGCCCGAACTGCGGGCGTCACACGGGATCGTGACCGCGCCGTAGACGCCCTACGGCTCGCCGGCGGTGACGGCCGGCACCTCGGAGGAGCTCGACGCCGGAGCGGAGAGCGCCCTTTCGGCGCGGACGCAGGGCGAGTTGGCCGCCCTGGTGGCCGACCCGGCGAACTGGTCATCGTCGGCGGACCCGGCATCGTGATGCAGTCGAGGAGGCCGTGGCGCCAGGCGGGGAGGAAGGTGCGGGTCCAGTGGTCGGTGGGGATCCTGGTCGGTGGCCGGGGGGGTGGAGGCTGCCGCGAGGGTGTGCGGCGATGCCGTGCCGGCGCAGGGCGCCGGCTGCCGTCGGATCAAAACGTGTCGCTCCGGGCTGCAGTGGGTGGTTACGCTCGCGCGATGGAGTTGGACGAGGCGCTGGAGCCGTTGCGCCGGGTGCTGCTGGAGCGACGTACCGACGGTTGTCCGGAGTCGGTCGCCCAGGCGGTGGAGGCTGCCTGGGCGGCGCTGGCCGGCGGGGCGGACACCCCGAGTCTGTGGGAGCTCGGCGTGCTGTCCGACGGGGAGGTCCTGGAGACGCGCCGGCTGCTGGCCGAGGTGGAGCAGGAACTCTGGCCTGCGCTGCGGCTGCCCACCACCCTTGAGGGCCGCGACCTGGCGCTTGCCCGGTACTGCCTCAGGGACCTGGTGGACGGCCGTCTCGATCCGCTGGCAGCGGCCGAGCGGATCGGCTTTGAGCTGTGCTCCGCCGATGACCCCGGCTCGCCACTGTGGCCGGTCCGCGGATGGCTGTACCGCGCGGAGGACCAACAGGAGCACCGCGGCGGGCTGACGAAGGAATTGGTGGCCGAACTGCACGACCTGGCCGCCGGGCTGCTGGCCGGCCCGCTGTCCTGACGGCCGGGCTCCGACCGCGGCCGCCCACCATGCCGTCTCGCCGCCGCCCCGGGCGCCGTCCCCGTGCGGGGACGGGGTGTGGGTGGGGGCCGTCAGGCCGACCGTCCAGGAGGTGACGTGCCGCCTCGGGGGAGGCCACGGCGGTCAGGCTGCGCCCGGCGGTGTCGAACTGACGGCACATCGGTCGCCACGGTCCGGTTGCCTCGACGGCAACCCCAGGACGGGGCACGGGACGTACCGGTGGGGGCAGCGGGGCTGGAGGCCGCCGCCGGGCAGAACAGCGCGAATCCACTTCCCCCGACGCCGCCCGCGCGGGCGACGCTGCGGGAACCGCCCCGAATACCGCATCTCTGGAACGGCCGCTCTGCCGGGCACCAACGGCCCGGGCGTTCCGTCCAGGCCGCCGACGTCGCGCTCGGTCCGGCCGCGGGCAAGTCCGGTCATCAGCCGAAGCCTCGGCCGGCCCAGCTTCGGGGAGTCCTTGGAGAAGACGCCCCGGAACAGCGCGGTCTCGCCTGATCCCGGCGGCCGACCTTGTTCGCGGCTCGGCGTCCACCTGTCGGGCTGCGGCGGTAACTGCTGACACCTGGGGCCCGGGGCTGCCGGGCCATCGGGTACGGTCACGGTTTCACGTCCGCTCAGTTCCGGTGACGGCCCGTCCGGATCGCCACCAGGCGAGCGGCGAGTCCCACCCGAACCGTGTACAACCCCTAGGGAGCTTCCTCGTGCACCAACTCCTGCGCCGGAGCCTTCCGGCCCTCGCCGCCCTCGGCATAGCCGTCGGCGCTCCGCTGCTCACCGCCGGCGCCGCCCAGGCCCAGGCCGAGCACGGGTGCGGCACCGTCGGCGTCCAGTTCTCCGTCGACGGCGGCAAGGGCTGGATCTCCGACGGCCGGATGTCCCAGCCGCACGGCGTCATCCAGGTCCGCCTGGCCGGCGACGTCGTGGAGGGCTGCGACTACCGGATCTCGCTGGCCTCCTACGACACCGAGGGGCCGACCTGGGCCACCTCGGGCAAGCAGACCTTCCTCGGCTGGGCGACCACGACGCTGCGCAGCGGGAACCGCCAGGCGACCCTGGACGTCTCCGCCCACCTGCCGAAGTGCTACGGCCAGATCGACCTGTACAACGGCGACAAGAAGTTCGACGGCGTCGCCAACCCCGCGCCGAGGTACCCGGACGGCGTCTACTCGGACAACCTGATCTCGGCCTGGAACGGCGGCAAGGCCTGCGTGCCGACCCCGACCGGCACGCCGACCGTCCCGGTGCCGACCTCCTCGGCGTCGCCCACGGCCACCGCGACCCCGCACCCGACCGGGACGCCCACCGCCACGACGACGCCTTCGGCCACCGCCACCGCCTCGCCCTCCACCACCGCCAAGCCGTCGGGGCCGGCCACCACCGGGACGCCGTCCAGCGGCACCCCGTCGACCACCCCGGCCGTGCCGGCGCCGTCCGCCCCGGCGGACACGACCGGCCCGGTCGGCAAGCCGACCGCCAATCCGGTCTCGACCACGCCGGACAGCACCCTGGCCAGCACGGGTGGCAACAGCAGCCAGATGATCGTCTACGGCGCTGGTGGGGCCGCGCTGCTCGCCGTCGGCGGAGGCGCGCTGGTGATCGCCCGCCGTCGGGGCGCCCGCCGCTGACGCGGCACCGCTGAGGTACCCAGGACGCCCGCGGGTCCCGAACCCGCGGGCGTCCGTCGTGTGCGGCTACGAACCGTGGGGGTTTCCCACGCCCGTGCCCCGTTCGGATGAATCCCCGGGAAGGGGCACCGTCCGCCCCCGGCACCGGGCGAAGATGTCACCGCACCCGCACCCGCACCCGCACCCGCACCCGCACCCGCACCCGAGCAGCGGGCCCGCGTGCTCCCGCACACACCCATTGCTCCGCGCCTGCGCGGGCACGCACCACGAGGCAGGGGACCACGATGGCGAACGGCACCGTCCTGCTGGCACTGCGCAACGACCCCCTCGCCGCCGGCGTGAGCGCCGAACAGATGCGCCGGATCGGCAAGGAACTGGAAGACCGCGGCCTGGAGTTGCGCTGGGCCGGTGACAGCAGGGACGCCACGGCGACGCTTCAGATCGAGGCCGGTCTGGCCGCCGCGGTCGTGGCGTGGGGCCTGCCGCGCCCGCCCGGTGACAGTGGGGACGCCGGTGCCTCGGAGAGCGGGGTCGAACTGCCCACCGGTGGGGCCGAGGTGCTGGACCGCATCCGGCACCGGTTCAAGGACCTGCCGGTCTTCCTGCTCATGGCGGACGGCTCCGACCATGACCTGGAGCACCTTCCGCTGTGGGTCGCCGAGGCCGTCATCGGCTACATCTGGCCGCTGGAGGACACGCCCCCTTTCATCGCCGGACGGGTCGCGGCTGCTGCCGCCGCCTACCAGCGCGATGTCCTGCCGCCGTTCTTCAGCGCCCTGCGGCACTTCGACGACGCCCACGAGTACTCCTGGCACACCCCGGCGCACTCCGGCGGCGTGGCCTTCCTCAAGTCGGCGGCCGGCCGCGCCTTCTTCGACTACTACGGCGAGCGGCTGCTGCGCACCGACCTGTCCATCTCGGTCGGTGAGCTCGGGTCCCTCTACGAGCACTCCGGCCCGATCGGCGAGGCCGAACGCAACGCGGCCCGGGTCTTCGGCGCGGAGCGCACCTACTTCGTCCTGCACGGCGACTCCACCTGCAACCGCATGGTCGGCCACTACAGCGTCACCTCGGACGAGATCGCCCTGGTCGACCGCAACTGCCACAAGTCCGTCCTGCACGGCCTGGTCGTCACCGGCGCCCGGCCGGTCTACCTGGTGCCCACCCGCAACGGCTACGGCCTCGCCGGACCGCTGCCCCCCGCCGCCATCGACGCCGAGGCCGTCGCGGCCCGGATCGCCGCCAATCCGCTGACCGCCGACGCCCTCTCACCGCAGCCGCAGTACGCCGTCATCACCAACTCCACCTACGACGGCCTGTGCTACGACACCCTCGCCACGGCTCGGGCCCTCTCGCCCAGCACGCCGCGCCTGCACTTCGACGAGGCGTGGATCGCCTACGCCCGCTTCCACCCGCTCTACCGGGGCCGGTACGGCATGGCCGTCGGCCCGGACACCTTCCCGGAGCCGCAGCGGCCGACCGTCTTCGCCACCCACTCCACGCACAAGTTGCTCGCCGCCCTCTCGCAGTGCGCCATGGTCCATGTCCGCCCCTCGCCCCGCGCGCCCGTCGAGCACCACCGCTTCAACGAGGCGTTCATGATGCACGGCACCACCTCGGCGTTCTACCCCGCCATCGCCTCCCTCGACGTGGCGACCGCCATGATGGACGGGCCCCAGGGCCGCTGGCTCATCGACGAGGTCGTCACCGAGGCCGTCCGATTCCGCCAGGCCGTCGTGCGCACCGGGCGCCGGATCGCCACCGCCGGCGACCGGCCCGGCTGGTTCTTCGGCATCTGGCAGCCCGAGACGGTCACCGAACCCGACACCGGCACCACCATGGCGTTCGCCGACGCACCGGTGTCCCTGCTCGTCACCGAGCCCTCATGCTGGCAACTCGAACCGGGCGCCGCCTGGCACGGCTTCGACGGTCTGACCGACGGCTACAGCCTCCTCGACCCGATCAAGGTGACCATCACCTGCCCGGGCGTCACCGCCACCGGCCGGACCGAGCCCTGGGGAATCCCGGCGCGCATCCTGACCGAGTACCTGGCCGACCGCGGCATCGTCGTGGAGAAGACCGACAGCTACAGCACCCTCGTCCTCTTCTCCATGGGCATCACCAAGGGCAAGTGGGGCACGCTCATGGACGGCCTGATGGACTTCAAGGCCCTCTACGACGAGGACGCCCCGCTCCACCAGGTGCTGCCCGACCTCACCCGGAACCACCCCCGCCACTACCGGGACATCGGCCTGCGCGAGCTGTGCGCTCGGATGCACCGCCACCTCACCGACGGCGCGTTCGTCCAGTCCCTCGACGAGGCCTTCCGGAACCTGCCCACCCCGGTCCACCCGCCCCGGCACTGCTACCAGCAACTCGTCCGCGGGGGCACCGAACGCGTCCGCCTCGCCGACGCCGCCGGACGGACCGCCGCCGCGATGGTCACCGTCACCCCGCCCGGCATCCCGGTCCTCATGCCCGGGGAATCACTCGGCGCCCACGACGGCCCGCTGCTGCGCTACCTCACCGCCCTTGAGTCCTTCGACCGTGCCTTCCCCGGCTTCGGCAGCGAGGCCCACGGCGTCGTCACCGATCCCGACACCGGCGACTACCTCATCGAATGCCTGATCCCCGCCACCCGACCGCAGCCCTGAGGAGCCCCGGTCATGACGACATCACCGTCCGTGGCCTGGCCCGACGTTGTTTCGACATGCAGGGTGGAGGAGTGACAGCACCAACCAGCAGTCTGCGCGACCACCTCGGGTACTGGCTTCGCCGTCTCTCCGATGAGGTCCACGGCCGCTTCGAGAAGCAACTGGCCGAGCACGGCGTGACCGTCTCCCAGTGGGCGGTCCTGATCACCGTCTACCGCAGCGACGCCACCACCACCCGCGAGGTGGCCCGCTAGGGGTGCCGTTAACGAACGTGTCACCAGCCCCAAACGGTGGCTGATTGACCCCGTGAGCTGTGGGTTCATGTGTTGGTACGGGCGCGCTCCAAGACGCGGTACATCGTCGGCCGGCTGACGGAGAACAGCTCCGCGAGGTCGGCGATGGTGTGCTCGCCGGCCTGGTGGAGCTGGACAAGGTGGGCCTGCTGCCGGGAGCTGAGCTTGGGCTGCTTGCCCTTGAGCTTGCCCTTCGCTCGGGCGACGGCCATGCCTTCTCGGGTTCGCATACGCAGGAGGTCGACCTCGAACTCGGCGAAGGTGGCGAGGATGTTGAAGGCCCTGTGCTCCCGAAGCTGCCGCGAAGTGACAAGTAGCGCTCAGTAGCCGGGGCCGAAAAGGATCACGGTCTGCACTTCGGCTAGACCCCAGCACTAAACGGGCTGCAGGTCAGCGTCGCAGACAGAGTTCCTACAGGTTGAGCGCTGCGCGACCTCGCTGTTATCGAGATCGTTTCTGGCTGTTACGGTCCTGCCATGAATCGCCGTGGTCGTGCCCTGGAGCTGCTGCGTCAACACGGCCCTGTTCTCGTATAGCTACGGCAAACGGACATGTAGCGCAGGGTGATGCTCGCGGCTGGACCGGGCGCGAGGGCCGGTGTCAGTTCCGGAGTCGGCTGCATGTGTCCTGTCGCAGTGCAGCTGACAGATCGTGGGCCGCTGACCTGCTGGGTTGCCATGTCGTTTGAGAACGCCGCAGGCCGGTGTTCTCAAACGACATGGCCTTCACGGAAGCGCGCTGGTGGTGGGCGAGGGCAGCTCAGCCGTCTCGCTCTTCGGTAAGGCTGCCCGTGGCCGTCCGGAGACGGTGCCGGGCCGCTTCCAGACGTTCGGCGTAGTCGGCGGCGAAGTTTCCAGGGAGCGCTTTGTCCAGTGTTCCCACGATCTTGTGGATCGGGGCCCAGGCGGCCGGATCGACGACCAGGCGGCTGAGATCTGTCATCCGTACTCGCTCCAGCCAGTCCGAGAGGACCAGGCCTCGTCGGGGGCGAGCTTGATCGTGATGTCGCTGTCCTCCATGACCGGAATCTAATTAGTCGCGCTTGGGCCAGATCGGGCCCTGGTCGGTCCAGATGACGCCCTTGTTGCGGCACAGGCAGAAGGGGTGGCCGATCGGGTCGGTGTAGACCTGCCAGCCGTAGCCGTTGGGGCCGATGAAGCCCTGCCTTAGCGTCGCGCCGAGGTCGAGGACGCGGCGCTGCTCGGACTCGATCTCGTCCACTTCGAAGTCGAGGTGGAACTGCTTGGGGTGCTCGCTGTCGGGCCACTGCGGAGCGCGGTAGTCGTCCACCCGGATGAATGCCAGCTCGATCTCGCCGAACTGGATGCCAGCCCAGTCCTCGGAGCTGCCTTCCTTGAGCGGACGGCCCGTCACCTCGGAGTAGAAAGCAGCCAGCTTCATCGTGTCCGGGCAGTCGATAATGAAATCGGTGAGTCGCAGCATCCCGCGATCTTGTCACAAGCTCACACCACCGCGACCCCCAGCACTCACGTACATGCCGAAAGCGGCCGTGACAGGTGCAGTGAGAACGAGACCCGCGAAGTGAGATCAAACCCCACGAACGAAGCAAACGCCGCCGCTCAGCACGCACCGCAGTGAGAATCCGACAGAACGAACGAGAACGGGTGGGAATCCGACACCTTCAACGCGACAGGACAGCATGGATGACGGCCCTGCACTCCCGAAGCTGCCACGAAGTGACAAGTAGCTTTCAGTAGTCGATCTGACGTACTGCTGATTTAGTCGGGTCATATTGAGACCACGTCTTCGGTGGCGATGGGTACCAGGGTTGGGCTGTTCGTGGCGGGGATGTACTCGACAGTGCTCCGTGGTTTTCGGTGGGAACGGGCACCGTTTCGGCGAGTTCGGGAGCCACTGATCGGGTGACCTGCCGGTTGGGGTGGAGTGTCCGGGGGATGCCACCGCAGGAGTGTCGATAGCTTGTGGGTGCGGGCCCTGGGGCTGCCTCCCTGACAAGATGCGGCCCGGGGCTCGCACCTGGCCGTGCCCCGGGGCCGGATGCCGTAGAGCAGTCCGAAGCGGGGCCAGGACAGCCATGCGGGCTTCTCAATGCCTTTGTCAAAGCAGTTGGATGGTCCCGACGCTTCAGCGGGCGGGCCGGGCGCTCGGTCGTGGGCCCTGCTTCCCAGTCCATTCGAGCTTGCCCGGCTGAGTCGATGTCGCTGGTCCCGGTTAACCTCACGGCAGGCCACAGCATTCGTGGTGGCGATGACGCGGCGGCCTGACGCCCGAACCCGATGAGGAGAGCCGGTGCGCGACTATCTCGCTGAGGTCTTCGCCATGCTCGGCCCTGGCGAACAGCGCTTCACCAGCCCCGATGCATGGGCCGAGTTGGAAGCCGAGATCGGCACTGACTTCCCCGAGGACTACAAGGCGGTTGTTGATGCCTACGCCCCGATGCAGATCAACGGGCACCTGTATCTCTCGCATCCGGCTACCGAGCGCTGGAACCTCGGGAAGGAGATCCGCGAGACTTCCCAGGTCTGGGCCGGGCTCGACTGGGACCGGGAGCACTGGCTGGAGCCGGAGGAGAACATCCGCGTCGTCCTCAACCTGCAGGAGGTGAGGTTTGGGACGAAGGACGGCCTGATCCCGATCACCAACACCGATCGCGGCGAATACATCTTCCTGGCCCCGCTGCCCGACCGCACGGGACACCGGATCTGTGCGGTGGAACACGACGGATCCTGGTACGAGTACCGAATGAGCTTCTCCGAGTGGCTCTACCGCTATCTGGTCGGCGAGGACATGGTCGGCCCGAACAGCTCCGCCTTCTACCCCGGCCCGGTGCTGCTCGAACCGCTGCCGATGTCACCCGATGACCGCCCCGCGCCGATGTACGGCCCAGAGCGCGGCATGTGACTGACACAAGAGCCTCGGCCTGACGACGAACGCCCGCTGAAGCGCTCATTCACAATGCTGAAGCGTCACTTCGGTGCCGGGAAGAGAGATTCCTGGGTGGTCTGGAAGCGGTAGGACTCGGTGCCGGTCTGGATGAGGGTGCAGCGGAAGGTGATCCGGTCGGCGATGGCCGCGCAGAGGCGGGCGTCCCCGAAGGTCTTGTCCCACTCGGTGAACGGGGAGTTCGTGGCGACCGCGGTAGCCTTGCACTCCTCGCGTTCGGTGAAGATCTGGAACAGCAGCTTGGCACCTTTGCGGTCCATACTTCGAGGTCGACGCCGGCGGCTGGGTGACCCGACAGGTCGAGCTCCAGGGTTCCGAGCTGACCCCGATCGCGGCTGCGTCCCTGGAGCACTGCATCCACGTCGTCACCGGTCGGCCTGCCTCTGCGACAGGGCAATGCGGCGCCGTACGAGATCGACATCCATGATCTTCACGGTGAGAGCGTCGCCGACCTCGATGACGTCCTGCGGCGATTGATCCAGCTCGTCGGTGTGCACGAGCCCCTCGAAGCCGTCCTCTCGGTCTTCGATGCGGACGAAGACACCGAACGGCACGATCTTGGTGACCAGCCCTGTGACCACCTGGCCGATCCTCTGCGCTACCTGCGGCCATGGGTCTTCCTGCACTGCTCGAAGAGACAGCGGCACTCGCTCCCAGACCATGTCGACGTCGAGGACCTCAGCTGTGACCTCCTGGCCGACGCTGACGACGTCGGACGGGTGGTTGATCGGACGCCAGGACAGCTCCGGAATGTTGATCATCGCGGTGAAGCCGCCGATGTCCACGAAGGTGACGCCGAAACTGGCGATGGACGTCACCGTGCCGGTGACGACCTGGCCGCGCCGCAGGGTCTTCAAGAACGCCCAGTCCCGGTCGCTGGGTGTCGGCTCGGTCTGCCAGCGCGCGCGGAGTACCCCGTCGCTGTCGGGCAGTACAGCGGTGAACAGCGGGAGATCTTCACCGGCATACATGGATACGACGCCGGCAGCACTCGCGCTGGCAAGCTGGGAGGTCACGTCCTCGAACTGGGTCTCGTCCACGACCGTGCTGGTGATCTGCCCGTCTTCCTTCTCCCAGATGATCTCCACTAGGCCTTCGTCGGGCAGGGCGGCCACGGCCGTGTCGACGTCGGTGAGCAGGTCCGGCCAGACGGACAACTGTGCGCGTGGGGTCAGCTGGGAGCGCACGGTCTTGATGTTGTCGCGGCTCAGGCGGTGCCATCGGGAGGCGTTGAGGGCGAAGGTCTCCTCCAGGAACGTGGCGCGGTGGGCGCTGACGGTCCAGCCAAGGCGGGCCCAGAAGTCGGCGTCGGCCGGGCGCTGCACGTATGCGGGGTCGTCGGGGGCGAAGTCGTACGGCGATGTGTCCAGGCGTTGCGTGAACAGGCCGAGTGCTCGGGTGCGGGTCAGCGCGGCTTCGCAGGGCTGGCTGCTGCTGAGGTAGAGGTACTGGTCCCAGCCGACGTGCACTGTGAACTCTCCCTCCGCTTCCAAGCGGCACCAGGCGCCGTTGTCGCGGAGCATCGCTCGGACGAGTTCCAAGCCGACACCTATCGGCACCAGTGCCCCGTCGTGGAACCCGGCGGGGCCGGCGGGGAAGAGGCCGGCCAGGCCGTAGCCGTCGACCGGTGGCTCCAGGCCGAAGTGGACGAAGCCTCCGAGCTGCGGCTCGCGGATGGCCAGCTGGTCGACGCCGCTGTCCTCGGCGAAGGCGGCGGCGGCCTGCAAGTAGGCGTCTTCGACCGGCCCGTGGTCGCTGGTCGTGTCCTCAGTGCCGGCGTAGTGGCCGTGCTGGTCGCGGTCGGCGGGGTCGTACTTGGTGACCTGATAGACGTAGGGCAGCACGTCACTGCCCACCGGGAGTCGACGGCGTGGCTGCGTTCTGGTGGCGTTCAAGGACGCGGTAGACCGTGGCGCGGCTGACGGAGAAGAGCTCGGCGAGGTCGGCGATGGTGTGTTCGCCGGACTGGTGCTGCTGGACCAGGTGGCTCTGCTGGCGGGCGGTGAGCTTGGGCTGCTTCCCCTTGAGCTTGCCCTTGGCCCGCGCCACCGCCATGCCTTCACGGGTACGCATGCGCAGGAGATCGACCTCGAACTCGGCGAAGGTGGCCAGGATGTTGAAGAACATCTTGCCCATCGGGTCGGCGGGGTCGTAGAGCGTGCCGCCGAGCGAGAGCTTGACGCCGCGGGCGGTGAGGGAGTCGCCGATGTCGCGGGCGTCGGGTACCGAGCGCGCAAGGCGGTCGAGCTTGGGGACGACGAGGGTGTCGCCGGCGCGGACCGCCGCGAGGGCCTGGGCCAGGCCGGGCCGGTCGCGGTTCGTTCCGGTCAGCCCGTGGTCCAGGTAGATCCGGTCCTCCGGGACGTCCAGTCCGATCAGGATCCCGCGCTGGGCGGTGAGGTCCTGCTTGTCCAGACTGCATCTCGCGTAGCCGACGCGTTCGTTCATGCCGAGAGCGTACGGTAAGCCCCCGCTCAGCATACAGATCACCGGACACCCTAAATGAGACGCCGTCCGCGCAGGTAGGTCTCTCTCGCCAGGCAAGATCATAATTGTTCGCTGAGGGTTCCTCTAACGGACACCACCATCGTCAGGTTCCGTACCCCCGTCACCGCGGATGGCTGCCAGGATCTGGGCCGCACGCATGCGGGCGGAGCTGTCGAGGGTGATGTCATCGGCGAGCCGGGCGAGAAGTTGGGCAGCGCGGTCCTGGTGTCCGTCTACCTTGGCCAGGGCCTTGGCCGCCCATACTCGGTCCGCACCGTCGAGGCTGGTGTCGACGGCGAAGGCGATCAGCCGGTCGGCGCCCTCCTCCCGGTACTCGTCCAACTCGGTCATCTCCTTGGCCGCCCATATGCGGTCCCCACTGTCGAGGCTGATGTCGCCGGAGAGCCGGGCGAAGAGCTGGCCGGCGTGGTCCTGGTGTCCGTCTGCCTTGGCCAGGGCCTTGGCCGCCCATACGCGGGCGGAGCTGTCGAGAGTGCTGTCGTGGGCGAGCCGGGCGAGAAGTTGGGTGGCGCGGTCCGCGCACCCGTCCACCCCGGCCAGGCTCTCGGCTGCCTGTACACGGTCGACGCCGCCGAGGGTGGTGTCGTCAACGAAGGCGATCAGCCGGGCGGCGCCTTCCTCCCGGTACCCCTCCACCTTAGCCAGGCTCTCAGTCGCTGATAGGCGGTGGAAGCTGTCGAGGGTGGTGTCGTTAGCGAAGGCGATCAGCCGGGCGGCGCCCTCCTCCCGGTACCCCTCCACCACGGCCAGGCTCTCGGCCGCGAGCACACGGTCGACGCCGTCGAGGGTGGTGTCGTCGGCGAGCCGGCCAAAGAGCCGGGCAGCACGATCCCCAAACCCGTCCAGCTTCGCAAGGCATGTGGCCACCAACTCGAGCGAGTGGCTATCGAGGGTGGTGTCGTTGGCGAAGGCGATCAGCCGGTCGGCGCCCTCCTCCCGGTACCCCTCCACCACGGCCAGGAGACCGGCTGCGCGCACGCGGTCGGTACTGTCGAGGGTGGTGTCGTTGGCGAGGGCGAT
Organism: Streptomyces viridifaciens; assembly: GCF_001888885.2. NCBI lineage: Bacteria > Bacillati > Actinomycetota > Actinomycetes > Kitasatosporales > Streptomycetaceae > Streptomyces > Streptomyces viridifaciens. The sequence goes on from NZ_CP090840.1 coordinate 1,243,355, forward strand.
CAGCCGGTCGGCACCATCCTTCTGGCACCCGTCCACTTGAGCCAGGGCACCAGCTGCCTGTACACGGTCGATGTTGCTGAGTGTGTTGTTCTTCGTGAAGGCGATCAGTCGGCTCACACCCTCCTTCCGGTGCCCGTCCACGTTGGCCAGGCACAGGGCCGCCATTACGCGAGAAGAACCGAAGAGGAAGTCGAGGGCGGCTCCGAGGGTGGTGTCGTCGGCGAGCCGGGCGAGGAGTCGGGCAGCACGGTCCCGCTGCCCGTCGATCTTGGCCAGACGCTCGGCCGCCGAGACGCGGTAGTTGCCGTGGAGGGTCTTGTTCTGGGCGAAACGCGTGAGTTGTCTTGCGGTGGGGGCAGGGAGGAGGTTGGTCCTCAAGTCCACTTGATCCAGCAGGAAGCGGAGGGCGTGGTCTCCCGCCTCGCGGGTGAGCTCGTCGATCCTGTCGACGGTCTCGGTGGCGATGCCGTCGTCGGTGGCGAGAAGGCCGTCGAGAAGGAACCCTAGGTAGGACGGTTCGGTGGCTGGAGTGCGGGGCTTTCGTCCGGGCGGGAAGAGCTCGTCGAGGAGTTTGGCACGGGCGTGTGCGTCGCGGGTGGCGTGCCGGGCGGCGTGGAATTCGAGGAAGGTTCGATGAGGGAACTCCAGGCCGTTCGCGCGGTGGACGAGCAGACCGGTGTGCAGGAGAAGGTCATCCAAGAAGGCCTCCCACAGCGCCTGGCGGACCTTGGAGGGGCGTCGGACGGCCTCGTGCGCTGACAGCGCCTCGGCCGCGGGGGCCAGAGTGCCTGTGAGCCATTGGTGTGCCAGGTAGTCGATTAGCTTGGGCAGCTGTTTGTGGACCTGCCTCGCGGCAGCTTCTGCCTCCTCGCCCGCCAGCGGACTCTGGACGTGCTCCACGAGGCGCGCGAGCGCTTCTTCATGGCTCTTCGCGACCTTCTTCGGCTTGTTGTTCTCGTAGAGGAGGTCGGTGAATTCCTCGTACACCGCCGTGCGAGCGTTGGGGAGCGGGCGTTCGGGTCTCTCAAGGTGGAGCTGGCAGAGCATGAGCGCCATCAAAGGTGTGCGGGCCAGCTCGATCAGGGAGGCGGCGCGGAGCGCGTCGGTGAACTGACGGGCACGGCGGGCGGCTTCCTGCGGCCACCGGGTGCTGAAGTGCTTCTCGGCGTAGTTATGCAGGTCATCGACGGTGAAGGGCTGCAGCTCGTAGCGGGGCGCCGTGCCACCGAGGACATCGACTTCGTTCTCGTTCAGGGGGCGGGTTGCCACGACGCACCGGTACAGCGGCGGGTCTGCCGCAGCGGCGGCGTTGGCCAGCTTCTCGAGCACGGCGCGGCGCTCGTCCGCGTTGGGGAGCTCGTCCAGGCCGTCGACGAGCAACTGCCAGTGCGTCCCGGGGCACGGCTTTTGAAGGAAGCGGGCCGGGGTGAGTCCCGGCCCGTACCGGGCGAGCTTTCCGGTAGCGGCGGCGAGCGCATCGGCCACCTGCGTCTCCTCGCCGGCGAGGAGACGCGCGTTTACCAACACCGGGACTGCTGGCAAAGACCTCCCCACAGCCTTCGGGTTGTCGAGCCACCGATGGGCCGCATCACGCAGCCAGGCGCGCAGCAGTGTGGACTTGCCGCTTCCCGGGCCGGAGATGACCACGCACACTGGATCGGACTTCCGGAACACCGCGCCGGGTTTCGCCGCAGCAGCAAGCCCGTTTCCCGTAGGGGCGGCATCGTCGCCGCCGGGACCGGCGTGCTCATCCAAGGCCGGCATCGGGCGGATCCCCTGATCCACATAGACGTGGGCCAAGGAGGGTAGACTCGTGCGGCCGAGATATGGATCTTGCTGCTCTGCGAACTTGCGGGCGGCTTCGAGATAACCGAGCACGTCGTCGTCCAAGCCGGTCTTGCGCTGAGCCTCCCGGCAGAGGTTCGCCCAGTGCGCGCGGAGTCTCGACCGCTCGGACGGCCTTGTGAGCTGCCCGGTCCAGTCCAGCATCACCTCCACCACGTCCCACAGATCGTCGACGTCATTCGGCACGCTGAGCTTCTTCGAGCTACTCCCTCTCTGCCGGGGGAACCAGCCGTTGACCCTCGACGTGCTCAGGGGGCCGCGCTCGACCTTGTGCCGACGGATGTTGGCCTCGACGACCACGGCCTTTTGGTCCTTGCCCCTCTCGAGCAGCTTGGCCTGGAGCAGGTTGAGTTGTTCCGCCAGAGCCTCAGGTCCTGTCAGCTCATCCGTCACGCTGGCTTCCTCTCTCTTCTTGCTCGGGCGCTGCTTGCGATCCGGTGCGATCCGGCAGACCTCCACCGGCCGCGCCGTGGCCTGGGGTTTTGTGGCCGGAAATCCGGCGGTCCGGAATCCATGGCCGCGCCCTTGAAGGTCCCGCGATCGTTCTCGTGGCCGCTCCGTCCGGGCTGCCGAGGCCACTTGGGGAAGGACCGACAAACATGAACATCGCCGCCTGGGCCGCCGCGCTGGTGCCCGTCGCCGTCATGCTGCTTGCGGCCGCTGCTGCCGTAACGATCGTGATGGTCGCGCTCAAGGGCACGGCCCCGCGCGACCGCGCCACGGTGCTGAAGGCCGTGGCCGAGGTGATCCGCGCGGTACGCGGGAGCCGTAAGTGACGGGCCGCCATCCCAGTTCACCCGGCCTGTACCGGCACTGGGGCAGAGCCCAGAGCAAGCCGCGTGGCGAGGTCGAGGCGGACCTCACCGTAGGGCCGCACATGGGACCAGAACAGCGGGGTGAGGCCCCGGCGGTCAGCCGGGCCGAGCAACTCGGCCCAGGCCGGCTCGGCCAGGACGTCCTGGAGCATCAACGTGTTGACGTACACCAGGGACGCCTGGAGGATCCGCAGGCACAGCGCGGCCATCTCGACCTCTTCGCGGCGGTTGGTCGAGATCTCGCCGCCCTTTCCGTAGTAGATCACCGCGTTCGCCCGGTTCCAGGCCTCCACCACGTTCAGGCCCTCCTCGATCTCGCGCTGCAGGGCGCGGTCGCGCAGGTAGCGGGCGACGAAGATGGTCTTCTGGGCGCGTCCGATCTCCAGCATGGCCTGGTAGGCGGGGTGGGAGGCTGCCCGGGTGAAGCGGGAGAGGATCGCCTCGGTGGAGGCGGTGCCGGTGCGGATCGCGGTGGCGTACTTGATGACCTGGTCGTAGTTGGCGTCGATGACGTCCCAACGGATCGGGCGGGTGAGGGCGGCCTGGAGGTTCGGGTAGGCGCCCGGCTCGCTGGCGACGGGCCGGTAGAGCTTCACCCGGTTGATCTGCTTGATGCGCGGCAGCAAGTCGACGTTCAGCAGCCTGGTCACCGCGAACCCGATCTCGGACTGGCCATGGCTGTCGACGTAGTTGCCCTCCACGCTCATCGTGGTGCCGTGCCGGATCGCGCCCTCGACCATCGCCGCGACCTCCGACGCGGAGGCCCGCAGCGTCTGGGAGTGCACCACCACCGAGCCACGCTCGACGTGCCAGTACACCAGCACACCGCGCCCGCCGTAGCGCGAGTGCCACTCGGTGAACAGGTTCTGGTCCCAGGAGCGAAAGTGCGTGGAGTCCGAGGCCACCGCGGTCGACCCGGCGCCCCACAGGTCACTGTCTCGGGCGGCGAAGGTGGCGTTGGCGATCTCGACGGCGATCTGCCGGGCCGCCTCCAAGGTCAGGTAACGGCGCCGGGTGTAGCGGATCTCCTCCTCGCTGTGGCCGTGCGCGCCGCCGGCCACCGACCGGATTCCCGTGTTCGTCCCATAGGCGTGGATCGCCAGCATCAGCCGCTCGGCCAGTACCTCCTCCGGCAGGTTCCCGCTGCCCGCCACCGAGGTGACCGCCTTGAGGCAGCCGGTCCGCAGGATCGCCTCCTTGAGCATGTCGATCAGCGGGACGGCGGTCCAGCGGCGGCCGACCTCGGCCTTGATCCGGCGCAGGTTGCGCGGCTCCTCCTGGGCCTCCGGGGCGGTGAACTTGATCGACCCCGACGCCCGTTCCTTGATCTCCACCCAGTCCAGGCCAGGCAGGGCCACATCCAGCGTGGTCAGGGCCTCGGTCATCTCCCGCCGCAGCTGGCCGATGAACTCACCCGCGTCCAACGGCTTGCGCAGCTCCCGGTAGTGCTCGACACGGCGGGCCTCGAAGTCGCTGGGCAGGTCCTCGTCCGGGTTGCGCCACCGGCCGGCACCGACCACCCACACCTTCTTGCAGCGCAGTTGCTCGCGCAGGGCCTGGAAGGTGGCGACCTCGTAGATCATCCGTACCACCCGGCGCCGACCCCGCTTGTCGGCCCGGTAGACCAGTTCGGCCCACTGCCCCTTGGTGCCCCGGTGCTCGGGGGCTGTCTCGCCGAGCGGGTAGTAGGTGGTGTTCCCAGCCTTCGCGTACCGGGCCACCAGGTCGAGCGCGTCGATCACCGGCCGGTAGGCGGTGTTGTTCGAGCGGAACTCCAGCACGCCCAGCAGCTCGATCAGACCCTTGCGGTAGTGGTTGGTGTAGGACGCCTTCAGCGTCGTCTGCACCGTGCGCCGGTACACCGGCCCCTTCGTCCGGTACTCGTGCACCAGCTCCTTGAGCGTCTGCTCGCCCCCGCGCACGGCCGGGAAGACCACCTCGCGGACCTCGCCGCCCGGCTCCGCCAGCGACGCCTCGGCGATCTGGAACAGCAGGTTCTCCTTGCCCGACACCCGCTTGAAGGCGTTGATCAGCTCGTTGGTCACCTTCTGCTCCGCGCGGGCGCCGATCCGGTGCACCGTGGCGATCAACAGGTCCACCAGGCAGTCCGTCACCTCGCGCTCCCGCTCCACCAGCAGCGCGGCCAGCAGCGTCAGCGCGGACTCCGGCGAGCGCCGCCGCAGGTGGGAAGGGGACTCGACCACCGCCCGCTGCCGCCAGGACGCGAAAACCTTCGGCGCCACGTCCACGAACAGCCCGGACGGCAGGCCGATCGCCCGGATCGCCCTCAGCTTGCGGATCTCCTGCAGCATCGACTCCAGGCTCACGTTGCCCGGCATCGCCTTCACCAGAGCCAGGACCGACTCCCCGTCCTGATCGTCCCCCTCGGTGCCCTCGGTCGCGTCCGGGGCGGTAGCCACCAGGGCGAGCACCTTCTCCCGCGCCTCAGCCGGCAGCCGGGCCGCCACCGTCGTGAACCAGGTCTCCTCGGCGGTATGCAGCGCGGAGCGGACCATCCGTGTGATCCGCTCCGGCGCCGGCGGCTCGATGAACTCCTCCCGGCACAGCTTCAGCAGCTCCTCGCGTACCCGATCCGCGTTCCGCTCGGCGTGCGCGACGTTCGACGCCAGCCAGGCCGTCAGCTTCTCGGCGTCCTGCACGGAGCACGCCCGAAAGCCAAGGTGCTCGCGGATCTGCGACCGGTGGTACTCGATCGTGCTGCCAGACCACTGGTAGGAGTCGAAGTCGGCGGCCGACACCCGCATCTGCCGGGCGACGAAGCCCACCACCTCATCCGGGAAGTCCACCCGGCCTCTGGGGAACCGGCCGTGCCGGGTGTAGAACTTCAGCAACAGCGCGAAGCCCAGGCGCGTTCCGCCCCGCTTCCCCGCCACGAGCTCCAGCTCGTCATCGAGCACCGTCCAGTGCTCCACCAACTCGTCCATACCGACCGGCTGCCGCCCCATGGCCCCGCATCATGCCGGACAGGCCCAGGTCAGGGCGGCCGAACGGTCAAAGATCACCCGCGTTTGGGGCTGGTGACACGTTCGTTAACGGCACCCCCGCTACCTCGACATCGACGTCGGCGCGGTCTCCCGCCTGGTCGACCGCCTGGTGGCCAAGGGCCTGATGGCCCGCGAAAGCGACCCCAACTCCCGGCGCATCCTGCGCCTGACCCTCACCGACGCCGGCCTCGACCTCACGCCGCGCCTGGCGGAGATCGCCGACCGCAACGACGCCCACTTCTTCGCCCACCTCGACCCGACCCGGCGCCTCCAACTGGAGGACTGGATCCGCCGCCTGGTCGGCGACACCCACCCCGAAACCCCTGCCTCCGGAAGGGCCCCGTCATGAACGCCACTCCGGCCACGGCCCGTTCGATGACCAAGGCCGTGAGCATCCGGCGCCCCGTCGCCGAGGTCTTCGCCTTCCTTGCTGATCCCGCGAACTGGCCCGCTTGGGCCGTTGTCAACGTCAAGGCCGTGGAGCCCACCGACGACCCCGACTGGTGGCTGATGACCACTCCGCGCGGCCCCGCCAGGCTCCGTATCCGCGGCAACGCCGAACTCGGCATCCTCGACCATGACTACGTCGAGGACCAGGCGTCCTGGCAGGCCCCCGCCCGCGTCGTCGCCAACGGCACGGGCGCCGAATTCGTGATCACCTTCTTCCAGCCGCCCACCTTCACCGACGCCTTCTTCGACGAGCAGATCGCTCTCGTCGACACCGAACTGGCCACCCTCAAGCGCATCCTGGAAACCGGTGCGTGAGCCTGTCCCGAAGTCGGAAGGTCCGGGCCGGTTGAAGACCTGAAGGAGGCGCACGGCTTGGACTTTCAAAGTATTTGCTTTGAAAACCCAAGTGGTGGCGTTATGCTGACATGCCGTGATCACTCACAGGGACGACGGATACGAACTCTCAGTGGACCCGGACCGCCTCGATGTCGTTCTGGTCCACCACTGGCTCTCGACCGACGCGTTCTGGGCGCTGGGCCGTAGCCGGGAGACGGTCGAGCAATCCGTGCGCGCTTCACTGAACTTCGCCGTCTACGAGACAGCCGGTGGCGCTCAGGTCGCTTACGCCCGTGTCGTCACGGACTGGACGACGTTCGCTTGGCTGTGCGATGTCTACGTGGCGCCGGCACACCGCGGCAAGGGCCTCGGCACCTGGATGGCCGGCGCTGTTCGTGACCACCTTGCCCCTTACAGACTCAAACGAGTCCTGCTCACCACACTCGACGCGCACCACGTCTACGCGAAGGCCGGCTTCGAACCGTTCCCGAACCCTGAACGCCTGATGATCCTGAACCCGGCACCATGACGGAACCAGCTGGCCTCAGGCCGCCCGACCGCTGGTCACCCATGGTCACCGGACCCCCGGTCAGACCCGCCCCTGGCTGGACCTCGCGGCCTGATCGGCCAGTGCGCGGCCGACGGGCGCAAAAGCGTGGGAATCCGTCGGCCGCGCTGCGCGCCCGAGCAGCGGCCGACACACAAGAGCAGCTACTGACCTGGCTGGTCCGCCTGCCCGTCGGCGGGCTCCGCCCCCCTGACGCCGACCCGTGCTGACGCGCCCGGCCCGGTCGCCGCACGGGGGCGGTGACCGGGCCGGGGTTGGAGTGTGTGCAGCGGGGAGGGTCAGCTGATGCTCAGGTCGTCTGCATAGTACGTCCCCTGCGAGTACCAGCCGTGGACGTAGAGGGTGATGCTCGTGGTGTCGGCGCCGGTGGTGAACGGGACGGTGAGCTGCTGCCAGCCCCCGTTGGTGGAGGCCCAGGTGGAGGCGTCGGTGCTACCAGTCCCGCTGACGCCGAGGTAGGCGTAGCTGCCGTTGACCCAGCCGGACAGCTTGTACGACGTGTTGGGCCTGACCGTGACGGTCTGTTGGCATTGCGCGGTATCACTGCCGCTCGGCGTCGCGGACAGCGCGTACGAGCCGCTGTGCACGGTCGTCCCCTGGACGGACCCGGTACCGGCAGAGCAGGTCCACGGAGAGAGGGAGCCGGATTCGAAGCCGCCGTTGCCCACGGCGGTGCCGGATCCCGTCGCGGTGGGACTCGGGGTGGGCGAGGAGGACGGCGAGGACGACGGCGAGGACGACGGGGAGCTGGACGGGGAACCGGACTGGGAACCCGTCGGTGAGGGAGAAGGCGCCGGGCAGCTCCCGGCCGAGCCGTTGGTGTCGTTGACCGCCGCGTTGAAGAGCGTGGTCGCCGGGTCCAGGTCGTAGAGCGAGAACATCATCGTCCCGCCGAGGCCGTTGCAGTGCAGGTAGTCGGCCTTGGCCTGGATGGACTGGGCGCTCTCGCCGCTCCAGAAGTTGCTGCCGTCGTAGAAGTACGACGCTTTCGCGGTGTCGTCCCAGAAGGTGTCGGCGGAGTTGTCGACGACCCCGGAGAGCTCCTTGTACATCCGGATGCCTGCCACGTTGCCGGAGTCGGCCGCGCCGGGGGCGGGGCCGGTCGCGTTCTGGAACAGCCCGTGGTCGCTCCCGGCCGGCACGCCGGTCCAACCGCGGTAGTAGAACGGTATGCCCATGTTCAGCTTCTTCGCGGGGAAGCCGCCGGGGATGCCGTACTGCGAGTCGCCGGCCGTGAACGCCTTGATCGTCTCGTCCACCGAGTACTTGGCGGTGCCCGGTTTGACCGGGGCCATCGGATCGTTCGGCCCCGAGTACAGCGGGGACTGATGGTTGGTCGGGCCGCTGGGCTCCCAACCGCCGTGCATGTCATAGGTCATGGGGTCGCCGAAGGTGAGGTACTGGCCGATCTTGTCGGTTTCGACGTTAGCGATCTTGTCCTGACCGGCCGGCAGCGCCGCGGTGAGGGCGTAGGTCTTCCCGTCACTCGAACCCTGGGCGTCGAGTTCGGAGCGGAACTCCCCGAGCAGTGCCGTGTAGTTCTGCTTGTCGGAGGCACTGGCGTGGTTGCCGGTGTGACCGCCGCCGCCCGGGTACTCCCAGTCGATGTCGAAGCCGTCGAAGATGCCCTTCGCGGTGCCCGGGCCGCCGTAGCCGCCCTGGGAGGGCAGGTCGCCCTTGATGAACATGTCGATGCAGGAGGAGACCAGCTTCTTGCGCGCGAGGCGTCGGTGCCCGCGGCGTCCGAGAAGTACTTGGAGTAGGTCCAGCCACCGATCGACAGCAGCACCTTGAGGTTCGGGTACTTCTTCTTGAGCTCCTGCAACTGGTGGAAGTTGCCGACGACCGGCAGGGTGGAGGTGTCGGCGGTGCCGTCGACGCTGATGGCCGAGCCGAAGGACTTCTGGTAGTCAGCGAAGGCATCGCCCGCGCCGTCGCCCGCGTTGGGGTTGCTCTCGTCCTGCGAGGCGGCCGAGTTGGCCTCGAAGCAGGTGAGGTTGGTCGGGTCGATGTTCTCGAAGTCGTAGATCAGGTAGTCGAGCTTGCCCGCGATGCCCTCGGTGTCGACGTTCTTGGGGTAGAAGGCGTTCTGGTAGATCGACCACTGGTCGAAGTAGGCGACCTTCGTGCCGCCGCTGGTGGCCGGGGCGCCGGTGGTGTTGGTCGAGCTGGCGGAAGCGTGGGGGGTGCCGAACAGGGTGGCCGACAGGCTGAGCAGTACCGCTGCCGCCGATGCCGTCCAGGCCAGGCGTTTCGCACCGTGCATGGGGAATCTCCTCCCGTGGTGAGGGCAGGCTGCTAGGCCAGCGAGTGGACGTGGTTGCCGACCGTGTTGGCGATCCCGCCGCCGTTCTTGGCGTCCCAGTTGGTCGACCAGGTCATGGCGCCGCCGATACCGGGCCAGGTGCTGTCGGGCTTGAAGGAGCCGCAGTTGGTCCCGGAGGCCAGGCAGTCCAGCGCATTGTCGACCACGCTCGGGTCGACGTAGCCGCTCCCGGCCGCGCTGGTCGAGGCGGGGATGCCAAGACCGACCTGGCTGGGATTCAGGCCGCCCTTGAGCTGGATGCAGGCCAGGGCGGTGAGGAAGTCCTCGGTGCCCTCCGAGTAGACCTTGCCGTCGCAGCCGTTCATAGAACCCGAGTTGTAGTACTGCATGTTGACGATGGTGAGGATGTCCTTCACGTTCAGCGCCAGCTTGAAGTACTCGTTGCCGGTCGACTGCATGTCGATGGTCTGCGGCGCCATGGTGAGGACGAAGCCGCTGCCCACCTTGCCGGCCAGCGTGTGCAGACCCTGCGCCAGGTAGGTCGCGTTGAGTCCGTTCTCGAAGTCGATGTCGACGCCGTCGAAGCCGTACTGCTGGATCAACGAGTAGGCGCTGTCGGCGAAGTTGGTGGCGGAGGCGGAGTCGTTGACCGTGATGGTGCCGTTCTGGCCGCCGATCGAGAGGATCACCTTCTTGCCGGCCTGGTGCTTGGCGGCTATGTCGGCCTTGAACTGGGCGTCGGTGTAGCCGCCGAGCTTGCTCGCAAGGGTGCTGTCCAGCGTGAAGCCGATGCCGCCGGGCGTAGAAGTGGCGTCGGCGAAGGAGACAGCGATGATGTCGTACGCGTTGGGGACATCGCTGATCTTCTGGTCGGTGGCGCCGTTGTCGAAGTCCTGCCAGTAGCCGGTCAGCACGTGCTTGGGCAGACCGCCTCCCCCGCCGCCGCCGGTGGGGGTCGGCGACGGTGAGGAACTCGGCGAGGTGCTGGACGAGGAACTCGCGCTGGAACTCGGGGTGGGCCCGGCCGCACCGGTCAGCACGATGTCGTCGGCGCCGTAGGCGCCCTGCCCGTACCAGCCGTGGGTGTAGATGGTGACGCTGGTGGTCGACGCTCCGGTGGTGAAGGACGTGCTGAGCTGGTTCCAGGCGGAGTTGCTGGACCAGGTGCTGGGATCGGTCCCGCCGGTGCCGCTGGCACCGAGGTAGACGTAGGACCCCTGCACCCAGGCGCTGAGCGTGTACGACGAGTTGGGCTGCACGCTGACGGTCTGGGCGCACTGTGCCGTGTCGTTGCCGGTGGGCGTGGCCTGCAGCGCGTAGGAGCCCGTGTGGACCGGGCTGGTCACCACGGCGGCCGTGCCCGGCGAGCAGGACCAGTTGGACAGGTCGCCGCGCTCGAAGCCGCCGTTGGTGACCAGGTTGGCGGCGGCGGCCTGCGCTCCGGAGTCGAGGGTGGCCAGGCCGGCGCAGCCGAGGCCGACAGCGGCGGCAATGGCCACCAGGGACCGGGCGGCGCCAGGGCGCCGCCGGTGGCGTGTGTGTTCCATGGATGCTCTCCAAGGGGGCCGGGCGGCGCCCCGTCGTTGGGTGGGGAGCGCCGCAGGGCGGTGGGGGATCGATCGCCGAGGGCGGTCGGGCAGTGGAAGGGGCGGTGCGGTGGGGGAGCGCCGCCCGGGTCAGGGCGCATCTGAGGCTGTGGGTTGTGCCGGGTTGGGCTTCGTTCTTCCTGCTCCGGAGCTGGGCCCCTGCGAGCCATGAACAAGGTGGTACAGACCAATCCAGCTGTCAAGCAGTGCCAGGAGCGTGGCTGAGCGGGTCAATCCGCCCTCCATTCGCCGAACCCCGCGTCGCGCGGGCGGCTGCGTCCCCGGCCACCCGGCGATCAGGCGGCCGGCGTGCGGGAAGCGCGCAGGGGACCGCCGGCACCGCAGATGAGAGCCGACCCCGATGGTGAGAAGGTCGCGGTGCGCTCGTCCGGCCGCCCGTAGAGGGGCGCCGCCTCCGGCAGAACGAAAGACCGCGGTCTGAATGCCTGACGATCCATCAGTCGTCCATTCGTGACGCACCGCCGTCAGTGCGCGACGAGACGCTTCCGGATGGCCGCGGCCTCTGAGGGGGCTGTCGCGTCCAAGGCCTCGGCCGCCGCGGACCAGCAGGCCCGTGCGCGGTCCCGCTGCCCTGACGTGTCCAGCGCGGCACCCAGCCGGGCGAAGGCCTGCCCCGTGCCGTACGGGTCCCCGAGCCGGCGGCGGATCTCCAAGCCCTGCTCGGCGCAGTCGACCGCCTGCCGGAGTTCGCCCTGCCGTCGGTACGCCTCCGCCAGGTCCAGCAGGGCCAGCGCCTCGCGGTAGAGATTGCCCTGCATCCGGGCCAGGTCGCGGCTCTCGAACTGGAGGGCGATCGCCTCGTCGAGCCGGCCCTGCTCGCAGCGGACCAGCCCGAGGATGTTCAGGGGAGCCGAAGCCAGTTCGGCCGACGCACCGGCGCGGTGGAAGGCGATGCTCTCCAGGCAGTGCGCTGATGCCTCCTCCCGGGCACCCCGTCTGAGGTGGAGCAGGCCGAGGTTGTCGAGCGTGATGGCCGCGTCGAGCTCGCTGCCCCGGGCACGCTGGACGGCGAGCGCACGCTCCAGGCAGTCCGCGGCCTCCTGATGACGGCCCGTCTCGATGTAGACGACACCCAGGTTGTTCAGCGCCCGCCCCTGCCGCAGCTCATCCCCCGTCCGTCCGAACAGCTCGACACTGAGCCGCAGTTCGGCTACGGCCTGGGCAAAACGGTGCCGAGTTGAGGCCAGGGTGCCGAGCTCCAGGTGGCCGATCGCCGCAGCGCGGGCCCAGCAGTCACTGTCGCCCGCCGCCTCAACGGTGGCGGTGGCAAGCAGCTCCCAGTCCGTCCAGTGGCCACGCCGCTGCAGGAACGCGCGTAGTCTGGTGGTGAGTTCAGCCAACTGATCGGGCCGGACCGCACCGTGACCGGCAGCCTGCAGGGCCACTGAGACGATCGCTGCCCGCTCTGACTCCAGCCAGCGCAGTGCAGCTGACGGTCCGACGAACCGCTGGAGCGCTGGGCCCGCGGCCGACGCCTCGCAACCGGCCTCCCTCTGATGGCCGGGGCGCAGCAACTCGTCCGCGTCGACCACCGCGGTCAGGTGAGCATCCACCACTCGGGCAAGTGACTGTGCAATGTCCGCAGGGGTCTCGGTGGCGCCGCTGACCTCTTGAGCGAACAACCTCAACAGATCGTGGTACCGGTAGCGGTGGGCATCCTGCGCCGCACCGTACTGCAGGAGGTGGAAGTCGCAGAGCAGCTCCAGAAGGTCCTCGGCCCGCTCCTCGGTCAGGTCGAGCGCGGCGGCTGCCGTGCCGAGCCCGAGGTCAGGCGCCGCCAGGCAGCTCAACAGGCGGAACGCGCGGGCCGCTTCGGCCCCGACCGGAGTGTGCAACAGGCTGTCGTAGCTCACCTGGAAGCTCGCGGTCACGGCCAGTCCGCCGGCCCGCAGCTCGCCCAGCCGGTGCTCCTCGCGGAGCAGCCGACCGGCGAGCCGCCGCAGCGCCCCGGCGGGACGCCCGCCGGCCCGGGCTCCGACCACGCGCAGCGCCAGCGGCAATCCCGCACAGATCTCGACCAGTCGGGTGGCGGCATCGAGGTCGGCCGCGACCGTCTCGGCTCCGACGATCTTCTCCAGCAACCGGAGCGATTCGGCGTCGTCCAAGGTCGCCAGGGACAGCGTGCGGGCGACCGGGAGGTCTGCGAGCCGGGAGCGGCTGGTGACGAGCACTGTGCAGGTCGGCGAACCGGGCAACAGCGGCTTGACCTGTGCTGCGTCACGCGCGTCGTCCAGCACGACGAGCAGCCGGCGTCCGGAGGTGACCGTGCGGTACAGAGCCGTGCGCTGTTCCAGGTTGGCCGGGATCCGCTCGGCGGGAACACCGAGGTCCGCCAGTACTCGTTCCAGCATCTCGGCAGGCGGATGCGGACGATCGCGCAGGCCGCCCATGTGCAGATGGAGCTGGCCGTCCGGGAACCCCTCGCGCAGGCGATGAGCCACGTGAACGGCAAGGGTGCTCTTCCCGACACCGCCGGGGCCGGTGATCACCACCACCGGGACAGCCGACCCGCTCTGGTGCTCCTCGGCAGCGACGGCGTCGGGCAGCGTGTCGACGACCTCGCGGACGGCTGCCACCTCTGCCGCTCTCCCGGTGAAGTCAACTATGTCCGGCGGGAGCTGGGCAGGCACGTCACGAGTCCGGATCGGTTGGACGACCGGACGCAGGTCCAGCGCCGGATCCGCGTCGAGGATCGCGCGCTGCAGCCGGCGAAGCGCCGGACTCGGCTCGATGCCGGACCGCTCGGTCAGCGTCCGCCAGGTGTCCTGGAACACCGCGAGCGCCTCGGCACTGCGCCCGGAACGGTGAAGGGCCAGCATCAGCAGCTCGCGGACGCGTTCGCGGTGCGGGTGGGCGGCGGCGAGCGCGGACAGCTCGGCCGCCACCTCCTGGTGGAGCCCCTGGTCCAGGGCGACTTCACAGCGGTCCTCCTGCGCGGCGAGTCGCAGGTCGCCCAGGCGGCGGCGGTGGACCTCGGCGTAGGCGCCGGGCAGCCCTTCCAGCGGGGTGCCGCGCCACAGTTCGAGCGCCCGGCCGAGCGCGGCGGAGCAGCCCCGCAGATCGCCCCGCTCCCGCGCGCCTCTCGCCCGGACCAGCAGCTCCTCGAACACGCGCAGGTCCAACTGCTCGCGGGCAATCATCATTCCGTACGAAGTCCCGCGCGACACCAGTTCGTTGGCAGGGGAACGGCGGGCGCGAGCCGGTTCGAGGACTTTGCGCAGCCGCGCCACGTAGGTCGCGACCAGCCCGGACGCTCCGGCCGGCGGGCGGCTCCCCCAGACCGCGTCGATGATCTCCTCGCGCGCCAGCAGGCGGTTGTCGTTGAGCAGCAGGACAGCGAGCACGGCCCGCTGCTTGGCGGGCCCGAGCTCGAGCTCGGCCTGTTGGCGATGGGCCCGCACCGGTCCGAGAAGCCGGTACCGCACCAGCGCTTCGCCGCCTGTCCCAACCATCCTGCACTCCTCACCGGCCGGGTGTGAGGGGAAGCGTAGGGGATGGCTGGCGGACACCCCAACCTATCCGCCGGCTCGCAACGGCACCGCCACCCCGCGGTACCGGGATCCTGTGGCCGAGCCTTGCTGGTTCCTGCTGGGCAGTCAGTGGGCCTGGGCAGCGACGCCCATGTCGGGCGGCGGGACGCATGACGCGCGCAGATTCCCCTGACGCTCGTGAGAGACGGCTCGGGTGGGGTCCGTGTGCCCACGGAACGGCGGTAGTGTCCATGCCGCCGTCACGGCCTGGGAATCGTTACATCACTCGCCTGGGCCCCTTCCTGCGAGGGCACCTGGCGCGCCTGGAGCGGTGTATGACCCGCGCCCTGGAGAACGCCGTCCGCCGGGGCGAGGTCAGGGCTTCGCCGGATGCGGAGGGTGTCGCCAAATTGCTGGTTGCGGCGAGCTGCTGGGCAAGTGCCGGGACTTCCTGGCGGAGATCGAGGCGGAGACCGCCGGTGAGCACTTCACCTGCGCCGAGCAGGAGGAGAACGACGTGCCGTGCCCCGGGGCGCGGGCGCGCTACCTGGCCAACGAGACCCTGCGCGTTGGCCAGGTAGCGCGAAGGATCAGGCCGCTGTGGCGAGTGCCCGGGTGGGCCGCGTCTGCTCGTAGGTGTGACCGACCCGCAGGAGCACGGGCTCGCCGAGGGGCCGGCCGATCAGCTGCATGCCGATGGGCAGGCCCCCCGCGTCATGGCCGACCGGAACGGTCAGGGCGGGCATTCCGGTGATGTTGGCGGGGGCGCAGAGGCGCACGTAGGCGTCGGAGACGCTCTCGGCCGTGCCGTCGGGCCACGTGACCGTCTCCTCGTCGGCTCCGACTGCGGTCATCGGTACGCTCGGGGCGGCGATCACGTCGACCTCCTCCAGCATCCGTGCCCACTCGGCGCGCATGAGCGTGCGGGAGCGTTGAGCGCGTAGGTAGTCCCCCGCGCTCATCAACTCGCTCGCCTCCAGCAGGATGCGGACGTCGTCCTGGTACAGCTCGGGGACCGTGCGCAGGCTGCCTTCGTGGTAGGCGCCGGCCTCCGGCACCATCAGGCCCCACTGGGTGGCCTGGATGTAGCGGGTCATCGGGATGTCGACCTCGACGAGCTGGGCGCCCAGGGCTTCCAGCTGCCCGACGGCGTGCCGGACGGCGGTCTCCACCTGCGGGTGGACGTGGTCGAAGTAGTAGGTGCGCGGCACACCGATGCGCAGCCCCGTCAGGTCCGTGCCGACGCCGGGCCGGTAGTCCGTGGCGGGCACGGACAGCGAGGCGGGGTCGCGCGGGTCGTGTCCGGCCAGCGCGGTCAGGACCAGGGCGGCGTCCTCGACGGTGCGGGTGAGCGGGCCGACGTGGTCCAGCGACCAGGACAGGGAGGTGACGCCGTGCCTGGGGACGAGACCGTAGGTCGGCTTGAGGCCGACGACCCCGTTGAGCGCGGCGGGGACCCGGATCGACCCGCCGGTGTCGGTGCCCAGGGCGAAGGTGGCGGTGCCCGAGGCGACGGCGACCGCGGAGCCGCCGCTGGAGCCGCCGGCGACCCGGGTGCGGTCCCAGGCGTTGCGGGTCTGCGGGGTGGTCAGGCCGAACGCGAACTCGTGGGTGTGGGTCTTGCCGAGCAGGACGGCGCCGGCCGCGCCCAGGCGCGCGGCGACCGTGCTGTCCGCCGTCGCGCGATGGTCGGCACGAACCCGGGAGCTGGCCGTGGTGGCCATCCCGCCGACGTCGATCAGGTCCTTGAGCGCCATCGGGATGCCGTGCAGCGGTCCCCGGTAACGGCCGTGCGCCGCTTCGTGCTCGGCTTCGCCCGCCGCCCGGCGCGCCCGCTCGGCGGTGACGGTGACGTAGGCGCCGAGGTGCGGCTCCACCTCCTCGATGCGGTCGAGGACGGAGTCGACCAGTTCGACGGGGGACAGGCGCCGGGCCCGGATCGCGTCCGCGGCGGCGGCGAGGGACAGCTCATACGGCTGCATCGTGGTGCTCCTCTGCGGCGCGGTAGGCGGCGGCGGGCGGGACGTCCGCGAAGTCCAGTTCGCGCAGGACGGCGACGACGCTGTGGATGTGGTCGGCGACCGCGGCCACCGCGGCGTGGCGCTCGGCGGGCAGCACGAGTCCGGCGCGGGCGGCCCAACGGGCGGCCTCCGGCGGTGTGAGTTCGGCGGCGGACATGGATGTTCTCCCTTTCGGTGGAGGTTGGAGTGGCGGAGCCACCGACGCCCTGAAGGCCAGGGATTCGTCAGACAGCTGCAGACGCCACGGCAGTTCGGCGGCACGTGCGGGAGCGCCGAGCGGGGCAGGTCGCGGGGTCAGGCCGCAGCCGTCGGCATCACGCTGCCGTGCTCCGCGAGCAGCCGGTAGCGGCCGTTCTCCCGGCGGACGGTGCCGGCCGTGGGCTGCGGGAAGTGGGTGCCCAGGAGCAGCGCGTCGGTGTCCGCCAGGGCGTCGAGCAGCCGGGCGCGGGTGCGGACCGCCTGGGCGGGGTCGATGTCGACGCAGCTGTGCACGTGGGGGTGGGACAGCTGCACGGGGTGGTGGATGCTGTCGCCGGTGATCAGCGCCCGGCGGTCGCTGCCGCGCAGTTCCACGGCGACCTGCCCCGGGGTGTGGCCCGGGGCCGGGACCAGGAGGACGCCCGGCGCCACCTCGTGCCCCTGCTCGGGCACGTCCACGAGGTCGTACTGCCCGTTGTCGCGGACGGGGTGGACGGAGTCGCGGAACATCTGGCTGCGGGCCTCGTCCAGGTCGGTGGCGGCCCAGTGGTCCCATTCGGTGCGGCTGGTGAGGTAGCGGGCGTTGGGAAAGGTGGGGACCCAATCGCCGCCGACGAGGCGGGTGTTCCAGCCGACGTGGTCGGTGTGCAGGTGCGTGGTGATCACCAGGTCCACGGACTCGGGCGGGAAGCCGGCCGCCGCCAGCCGCTCCAGGAAGTCGGTGTCGAGACCGTTCCAGGCCGGGTTGGCGCGGTTCTTGCCATTGCCGATGCCGGTGTCCACGACGATCCGCAGCCCGCCGGCCTCCACCGCGAAGCTGTGGCTCGCCAGGCGGGGGGCGTCGGCGTCGGCGAAGTCGGGGCGCAGCCATGCGGCCTCGTCCAGCACCTCCTTGGTGGCGGCCGGCAGCAGCCAGGGGCCGGTCTGCCGCGGCAGTTCGATCTCGTCGACGCGGTGGACGGCGATGTCGCCGAGGCTCCATCCCGTACTGGTCGAGGAGGTGGTCGGACGGGTCGTGCTGGTGCTCATCTCTGAGTCCTTGCGTGCTGGTTGGGTCGAGTTTGAGATCGGTCAGGCGGTACGCGGCCGACGCACGGCGCGGGTGAGGCCGATAAGGGCCAGCAGGACGACGGTCGCGGCGTAGAGCGAGACGGCCTTCTGCAGGCCGTACAGGTTGGTCAGCAGGCCGGCGAGGACGGCGGGGATGCTCATGGCCAGGTAGCTGAGGACGTAGTAGGCGGCGAGCGTGCCGGCGCGTTCGCCCGGGGCGGCCGGGGGCAGCAGCAGGCGCAGGGCGCCCTGGGTGACGGCGCCGAAGCCCGCGCCCGCCACTGCGGTGCCGGCGAACAGCGCGGGCAGGCTGTGCAGTTGGGGGCTGCTCAGGGTCAGCAGGGCTCCCGGGATCAGGAGCGCGGTGCCGGCGAGGCTCACGGTGCGGGCGGGCAGCGCCCGGGCGGTGTGGCCGGCGATGCCGGCCGCGGCCGTGAGGGTGAAGAAGACCAGGCCGCCGGTCGCGCGGGCGGCGTGCGGGTCGATGAGTCGGGCGAGCGAGGGGCCGAGGGAGGAGTAGAAGCCACCCAGTGCCCAGGCGGCGACGATGCCGGGCGCGGCGAGCACCATGACCGGCCGGGAGGCGGGGGCGACGGTGATCGCGGGGCGCAGTGAGCGCCAGGCGCCGGGGTGGGGGCGGGCGGTCTCGGGGGTGAGCAGGACCGCGGCGGCCTGTGCGGTGAAGAGCAGGAGCAGCGGCAGGTAGACGGTGTGGGTGGGGGCGGGGGCGTACTGCACGAGGGCGGTGGCCGCCAGCACCCCGACCGCCATGCCGGCCACGGGGGTGATGCCGTTGGCGACCGTTGCCCGGCCAGGGCGGTCGGGGTCCTCGAAGTCGAGCAGGGCGGCTCCGGCGGCGCTGGTGGCCACGCCGGTGGCCAGGCCCTGCAGGATCCGGGCGGCGATCAGCGCCGGCACCCCCTGAGCGGTGGCGAAGACGGTCATCGCGACGGCTTCGGCCAGCAGCGCCCCGGCGAGGACCGGGCGCCGGCCGAGGTGGTCCGAGAGCGTTCCCGCGGTCAGCAGTGCCACCAGCAGGGCGAGCGCGTAGGCGCTGAACACGACGGTCAGCGTCATGGCCGAGAAGTGCCACGCGGCCTGGTAAAGCGCGTAGAGCGGGGTCGGCGCGCTGGAGGCGGCCAACAGGCCGACCAGGACCGAGGCGTGCAGTCGGAAGGCACCGCGGCGGCCCAGCGCGTTCAGGCGGCGGCGGGACGGCAGGACGGTGACGCTGAGCATGGAGCACCTCTCATGCCTAAAGGCAAACGCTTTGCGTTAGGAAGGGTAGGCCCCACGCCATTCAAAACGCAAACCTTTAGCTTTTGGGTGCCGAGGGAGCGGAATCCCCGCCGAGCGCCGCCGCCACCAGGTGGCCGGTGTAGCCCTCCGACAGGTCGGAGGGGCGGAACAGGATCCGGTACATCAGGGGGGCGACGACGACGTCCAGCAGGGTCTCCACGCCGGGCACGGCCTCCCCGCGCCCGGCCGCGCGCACCCCGATGGCCTTCAACTGCTCGGCGGCGTAGTCGGAGCAGCGGGCCGCGTTGCCCTGCTCGGGGTCGCCCAGCAGGGCGTCGCGGATGTAGGTACGGCCCGCCGCCGAGGACATCTCGTCGGCGAACTGCGCCGCCCATGCCTCCAGGTCCGCCCGCAGGCTGCCGTGGTCGGCCGGCAGGGCGTCGGGGCGCAGCCGCTCGACGGCCACGTCGGACAGCAGTTCCCGCAGGTCCCCCCAGCGCCGGTAGACGGTGGACGGCGTGACTCCCGCGCGGGCGGCGATCAGCGGCACGGTGAGCGCATCCCGCCCCAGTTCCGCCTCCAGATCTCGGACGGCCTGGTGCACGGACTGCTGGACGCGGGCGCTGCGCCCGCCGGGGCGTGTGGTGGCTCGGGCACTCATGAACCCAGCTTAACGCGAAGGAGTTGCGTCTGGTTCGACCAGGCGCCGGAGCTCCGGTTGAGGCCCTCGCAGGGCCACCCGCCAGCACGGCACCGCCCGACAGTCGGACCTCCGCGATCGGCGCTGTACAGCTCACCTGTTGCCCTCGCACAGCGGACAACGGAGGCCGCCCCGGGCGGCGGTAGCCAAGCCCGCCAGAGGCCCACAACTGTCGGACGAACCGGCTTCAGCGGACGACGCCGTGTTCCCAGGCCCAGGCTGCGATCTCCACACGGTTGCGGGCCGGCAGTTTGTCCTGGATCCGGCTGAGGTGGCTCTTGACGCTGCTGAGCGAGAGAGTCAGCTGTGCGGCGATCTCGTTGTTCGTGTGCCCGCGGGCGACCCGGCTCACGACCTTGAGTTCCTGGGGAGTGAGCCGTCGTGCGGCGGCGGCCGCGGTCTCAGCGCGTGACGGTTTGCTCAGGTGTTCCAGGAGCCGAACGGTGACGGACGGCGAGATGAGGGAGTCACCTTTGACAGCGGCATGCACTGCTTCGATCAGCAGCCGGGGGCCGGAGTTCTTGACCACGAAGCCACTGGCACCGGCGCGGAGCGCTCCGTAGACGTACTCGTCCATGTCGAACGTCGTGACGATGACGATCTTCGTACCGTCCGTCGCGGCTCCCTGTGCCTGGCGCAGGCGCCTGGTCGCCTCCAGGCCGTCCAGTTTCGGCATGCGGATGTCCATCAAGCAGACGTCCGGCCGCAGCCGGTGAACTGCCTCGACCGCCTCCGCGCCGTCGGAGGCCTCCCCGATCACGGAGATGTCGTCTTGCCCCTCCAGGATGAGGCGGAAGCCCATCCGCACCATCTCCTGATCGTCGGCGATCACCACAGAGACGCTCACTACGGGTCCCCACTCCCTCACTTCATGGGTATCGACGCAGCCAGCTCCCAGCCGCCCTCCGGCATGGGGCCGCTGCTGAGCTCACCGCCCAGCTCGACCACCCGCTCCGACAGGCCGACCATGCCGAAACCGCTGGGGCGGAACCACACCCGGCCGCGTTGCTGACCGCTCGCGTTGTCACGTACGCGGACGACCAGTCGGTCTCCGTCGGTTCCCAGCTTGACATGCACGGTGGTCGCGGTGTGGGCGTGCTTGCGGATGTTGGTCAGGCCCTCCTGGACCAGTCGTTCGACGGACTTGGCGAGTTGCGGCGACCAGACGGCACCGTCCACGTCGTCGGCTATGTCCAGCCAGGCGTGCTGGCCGGTGCCGCTGAACTGGTGGACGAGATCCTCGATCCTCGTCATGGCGGGGGTGACGGGTGCCTCCGCCACGGCTCCGTCCGCGTCGCGCAGGAGTCGGACCATGCGGCTCATCGCCACCAGCCCTTCCTGGCCGGTCCGCTCGATGTTGGCGAACAGCTTGCGTGCCGTGGCCGGGTCACGTTCCGCGGTGGGTTCACCAGCCTGAGCCTGGACGACCATGGCCGTGACGTAGTGGGCCACGTGATCGTGCAAGTCGCGGGCGAGGTCCAGGCGTTCTGCCTGGCGTACGTTCTCCGCGGCGGTCCTGCGTCTGCCGTCCTCGGCTCGCAGGTAGCCGCCCAGCAGCACGAAACCCACCGGCAGCAGGGTGAACAGGCCGTTGATGTCATTGAGCACCGGCAGATCCGACAGTGTTGGAGCGCGGCCCTCGATCCGTACGACCGCCACGAAGAGCGGGACCACCGACAACATGAGCGGCACAGGTCGTCCATACCGGCAGGAAAGGCACAGCAGCACCAGAAGGCCGAGGAGTTCGGCCCACCCGGGGGTGCGCTGGAGCACGGTGCCCTTCACCAGGGACGTGGTCAGCAACGAGACGGTCGCCACGACGACGCACAGCGCGCCTGCCGTCCACTGCCGTCCGAACCGGTACAGCCGCAACTGCGCGGCGGCGGCGCCCAGCGCCATGACCCCGCTGGCGATCACCGCCAGCCCGACGTAGCTGAAGCTCACCACGGATGCGTCGAGAAGCACGAGCAGCGCGCTCAGACACAATGCGGCGACCGTCCCGGGGGAGGGGCGCGGGAAAGAGCGGGGCATGGCGACGAGTTTAGACGCCCGTTCGCCGGCCCTCGGAACGGAGCAGGCCGATACGTACTTTCGGCCGATGCCGCCAGCTCGAATACCGTCTTTCGACGGCATCGCGACCCGTCGGCCGCTCCCACAATGATGCGTGTCCAGGCAGAAGATCCTCCCGTCACCAGGAGTCGCTGTGAAGTTTCCCGCGTTCCGTACGCATGTCAGGTCCCTGTTGGCGGCCGGATCCGTGGTTGTGGCAGCCGTGTCGCTCACCGGCTGCGGTGTGTTCGGCCACAGCTGGGACGTGAAGCTGGAGGTGACAGGTCCCGGCAGCGCCGACGTCGGCTACAGCTTCTCCGGTGACACCAGCGGGAAGACGGCGCTCAATCAGAAGCTGCCCTGGAACAAGGCCCAGAACGTCGGCTTCGGCTTCAACGATCTGGCCGTCAAGAACGCGAAACCCGGCACCGTCTGCCGTATCTACGTCGACGGCGAGCTCAAGGTCGAGCAGAACAAGCCCAACGCCGAGGGCGCCCTGTCGTGCTTCATCCAACTGAAGGGCTGATCCGATGTCTTTGACGAGTGTGGCCGCTCGCACGGCGGTCCGTGCGACCGGCGTCACCAAGGTGTACGGGGCGGAAAAGCCCGGCACCACCGCGGCGGTCGGCGTTCAAGCACTGCGCGGAGTCGACCTGGAGATCGACAAGGGAAGCTTCCTGGCCGTCATGGGACCTTCCGGATCCGGGAAGTCCACCCTGATGCACTGCCTTGCCGGCCTGGACCGTCCGTCCTCCGGCACGATCATCCTGGAGGACACCGAGATCACCGCACTGTCCGAACGACAGCGCACGGACCTGCGTCGCGACCGCATCGGCTTCGTCTTCCAGCAGTACCACCTGCTGCCAGAGTTGAACGGCTCCGAGAACATTCTGCTACCGCTGGATATAGCAGGCCGCCGCCCTGACCAGGACTGGCTGGACACGCTCGTGAGCGCCCTTCAGATCGGTGATCAACTCTCGCGCCGCCCCTCGGAGTTGTCCGGCGGACAGCAGCAGCGCATCGGCATCGCTCGCGCGCTGGCGGCCCGTCCCGCAGTCGTCTTCGCGGACGAGCCCACCGGCAATCTGGACGCCGGCTCCGGCCGGCACGTATTGGAGTTCCTGCGCTACTCCACCCGCGAGTTCGGGCAGACGGTGGTGATGGTCACGCACGACCCGGTGGCGGCCTCCTATTCCGACCGCGTCGTGCTGCTGCTGGACGGTCGCATCAGCGGCAGGGTCGACGGACCCACCCCCGAGTCCGTACTCGACGCGCTCCAGAACCCCGGCAAGCGGTGAGGGCGTTGAGGGCATCGGGGCTGACCAAGGCGGCGATACGGCAGATCGCGGCCAGGCCGTCACGGCTGCTGCTCACCGGCTGCACACTGATGGTGACGGCTTTCTTCCTGGCCGGTTCGATCGTCTTCACCGACACCCTGAAGCGGCAGTTGGCCGACGACCTCTCGCCGGTCGCCGCGGGCACGGCCGTGGTGGTCGGCACGGACGGCACCCAGCCGCTCGACGACAAGAGGGTCGAGGAACTCAAGAACGTACCGGGGGTGGCCGACGTCCAACCCGTGGCCACCGGCAGCGTGCTTCTGAAAGGCGCGGGCCGTGACCCCTACCCGCTGATCGGCACGGCGCTCACGGGGCCGCAGTCCGTCATCCGCCCGTTGCAGGGCACGCTTCCGGACGGGCCCGGTGAGGTCGTGCTCACCCGGATGCTGGCCGACCTCCCAGGCATGGGAGTCGGCAGCCGGATCACACTCGTTCCGCAGGCCGGCGTCGGCTCGGCGACGTCCCGGGACGCTCCTGCCCGAACGGTGACCGTGACGGTCTCGGGCGTCGTCCAGGCCCCGTCGGCCATGGGAACCGCCGTGCTCACCACGCCCACCAACGCCCGCTCGTGGCTGGGCACCGACGGCTGGCAGCAGACGCTGCTCCGCGTCCCGGACCGCCCCGCTGCCGACGTGGCGTCCACGGTCCAGGCCGAGCTGGGCAGAGGCTTCTCCGTACGCACCGCATCCAAACTGCGCGCGGAGAGCGGACCCAAGTGGTTCACCACCGTGTCCACCCTGCTCACGATCTTCGTCGCAGTGGCCCTGCTCGCCGGAACCCTGATCGTCTCCACGACGTACCGGGTGCTGCTCGTGCGGGACCAGACACGGCTGGCCCTGCTGCGCTGCGTGGGCGCACGGCCGGGGCAGGTCATGCGGTCCGTGCTGCTACAGGCCGCGGGTTCCGGGCTGATCGCCGGTGCGGTCGGAACGGTCGCGGCGATCTGCTGCGCCTTCGCGATCACCGGAATCACAGCTCTGCCCGGTCCCGCGATCTCGGCACCCTCACTGTCCGCAGGTGTGCTCGTTTCCGTGCTGGCCGCCCTGCTCGCGGCGATGCCGGCGGCGAGAGCCGCAACGCGCGTCGCACCGGTCGCCGCCCTGTCCGTGGCGGCCACCCGCCACGCACCGGACCGCATCGGCCGCACGCGCGCGCTGATCGGAGTGCTCTGCCTGGTCTGCGCGCTCCTGCTCATCGCCCTCGCGGGGCTCGGCGGCGCGGGCGGTGCCGTGGCGGCGGTCGGCTCAGTCGTCTCCGCGGTCGCTCTGTTCGGTTGCCTCCTCGCGCTCGGGCCGGCACTGCTGCGCCGCGCGACACTCGCCCTTCAACAGCCCGTGCGGGCGGTCGCGGGGCTGGACGGTGCCCTGGCAGTGCGCAACCTGGGCCGTGCCGCGCGCCGGACCGCGGCCTGCGCGACGGTCCTCACCCTGGGCTTCACCATGGTCGCCGCGGTGCTCGTGACACTGGCCTCGGTGGAGAAGGGCACGGACCGGCGGCTACGGGAGCGCGACCCGGTCGACGTCGTGCTCGACGCGTCGCGCACCGGCCCGTCGGCGCTCACCCCTGCCGTGGTGAAGGCGGTGGCGGCACAGCCCGAGACCGACGCGGTGGTGCCCGTCACCCGGGCGGACGGCGTCGCCCTCGGCGGCAACGGTCGCCACCAGGAGACGGAGATCCGAGGCCTTGATCCTGCCGCGATCCCCGCACTGCTGGCCGACAGCCAACGTGACTCCCACGGCGGAGACCTGCGGGGTGGCCAGGCAGCCATCTCCACGTCCGTGGCGCAGTCGCTCGGGGTCCGTCCCGGCGACCGGATCTCGCTGCGCGTGTCCGGCGGCGGGGAGTCCAGCGCCGAAGTGGCCCTGATCCATCCGGACGACGCCTACATGCTGGGCGGTGTCGCCGTCCTGCCGGGGGACTTCGCCCAACTGGCGCCTCTCGCCCCTGTACGGTCCTTGTACATCACCGCCGTCCACCGAGACAACCCGCTGTCGCTGCGCGCTCCGTTGGACAGGGCGCTGCCGTCGAACGCTTCGCTCCACCTGTCCTATCCGGGCGAAGACCGGGCCTCTCTGCGACAGTTGATCGGTCAGCTGCGGATCACGGCACTGGGGCTGGTCGGCATCACCGTGCTGGTATCGCTCGTAGGCGTGGCGATCACCCTGACCCTGTCCTCGATGGAACGCGAAAGAGAGAACGGTGTCCTGCGAGCGGTGGGTTTGCGCGGCTCACGCCTGCGCTCCGTGACGGCTTGGGAAGCCGGACTGCTCGGCTTGTACGCGGCCGTCCTCGGCGTCACGCTGGGCTCGCTCTACGGCCGGATGATGCTCGGTGCGCTGCCCGGTCTCAGCAGCCCCACGATCCCGTACGGGCAGTTGACGGCGACGTTGGTGGGGGCCCTGGCCCTCGTGCTGGGCGCGTCTGTGATCCCGGCCCTGCGTTCAGCGGCGGTCTCGCCCATGACGGCCCTGCGCGCGGACTGAGAACTCCTAACGCAAGGCAGTTCGCAAGCGTCGCCAGCAGATCAGCGAGCAGGCGAGTTTGAGGAATGCCTCGTGGATGTCGTCGCGAGCCTCCCGGCGGATGCGTAGGCGGCCGAAGCAGTGCAGCAGTGCAGTCTGTTCCACGACCCACCGCTTGGTTCCGAGTCCGGAGCCATGGGCGGTGCCGCGGCGGCGATGACGGGTTTGATGCCCTTCGCCCAGAGGTAGCAGTCGTGGTCATGGCCGCGGTCGGCGTAGACCTCTTTAGGCCGCCTGCGGGGCCGTCCGCGTTTGCCGCGGATCGGTGGGATCGCTGCGAGCAGGGGTATCAGCTGGGTGACGTCGTTACGGTTGCCGCCGGTCAGGGTCACGGCCAGCGGGATGCCGGTGGCGTCGCAGATCACGTGGTGCTTGGAGCGCGGCCCGCCCCGGCCGACCGGGCTCCGGCCGGTTTTTGGCCGCCCTTGAGCGCCCGCACATGGGAGCTCTCGATCAGGAGAAGGCGCCGGGCCGGCCAGGGTGGTGAGCACGCCGTCGAGGCAGGCCTTGACGGCGTCCCGATCCGGCCACGAGGAGGCCGGCAGGAATCCTCGGGTTCGCGGCAACCCTTTGCGGAGTCTGTGGCAACAAGAGGACGGATCCGGCCCGTTCCGGTGCCGGGATCCGCTCCCACCTCGTGCACGGTTCGCAAGGAGAACGTCAACCTATGAGCAAATCCCCCCGCAGTGGCCGCCGCGGACGTCACCGCCGTCGCCTGAGCGCCACCGCTCTGCTGCTCGCCGTACCCCTCGGCGTCGGGTCGTACTTCGTGCTCGTACACGGGGATTCCCAGGCCGCGACGGTCGACGGCGACGCGTACTACCGGCTGGTCTCGGTGCGCAGCGGCAAGGTGCTGGACGTCAACGGCTTCTCCACTGCCGACGGCACCCGTATCCAGCAGTGGACCGACCAGAACACCGCCAACCAGCAGTGGCGGCTGAAGCCGACCGGGGACGGCTACTACGAGCTGGTGAACCGCAACAGCGGCAAGGTGCTGGGCATCGTGGGCGACTCGACGAACCAGGGCGCCGTCGCCGAGCAGCAGACGGACCGCTCCGCCCCCTCCCAGCAGTGGCGGATCGGCGACGTGAGCGGGTCCGACGCGGTCACCTTCACCTCCCGCAAGAACGGTCAGGTCCTGGACGTCACGGGCAACTCCACGAACCAGGGCGCGCAGGTCATCCAGTGGCCCGGCTGGGGCGGTGCCAACCAGCAGTGGAAGCTGGTGAAGGTCCCCGGCACGGCGGTGCCCGGATCCGCGACCGGCGGCTCCCAGGGCTCCGGCTCGTACGTGTGGAAGAACGCCCCGGTGGCGGGCGGCGGTTACGTCACCGGCCTGGTCTTCAACCAGAAGGAGAAGGGCCTGCTGTACGCGCGCACCGACATGGGCGGCGCCTACCGCTGGGACACCGGCGCCGAGCAGTGGATACCGCTCACCGACTGGGTCGGCCAGAAGGACTGGAACCTGCTGGGCATCGAGTCGCTGGCCACCGACCCGGTCGACCCGGACCGGCTCTACCTCGCGGCCGGCACCTACACCAACGACTGGGCCGGCAACGGTGCGATCCTGCGCTCCACCGACCGCGGCCGCACCTTCCAGCGCACCGACCTGCCGTTCAAGCTGGGCGGCAACGAGGACGGCCGCGGGGCGGGCGAGCGCCTGGTGATCGACCCCGCGAACCACGACAACCTGCTGCTGGGCACCCGTAAGAACGGCCTGTGGCGCAGCACCGACGCCGGCGTGACGTGGAGCCAGGTCTCCTCGTTCCCGGTCAAGGACGGGGCGAGCTTCGGCACCGGCGTCTCCTTCGTGACCTACGGCCCGGCCGGCAGCAACGCGGTCTACGTCGGCGTCGCCGACAAGTCCGTCAACCTGTACCGCTCCACCGACGGTGGCAACTCCTGGCAGGCCGTCTCCGGGCAGCCCACCGGCCAGATGCCGCAGCACGGCGTGCTCTCCGGTGACGGCTCGCTGTACCTGACGTACACCAACGCCCCCGGGCCCAACGGCGTGACGGCGGGTTCGGTGTGGAAGTACAACACCTCCGGCGGCGGGTGGAAGAACGTCTCGCCGTCCCAGGGCGGCTACGGGTTCGCCGGTCTGGCCGTCGACCCGCAGAAGCCGTCCACGGTGATGGTCACCACGCTGGACCGCTGGTGGCCGCAGGACGAGGTCTACCGCAGCACTGACGGCGGTGCGACCTGGAAGACCCAGTCCGACAAGTCGGTGCGGGATCCCTCCATCGCCCCGTACCTCGGCACCGGCATCGGGCACTGGATGACCGCCCTGAGCATCGACCCGTTCGACTCCGGGCACGTGATGTACGGCACCGGCAACGGCATCTGGGCCAGCAAGGACGCCAACGCGACCGACAACGGCGGCACCAGCCACTGGACCATCGGAGCCCGCGGGCTGGAGGAGACCGCACTGTACGACGCGGTCTCCCCGCCCGGTCCCGCCGCCCTCATCACCGCGATGGGCGACCAGGGCGGCTTCGTGTACGACGACCTGACGAAGGAGCCGACCGGGCGGCTGGTCAACCCGACGATCTACAACAGCACCTCGGTCGACTACGCCCAGTCCAACCCCTCCCTGGTGGTCCGGGTCGGCCGGGGCGGCGAGCAGGACGGCGCCCTGTCCACCGACGGCGGCCACACCTGGAACGGTTTCAAGGGCGAGCCCGTGCCCAGCGCGGACAGCGGCCACATCGCCATCGCGGCGGACGGCTCCAGCATCGTGTGGACCGAGGCCGGCCAGGCCCCGTACCGCTCCACCGACCGGGGCGCGAGCTGGTCGAAGGTCAACGGACTGGGCAAGGACGCGCTGGTGATCGCCGACCGGTCCTCGGCCACCACCTACTACTCGCTGAACAACGGCACGCTCTACGCCAGCACAGACGGCGGCGCGAGCTTCGGTGCCCGCGCCACCAGCCTGCCCTCCGGCAAGCTCACCGCCGTCCCCGGCGTCGCGGGCGACCTGTGGCTCGCCACCGGCCAGGGCGTGCTGCACTCCACCGACGGCGGGCGCAGCTTTACCAAGCTCTCCTCGGTGCAGTCCGGCACCGCCGTCGGCTTCGGCAAGGCCGCACCGGGCACCTCATACCAGGCGCTGTACCTGATCGGCACGGTCAAGGATGTCGCCGGCGTCTTCCGCTCCACCGACCAGGGCGCCAGCTGGGTGCGGATCAACGACGACGCCCACCAGTGGGGCGGCTTCGCCGGACAGGGCATCATCACCGGCGACCCCGACACCTACGGTCGCGTCTACATCGGCACCAACGGACGCGGTCTCCAGTACGGCGACCCGTCCTGACACCACCGACCGTGCGGCGCCGCCGACCCTTGCTCAGGTTCTAGTAGTACTTCGTTAGGTCTGAAGTGGTTCGGTGTGCCCTCCTGACCGAATACACCAAACACCGCTGCAAGGTAGCTGGCGGCTTGTCCGGCTGGGGCGGGTCTGGTTGCTCGGCGGCGGCGCGTGCTGGCGTCCCGGGCCGACGGCTCGTCTAGCGGTCCACTACCGACAGCAACACGTCCACGAGACGGTCGGCGGCGTCCGGCCGGCCCGTGCTCGGCGGCCCGTCGCGCGATGTCCGCGCGGCGGGCCGGGTCCGTCAGCAGCGGACCGATCGCGTCCTGGAGTGTGTCGGGAGCGGGCCGGCCGAGCAGGGCCACTGCCGCGCCGGCATCCGCCAGGTGACGGGCGTTGTGCTCCTGCTCGTTCCCGGCCGAGGTGGCGAGCGGGATGAACACCGCGGCCCGCCCCAGGGCGGTCAGCTCGGCCAGCGTCCCCGCGCCGCTGCGGGAGATGACCACGTCGGCGAGGGCGAGCACGTCCGGCAGCTCTGGGCCGACGAAACCGGTCACCAGGTACCGGGAGCGCAGGTGCTCCGGCAGCACCGCCGCCCGCTCCCGAAGCCGCTCCTCGTGGCTGGGACCGCACTGGTGGACCACGTTGGCGTGGCCGAGGAGCCACGGCAGGATCTCGCTCGCCAGCTCGTTGATCTGCTGGGAGCCCTGCGCGCCGCCGGTGACGTGCACGGTCGGCCGGGAACGGTCGAAGCCCCACAGACCGAGCGCGTGGATCGCCTTGTCGCCTTGGCCGGTCAGCACCTCGGGACGTACCGGGTTGCCGGTCACCACAGCGGTAGCGCGGGCGGCCTCGGGCAGGAACTGGAGCGTCGACTCCGAGGAGACGGCGACCCGGGTCGCCATCCGGGCCAGGGCCCGGTTGCCCAGACCGAGCCTGACGGTCTGCTCGTGGACCACCAGCCTGTTCCGCGCGATCGGTTGACACGACGCAGTGACGGCTTCCGGCCATGTTCGGTCGCGGAGGTCGGTTCATCGCGTCCGCCCAGCAACGATGGCGAGACGGGGCGTTGCTGCAGGCAGGTGGGGCCTGCGATCCAGCTCTCGCAGTCGCTTCGGCTTGCTGTTCCCATGGGAACAGCAAGGGGCGGCCAAGCGGGCAGATGCGGGTCCAAGCGGGGAGGAACGGGGACCGTTCGTCAAGGCCACGAGATCGCCGCAGGTCAGAGCATGTATCGGTGGCGGGTCAGGAACCGGTGATGGCGGGGACGGGTGGCGGGTCGGTCGGGAGCGTGACGCCGGTGCACGGGTACTGCTGGGCGAACGCCTTCGCCAGCTTGAGCACGATCCGGGCGTCGGCCTGGCGCACCTCGGCGGGTGGCGGTGCGGGCGGGAAGCTGGGGTTGCCGGCCGCGTCGATGGAGATCCGGGCGTAGCCGATGGCGGACTGCCCGGTGTAGGGGTCGCGGAAGCCGCACGGGATGGCCAGGTCGAGTGAGTAGCCCTCGGCCGCTTGCCAGGCGGTGTTTCCGCTGCCGAAGGAGAGCGGCCGCACCGCGCCGCGGCTCGCGTCCAGCGCGCGGGCCTGGGTCAGCTGGCTTTCCGTGTGGAGTGCGATGGTGGGACCGTTGCCCAGGTAGGTCGGTGCCGAGCCGCCGTGCCAGGCCAGCTCGCAGTGGTAGCCGGCGCCGCCGGCCGACTGCCCCGGTTGCAGTGTGGGGGTGGTGGTCGCGGCGGTCAGGGTGCCGTTTCCGCCGCCCGCCAGGGGGCGGAGGTCGTCGGCGTCCAGCACCCCCCAGCAGGCCTGAGCGGGCAGGTGGGTGACGGGCTGCCAGGGCTGGCGGACCAGCAGCGTGACGCCGACGGCGACCAGCACCGCCGCCGCCGCGATGCCGGCCCGCGCCCGGAACCGCCTCCGACCGGGCCGGAGCCCGGTGGACGCGCCGCTCACTTGCCCGCCTGGTGGTAGGAGCTGTCCACGGCCAGTCCGCTGTTGTAGGCCTGCTGGGCCTGGGTGGCGGCGTTCAGGGCGCTGCTCCCGTTCGGGTCGAGACCGGCGTTGCCGAGCGCCTGCTGGACCGCCTGACCGACCGCCTTGTGGCCCTGGTCGACGAGCGCGATGTTCGCGGTGATGCTCGTCTGGGTGCTGTCGTGCTGGTACTGCGCGCCGATGTTCGTGATCATGTTGCTGACCTGGTCGTTCGCGATGTCACCGAGGATCGGGACCTTGCCGACCACGCTCCCGAGCGTCTGGCTGTAGATCGTGTTGGCGATGCCGGTGTTGGTGGTGATCGACTGGTTGTAGGCGGCGTCCGCCGCCCAACCGGCCTGCGAGACCGCGTTGGCGCGCGCGTTGCTGAGGATGCCGCTGACCGTGCCGGTCTGGGCGGCGACACGGTTGAGGTTGGCGCCGAGCTGGTCGGGGGTCTGCCCCGGTTGGTGCACCTGGGTCTCCAGCTGGGCGGCCAGGTAGCCGTTCTGGGCCTGCTGGAGGGTGCCGTAGGCGCCCGGGTCCCGGGCCAGGGTGTCCAGCAGGTGGTTGGCGTTGTCGGCGTTGAGGTTCGCCGGGGTGCCGAAGACGCTGAGCTGGTTGCCGACCGGCGCGTTGACGGCCTGGTTGACGTCGCCGATGTAGGAGGCGGTCATGTTCGCCACACTGCCGTTCATGCTGGAGAGCGGGCCCTGCAGCAGGCTCGGGTCCTTGCCGAAGGTGTTGACCACCTGGTTCATCACGTCGTCGGTGGCGGCGGTGTGCGGCGGCAGCTGGGTGCCGTTCGGCGCGTCCCACGGGACGCCCGTGGTGGCGGCCTGGAGCGCGTGGCCCAGCGCCGTCGGCTCGTAGGTGAGGGTCGCCTTGTAGTTGGGGTCCGTGATGCTGGTGTCGGTCAGGATCGGGTTCTTGCTGCCGTCGGTGAGGAAGCTCAGGTAGTCGTTGGGCGCCGTGTGGCCGGTCGGGGCGCCGCTGGCGTTGTAGAGCGTCTCCGGGTTGCGGAAGAAGTCCGTCGCCGCCGCCGGGCTGTGCCCCAGCGCCTCCAGCACGCCCGTCATGGGGTTGAAGCCGGTGCCGTTGCCGAGGAAGTTGGTCTTCAGGACGCCGTTCGACATGGGCTGCGGTCCGGCCTGCAGCCACATCTCGGGGTTCTGCCGCGTCAGCTGGGTGACGTGCTCCGCGATCGGGTCCAGGAAGTGCGGGTCGTAGTTCCCCGTCTGCAGGATGCTGGCCAGGAACTGGTAACCGTAGGGCTGCAGGCTCAACGGCCCGGAGCTGACCACCTGGATCCGCTGGGCGCCCGCCGCGCGCAGCTGGGTCTCCCACTGGTCGGAGAGGTGCGGCTGGTTCCGGGTGTTGGTCGCGCTGGCCAGCGCGGTGCCCAGTTGGCCCTGCAGGTCCTTCAGGATGGCGAGGCGGGCCGGATCCGGCGGCTGGGCCCGGCTGGACAGCACGGAGAGCTGGCCCCAGAACTTCAGCGTCTCCTGCGGGCCGAGGTCGTTGTAGAAGGCCGTGGCGAACGACGGGTCGTTGCCGTGCGCCTTCAGCAGCGCGTTCAGCTGGGTGAGCTGGGTGTTGGAGAGGTTGTTGCCCTGGGCGGCGAGGGCTGCCGCCTGGGCCGCCTCCTGCTCCGAGATCCCGCCGACCGGCGTCGCGTTGAACGACTGCTGGTTGGTGCCGGTGTCGGCGGCCAGCGCGGCCGCCGCGGCCTGGTCGGCCTCGGTGGCCTGCTGCAGCACGGAGGTGAGCCGGGCGCTGATCGCTTTCGCCGCCTCATCCATGGACTGCTGGTACTCCTGGCGGATCCCGGCGTTGCGCGGGAGGTTCGCCGGGATGCTCCAGGTGACCTGGCTGCCGTCGGCGGAGATGGTCAGGCCCTGGGTCTGTGCGTCCGTCTGGATCTGGCGCAGCGTGTTCTGGAAGGAGACGAACTGGTCATGGGCGGAGCGCAGCGCCTTGGCGAGCGCGCTGGTCTCCTCGAACGCCGCGTCGATCTGGGTGCGCGCCTGGTTGAGCTGGCCCGCGGCGGCCTGTGAGGCGGGACCGGACCAACCGCTGGCGGCCAGTGGGGTGACCACCCCGCTCTGGAAGTCGGATTCGTACTCCCACCTGCGGACCAGTTGTTCGACGTCGGTGGCGACCGTGTCCAGCGCCGAGAGGTTGGTGTTGGCGAGTTCGTCGTACGTGACCATGGCGGTTTTCCGCTTCCCCGTTCCCCGTTGGTCTTTCGCGTGCTGAGGCCGTGCCGTGCCGTGCTGATGCCGTGCCGTGCTGGTGCCTTGCCGTGTCAGCTTCCCAGGGCCCGGAGGTGACCCCGGTTGGCGTTCTCGGTGCCGGTGTAGCCGTTGGCGTTGTCCTGCAGGCTCTGTCCGATGTTGATCAGGTTCCCGCCGAGGGTGAGGAACTGCAGCTCCCAGGTCTGGTGCGCCGTGGTGATCGCACCGCCGATCGCCCAGCCGGTCATCGCCGTCGCCGCGGCGAACATGGCGTTGCCGGCCGGGTTCTGGCAGTCGGCGGTCATCTTGCTGCCCAGCTGGGAGGCGTTCTGCCCGGCGGTCCGCAACGCGTCGGGGTGCACCACCAGTTGCTGCCCGCTCGCGCCGGCGGGCGCCGTCGCGCTCCCGCCGGTGGTGATCGGGGCCGGCGTGCCGGCGAGGTCCGGGAACTGCTTCAGCGCCTCGGGCGTGAGATTCCCGGAGCTGTCGTACATCCACGGATTCAGCTCGCGGTTGAGATCCCGGTCGGCCATGGTCTCGCTCTCCCCCTGCCCCTGTCGGACACCGGGGTCGTCCTGGGAGTACCTGTCACCGGTGCCCGTCCTGTGGACACGGGACGATACCCCGCCGAAGGGCACGTCCACAGCCCCTGGAAGGTAAGGGAATTCCGGAGGTTCGGGGTGCGACTCCCGACGCCGGCGGCGGTCGTGGTCAGCCGGCCCGTCACCGCCCGGCCGGCGGCAGGGATCCTGGCTCCTGCGCACCCGCCGGTACAGCGCAGGTCGGATGCCGTGGGGACAGACGTACGGGCCCCGCGTCCGATGAACGAGGCTGCGGGGCCCGGTACGGTCCACAGGACCAGGCGGGTCCGGCCGTGGTCAGCAGCCGGACCCGCCCCGGACGACCACAACAACGCGCAGATGGTCCTGGAGGAGCGTGAGCGAGAGGTGCAGCGCCTGCAGGCAGGTGTTGCGGAGCGGGAACACCTGCCTGAACAGGCCAAACGCAAACTGCGTGACCCTTCGCCGGAGAGCGACCCAACGGTGAGCTCGTATGCGGCAGAGCCGGTCACGGTGGACAGACCGCAGTCACGATGGTGGCGCCGGAGGTAGAACGTCAGGGGCCCGGCCACCGCCGTTCCCCGGCGAGACGGTCCGCCAGGGCCGTCGGTCCGCCTCCACAGCGCCCGGCGTCTCACCGAAGGTCGACCGCCTCTCCGAAAGGCCGCAGCCTGGTTGACGCTGCCGGTCCGCGACGGCCTGGCGGTGCGGCGATGCTGGTGCGCCAGCGATCCGGGCCGCCGCCTCTGTGTGACCGTACGGTTACCCATCGCTATGATGGCGATCATGTTCATTCTTGAGCTGACCTACACCGCGCCGCTCGACCGCATCGAAGCGGCCCACCCCGAGCACGTTGCCTGGCTCGACTCGCACTACGAATCCGGCGTCTTCATCGCATCGGGCCCCAAGGACCCCCGCGATGGCGCGGTCATCGTGGCGGTCGGTGCCGACCGTGCGCAGATCGAGGACATCGCCAAGGGCGACCCGTACTCGGTGGCGGGGCTGGCCGAGTACACCATCACGAACTTCCGCGCGATGAGGACGTCGCCGGCGCTGGAGGAGTACAGGCACCAACGGCCGGCGTGACGGGACGCTCCGGGTCTCAGCGACTGCTGCTGCCAGGCACGAGCAGGCTGGTGACCTCGGCGATCGCCACGACCTGAACCGGTCACCGCTCCCGGCGGACGGCAAGCAGGGCCGCGTCGTCCGTCAACCCGGAGCCGACGTACGCCCGCACGTCCAGGAGCAGCTCGTCCAGCAGGGCGTCCGGCTCCCCGTGCGGCAGGGCGGCCAGGCGCTGGGCGAGCGGGTAGAACCGGTTCGCGGTGTCACGGGCCTCGGACACGCCATCCGTGTAGAGCAGCAGCAGATCGCGGCGTTCGAAGGCGATCGACCTGGCGTGGTAGTCCCCGCCGACCAGGCCGAGCAGCGCCAGCGGGGGCGCCTCGACGGGCGGCTCCACCGTGCTGACCTGACCGTCATGGCAGAGCAGTGGCGGCGGGTGCCCGCAGTTGACCACGACTGCCGGTCCCGGTGCGTCGGGGATGCTGACCAGAACCGCCGTGACGAACTCCTCGCTCGCCGGACGACGAACGAGCGCCGAGTCCAGCCGTCCGGCCACCTTCGCCAGATCCGGTTCGGCCCGCGCGGCCTCACGGAACACCCCCAGCACGTCGGCCGCGGTCTCCACCGCGGCCAGGCCCTTGCCGCACACGTCGCCGAGGAACAACCGCACCCCGTACGGGGTCGGCATCACCTCGTACAGGTCCCCGCCGATCCGTGCCTCGGCCTCCGCCGCCACATAGCGCACCGCGACCACCAGCGGCCCCATCCGCCGGGGCACCAGGCGCAGCAGGGCGCGCTGCGCGGCCTCGGCGACCGTGCGGACCCTGGCCAGCTCCCGCTCCTGGGCCGTCACCACCACGACGTTGGCGCAGCTGAAGAAGGTGACCACGACCACTGTGGCCGCTGCGGTCGCCATCACGACCGCGGGCACGTCGGCGTCGTAGGCCGCCAGGCCGACGACGATCGCGCAGGCGACCGCCCCGGCCGCCAGCGGGACCGAGGCCCGGCGGACGCCCACACCGGCCAGTACGGGGAGGGCGGCGAGCATCGGGGCGAAGGTGACATCGGGCCCGCTGGCGAGATCCAGCGCCACCGCGACCGCGACCAGCACATAGCCACCGATCGTGACCCCGTGCGACCACCTGGCCAGGAACCGCGGCGAACGCCACGCCCTCGTTCTCGGGACATCGGCCACCGGACTGCCCTTCTGTCCTGCTCCTCCCCACAGCTGCGTCGGTTCCCCCATTCCACAGTTAAGCGCCTCTCCTCTCCTGGATCGACCGGTAGTGCCACATCGACACCCCGGGCCGCCCGATGCGGCCCGTGCGGAGCTGGACGAGTGCGACGTACGTGGCGCGTGGACGCGGTGCCGGCGCAAGGCCGCGGTCGTCAGCCCTCGGAGGGCAGTGCCTGCTCGGTCCAGATGGTCTTGCCGTCCTCGGTGTAGCGGGTGCCCCAGCGCTCGGTGAGCTGGGCGATGATGTACAGGCCGCGCCCGCCCTCGTCGTCCCGGGCGGCCTGGCGCAGGTGCGGCGAGGTGTGGCCGGTGTCGGAGACCTCGCAGATCAGGCTGCGGTCCCGGATCAGCCGGACCCGGACCGGCCCGGGGGCGTACCGGATCGTGTTGGTGACCAGCTCGCTGACGATCAGCTCGGTGGTGAACACGAGCTCCGCCAGGCCCCATTCGTTCAGCCGCCCGGTGACCAGGCGCCGCGCCTGGGCGACCGCCGCCGGGTCGGGCGCCAGCTCCCAGTCGGTGACCTGCCCCGCGTCGAGCCGGCGGGTGCGCACCAGCAGCAGGACGGCATCGTCGTCCACCGGCCCGGGCAGCAGGGTCGCCAGCGCCTCGTCGCACAGGCTCTCCAGCGGCCGGTGGAACCCGGCCAGCGTCTCGGCGAGCCCGCGCCGACCGTCGACGGCCTCCACCAGGCCGTCCGTGTACAGGGCGATCAGGCTGCCGGCCGGCAGGTCCAGCGCGGCGCGCTGGAACGGCGGGCCACCCAGCCCCAGCGGCCGCCCGGCCGGCAGCTCCGCGTAGCGGACGCCGCCCGCCGGGTCGGCCACGACGGGCGGCGCGTGGCCCGCCCGGGCCAGGCTGCACCGGCCGTCGACCGGGTCGTACACCGCGTACAAGCAGGTCACGCCGCCGCGCGGGCTGTCCGGGCCGCCCTCCTCGCGCACCACGTCGTCCAGGCGGGCGAGCAGCTCCTCCGGATCCAGGTCCAGCCGGGCCAGCACCCGGACGCCGACCCGCAGCCGGCCCATCGCGGCGGCGGCCCGCAGGCCGTGGCCGAGCACCTCGCCGACCACCAGGCCGACCCGGCTACCGGACAGCGGGATGACGTCGTACCAGTCCCCGCCCACCCCGGAGCGGGTGTCGGCCGGCAGGTAGCGGCTGGCCGACTCGACCGCGCTCAGCGCCGGCAGCCGATGCGGCAGCAGGCTGCGTTGCAGCCGCAGCGCCGCGGTGTGCTCCCGGGTGACCACCGGCATCAGCGCCACGCCGACCAGCAGCGCGCCCAGCCCCAGTACGGTCACCCCGCCGACCCGGCCGAGCAGCGGCAGCCGCACGGAGGTCGCGCCGTAGTCGGGGGCGGCGTAGACGTTGAAGGCGGCGTAGCAGAACAGGAACAGCATGATCAGCCCGCCGATCCCGGGCAGCACGCCCTTGAACAGCAGGTCCCGGCGACTGCGGGTGAGCACCCGGCGGTAGTACCAGACGCAGGCGAAGCCGGTCAGGCCGTAGTAGAAGGCGATCGCCAGGCCCACCGAGCCGATGGAGTCGGCCAGCACGTTATGGCTGACCGAGGTGAGCACCACCAGGAAGGCGATCGACACCAGCCCCATGCCGACGGTCGACCAGGTCGGGGTCAGGAACCGGCGGTGCAGCCGGGCGAAGCCGGCCGGCACGGTCTTGTGCGCGGCCATCGAGAAGACGGTGCGGGCGGACGGCAGGATGGTGGTCTGGGTGGAGGCGACCGCCGAGATCAGCACCATCAGGATCAGCAGTTTGGTGAGCGCGTGGCCGAGCCCGCCGGTGCCGAACACCGCCCCGCCCAGGCCGGAGAGCACGTCTCCGGAGTTGTCCGGGTTGGCCAGCCCGATGCCCGTGGTACCGACCCCGGCGAAGGCCTGCGCCGAGGTGGCGACCAGACCGTAGATGACCAGCAGCAGCACGGTGGACAGCACGGCGGCCCGCCCGGGGGTGTGCCGGCTGTCCGCGGTCTCCTCGTTGACGGTGAGCGCGGTGTCCCACCCCCAGTAGATGAACACCGCGGCGAGCACCCCGCTGGTCAGCGCCTGAGGAGAGGGGATGTTCAGCGGATTGAACCAGGAGGCGGAGACGTGCGTCGCGGTCGGCGGGCCGCCGGTGTAGACCCTGACCAGGGCGGTGACGGCGAGCAGCAGCAGGACCGCGACCTCGAGGCAGAGCAGCCAGCGCTGCATGGCCGCCGACACCTCGATGCCCACGTAGCAGACCGCCGTCATCAGGGCGATCCAGACCATCCCGGCCACGGTGGTCCACACCCGGCTGGTCGCCAGCGACTCCAGCCCGACCAGCCGGAAGCCGTAGATGCCGGCGATCTCGGCCAGGTTCGCCATCACGATCACGTCGGCGGCGATCAGTCCCCAGCCGCCCATCCAGCCGGCCCGCGGGCCGAACGCGCGGGTGGCCCAGGTGAAGGTCGTCCCGCAGTCGGCGTCGACGGCGTTCAGCTCCCGGTAGGCGTACGCGATCAGCAGCATCGGCACGAACGCCAACATCGTGATGATGGGGGCCTGCAGTCCCACCCCGGCCACGATCACTCCGAGCGTGGCCGCCAGGCTGTACGCCGGCGCGGTCGAGGAGATCCCGATCGCCACCGACGAGAACAGCCCCAGGGCGCCCGACCTGAGCCCCTTCTCACCGGCGCCGGGCCCGGGTGCGAGCGGCGTGGCGAACTCGGTGGGGCTAGGGGAGCTCTTCACACCAGTTACAACTCCGCGTCTCGCGGCTGCAAGCCTTGCGATCACCATTCTCCCCGCCCGCCGGAAGGGCCGCCAGACGGGCCCGCCCCCAGCGACCGGGCGTGATCCGGAAGACCTGCCGGCCGATGAGGAGCAGGGGTGTATCAGCGCTGTTCCTCCGGGCGCCCCTCGACCTCCCAGCGGGTGTGGAAGGTCCCGTCCCGGTCGACCCGGCGGTAGGTGTGTGCGCCGAAGAAGTCCCGCTGTCCCTGCACCAGTGCGGCCGGAAGACGCTCCGCCCGCAGGCTGTCGTAGTAGGCGAGCGCGGTTGCGAAGCCGGGGGCGGGCACCCCCAGTTGGGCCGCCACCGAGACGACCCGTCGCCAAGCCGACTGCGCGGAGCCGAGCGCCTCCAGGAAGTGCGCGTCGGTCAGCAGCGTGGGACGCTCCCGCTCCGCCTCGTACGCAGCCCGGATCCGGTCCAGGAACCGAGCCCTGATGATGCAACCGCCGCGCCAGATCGCGGCCATCTCACCGGGGTCGATATGCCAGGAGTACTCCACGCTGCCCGCCTGGATCTGGTCGAAGCCCTGGGCGTAGGCCACCATCTTGGAGGCGTAGAGGGCCTGCTCGACGTCGTCCGCGAACCGGTCCGCCGCCGCACTGTCGAGCCACGTCTCGGTGGGGCCGGGCAGCCCCCGTCCGGCCTGCCGGAGCGGCACGCTGCCGGACAGCGCCCGGGCGAAGACCGCCTCGGCGATCCCGCTCACGGGCACGCCGAGCTCCAGCGCGCTCTGGACCGTCCAGCGGCCGGTGCCCTTCTGCTCGGCCTGGTCCAGCGCGACGTCGACGAAGGGCTTCCCGGTCGCCGCATCGGTGTGGGCGAGGATCTCGGCGGTGATCTCGATCAGGTAGGACTCCAGGCGCCCGGCGTTCCAGGTCCGGAAGACCTCGGCGATTGCGTCGGGCTGCAGTCCCGCTCCGTGCCGCAGCAGGTCGTACGCCTCGGCGATGAGCTGCATGTCTGCGTATTCGATCCCATTGTGGACCATCTTGACGAAGTGTCCGGCGCCGTCCGGTCCGACATGGGTGCAGCAGGGCTTGCCGTCGACCTTGGCCGCGATGTCCTCCAGCAACGGCCCCAGGAGCCGGTAGGCCTCCGGTGTGCCGCCGGGCATGATGCTCGGCCCCTCCAGCGCGCCCTGCTCGCCACCGGAGATCCCGCTGCCCACGAAGTGCAGTCCGCGTTCCCGCAGGGCCGCCTCCCGCCTCCTGGTGTCGAGGAAGTGCGCGTTCCCGCCGTCCACCAGCACGTCGCCCTCGTCGAGCAGCGGCACCAGCTCGTCGATGACCGCGTCGGTCGGCGCCCCGGCCTTGACCATGATCACGATCAGACGGGGGCGTTCCAGGGCCGCGACGAACTCCTCCGTGGTCCCCGCGGCCACGAACTCGCCCTCGTGCCCGAACTCCTCCAGCAGCGCCGTGGTCCGCGCCTGCGTGCGGTTGTGCACAGCCACGCGGTATCCGTGGCGGGCGAAGTTCCTGGCCAGGTTGCGGCCCATCACGGCTAGTCCGGTGACGCCGATCCGGGCAGGCGACTGCTCGGTCATGGCGGGCATCTCCAAAGGTCTCGGGGGCCTGGGGCTGTCGGGATCGAAGACGTCGGGTGCCGGGTACGCCCGTCGCCCTGTCCCTACTCCGCGGAGAGTGCGAGGACCTCGTCTTCGGGAAGCTCGACGTACGCCTGCCCCTCCACCTCGATATCCGATCCGGCGAAGCTGTTGAAGAGGATCTTCTCGCCGACCTTGACGTCCACCGGGTGCGGCTTGCCGCTCTCGAGCTGTCGGCCGGGCCCTACCGCCACCACCTCACCCTTCCGCCTCGCCGGGTCCTGCGGGGTCGAGCCCCCGATCGGCTTGACGATCAGGTGATCGTGCTTCGGGTGGAAGTCGGGCATGGCATGGTCCTCTCACGTAGGCACCCGCAGCGCAGCCGGGGTGGTCCCCCACACATCGATTCTGCTGAGGTTCGAGGTTTCCGCACCCGGACGGCAGCGGGGCACGGGGGAGCGGGACCCGTCCCGAGCGCGGGCCAGGAGCAGGGCCGGCGCTGCCGATCCGCGTCCGCATCACCGGTCGCTCGGAGTCCGTGCGGTGTGGCGGCCCTGTTGCCCGTCCGCCATCGCGGTCCCGTGCTCCTCGCCCGGCCGCTGCGGATGGCGGGGCGGGGGAGTTGCCGGGCGAGGTGTACTCCGTTCGGGTTTGGCTCGGCGATCCATACGGGCTCTGATCACGCCGACAGGGTGGGCGATTCACGTATCCGAGTGTGACGTGGGACTCAGGTCCGGGAAGATCGTCTGCACTCGGAGCAGCGGCGGCGATGCGGTCCGCGACCGACAAATCGGACAAACCTCGACATATGGAGTGAGCCCACTCACGCCGAAAAAGGTCCACGACGGGCGATAGTGGTCGCTCCCGGCGCCGCCCGCTACCCAGATCGCGACATTTGCCCAGCTCAGCATCGTGGCGACCGCGCAACCCGCCCGTGCGCGTCGAGGTCGGCCAATCCCCGAATACGACGGCGGATCGTAACAGGGGGGTCTTGTCGGCGGCCGATCCCACCTGGCAACAATTGCTGCATCGCCACACCGGCTCCTGTCTCGCCGGTGAACGGCCTACTGCCGAGTCACGCCCCGTGACCGTCATGGCCCCTGTCCGGCCACGGTCCAGGACGGGACGCGACTCGGCCCAACCCGATTGAGGTCTTGCTCTACATGCCCGCTTTCAAGCTCCGTATGCGTACCTCCGCCGCGATCCTGGCCGGCGCCGCCGGTGTGACCGCCCTGGGCGCCGCCGTGGTCCCCGCCGTCGCCTCGGCCGCGGACGCCTCCCCGCAGGCCGTCGCCGCCCGGATCGTCCCCGCGGACCAGCTGGCCTCCTTCAGCCAGGTCGTGTCGCACGAGTCGGGATGGAACGTGACGGCGACCAACCCGAGCTCGGGTTCGTACGGGCTGGGCCAGGCCCTGCCGGCCTCCAAGATGGCCTCGGCGGGCGCGGACTGGAAGACCAACCCCGCCACCCAGATCAAGTGGACGCTGGACTACATGAACACCCGCTACGGCAGCCCCAACGCCGCCTGGGCGTTCTGGCAGACCCACCACTGGTACTGAGCCACCCCTCGGCCGCCGGCACCGCGGCCGAGACCTTGACCACCCTCCCCCTCACCCCGGGGGCCGGACAGGGACCACTGGGATGACCCGAGAGGGCCCGCGCCCGCGCGATCCGCGTGGCACGGGCCCTCTCGTGGTCGTGTAGGCCCTTCGAGTGGATCCTGAGCGGTTGGGGTCGAGCCGGGCCTGGGCGATCTCGGCGACCGATCGGCTTCGATCGCTGGAAGGAAGATCTGCCACTGTAGTAATAGTCCAATGATCCGACTTTGAGGGGTGGGGCATGTCGACCGGCAGAAATAACGCCCGCGCCCCATGTCGTGCGCATACCATTCGACGGTGATCAAGGATACCGATCCTCTGGAGAATTCGCAGGCTGCTGATGTCGCCGAGAGTTCTCTGTCGAGTCGACGCGATCTGCTCAGAACCACGGTTGCGGCAGTCGGTGCCGTAGGTTTCGCCGGCGCACTTGCGGACGGGCATGCCTACGCCGTCAATTCTCCGTCCGGGCCGGGTGCTCTTCGAAACGGTCGGCGCCACCCGCATCCTTCACGGCCGCCGGGAGGCGCGCTCGATCCGTCATCCGTACCCAAGTACAGAACGCCACTCTTTCTTCTCGAGGCAATGCCCAGCGAGGGCCGGGACTCCTACCGCATCGCGATCCGTCAGTTCCGACAGCAAATGCTGCCGCTCGGGATGCCGGCCACCACGGTCTGGGGTTACGGGGCTGTGGGCCACCCGCAATCGTTTCATACGCCGGGCCCGACCATTGAAGCCCGTGTGGATCGGCCGATCTCCGTGACATGGGTCAACGACCTCGTCACCTCGCGCGGCTTCCACCTGCCCCATCTATGCGCTGTGGATCCCACATTGCATTGGGCGAATCCTCCTGGCGGAATGGCCGGACGTGATTCGCGGCCCACCTTCTCGACCACTCCGGGGCCGTACACGGGACCAGTCCCCATCGTGACCCATCTGCACGGTGGGTACAGCCGAGAAGAGAGTGACGGATACCCCGAAGCCTGGTACCTGCCGGCATCTCGTGATATTCCTCGTGACTATGCTCGCGTAGGTACCTATTACGATCGGTTCGCCGAGCAGTTCCGTGACCGTTACGGCGTCCGCTGGCGCCCCGGGTCGGCAACGTTCGCGTACGGCAATGATCAGCGTCCCGCAACTCTCTGGTACCACGATCACACCCTGGGCATGACTCGGGTGAATGTCTACGCGGGCCTTGCCGGTTTCTACCTGTTGCGAGGTGGACCTGCTGATCTCCCCCTGGGAGTGCTTCCTGGGTCGGCATCGGCTCGGGACGGGGCACACGGTGCCCACCCCTACGAAATCCCCCTGGTGGTTCAGGACAAGTCCTTCAACTCGGACGGGTCGGTGTTCTTCCCCAGCAGTCGCGGAGACTTCGGGGACACCCCGCCGGACGGTCCATGGATCCCCTACACCGATATTTCGCCCATCTGGAACCCGGAGTTCTTCGGGACCACGATGGTCGTCAACGGGAACACCTGGCCGGTCCTCAACGTGGAACCGCGGCGGTACCGCCTGCGCATCCTCAACGCGAGCAACGCCCGTACTCTCATCTTGAAGATCGTGGCTGACGCCACTGCCCCCCGCCCGGTCAGCCCTGAATTGCCCATCTGGCAGATCGGGAACGACCAGGGATTCCTGCCAGCCCCGATCCGGTTGGATCAACTCCTCTTGGCCC
The DNA here is from genome assembly GCF_001888885.2 of Streptomyces viridifaciens. Lineage (NCBI taxonomy): Bacteria > Bacillati > Actinomycetota > Actinomycetes > Kitasatosporales > Streptomycetaceae > Streptomyces > Streptomyces viridifaciens. The sequence continues at coordinate 1,286,804 of NZ_CP090840.1, forward strand.
CCGCAGAGCGTGCCGACGTGGTGGTCGACTTCACCGGCACCCCAGTTGGCACCGGGCTCTACCTGATCAACGAAGGCCCGGACGAGGCGTACAGCGGCGGAACGCCGGTGACCGACTTCACGCCGGCGAATATCACGACCACAGGGCAGGTCATGAAATTCGCTGTCGTTTCCCTCGCCTCCACCGACACCAGTGTCCCGCCGTCGCAGATCGTGCTCCCTCCGGTGCCGGCGCTTCCCGAGAGCCGGACGGTCCGGAAGCTGTCACTCAACGAAGAGGACTCCGCGTACTTCACCGGCGCGCCCACGATGGACACACTCGGCACAGTCGCGCCAAGTGGCTCAGCCACCCCGCTCCTCTGGTCGGACCCGGTTACCGAGACGCCGGTGAAGGGCGACACCGAGATCTGGGAACTGTACAACTTCACCAGCGACGCCCACCCCATCCACATCCATCAGATCGGATTCCAGGTCCTCGGCCGCCGGGCAATCACGGGCGGCGAACTGTCACCCCCACAGCCGGGGGAAGCCGGATACAAGGACACCGTGATCGCATTGCCAAGCTATGTCACCCGAGTCAAGGTTCGGTTTGGCATTGCGGGACGGTACGTCTGGCACTGTCACATTGTGGACCATGAGGACAATGAAATGATGCGGCCGTTGCAAGTACTTGATCAGCGCAGCCCTTGAGGTCTTTTCAGCGGTGATCACTCGGCGGCGGCTCGGTCGCCCCCGCCCCCACTGCTTGGCGATTGCCGGCCGGCATCGACCCGGCCTCGCTCGGCGCCCTTCGCGCGGCCCAGGACGCCGCCCGCGCCTCCGCACGCGAGGCCGCCGTTGGCGGTGGGCTGGCGTCCGTAATCCGGTTACGTTGGTAGAGCACCTGGTCAAAGGGGGGTAACAAGCCGTAACCCACCGGGGACGCTGCATGACTGGCCTGACCGTCATCCTGCTGCTCGTGGTCCTGGCCACGGCAGTGGCGACCGGTGCCCGGCGCTGGCGCCTGCCCGCTCCCTCGCTCCTCGTCATCGCCGGTCTGGTCGCCGGGCTCATACCTTGGGTTCCCGAGGTCCGCCTGCCGCCTCACGTGATCAGCGTGTTGGTGCTGCCGCCACTGCTCTACGCCTCGGCCGGGGAAATCTCTGTCCGCGACCTGCGCAGCGTGTGGCGGCCCGTGACCGGCCTGGTCTTCGGTCTGGTCCTGGCCTCGGCCGTCGCCGTCGGGTACGTCGCCCGAGCGATCACCCCGCTCACCACCGCGACCGCGTTCATCCTCGGCGCCGTCCTGGCCAGCACCGACCCCGTGGCCGTTACCGCACTCGGCCGCCGCCTGTCCCTCCCACCGCGTGTGCAGGCCATGGTGCAGGCGGAAAGCCTGTTCAACGACGCCACGTCGCTGGTCCTGTACAAGGTCGCCGTGGCGACTGCGGTTTCCGGCAGCGCCATCACCGTGTCCGGGACCATCGAGCAGTTCCTGATCCTCGCGGGCGGAGGAGCCCTCATCGGCGCGGCGGTCGCCGCAGTGGTGACCCTCATCCGCAGACGGACCGAGGACCCCGTGCTGGAGACCGTCATCGCTCTGGTCACTCCGTACGCCTCGTACGTCATCGCGGAGGACTCGCACGCCTCCGGCGTGACCGCCGTCATCGTGGCCGGGGTCGTCCTCGGCAGCACCGGCCACAAGCTCAGCAACGCCCCCGTCCGTCTCCAGATCCACGCCGTCTACGACACCGTGACCTTCCTGCTGGAGAGCGTCGTCTTCGCCCTCATCGGTCTCGAGCTCCCCTCCGCCGTCCGTCACCTCACGCACGACGAGCACGGCTGGCCGCTGTGGGTGCCGGTGATCGCCTTCACCGTGCTGGCGATCCGCCTGCTGTGGATCTTCCCGCTGTCCGCCCTGATCCACTACCGGCACAAGGAGGGCGACAGCCGCCTCTCCTGGCGCGTTCCGGCCGTCCTGTCCTGGGCGGGCACCCGAGGCGTCATGCCGCTGGCCGCCGCGCTCTCCATCCCCCTGGTCACCAACACGGGGGCACCGCTGCCGCACCGGGCGCTCATCCTCACGCTCACCACCGGGACCGTCGCGCTCACCGTCATCGTCCAGGGCTTCACCCTCGCTCCTGTCGTCCGCCGCTCGGGCATCGCCCTGGAACCGGAGCACACCGCCCGCGAGGAGGCCCGGACCCGCCGACGCATCGCCCACACCGCTCTCGAAGAGCTCAAACAACTCGGCGATCTGGATGAGCTCGCCGAACTGGGCACCGCCGCCGAGACCGCCCTCAAACAGGCGCGTCGCGATCTGGAAGCGCGCATCCACCAAGCGGAAGACGCCCACTACAGCGACCCGGACGCCCGTCCCGCCGACGCCTACCGCGAGATACGCCGGACACTCATCGGCATCGAGGAGGCCGAGCTCCAGCGCCTCTACGAAGCGAACATGATCAGCAACACCACCCGGCGCCGGATCCAGCGCGAACTCGACCTCGAGGAAGCCAGCCTCCGTGCCCGCGACTGACGGGACTGTGCTGCACAGGCGGTGCCCGCATCCGGATCGGGCGGAGCTTCAACACGCGGCTCCACCCTTTGTGGAGGACGCCACGGATCGGTGGATCGGCGGGACTGGCGCCCAGCCCACGGTCGAGGACGCGCACCCCGCGGACTCGCTGGACCGCGCGCGGGCACCGACGCGGTGATCAACTGCGCAGGAGTAGGAGGGCGGTGTCGTCGCCCTGGTTGCCGGACGGGTGGGCTCGGTCGAGGAGCGCGTCGGCGATGCCGTCGAGGGTGTGGCCGGCGTGTGAGAGGGCCGTCACGAGTTCGGTGATGTTGGTGTCGTGGTCGGTGCCGGGGGTTTCGATGAGTCCGTCGGTGTACAGGGCGAGGACGGTGGCGGGGGGCAGGGCGACTTCGGTGGTGGGGTAGGACGCTGCGGGGTCCACGCCCAGCAGGGGCCCTGGCGGTACGTCGAGGATCTCGGTGTGCAGGTCGGGGCGGCGCAGCAGGGGCGGGTGGTGTCCGGCGGTGGCCAGCCGGGTGCTGTGGTGGGCGAGGTCGAGATGCGCGTACAGGCAGCTGGTGAGCAGGTCGGGGTCGAGGTCGGTCAGTAGTCGGTTGGTGCGGGCGAGGACCTCGCCGGGGGTGGCGCCTGCGATGGCGTAGGCGTGGACCGCGGTGCGGACCTGCCCCATCAGTCCGGCGGCGCTGACGTTGTGGCCTTGGACATCGCCGATGACCGCGGCGGCCTCGGTGGTCGTCAGGCGGATGAGGTCGTAGAAGTCGCCGCCGATGTCCACGCCGTGGCTGGCGGGCAGGTAGCGCGCGGCCACGTCGAGGCCGGGGATCTTCGGCAGGGTGTGGGGCAGCAGGCGCGCCTGGAGTCCGTGGGCGAGCTGGTGTTCGGCGTCGTACTGCCGTGCTCGGCCGAGGGCTTGTGCTATCAGGGCGCCGAGGGAGGTGAGGAGGGTGCGCTCGTCGGAGGTGAAGGGGTGCGGCTGCTGGTAGCCGAGCACGCAGGTCCCGATGGGGTGCCCGGAGACGATCAGCGGCAGGAACGCCCACGCGGCCATGCCGCCGTCGATGGCTGGGCTTGCTGGGTAGGCCGCGTGGAATTCGTCCCGGGTGGGGAAGAAGGACGGGACCCCGGCGGTCAGACCCAGCACGCTTGGGGTGTTCGCCGTCAAGGGCGTGTGGTTGAGGGAGTCCAGCAACTCGGGGGCGAAGCCGCAGTGGCCGACGACGTGGACCCGTCCGGCCTCGGGGACCAGCAGCAGGAAGCCCTGAGCGCGGAAGGGGACCATGAGGTGGTCCGCCACCAGGTCGACGATGTCGCGGACGGTCGCCGCTTCCGCCAGGGTGCCGGCCAGGCGTACCAGATGACGCATCGCGTCCAAACGGTCCGGCCCGGCGCCGCCATCAGTCGGTGCCGTCGCGGGGGGCGCGTTGTCGGTTGCGCTGATGCGCACGCTGAGGCCAGTGCGGTCAGGGTAGAGCTGGAACAGCAGGCGCCTGTCGGGTGGCCGTACCGCTGTGAACGAGGTCGGCAGTTGGCTGATGGCCGCGTCCTGAAGCCGATGCTCGTAGGCCGGATCATCCAGCCACGGCAGCGCCTCCCGCAGCCGGGTGCCGAGCAGGTGCGGGATGCTGGCGCCCAGCAGGTCGGCGGCGGTGGGGTCGACGAAGGTGATCCTCCCATTCGGGTCGAGGGAGCACGCGCCGTCAGGCAGGCGAGAGAGGAACGCGGCCGGGGGGTTGGCCGAGGCGGGGTTTGTCAAGGTGATGAACCGGGGCTCGGGTGCGGGGCGGAGGGGGTGTCCAGCGTCGGCGGCATCGTGCAGCACCTGCGCGATGCGGTCGCTGGCAGCGGTGAGCGTGCGGCGCTCGCAGGCGCTGAGCTCAGGCGACCGCTCAGGGGGCATCAGTACCGCAAGTGCGCCCCAGGCAGTGTGCCCGCTGGCGATCGGGACGATGGCGTGGGCCCGCGGGTACGGTAGGAACAGGGCGACGTGCGGATAGCGGCGTGCCAGGTCTTCGCTGGAGCTGATCCACACCAGGTGGCGTTCGCGCACCGCTTCAAGCACCGGATCCGGTGTCGCGGTGGCCAGCCGCATGTGCCGCAGCGGGCTGAAGAACTCCGGGGGAATCCCGGCCGTCACCTCAAGGCTCAGCACCTCGCCGCCGCGCTCCAGCAGCACGATCGCCCCTGAAGACGCGCCGAGGCTCCCCACCGCCCCGGTGAGCGTCTGGTCCAGTAGATCCTGGACGCCACCTTGTTCCAGGTCCTCGCCATCCGCCATGGCGGTATCCACTTCGCGAAGAAGACCGCGTGCATCTCCATGCTATGAGGAGGGCCGTGGCAGGTGCCCGCTCGGAATCATGACGGTGTAGCCGAGTGGCGCCGGTCTTGTTGTGCCAGTCGGTTCAACGCCGCTTGTCCGGTCTGGTGGATGCCCTCGCCGGGCGGCCTGATGCCCCCGCGATCGGGAAGGACTCAAACAGAGGCAGAGGCAAAGGGAGGTTGCTGCGATGTCCGGAGCGCCGGAACAGCACGAGTCCGTCCGGTATCTGCCGATCGCGGAGCACGGCCTGATCGGGGATCTGCGCACGGTGGCGTTGGTGGGCACCGACGGCACCATCGACTGGTACTGCTGCCCCTCTTTCGACTCCCCGAGTGTCTTCGCGGCCATCCTGGACGCGGATCGGGGCGGGGCGTTCGAGCTGGCTGCCGCCGTTCCGGCCAGTACCAAGCAGTTCTACTTCCCGGACACCAATGTGCTGATCACCCGGTTCTTCACCGAGGACGGGCTGGGGGAGATCCAGGACTTCATGCCCGTGGCGGACCCCGGCGAGGCTGATCGCCCCAGGCTGGTCCGGCGGGTGGTGTGCGTGCGCGGAAAGATCCCGTTCCGGGCCCGGGTGGCCCCCCGGTTCGGCTATGGCGCCGACCCGCACACCGTGCGGATGCTGGACCAGGCCGCCGTGTTCGCCTCCGAGGCACTGTCGCTGACGCTGACCGCCACGGTGCCGCTGGAGTGCGACGAGAAGGACGTGTGGACGCAGTTCGAACTCTCCCAGGGCGATACCGCGGTCTTCGCCCTGGAGCAGGCCGGCGGTCAGGCGCTCCCGGGCCGCTGCCCGCACGCCGAGGCCGAGCGGGAGTTCACCGCCACGGTCGCCTTCTGGCGGCGCTGGCTGCACCAGTCCCGCTACCACGGCCGATGGCGGGAGATGGTGCACCGCTCCGCCCTCACCCTCAAGCTGCTCACCTACGCCCCCACCGGCGCGATCGTGGCAGCGCCCACCACCAGCCTGCCCGAGCAGATCGGCGGCGGCCGCAACTGGGACTACCGCTACGTGTGGGTGCGCGACGCCGCGTTCGCCGTCTACGCCCTGCTCAGGCTCGGCTTCGCCGAGGAGGCCGAGGCGTTCATGGGCTTCCTCACCCGGCACATCGAGCGGCGCGGCGGCGGACCCTCCGGGCCGCTGCAGGTCATGTACGGCATCGACGGACGCTCCGAGTTGCCCGAAGGCGAGCTGCCCCACCTGGAGGGCTACCGTGGCTCGGCGCCTGTGCGAGTCGGAAACGGCGCCGCCACGCAGCTGCAGCTCGACATCTACGGCGCCCTGCTCGACTCCGTCTACCTGTACGACAAATGGTGCCGGCCCATCTCCAGCGGCCATTGGCGTGGGGTGTGCGCCCTGGTGGACTGGGTCTGCGAGCACTGGGACCAGCCGGACGAGGGCGTGTGGGAGACCCGTGGCGGACGCAAGAAGTTCCTCTACTCCCACCTGATGTGCTGGGTGGCCATCGACCGGGCCATCCGCATCGCCCGGCGCCGCAGCTTTCCCGCCGAGCTCGGCCGCTGGGGCCCGGTCCGGGACGAGATCTACTGGCGGATCATGGACAAGGGCTGGTCGCCCACCCGGCAGGCGTTCGTCCAGCACGAGGACGGCGACGTACTGGACGCCGCGGTGCTGATGATGCCGCTGACCAAGTTCATCTCCCCCAACGACCCCGTATGGCTGTCCACCCTCGACACCCTCGGCGAGGAACTGGTGTCCGACTCCCTGGTCTGGCGCTACGACCCCAAGGCCAGCCCGGACGGCCTCGAAGGCGAGGAAGGCACCTTCTCGATCTGCTCCTTCTGGTACGTCGAGGCCCTCACCCGCGCCGGACGCCTGAACGATGCCCGCCTGGCCTTCGAGAAGATGCTCACCTACGCCAACCACCTCGGCCTGTACGCCGAAGAGATCAGCCACACCGGAGAGCAGCAAGGCAACTTCCCCCAGGCGTTCACCCACCTCGCCCTCATCAGCGCCGCCTTCAACCTCGACCGCACCCTGGGCTGACCGCCCCGCTCCGCTCCGCACCGAGGCGCCTTGGGCCGGCAGCGGGGGAAGGCTCTCCCAACTCCCTGTCGCCAGGCTCCTGGCCGACGCCGGACGCACCGAGGATGCTGTCGCCGTCCTCGACCGGCACGTCCCGGCCCACCGCCACGACCTGGCCGGCTACCCCATCGACCTGCCTGTTCCACCGGCCCGGTCCACCTGCCAGCGGCCAGCAGAGCCGACCTACCGACCCGAGGTGCCGACCGCCCACAGGCCAAGATCAAGATTTGCGGTGGGGGTACTGGGTTCACCATGAGACCGGGTACAGGTTTCATGGCACCGTCCTCCTGCGGTGCCCTACCGTCGTGCCATGACGATTCCAGCTGGACTGAGACGCACGGTCCTCCGGGCACGGCGGGACACCGGTTTCCTTGCCGCTGGTGTGCCGCCGCACCTGGCGCTGGTGCCCGTGTGGGCCTGGGCGGCGACGACTACCGCCAGGACGGGGAACTGGCTCCTCACGGTTCCCACGTCGGCCGCCCTCGTCCTGCTCGGCACCCCGGTACTGACGGCCGTTCAGCGGGCCCGCTACCGGGTACTCATCGGTGTGGACGTCCCCCGGCTCACCCCCACCGCGCCGGAGAAACGGACGTGGGCCTCGACCGCCCGGTGGCTCGCGGCGACGCGGCCTTGGCGCAAGATCGGCTACCACCTCGTGCTGGGCCCGCTGCTCGCGATGCTGGAGCTGCTGGTGCTCGTGCTGACGGCGGCGGGCCTGGCAGGCGCCACCGTCTACGCCTGGGCATGGGCGCTGCCAACCGGAATCCGCCAGGACTGGTTCGGCAACCTGACCCAGCGGCCGGTTTACACAGCGGCCGGACTCCTCCTCCTGTGCGCCCTGCCCTGGACCGCGCGGGCAGTAGTCCGGGCAGAGGCGTGGCTGGCGTTGGGCCTGCTCGGGCCCAGCCGGGCGCAGCGGCTCCAGGAGCGGGTCGATCAGCTGGCCGTGAGCCGGACCGACCTGATCGAGGCCGTCGACGCGGAGCGCCGCCGGATCGAGCGCGACCTGCACGACGGAACCCAGCAGCGGTTGGTGTCTCTCGCGGTCAACCTGGGTCTGGCCATTGCCACCCGCCCGGACCTGCCTGACGCCCGCGAGGTGATCGCGAGAGCGCACCTGGAGGCGAAGGAGGCGATCGCCGAACTCAATGACCTGGTGCGGGGCCTGCACCCGGCCGTGCTCGAAGACCGAGGTCTGGACGCGGCGTTGTCCGGGCTGGCCGCCCGCACGCCCCTGCCGGTGCGGCTGCGGGTCGATCTGGAGGAGCGGGTGGCGCCCAGCGTGGAGTCGGTCGCGTACTTCGTGATCTCGGAGGCGCTGACCAATGCGACGAAGCACGCCAGCGCGATGCGTGCAGAGGTCATCGTCCGTCGGGTGGGCGGGGTGCTTCGCGTGCGCGTTACCGACGACGGGCTGGGCGGTGCCGACGCCGCCGGCGGCACGGGGCTGAGCTGGCTGGCCAAGCGGGTCGGCTCCCTCGACGGGGCCTTCCACGTCAGCAGCCCCGTTGGGGGACCCACCACCATCACCGCGGAGCTGCCGTGCGCGCGGTGATCGCCGAGGACTCGGTGCTGTTGCGGGTCGGCCTGACCAAGGTGCTGGAGATGGGCGGGTTCCAGGTCCCCGCCGAAGTCGGCGATGCGGAAGGACTGTTGGCGGCGGTGGCGGAGCACCGGCCCGAACTCGCCCTGATCGACGTCCGGATGCCGCCGGACTTCACCGACGAGGGGGTGCGAGCGGCGATGGAGATCCGCCGGCGCTGGCCGGGGACGGCGGTGGTGCTGCTCTCGCAGTACGTGGAGGAGCGTTACGCGGCTGACCTGCTGTCCGCGAACACCAGCGGTGTGGGCTACCTGCTCAAGCAGCGGGTCGCCGATGTCGCCGACTTCGTGGCGGCGGTGCGGCGGGTGGCGGACGGGGGCACGGCTCTGGACCCGCAGGTCGTCGCCCAGCTGCTGCTGCGCCGCGACAACGACCCGCTCGCACGGCTGACCCCCCGCGAACGGGAGGTGCTCGGCCTGATGGCCGAGGGGCGCTCCAATGCCGGCATCGCGCAGGCGCTGGTGGTCAGTGAGAGCGCCGTGGCCAAGCACATCAACAACATCTTCGCCAAGCTCGACCTGCCCGTGGTCGACGCGGACCACCGCCGTGTCCTGGCCGTGCTGCGGTTCCTCGGAGCGTCCCGGGCCTGACCGGCTGTTCCCGCCGGCCCGGGGCGATCGCCGGTGGTCGGTGCGTTCCGGTATCGAGGGCACCATCAACGAGTGCGTCCACGGACACGGCATGCGCCGCTGCCGCTACCGAGGTCCCCCGAAGGCCCACCTGGTGATCAGTCCGGACGGCCCCTGCGGAGCGCAATCGATCAGCATTCCAACTGGTTCTGGCGGGGGCAGGGTCGGATCTCCCCGCAGTGCCGCCGGATGCGGAAGGTGTACGTAGCACCACCATCAAGTCGGATAGGAGTGCTACTGCCTCGGGCGCGCGTGAACGACATGCTGATGTTGTGCCCGAGGGGCGTGCACGGGAGGGAGTCAGGTGTCATGGCGAGCACTCAGTTGACCGGCGTTCATTCGCTCCGTCCGGTCCGCGTGGACGCCGGTCCGGGCTCCGGCGTCCCGCTGATCCTTCCGAAGGCCGCGGCCGCTTCGACGCTCCCCCTGCTGCTTCGCCGGGCGGCCACGGTCCTCACCGTGCTCGGGATGGCGATGATTCCCTGGCTGGTCTTCCTGCACACCGGGCTGCCGGCCACCGCTCAGGCCTCGCACTGGGCCTGGACGTGGACGGGTCTGGACAGCTCTGAGGCGCTCGGCCTGCTCGCCACCGGACTGCTCCTCAGGCGCGGCGACTGCCGGGCCTGCCTGACCTCCGCCGCGACCTCGGCCCTGCTGCTGGTCGACGCCTGGTTCGACGCCATGACGGCTGCCCCGGGTTCGGACTTCGAGCTGGCGGTGCTGATGGCGGTCTTCGCCGAGTTGCCGCTGGCGATGGCCTGCGCGGTTCTCGCGACCCGGACCTTCCCTCGGCCGGGCCGCTGAGCGGATCGCGGTCCGGTCCGTTTCGGGAAGTCCCCGGTCTGCCGCAACGGCGGTCCACGGGCGGTTCCTTCGGCCCGCTCGGGCCGACTGCCGACGAAGTCGGCGCTGACGCAAGCGGATCGCACGCAAACACAACTGATCGTCCATCAGGAACGCTTCGGTGGCCAAATCCAACATTAATGGAGGAATGATGATGAATTCGCGGGCATTGATGGGCGCGGGCGCTGCCGCCGCCGTCGCCACTTGGTGGTTCACCGACTCCGCGCCGTACCCGTACTCCCAGCGCTGGCTGCTCGACCTGCCGCTGCCGTTCCTGACTCTGAAGCGTCTGGACCACGTGCTGCAGGCCCGGGAGGGCGAGAGGATCCTGGAGATAGGCCCCGGAACCGGCCTGCAGTCGCTGCACGTCGCACCGCAGCTGGGACCGAACGGCCAGCTGGACATCGTGGACATCCAGCAGGAGATGCTCGACCACGTGGGCCGCCGGGCCAAGGAGCAGGGCGTCGACAACATCGTGCCGAGCTGCGCCGACGCACATGAACTTCTCTTTGCGGACAACTCGTTCGATGCGGCTTACCTGGTGACGGCGCTGGGCGAGATCCCGGATCCGGCGCGTACGCTGGCCGAACTGCGCCGGGTGCTGAAGCCGTTCGGGCGGCTGGTGGTCGGCGAGTTCTTCGACCGGCATCAGATCCGGCCGTCCTCGCTGATCAGCCTGGCGGAGGGGGCCGGGCTGCGGGTCGCCCGGCTGTACGGTCCGCCGTTCGCGTACTACGCGGTGCTGCGGCCGATCGACGCCTGACGCCGCTCGGGCGGTTCCCGCCCGAGCCGAACCGTAGACCGGACGGCCGTAGCCGTAGCCCGTAGCCGTAGGCAGTGTCGTCAAAGGGTCAGGCCCGTGTGAGGAGTGAGGCGAGGGTGGCTGCGGCTCGGGAGGAGACGGCGGTTTTGGCGAAGTGGCCGTACCAAGCTCTCGGCGCCCCGAAGGTCAGGAGGGCTGGTGGGCCGGGGAGTCCGGGTGGGGCCGCATCAACAGCAGGTCCTCGCCCCAGGCGTCCAGCACCGCCGCGTGGCCGGCGGCCCGGGCAGCCGCCTCCACCTGGGTGAAGAGCCGCTGCTGCGACGCCACTTCGCCGGTCGCGGTGATCCGGGCGACGGTGTCCAGCAGGGCGGCGCTCTCCCAGCCGGGCAGCGGGAACCGGTCCAGCTCCCAGGCCAGGTACTTGTTGTAGGGGCGCGGGCGGCGCTCCAGGGCGAAGAGCAGGTCGAGCAGGAATCCGACGCTGGCGGCCGCGTCGAGGTGGCCGGCGAGCGGGTTGCCGTCGCGGTGGTTCTTGACCGAGCGGTAGAGCGCGTTGGCGTAGGCGTCCAGCAGGGCGGCGCCCGACTGGAAGGCCTCCTCGGCGCCGAGCCGTCCCATCGCGGCGACGATCCGGGTGACCTCCCCGTCGCGGCGGTCGACCAGCACCTGGGAGCGGGCGATGGCGTACTGCTCCCAGGCGGCGGGCCGGCGGAACCGTTCGAGGGTGGAGACGACCAGGTCGAGCCGCGCGGGTTGCTCTCCTCGACGCCGAGTTCGGCGCGGGTCAGGCCCCGGGCGCCGATCCGCTGCTCGGCGGAGCGGATCAGCAGCGTGCCGATCCCGCAGGACTGCAGGGCCGGATGGACGCCGAGTTGCCAGAGAGTGCCGGCACCGGGCCTGACCGTGTAGTCGATGCCGCCGACCGCCACCGGGAGCCCGACCGGCGTGCACACCGCCAGGTAGTCGATCTCGCCCGCCTCGGCGCGGCGGATCTGGTGGACGAGCTCGCGTACGTGCCTGGGTGAGCCGGCCCAGGTGCAGGCCGGCAGGTCCGCGTCGGTGAGACCGCGCACCGACAGGTGCAGCCTGATCTCGGTCATCGCCGCATCCCTTCGACCCAACAGCGGCCGTTTCCCATTTCAGCAGGCTGGTCCCGGTGCCGTCCAAGGGGTTTCGGACCGGTCCCGATGTCAGCCGGTGATGTCCGTGCGCGGGGCGCCAGCCCGGTTCGACCGTCGGCTCGGGTCAGGTAGGCCGGGGCGCGGAGTCGCTCGGGCGGCCCCCCGCCTCGCTCGGCACCCAGGCCGTCCGTGCCACGAGTCCCGGCATCCCCCCGTGCCGTCTCGGGGTCGGACGGCCTCGGGGCGGCTGGAGTCAGGGCAGAATCCCGGCCGCATCCCCCGATTCCCCTCTCGCGCGGCCCGCACCCGAGAAGGATGCCTTTCAGGGGGACTGTCCCCTGGACGGGGGCGTTTGCGCGGTGACCGTGCGGCGTCGGTGTCGTGGGGCCCGTAGCGTCGGCATCATGGCGATCGAGGACACGACGGCGGTGATGGTGGGGGTGCGGTTGGTGGACGAGGTGTTCGCCGCGTTGGACGCGGTGAGCGCGGCCCGCACCCCTTTCGAACGGGGGCTGCTGGGGGCCTACCGGTGGGCCGTGGGTGCCCAGGTGGGCGCGCCGGTCACCGCGAACGCCGCCGTCGGCGCGTACGGGCCGTGCAGGGCGCAGCTGCTCGCCGAGTGCCAGGCCGCGCAGGTGCACATTCGGCAGGGTACGGGCCTGGCAGGGGAGACGGAACGGGCACTGGGCGTCTACATGGCGCTGGCATGGTTGTGCGGTCATCACGACGACCTGCCCTGAACCGGCCCACCGTCGATCGCCCTGTCGATCTGGGCCGCCCTGCACGGGCTCGTGACGCTGGAACTGGCGGGGGCTCTCGACGCCGCCACGGCCGAGGCCGCGTTCCACTCGACGGTTCACTCCACGCTGCGCGGATGGACGACCCCGGCGGTGTTCCGCGTTCCTCGCGAAGCCGAACTCGCTTCCTGACGGGATCGGGCCCGTGTCCGGGTTCTCTCGTTACCGGACGGGACCCCGGGTGGCGCCGGACACGGTCGGCCTCGACCGACGCCTCCACCGGCCCGAGCGGCCCGTGCGCGGCCGGCGACTCCAGGGTGGTCGCGATGACCGGTGCGGCGTCGTCGTACTCGCGCCGGCCGTCGCCGCCGTTGTCGTGCAGCCGGACGGTCCACCAGCGCATGGTGCCGGTCCCCGGCCGGCGGGGTGGTTGTCACGTCATGGCCCGGGCGAGGCGGAGCAGGCCGGCGCGCATCCGCTGTTCGCCGAGTTCCGGCAGGAGGGCGGCGACGTGCTCGGCTCCCAGGGCGGCGAGCAGGGCGTGGGCGGTGTCGTCGGGGTCGGGTGTGCCGGCGAGCAGGATCGCCACGTGGCGGTGCCGCCGCCGCCTGACCTTCGTCCTCGTGACGGGTGGCGCGGCCCGCCCTGAGGCCCTCCCGGACGCCCGGGAGGGCCGTGGCCGGCTGCCGGGAGCGCGCCGCCCGCCGGCGTCGAAGCGTGGTCGCCGCCGAACGCGGTTTCTGGATATCGGTGAGGCCTCTCCGGAGTGTTGGAGAGGCCTCACCTGGTCATGCAGTCAGATCCGTGCCGGACTCCGTCCGCCGGGTTCGAGGCGGCCGGGGGCGCCGGTCGGAGGTCGGTCAGCGGCAGGCTTCCCGGCCCTGCTTTCCCGAAGCCATTTCGCCGTGTCGCCGTGTCGCCGGTTCTACGGTGCGTTCGCGTCGGTCATGGTGTCGTCGAGGCCGTACGGGACGCGTGGTGCCGCGTGCCGGTGACGATGAGCGAAACGTTCTGCCCACCGAAGCCGAAGGAGTTGCTGAGCACGGCCTCCTGGGGGACGTCTCGTCGCTCTGCGACGACATCGAGATCGATGTCGGGACCGACGCCGGCCTCGGTGAGGTTGCGGGTCGGTGGAATGACACCGTGCTCCACGCTGAGGACGGCGATGAGTGCTTCGATCGCGCCGGCTGCGCCGAAGAGATGACCGAGCGCGGCCTTGGGGGCTGTCACGGTGGCGTGGCCGAAGACCTCCCTGATCGCGCGTGCCTCGGCGGCGTCGCCGACCGGAGTTCCGGTGGCGTGGGCGTTGATGTGGCTGATCCGCTCGGGAGCCAGACCGGCTTGCGCGAGGGCCTTGCGCATGGCGGAGATCTGACCGGAGCCGTCGGGAGCGGGCGCCGTGATGTGGTGGGCGTCGGCGGCGATGCCGGCGCCCGCGAGCACCGCGTGGACGCGCGCGCCTCGGGCGCTGGCATGCTCGGCGCTTTCGAGCACCATGACAGCGGCGCCTTCGCTGAGGACGAATCCGCTGCGGTCCGCGGCGAACGGTCGTGACGCTGAGGCGGGTTCGGCGGTGTGCCTCGACAGTGCTTGTGCCTGGGCGAAGCTGGCGACGGTGATCGGGGTGGTTGCGGCCTCGGCCCCGCCCGCGATGACCACGTCCGCCTCGCCGGCACGGATGAGCCTGGCCCCCAGAGCGATCGCCTCGGCACCGGAGGAGCACGCCGAGACGGGCGTGTAGGCCCCGGCCCGTGCGCCGTATTCGATGCTGATCAGCGCTGCCGCCGCATTGGGCATGAGCATCGGGACCGTGCGTGGCGAGACGCGCCGCGTCCCGGCCGCTTCCAGTACGTCGTCCTCCTTCAGCAGCGTTCCTATCCCGCCGATGCCCGTGCCGATCGCCGAGGCGAGCCGGTCCGGGTCCACCTCTGGGGTGCCGGCGTCGGCCCAGGCTTCGGCCGCCGCGATGAAGGCCGCCTGCTGCGAGCGGTCGAGCCGCCTGGCCTGTACCGGCAGCAGCAACTCGGCGGGGTCGATCGCCATCGTCCCCGCGACGGTGTCGGGAAGACGGACGTCCTCGTGGCCGCGCAGGACGCCCCCGCGGATGCCCGACTCGCCGGCAAGCAGGGCCTCCCAGGTGGACGCCACGTCTGCCCCGAGTGGTGTGATCGCGCCGAGTCCGGTCACGACGACTTCAGTCCGGTGCATGCCCCTCAACCTTTCTTGTATGCGATACAAGCGAACGGCCCTGTTGTATCACATACAATTTCGCTGTGGAGAAGAAGCGAACCGAAGATCGATCAACGTCGGCTCGGTCGCGTGACCGAGGTCGCGCGACGAGGCGTCGCCTGATCGAGGCAACTGCACGGCTCTGCAAGGAACGGCCCGGCGCCGAAGTGAGCGTCGCGGAGATCGCGAACGCGGCAGGCGTCTTCCCCAACCAGGTCACCTACCACTTCGGCTCCAAGGACTCGCTCCTCGTGCACGCCGCCTTTCTCGGCTTGCTGCACGACGCCCGACGGATCGAACGCATCGGTCGCCAAGCCCCCGACGCGGCGGCATTTCGGCGCAACATCGCCCGCGCCGTACTGGCCATGCCCTCGCTCCCGTCGGTCACGCGAGCGCTCGCCGCCGGGATCTCCAGACCCGAACTCGCCTCCGTGGTCGACCAGCACCTCCAGTTGCTGTTCCGGCAATCCGAGCGTTTCGTGAGCCAGCTCATCGACAGTCGCGGCTGGAGGACCCGTCGACCGCTCAACGTGGAAGCCAGGACGTTCTGGAGCACCGCGCTCGGCGCAGTGCTGCTCGTCCGCGCCGGGGCACATGGCACCGCCGACGACCTCGACCTCGCCGGAGCACTGACCATCCACGACGAACCCGATCCCGGTGACGTAGCCGGTACCAGGCGCTCGATGTAGGAGTCCTTGCTCTCGCGGTGGAGCGGAGCGACGGTCCGGGGCAGCGGCCGCAGCCGCGACGGGGGCAGGGCCGCCGTCATGCCGCGTCGTCCTCGGAGCCGTCCACTCCCGGAGTGGGCGGCTCGAACCGGGTGTCGTGGTCGACGGGGATGCTGTCCAGACAAACCGAGGACTTCGCCCACCGCACCCGGCTTCCCGCATCCGCCGTCGAGACCCTCGCCGGCGCAGGCGCGTTCACGAGCCTGGGGTTGACCCGTCGCCAGGCCCCATGGGGCGCCGGGATGGTCTCCCGGACCGCGACGGACATGCTGCCAGGCACCGCCCCGGGCATCGACGCCCCCGACCTGCCCGACATGCCCCCCGTCGAGGAGACCCTTGCCGACCTTTGGGCGACCGGTACCTCGGTCTCGCCCACCCCGCCCAACACGTCCGCGAACAGCTCCGGCACGTCGGCGCCCGGTGTCGCTGCCGATCCACGTCCGCGTCACCGGCAGCCCGCAGCCGCGGATCGCGAACCGCCACCAGACCCAGGTCAGCCGAGTTCCGCCGACCCGGTGAGTCGGAGTTTGCGCTGGGCCCGTTGGTAGAAGGTGGTGTGGCCGAGTCGTACGACGCGTGCCGCGCCGGGCAGCATCGTCACCTCGACGACGTCGCCCGGCGAGACGTGGCCGACCAGGAGGCCGTCGGCCTCGACGGCGAGATCACCGCTCTGCGGCTGCACCTCCAGGGCGAGCACCTCCCCGCTGGAAAGGAAGACGGACCGGTTGAACGCGGCGTGCGGAGCTACGGGCGTGACCAGCAGCCCCTCGGCGTTCGGAGAGACGATCGGGCCGCCGGCGGAGAAGCTGTAGGCAGTGGAACCGGTCGGCGTGGCAACGACGACCGCGTCTGCGGTGTACGCCACGAAGGGCTGGTTCTGGACCATCACCGCGACGGCTGCGGACCTGTGCCCGGGGCTGCGAAGGAGCACCACGTCGTTGAGTGCCGTCTCCCCGGCATCGCCGAACCGGGCGTGGACGCCGGAGCGGGCTTCCACGGTGAACCGGCGGTCGTCGATGGCGTCGAGTGCGGCGGGAAGCTCCGGCATGTCGACCTCGGCGAGGAACCCCAGGCGTCCGACGTTCACCCCCAGCACGGGCGCGTGGCCACCGACCACGAGCCGCATCGCGCGCAGCATCGTGCCGTCTCCGCCGAGGCTGATCACCAGGTCTGCGCTCGCGGCCATCTCGTCGGCCTCGACCGGTACGGCCTCGCAGCCGATCCGTGCCACCTCCGCCGCCAGCCCCAGGACCTTCGCGCCCCGGGCCCGGCTCCACCGGACGACCGCGTCCACGATGGGCGCGCACGTGCGCTCAGGGTGGAGCACCAGCCCCACTGTGCCGATGAAACCCATCCGGAGCACCTCGATGTCGGTCGGCCCGCCGTCACCCTCTCCCAGTCACGCACAGCCGATCACCACCTTCAAGTCACCGCCACCCCCCGGTGAGCCGGCAGCTCGTCCGGACCCCGCCGGAAATCCTCCCGCTCCGGCTCCAACACCCGGGTGCGCACGAACGCCGCGATCACCGCCGGATCTCGCCGCGTGGAGAACTGCAGCGGCCGCGCCGATCGCCGCCGCCAGGGCGGCCGCGGCGGCCACCCGTCACAATCCTCCGCGCGCGACACCATGACGCAGGTCACGTCAGGCGCAGAACCCGTGCGCAGCATCGGGCGTCTGGCTCATGTGAGATCACGCAGGAGAGCACTGGACGAGTTGGACGAGGAACGCCTCGTCCGGCTGGTGACCAGAGGTGACCGCGGGGCGTTCGACGAGTTGTACCGGCGCACGTCGCCGTGGCTGGCGGTGCGGTTGCGCCGTCGCTGCGCGGACGAGCAGATCGTCGCCGAGGTCATGCAGGAGACCTATCTGGCGGTGTGGCGCGCGGCCGGCGCGTTCGCCGGGAGCGCGGTCGGCGGGACGGCCGTCGGGTGGCTGTGGACGATCGCGGCGCGCCGCCTGGTCGACGCGTTCCGGCGCCGGGCCCACCACGCCGAACCGCCGGTCGCCGCTGCCGAACGGGCGGTGGTGCCCGCGGCGGAGGACGAGGCGCTCGCCAAGGCCGTCGGCGGCGAGGTCGGCGACGCCCTGCGGCGACTGGCGCCGGAACTCCGAGCGGTACTGCAGGCCACGGTGCTCGACGGACTCTCCGTCCGGGAGACCGCCGTCCTGCTCAGATTGCCCGAAGGCACGGTCAAGACCCGCGCCCGCCGGGCCCGAATCGCGATGCGGGAGGCACTGAGATGAGCGGGGAACACGCGTCGAGGCGGTTGATCGACGACTACGCACGTGGTGACGCGACGATGGCCGCGGACACAGTATGGGCGCTCGAAGCCCACCTGGAAACGTGCGCGCCGTGCCGAAGCCACCTGGCGGCCGGTGTGGCCACCGAGGCGCCCGGCATCGCCACGCTCCTCGACACCGTCCGGGACGCTCTCGAACCGCAACTGGACGCGGCCGTCCCGGCACCCTCAAGGCGACACCGCCCGAGGTGGGTGGCGGCCTGGCTGACACCGGCCATGGCCCCCTGGCTGGCCATGACCGTCGCCGTCACCCTGATGGCACTGCTGCTGGACGCGGTCGCGCCGCCGACGTTCTCCGGCGACACCTCTCCGGTGTCGGCGATCGCACCCCTGCTACCGCTGTGCGGCGTCGCCGCATCGTGGTCGCGCGGCCTGGACCCGGCGCACGAACTGACGGCCTCGACCGCCCGAGCCGGCCTGCCCCTGCTCCTGCGGCGCACCACGGCGGTTCTCGTGGTGGTCCTGCCCGGGCTCCTGGTGGGGGGATGGCTGACCGGAACCATGACGGCCGCGCAGTGGCTGCTGCCCTCGCTGGCCTTCACCTCCACCGCACTGGCGCTGGGCAGCGTGGTCGGCGTGACCCGCGCCGCCACGGGGCTGGCGCTCGCGTGGGGCGTCGTCGTGGCACCCGCGTGGGTCACCGGCCACCTCCCCGTTGTCCTGCGGCTTGTCCTCCAGCCCGACCGACTGCCCGTGTGGGGGCTGCTCCTCGCGCTCGGCACCGGTGCCGTCATCGCCCGCAGAAACGCGTACTCAACGCTGTGAAACCATCGTCGACCCTCGAAAGGGACCACCGTATGACGCCCACCACGAGCGCGGCCGACACCGCGCCGAAAACCTACGCCTGGGAGATCCACGCCAGCGGCCTGAGAGTACGCGTCGGACGCAAGAAGACGGCCGTCGACGGACTCGACCTCTCCCTGGGCACCGGCACCCACGGCCTCCTGGGACCCAACGGAGCAGGAAAAACCACCCTGATCCGGACTCTGGCCACCGTGCTGCGCCCCACCGAGGGCGACCTGGAGCTGCTCGGCACCCGCGTGGGCGCGATGGTCGACCACCGGTCTCTGCGACGTCAAATCGGCTACCTGCCACAGGAGTTCGGCTACTACAAGCGCTTCACGGTGCGCGAGTTCGTCGAGTACATGGCCTGGTTGAAGGAGGTGCCGAAAGCAGCCGTCCCCGCGGCCGTCCAGCGGGCCGTGGAACGGGTGGGCCTGGCGGACCGCGCCGACCACCGGATGAAGACCCTGTCCGGGGGCATGGTGCGGCGGGCCGGCATCGCCCAGGCCATCGTCAACGATCCCGCGGTGCTGCTGCTGGACGAGCCGACAGTCGGCCTGGACCCGGCGCAGCGGCTGCGCTTTCGCGAGCTGTTGCAGGAACTGGGCCGCGACACCTGTGTGGTCGTTTCCACCCACCTGGTCGAGGACGTCGCGGCCGCCTGCTCCGACGTGGTGCTCCTCGCCGAGGGTCGCCTCGTCTTCCAGGGCACGCCGGACGACCTGGCGGCGGCGGGCGGCCCCGAGCATCCGGGCGACAGCCCCCTGGAGCGCGGCTACTCGGCTCTGCTCCAGGGCTGCGAGCAGCCGGGAGGCACCTGGTGAACGGACTGCGTGTCGAACTGAAGCGCTCCCTCGCCCCGTGGCCAGGCCTCGTCGTCCTGGGAGGCAGTCTGGCGGTCTTCTGCCTGATCGACGGGATCTGGTGGCAGGGCGACGCGGGATGGACGGCCCAGTGGACCTCCATGGCCCTGTGGACCCGGTCCCTGCTGGCCTTCTGGTGGCCGCTCGTGGTGGGCACGGGGGCGGTGTACGGGCTGCGCGACTCCCGCTCGCGGATGACCGAACTGCTGACGACCACGCCGCTGCCGCCCTGGCGCCGTGCGGCGCTGCCGGCCGGCGCGACGGCAATCGTGCTGGCGTCGGGCTTCGGTCTCCTCGTCCTCGTGGGCGCGGTCCAGGTGGCCCTCGGCGCCACCACCTACACGAGTCTCGGCTGGCTGCCGGTCTCGCTGGTGGCGGCGCTGTCCCTCGTCGCGGGGGCTGTGTTCGGCATGGGCGTCGCACGGGCCGTTCCCTCCGTGCTCACCCCGCCGGCCCTGACGGTGTTCCTCTTGCTGGCGACCCTTCTCCTGCGGCCCAGCAACGAGGGGCTACTGCCGTCGAGCAGCGCGCCGAACCGGCTCGCCCTGCTGTCCCCGGCGACCTCGGAGCCGCGGGAGGTGCTGCTGACCCTGTCCGGCTCCGTGCACCTCGGCCAGACGCTCTGGCTGCTCGGCCTGCTCGCCACCGGTTTCGCCCTGCTGTCGGCCGCGACCCGCCGGGCCCGACTCCTCGCGGTGGCCCCCGTCCTGGTCGGCGCGGCGCTCGCCCTGGTGATCCTCCCGGCCACGGCACGCGACACCTACGTGGTCGACAAGGCCGCCGCCACCTCGGTCTGCGACGGACCGGTGTGCGTGACTCAGGCCAACCGCTCACACCTGCCCGAACTCGCGCCGCGCGGCAGGGACGCGCTGCGCGTGCTGCACGACGCCCTGGGCGACCAGGCGCCCACCTCGGTGCGGGAGGACACCCGGCTGCACGCGCTCGGCGACGACCGCCAGGCTTCCGGCGACGCGGTGCTGGTCGACTTCGACGACCCGCTGATCGCCCGTGCGACGGGGGCGGAACTGACCCGACTCCTGGTCGCCCAGGGACTGGCACCGAACTGCGCACCGCGCACCACGTGGGAGGGCCGGGGGCAGCTCGACATCCCCGTCCAGAGCATCGTCGCGAGCTGGGCCCTCGGCGACCGCCGGTTCGAAGCGCTGCAGAGGCCGGACACCTACGCGTACTCGCCACGTACCTGGGCGGACGCCGACGCCGCCTGGAAGCGGCTGACGGCGATGTCACCGGCCGACCAGCGCTCGCGGATCGCCGAGGTGCACACTGCCGCTCTCTCCTGCACGGGGTACCACGAGCTTTCGATGCTGGCGGGGGAGACGCCGCGATGAGGTGGCTGACCTTGTACGCGCGTTCACGGCGGGTGCCCACCTCGGCCGCCGCGGTCACGCTCGTCGCGCTGGCAGCGTGGGCCCTCAACCACAACGGCGCTGGCCCGATGGACCTCGGGATCGCGGTCCTGATCCTGACCGCGAACGTGACGGCCGCTTCCGTCGGGCTCGGTGGGCCGGACGTCGCACTGGAGCGCACGGCCGCGATCCGGTGGGCGCCCCGGCGGGCGGCGCACGCGCTGCTGGCCGGCGCGGTCGCAGGGGCGGCGCTGCTGGCGACCCAGGCGGCGGGAGCCGAGCTCGCCCCCGCCGCGCTCGTCGTCCGGGACAGTGCGGGCCTGATCGGCCTGGCCGCGCTCGGGGCGGTGCTGTTCGGGGCACACTTCGCATGGACCCTGCCGATCGGCTGGCTCGCCGTCACCCTCCTCGTCCCGGTTCCGCCCGGCATCGCGGGAGAGGTGGGCGGCTGGATGATCATTTCCCCCGCCACGACGGCGTCCGCCACGACCGCGTGGGCCCTGCTGGCGACCGGCACCGTGCTGTACGCCGCAGCAGGACCGAGACGGTAACGGACGTGCCCGGTACTCGGGGGTGGGATTCCCCCGGGCGACCCGGCCGAGAAGCCGGCGTCATGATTTCGCGAATGGACCGGTGGTGACAAAGCGGTGGAGTTGGTGGGCGAAGCTCTGCGCCTCCTCGGGCGGCCAGGAGGCGAGGGACGCTTCGATGATCGTGACGAGGCGCTGCCGGGTGATCTGCACCGCCTGCTGTCCGGTTTCGGTCAGGGCGAGCAGGATGGCGCGGCGGTCGTCGGGGTCGGGTTCGCGGCACAGCAGACCGGCTTCCTCCAGGCGGGTGGCGCGGCGGGTGACGCCGGAGCGGTCGAGGCCGATCTCGCCCGCGAGGTCGGCTGCGCTGCAAGGGCCCGTCCGGGCGAGCCCACTGAGAACGGGGTAGGTGGTCTCGTCCACCGCCTCGCCCAAGTTGCCCGTCAGGCGCGCGTACAGCCGTGCTCGGGCGCCTCGTCTGAGCAGGGCTCCAAGAGCGTCGGCGATCTCGTGTCCCACATCGTCAGGCATGACCCGAAGAATAGCGTGCGCGACGCACGCAATCTGTAGTACGGTGCATATGCGTGCTCGAAGCACGCACTTCCTGTCGAATCACGAACCCCGAGGGACCGTCATGACCACCGCCAGCACCCGTACCGACGCCCGCTCCGCCCTGACCGACCTGCTCCTCACCCCGGGCCTCGACCTCGACGAGGCCGCCGACCGGCACTTCGCCCCCGACTACCGCCAGCGCACCGACGGGGAGTGGGCGGACCGCACCGAGTTCCTGGCCCACATCGCCCACCTGCGCACGGTCGTGGCCGGTGGCTCGGTCGAGGTGCACGACGAACTCTCGTCCGGTGACCGCTACGCCGACCGCCACACGATGGAGGTCATCAAGACCGACGGCTCCACCGTCCGCATGGAGGTCTACCTCTTCGCCGAGTTCGCCCCCGACGGCCGCTTCCGCCGCATCGAGGAGACCACCCTCATGCTCGAAGGCGCAGACGCCGACCGGAACCTCGGCAGCGCCCGCTGAGCCGCACTGCCCACCTGACGCCACGAGGCGCGCCGCCTGTCCCAGCACATCGGCGCGCCTCCGGCGCCGCGCATCGTCCCAGGAGTGAGAGGAAGTGCTTGTCATGCTCGACGTGCTCATCGCCGGGGCCGGCCCGGTGGGGCTCTGGCTCGCCGCGGAACTGCGCCTGCACGGGGTGGAGGTGACCGTCGTGGAGCGCCGGGCGGCACCGGACGGACGGTCGCGCGCGGTCGGCATGCAGGCCGGTACGCTGGACACCTTCGCCACCCGCGGCCTCGCGGAGCGGTTCATCGAACGCGGTACGCCGGTGTCGACCGGTCACTTCGGCGCGGCGACCACCCGGCTGGACTTCTCCACGGTCGGGGCGGTGCACCCGTTCATGCTGGCGCTCGGCCAGTCCGTCACCGAACAGCTCCTGGAGGAGCACGCGGTCGCCGTGGGCGCCCGGGTGCTTCGCGGGGAGGAGGTCGTCTCGCTCACCCAGGGGCCGGACGCTGTCGAGGTGGTGATCCGGGCCGGCGGCACCCACCGGACCGTACGGGCCCGCTGGGTGGTGGGCTGCGACGGTACCCGCAGCGCGGTGCGCCAGGCGGCCGGCATCGACTTCCCCGGCCAGGACACCACCATGACCGGGTGGCTCGCCGACGTCGAACTCGACGATCCGCCCTCCGCGCCGCTCGCCGCCACCGGGCCGGCCGGTTCGTTCCTGGTGGCCCCGATCGGCGACGGCGTCCACCGGCTGGCGGGCCTGTCCACGGCCACCGTGCACCACGGCACCGGCGAACCGCTGACGCTGGAGGAGGTGCGCGAGCAGGCCCGCGCGCTACTGGGACGGGACCTGGGCATCCGCAACCCCCGGTGGCTGTCGCGCTACGGCAACGCCACCCGGCAGGCAGCGCGGTACCGGGCCGGACGGGTGCTGCTGGCCGGGGACGCGGCGCACATGTTCTTCCCGGCGGGCGGGCAGGGTATGAACCTCGGCATCCAGGACGCCACCAACCTGGGCTGGAAGCTGGCCGCCACCCTCCAGGGCCGGGCACCCGACGGACTGCTCGACAGCTACGACACGGAGCGCCGGCCGGCCGCCCGCGCCGTCATCGACAACACCCGCGCTCAACTCGCGCTGTTCGCCGCGGCGAGCCCGGAACAGATCGCGCTGCGCGAGGTATGGTCCGCCGCGCTGGCCGAACCGCAGACCAACCGCCAGTGGGCCCGCAGGATCGCCGGCTTCGACGACCCTGTCCCCGCCGACACCGCATCCGCCGCGCACCCGCTGGATGGCACGCGACTGGCCGGCCTCGTCCTGGACGCGGCCGGCGCACCCACCGCCCACCCGCTGATGCGCCACGGCCGACCGCTGCTGCTCGACCTCGACGGGACGCGGACGCCGTGTTCCGCGCCCGGCCTCGACCAACGGACGGTAGCCGTCAATGCCGAGGATTCACATCCGGTCTGGCGGGACGTCACCGCAGTCCTGATCCGACCGGACGCCCGGATCGCCTGGGCCGGCACCGACACCGACCCGCAGCGCCGCGCCTCGGACTGCCGCGCGGCCCTGCGCACCCTGTGCCGCTGAACGCCGCTCGGTGAGCCCACCCGCCGGCTCCGCCCGGCGTCCCCCGGGCACTGATCACGCCGGATCGGCGCCCGGCGCCTGGCCGCGCGGGGTGTCGTTCTGCATGAATGATCACGAGACAGACGCGGGGTGCCGGTTGCTGAGACACGCTCCTGGCCTGGCGGGTGCCACCCGCCACCGGCACTTTCGAGCCACGCTCACCGACGTCCACCCGGCGGCCGCCGCCGTACGCGCACCCGTCGCCCGTCCTGGAGGCTTTCATTCACACGGCCCACTCCGAGTGCGGCAGGTACTGGCACTGACGACGATGACACTGGGTGGCAGCGTGCGATGCGTCCTCAGGGCCGGTAAGCGGTTCACGTGCTCGGTGGTTCCTGGTTGAAGAGCGCTTGCGGACGGTTCCCCGGCCCCGAGCCGCCGCAGTCGCCAGTTCTACGGACAGCGCCGGCGTCCCGGCCCCAGCTGTGGGCGGCCCGACGTGCCCAGCACCGCCCGCCGCCGTCCGAGAGACCCGAAGGCCCATGTGTCGACGAGTGCGACGGGGTGAAGGAGGGATTGTGGCAGCTCTGGCCCGGATGCCGTTGGAGGGCGGGGGTTGCGTCCTGATCGAGGCCCCGGCGGGGCTGGGAGGGCCGGTGAAGGCCGGTCGTGTCGGCGATGCCATCCATGAGCTGCCGGAGAGTCTGCAGGGGGCTCTGCAGCCGGTCACCGAGGCGGCGCGGGCCACCCTCGACGAGCTGCGCAAGGCCTGCCCCGACGAGATCACGGTGGCGTTCGGCGTCGACCTCGCGGTCGAGGCCGGGGCCGTGATCACCAAGGCCGGTGCCACCGGTCATCTGATGGTGACCATGACGTGGAACAGGAATGCGGCCGGCCACCCGGGCGTGGGCGAGAGTCCGGGGTGACCGGTGGACATCGCTGGCAACGGGTCGGAGGGCGACCGTGCGCCGGGGCTGCCTTCCGCCGTGGCCCAGGTTCTCGGAGCGGGCGGTGAGGTGGTCGGGGCGGGTTTCCTGGTGGCCGATGGCCTCCTGGTCACCTGCGCGCACGTGGTGGTCGCCGCCGGAAGTGGGCCCGGTGAGCCGGTGCGGCTCGTCTTCCCGCACGCGGACGGTGCGCCGCGGGTGGACGGCCGGGTCCTGGACGATGCCTGGCGTGCCCCGGGAGGCGACGACGTCGCCGTCGTGCGCCTGAACGGGAGCACTGCGGGTACGGAGCCGTTGCCGTTGGGCTCTGCGGAGGGGTGCCGGAGCCACCGGGTGCGGTCGTTCGGGTTCCCCGCGCAGGCTCCGCCGGGCGGGCACTTCGGCTTCGGGATGGCCGGTGATCTGCTGCCGCCCGGTGCGGGCAGGGGCGCGCTGCTGCAGTTGACCGAGGCCAACGACCTGACCACCGGGTTCAGTGGCGGCCCGGTCCTGGACGAGGTGACCGGCCTGGTCATCGGTATGGTCACCGAGATCACCGCCCCCGACGCCTTCGAGCGGGGGCAGGGCATCGCCTATGCCACCCCGACCCGGACACTGCGGGAGATCCGGCCCGACCTGGCCGAGCGGGACGTGTGCCCCTACCGGGGACTGGAGCCGTTCACCGCGGAGCAGGCCCGGTGGTTCGAGGGCCGCAGGGACGCGGTGCGGCAGGTGCTGGCGAACCTGGCCCGGCACAGGCGGCTGACGCTGCTGCTCGGGCCCTCCGGATCGGGCAAGTCGTCCCTGATCCAGGCCGGCGTCCTACCCGCCCTCGCTGCGGGTGAACTACCGGGCAGCGAAAGGTGGTTGTCCGTGCTCGTCAGACCCAGGCAGGATCTGACGGCCGAACTGGAACACGCCGGACTTGTCGGGGCCGCCACCGACGGGATCGCCGCCGCCGTCATCCGCAGACTCGCGGCCGACCCCGGCTGCCAACGCGTCATCCTGATCATCGACCAGTTCGAGGAGTTCCTCGCCCAGCCGACCGACGGCCGACGGCCGGACCACCGCCCGGCCATCGCGGACCAGCTCACCTCGGCGGTCGACTCGATCGCCCGGCTCCAGGTGATCCTGGTCATGCGCGATGACTTCTACCATCAACTCGCCGCCCTGGCACCGAAGTTGCTGCATGCCTCGATGCCCGGGCTCCTCAACGTGCCGGGCAGCCTGAGCCAGGACGACCTGCGCGACATCATCACCCTGCCCGCCCAGGACGTGGGCGCCCGCTTCCAGCCCGGACTGCCCGAGCAGATCGTCACCGACGTCCTGGCCACCACCCCCGACGGGACCGCCACCCGCCAGGCTCCCGTCACCGTGCTGCCCCTGCTGGAGCTGGCCCTCAGCCAGCTCTGGCAAGGCCGCCGGGACGGCTACCTCACCCACGACGCCTACCGGCGCATCGGCGCGGTCACCGGAAGCCTGACCACCTGGTGCGACACCGCCCTCGACCAGCTACCCCCCGGCCACCGGTCCATCGCACGGCGGATCCTGACCTCCCTGGTTCGCCCGGCCGACCCGAGCCACCAGATTCCGGCCATCCGGGCACAGGTGCCCCTGCGGGAGCTGCGCGAGCTGGCAGCCGACCCCGACGCCGTTCCCGGCAGCGAGCGAGCCATCGATGCCGTCCTCGCCGCCCTCACCGGCCACCGGATCATCACCACCTACACGCCTGCGGCCGTAGGATCCGACGCCCCGGCCGGGCAGCCGGTGGCCGAGCTCATCCATGACGCGCTCATCCGCGACTGGGGCACGCTACGCGAGTGGGTCAACCAGGACCACCGCTTCCAGGAGTGGCTCGAACACATCCGGGAACGGCGAGCCCGCTGGGCCCAGCAGAAGGACCCCGGTGACCTGCTCGGCGGGACGGCGCTCGCGGAAGGCCTCGAATGGTCCCGGCACCGCCGCCTACCGAGCGGGATCGCCGCTTTCCTCACCGCCAGCAGGCAGCGCCAGCAGGCCGCCATCCGGCGCAGCAGGCGCCTCAACGCGGTCCTGGCCGGGGTCCTCGTCCTCGCACTCGCCGCTGCGGGATACGCGGTCCGGCAGCAGCGGACGGCCGTCGCCGAACGGCAGACGGCCCTCTCCCGGCAGCTCGCCCTCCAGGCCGGCACCCTCATCAGCACCGACCCCGACCTCGCCTCGCTACTGGCCGTCCAGGCGTACCGCACCGGCCAGACTCCCGAATCCGTCGAGAGCCTGGACAACGCCGCGTCCCTCCCACTGCGGCGACGCCTGTCCGGTCACACCGACTCGGTCTACTCGGTGGCGTTCAGCCCCGACGGCCACACCCTGGCAACCGGCAGCGGTGACAGGTCCGTTCGGCTGTGGGACGCGGCCACTGGCACTGTCCGAGCCACCCTCACCGGCCACACCGGCGAGGTGCGCTCGGTGGCGTTCAGTCCGGACGGTCACACGCTCGCAACCGCCGGTACGGACAGGTCCGTTCGGCTGTGGGACGCGGCCACCGGCACTGTCCGAGCCACCCTCACCGGCCACACCGGCGAGGTGCGCTCGGTGGCGTTCAGTCCGGACGGTCACACGCTCGCAACCGCCGGCGCCGACGGGACAGTTCGGCTGTGGGGCGCGGCCACCGGCACTGTCCGCACCACCCTCACCGGCCACACCGGAGAGATCAATTCGGTGGTGTTCAGCCCGGACGGCCACACCCTGGCAACCGCCGGCGCCGACGGGACAGTTCGGCTGTGGGGCGCGGCCAGCGGCACTGTCCGAGCCACCCTCACCGGCCACGCCAACGAGGTCTACGCGGTGGCGTTCAGTCCCGACGGCCGCACCCTGGCGACCGGCAGCCGCGACTACACGGCACGGCTGTGGGACGTGGTCACCGGAACGACCCGCTTGACCCTGACCGGCCACAGTGACGCGGTGGTCTCGGCGGCGTTCAGTCCCGATGGCCGCACCCTGGCAACCGGCAGCGCCGACAACACCGTACTGATGTGGGACGTGGCCACCGGCGCCACCCGCACACCTCTGACCGGCCACACCGGAGAGGTGTACTCGGTGGCGTTCAGTCCCGACGGGAAGACCCTCGCGTCCGGCAGCGGCGACAGGACCGCGCGGCTGTGGGATGTGGGTACCCGCTCGATGCTGACGGGCCACACCGGACCGGTCTGGTCGGTGGCGTTCAGCCCCGATGGCCGCACCCTGGCAACCGGCAGCGGCGACAAGACCGCGAAGCTGTGGGACGTGGCCACCGGCAGGAGCCTCACCACCCTGACCGGCCACACTGGCGAGGTGTGGTCGGTGGCGTTCAGTCCTGACGGCCGCACCCTCGCGACCGGCAGCGGCGACCGGACCGTGAAGCTGTGGGACGTGGCCACCGGCAGGAGCCTCACCACCCTGACCGGCCACACCGACATGGTGATGTCGGTGGCGTTCAGCCCGGACGGGAAGACCCTCGCCACCGCCAGCCGCGACCACACCGTGAAGCTGTGGGACGTGGCCACCGGCGCGGCCCGTGCCACCCTGACCGGCCACACCAACACGGTGTTCTCGGTGGCGTTCGGTCCTGACGGCCACACCCTGGCAACCGGCAGCGCGGACCGGACCGTTCGGCTCTGGGAGGCGGCCACCGGCAGGAGCCTCAGGACGCTGACCGGCCACACCGGCGAGGTGTGGTCGGTGGCGTTCAGCCCCGACGGGAAAGCCCTCGCCACCGCCAGCGGCGACAACACCGCACGGCTGTGGGACGTGGCCACCGGCAGGAGCCTCACCACCCTGACCGGCCACACCAACACGGTGTTCTCGGCGGCGTTCAGTCCCGACGGGCAGACCCTCGTCACCGCCAGCCGCGACCACACCGTGAGACTGTGGGACGTGGCCACCGGCGCGGCCCGTGCCACCCTGACCGGCCACACCGACATGGTGTTGTCAGCGGTGTTCAGCCCCGATGGAAGAACCATCGCCACCGGTAGCTACGACGACACCGCTCGGCTGCGGACCATCGTCCTCCCCCGACCCGCCGCAGCGATCGATCGGATCTGCCGGGCCGTCAGCCGAGGTCTGACCCAGGAGGAGCGGGCGGCGTACCTGCCGGGCGAGTCAGCCGGTCCGGTATGTCCGCCCGGCTGAACCCGGGGGTCGGAGCGCGACCGCCGGTGGCCTCCGGGGCCGGCGGCGGGTGGCGGGCAGGGTGTGCAGGGGCCGCAGCCGGTGGAGGGCGTGGGCAGGGCGGACCGAACCGCCCCTGGCCCGAGGGGAAGTCCGTTACGCTCCGTACCTGGCATGGCGGTTCGTTGTCGCACTGTCCTGGGCGCCGGCGCGCGCGATCCCTGCCGTATCCGCGCCCGTGCGGCGAGGAGGTGACGGACCGTATTCGTCCGCGACTCCTTCCGCCTACCCACGGTGGTCGGCTCCGCCGGTGCTGGTGTCACCGCGAGGCGGAGCGGGCGAACCCGAGGTTCGATGGAAGGGGCGTCCCGGGGTGCCACCGGCCCGCGTTCGGTCGAGCGGCATCCGCAGGGGAAGTCCCGTGCTCAGACAACCGGACGCCATGGGAGGAGCCAGGCCATGGAGAGCCACGAGGACGTCCTGAACGGCGGGCGATGCCTGTACCCGAGCTCGCGACGGCCGGGCCCACCCGCGGCCTCGTCGCCCGCAACGGCGCCGAGCGCCCGGACACGCCCGGCGCCGGGCCGGCTGCCGAGGAGGAGACGCGGCAGGCTGGTAGCGACCCTCACCGCCGTCCTGACCGGCACTGTCATGGTGATCGGCACGCTTCCGTCGAGTGCCGTCACCACCGCTGTCCCGGCCTACCAGCAGCAGCTGGGCAACGACTGCGAGGCGACCTCCCTGCGCATGGTGCTGGCCGCACGGGGAGTGCAGGTGTCCGACCAGGACGTGCTCGGACACATCGGCATCGACCTGGCACATCCCAAGGCGGGGGTCTCGGGGCCGCTGTCCGGGGACCCGTTCCAGGCCTTCGTGGGGAGCCCCAACGGCTCGGAAGGGGCCGGTACCGGCTTCGGCGTGTACTACCCACCGGTCGCCCGGGCCGCGCAGTCCTACGGCATGTCCGTGGCGGCAGCCGGACAGGGCATCTCCCCCGCCCAGCTGGGCAGTGCGGTCGCCGCGGGACACCTCGCCATCGTCTGGGTCGACTACAACTGGCGTGACGTCGCGGCGGGCTCGTACACCGCGTACGACGGCCGTGTGGTGCCCTACGCCGGCCCGTCCGAGCACACCGTCGTCGTGACCGCGGTCAGCAACGGGCAGTATCTGATCAACGACCCGGCCCGTGGGCAGCTGCAGATCAGCGCGGCGGCCTTCGCGGCCGGGTACGCCAGTTACGGCGACATGGCGGTCATCATCCAGTGACCGCTCCGCCCCGCCCGGCTGCTCGAAGCGGGGCCTGATCGAAGCCGACACCACGCCGACGCCTTCTTCGCGTCCAAGAATTACAAGGAGCTGGTGAACCCGGACGAGAGCGCACCCTGCCGACACCGGCTGGCCGCAGGTGCACTCCCGTCGCCACAGCTCCAGGCCGAGCGGGAGACGGCTGTCGGTGAGGACGGTCAGCAGGGTGTCGTGGCCGGGCCCCGCGTTCAGTTCCAGCGCCCACTGCCACCGGCGGCGTCCGCGCTCGGCGGTGACGGGGGCGAGGCTCAGGCGCGCACCGGAGGCCGCGGCACGACCATGCAGTGCCGTGGCCATCCGCAGCAGCCCGCTGGATCCGCGGCGGCTGGCCGCGATCGACGTCGACGCCCCCCGACGGTGACGTGCCGGCCCTGAGTCCGGTCTGACGAGCTCAGCCCGGCCTTGTGGCGCGTGCACCGCAGGGCGGAGCATCGGCGACCGGCGACACCTGACGCGCCACCCACCGCTGCCCCACGGCGAGCACCACACCGGCACAGGCGCTGCCCAGGAGGGCGCCCGCCAGGACGTCGCCCGGATAGTGGACGCCGGTGTGGACCCGGGAGTAGCCGACAGTACAGGCGAGCAGGGTGAGCGGGGTGGCGGCGGCGGGCAGGAGCGTGCCCACCGCGGTGGCCAGGGCGAAGGCCGAGGCGGTGTGGCCGGAGGGGAAGGAGGCCGAGACCGGCATCGGCACGTGCCGGTTGACCACCACCCGCGCCGCCTCGCGGTCGGGGCGGGGGCGGCGGACCAGGTGCTTGCCGAGGACGTTCGCGGTGAAGGAGGCGACGGCGACGGAGGCCGCGCCGGCCTGTCCGGCGCGGCGCCACCGGCCGGGGCCCAGGGTGAGGGCCGCCGCGATGGAGAGGTTGATCTTCGAGTGGTCGGCGGCCCGGGAGAGCGCCCGCAGGCCCGCGTCGAGGGTGGGCGTGTCGGTCGCCGCGACGGCGGCGTACACCGCGCCGTCGAGCGCGGCGAGGTCGTGCAGGACCGGGCCGGCGACGCGGCCGACGAGACGGCCGGTGACTCGGCCGGTGACGCGGCCGGTCATGAGTGGCCGCCCGTCCGGGACGGGCCCGTACGGCCCAGGGCGAGCCGGGTGACGTCCCGCCAGTCCAACCGGTGGGCACGGGCCTGCTGGGCCGGGTCCGCGCCGGGGCGGTCGCGGGGGACGCGCACCCGCAGGGCGCGGTGCCGCAGCGTGCAGACGACCGGGGTCGGCAGGGTAAGCGCCTCGCCGTCGACGGCGACGGGGATCTCGGGGGCGTCGGCGTGCACGGTGACCTGGCGCGCCGACAGCAGCTTCAGCCCGCCGGCCCGCTCGCCCAGCAGGGCGAGTTCGGCCGCCTGGGCGGCGGTGTCGACGCGGATGCCGAGGACGCCCAGTACGCCGCCGTCCAGGCGTGGGCGGCGGCCGAGGTCGACGGGGTCGGGCGCGGCGTACGGGTTGTTGCTGACCAGCAGGGCCTGCGGCGCCTCGATGCGGTGGCCGTCGGCCTGGGCGGTCAGCCGGGTGCCGCCGTCGCCCACCAGCAGGTCGGGAAGGGTGTCCATGACGGTGGCGGCCTTGGCGTCGCGGTACTGGGGGCTCTGCACGATCTGGGCGTAGGCGCCGAAGGAGACGGTGTTGACGAAGGTCCGGTCGCCCACCCGGCCCAGGTCGACGGCGAGTTCGACGCCGTCGCGCAGGGCGTCCAGGCAGGTGGCGGGGTCGGCACGGTCGAGGCCGAGGTCCATCGCGAAGTGGTTGCGGGTGCCGGCGGAGACGACCAGGAACGGCAGGTCGTGCTCGGCGGCGACGGCCGCGACCAGTGCCTGGGTGCCGTCGCCCCCGGCGACGCCGAGCAGGTCGGCGCCCTCGGCGACGGCCTCCCGGGCGAGCTCGGCGACGTCCTGCCGCAGCGAGGGGTCGGAGGTGTCGAGCAGCACCACCCGGGCGCCCAGTTCCTCGGCTCGGCGGACGAGGTCGAAGCGTTCGACCTTCCCGCCGCCGGACCGCGGGTTCATGATCAGCACCGGTCGGCGCGGCGGCGGGGCCTCCCGCACCGGCATCGGCCGGGCCGGCCGGCCCGCCCGCAGCGCGGCACGGGCACAGCCGAGCCCGACCAGCCACAGGGCCAGGCCGATCACCGCGAGCAGCAGCACCTCGGCGCCGTAGGCCAGCACGACGACACCGGTTGGCGCCGCGACGGCCAGCGCCGCGCCGGCGATCCGTGGCAGGGCCCGGCGGGTGATCGCCCACCAGGCTCCGACGGCCATCAGCACCAGCCCGACGAATTCGGCGAGCAGCACCAGCAGCCCGTGCGGGCCGGTGAGGATGAGCACCAGCACCGCCGCCAGTGCGCACAGCAGTGCGAGCCGCGCGAGCAGTCGCGGCCGGCGCCGGTCCACCACTTCGCTCATCAGCGCACCCTCGTCCGCTCATTCCCTCCGGTCAACCCCTCCGGACGACCGGCTGACCCCTCCGGTTCACCCACCGTAACCGGAGGGGCTGTCCGGGGCGCGCCGAACGGGGCGCAGTGGTCAACGGGCGGCTCGGCACGGCCGGTTCGGGAAGTGTGGCGGGGCCGCCCGGCCGGCCAGAATGTCCAAAACACTTCCGGGGCGAGTGCGCCCCACGGTTCGATCAACGAATCCGGGGCCTCCCCCCCCAGAAGCCGTAGACATGCACGAAGAATCTGCGTCCCCAATGGTCAGCAGCGCATCGCGTACGACAGCGCCGGGGAGATCGGTGATCCACTGCCGACCACTGGTTGATCACGACATCACACAGGCCCTAGCCCGGTACGCGCGCCATCGATGTGATGGTCAGCGGTCCCAGCGGGGTCTCGCCGAGCGTGGTGAAGTCGAAGTGGCGGTACAGGGGGACGTTCGCCGGGTCCGCCGTGGTCAGGTGGACTGCTCCCGGCGTCGTCAGGACGTGGTCCAGGAGGGTGCGGCCCGCTCCACGGCCGGTGAGGTCCGGGCGGACTCCGATGAACTCCAGGGTCCAGGCCCCCGCGGGGGCCCCGCCCTCGGTGGCGTCCAGATAACGCAGGGTCCGGCCGAGGGCGCGCGGCCCGCTGCTCAGCAGGGTCCGGGCCGCCCAGAGCGCGCGGGCGCCGGCGGACGGGGTCCCGCCCGGCGGGGTCAGGACGGCTGCCGCCAGGAGCCGTCCGTCGGTGTCCACCAGAGCCGTACGGCGGGCCCCGGCGAGGCCGGCGTGGGTGTGCAGGGTGGCGTGGAACCAGCGAGAGCGGGCGGCGTGCGCGCCGCCGCAGATCCAGGAGACGGCCGGCTCCCGGGCGAACGCGGCGGCCAGCAGATCGGCGCAGTCGGCCGGGTCGGGGTCGGTGTCGATCCGGCGGGAGGCCGCGGCAGCGGGGTCCTCAGACATCCCGACCCCGCTCCAGGGGCGCCTCGGGCACGAGGTGGCAGACGAGCAGTTTGAGAAAGAACAGTGGTGCGAACCAGGCAAGCGTGGCCGGCACCGGCAGCCAGAACAGGTTGACCAGGACGGCTGCCATCAACACCGCCATCGCCACGGGCCGTTTGAGGTGGACGGGCGCGAACTCCACCGCCACCGCCCCGCCGAGGAGCAGCGCGGCATTCGCCGAGGTCCAGGCGAGGTCGCCGGAGAGGACGTACAGCCCCATCGCGGCGAGGTGGATCAGGTGCGCCGAGACGAACAACAGCCGGGCGCGCCGCGCCGCGGGGTCGGCCCGGTGGTACCAACGCTTCGCGGCGTTGGTGGCGTTGGTCAGGACCCCGCCGATCAGGTCGAGCCCGGCCAGGGCGACCACGACGAGTTGCCCTGTCGACCAGTCGCGTGCGGCTCCCGAGCGCCACAGTCCGGCGGCCAGCAGCAGGGCACAGCCGAGGAGGCCAATGGTCTCCACCGCGGACTCGGAGCGGGACTTGCCCGGACCCATGAACCGTTCCAGGCGGCCGGCGAGGCCGGACGGGGTGGCCGGTATCTCCCAGGAGATCCTCAGGTCAGTGCGCATCGTTCGGCTCCTGTCCGGGGGCCGGGGTCGCCGCTGCACCCCACAGGCCGCGCAGGAGGCGCCACAGCTGGTCCGGGGGGGCACCCTCCGGGAGGCCTTCGAGGGATCCGCTCGTCATCAGGGCCACGGCCCAGGCGTCCGCGGCCCGGACCACGGCGGCGGTCACCGACACCATCAGAGCGTGGTCCACATCGGTACGGATCATCCCGAGCCGACGGCCGTCCGTGACCAGGGCGCCGAACCAGTCGAGCCACAGGCTTCCGTCGCTGCGCCCAATGGCAGCGTCGGCGAGGGCCAGGTCCTCGGGGTGGTCCCTCAGGTGGGCGGCGAGGGCGGCGCATCCAGCGGTGAACCGGGCGCCGAAGTCCTCCTCGTCGCGAGCAGGGTCCCAGGGTCCGAGGGCGTCCAGCAGCCGGTCGAGGACTCCGTCGAGGACCGCGGTGAGCAGGTCCTCCCGGCCGTCGAAGTAGTGGTACGCGGCGGTCTTGGAGACTTCTGCCGCCTCGATGATCTTGTTGTAGGAGGCGCCTTCGGCGCCGTGCTCGGCGAAGTGCCGACGCGCGACTCCCAGGATGTGCTCCCGGCGTTCGGCGGGCAGGCGGTCGAAACGGGGAAGAGGCATGAACACATGATACGCACCAGCAGGGTGTACCGCCAGTGCACCCCGCTGGTTTATGGAGGCGGCCGCAGTTCCGCGCGCTCTCCCTGCCTGGTCATGGCCGGGGTGGGGCGCCGCTTGGAGCCGGCGTAGCGGGGGTGGTGCGGGGGAGTCGTGTGGCGGTGGCGAGGCCGATGAGGGCGGCAAGGGCGAGAGTGGCCATGGCCGCGGCGTAGGCGTGTTGGGTGAGGTTGGCGACCAGGATCGTGCCGGCAACGGCGGTGCCGAACGAAGAGCCGAGGTTGGAGATGCTCCGGGACAGGCCCGAGATCTCGCCCTGCTGGTCCTCGGGGAAGGCGGACTGCACGACGTTCACGGACGGGGTGAGCATGACGCCGAGGCCCAACCCGATCAGGAGCAGGCCGGGGGCGAACGCCCAGGCGGTGGGGCTTCCGGCGACCAGGCCGATCAGCACACCGATGTCGGCGATGGCAAGGACGAACCCGGTGATGATCAGGTGCGCTGCGGGAGGCGTTTGGCGGGGCGTTCGGCGGCGAGCGAGGAGGCGAGTATGCCGAGGGTGGCGGCGGTGAAGATGACGCCGGTCTGGATGGCGTCGTAGCCGCGCACGACCTGCAGGTAGG
This sequence comes from Streptomyces viridifaciens, assembly GCF_001888885.2. Lineage (NCBI taxonomy): Bacteria > Bacillati > Actinomycetota > Actinomycetes > Kitasatosporales > Streptomycetaceae > Streptomyces > Streptomyces viridifaciens. Next base: position 1,322,363 of record NZ_CP090840.1, read on the forward strand.
TGGCGACGGTGAACGAGGTGCCCATGAGGAGCAGCCATTGGGCGTTCTGGGTGACCAGGCCGAGGTTGGACGTGCGGGTGCGGAAGACGGTGGTGGACAGCAGGGGTTCGGTGCCGGCGCGCTCTTCTCGGCGGATCCAGTGCAGGAACCAGGCGAGGACGAGGGCGCCGGCGGCGATCAGGCCGAGGGTGAGCCACAGGTTGTTGTCGGCGGCGAGGATGCCCATGACGATCAGGATCAGTCCGCCGGCGCCGATCCAGGCGCCTTTGGATACGGCGGGTGTTGTACCAGCCGTCGATGTAGGCGAACAGTGCGAGGTCGGCGTCTACTGGTGTACGTCGCCGACCGGATCGCGAAGGGTCGGCCAGCGCTCCTACGAGTGGCTGTGTCGGGTCAGGCGCCCTGCCGGATCCGGCACTGGGTGCAGGTCCAGCATCATGTCAAGGGACAGAGAGCCGTCCGCCTCAGTGAAGAAGCCAACCGGTTGGAAGCCGTTCTTCTCGTAGTAGCGGATGGCACGAGGATTGTCGGCGCGGACGCCGCCCCACAGGATGATCCTCGTCCTGCCGAGCAGTCGTGCAACTTCCGTGATGAGCGGGGAGACGAGCGTCCCGACGCCTCGGCCCTGGTAGTCGTCAGCCAGAGTGGGGCCGAAGCGGCAGTCGGTCGTCCTGGCGAGGTGGATGCCCGCGTCCTGGTAGCGCGCGATGTCCTCGGGAGTCAGATCGAGGCTGAATTCGAGCAGGCCGACGATCCTGCTGGACGGTGCTTCCTCGAGCACCAGCCTGAGCTTGTCGTAGCGTGCGATCGCGTCACACAGCTCCTGGGCGGTCGCGACGTCATACCCGTCGAACGTGCTGAACCGCCTCGATTCGGAGGACAGGGCCTCGAGGAACCCGGCCAAGCGCCCTGTGTCGGCGTGTGCCAGGGGCCGGAAGATGATATCCGGACCGCCATGAGCCTTCAGACGGTGCGTCAGGCATTGGGGATTCTCAGCAATCTCCGTCAGCGTAAGCACCCCAGCAGCCTCTCTCCGTACCAGCTCCGGTGAGACGAACCTACCGGCTGCCGAGGGTCAGGAGGAACGGTTAATGCTTGCTGGGACGGCACCGTGATCCACAACTCTTGACAATTACTCGTCCTGGTCGGCCGCCGGGCCGTCCCGCGGCGCCCGGCTCGGCGGCCCTAACCGTCGTGCCGCGGTCGCCCTTGCTCCCAGCCGCCCGCCCGCGCCCTCCCGGGCGGGCACGCTACCGGCCGCTACCCGTCCCACTCCCGCCGCTGCGCCCTGTTCGCCGTCCCGGTCGGTCTTCAGACCGGCCCCGCAGCGCCCTGGCCGGCTGTCCTCCCGCCGGGGTGGTTCGGGTGGCGGCCCGATATGACCGGAGCGGGGCCCGAGGAGTCGACCGTCCTGTCACGGCCCACGCCTGCCATGATCGCCGTCATGACGATACGCATCGCACCGGCCGCGGTGGCCGATTTCCATCAGGTCCTGACCGATCACGCCCGCTACTGGGGCGAACGCGACCTTCGGTCGCTGCATCTCCTGGCGCTGGTGCAGGAGTTCGGCTCCACCTGCTTGGTCGCCCGCGCCGAGGACGGAATCCGCGGGTACGTCTTCGGGTTCGTCACCCCGGAGGGCACCGGCTACGTGCATCTGATCGCCACCCGGGACGATGCCCGTGGTACGGGTCTGGGGCGTCGTCTGTACGTGGCTTTCGCCGAAGCAGCGGAACGTCGCGGTGCACGGAAGTTGAAGGCGATCACGTCGGTCGGGAACACTGGCTCGGTCGCCTTCCACCGCAGTCTCGGCTTCGATGCGGAGATCATCGACGACTACGACGGCCTCGGCCGGGCCATGGTCGTCTTCCACCGGGATCTGCCGCTCGACACCTCGCGGCCCTGACCGACCGGCCGTGACCGGTCATCGCCGCGGCGGGGCCGCGTCTCAGAGCGGCCCGAGTGGCCGGTCGGCCTCGGGGATGCCGCCTGGCGGCAGGTGCGGGTGGCACGGAGGCGTCAGGCCGGTCGGGCGCTCCGGTCGGGGCGCCCGGTCGAGGAGATGCCGGACCTGGTCCGCGACGATCCCCGGTTGTTCGGCCTGGATGAAGTGACCCGAGTCGACCGTTTCGAACCAGCTGTCCGGCAGCGCCTCGGCCCAACGCCGCTGGTGCTCGACGAGGGCGGCGTGGTGCTGTTCCCGGTCCCTGACGGGGCGGGATGCCGAGAGCGGGACGGTCCGGCACGCCGGCAGCCCGCGCAGCCGTGGCCCCAGCCGCTCGACGGCGCGGCGCGCGACCAAGCCGCCCATGCTGTGCGCGACGAGCACGACCTGGCCGGGGACGACGCCTCGACCAGCGCGACCAGGTCCGCGGCCATGTCGTCGACGCTCGGGTGCACCGTTGTCCGCCCGCTGCGGCCGAAGCCGGCGCGTTCGTAGGCCACCAGTCGCCTTCGTGTGCCCCCTCGAGGGGCCTTGTCAGGTGCGCGGTGTATGGAGGGCGAGGATCGCCATGTCGTCGTGGCCGTTGCTGGGGTGATGGTCGGCCAGGGCGTCGACGAAGTCGTGAAGGGGCAGAGCGGCGTGTTCGGTGACGAGGGCGGCGAGGCGCTCCAGTCCCGTCTCGACTGGGTGTTTCGGGTGTTCGATGAGCCCGTCGGTGTAGAAGATCACCGTGGCGCCCGCCGGCATGGTGTGGGTGTGGTCGTTGCGGGGCTGGGTGACGTCGACGCCGAGGGGGAGGTCGGGGTCGGCGTGCAGGTAGCGGGCTTGATGGTCGGGGGTGAGCAGCAGGGGTGGGGGGTGGCCTGCGGTGCTCCAGCGCAGTGTCCAGGTGCCTTGCTGGGCGGGTTCGATGCGGGCCAGGCAGGCGGTGGTGACGTGCTGGTCGGTGATCGCTTCGAGGGCCTGGTCGAGGTGGGCGAGGACGGTGCTGGGTGGGGTGCGCTGGTCGTAGAGCAGGGCGCGCAGCATGTTGCGGATCTGGGCCATGGCGGCGGCGGCTTGGAGGTCGTGGCCGACGACGTCGCCGATGACGGTTCACGGTCTCGACCACGGGCCGCAGTGCGTCCCGGTCGGCCAGATGCTGAGGGTCGTGGCACTGCTCGGCCGTGCCTTCAGCGCGGTGGAGATGATGGCCGTCCTCCAGCGCCCAGCCACCGAGCTGCTGACGCCGGTGGCAGAGGCGATCGCGGCGGGCGTGTTGGAGGAGCGCGGTGATCTGCTGGCGTTCCGGCACGACCTGATCCGCCGAGTCGTGGTGCAGAGCTACTCACAGGCCGTCCGCACCGCTCTGCACCGGCAGATCGGCGTCGCACTGGCTGCGATGAACGCTCCCGTCGAGCGTGTCGCCGAGCATCTGCTGGAGGCTGCGCAACTCGGTGAGAGCGATCAGCTGCCCCCACGGAGGCCCTGCATGACGACAACCGATCACTCTCACGCTCCGCACCACAACTTCGTGGTCGCGCTGCTCAACGAGCTGTTCGGCATCCAGGCCCGCGGCGGCTGCTCGTGCGCAGGTCCGTACGGGCACCGTCTGCTGGGGATCGGCGAAGAGCATTCGGGGGCACTGCGCGACGAGATCGTCATGCGCGGCCGCGAAGGCATCAAGCCCGGCTGGACGCGAGTCAGTTTCCCGTACTTCATGTCCGACACCGTCCGGGACTTCATCATCGAGGCAGTCGATCTCATAGCCACGGAGGGCCACCGCCTGCTCCCCGACTACCGCTTCACCCCCGGCTCCGGCCTCTGGCGCCACCGACTCGCCCGACGGAACTCTCGTTGAGCCTGGCCGACCTCCACTTCGACGCCCCGGACGGCCCCTGCTGGAAGCGCGCCAACTCACAGATCCACCATGGCGAGGAGTCTCTGGCGGGCCACCTCGCCCACGCACGTCGCCTCGTCGCCGAACGTCCCGAACGCATTGCCGAAGGCCGTATCGACCTGCCCGAGGACTTCGAGGCCCTCCGCCACTTCACCATTGCCGAGGCCTGCTTGCGGGCACACCCCGGCGGCACCGATTCGTGAACCGGCGCCCGGCTGAGGCGTCGCCGGCCGCTCATCCGGGCCGGTGGACGGCACGTCAGGCCACGCACCGCTCGATGCCCCAGAGCGCCCCAGAGCGTGCCCAGCCGGCACCGCCCATCTGCGCGCCCTCCTCACCAGCGTGAGCTCCGACGAGCACGAGCTGTGGTGGAGCCCCCTGTGGGGCCGCCGCAAGCGGTTCGCCTGGGTGGACATCACGAACCTGGAGGTGGTGAAGAAGAACGAGCGCGCCAACGCCCCGGACATCGTACGGATCACGCGCCGGGTCCACGGCGTGTGCGTCCTGCCGGTGCTGATCGGCCTTCCGGGCAGCCGGCGGGACCCCGATGTCGAGGCCAAGGCCGCCGACCTGGCCACCGCCTGGCGCACCGCCACGGAAGCGGCCACGAAGTAGGAGCGCACTCCCGGACGCGAGCGGGCGCCGGCCACCACCGCGTGGCCGGCGCCCGCCGATCGACGTGGTGCCGGCCGACCGCCTTGTCCGGACCGCCGCGCGGAGTTCAGGCGACGGTGCCGCGCCGGCGGCGGCGGAAGGCGAAGGCGCCGCCCGCGAGCGCCAGGGCTGCGCCCGAACCGGCGACGAGCACGGGTGTCGAGGAGGGGGCGTTCTCCGTCTTCTTCGCGGCGCCGTAGCCGCTGGACATGCCCGTGGTGTCGTACGCCGAGCCGGGCAGCTTGTCGGCGTAGCGGGCCTCGAGCAGCTTCTGGTAGGCGCTCAGCGAGACCGACGACTGGCCGTTCAGGCCTTGCCGCGCCTGGTCGTTGAGCGGTTCGACCGTGGTGAGTCTCAGCTGGTACCAGCCGCGGATCTGCGGCTCGGCGAACACCAGGGTCCCGACCGTGGCCCTGCCCGCGTACGTGGCGTCGCTGTCGCCCTCGCGCACGGCCGCCAGGTGCCATCCGCCGCCCTGGGTGGGGGCGAGCATGACGGTGGCGTTCCGGCCGTTGACCGGGGCGCTCAGCGCGGAGACCAGATGAGTCAGCCTGACCGCCTCGGTGGGGATCGGCGGGGACGTCCCCGCGGCGAAGCCGGGGGTGATCTCGTTCAGCGCCAACGGGTCCTTGACGGTGAACGCCGGCATGCCCTCGCAGGGGTCGGCCTTGTCGGGGATCGGCTGCGGTGTCCCGACCCCGTCGCCCTGGGGCACCGGAACGCTGAGGAAGCGGCAGACGGTGTTGTGGACGTCGGCCGACCTCACCAGGTCGAGGGCGGCCTGGTAGTCCGGGATGTCAGCCGGGAGCGGGTCCATGGGCGCGGCCGCGTGGGCGGGGCCGTTGGCGGACAGCAGCGCGGATGCGCTCAGCACCAGGGCGGTGGTCAGGCGGGAGAGGCGGGAGGCCGCCCGCTTGCTGGACGTTCTTTCGTGCATGCCGCCTGCCTTAACGGAAGATGCCGATCCGGGAGTGGGTCCACTTGAACGAGCTGTTGCTGACGTAGTCGCTGTAGTTCCACCACGTGTAGGTGGCGGTGTCCGGCCACGGGTCGGCGACGGCGATGGTGTTGTTCGACGTGTCGAAGCCGTAGACGACGTTCATGTGGCCCCCGCCGGACGTCCACCCGATGCGGGCGGCGACCGGCCGGGCCGCCTTGACTTCGGTGTAGACCTGGTTGAACGTGGCCGCGCTGTTCAGGCCCGAGCCGGGGTGGGTCATGCCGAGGCTGCTCCAGCCCCTGGCCATGTCGTCGAGCGTGGCGGGCTGGTTGTTGCAGCCGTAGTAGGGGTTGGCCCGGGCGCAGAAGTCCGTCTGCGTGCTGCCGTAGCCCTGGAACTTGGCGATCGTCAGCCCGGAGGCCACCCAGCACCACTGGGTCTTCTCCTGCTTGTACATGCCGATGGTGTCCTGCCCCGCCTCGGCGTGGGCCGGGCTCCCTGCGGCGGCGAACAACCCCGAAACCGTCAGCGCGACGGCCATCGTCGTGGCCGCGAACGTGGATCTGCCCATCTTTTTCCTGCCTTCCCGCGCGAGTGCGATGCGTGCCGGGGATTTGGCAGAGCTATGACAGCACGAATTGGCAGTGTCACACATGGTGTGTATGGAAACTGCACCTACACGGGTGAATCGTCCATCGTCATATTTACAGGGGTCGGCGCCGTCATGGACCTCGTCGAGGAGAACAGGCGCGCTGCCGGAGCTGATGGGCCGCAAGAAGGTGGGACAGGCCGAGATCGACACCGGGCTGCTGTCCGGCTCGTGGAGGCGGCTGGTGCTCTCCGCGCCGCACCTGGAGCCGGGCGAGGTGGACTGGAAGGCGTACACGTTCTGCGTGCTGGAGCAGGCCCACCGGCTGTTGCGGCGCAAGGAGGTGTTCGCCAAGAACTCCTCGAAGTGGGGCGACCCGCGGGCCAGCTGCTGGCCGGCCAGGCGTGGGAGGCGGCGAAGCCGACCGTGCTGGCCTTGCTCGGCCTGCCCGAGGACGCGGGCTGAGCTGCCCCGAGTTTCGTGGGGTCCGCGATCGTGTGATCAAGCGGTCTGCGGGACTTCCTCCAGGCTCGCCCAGTACGCCTGCTCGTATTCGTCGGGCGGCGTGTAGTCCAGGGCGGAGTGAAGTCGTTCACCGTTGTACCACGTGACCCACTGGAATACGGCTCGCTCGACCTCGTCGAAGTCCCGCCACGTCACCTGACGTTCGATCAGTTCGGCTCTGAACGTGCCGTTCAGGGACCAGGCCCAGGCCCGCATCGCCCCGGCCCCGAGGCCGGCCGACATCGACGGTCAGACCGACCAGGTCGGGGAACAGCGCCTGGCGCACTGCGACCGGCACGTGCGGACCGTGCTGGCGTGCGGCCTGTGCGTGCCGCTGCTGGACCAGCCCGCCCTGCCCGAGGCCCCCAAGCGATCGAGGCCTGGATGATCGTGGACCACTCCGAGGGCACCCGAGCTCGCTGAACGCCGAGCTCACCACGACAGGCTGCACCGCCCGCACCCCAACGACCGGGTCCGGTCCCGCCGTGGGTGAAGAATGCGACGGCGGAGCCGCTGCTCCCGGACCCCGCGCCGTGCAGTCCTGCTGGCGGCCACCACGAACTCGTCCTGTTTACGGGTGGTACTTCTCGGCGACGGTCTGGGCGAGGCCCAACGAGGAGTCCAAGGTGACGCGGACGGTGACGGCGCCGGTCTTCGCGGCCGTCTCCAGCTGGTCGGTGGTGCAGTTCGTGGTGCCGTAGCCCTGGCTGTCCATGGTCACGGTGCTGCCGGCGCGGGAGCAGATCGCGGCCGCGCCGAGGACCTTGGTGGCGTTGCTGAGCATGAACGCCTGATCGGCGCCGCCGTTGTCGGGCTTGACCATCAGCTTGCCGGGCGCGAGGTAGCTCAACTTGCCCACGAGCGTCCGCTGGTGGCCCGTGTCGGACCCGCCGCTCCCACCGGAGGTCGAGGAGGAACCCTGGCCGTTCGCCACGGACGCGGTGGCGGTGGGCCGGCCGCCGGAGTGCGCGGAACTCGTGGCAACCGGCACGCTGGAGGCGGAGGCGGAGGCGGAGGCGGAGGGGGCGTCGGAGGAGGTCGCGTCTTCGGGTCCGCACGCTGTCAGCGCCAACCCCGCGACGACGAGCACCGCAGCCGACAGTCCCCAACGAGCGTTCTTGATAAGCATGTTGTCCCTCTTTCACTCTCGACGCTGACCCACCGGAACGGTGGCGGTGCGGGTGGCCCCGCCCCTTCCCGAGGCGGCCTCCCCGCTGACACGGCGATCCTCACACGGGCCGTCCACACACGTCAGCGCCTGTTACAGGCCCGTGGCGCAACCCGCACGCGTCACAACAATCGCCACAAGAGCATCGCCGCTGAGCCGACCCACACCGCCCGGCAGCCCCAGGGCAGTCTCGTGCATCGCCACGGCACATTGGCTTCCACCTTCGCCGGCACGGCTGACCGTCGTCCGCGCCGGCGGCTTGCCTGTGGCCAAGGCGGTGTGCAGCTCACGGTGGCCCGTCGACCCCGACCGCATCGCCGGCCGGCCGCCGGTGCGGGTCGTCAGAGGCTCTTCGCGCTGGAGCGTTCAGTACGACATGCGGTTGGTCGTCGCCGGCGCGCTGGGTGGCGTCACCGGTGACGCTACCCAGCGCCGTTCGACATGCCGCGGCTGGGCGTGGTCGGGCGTGGCGCTGGCCGCGGCTCAGGCGGTTCGCTGAGGGCGTTGGTCGATGGCGATGCGCAGCCGGGGCCGGTCGGGTTCCGGGGCTTCGGCGGTGGCGGTGACCAGCTGGGTCGTGCGGACCTGGTGGGCGATGGCCGTGTAGTGGGCCAGGGCCAAGGCCCGGCCTTGGTCCTGAAGCCGCCCCGTGACCGGCCCAGCCCCGTGGTCCGCAGGCTCGTCACCGACGCCGCCCGGCGGCTCCTTCTGGGCGGCCCCGTCACGCCGCGCTCCCGCGGCGTGCTGGTGGGGCCGGCAGATGGTGGAGTCGACGTTCACCTCCCCAGACGATCATTCACGCCGCATCCGCCCGCGCCTGCAGACCGGCCAGGCCTGCTGCCAGACACCTTGCCGTTGCCAGCGGCGGAACAGCCCGTAGATCGTCTGCCAGGGGCCGCACTCCGGCGGAACGTCCCGCCACGGGGCGCCCGTCCGCACCCGCCACCGAATGCCGTCGATCAGCCTGCGGCGAGACCTTGCCGGCCGCCCCACACCACCGGCCGGCAACAACGGCTCCAGCCCGGCCCACTGCTCATCAGCGGGATCCCCAAGCCCCACAGCGAAGATCATCGAGGCTGTGAGGCCCGAGGACCATCAGTTCCAGAACACGGCCTAGCCGGCCGGCTTCCAGAGGGTGAGCAGGAAGCCGTACGCCGGAGGGTCGAACGGCTGACCGGTCGGCTTCACGTCGGTGATCTTGAGCATCGCGAGATTGCCCTTGTCGGTGACGGTGCAGAGCACGTCGCCCTTCTTCAGGGGCTTCTGGTCGATCAGCACCGAGTTGCTGAGCTCCGCGGGCAGCGGGGCGGTGTCCACCGCCTGACGGCACTGCTCCGGTGACGTCCCCGGGCTCTTGGCCATGGGGGTGCGGAAGTGCATCAGCTGAAGGAGGTACCAGAACTCGGCTTCGTGGTCGCTGACATCCCCGCTCGGCACGACCTTGGGCGTGTCCAGATCGACGGTGATGATCGCGCCGACCACCGGCGGGCCGATGAGCAGCGGGCGGTCGACGAAGACCGGCTCGTAGCCACGTTTGGGAGTCGCGGTGGCCGACGCGGTGGCGGACGCCGTGGCCGGCGGGGCGTCGGCAGGCTGCTTGCCGGGGGTCGCGGGCCCGGCCGCAGGGGCGGGCGCGTTCGTCGGCGACGTGCCGGCGGCCACGGCGGTCCCGGACTTGTCGTCGCCGCCGGACAGGATCCAGGTCGTACCGGCGGCCACCACGGTCAGCGCCGCCGCGAGGGCAACGGCCAGCGGAGCCCGGCGGCGCGGCGGCCGGGCCGCCGCCGGGGCTTCCGGCGGGGGCGCGGTCTGCGTGGGCGCGCCGTGCATGTCACCGCCGGGAGGCCCCGACACCTGCGTGGGGACGTACGTGGCCGCACCCCTGCCGTCCCCCGCCGCCACAGCCGTGGGCGCCGCCAGCAACCGGTCCATCGCGCGCTCGCGCTCGGCGACGGCCGCCGCGAGCGGGGCCGGCAGCCAGCCGTCGCGCGGCTGCAGGGCGGCCCCGAACGCGCGCTCGCACAGCTCCGCCAGCTCGGTCGGCGTCGGCCGGGCCGCCGGATCGGCGGCGAGCGTACGTTCCAGCAGCGGCCGCAACTGCTCCGGATATCCCGTCAGATCCGGTGGCCGCAGCTCGGTGTTGGCGATCTGGGTGGCCACCGTCAGCGCGCCACCCGAGCCGTACGGGTGCCGGCCGGTGGCCGCGACGGCGGCGATCAGACCGAGCGAGAAGACGTCGGCGGCCGGAGTGACCTCGGCCCCCGTGCCGTGCTCGGGCGACATGAACTGCGGGGTACCGATGAAGCCGCCGCTCCGGGTGAGCTGGGTGGCCTCGGCGGCGCGCGCGATCCCGAAGTCGATCACCCAGGGGCCGCTCACGCCGAGCAGGATGTTGGCGGGCTTGAGGTCACGATGGACGACCCCGGCCGCGTGCACGGACGCCAACCCCTGTGCCACGCACCCGACGAGCTGCAGCGCCACGGGCACGGGCAGCGGGCCGTACGCCGCCAGCGCCTCGTCCAGCGGCACTCCGGGCACGTACGCGCTCGCCAGCCACGGCTGCTCCCCGCTCGCGTCGTGGTCCAGCACCGGCACCAGGTGGTAGCCCCGCACCTGCTGCGCCGCGCGCACCTCGTGCTGGAAGCGCCGGCGGAACTCCGCGTCCCCCGCGAACTCCCGGCGGATCACCTTCAGCGCGACCGGCTGGTTCCCGCGCGTGCACGACAGGTACACCGACCCCATGCCGCCCTCGCCGATCCTGGCGAGCAGCCGGTACCCGGCGATCTCCCGCGGTTCATCCGCCCCGAGCGCACTCAGCGCACCAATGTTCCCACTGATGGGACCCACCCCCGATCATGTTCAAGATCAACAATAACCGCAGGCCACTCGACGGGATCACCCGGGCGCGGGCGGTCAGCGTGCCCTGCGCCCGGCGGCCGTCACGTCTCCCGGCCGTCGGTACGCCAGTTCTCGGTGTGCAGGCCCCGGAAGTGACCGAAGTTCTCCCGCCGACACTTCTCCAATACGCCCTGATTGCCCAGGTACTCGTTGCATCCGTCGTCGCGGCGGCAGTGGGTGTCCGCCAGGGGCACGGGGGGATCTCATGCGATTCGCCCCACGTGTGGCCGCAGCCCGGTGGGCACCCGGCGACCCTGCCACACCCGACCACCGGGATACACCTGGATCACCGATCCCGGCGAGTCGTCCGGAACGCATGTAGGGACCAAGCCTGTCCCGACCTCCCGCTGCACCTGGCACCCAGCAGCATCCCGATCCCGCCGGACACGCACCCGCAGGCCTTCGGCAGCCGCTTCCACCTGTCCCCGCCGGGGTGCTCACCTGCGCTGTGCAGGGCCTGAAGGCGGCTTCCTCGCAGCCGGCACCGGCGTGCACTCGCTCGCGCGGGTCAGTGTGCGGTCCGGTTGCCGGGCCGGATCTGGCGGGCGGGAGCAGACTCGGTGTGCCCGCAGATTTGCTGCCGCTCCTTGACCACGCCCTGCTCAAGGCTGTGTCGGCGATGCCGACACAGCCTGCGTCCGGGGCGCCGTGTGGTGCTCGGCCAGGGTCGGCTGTTCACTCCGGCACCGTGGCCTCGCTCAGGTGCCCCGCGCCGTGGGGCGCCCGGGAGATGTCACCGCAGTGCGCTGCGCGTGGCCCGGCTCCTGCCGGGCGCCTACGTCGAGGGATATGCGCTGGCCGGCGACGGCACGGTTCAGGCGCACGCGTGGTGTTCGGCCAGCGACGGCACCGTGCTGGACCCCGCGCGGGACAGCGCGGCGCTGGCGTACCTGGGGGTGCCGATGTCCTGGGGGTTCGTCCGCGCGTTCCAGCAGCGCACGCTCACCAAGACGTGGTTTCGGGGGGTTCTGGACCAGGCTGTGCAGGCTCGTGATGCCGAGCGCATATTGCGCAGCGGGGTGCCGCTGCACGGCGTGCTCGACTGCGGCCACGTCCCGCCAGCCGTCGAGGACGCCTGGTCACGGCCAGCCTCGTTGCCGGGCTTCCGGTCCGTACGCGGTGCTGGGCCGACAAGCGCCGCCGCCTGTCTGACCTGACTCCCGACCGGCTCGCCGCCGGTGGCCCGCGCGTTCCCGCTGCCCTGCTGCCGCTCAGCCCACCTGCGGATCTTCCGCTGCTGACGTCGGGTCGGCGTAGCCCGGGCTGCATCCGCAGCCGGGTGGCGGCACTGTGGAACCGGGCGGCCGGCCGAACCCCCGAGCGGTCCGGCCGCCCGGTCGGTGGTTCGGGGGGGGCGGGGCCGCCGGGGGGAGAGGGGGAGCGGTGACATTCACCGCCGTGCACGCGCAGCGGGGCCGGCTGGACGCGACCCGGGACGACATGGGATGCGGCTGGGCGTGGACAGCGGTCCACCGCGTACGACCGCGGGTCCCGCTCGGGTGCCCGGAGTGCGGTCACGGGGTGCACGCCAATGTCTCGCCCACGGGGATGCGGTTCTTCTCCCACGACCGCGGCGCCCCCACCTGCGCGCTGGCGCAGGAGAGCATGGAGCACCACCTGACCAAGCTCCAGCTCGCGCACGCGATTCCTCGGCTCCCAGCGGACACTGCCGCCCAGCTGATCGAGGTCGCTCGTGGCGATCGTCTCGGTGCTGCACCCGGTCTTCAGTTCGATCACCGCGTGCCGATCGTCGCTGAGCGCCCACAAGTTGTCCGGGCCGGTCGGGTGCAAGAAGCGGCCTACGGCGGGGGCGAGGCGGGTATTCCCCGCCGGGGAGCGTGGAGTCCGGTGAACGGGGGGCGGGATGGACGCGGGGGGTTCCGGCCGACGATTCGGCCCGCAGGAGGTCTGGACGGGACTGGCCTCGATCGTGCTGCTGGTCGGCGGGCTGGCGGTGTCAGCCCTGTGCTCGCCGCCCGGCGAGTACAGCTGTGACAACTCCAACTACCCGACCACCGGGTGCACGCGCATCCGGCACGAGCCGGCCCCGACGGGCTCGACCGTCCGGTGCCCGACCGACTGGTGGGAGTACCGCAGCCTCGGCCGGGAGGCCGCAGCGGGCTGTGCGATGACCCGGCCGAGACGGTCAGCGGCGCGGACAGCGGTTCCCGGTCCTCGAACGAGAAGGGCGCGGCGCCGGTGGTCGAACGAGAGCTCCGCCCGCCGGCCGGGCGCGATCTCCGCTTCGATCTCCAGGAAGTCCTCGAACGCGCTGCTCACGATGGCGTCCGGCCAGTGGCGCCGGACAGCTCGGACGGGATAACGGCCTCAAACCGGGTACGGACAGGGACCGCAGCTCCATCCAGCCCTCTTGCTCCGAGCGCCCCCGGAACCCGTCGAATTTCGGTTCAGCCGCATGCCCCGCCGGCAAGTCGGAACGCTCCACCGGCGCGGTCAGCATCGGCTCTGGCAACACCACGTCATGGCAGCCACCGCCACCTGGCGAGGCACCCTTCCATGTCTGGAGAACCGTCGACGTCGACTTCGACGACACCGTCCTGCGGAACACCGTCACCGACCCGCTGCCCGACCCGCCCCGCCGGCGCCAGCGTCGGCGGGGCAGACCGGCGCCCCGGCCACGGCCTGCACATCGTCCAGCAGGTCTCGATTGCGTGGGAACACCAGTCCCACGGGCCGGGGCCAGGACGTCTGCTCAGCAGCACGGGGCTGCCCGGCCCCGGCCTTGTGATCAACTACCGGGTTTCTGCTTCGTGCTTGAGGTTGGTGACCCAGTTGTGCAGGGAGTTGTCCAGGGCGGCCTGCAGGGCGGCTTGGTTCGCGGTGACGGGTTCCCCGGTCCAGGACTCCTCGGTGTGGACGAGGACGCCCTCGCGGGTGGGGGTGAAGGTCCAGACGTGGACGGCGGTGATGCCCTGGGCCGGGCCGCCCCACGCGAGGCGCCTGCCGTGGTCGACCTGCCGGACGGTGGAGGTGATGTCGAGCCCTTCGGTGCTCCAGCGGAACCTCGAGCCGGGGCGCAGCTGACCGGGGGTGTCCTTGACGACGGTTTCTACGTTGGGCTGCCAGGCGGGCCACTTCTCGACGTCGGTCTGGATGTTCCAGACGGTGTGCAGCGGGGCGTGGATGAGGATGTCGGCGCGGGTGATGACCGGGGCGTGTTCGTCGATCTGCACGTCGGTGCGGTGGGCGGCCACTGCGGTGGGCGTCTGGTCGGTGGTGAGGGCGGACGCGGCGGTGGAGGCAGTGAGGAGTAGTGCGAGGGTGAGGGCGGTGGTAGTGGCTGCGGCGGGTGCGCGCATGGCAGTGCTCTTTCCTTGAAGTGGTCTGGCGGATCCCGGGGGGCGGGCGTCCCCGGGATCCGGCTCGGGTGGAGTCAGAGGGTGCTGTCGGGAATCCAGGAGCCGTGGATTCCGGCGGTGACGCGGCGGGGGAGGTGGACGGTGGCGACCTTGTCGAGGCGGGCGGCGTTCAGGACGAGCAGCTGCGAGGCGTCCTGCTTGAGGTCCGAGACGACGGTGAGCAGGTAGCCGTCGTCCTCCCGGGTCCCGCCGGCCGCGGCGACGAACACCGCTTCGCTGGGCAGCCGGGCGTCGCCGGCCTGGTGGATGCGCCGCTCACCCGTGGCACGGTCGTACTTGACGACGCCGTAGCCGCCGAAGCCGTCCTGGTCGGGGAAGGAGATCGCGTACTGGTAGCGGTTCTCGATGCCGAGGAAGTCCTCGTTGAGGGTGGGGAACTCGATGGCGAGGTCGTCGACCACCCGCTCGTCGACCCGGCCGGTCGCCAGGTCGAGGACCCAGCGGCGGTTGTAGGAACGGGCGTTGGGCTCGCTGCCGCGGCCGGGCGCGCCGACCCACCAGTTCCAGGAGAGCTGGAAGCCCTCGCGGTCGACGGTGGGGCCCTCCAGCACGATGCGGCCCTTGGCGTCCTCGTAGGCGTTGGCGACGTGGAGCATGTTGCCGGGTTCGATCGGGAACCATCGGATCGCGGCGGCGCCCTGCGCTCCGCGTGGCATGACGCCGATCCGGGCCGGCTGCTCGTCCTGCCAGGAGTAGGGGATGCCGGAGTGCTCGGTGGGGTCGAAGGTGACGGTGCCCTCCACGAAGACCACGTGGTGGCGAGTGATCGCGAAGTCGTGCTTGAGCGCGGCGCTGGCACCGGGGATCTCCGCGCTGTGCGTGATCTGCCCCTTGGCATCGGTGACGTAGTACACCAGGTAGGGCGGGAAGGGCGAGGAGCCGAAGAAGTGCAGCTCGCCGGTGACCGGGTCGCTCTTGGGGTGCGCGGTCATCGCGCTGCGCAGCTTGCCGTCGAAGTCGTAGGCGCCGACGGTGTCCAGGTCGGGCGTGAGTTCGAAGGGGAGGTTCGCCTCGCAGAGGGCGAGCAGCCGGCCGGCGTGCTCGATGACGTGGGTGCCGGCGGTGGAGGCGGTCAGGTCCGGGCCGTGCTCGGTCATGTAGGGGGCGCCGTCCAGCGCGGGGGTGCGTACCCAGCGGTTGCGGTACCACTCCGCGCGGCCCTCGCGCAGCCGGATGCCGTGCACCATGCCGCTGCCCTTGAACCAGTGGGCGGGGGTGACGCCCGGCTTCGGGTTATGGCTGTTGCGGATCAGACGGCCGGTCAGCTCCGGCGGCAGGGTGCCTTCGACGGTCAGGTCGGTGGCGGTCAGTTCGTCGGCGACGGGGGTGTAGTGGCCGGTCAGATAGGGCTTGGCGGTCATGCTCGTGGTCCTCGTGTCTCCAGTGTGAAAAAGGGGAAGGTGGCGGGGTCAGGAGAGCTTCTCGGCGCGGTTCTTGAGGCAGGTGAGCCAGTCCTCCAGGGAGGTGCGCAGGGCGGCGGCGAGCTGGTCGGTGGCGGCGTCGACGGGCGCGCCGCTCCAGGACTCCTCGGTGCGGACGACGACACGGTCACCGCTCTGTTCGAAGGTCCACACGTGGACGCCTTCGATCCCGTGGGCCGGGCCGCCCCAGACGATCCGGGCGCCGGGCACCAGCTCGTGGACGGTGGAGGTGATCTCCATCCCGTGGGTGCGCCAGGTGAACGAGGTGCCCTCGGTGAGCGGGCCCTGCAGGCGGGCCTGGTCGATGTCGGGGTTCCAGACCGGCCAGTTGTCGATGCCGGTGTGCAGGGACCAGACACGCTCCAGGGGGGCGTTGATCTCGGTGGACAGGCGGACGATGACGGGTGCGCTCTCGTCGATGGTGGGCACGGGTGTTTCCTCTCGGCGGTCAGTGCGAACGGTTGATGTGGGTAGGGAGGTGAAGTGAGGGGGGTGCCGGGCAGTCAGCGGCGGCCGGGGACGGCGGGCTCCTCGGTGGGCGTGCGGCGCGGCCGGTCAGCGGTGGGTGTGAGGCGCACCCACAGGGCGGCGAGCAGGGCGGTGCCGGCCAGGACGGCGGCGCCCAGGGCGAAGGCGGTGCGGTAGCCGGCGGTCAGCGCCTCCAGGGGCGGCTGGTGGCTGCTGGCGCGGGAGGTGACGGATCCGGCGACGGTCGCCAGGACGGCGAGCCCGACGGCGCCTCCGACCTGCCGGGTGGTGTTGACCAGGCCGCCCGCCAGGCCCGCGTCCGGTCCGTCGACGCCTGCCACGGACAGGCTGGTGAGCTGGACGAAGGCGACGCTCAGACCGAGTCCGACCAGGACGCTCGGGCCGAGCACATCGGTGAGGAAGGTGCCGTCCGCGCCGATCCGGGACAGCCACAGCATCCCGGCCGCCTCGGTCAGCAGCGCCGAGACCAGCGCGGCGCGGCCGCCGGTCCGGCGGACCAGGGCGGGGGCGAGGGCTGCGCCGAGCATGTTCGCGAAGGCGAGGGGGAGTTGCCCCAACCCGGTGGTCAGCGGGTCCTCGCCGAGGACCTGCTGCTGGTAGAGCGGCAGGAAGAAGAACAACGCGATCCACACGGAGCCGAACAGGCCCGTCAGCAGGTTCCCGAGCGTCACCTCGCGGGCGGCGAACAGCCGCGGCGGTACCAGAGGGGAGGCGCTGGTGCGCTCGACCCGCCAGAACACCACCGCGAGCACGGCGGTGGCGCCGAACGCGGCCAGTACCCAGGGGTCCGTCCAGCCCGAGCGGCGGGCCGTGGTCAGGCCCCACACCAGGGCGGTCAGGGCCAGGGCGCTCATGGCGGTCCCGGCCCAGTCAAACCTGGTCCGTTCCGCCCGGCTCGCTGCGGGGACGCATGCGGCCGTCGCCGCCAGCACCGCGAAGCTGCCGATCGCCACCGTGCGGAAGATCCACGGCCAGCCCCACGCCTGGGTCAGCAGCCCACCGAGCACCACCCCCGCCGCACCGCCCGCACCGGACACCGCACCCCAGACCGCCAGCGCCCGGCCGCGGGCCGGGCCCGGCGCATACAGGCCCACCGCGAGGGCAAGGGCCGCCGGGGCGACGGCCGCCGCCCCCGCCCCCTGGACGGCCCGCGCGGCGATCAGCACACCGGGCGAGGTGGCCAGCGCGGCGATGGCGGAGGCGGCCCCGAAGGTCCCCAACCCGGCCAGCAGGACGCGGCGCCGTCCCAGCAGGTCGGCGGCCCGACCACCGGCCAGCAGCAGCGCCCCGAACGCCAGGCCGTAGGCGTTGACCACCCACGTGGTGGCGGAGTCGGAGAGGCCGACGCCATCCCTGATCTGCGGCAGGGCGACGTTCACGATCGAGGTGGCGAGCATGACGGTGGACTGGGCGGCGGCCAGCACCGCAAGGACGGCGCCGCGCGGCGGACTGGGCATGGGAACTCCGTGAACTGGGCCGTGGGAAACAGCCGGTGGGAGGGGAACGGCGCGGCGGCGTCAGCGCGCGGCGCGCTCGGCGGCGGACTTCAGGTGCAGCAGCCACTGCGCAAGCGACCGGTCCAGGGCCCGGGTGACGGCGTCGGCGTCGGCCTGCACGGGCGCACCGTCCCAGGACTCCTCCGTGACGACGAAGGTCGCCCTGGACGAAGGCGTGAACGTCCACTCGTGGACGGCGGTGATGCCCTGCGAGAGGCCACCCCAAAGAATCGACCGGGGCGCGTCCACCGCGTACACGGTGGAGGTGACGTCCACGCCGCCGGTGCGCCAGTGGAACACCGCGCCCGGAGTCAGCGGAGTCAGGGCGCGGGCCACCGCGATGTCCGGCTGCCAGGTCGGCCAGCCGGGCACGTACGTCAGCAGCGCCCAGACGGCAGGGGCCGGGGCCCGGATCGGCAGCTCACGGCGGGCGACTACCGGGGCGGCCCGGTCGATGCCCGAGGGCGTGTTCTTCATGCCCCCGAGTCTGGTCCGCCCCACCCCGCGCCCTCATCGGCGAAAGTCACCTAGGCGACTGCCTAGGTGAGCCGGCCGGGGCTTAGGCGTCCCGGCCGAGCACGTCGGCGAGTTGGCGGCGCGAAGTGACGTCGAGCTTGCGGAACACACTGCGCAGATGGGCGTCGATGGTGCGCGGGCTCAGGAACAGCCGATCGGCGACCTCCCGGGAGGTCGCGCCGGTCGCCACCAGGCGTGCGATGTTCAGCTCCTGACCAGTCAACAGCTCCACCGCGCCGAGCCCGGCCGGCCGGGCCTGCTCCCCGGCGGCGGCCAGCTCCACCCGGGCCCGCTCGGCGAACCCCTCCGCGCCCACCGCGGTGAACAGCTCATGAGCGGTGCGCAGCGCCTCACGGGCCTGCCCGCGGCGGCCGTCCCGGCGCAGCCACGCGCCCTGGTGCAGCAGGGCCCGGCCGCGCCACACCCGCAGGCCGGCGGCGTCCAACCGGGCCACTGCCTCGGCGTGGAGTTCCGCCGGGTCGTCCGACAGCAGGGCGGCGAGGGCCGCGCGCACGCCCAGCGCCCAGTCGGTGCCCGCCGCGGACGCGTGCCGCGACAGCCGTGCGAACGCCTCCTGGGCAGTGTCCTGCTCGCCGCACCGGACGGCCGCCTCGACGAGCTCGGGCAGGGCGAGGCTGGACGTTCCCAGGTCTCCGTCCGCCACGGCCAGCCGCGCAGAGGCCAGGGCCGCGCGGTGGTCTGCGACGCCGTTGGCGTGTAGCGCCGCCGCCGCGTGGACGGTCGCCGTCAGCATGCCCTTGCGCCGGGCATGCGACTCGGCCAGCACCCGGTCGAACAGGGGCCGCGCCTCAGCGTCCACCCCGCGCACCGCGGCCGCGAACAGCCGACCGTACCAGTGCGGCGGGACGCCGGTCACCTCGGCTATGCCGTCGGCCTCGCTGTTCAACGCCGCCGCATCGAGGAGGTCACCGCGCTGCGCGGCGGCCATCGCCTGCATCCACAAGCCCACCGGCAGGACCATCAGCGTTCCACCGGCGCGCGCGGAGTCAACGGCCCGACCGGCGAGCCGGTCCTCCAAGGCGACGTCCCACAACTCGACGGCGAGCAAGGCGGCCAGCGACAGCCGGCCCGCCCACAACGGGTCGGCCACGTCGGACAGCATCCCGAGCAGCACCGGCACCACCGCGAGGTCGCCGTCGAGGTAGCCGACGAGGGCGTCCAGCAACTCGTCCGCAGTCGAGCGTTCACCGGCCGGTGCGGGCGCCCGCCGGGCCGCCGCCAGGGCGTCTCGCGCCGCAGGGGAGGACCTGCCCACCACCAGACCCGCCTGAAGGGCGTCCAGCAGGTGCGTCCGCGCCCGGCCGGGATCGAGGTCGGCCGCCGCCACCAGGTGGCCGACCGCGTCCGCCGCACCGTCGCCGAAGAACGCCGCACGGCCGCGCAAAAGTTCGGCCTGCACCCGTCCAGTGGCGTCGATCGGGCCGCCCTCGGCCGCCTCGACCAGCGTCAGCGCGCTCTCGAACGAGCCGGCCTCCATCGCAGCCCGCGCGGCGGCGAGACTGCGTTCGGCCCGCAGCCGCGGTTCGGCCGTCAGCCCCGTGGCCTGCTCCAAGAACGCCGCCTCGGCAGCGGCCCCGCCCCGGCGCCGCGCCCGCTCCGCGCAGCGCAGCAGATCGGCCGCTACCTCCTCATCCGGCCGGGACAGCGACTGCGCCCGGTGCCACGAACGCCGATCGGGCGCCGTCAGTGGATCGGTGACCTGTGCGAGCGCCCCGTGCACCCGGCGGCGCTCCGCCGGTGAAGCCGCCGTGTACACCGCCGAGCGCACCAACGGATGCCGGAACCTCGACTGCCCGCCCAACTCGATCAACTCGCTCGCCTCGGCCTCCGGCCCCGCTTGTGGCCCCACCCCCAGCAGATCGGCCGCCCGCCACAACAGGCCAGGGTCACCCAGCGGTTCGGCGGCCGCCACCAGCAGCAGAACCCGGGCGTCCTCGGAGAGCCGGGACACCTGCTGCTGATAACTCTGCTCGATCCGGCTGGCCGGGGAGACCGGCGTCGGCAGCCCGAAACCGCCCGCCAGCACGGCGGGCCCGAGCCGGCGCGGCAACTCCAGCAACGCCAGCGGGTTACCGCGCGCCTCGGCCAGAATCCGCTCCCGCACCTGGTCGTCCACGGGACCGAGCAGACTGGACGCCAGCAGCCGACGCGCCACCTGATCGGACAACCGGGGCAGCGTCAGCACTGGCAGCCCCTCCAACTCCGCGATGACGTGCGCGTCACGCACCCCGAACACGAACGCCACCGACTCGTTCGCCACTCGCCGCGCCACGAAGGCCAGTGCCTGGGCCGACGCCCGATCCAGCCACTGCGCATCGTCCACCACGCACACCACGGACTGCTCCCGGGCAGCATCCGACAGCAGCCCCAACAGGGCCAAACCGACGGCGAAACGACTCGGCGTGCCTCCCTCGCCCAGCCCCAGCGCCACCGCCAGCGCGTTCCGCTGCGCGGCGGGCAACCCCCCGATCCGCTCGTGCAGTGGGCGGGTCAACTGGTGCACGGCGGCGTACGCGAAGTCAGCCTCGAACTCAGCCCCGTTCACCCACAGCAGCCGCACACCCGACAATCCGTCAGTGACATGGCGCAGCAACGTCGTCTTGCCGATGCCCGCCTCACCACGCACGACCGCCGCCCCGCCCCGACCTGCCCGCGCACCGGCCAACAGGTCGACGAGGACAGCACGTGCAGCAGGCGGTATGTACTCAGAGACGGTCGCAGAAGCCACCCCGGAATCATGCCATGCCACTTGACCTTGGCTTTTTCTCTCAGCCCGTACGACGGCCCAGGTGCCCGCTTCCAGGGCGTGGGCGAGGACCAGCAGTGCCAGGCGGGCGTTGCTGTCCGGGTAGGGGTGGATGAAGGCGATGTGGAGGTACGCCCTTGCCGCGCGGGCGGGCAGGGGGACCGAGGGGTCGGCGCTCTGGCGCAGGCAGGCGGCGAAGTCCTGCCAGGTGCGGGGCGTGAGCCCGTATCGTTCCCGGCCGCCCTTGGCGAAGGTGTCGCCCTGAGGCAGATGCACCTCGTTCACACCGAGGACCAGGTTCTGCCAGCCGGCGAAAAGGGTCGGAGTGAGCGGCTCTCCCCGTGAGGCTGCGGCGCGGGACAGGGTCATTGCGGCGAGCAGCCGGTCGGCGCGGTCCGGGGCGCGGCGGCGGACCGGACCGTCGAACCAGGCGGCGATCAGCCCAGCCGGCGCAGCGCCCCGTGCAGCCGACGGGCGTCGCGCAGCCGCTGCTCGTACGTGGCGCCGAGCGCCAGCTGCAGGACCCCGGCCGCGGCCAGCGGCACCCAGCGAGGGAGCAGACCGAGCACCTGCACCACCGTGGGGGCGAGTTCGTGCCCCGCCACCAGCACCAGCACCCCGCCGCCCAGCACCAGCGGGCACTGCAGCCGCAGCCGCACCCCCAGCACCGTCACCACCAGCGCCGCGACGCCAAGCAGCAGCGGCCGCAGCCAGTACCCGTCCAGGAACAGCGCCCACAGGCTGGGCAGTAGCCCGACCGCCAGCCCCGGACCGTACACCGGCCAGGAGCCGAGGCCCTCCTCCGCGAACCGCCCGCGCCGCAGATGGCCGAAGACCAGGGCGGCCACCGCCAGGCTCAGGCTGTACGCCTCGGGTGCGTGGACGTCCGCCAGCGCCAACCAGAGCCAGGAGGCCGCGATCAGCAGCGCGACCCCGACCGCCGGGGCGCTGCGCCGCCGGTCCGCCCGCAGGCCGACACCGAGCGCGGCGGCCCCGGTCACCGCCAGCTCGAAGGAGAGCCGCCCCGGCACGTCCGCGCTCAGCAGCAGCACGAGCGCCGCCATGCCGTAGCCCGCGAACTCCACGGCGGCAGGGACGGCCGAGTCCGTACGCGCCGCGAGCCTCGCCGCCACCGGCGCGGTGGCGAGGGCGACCGCGAGCACCGCCAGCAGGTGATCCGGCCGCTCCAGACCCGCCGTGACGGCGACCGCCGCCGCCTCCCGGCCCAGCGCGGCCACCGCCAGCACGGCGGTGACGGCCGGTGCCGGACGCCCCCGGACGGTCAGTGCGACGGTGAGCCCCGCCGCCAGAGCCAGGACGACGATCGTGGATGGGCGGTTGGCGAGCGCCCACAGCAGCGCCAGCGTGCCCGAGAGGATCACGCCGGCGATGAGCGCCGGCCGCACCGGGAGGAACCAACCGCCCACCAGAGCCGGCGCGGTGACGAACCCGACCGCCATCACGGGCGACAGCCCGAACGCCACCGGCAGCAGCGCCAGCGCGAAGGACGCGACGGCCGACAAGGCCGCCTCCGCCCCGGCGGTCGCGGACCCCCTCAGCCCGAGGAGGTGTACCGCCACCCCGGCGGCCACCAGCAGCCACAGCGCGGTGAGCGCGGCGGCCGGGGTCGACTGGCTCCCCTGTACCGCCCGGGTGCCCTCCCAGGCCGCCTGCCAGTGCGCGGCGGGCTCGACCACCCCGGGGAACAGCTGCGCCAGCGAGGCCGCCGAGGTGACGAGCAGCACCGCGCCCGCCACCGTCAGCAGCCCGACCGGGACCACCCGGCTGTCGAGCGGGCGCCGCCGCAGCCGGGCGGCGCCCGCCACCGCGAGCAGCACCGCCGGGACGGCGAAGCCCACCGCGCCCCAGCCGCCCGGGAGCAGCGCGGCGAGCGTCCCGCCGCCCGCGGCCACCGCCGCCGCGCCCGCCGCCTGGGCGGCGATCCGGCGGCCGGTCAGGCCGAGGCCGGGAAAACCGTTCGGACGGGAGACCGCCAGGGCGACCAGCGCCAGCAGCCCCAGCGGCAGCCAGGCGCCGAGCGAGGCACCGACCCGGTCGTCACCCTCCACCGGCGACAGGCCGAGACCGGAATCCAGCGAGACCTTCAGCGCGACCTGTTTACCTCAAGTCGCTGAGGCCATGGCGCCGTTTCATCACGCCAGGTCACCCGACCCACTGTCAGGCCTGCAGCCCGCCACCCCGGCGCCCGATCAGTTACTTCCGCAGCCGCCTCATCGAGATCAATCACTCGTTCCATGGACGGATCATGGCCCATACCCAGTGCCCTCACCGGCGCCCGCGGCCTTGGTCGCTTCGGTCGCTGCCGCCCCAGCGGCCAGGGTCGTCCCCAGCCACCTCGCCGACGCCTGGACGGCGAACTGGCCGTTGCTCGGTCCGCCGGCCCTGTGCTCGTTGCCCGCCGCCAATGGGCTGAGCAGTTCCGCATCGGTATCCCTGTCCAATGCCCCGGGGTACGGCTGGAGGACGTGGACGCTTATCCCCTCAGATGACTGTTCAGCCAAGCGAGGACAGGCCGCCGTTCCGCGTGCGCGACCACCAGATCACCCGCTGCGCCGACCAGTCGCTCACCGGGGTGAAGCCGCCCACACCGGCAACCGAGTCGTGGATGCGCTGACCGTCCACGCGGCCGCCATGGACCATCTGGCCTTCCGGTTCGCCCTGATCGAGACGGTATCGAGCCCTACCGGCTGGCCGCCACCGAAGCCGAGCACCAGCCTGGCCGCTGAGGCGCAGGGCCGGCAGCGGAAAACAGGCTGCCGATGTGACGCGATGTCACGGCTGTCCGCCGAGCCCGAGCTTCTTCACCCCGAACGGGGAGAAGATCATATGGGCGGCCCAGCCGTGGTGGATGAGAGCGATCTGGGAAGGTACTGGCGTCACCGGATAGATGGCCTCGCCCCGTGACCAGTTCGCGAGCAGGCCCTCGGTGGTGTCGACGGCGGAGATGACCATCGTCACCTGAAGATTCCCGTCGCCCCATGTGTTCCACAGGGCCCACCCTTCGGGCCGGGCCTCGACCCCGAGGCGGGCGCACGCCTCCTCATAGGTCTCCTCCATGCCGTCCGGCATCGCCCCGGGACGCAGAATCACCACGCCCGCGAGCTTCAGCTCGGGGCGATCCGCCTCATCGTCGAGGCAGCCGTCCCCTGGAAAGTGGTAGTGACGAAGCCCCCGGGCCAGCGCGTTCACCGCCCGCTGCAAGCGCGTCGCGTCCTCTGCTTCGGGCTGATACGAGAGCCAGCCTTCGGCCGAGGCAGCGCCTGCGACCACGTTGGCGAGCCGTTCTATCTCTCGCAGGTGGTCGAGTTCGGAGAGTTCAGGTCGTGTCATGGTGGTCAGTCTTGCAGCGGCGCATTGGCCGGGGCATCCCAGTTCCATGCGCCTTGGGCGCGAAACCGGGCCTTCGCCGGCCGGGCTGAACCCGTCAGGAGGCTCTCGGACCTGGCCGTGCGGGAGAGCGCGCTGCATATCAGGCGCGCGCAGAACAACCCTGAGCGAACCTTCCTGTCTTTCAACGGCAAGAGCAGCCATTGCATCGCCTCATCGACCGTGCCGAGCAGGACGAGACCGCAAGGTCGCGATAGCCACCTGCAACGAGGTCTGGTGCGACTACTCCGGTTCCCACTGGGGAGAACATCTGCCGACACCATCGACACGCGTGAGTGCTCTCAGTTCTCGTCGACATGTGACCCGCGATCTACAACGAACCGCTGCCAGCACTCGCCAACAAGTGCTCTTCATCCTCACCTCCACAGCCAGCAGCCCAACGAGCGAACCCGTCAGCCGTCACTCCGACCCGGTTTGGCCACCGCCGCCTCGCAGCTTGCTCGGTGGCACGCCGTACGCGGAGCGGAAGGCCCGGCTCAGGTCTGCCGGGTGTCGGAATCCCCAGCGGAGGGCGATGGCACCGATCGTCCGGTGGCGCTGACTCGGATCGGTGAGGTCGGCGCGGCACCGTTCGAGCCGGCGACGGCGGATCGTCGCGCCAACCGTCTCGGGCCGGCTCCGGAAGACCTGGTGCAGGGTGCGCACCGAGATGTGGTGGTGAGCGGCGATCGCGGCGGGGTCCAGCTCCGGGTCTGCGAGGTTGTGGTCGATGAACGCGTCGACACGCGCGAGAAGTACCTGCTCGCGGGTCTCCACGGGCAGCAGGTCGTCCGCGTCCAGCAAACCAGCGAGGTAGGCGGCGGCCAGGTCGACGCCGATGGCTCCCGTCCGGCGCAGCTCCGCGGGCCCGCCGTGGCCGACGGAGCTCAGGAAGCCGGACAGGAACTGCCCGAGTAGCCAGCCGGCGGGTGAACGGGTGGCGAGGGACGCACCCAGGAGCCGGTTCATCCGGTCTCCGGGCAGCGGCAGGGAGGTCCTGGGCAGCACCATCAACGCGACCCGATGCCGGCGGTGGTCCCGGGAGAAGAAGTCGGCTGCCATCGGATAGGACGTGGAACACAGGGCGAGGCTGCCGGAGGTCAGGTGGACCGTGCTGCGGGACTGCTCCAGTTGGATCGGGCTGCCCTGAACCAGGATCAAGAGGTACTGCTCCGGGTCCAGCCGCCGGATCTGCGTGGGCGTGCGTGTGGCGGTCAGCGGGGTAAAGCTGAACTCCGCCACGCGCATGCCGGGCAGCTCCGCCATCCGGGCCTTGCCCGCGAAGTCGCTCGTGTGCTCGTTGCGGAGCTCCACGGGCATGACGTCGCTCTCCATCATGCACCGCCACCAGTCCAGCCGGTCCCGTGCCGGCACTGCGTCGGTGGACAGCGACACCACGGGACCGCCGTGTTCGGTTGTCAAGGCCACACAGAGATAGTGGGCCAGCCACTCCACCATGGACAGGCCATTGTCGGCCAGAACGGGCCGTCAGCTGCGCTCGGTGACAAGGAAGTCCGCACTGTTTGCCAACGACGGGTGAGCTCGGGCGAGGCCACGATGACTCCAGCACACGGGTACTTCACGGACAGTTCCCGACCACGAGAGGTGACACCGTGCCGGAGCACTACGTACAGCGACCTGTTGCGCCGAGGAGGATCATCGCCGCGCTAGTCCTGACCCTCCTTGCCTTGGTGGGCGCGACGAGCACCGCCACCGCCCAGGCCCCCGCGACTTCCAGCTTCACCGCCCAGGCTTACGCCCTTGGGCTTACCCCCGTCCAAGCGACGAGCCTTCAAGCCCGGGTCGACACCTACCTCGCCCGGACCGGCGGCACCCAGGTCGCGGCTGACAGGATCCTGCTGCCCGGCGGCGGGGAACTGCGGCTGGCCCTACCCGGGGAACGACAACCCCGCGACCTCGCCGCCAGCGGAAACGCACCGCTCGCCTCCCTTGCCTGCCCGTACACCTGGGTGTGCGCGTACAGCGCCCCCTACTACGAGGGCGACGTCCTGATGCTCTACACCTGCAACAAGCTGAACCCCGTGCCGTGGTACGGGACCGGTTCCTGGATCAACAACCAGCGGTCCGACCTGCATGCCAAGTTCTACGACCACGGTGGCAACCTGGGTTGGACCTCACCCGGCGGCTACAGCTCGGATCCCACCGCACCGTGGGACTGGGTCGGCTACCTCAGCCCCTGCTGAGCACGCACTACCCCGGCTCGGTCCGGCTCGACGGGCCGAGCCGGGGTAGGTGCCACGCCCCGTCGTGGCCCAAACGATCCTGTCGGCCGCTACCCAAAGTGCGGGCCTCGCCTGGCGGTCCGGCCCGGCCGGGCAGTGGGCCGATCCTGGCCGGCGGCTGTTCGGGGACGGCTTGAGCAGGGGGGCCGTCCCGCGACACCGACGTCATGTCCATGACGTTTCGTCAGTTCGTTCCTGAGGGGGATCAGTGACAGGGATTGTCGAGATCGCGGTGGGGTGGCTGGCCGCTTGGGCCACTCGCAAGGTCCGGCGGGTGGCGGGGCGGGCCGATGCCGAGTTCGACCACGCCACGGACACGGCCATGGACCACCTGCACGAGGTGATCGGCCGCAAACTCGGCCAGGACCGGGCGCTGGCCAAGGTCGACGAGGAGGTCGAAGCCGGCACGGAGGAACTCACCCCCAGCACCCGGCAGTGGCTCCAGCTCGCATTGCAGGACGCCATCGACAACGACCCCGAGTTCGCCAAGCTGCTGCAAGAAGCGGTGGGCCGCCTGCAAGCGGAGGAGGACGAGCCGGGCAACGCCGACGGCACCACGCTGAGCGGCAACACCTTCTCGGGACCGACCGCGATCCAGACCGGCGCGCACGGCACACAGACCAACACCTTCCGGTAGCGGCATGAGGGGCTCGCATTCGCAGCCACCGGAGCAGGGCGCGGTGGCCGGGAACACCTTCGACGGCCCGGCCGCCGCCCAGACCGGCCACGGCGGCACCCAGGTCAACCACTTCCACGCCTCACGCCCCACCAAGAGGCGGCGTACCGTCGTGGTCTTGTCCATCGTCGGGGCCGTGGCCGTGCTCGTCGGCGCCGTGCTGGCGGTCAGGCTCGCCGGTACGGGCTCCGCCGCGCTGGCTGCTTCGCCGAACGGACTGTCCCTGCCGTCCGATCTGAATTTGCCGTCCTCGTCCTTGCCCGGATCCCCGGGCACCGCGGCGGTGACGCCTTCGGGCGAGGTCGCGAGCCCGTTGTCCGCTTCGGGCCCGGCGGCGCCTGTCCCGACGTCGGGGCGGACCGCGCCCTCGTCCCCGGCCGGCGGCGTGCCCCCGGCAGCGGCGGCCGTACCGGATGGCCCCACCGTGGCCGCGACCGGCGCCCACCTGTACCGGATCACGCCGGGCCATACGGCCGTCGAGGAGTACACCGGCAAGGACGGCGCGTGGGCGAAGGTCCGCGGCGCCGCCAGCGGCATCTTCACCAGCGCGACGACGCTGTACGCGACGGACCCGGCTTCCAGTGACATCGAGCAGTACGACCGTGGGCGCGGCACGTGGACGCGGATCGGGAATCCGGGGAGCGGTTTCGCCGCCACCGGTGACCACCTGTACGGGCTGAGCGTCGATCACCACGGCGTCTTCGAGTACACCGGCGCCGGGGACGGCTGGAGGCAGGTCCGCGGTGCGACCGACCGCATCTTCACCAGCGCGACGACGCTGTACGCAACGGACCCGGCCTCCGGTGACATCGAGCAGTACGACCGTGGGCGCGGCACGTGGACACGGATCGGGAATCCGGGGAGCGGCTTCGCCGCCACCGGTGACCACCTGTACGGGCTGAGCGTCGATCACCACGGCGTCTTCGAGTACACCGGCGCCGGGGGCGGCTGGACTCAGGTCCGCGGTGCGACCGACCGCGTCTTCACCAGCCGCACCACCCTCTACGCGACCGACCTGACCACCGGCGACATCGAGCAGTACGACCGTGGACGCGGCACCTGGACCCGCATCGGCGGCCCCGGCGCCACCTTCGCCGCCACCGACGACCATCTCTACGGCGTCAGCCCCGACCACTCCGGCGTTTTCGAGTACACCGGCGCCAACGGCGCCTGGACCGAGATCGGCGGCCCGGTCGCTCCCTGACACCGGTCACCGGCACGGCCTGAACACGTGAGCGGAGCCCGCAGCCCTCGACGTGCGCCCGGACCGGCGGAAGATGCCGCCGCCCGGTCCAGGCCGCAGCGCGTGCGGCGGCCACCACCGCAGGTGGTGGGTGAACCGGTGACAGGCGGTCAGACCAAGGGGCGCGTGGCTGGAGCCGGACCGGAACCGCTCCTACCGGCGCCTGCTCGCCTACGTCGTCGCTGGCGGAACCCTCGACGGCCCCGCCGACCGCACCGGTCTCGGCGACGACCCCATGTTCCGGCCCGGCGCGTGGCTGCGCACGCAGGACAAGGCACGCACCGACCGGAAGTTGAGCGAGCAGCAGACTGCACCCTGGTGCTTTACCGGCACGACGGCGGCGAGCTCATAATGCCCGCCGGCCACGTGAGCGCTCCGCTGCGCCACATTGCCGAGAGACCTTCCGGCTGTGGCGGGTACGCGGCGAGGTGCGGATGGACCTGGAGACCACCGCCCGGCTGTACGACGCGGCGGCGGTGAACAGCAGGACCGGTCCGCGGCGGCTGGGGGCCGGGGCGGGGGCAGGGTGGGTGGTGTGCGGGGGCTGGGGTGCGGTGGGTTCGTCCTTGGCGAGGAAGGTCAGGTGGAAGCCGAGGAGGAGGTGGGAGAGGACCGCGGCGGTCACCCAAGTCACCCGCCCACAACCAGCGTGAGCACCCCGACGAAGTCGCTCCTGCCGGCCCGTCAGCCCTGGCGGCCGGGCAGCATCGCCAGAGCCTGCGAGCGCTGTGCGACGAGATCGTCGTAGGTACCCTCGCGCTCGGCCCAGCGGTGCCCGAGGACGCCCTTGACGAGGATTTCGCGCGGGGTGGGGTCCTGGGAGAGCAGGTCCATGACCTCGGTGGCGAAGTCGTCGAGCGGCAGCGCGTGCGGGTTCACCTTCTCCTGGCCCGCCGTGGCGACGGCCGGGGGGACCAGCTCGACGACACCGACGCCGGTGCCGTCGAGCTGCGCGCGCAGTGCCTCGGAGTAGGCGTGCACCCCGGCCTTCGATGCGGCGTAGCTGGGCATGGGTGGGAAGGGCAGGAAGGCGATGCCGGAGGTGACGGTGACGAAGGTGCCGGCGCCCCGCCGGATCAGGTGCGGGGTGAAGGCGTCGACGACCCGGATGGTGCCGAGCAGGTTGGTGTCGACCGTCGTCGCCGCCGCCTCGAAGTGCGCGGGGTCGCGCAGGTCCTCCAGCAGCATGACGCCGGACATCGTCACCACGGTGTCCAGCTCGGGGTAGCGGGCGAGCGCGGCGTCGCGGGCGGAAGCGACGGAGGCACTGCTGGTCACGTCGATGCTGATCGTGCCGAAGCCTTCTTCGGCCAGTTCCGTGAGTGCCTGCGGGTTGCGGCCGCCGATGGCCACGGTGCTGCCCGCCGCAGCGAACCGCCGGGCCAGCTCTCGCCCGATGCCCGAGGTTTCGCCGACGACGAGAACGGTGCGGTTGGAGAGATCCACAAGATCTTCTCTTCGATCCAGGGCGCCGCCGGGGTTCAGGCCCGCGGCGCCGACAGGTGGTGCTCCCGTCTCTTTCAAGGCGGTGCTCTCGCAGTCTTGACGGCAGGAGCCCGGCGCGGCAGGGCCCCGGTCTTCCCTGGTCCTGACAGGGCCCCCTCTGGGACACGCGCGCAGCACTACGGTGTCGGTATGAAGGATGAGGGTTCCGGCAACCAGCTCGGCAGCTACCTCCGTGCCCGCCGTGAGCTGGTCTCCCCGGCACAGGCGGGACTGCCGCCAGGCGGCAACCGCCGCGTTCCCGGCCTGCGCCGTGAGGAAGTCGCCCTGCTCGCCGGACTCAGTCCCGACTACTACCTGCGCCTGGAACGCGGCCGGGACAAGAAGCCCTCACCGCAGGTCCTCGAATCACTCGCGCGCATCCCCCAGCTCGATGACGTCGAACGGACGTATCTGCTCGGCCTCGCGGCGGCACGCCCCAGCGCGCCGCGTCGCAAGCGGCCCGAGCACGTACCGGCACGGGTGCACGAGCTGCTCGCCCACCTGCAGATCCCCGCGTTCGTAGAAGGGCGCGCGTTCGACGTCCTGGCCTCCAATCCCATGGCGGTCGCGCTCTCCCCACGCCTGCGGCCCGGCCAGAACCGGCTTCGTTCCCTCCTCCTCGATCCCGAGGAACGAGCCTTCCACCAGGACTGGACCAAAGCCACCGCCGATTTCGTCGCCGCCCTGCGCACCACCATCGGCGACGACACCGACAACGTCCGGTTCGTCGAACTCGTCGGAGAACTCGCACTGTCCAGCCAGCGGTTCCGCACCCTGTGGGCCCGCCACGACGTCCGCACCCTCGACGGGGGCACGACAACGGTCCACCACCCCGTCGTCGGCGAGCTACGCCTGCACCGCGACAAACTCCCCGTCGACGACGTCATTTTCGTCGTCTACTACCCCGACAAGGACAGCGACAGCGAGGAGAAACTGCGGCTCCTCGCCTCGCTCGCACACACCGAGCCCGCCCGCACAGCACACGACAGAACAGCGCACTCCCGGCGCCCGAAGACACCCTGACATGATCGCGCTCACCGACGACCTTGGCGAAGGCGTCGCCCTGAGGCAGACGCACCTCGTTCACACCGAGGACCAGCTGTGATTGCGGCGAGAAGCCGGTCGGCGCGGTCCGGGGCGCGGCGGCGGACCGGACCGTCGAACCAGGCGGCGATCAGCCCAGCCGGCGCAGCGCCCCGTGCAGCCGACGGGCGTCGCGCAGCCGCTGCTCGTACGTGGCGCCGAGGCGCCGTGGAGAAGGCGGCCTGGGCAGTTCAGCGGCACACCCGCGACCCTTGGCGAGGCCGGGCCCGACCGGCGGGCCCGGCCCGGTTCAGAGCTTGTGGGTGAATTCGCTCGCGGGACTGGTGGGCGAGGTGGCCACGCCGACCGTCACGGTGACGTTCACCGTGTCGACCCCCCGGGGCACCTTGGCAGTGAGCTTGGTGTCGGAGACGAAGCCGACGTGCTCGGAGACGGCGCCGTTGAACTTGACGACGGCGTCCTTGGTGAAGCCCGAACCGCTGATGGTGACCGTGGTCAGGGCCGACCCGACGTTCGGATGCACCTTGCTGACCACCACGGGCGCCGGCCCACCGTAGGCGAACTGCGCGAGTGGGCAGGCAGCGGAGGTGCCCAGCCGGTGGGTCACCTGGACGTCGACGAGGCCTACCCCGTCCGGCACCTTGGCGGTGATCTGGGTGCCGGCCGGGTTGACCGTGACGGTGCCCGGGTCGCAGGCGATGGGGCCGAAGTCGATGTGGTTGCCGAGCTTGACCGGGCTGAAACCGGTGCCGGTGATGACCACCGAGGATCCGCTGTTGCCGAAGGTGGGCGTCATGCCGTGGACCACCGGCGCGGCGGGCGGGATGGGCGCTCCGACCAGCGTCAGGTAGAGGGGGTCGCTGTGCTGGTACGCGACCTGGCCCAGGAAGTCGGCGACCGTGCTCCTGACCAGGTCCCCGTCGTAGAACTGGTACGTCGTATTCAGGGACACGGTCGTGCCCGGCTGGACGTACTCGTAGTTCTTCTTGAGCTCGTTGATCTTCTCGATCAGCCCCGTCACCACGGGGTTCGCCTTCGGCCCCGGGTCGGGGTACCACTTCTTGGCACTGTCGAGGCTGTTCCAGGCGAGCGGCACCATGTCGTAGAAGTTGACCACGTGATCGTTGATGACCCACGGCACGCTGTTGACGAAGGTGGCGAAGCTCTGCAGGCCGGCAGTGGGAGCCGCGAAGGTAACGAGCCCGAACTGCGGGATCTTCTTCCAGCTCTGCGCCTGCGCCCGCAGGTACGGTGCGAGCATGGTCGCGATGCAGCCGCCCAGGCTGTGGCCGGTGACGAAGACCGTCGGCGGGCTCGGCGCGGCTTCGACGAGGGCCTTGAGTGCCTGCACCAGCGTCGTGCCCGGGCTGCCGAAGGCACTCTCCGGCACTGACTCGCCCAGCACCTCGCCGACCTCCGACAATGACGGCGAGTGCATTGTGGCGACCTGCGTGAACGCCGCCATGGCCCCCTTCGACACCGCGATCGCCTGCGAACCGGCCGGGGTGAACGGGACGACCGTGCCGACGTCGAGGTCCTCCAGGATG
Organism: Streptomyces viridifaciens; assembly: GCF_001888885.2. NCBI lineage: Bacteria > Bacillati > Actinomycetota > Actinomycetes > Kitasatosporales > Streptomycetaceae > Streptomyces > Streptomyces viridifaciens. Next base: position 1,354,634 of record NZ_CP090840.1, read on the forward strand.
TCGGGAAGACTGCCGATCGTCCCGCGGCTGACCACCGCGAACTGGTTGGATTTGTCGATGGTCCGGGCGATGTACGCCATGTTGGCGTTGTCTGGGCTCAGCGCCAGCCAGGCCACCTCCCAGACGCCCTTGGTCGCCAGTGTGGTGATCCTCAACTGCTGGTTGATGCCCATGACGGCGCGTGCCGTCTGCTCCGTCCGGGTCTCCCCGGACGGCCGGGGTGTCGCTGAGGTGGCCGCCAGCGCGGACAGGGTCATGCATACCTGATGAACCACCGACAACGATGGCTGTTCAGTCGTCATGAATTGGATCGTATTCGACCCGTTCTCTCGGGCGACGAACTGACACACCATCAACTCACTCGACCGAACGAGGTTTCCTTGACCTCACCGAGCGCCACCGCCGGGTGTGTCCAGCCAACGGCTCTTGCAAGATTTTCGTAGCCGGTGATCGATTCAACTCGTCTGTAGTGTCGCTCGGTTGGCGGTGGGGTGCTGTCCGGGTGCGTTGTCATGGTGGGGGACCTGCTGCCGCGGCTGGCCGCGGTGCAGGTCGAGCGCGTGCAGGCCAGTGGGGATCTACTGAGGATCACTGCCCGGACCAGGGATGACTTGCAGGCGGCGCGTCCGTTGTGCGGGCAGTCGTCGGACTGGGTGCACTCTCGATACGAGCGGCATGTCGCGGACGAGGCGGTGGGCGGTCGGGCGGTCGTGATCGACTTATCGGTGCGCGTTCACCGCCTACCGCGAGCTTCCGCACCAGGGTCCGCGACAACGACCCGGCCCTCGCCGACCAGGAGCCGGCCGACCGGACGGTGCATTGGTGGCGCCGTACCTGGCCCGGTCACACCCGCGCCGGGTACCCGCCGGTCGCGCTGGTCGTCACCGGCGCCGGACCCGTCGCGCTGGCCAACCGGCAGCAGGCCGTCGCGGACCTGTCCGCCGACTGCTGGCGCGGCCGGTGGTGCAGGGAGGTCCGTGACTACAACGACGGCTGGCGAGAGTGGTCAGTGGCTGTTGTTGTTCCGATCTTGAACGGTGTCGCTCGAACGAGAGTCTCAGTATCGGGTGACCACGGTGGGTGCCGGACATGAGAGGCCGCGTACATGGTCGTCTCGACACAGATCGTCGCTTGAGACTCGCCGTGGTCCCCAAAGACGGAGTGTCGCCCCTACCCGGATCGTCGACGCGCGAGATGGATGATGATGTCGGCGGCGATCTCGACTGTCTCGGAAAGGACCCGCGTGATCGCGCCGTACGCCTGCTGTCGCTTCGGTTGGGGCAGTTGGAGATAGGCCGAGACCGTCGACAGGTAGCCGACGTAGTCAGGAGCGCTCGTCGTCAGGCGCCGTTTGATGACGGCTTGCTGAATGTCGAGGAAGAACGGAGACTGCTGCAGCTTCGTGCCCGGCCACTGCATTTCCTCATCAGGATCAGTCCCGTCGGGAGATGGAACCGCGTCGCTTTCCAGGAACGGCGCCCTCTCCGCACGCACAGACTCCGCAACAGCTGGGCCAACCGGCTGAACCTGGCCACCGAATGAGGCGAACAGCTCTCATTGAACCGCCCTCTGAACGCCTTCCCGTGCCGGTGCGCCCTCAGCCCCCAGCGCTCCCAACAACCACAGCCCGCCCGCTGCGCGCCGACCAGGGATGAACGACGGCCGCGCTGGCGCAGCCAGCGCGGCCTTTCCGACCCGCTGGCAAGCCCGGTGAGAATCGCCACCGCGACCCGTTGTCCCGGGCCCGAATCACTCCGGCAGCACTTCCGGTGCCGCTTCCGGTCGCCCCTCTCCTTGATGGGGCATCAACGCAGGTCAGAGTCAGACCCCTTATCCAGGCCGCCCAGAAACGCCGACAACCCTTCTGTCGCCTGGCGCGGCTCCATCAGGGTCTCGCTCCGGGCCACTCAGGCCCTTCGCCCAACCCCCGAACTGTCCGTCGTTGGAACCGAGATGCCAGTGGGGCTGGACATAGTGGCACGGCGTTGGACAGCCGGGACACCGTTCGGCTGTGCCATGCGGGGTGCGCTGGTTGCGCCTCCCGTGGCCAGCCGGCAGTCTGCAACCTGCGTGGCCGTGGTGATGGTGAGCGCCCGGCGACGGCCGAACGCCCATCCGGGCCCCGCCGGGCCGGGACATCCGCAGCGCGGACAGAGACGCTCTCTCGTGGAGAAGCGGACAGAGAGTCACAGCCCGGCCATCTCGGTGTCCCCGTCGTAGTCGACCGGCGCGGGGCCGCCGGTCGTGCTCCGTCGCGCGTCCAGGAGCTTCTTGCCCTTGCGGCTGATGGCCTTGCGAAGGTTGTCGCCGTTCTCGCCGGTGTACAGGAACTGCGACATGCTCGGCACGTCGTAGCCGTGGTTTTCCCGCAACTCGGCTATTTTCAACTGCAGTTCGTCGGGCGCCTTGATGGGATTGAGGTCGGGCCCGGTCCCTGCGTCGTGGCGCTGCTTCCAGTCCTGGCACCAGGAGTTTCGGGGCAGGAGCCGCTCGATGACAGCCGTGAGTGCGGCCTTGCCGTCATCGTCGATCTTTCCGCCCTTGATGAACTGCTTGTCCTCTGCCGCCGTCTTCACCCGCTTTCGTGGCCGGCTCTCGATCTTGCTGGACCTCGTCGGCACGTGCCGCTGGGGGCCCTCCTTGAGGTGCTTGGCGATCATGCTGCCGAACTTCTCCGGATGCCTCCCGACCACGCCGCCCAGGTACTCGTACGTCATGCCCTGCTGCGTGTGGTACTGCCCGGCGAGGTCCAGCGCCCGGTGCCAGTCGGCCTCGGTGGGGGCCCGACGGTCGGAGCCGAGGTTCCACAAGTCGTGGAGTTCCCGGGCCTGTTCCGGGGACAGGGTCTCGCCGGTGCGGCGCCAGGTGCTCTGTGCCGCGCCCGTGCCGATGCCGATGTGGGCCGTCTCCTGCTCCCAGGTCCGCTCCAGCCTCCGCTCAGGGATCCGCCGGTACGGCATGTCCTCCGGGCCGTCCTCCGCGTCACTGTTCGGGGGCGTGTTGTCGGCCTGCCGGGACGCGTACTTTCCAGGCACCCGGAGCGTGGGACCGCCCCGTCGTTCCTCGGCCCCCTCGGGCGCCCCCTCGTTCCATCCCGCCGGGGTGCTCGTGACCTCCTCCTCGACCATGTGCCGGATGAACCCGAGGTAGTGCTCGTCGATCATGTGCCGGTGGTGCTCGTACAGGCTGTTCACGGAACTCTGGAAAAAATGCCCGTAGTTGGGGTTGAAGCTCAACTGCCCGAATCCCAGCCGCTCCCTGTAGTACATGAGCGCCGCGGCGCAGCCCATGCAGGGGCGGTACTTGCCGCTGATTGCCAGGGGGCCGCGCACATCGTGCTGCGGGCGGATACCGGCGGCGCTCAGGGCCAGGAGGAGCTTCTGTTCGGCGTGGACAGACCTGTCCGGCCTCCCTTGTTTCGCCCCGCCGGGCCCGCTGCCGAAGCGGAGCAGGAACACCCTGCCCTCGTGGGCGGTATCGGTGAGCATCTCCCGCAGGTTCTCGCTGTGCAGATCCAGGACGATGACCGGCTGGCTCAGCTTGGCGTGAAGGGCCTGCGCCGCGGGATCGTTGCCACGGCCCTGTTCGCCACCGGGTGTGCCGCGCTGTCCGTCGATGATCGCCTTGTTCTTGCGCCGGTAGCTCGCCAGCTTCTCACCCACGTTCCGCTGCTCGTGATTGCGCAGGCCCTTGGAGCGACCTTCCTCGCTCTGCTCGATCGCCAGCAGCTGCTCGACAGTCGGGGCAGCTCCCGCCTCCTCGCTGCCGACCTGCACGAGGGTGTCGACCGACGCGTCGAAGTTCGACGCGAAGACCAGGCGGTCGTTGATCAGCATGCCCTGGACCTCGCGGTCGTCGCCCTCTTCCTCGACCTCCGGGTCCTGCACCCTGGCCCGCTCCTGGGCACCCTTCATGCTGTCGAAGAGGAGGACGCTGGTCTCGGTGAGCGTCTGCTGGGCTTCCTGACCCTCCTTGGAACGGGGAAACCGCATGTCCATCTCGGCGTGCGCCCGCCCCTGCCGCAGGCCGCCGTACTCCTTCATGAGCGGTTCGTCGGCCCCCTCGGGGACCTTCTTGATCTGGTTCTTGATCTCCTTCATGATCTCGCCCGGAGCCCTGCCCGCCGACGAACTCCCCGCGCCCGAACCGTCCTGGGGCATCCGCTGGACGACCGGCCCGGGGAAGGCCCCAGACCGGATCATCTGCACGACGGCCGTGTTGCCCACCGACCTTTGCATGGCCAGGAGAGTCATGGGGGCGCCCGGTACGGATATCGGGACACCGGTCGGCCGACTGTCCTGCCCCCGACCGCGGTCCTGCTGCTCCTCGCCCCGTACCGCCACCTGCCGCTGCCGCTGCCGCATGCGTCCTAACCTCCTGATCCAGCGGGTAACCACCACGATCTCCCGGTTGTGGTGCGCGGTACATGTCCGACGGGCTGCATCCAGGGGCAGAGATCCTTGCCCACGCGGCCTCCCTACAGGGTCAGGAACGAGCGGCGTACGCGAGGAACTCGTCCCAGGCGGTGAGGGAGAGGGAGAGCTGCCCTCGCTGCCTGTCCTTGGAGTCGAGGATGTGGATGGTGCGGGGAGAGGCGGCGACTTCTACGGTGGACCTGGAGGTCGCCGCCTCGCGATGGCGACCTCCAGTGCATTCTCACAGCCGCAGCGCTCGACCTCGCCCGGCACGGCCTACCAGGCCCACGCCCAGGGTCTCCAGCCGGCCGATCTCTCCGGGCTAGCCTGTCCTGCCTCGCCTTCTGATTGTTCAGCCAGGTGCCCAGCGACGTCCGGTCCTCCCTGCGCGTGCGCGGCACCCTCGCGTGCCCTTCCCGCTCGACGAACGCCGCGAGCGCGGCCGGGCCCTGGCCAAACCGGTCGGTCCAGGGCCCCGGCAGGCGGGCGAACCGCTCTCGGCGGCCATCCGGCGGGCCTCGGTGGCCTCGACCTCGATCTCCAGCAGCCGTTCCAGCGCGGCGGTCACCGACATTCGCTCGCTACGGGCCTGGTCCAGGACCTGGTTCAGCGCCTCGGCGACGGTCGGGTTCTCCTCGTCGGCCAGGTGCAGGTCCGCCATCGCCGAGCGCACCCCGGATGCCGCGGTGCCGACCAGGACGATCAGCAGTCGCGGGAAGGACCGCCGGCGCCGCTCCCATGCCCGGCCCCGGCCCTCCGGCCCTGGCTGCTCCCACAGGGCGGCGCAGGCCGCCAGCTGCGCCGCGGTCTCCTCGGGGCCGACTCCGGGGCGGTGGCGTTCGACGAAGGCCCGCTGCCGCTGCCGCTCGTCGCCGGTGCCGGCGGTGTACGCGAGCTCGGCGGCGGGTCGGTACACCACGCCGCCGGCGGGCAGCTCCGGGCCGGGGAGGAGGTCGAGCGGTCCGCAGGCCTCGCCGCGGGCGCGGGCGTCGGCGACGAAGGCGGCGTGGAACCGGCCGACGTCGAGCAGGTGCTCGCGCCCGTGCCGCACGGCGAGCTGCTCGCCGTCCAGCGTCTGGGCGGTCGGGCGACGGGCCGCTTCCGGCGCCGCGCCGACCGCACGTGGACACCTCACGGTGCCAAGCGGTCAAGCCGACGCCTCGTACCGGCCGGTGTAGCCTTCGGCCTGTTCGATTCCAAGTGGGGGTGGGCCCGTGGTTGACGTGACACGAGTGATGGAGTCCTTGGCCGAGCAAGGTGTGACGGTCCTGTTCAAGGCTGATGCCGAGCCGATCACCCCGTCCGAGATCGCGGTCCCGAGCGGGTAGTCGTGGGCAACCGGGCCGAACAGCGCCTCGTCGTCCATGGAAGCGATCAGCTCGGCCGCCTCGATCCCGGCCATCGCCACCCGTAGCCGGTCCGTCTCCTTCCCCGCCCACAGCCGCGGCGTGGCCGTCATGAACACCCTGCGGTCACACGGAATCCGGGCATTGTCAGGATCGCCGCCCACGGCCGCCCAGCCTTGGAGACTGCTTTCCGGCCGAGAGGCTCACCGCCCTGCTGCGGCCGGAGGCCATCGCGGGCAGCGGGGTGCCCGTGGCCTGATGGGCGCAACTCAGCCTGGCCGGATGCCCTGCCCGTCGGCAGCTGCAGCAAGGATGGTGAAGCCGCCCACGACGGCGTACGTTTCCTGACGGCCCGGACCCCGGGGTGAAGGCCACACGCGGTGCCCCGGTCAGTGTGGGCCGGGCCACAGCGCGGAGGCGTCGTCGCGCTGCTCGTCCGGCAGCCGGACCGGCCTGACGGGCACCGTGTGCGTCGCGCCGCCGCGGGTGACGGTCCACCGGCAGCTGCTGCCGGTGTAGCTCAGGGCGACCAGCACGAAGGCGTCGTCCGCGTAGAGTTCGACGTACTCACCGACCGTCAGGATACGCAACCGCCTCGGCTCGTCGGGAAGTTCGGTGGACGCGAGGACCGCGTCACCAGGCCCCTGGACCCCGAGCCGGCCGTCCGCCCACCGGACGGTCAGCGCCGGGGCGCCGTCGACGCCCGTCCGCAGCACGACCTCGGTCGGTCCGGCGACCGCCACGTCCCCCACCGCGTGCAGCACCGCCTGCTCACCCGGCTCGTCCAGCCAGCCGTCCAGTCCGGGCCACCATGTCAACCGCGGCGCCCCGTCGTCCGCCCGGGTCAGGGCCTTCGGCTGGGCGAGCATGCCCCGGCAGGTGGCGCCGGAGTCCTGGAGCCCGACCCGGCGAGGCACAGTGTGCAGCACGACCCGGGCGCCGTCCGGCGCGGTGACGACCCGGGGCGCGTACGCCAAGGGCGGCCCGAGCGGACCGCGTCGTACCCACGGGCCGTCCAGGTGCGGCGCGGTCCAGGCTTCGATGTGGCGGGTGGCGCCGATGGAGCCGAGCAGCAGCCAGCCATCTTCCAGCCGTTCCAGGACCGGGCACTCAAACTCGTCGACGTCACCGGGCGACAGCAGGGGCGGGTGCACCTGCCAGTGTTCGAGGTCGTCGGAGGTGGCCAGTCCGACGCAGCCGCCGCGTTCGAACGGCAGGGCGGCGTCGCTGGCACAGACCACCATGACCCAGCCGGTGCCGTCGTCGTCGCGCACCACGAACGGGTCGCGCCAGGCCATGCCTTCGCCGGTCCGGTACCAGCGCGGATCGGCACGGACCACCGGTTCGGTGCCGTGCCGCCGCCAGCCGGTGCCGTCCGCCCGGTCCGAACGCGCCAGGCCGACCGACTGCAACGGGCCGCCGGAGGGCAGGGTAGTCACGCCGGTGTAGAACATGGCCGTGCCGTTCCCGTCCGGGACCGGGTGCATGGTCCACACCGCGTGCTCGTCGAAGCGGCCGGGCAGCCCCACCCCGAAGGCGCCGCCCTGCGGCCGCCAGTGCACGAGGTCGGGGGAGGTGGCCCTGCCGTAGGAGGTCTCCGCCTTGATGGCGTCGAACGGGTCCGTCCACGGCCCCTGCAGGTGGAGGACGGTGTAGCCGTCGTCCCCAGGGAGGACCGCGAAGTCGTTGAGGCATAGGCCGGGAGGTGCGTAGCGCAAGGACAGCTCCTGTCGTGCCGGCGGAACAAACGTGTGCGTCAGGGCGTGCTCCGTCTCCCCGCCCCTGGCGAAGTCGCCTTAGTACAACCGAACGCAAACGCTTGCGCAAGTGCGTTGGGCGGCTTACGGTTCGGTGACCCGATCGACAGCCGAGAGGAGCCGCAACGTGGCGGCCAGCATTATCGATGTGGCGCGGGCGGTGGGCGTCTCCCCCTCTACCGTCTCCCGCGCGCTGCGCGGACGGGACGGGGTATCCGACGAACTGCGCGTCAGGATCATTGCTGTGGCCGCAGACCTCGGCTACACGGCCTCGCGCAACGCATCGAGCCTGGCCAGCGGCCGTACGTGCAGCATCGGCGTCCTGGCGCCGTACGTCGGCCGGTGGTTCTTCGGCACCGTCGTGGACGCCGCCGAGCGGGTGTTCAGCGCCGCCGGGTATGACCTGCTGCTGTACAACCTCGGCTCCGTGGACAGCCGCAAGCGGTTCTTCGCCGAACTGCCCGTCCGCAAGCGGGTGGACGCGATTCTCTCGCTGCTCATCCCGACCGGGGACGAGGCCGAGCGCCTGCGGTCCCTCGGTATCCCGCTGGCGATCACCGTCGGTGGCCCTCGACCGGGCTTCACCACCGTGGGCATCGACGACCGGGCCGGCGCCGAACTCGCCACCCGCCATCTCGTCAACCTCGGCCACCGCCGAATCGGTCGGATCGGCACCCAGCCCTCCGCTCCGCTGTACTGGACCACCCCCGACCTGCGCCGCCGCGGTTACCTCGACGTGCTCGTCGACGCGGGCATCCCGCACGACCCGGACCTGGAGGCGGACGGGGAGTACACCGTCGAGGGCGGCGAACGCGCCATGACCCGGCTCCTCACCGCCGTTCGGCCGCCGACCGCCGTGTTCGCGGAATCCGACGAGATGGCCATGGGCGCGCTGCGCGCCCTGCGGGCGCACCGGCTGCGCGTCCCGGAGGACATCGCCATCGTCGGCTTTGACGACCACGAGCTCGCCGACGTAGTCGGGCTGACTACCGTCGCCCAGCCCGTCGCTGAGCACGGGACCCAGGCCGCCAGCCTCCTGCTCCGCCTCCTGCGGGACGACACCGACGTCCCGGATCACGTCGAACTGCCCACCCACCTGATCGTCCGCAACTCCACGGCTCCCCACCGCGGTTCCCTTCACGGAGACATCGAATGACCGACAGCCGCCACGTCCGTCTGGGCCTGCTACTCGCCCTACCAGCCGTCGCCCTGACCGCCTGCGGCGGCACGGGCAGCACGGCCGCCACCTCGGCCGGCGACGGCACCGGCACCATCACCATCTGGGCGCACCAGGGTCAGGACAGCGAGAACACCGTGCTGCAGAACGCGGTCAACTCCTTCAACGGCTCACAGAGCGCCATCAAGGCCACGCTTAAGTTCGTCCCGGAGAAGGACTACACCAAGACGCTGACCGCCACCAGCGCCTCTGCCCTCCCGGACATCGTGGAGTTCGACGGTCCGATGATGTCGAGCTTCGTCTACAACAAGAAGCTCAGCCCCATCTCCGACTACGTCTTGCCCGCGACCGTCGCCAACGCCACCGCCGCCGTCAAGGCCCAGGGCACCCTGGACGGGAAGCTCTACGGCCTCGGCATGTACGACTCCGGCCTCGGCATCTACGCCAACAAGAAGCTGCTGGACGCGGCCGGGGTCAAGTACCCCACCAGCGTGCTCGATGACTGGACCGCCGCCGACTTCACCGCCGCGGTGCAGAAACTCGCTGCCGCCAATCCCAGCCACAAAGCGCTCGACCTCAAGGAGGACTACGGCCTGGCCACCGAGTGGGGCACCTACGGCATGTCCCCGATCGTCTGGTCCGCCGGTGGTGCCCTGGTCAAGCAGGGCAAGGCGGCCGGCGCCCTCGACAGCCCGGCCGTGGTGGACGCCTTCCGGACCTTCCAGTCCTGGAAGCCGTACGTGGACGCCGACACCGACGGAAACGCCTTTGTCAACGGCCGCGTCGCGCTCAGCTGGGTCGGCCACTGGGCCTACCCCGCTTACAGCAAGGCCCTCGGCTCCGACCTGACGGTGCTGCCGCTCCCGGACTTCGGCAATGGCGCCAAGACCGGCCAGGGCTCCTGGGCCTGGGGCATCAGCTCCGGCTCCCAGCACGCCAAGGCGGCCGGCAAGTTTCTGGACTACCTGCTCGACGACACCAACGTCACCGCCATGACCACCGCCGACGGCGCCGTCCCCGCCACCAAAACCGCGCTGGCGGCCAGCCCGCTGTACCGGACCGGCGGCCCGCTCCACCTGTTCGCCCAGGAACTCGCCGAACCCTGCGGTGACACCGACATCACCAAGTCCTGCGTCGCCGTCACCCGGCCCCTCACCGCCGGATACCCGGTCATCACCGCCCAGTTCAGCCAGGCGCTGAACGACATCTACGGCGGCGCCGACCCGCAGACCTCGCTCGCCAAGGCCGCCCGGGCGATCGACCAGGACTTCTCCGACAACGATGGATACTCGCTCACCAAGTGACCGCGGCCGGGTGGCCGGCCGGCCGCGCTCGCCGGCCCGCCGGCCACCCGCCGGGAACAGGACCCCGCCCATGTCCACCGCCGTCAGCCCCTCGCCCACCCCGGCGCCATCCCCAGCCGCCGCCCGGCCGACCACCCAGCGCCGCCGCAGCCGGGACTGGGTGCACGCCCTGCTGATGACCGCCCCCGCGCTGGCCGGACTGATAGCCTTCGTCGCCGTCCCGTTCGGCTACGCCGTCGTGCTCTCCCTCCACAAAGCCCGGCTCGGCTCCGACCGGCCACCGGCCTTCGTCGGCCTGGAGCAGTACCGCCGGATCCTCACCGACCCCGACCTGTCCGGCCGGTTCCTGCACGCCCTGCTCAACAATCTCACCTTCGCCTTGGCCGTGGTCCCGCTGCAGACCGGCCTCGCGCTCGCCCTCGCGGTGCTGCTCAACCGCAAGCTCCGGGCCATCGGGCTGTTCCGCGCGGTGTTCTTCCTGCCGGTGGTCTTCCCGATGGCCCTGGTGGCGGTGATCTGGCGGCTCATCCTTGCCCGTAGCGACCAGGGCATCCTCAACTCACTGCTTCACCAGCTGAGCTTCGGCCACTGGGGTTCCTTCGACTGGCTGGGCTCGCCGCTCACCGCGATGGCCTCCGTCGTCGTGCTCTCGGTGTGGCAGGGCGTCGGCTTCCAGATGGTCATCCTGCTGGCGGGGTTGCAGGCCATCCCGGACGAACGGTACGAGGCCGCGCAACTCGACCGGGCCTCCCGCTGGCAGCAGTTCCGGCACGTGACACTGCCCGGCATCCGCACCACCCTGATCTTCGTCGCCCTGCTCACCTCGGTGCTGTCCTTCCGGGTGTTCGACCAGGTCTACATCCTGGTCCGCGGCGGCGGGCTGAACGAGAACGCCACCCGGACCGTCATGTACGAAGCGGTCACCACGGCCTTCGACCAGAACAACATCGGCCGCGCCTCGGCCATCACGGTGGTCTTCTTCCTGATCGTCCTGGTGCTGACTCTGGTCCAGCGCCGAGTCGCCCGAGGGGACGACGCATGAACCGCACCATCCGGCGGATCGCCGACCATACCGTCCTCGGCCTGCTCGCCCTGGTCTTCGCCCTGCCCGTCCTCTATCTGGTGATCGGCAGTCTCAAGCCGTCCGACCAGGTACTCGCCGGCCTGTCCGGCTTCCTGCCCACCAACCTGTCCCTGCACAACTACGCCGCCGTCCTGCACAGCCTGTCCTCGGACAGCACCGGCCACTTCTGGCGGTTCATGGGCGTGTCGCTGCTCGTCGCCGCCACCGTGGTGGCCGGCGGCCTGGTAGTGAACTCGATGGCCGCCTACGCGCTGTCCCGGCTGGAGTGGGGCGGGCGGAAGCTGCTGTTCACCCTGGTCCTGCTGTTGATGCTGATACCGTTCGAGTCGGTGGCCGTGCCGCTGTTCTACCTCTTCGACACGCAGCGGAACACGGTGTGGATCCAGGCCGCGCCGTTCATCGCCAACGCGTTCTCGGTCTACCAGTTCCACACCTTCTTCCAGGCCATCCCCGTCAGCATCGAGGAAGCGGCCCGGATCGACGGCGCCGGACCATGGCGAATCCTGTTCCGGATCATCTACCCCATGAGCAAACCGGCCTTCGCCTCGGTCGCGATCCTCACCTTCCTTACTCAATGGGGCTCGTTCCTTTGGCCGGTGCTCATGGTCGACGATCCCTCCGTACGGCCCTTGCCCCTGGAAATCAGTGTCTTTCAGGGCCAGCAGCCGCCGGACTGGGGGCAGATCCTGGCGTTCGGCGTGCTGCTCGTGCTCCCAGTGGTCGTGGTGTTCGCCTTCTTCCAGCGGTGGTTTGTCCAGGGCGTGGCCGGCTCGGCCGTCAAGGAATGAGAAGCGCGGCATGAGAGGAGAGGTCAGAGAGATGCCCCTGCGACCGATTACCGTCCTCGGGGAGTCTGCGGCCGACGCCTTCCCCGGCGACAGCACCCCCGACGGCGGCCTTGCCCTGCGGGTGCTGCCCGGCGGCGGCCCCGCGAACACCGCCGTCGCCCTCGCCAGGCTGGGCACCCCCACCCGCTTCCTCGGGCGGATCTCGACCGACCCGTTCGGCCAGCTGTTCCGCGCCCGCCTCGCCGCGTCCGGCGTCGATCTGACCGGCTGCGTCAACACCGCCGAGCCCAGCACGCTCGCCGTCGCCACGCTCGACGAACAGGCCCAGGCCACCTGGACCTTCTACGCCGAGGGCACCGCCGACTGGCAGTGGACCACCGACGAACTCACCGCCACCCGCACCACGGAAACAGCTTGCCTGCACACCGGCTCGCTCGCCCTGGTCCGCGACCCCGGCGGCCAGCGGATCGAGCAGCACCTCGCCTGGGTCCGGGAACACGCCACCGTTTCCATCGACCCCAACGTCCGCCCGCTCCTTGTCCCGCCCGCCGACTACCGGGAACGCCTGGACCAGTGGTGCGCCCTCGCCGACATCCTGCGCCTCAGCGAGGAGGATCTCGCCGTACTGCTGCCCGGAGCAAGCCCGGCCGACGCTTGCCACCGCTGGCACGAGGCCGGCGCGCGGCTGGTCGTGGTCACCCTCGGGGAACGCGGCGCGTACGCCTCCCTCGACGGTCACCCGGTCACCGTACCGGCGCCGCCCACCTCGGTAGTCGACACCGTCGGGGCCGGCGACTCGTTCACCGCCGGCCTGCTCCACCGGCTCAACCAACTCGACCTGCTCGGCAGTCGGCTGGACTCCCTGACCCAGAACGCCGTGGCCGACGCCTGCCGTTTCGCCGTCCGGGTCGCGGCCCTCACCTGCTCGGTCGTGGGTGCCAACCCGCCCTCGGCGGAAAGCCTTCGGTGACTCACCAGGCTGCTATCGCGCCACCATCACCAGGTCCGCCACTGGACCGCCTGGCACCGGCACGTCACCCTTGCCATGCTCGCGCTCGCCTTCCTCGCCGCCCTCGCAGCCGACGCGACACCGGCCAGGCCCGCCGACCCGAACCGCTCCGCCCGCAGCACCGACCCGATCGACCTGACCGTCCCCGAGATCCGTCACCTGCTCAGCTTGACTCTGCCGGGTCGTGGGCCGCATCACCGAGCTGCGCGCCCACCGCGCCCAGGCCGACCCCACGGTGCGGCCGCCGAGAGCGGAACGGTGGGCGAGCAGCCGCCGGCGGTGGTGGGGTCGCCGATCAAGTGGCTGCGGATCGACGCGAAGCGGCACACGGCGCGGGTCCTCCAGACGGTGAAGCTGCGCGCGTTCAACCCCCGGGCGACCGAGTGGCAGCGCATGCACGCCGTCGCCGCCAGGTTCCACCTCGAGCACGGCCACCTCGAACCACCGACAAGACCATCCACGGCGAGCTGATCTCCTGGCTCGACCGACAGCGCTACCTGAACGGCCAAGGCCTGCTCGATGCCGCCCGGGTCTCGGAGCTGGACGCGCTCGGCATGATCCGCCGCCGGGCAGCCGGGATGACCCTGGAGAACACCGCGGCGCCGGGACCGGCGAGGCGCGGGTAAGGATGGTCCGCCAGCTCGCGCTCGACCTGATCCACCAGTTCGCGGTGGCCTCACTCAAGACCGGCTTTACGGGTAGCGTCGCGGCCGCCGCCTGCCCATGGCGAGCGCGTGCACCTGGTGCGGCTCAGAGCCAGCCGCGGTGCGCTGCCTTGATCCCGGCTTCGAAGCGGCTGCTGGCGTCGAGGCGTTCCATGATCGAGGACATGTGGCGCCCGACGGTGCGGGAGGAGATGCCGAGGCGTTGGCCCGCGGCGTCGTCGGTGAGGCCGGAGCCGAGCAGGCGCAGGAGTTCGCGTTCGGTGGCGGTGAGGCCCGTGCGGGGGTCTTCGGTGTGGGTGGCGCCGAGGGGGACGGCGGTGTGCCAGGCCTGTTCGAAGAGGTCGAGCAGCGCGGCGAGGATGCCGGGTTCGGTCACGTACAGGGCGCCCTTGCGGTTGTCCGCGGGGTCGATGGGGACGAGTGCCTGGCTGCGGTCGATGATCACCATGCGTGGCGGGATGGTGGCGGCGGTGCGGACCTCGCCTCCTCGGCTGAGCAGCCAGTGGGCGTAGGTGGCGACGTGGGGTTGGTTGCGGGTGGAGTCCTGGTAGAGGGTCCGCAAGGTGATGCCGCGGGAGAGGGCCGCGGCGTCGGTGAGTCGGCCGGCGGCGAGGTCCTCGGGCCGCTGGTTGCCGGGTTGGCTGCCGAGTGCTTCGGTGGTGGCGCTGTGGCCCATGCGTTCGAGCCTGGCCTGGATGGCGTCCATGCCGAGAAGGCGTTCGCCGTGGGTCGTTCGGTGTTCGGCGCGCTCCGCGACCATGCGTGTGACGGCTGCCCGTGATGCCGCCAACTTCGCCTGCCGGTCGGCGATTTCGGCTTCCTGCCGGGCGAGGGCGTCGGTCAGGGCGATGTCGGGGCTGATTGCGCGTAGCTGCCCGGGACGTTCGGCGGAGACTCGTACGAGGGTGAGTCGGGCCAGTTCTTCGAGGTGGTCGTGCACCTGGACGGCGGTCTGGCCGCAGTGTGCGGCGATCTCGTCCACTCCGTAGGAGGGGTGGTCGAGCATCGTCTGGTAGGTCGCGGTCGCTCCGGTCGTGAGCCCCAGTACTTCAAGCATTGAATCCCCCCGGATCGCTGGCCGCCTGCTTCTTGGCTGACCGGGTCGATTCAAACAGTCGCGCGACGCTCCTTTCAAGATCGAATTCATGCCGTTAGCGGCGATTTGAGCGGCAATGGCGGCATGAGGTGCTCGTCACGCCGCTCGCGATCTGACGCGTACACGACGTCATGTCCGGATCCCGCCAGGCCGATTGGCGACATCCGGAAGGCCTTCCGGCGGTGCCGGCGAGCGGCGAGGCTAGTGATCGCCGCCAGGGAAACAGCCCGAACGGCAGCCGAACGGAGCGTCAACCGCGGGACGCCCGGACCGGCTCGGCACGCCTCTCCAACCAGCAGTGAAGGAATCCGTCATGATCCGCTCCCGTATCGCCCAGGCCACCGCGGTCGTCGCCGTCGCGTTCACCGCGCTCCTGATCGCCCCCGCCGCCTCCGCCGTGACCGCAGGGACGCCGCATGCCTCGTCCCCTGCCGCCTCCTCCGACAGCATCTCGTGGGGCGGAGTCGTCACTCCGGCCAGCATCTCCTGGGGCGGCTGAGCCCTCGATGGAGATCGTCTACGCCAGCCTGAGACGCCGCCAACCCGGCGATACGGCGGCAGAGGTGAACGAGGCCGCCGAGACCGTGGACGCCCTGTGGGCACACGCCGAACCCGGCGACGGACTCCAGCACGCCAGCGCACTGCCCGCCTCTGACCGGATCGACCTCCTGCTCTACCTGCTCACCCGGGACGCGCCCGGTCAGCCCGACGCCGTCAGCCGCGCCCACCACCTGATCTGCCGCAGCCACCGCACCTCGCCCCTGCTGCACCGCTGCTATCTGCCTCCGGAGCCACCGGAGTCCCCGGACCACGTCGTCGGCTGAGCGCGGCGCCCTCACGCCAGCCGAGGCGCCCGCTGCCCGGCGGGCCCAGCCCCTGCACCGTCCGCACCGTCCGCACCGTCCGCTCGGCTTGCAGCCTGCATCCCCTGCCGATGGGCCATGGGTGCGGCAGGTCCCGGCACGCCCGCCTGCCCGGCCGGTAAGCGCGCCGACGTCAGCCCACCGAACCGCCCGCCAGCCGCTTCACCACGCCCTCGCTCGTTCCGCCTGACCTATCAGGAGTTCATCTCGTGGCCACCAAGTCGCCGACCCTCGCCCGTACCGCCCGCGCCACGGCACCCGCCGGCGTCACCTCGCCTGCGTCCGGTCAGCGTCGCCGGCTCCGCGCCGCTCGTACGGCACTGGCCATCGGCGTGGCGGCGGGCTCGCTCGCCCTCGGGGCAGCGGGGCCGGCGCAGGCCGCCTCCGTGGCGACCTGGGAGAAGGTCGCGCAGTGCGAGAGCACCAGCAACTGGAGCATCAACACCCACAACGGCTACTACGGAGGCCTGCAGATCTCGCTCTACAACTGGCGCTACTACGGCGGCACGGCCTACGCTCCGCGGCCCGACCTCGCGACCGAGAAGCAGCAGATCCTGATCGCCGAGAAGATCCTCGCCGACCAGGGGGCGCGCGCCTGGACCTGCTCGCCCGGCACCGGCCTGGCCACGGACCACAGCAACCCCTACCCCGACCCCGACCCGACCCCGGCGCCGCCGGCGAAGAACAACCGGGTGATCGAGGCGGTCGAGGGCGGCACCTTGCACGAGGTCTACACCGACAGCGCCGGAAGCTGGCGCGACAACGCCGTCCCGGGCGTTCA
Source organism: Streptomyces viridifaciens (assembly GCF_001888885.2). Lineage (NCBI taxonomy): Bacteria > Bacillati > Actinomycetota > Actinomycetes > Kitasatosporales > Streptomycetaceae > Streptomyces > Streptomyces viridifaciens. The sequence continues at coordinate 1,370,919 of NZ_CP090840.1, forward strand.
GGGCGGGATCGACGCCGTCGCGTTCTCCTACAACGCGGCCGGCCAGCGGGTGGTCGAAGCCGTGGAGAACGGCGCCCTGCACGAGATCTACTCCGACCCGGACGGTACCTGGCACGACAACGCCGTTCCCGGCGTCGGTGGCGGGATCACGGCGCTCGGATTCGCCTACAACCCCTCCGGCCAGCGCGTGATCGAGGCGGTGGAGAACGGCGCCCTGCACGAGATCTACTCCGACCCGGACGGCACTTGGCACGACAACGCCGTCGCCGGCGTCGGTGGCGGGATCAGCGCGGTCTCCGTCCAGGTCAAGCCCGACAGCACCCGCGTGATCGAGGCGGTGGAGAACGGCGCGCTGCACGAGATCTACAGCGCCCCGGACGGTACCTGGCACGACAACGCCGTTCCCGGCGTCGGTGGCGGGATCACGGCGCTCGGATTCGCCTACAACCCCTCCGGCCAGCGCGTGATCGAGGCGGTGGAGAACGGCGCCCTGCACGAGATCTACTCCGACCCGGACGGCACTTGGCACGACAACGCCGTCGCCGGCGTCGGTGGCGGGATCAGCGCGGTCTCCGTCCAGGTCAAGCCCGACAGCACCCGCGTGATCGAGGCGGTGGAGAACGGCGCGCTGCACGAGATCTACAGCGCCCCGGACGGCACCTGGCACGACAACGCCATCCCCGGCCAGGCCGGCAACGCCACGGCCCTCTCGTTCAACCTGGCCTGACACCCGCGCGGCACCTGCGTGCCCCGGCCTCGAATTCTTTCCCAACATTCTTACCTGGAACAGGACTTCACCATGCCCAAGAAGACTTCGCGCCGCCTCCTCGCCACCGCCGTCGCCGCCGGCACCCTGGTGCCCGCCCTGATGCTCGGCGCCCAGTCCGCGTCCGCCAGCGTGGGCTCGACGATCGTCGGCATCGCCGCCAACAACATCGGCAAGGGGGCCTGCGACACCAACAGCGCGGGCGGCACCGGCTTCTACTCCAGTTGCAGCGGCGGTCCGGAAGCCTGGTGCGCGGACTTCGCCAAGTGGGTCTGGTCACAGGACGGCGTGGACGTCTCCGGCCTGACGCCGGCAGCCGGCAGCTTCGGCCAGTACAACGGCGGCCTGCACAGCACCCCGCACGTCGGCGACGCCGTGCTCTTCAACTACAACGGCGCCGGCTACGCCGACCACGTCGCGCTCGTCACGGCCGTCAACGCCGACGGCACGATCAACGACATCGGTGGCAACCAGGGCGGTGTGCGTGGCAACTGGTCCGCCACCTCGCACGTCACGGCCAACACCCACTTCAACGGCACGGTCGGCAGCTACCTCGGTGGGCAGCGGATCAGCGGCTATGTCTCGCCCATCGGCGGCCGTGACGCCTCCACCCCGCCGCCGCCCCCGGCGCCGCCGACCAAGAACAACCGCGTGATCGAGACCGTCGAGGGCGGCGCGCTGCACGAGGTCTACACCGACGCGGCCGGCTGGCACGACAACGCCGTCCCGGGCATCCCGGGCAACATCAATGCCCTCGGCTTCTCCTACGACTCCACGGGAGCCCGCGTGGTCGAGGCCGCCGAGGACGGCGTGCTGCACGAGATCTACACCGACCCGGCCGGCGGGTGGCACGACAACACCGTCCCCGGCATCGGCACCGGCATCAGCGCACTCGCCTTCTCCTACAGCCCCCAGGGCAACCGCGTGATCGAGGCGGTGGAGAACGGCGCCCTGCACGAGATCTACTCCGACACGGACGGTACCTGGCACGACAGCGCCGTTCCCGGCGTCGGTGGCGGGATCACGGCGCTCGGATTCGCCTACAACCCCTCCGGCCAGCGCGTGATCGAGGCGGTGGAGAACGGCGCACTGCACGAGATCTACTCCGACCCGGACGGCACTTGGCACGACAACGCCGTCGCCGGCGTCGGTGGCGGGATCAGCGCGGTCTCCGTCCAGGTCAAGCCCGACAGCACCCGCGTGATCGAAGCCGTGGAGAACGGCGCGCTGCACGAGATCTACTCCGCCCCGGACGGTACCTGGCACGACAACGCCGTCCCCGGCGTCGGCGGCGGCATCAGCGCACTCGCCGTGCGCGTCAAGGCGGACGGAAGCCGTGTGATCGAGGCCGTCGAGAACGGTGCCCTGCACGAGATCTACAGCGCCCCGGACGGCACCTGGTACGACAACGCCATCCCCGGCCAGGCCGGCAACGCCACGGCCCTCTCGCTCGACCTGCGCAGCTGATACTCAGTCGGCGAGACCGCGTGCCCGGTACGGACTCCCGTACCGGGCACGCCGACCTGTTCCGGCACCGGAATACCGGGCCGAGGGTGCCCCTCGAGGCGTTCGGCGAGCTTCTCAACCGCGTCCGGATCGCCGGGGCGCAGTTCGGCCTCTTCCAGCCCCTCCGGCGTTCGCGCAGTTACTGGTTCTCCAGGGTGAGCCGGTTGACCGTCCTGATGACGGCGGCGCGTCCGGCGTGGCAGTCCTCGTAGTCGAGGCGTCGGCGGATGCTGGGACGATCGGCCCGTCGTCCTGCACGCCGACCTCGCCGATAGCCCCGCGCCCGAGCCCACGGCGTCCTGCGGAAAACCGCAGGACGGCCGGGTGGACGACCGCATGGCGGGCCGCACAGCCGCTGCCTAGCGTGAACCGCATGATCGCAACGCCGCCCCAAGCCCCGCTGCTCGCCGCCGCCTTCACCGTCTCGGACACCAACACCGCCGAGCCCGCCGGCGGCATCGCCGGATGGGCCGTCGACACCATGGACGCCCTCGGCGCCGCCGGCGCCGGGCTGACCAACCTCGTCGACACCGTCCTGCCGTTCGTCCCCAGCGAGATCGTCCTGCCCGTGGCCGGATTCGCCGCAGGCCAGGGCCGATTGAACCTGGCGGCCGTCATCGTCTGGACCACGGTCGGCTCCGTCGCCGGATCCTGGATCGTCTACGCCGCCGGCGCCCTCCTGGGCCGCGAGCGCACCCGCGCCCTCGCCGCCCGCATCCCCCTCGTAAGCGCGCACGAGATCGACCGCGCCGAGGCGTGGTTCGCCCGCCGCGGGCGCACCGCCGTGCTGCTCGCCCGCATGGTGCCGGTGGTGCGCAGCCTCATCTCGATCCCCGCCGGGATCCAGCGCATGCCCTTCGCCGCCTTCACAGCCCTGACCGCCCTGGGCAGCCTGATCTGGAACACCGCCTTCGTCCTGCTGGGATACTGGCTCGGCGACAACTGGCAGATGGTGGAGGAGTACGGGGGATGGGTGTCCAAGGCGGTCGTGGCGCTCGCACTCCTGGCCGCCGCCCGGTGGTTCGCGGTACGCCTGCGCCGCCGCCCGGGCGCTCGGCACCGGGCGTGAGGGCCGCCCGCGCCGCGGCCGGCATCGCCCTGGGCGCCCTCACGGCGCTCGCCACCCCCGCCCTCCTGGCCACGGCCGCCCTCACCCGCTGCGCCCGCCTGCCGCTGCGCCTGGCCGCACTGGAGCAGCGGCGCGTGTCCGCCCTGCTCGGCGGCCCCGAGCCTGCCCCCGAGGGCGTCGAAGCTCGCCGGGCCGCCGCCTACCTGTGGTGCCGCGTGCCCGTGGGCCTGGCCGGCGGCGGCGCACTGCTCCTGCTCGCGGCGGGCGCCTGGACGGCCGCCTCCGGTCTGGCGCGCTGGCTGGCCGGGCACGACGCCGACGGGATGGGCCCCAGCTGGCCCGTCGCCGGATACCTGCTCACCGCCGGACTGCTGCTGCTCTTCCTCGACCTGGCCGGGCTGGCCGCCGTCGCCGACCTGGAGCGGCGCCTGGCCCACCGCTTCCTCGGCCCCGACGAACTGGCCCTGATGCGCCGCCGGATCGACGAACTCGCCGCCTCCCGCTGGGGGATCGTCGAGGCCGTGGACGCCGAGCGGCGCCGCATCGAACGCGACCTGCACGACGGGCTGCAGCAGCGCCTCATCGTCGTGGCGATGCTCCTGGGCCGCGGACGCCGCAAGAACTCCGAGGAGCTCTACCGCCAGGCGCAGGCCGAGGCGGAACAGGCCCTGGAGGAACTGCGGCAAGTCGCCTGGCGGGCCTACCCCGCCTCGCTGGACCAGCTGGGACTGCGCGAGGCCCTGGCCGTGGACGCCGAACGCTCGCCCATCCCCGTGCACATCAGCGGCGATCTGGCCCGGCGCCCCGCCCCCGCCGTCGAGACCGCCGCCTACTTCGCGGTGCGCGAGGCCCTCACCAACGCGGCCAAGCACGCCGGCGCCACCCGGATCGAGGTGGCGATCGGCCAGGACACCAGCCTGGTACGGGTGTCGGTGCACGACGACGGACGCGGCGGCGCCGACCCCACCGGCCCCGGACTGTCCGGCCTGCAACGCCGCATCGCCGCCCTCGACGGACGCCTGCGCGTGGACAGCCCGCCCGGCGGCCCCACCCACGTCGTCGCGGAGCTGCCGTGCGCCTGATGATCGCCGAGGACTCCGCCCTGCTGCGCGTGGGCCTGGAGCGCCTGCTGCTCGACGAGGGCCACGAGGTCAGTGCCGCGGTCGGCGACGCCGACGCCCTGCTGGCCGCGGTCGCCGCCGAGCCCCCCGACGTCGTCGTGATCGACGTGCGGATGCCGCCGAGCCACACCGACGAAGGACTGCGGGCCGCGCTGCGGCTTCGCTACGAGCACCCGGCGGTGGGGGTGCTGGTGCTGTCCCAGTACGTCGAACAGCGGTACGCCGCCGAACTGCTGGCCGCCGACACCCGGGGCGTGGGGTACCTGCTGAAGGACCGGGTCGCCCGGGTGGAGGAGTTCCTGTCCGCGCTGGAGCGGGTGCACGGCGGCGACACGGTCTTCGACCCGGAGGTGGTGCGCCGCCTGTTGGCCCGCACCCGCCACACCGACGACCTCGAACTGCTGACGGAGCGCGAGCGCACCGTGCTGACCCTGATGGCCCAGGGATGCACCAACGCGGCCATCGCCCAGCAGCTGTTCGTCTCGCGCAGCGCGGTGGAGAAGCACGTCAACGCGGTGTTCGACAAGCTTCGGCTGCCCCGCGACGAAGGCAGCAACCGGAGGGTACTGGCGGTGCTGCGCTTCCTGGGCAGCTGACGCTCAGGCGGCGTAGGCGTGCCGGAACACCTTCACCGCGCCGTCGGCGACTTCGGCCGCCACGGCGGGTCGGGCCGCAGGCCGTCGGCCGCGGGCCGGGCGGGACCGGGGTCGGTGAACGGCACCTCCTCTGCTTGCACGTCGGCAACCCCGTCAATATGCCGGTGCAGGCACCCGTGACGGTCCGTGGGGACTGGGAGAAGCTGCTGCCCGAGATGGCGCAGGCGCGGGCCGTCGTCGAGATTCCGGGCCTGCCCGACGCCCTGTCGGCCGCCGCGGCGATCGACTGGTCGATCGAAGGGACGCCGATCGGTGACCGCCCGAAGACCGAGGAGTGCCCCGAGGGCCTAGCACCCAACACGATGGCGCGCATCCGGGCCGGGATCGATCGCTTCTGGCCGGCACCCGACGGCCGGGCCGACGCCGGACAGGGCGCGCTGTTCGGCGACGTCCTCGCCGGCGGCCGCGCGACCCCGCTGCTCGTGCCGACCGGAGGTACCTGGCGGACCGGCGCTGGCCGCACGATGTCTTCGGGCACCGGTAGTTGTAGCTCGCCCGGTTCCGGCCCATGTCCTTGCCCGGCTGGTTGAACACCTGCATCGAGTCGACCCACTCCGCGCAGCCGGGGGCAGAACGCCTTCGGCCGGAGCCACTTGTCCGAGTCGGGGTGGCGGCCCGAGGCTCTTGTGCCAGTACGCGATGAAACCCCGTTCCCTTCGATGGGGAGCTCCGACGTCGGAGGCACGTAGTACCTGCCAGCGTGCATCCATCCCCGCGGAGGCGAGGTCAGCGAGTACGGCGCTGAGTGCCCGCAGATGATGTTCATCTCCGGCGTCACCCAGACACCACGGGCAGGGCTCCACGTCGCCATCGGTATTCGAGCGAGCGGGGGTCGAGAGCAGGCCTCGGACATTTTCCAGAATCACCAGGCAGGGCTTGAGAGTTGATATGGCTCGGGCGATGGTGTGCCACAGGCCCGAGCGGGTGCCCTCGGCCAGTCCGGCCCGGGTTCCCGCCACCGAGACGTCGGTGCACGGGAACCCGGCGACGAGGACGCAGACCGGCTCGACGGTGCTGAAGTCGACCTGGGTGATATCACCCAGGTTGGGGACGCCGGGCCAGTGGTGCTCCAGGATGGCCGCGGCGCCGGGGGCCGGGTCCGAGTGCCAGGCGATCTGGCCGCCGAGGACGGACTGCACGCCCAGGTCGAGGCCGCCGTAGCCCGAGCACAGTGAACCGATGCGAAGACCGGTCACCGCGTCTTCCTGGGCGCGATCAAGGCGGCCGGGTTGTCGACGCGGGCGACCTCGACCAGGGTGGCGCCGGCCATCGACCGACGCGTGGTGGCCGAGCGCAGGCGCGCTGCGGCGGTGCGAAGGGTGCTGCGGGAGGGGGCGCTCGGCCCGTTCGGCGGCCTGGCGCAGGCCGTCGGCTGCGCGGTCGAGTACGGGTTCGGCCTGGCGCAGGGAGCGGGGGTGGGCGCGGGGGTGGGCGGTGTAGGTGTCGCCGGTGACGTTGTTGCGCCACAGGTTGCCGGCGAGCGTGAGAGGTGCCGGTCGGCCTCGGTGAGGGCGAAAGCTGCGTCCCGCAGAGCGGTGCACCTGGCTACGCCACCGACTCGGGTATTCGATGCGCAAGGGTCGGGTCGGAGTGGGAGGTCGGGCCCGCCGACTTCCCACTCCCCCACCGCGGGGAGGCCTGGACGGCGGAGCGCGAGGGGCGCTCCGCCGTCGGTAACGGCCGGGTCAGGTGCAGTCGGTGCCGCCCGGGCCGCCGAAGAAGAAGTACTCGTTCCACGGATCGGGAGCATTGCCGACCGCGATGGTGAAGCAGTTCGGCGATGTCTGGACGCCGGTCAGCTTCGCCGACTGGGCTGTGTTGTCGGTCGCGAAGTAGTAGATGTCGCGCTGGTAGGCGGCGAACTGCCAGCCGGCGTCGGCGAACGCGCCACTGCCCATCGGCGGCCACGCCACGTTGTTCACCACCTCGCCGCCGTAGTCGATGTCCTGAGCGTTGGTCGCGAGCGGGCCGCTGCCGAACAGCGAGCCCGGGTAGTAGCCGACCGCGTTGCTCGCCTGGGTGCCGCCCAGGTAGAGCCACCAGTTCCCGCCCGAGAGGTAGTAGGACACCTCGAGCTCGTACTGCGCGCCGCCCGAGACGCTCACCGGGGAGATCGTGCCGCCGAGAGCCCAGGCGCTGTTCGTCTGGACGAACGCCGAGCAGTCGAGGTTGTAACACCCGGTGTTCTGGTAACCGTCGGCCGTCCAGTAGATGAAGAGGACCGGCTGGGTGGTGCCGTACTTCCCCGGGTAGACCTGGTAGCCGCACTCGACGGTCTGCACGGGTGAGCCGCCGGCGTACCAGTGCTGGGAGAGCGAGAAGACCTCCGACCCGACGTTGGGGTCCCAGACGTTGATGAAGTCGTGACCGCCGAGGTTGTCGACCCCCTGGAAGGCGTGCGCGTACTTGTGGGTGCCCGCGGCGGCCTCAGGAGGGCTCAGTCGGGGGTGGCGGCCTTTCCCCTGCGGATACTTCCGGTGGAAGTTCTGCACGCCGCCGCTCCTCGCCACCTCCTCCAGGGTGACGCGGCGCATCGCGATCGTGCCGGGCGGGCACGACATGGCGTGGCCGAACTTGTCCAGCCGGTCGGACCGCAGCTGCGGCTGGATCGGCGTGCCCTGACCGGCGCCCCGTGGCCCGGCCGCGTCCGGGGCGTCGGGGGGCTCGGGCGGAACACTGAAGGCGCCTCTGAGGGCGGGCTGGCTGGCGATCGGGACACAGTCGAAGACCTGCCCGTTGTCGTCGACGAAACTGTGAGTGACCTCGACACCTGCGTAGAGGTTCCTGACGTGTTCTGCCGCCGCGGAGAACTCCTCCGCGTTGGTCGTACCCGCCACCGCCCGGAGCACGAAGTCCTCGTGCCGGGCCGAGGCGAGGGAGTCCATGAACTTGGCGAAGCTGGGGAAGGCCCGGTCGTCCTGCGGCGCCATGGTCGGTTCTCCTTTGGTCGCTGCGCGTGGTGTTCGAATTACGGTTCCTCTGCCTCCACGCTAGGTCCGGATCCGGCCAGTGTCCTGCCAGGGATTGGGAGTTGTGGACCATGCAATTGAACCCTCAAACACGCCGGACGTGACGCCTGGACCAGCCCCTCGCCTTCCCCATCGCCCCATCCTCCCCAGCCCGGTGACGACCGGATGCGGCGTCTCGCCGACAGCGCGGGTCGCTGTGAGGTCGGCGGCCAGCAGGACGATGTCGGCCGGACCCGGCGGACCGGCGGGGCTCGGTCCGCCGGGTCCGGGCGGGACTTCGGTGCTGGCCGGGCCGGTCGTCAGTGCGACCAGTACGGGTCGTCCGTGGTCGGGGGTGCCACGTTCAGCTGGCGCGTGTAGGTGTCCACCTTCTGGCCCGGGATGGCGGGGTTCTTGCCGTACACCTCGGTGCCCGCGAACTGGACGCCGTCCAGGGAGGCCTGCGAGCTCACGCCCGGGGTGTCCATTTCCAGGGTGACGAAGACGCCGCCGGGCGAGGTGGCGGAGATCTGGCGCTCTTCGGTGACGAAGGTGCCGGTGTTGGCGCCGGCGAAGTTCTGGAACGGGCCCACCCTGTAGCCGTGCGCCTTCCAGTACTGGGCGAGCTGGTCGGCGAGGATCTTTACTTCGACCGGTGGATCTGGGCCTTGAGCGACCACGTGCGGTAAACGGTAGAGGTCGGCCTCGGCTCGCCGTCCCAGTGGTCCTCGGCGCGGACCACGTAGTACCAGCCGTCGGAGTGTGTGACCTGCGGGGTGATGGCGCCGGCGGCGCCTTCGGGAGCGTTCGGGGTGCTGTCCCTGGCCTTCCCGGCGTCCGTCCCGGGCTTGTCGTGCCGGGCGATCGGGCTGTGGCCGTGGTCGAAGAGCCACACCCCGGTCGTGACCGTGCTGATCAGGAGAAGGGGGAGTACCGTGTCGTGGGTGACCGGCCACCTGAGGGTCGTGGAACGGTCGCTGGTCTGCATCTGCATCGTCCCCCGTGTCAGCGCCGGTCTTCTTGCCGGCCTTGATCGCGAGGCTACGGGCGGGCGGCCCGGCAGGCCTGAGCACTGGTACTCAGATCCGGGCCCAGGCGGTGCGCAGTTCCGTCACCGGCAGTTGCTTCGGTGACCGGCGGCGTGGGCCTGGCAGGGCGCTGCGGTCTTCTTCGTCGTTGTCAGCGCCAGGGCCGGTGGTGCGGTCCACCGGCCCTCTGTGACGCCAGGTCAGTCCGTTGTCACTCGGCCTGCGCCAGTGCGCGCACGTCATGCCAGTCACGTTCGATTACCGCCATCCGTTGGTCCCTCCACGTGGAGGGGGGTACCGCACGGTGGTTGCGGAGTTCTCGTACGAGCAGCATGGCCCGGTTCAGGGTGAAGGCGGCGCGGACGGACTGGGGTCCGGCGGCCACCAGTTCCTCAATCTGTGGACGGGCTTTCGGGGTGGCTGCCAGGACGATCCAGAGCACCGCCAGGTCGTGTCCTGGGAGGTAGTGTCCCGCGTGCTCCCAGTCGATCACTGTGACCCGTCCGTCGGGCCTGACGACGAAGTTGGTCGGCAAGGGGTCTCCGTGGCCTGGCACGAGGTCGGTGCCGGCCCGGTGGAACAGGTCGGTCAGGGCCTGGTGTTCCTGCGGGGTGGTCAGGCCCTGGCGGTGGTCTCGGTCCAGGCGTGCGAGGTAGTCGAGGGTGCGGGTGAACGCTCCTGTGGGGGGACTCCATCGGCTGAGGTCGCTCATGGCCGTCAGCATGGCGGTGACGTGGGCGGGGTCCAGTGCTTGTGGTGGGCACCGGTCGCGGCCCGGGGCGGGCGAATGGCCTGGGACGTGCTCGATGACCAGCACGTGGTGCCGGTCGTCCACGGCGATGAGGCCGGGGACCGGCACTGGCGGTGGTGTCTCGGCGAAGGCCCGGTAGGCCTCGATCTCCGCGCTGAACTTCTCGACCCAGAGTGGTTCTCGGGTGGTCAGCAGCTTCGCGACGGCCGGTCCGTCCTCGCAGTCCCCCGCGATGAGCAGGGACTTGTCTGTTCGGGAGAGGAATGCCGTGGGGCGGAAGTCCGGTCGTAGCCGGATGACCGGTGCGGCGGCGCCGGTGAGTTCGTCGGGCACGGAGCTCCTTGCTGTTCCAGGCGCGGAGCCGCCGGGTGTTCTGGGCCGGCTCCACGCGCAGCGGGGCGGTTTCCCCGGTGCGCTCTGAGAACCCCCTGGCGGTGCCGCCTGGTTCCCGTGCCGGCTGCTGGATCGAGCAGTGCGTCGATGCTCTGAACAGAGGGCATGCGGACCCCTGTCCCGGATCGCACGCGGCCTGACCCCGTCAACGCGGATCCAGCTCGCGGTGCAACGCCGCCACGTTCCCGCCCGCTCGGAAAGCCGGGCCCGCAACTCGTCCGTGACTGCGAACCCGCCACGACGCGGTACCGCCTCCAGACGACCCGGCTCCGGACCGTTGGGACGTGCGCGAGAGCAGCCCGTGCCGCTGACGCTCTGCTGAACGTCTCCTCCACGCTCGGCTGGATGCCGAAGCCGGACCTTGCCGTCTACAGCGCCACCAAGGCATACACCACCGCCCTCACCGAGGCGCTCTGGGCGGCGCACCGCGCCGACGGCGTCCGGGTGCTGGCCTCCTGCCCCGGGGTGACGCGCACCGAATGCCAGCCGCACGAGGACGTGCCCGCCCGCTCTGGTCCGGACACCCGAGCAGGTCGTCGCCGCCGCCCTGCGGGCGCTGCGCCGGGGCACAGGGCCGACGGCCGTTCCGGGAGCGGCCGACCGCCTCTTCGTCCTCGACGCCCGTCTCTTGCCCCGCCGTCGGACGCCGGCCCTGTTCGCGCAGCAGGACGCGAAGGCGCGCCGACGGTGCGGGTGGCTCCCTTGAACGGCCTATCGGGGTGCTCGACCGCGTGGTGCGCGAGGCCGACGGCGCGGGGCCGCGCAGGTCAGCGGTCGCACTCCGGGCAGCACCGCGCGGCGAGCTGGGGCGAATGCCAGGGCTGCCCGAGGGCCGTGGCTCGTAGTGGGAGTGCCAACTGAGTCGGCCTGGTCGTCGAAAGGGCTGAGGCAACAGCGCGCTGGCGCGCCGTGTTGGAGGCGGCGGCCGTACAGGCCGCCGCGTGGCTGACCAGCCCCGAGCGCCGGGAAGCCCGCCGCGGAGCCATCCTGAGCGGTCGCCGCAAGGCCGCGCCGGGTGACCGGGCCGTCCCCCGGCGCGGCCGGAGGAAGAAGCCCGTGTTCCACCCGCCCCAGCCCGGCCGCGGCGCGTCTCCCGCTCCCGCTTTTTCTGGGGCCTGCGCCTTTACCTGGTCTGCATGCCGACGGGCATGCCGATCATGTGGGCGCTGGCCAACCCGAAGATTGGCGAGCCGGATGTCTTGGCCGCGATGCTCGAGGTCGACACCGAACTGGTCTCGCGGCGGGAGGGCATCCTGCTCATGTCGGACAAGGGCTTCGCCTCGAAGGCGTTCGAGAAGGACCTCGCCGAGCTCGGCGTCACGTTGCTGCGGCCCTCGCTCAAGCGCGAGAAGAAGCGCTACGCGTGCCGGACCGGAGGCGCCCGCGGCACAGGCCCCCGCCCGGCCCAGCCGCACGCCCCGAGTCGATGCTCAAGAAGGTCCGCCAGCTGATCGAGTCGGTCAACGACACCCCCAAGGGCAGCTCGACCTGGAACAACACGGCGGACGGACCTTCGAGGACGTTGCCATCCTCGTCGCTCAGCGCGTCCTAGCTGTATTGACCACGAGCGTTGTTAACAGTGGGCGGCGGAGACGTGACCAAGGTTGGAGGCGCGTTATGGGCAAGGGGGAGTCAGCCGGTGCCGTGTGGTCGCCCACCGGCTCATCTCGTGGACGCCGCTTCATCGCACGATCTCTCCTCGGAAGGTTCAACCTGCACGAGGGCACCTGACGCGCGATCAGGCATGCGGCGCGCCACCGTCCGCCGCCAGGCGCGTGAGCCACTCACGCAGCAGCCGCTGCTCGGCGTCGCTCAGGACATCGGCGTCGTCGGGGAGGGCGGCGCACAGCGCGCGGGCCGCTGCGGCGGGACCGGACTCCGCGGCGGGGACCGCCGGCTCGGCGCGGGTGACGGCCGCGACCATGGACTCGCGCAGGACGGTCAACAGCGCCGGATTGCGGCGGTCCGCGGGAGTGGAATGCCAGGTGATGACCGCGCCCTGGCCGGTTGCCTGGATGATCTGGGCGGCCAGCTCCTCGTCGACCCGCAGCCACCCCCCGGCCGCCAGCCGACGCACCCGCCCATGGAGGATCTCCAGGCCCGCGCGGTGTGCTACGTCCGATCCCCGGCCGGTGGCCCGGTTCATCACCGCGAACAACTCGGGGCGGGAGACCCCGAACTCGACCACCATGTCCCAGCCGCGGCGCAGCTCCTCCACGGGGTCCTGCGGGTCGGGGTCGAGCTGCGTGCGCTTTCTCTCCAGGAACTGCGCGTAGCCGTGCTCGGCGACGGCCTCGAGGAGCCCGTCCTTGTCGCCGAAGAGGCGGTAGATCGCCGGCGGCTGCATCCCGGCCGCGGCGGCGACCGCGCGGGTGCTCACCGCGTCAGGGCCGCCGTTTTCCAGCAGCTCGACGGCCGCCTCGACGATGCGGCGCCGAGGGCTGTCGGTGGAGTCGCGCGTAGCCATGAACCGATGATACCGAGGATTTGGTTCCACCGGAATTTCCAGTGTTACCGTTGAAGTGATTCCACTGGAACCAGTGTCGGGAGTACCCCATGATCATCGTGACCGGAGCCACCGGGAAGCTCGGCCGCCGCACCGTCGAGCGCCTCCTGGAGCGCGTTCCCGCCGACCGCGTCGGCGTCAGCGTCCGCGATCCCCGCAAGGCCCAGGACCTCGCCGACCGCGGCGTCCGCGTCCGGCAGGGCAGCTTCGACGACCCCGCCTCGCTCGTGCACTCCTTCGAGGGCGCCGAGCAACTGCTCCTCGTCTCCCTCGACCGCACGGGCCAGGAGTGCGTCGCCGGCCACCGCACCGCCATCGACGCCGCCGTGCAGGCCGGCGTCGGACGCATCCTCTACACCAGCCAGATGGGCGCCGCCCACGACGCCCGGTTCCAGGCATGCCGCGACCACGCCCAGACCGAGGACCTGCTGCGCGCCACCGGCCTGCCCTGGACCGCGCTGCGCAACGGCTTCTACGCCTCCAGCGCCCTGCAGTTCCTGGAGTCCGCCCGCCACGCCGGCGACATCGCACTCCCCGCCGACGGCCCCGTCGCCTGGACCGGCCACGACGACCTCGCCGAGGCCACCGCGGTGATCCTCGCCGAGGAGGCCCGCTTCGAGGGGCCCACCCCGCCGCTCACCGGCCCGGCGGCGCTCGACTTCGACACCGTCGCCGAGATCGCGTCCCAGACCACCGGACGGCCCTTCACCCGCACCGTCATCCCCGACGACGTCTTCCGCGAGCAGGTCCTGGCGCACGGCGCCCCGGCCCCGATCGCCGACCTCATGCTGAGCATCTTCGCCGCGGCGCGGAATGGCGAGTTCACCGCTGTCGACACGACGCTGGCCGAGCTGATCGGGCGAGAGCCCGCCACCTTCCGCACCCACCTGGAGCGTGCCTGGGCCGAATAGATCCAGTGGGGCGCGCAGACGGCCCCGGCCTGACTCGCCGCCCACAAAGGCTCGTCCGCTGTCGGCCGAGGACGTCGATCACCAGATCGGCGGCCTCGGGCACAAACTCAGACTCCGCATCAGATTCCGTACCATCCCAGAGGTTTCCCGTGCCCACCCCCATGCCCGGCTGGCCATCCACGGCAGACGGCTCCTCGTTGACCGGGTCCGCGCTTGGCAGGCCCATCGCCCACGTCGCCGACGAAACGGGCATCTCCCGCAGTCTGCGGGAACTGCTGTCCGACGTGGCCGTCGAGCGGTTGCGCCCGGATGCCCCGCCGGCCGACCACGGCAGCCTGCGGGCGGATCTGGAGGCGTGGGCGGCGCAGTTCGCCGAGGGGCGCCCTGCGCCTACTGCTGCCGCCCGCTGCCCCAGGCGAACGCGCCGGCACGCTCGCCGCCTACTACGTCCTCAGCTACCTGGCCATGAGCATCCCCGCCGTCCTCGCCGGCCTGCTGACCAACCTGTACGGCCTGCGGACCGCCGTCTCGCCCTACGCCTCGACCGTCGTCCTGCTGACCCTTATCGGCCTCACCCGCGCCATGCGGCAGCCGCGCACCGCCTGACCGCGCCCTGCCTTCCCGCACCGCCGCGCCCCCCGAAAGAACCCGCCGATGAGCACCGCCACCCCGCGTCAGGCCGCCTCCTCCAGCACGGGATGGGACCTCGGCGACACCGTCGTACGCCGCGTCGACATCGACTCCGCCCAGGCGATCCGCACCCGTGCCCGGCTGCTCGACGGGCTGGCGGACACCGACGCGCTGCTGCTGGGCACGCACTTCCCGCGGCCCAAGGCCGGCACCGTCCGCCGGGGGCAGGGCCGCTACCGGCTGCTCGCCGAGCCGGGCGTCGAGATCCCGGCCACCGCGGCCTGATCACGCGGCCGGTGCCGTCCGGCCGCCCCGTGCGGGCCGCCGACCAGCTGCAGCGCCTGCAGCCACCTAAAGCTAATCCTTGGCCGCTATGGCCTCGGTTGCTCCGTCACTCAAACCTCGACCGAGAAGGAGAACATCCATGTCCACCGTCGAACTCACACCCCCGGAGGCCGCCCGCTGGGCCGCCCGAGCCGGGCATGGCCATCGACACCGAAGCCATCACCACACGAGCGGTACTTCGGATTCGACAAGTGGCAACTTCTGCATCTGCCCGGCGGGGACACCTGGACGGGGACGACATTCACCCCGGGCTTCCTTTGGCTCGACGCCGTAGCCTTCCATCCGCGGAGGTGGACCAGGATCGTGAACCTGGTCGTGCGCTCCGCGAGCGTACCGATCGCGGACCGGTCCGTCCCGATGATCAGATCGCCTTCCCAGTGGCCCGCGACGGCCCGGTCCTCGGCCTCGGCGGGACGCTCGCTGATCACCACGTCGGGCGTGACGTGACCGGCCGCCTTCTGGCGGGCGCGCGAGCGCGGAACCCGAAGGGCACGCCCGGTCCGCGGGCACGTGACCAGCTCACGCTCGAGCGCGCCGCGGCCCTGGACGTAGAGGGCCTGGTAGATCGCCTCGTGCGAGATCCGCATGGATTCGTCGTCCGGATAGTCGACCCGCAACCGCTTCGCCATCTGCTCCGGACTCCACGCCGTCGCCCAACGCCGGTCCTGACGGCGGGGCTTGTTCCGCCCCTTCCACTTCTGCGTCACCGGACCCGGCACCAGCCTTCCGTCGGGAGCCTGGATCAAGCTGGCCAAGCGGTCCTGCACGTACGCGCGCAGCCGCTCGTCGGCCGCGAGCTTCGCGGTCTTCGGCCGACCTGCCGCCAGCTCGGCCTTCCACTGCGCGATCGAGGCCCGGTAGTCGAGCCGCCCGCACCTCGTTGCCGCGTTGCGCCGCAGCTCGCGAGAGATCGTCGACGGCGAGCGCCCCAGCCTGCGGGCGATCTCCCTCACGCCGGCGCCCTGAGCCCTTAGGCAACGGCGAGTGCGGCGGCCGCCCGCATGCCGTTGGCGCACATGCCGCTCACCACACCCACGCCGGCGGCGACGGGAGGCCCGTCGGCGCGGAACAGGCAGATGGCCTCCCGGACATGGTCCCCCTGCGGGAAGTTCGCCCAGGGACTTCGTCGAGCAGGAATCTGTTCTTGGCCTCGGTCCTGACCACAGCCGCCACCGCGCGCACGTCGAACGGCCCGTCCGCGAACGAGGACAGCTCCGCCCCGGATGGCAACTCGGTGCGCTTGTCGGTAGGCCCCCACGCGGCGTCATCTTCCAACGCACCACGACCTGGAAGGAGTCCACCGACCCCGAGTACGACGCCAAGCTCGACCGGATCGAGCACGTCCTGGACCGCTCTCCGGGCCGGGCGTTCGCGTTTCACAGTTCACCACACCACGGCTCAGTGCTCTGGCAGTTGGTCACCTCGACAGTTTCGCGGGGCGCTCCGGGTAGGCCGCGCCGACGTACCGCGTGGCGGTCGCGTGGGTGATCCCGAAGAGCTGAGCTTGAGGGGTCACCGGTGGCGAAGACTTCGTCGAGCTCGTGGGCCTGACGTGTCTGCTGGCCCTGTCCTTGCCCGCAATGGACGGCCCACGCAACGCCGTGAGCTCGCTGCCCCGGGCCTTGGCCGCGGTGCTCGTGTCGCCGGGGCGCTGCGGTCGTTGAACACCGGGCGGGCGTTCCGACCAGGACGCGCCCGCCGGTGCCCTGCACCGCCCGGTACGTACACCCCCCACGGCACCGGGCCTGTATGGCACCGCTGCCCGGGTCGGCAGGCTGGACGGGCCGGCCGACCCGGGCAGGTAGGGACATCTCCGAAGTCCCGTGCGATCATCAGCGCGACGGGCATTCTGGACGCCGTGGCCATTGACAGCCACCCGTCCTGAAATCGCCTCGTCCAGCGCGAGTCCTTCACCGCCCCCAGGGCCGATGTTCTGCCGACCCCGCCCCGTATCGTGAACGACCTGGCCCGCGACCTCCGCCAGGCCGCTGACGCCGTCCGCGCTCTGCCCGAGCGCCGGGCGCCGATGTGACGCTGGTCGCCTACACCGCGGTGGTGTGCACCGCCTCCACCGCCCGCGTCGGCACCCAGCAGGCATAGCGCAGTAGACGCTGCAGCGACCCGGGCCGCGTATGGTCCGCTTGCTCGGCCGTCTGCCAGCAGTTCTTCCGCTCCACGCCCGACAGCAGCCCGAGCAGGTAGGAGCAGGCTGACGCGCGGGGCTCAACCCGCCGGAACCGGCCCGCGAACCGGGCCATGCACTGGTCGGACATCGCCCGCCAACGGGCAGGGTCTGGGCTGTGCCGTGCAGCCACCGCACGATCCTCAAGAGTCGACACAACCCCCCAGGATCATGCGATGGCCGTGCCCGTTCCCCGCCGGGTCCGCGACAAGATCGCGAACCCGACTGAGGTGTCAGGAGCGATCGAACAGGGTGACTACGCTCTGCGGTGCTTCCCGGCCGAAGAAGATCTCCAGATTCTGCGCCGAGCGGCTGGCGGCGTCGCCACTCCGCAGGAACAGCCGCTCTTCGTAGGCGGTGAGCGCGACCTCGATGTCGGGTTGCTCAACCAGCTTGCTCGCCAGGTCCGCGCCGTCGTACATGGCGAGGTTCGCACCCTCGCCGGCGAAGGGCGACATCAGATGCGCGGCGTCGCCGACGAGCGTCACACCGGGCACTCTGTCCCACTTGAGCCCGACGGGCAGGGCGTAGATGGGTCGGAGCCACGGTTCCACGTCGCTCTGTGTCACGAAGGCGGTGAGCAGCGGCGACCAGCCATCGAACTCGTCGGCAAGTTGACGGAGGCCAGCGGACGGGTCGCCGAAGTCGATCGACCTCATCCACTCCTCGGGCTTGTTCAGCGCCACGTATCCGCGCACGTGTCCGTCGGCGTAGCGATGCGCGATGATGCCTTTGCCCGGCGCGACCGCCATCAGCGTGCCGCTGCCGATCGCGGCCACGCTCGCCCGACAGCCCTGGCCGCCCGAGGCGAGGGCGATCTCGATGAAGCAGGTTCCGCTGTAGACGGGCTTGGCGGGGGTGAGCAGCGGACGCACCTTCGACCAGGCACCGTCCGCGCCGATGACGATGTCGGCGCGCGTGGCGGAACCTTGCGCGAAGGTGAGGTCGTAGCCGCCCTCCACACGGTGCCGGATCGAGGCGAGCTTGTGACCCCACCTGATCGTCCCGGGTGCCAGCGAGTGGATGAGCAGGCGCCGCAGTTCGCCACGATCCACCTCTGGACGGGCCGAACCGGGGTCCGCAGGCATGTCGAAAAGCATCGTGCCGTGGCGGTCCACCACGCGCTTGGCATCCTCGCCCGGGCGGACCAGAGTGAGGAACTCGTCGAACAAACCGGCTGCGCGAAGCGCGACCTGTCCGGTTTCTACCTGGATGTCGAGCAGGCCGCCTTGCGCACGGGTCTTCGCCGAAGCCTCGCCCTCGTAGATCGTCGCGGCGACGCCGTGAGCCTGAAGCACCCGCGCGAGCGTCAGCCCGCCCAGTCCTGCTCCGACAATGGCGATGGTCTTCTGCATGCTGCGCTCCTCTGTTGCGCCGACACGCGCCGGCGGTGGTCAGCGCCAAAAGCGGACGGGATGCCCGATCTCGGCAGGGAGACGCTCACCGATCAGAACCATCTGTATCGATGTACGTGCGATGTCCGGCGGGTGGACCGCGGAACATCGTTTTTCGCGACCTCGTGACTGTAACTCAGCATCCGCTTCGCGGTGACCGGGACCGCTCACGCTGCGACCAGGTTGGTTTCCCGGGCGCCGTCCGCGCTCGTGCGGCTGTAGTAGAGCAGGCCGTCCGGGCGCACGGTGCCCTCGCGGCCCTCGGCGAAGCGGTGGGTGATCTCGGGGATGAAGTCGAACGGCCCGTAGGCGTCGCCCCGGCGGCGGGCGTCGGCCAGGAACACCAGGTGGGTTCGCATGACGGCGAGCTGGTGCCACAGCGTGGACATGAAGGCGCCTGACGCCGTGCGGTCGGGTGTAGGTCGCTCGCCTGCGCGGTCGGGGTTCGCGGTCAACGACACTGTCAAGCCATACCGCTGGACCTACGAAGGCGCCCCACTCAAGGCCGTATGACCAACGCCCCTCAACGAACCTCCGCGGAGCAGCACTAGTCAGGCGTAGGAGTAGCCGAGGATCGTGGTGCTGTTGACGTCTGAGGCGGTGCTCGTCCATGGATCGAGCACGGCGTCCTTCCCGGTGAGGCTGGGCTTCCCGGTGTGGTTGAGCTGCCAACCGTCCCAGATGTGGTCGACGTTGGCATGCAGCAGCCAGAAGATCGGGTCGTGTGCGGATTCCATGATGTCGCTGATGGTCCCGTTGCACCAGTTGTGTACCTGGTTGTGGGCGTCTGTCTCCAGGTGGCTGGTGAACGGGTTGTAGCGGGGGCGAGCCAGCAGGCCGTCGATGATGGCCTGGGTCGGCAGGGAGCCGCCGGCTGCGCCGGGCGTGTCGCGAACGACGTTCGGCGGTCGCCATACCCAGTCGGGCCGGGCGTGGTCGTTGGCGTAGTCCCAGTACGGCACCGTCAGCGCGGGTTGGACGCTGCGCAGCAGGTCCTCCAGCTCCAGGAGATACCTGCGGTGCCAGGGCAGGAAACGCTGGGTTCCTACTGGGCCGCTCATCGAGTGCATGCGGTGGCTCATGTCGGCGTGCACGGCAGCCAGCTGCTCGTACGCCCCTGAGGCGTGAACCTGCTGGAGGGCTCGGTTGAAGCGGTCGCGGCCGGCCTGGTCGAGGTTGCGGTGGTCGATCCGCACGCGGGTGAGACTGCTTGCGAGCTGCATCACAAAGTTCCGGGCGACCTCGGCGGGGACTTGCTCCGGGATGGTGCCGTTCGGTTCCGGCTGGAACGAGGCGACGTGGCGGTCGAAGCGTACGGCCGCGGCCTCCGGGTCGAGCGTCGGCTGCAGGCCCCAGCTGTCTTGGAGTCGGCGCAGCTCGGCACGATCGGGGAACCTGCCACCGAAGGGCCGTTCGGCGGTGGTGGTCTGGTCGATGGTCATGTGACGGTGATCCTCTGGATGAGTGGCTGGTGCTTCCACGGTCCCTCGGAGCGGGCCCGCTGATGTGGGGAGACGCGAGAACCGGATCCCCGTTCATCCCAGCAGATCAGCAGGAATGAGGCGTAACGGGCACTCGTTGGCGCCCGTTGACGGCGACGAGGGTGCCCTTCTCCGGCGAGAGCGCGTCGTCGTTCACCGAGCCCTCGAACACCACGTGCGCGGAGCACGCGACCGGGGCCGTGTCGCGCTGTACACCGGCGCCGGGGGCGGCTGGACTCAGGTCCGCGGTGCGACCGACCGCGTCTTCACCAGCCGCACCACCCTCTACGCGACCGACCTGACCACCGGCGACATCGAGCAGTACGACCGTGGACGCGGCACCTGGACCCGCATCGGCGGCCCCGGCGCCACCTTCGCCGCCACCGACGACCATCTCTACGGCGTCAGCCCCGACCACTCCGGCGTTTTCGAGTACACCGGCGCCAACGGCGCCTGGACCGAGATCGGCGGCCCGGTCGCTCCCTGACACCGGTCACCGGCACGGCCTGAACACGTGAGCGGAGCCCCCAGCCCTCGACGTGCGCCCGGACCGGCGGAAGATGCCGCCGCCCGGTCCAGGCCGCAGCGTGTCCGGCGTGGTGGGTGAACATGCGCAGGTGGCCCTGTACCGCTGGAGCGATGTCGCCTGGCCCGCAGGACAGTCACCGGTGAGCGCAACGCTGCCGACGCTGACGGCCGCACTCGCGGAACCGGTGGAGAGCGACCACCGGCGGAGCACGGCGCCTGCTCGCGCGCGAACATGAGGTGTTGGAGTACCTGGCGGTGGCGGCCGGCGCGGCCAAGGCGAGCGCCCGGTGGGACGGGGACCGCTACCTGCTGCCCGCCGCGACGTACCGGATGGCGGCTGACGTCGTCGACGCGCTCGGCGCTCTGGTGCCGGAGAACGACCGAGGCGGGGTGGCGGTGCCGGCACGGAAGCTGAAGGCGTGGTGGGACGGGGCGCCGATCCGCAGGACGGCGCCAGGAGGTCGTCATGGAGGTCGCCGCCGGTGTCGCCCGCGACACCGGCGGCCTGTGGCGCCATCCAGTGCGCCCGCACCGGTAGGCATCCGCCAGCTCCACGCCTGCCGCTTTCGTTCGCCGGTTTGTTCTGATCACACCCCGGACAGCTCTGCTCGTAAAAGCACGGGATCAGTGAGTTCAGTACTGGATGGAATGGCTGCGGAGGTAGGAAAGCGCGTCCCAACCGGTGGAAAGC
Source organism: Streptomyces viridifaciens (assembly GCF_001888885.2). Taxonomy (NCBI): domain Bacteria; kingdom Bacillati; phylum Actinomycetota; class Actinomycetes; order Kitasatosporales; family Streptomycetaceae; genus Streptomyces; species Streptomyces viridifaciens. The sequence goes on from NZ_CP090840.1 coordinate 1,391,825, forward strand.
GGGGGGCCGGCCTTCGGTCGGTCGGTATTGAAGTATTCGGAGAACGTGGACGGGGCGGTAGACGTCAACAGGGTGATCGTGCGGTTCCAATTGCCACCGTCGACGTTCCTCCACAGGTCGAGCAGCGAACCGGTCACGTTGCCCTCGACCTGGTCTCCGGTACCCCAGCCTGATGAGTAAGCGAAGGACATCTCGGTGCCGTTCGGCCACACGTAGCGGTAGTCACCCAGGAGGTAGGCAGCGACGGCGTCGGCGAAGCCCTCGACCCATGCACACGTACCACTGCCAGCGCGATTGTAGATGTACTGGGAAGTGCAGATGGTGTAGCTCGGGAAGCCGTTGAACAAACGATTCATGAAGAAGTGACCGGACTCATGGAGGACGGTGTGCTCGGAGTCGGGGTCGGCGGCGGAGAGATGGATGGTGTGGCTGCCGATGTCGTAGTACGGACCGTCCGTCGAAGTGTCGGTCCACTGGATGTTGAGCTCGGTGCAGTGGTTTCCGTCTGTCTCGTGAGAGGACCAGCAGATGCTGGCGGGGTTGTCGCGGTTCCACCACAGAAGGTTGACGGTGTCGAAGGCGTGCCAGGCCCGGGCAGTGTCGGAGGAAGGCTTGATCACGCCAAGCGAAGCGCTGGAGGAGACGTTGTGCAGGGTCTGGGAGTCCAGCGTGTAAGTCGCGCCTCGGGTGTCGTTGACCCTCCACAACTTCGTACTTTCGGCATTGAACCGCACCCACATGCTGCTCATCGACGTCGTCGTGGGCGTGTGGCAGAGCTTGAAGCCTCCGTCGCCCGCCGTGTACTGGAAGTCGGCAGTGAGCCGGTGCGGGGAGTCGGTGGGCTTCTCATTCCCCCACAGCTCGACGTTCGCGCTACGGACCGGTTTGGTCATCGTCGGCTTCGACGTTCCCGCGTCGGCCGACTGGTAGTCGTACAGGAGATTTCCGCTCAAGCAGACAGGAGCCCCGACCGCCGCCGCGCTGGTGGCTGACAGCGGGACTGCGGCCATACCGGCGAGAACGGCCGCGCCGAAGGCGGCGAAGCGACGCGACAATTTCTTTCCTATGCCCATGGGCTTCCTTTCAGAAAAACAAATAGGGAAGGGCCCCTGTCGGCCCCGGAAATGACGTCCCGTAGGATGATACTGACTGCATCGTCGATGTGGATCACGCGAAGGCGCCCGCCGGCGCACGGCGAATCTGGCCTGGCCGACGGTGAGATTCCTGCTGGCGACGTCGGAACAGCAGGGGCAGACACGAAGGTCGACGGGTAGCCGTCCGACACCGGCCTTCGAACAGCTGCCGCTGCTGGCCGAAGGCCGTGGCCCCGCTATCCTCCCTGGGTCAGCGATCAACACCGGGGGGAACTTATGCGGCAGCGCCGCGCTCTGCTTGCCAGCGCCGTCCTGGCGACCGTACTCACCAGCGGCTGCGGCTCGGGCGGCAGCGCCACGGGCGGGGCGGCTGACACAACCGGGACGCCCCCTACTGCTGCGCCGACCGGGACGGCCACCGCAGCTGCTCCGCCCGCGAGTTCCGCGTCGACGGGCTCGGTGACCACGAGCGCCGGGGCCGGGAAGCTGCCGGACGGGTACGACCCTAACCGGGACGCCGCGTCCGATCTGCAGGCGGCGCTTGCCCTGTCGGCCGGCGATCAGCGGCCGGTGCTGATCGACTTCGGGGCCAACTGGTGCCCCGACTGCAAGGTGCTCGACAAGCTGTTCCGCTCCGAGCAGGTCGCCCCGCTACTGCGGGACGACTACCGGGTGGTGGCCGTGGACGTGGGCAGATTCGACCACAACCTCGACCTGGCCGCCCAGTACGTCGACCTCCAGCGCAGCGGCATTCCCGCGCTGGTGGTGCTCTCCCCGGACGGCGCGGTGCGCACCGCGAGCAACGACGGCGCGTTCTCCAACGCCCGCAGCATGACTGCGAACACGGTCGCCGCCTACCTCAAGCGCTGGTCGCAGAAGTGAGTCCGGCTGGGCGGCCCCGTGCAGGGTCTGCGGTCGCAACGCTGCTGCTGCTCGGGGCGGCGGGCTGCGCCGCGGATCCGGCGCCGGCGGCCACCCCCGCCGCCAGCTACAGCGGCGGCGGGGTCACAGTCGCCGTGCGGCTTGAGGCCGGGGAGGGCGGGCGGCAACTGCTCAGCGCCACCTTCACCCCCGAGCAGGCCGGGTTCCACCTGTACAGCGTTGACCTGCCGGCCGGCGGGGTGGACGGGCTCGGCCTGCCGACCCGGCTGACGGTGCGCGGCGGCCTGGCCCCGGACGGCGTCGCCCAGGCAGACCGTCCGCTGCGCACGGTCAGCCCCTTGGGCCTCGGCATGGAACTGCCGGTCTACCCGGACGGCGCGGTCACCGTCACTCTCCCGGTCCGCCGATCCGACGGGGGGCCGGCTGAGGCGGTGGTGAGCTTTGGCGCGTGCAGCGAGCAGCGCTGCCTCATCCCCGTTACCGACCAGGTCATCCCCCTCGGTCCAATCGGCTGACACGGGCGGTCAGCCCAGCCGGTTCGCCGTGTGGGGTAAATGCCGATGAAGGGTGCGTGCTCGGCTGGACGCCAAGCGGACCGTACCGCCGTACCCGGTTCAGCGTCGTCGGAGCTCTTCTCGGGTGGCTCCGGTCAGTGGGGCACCCGGTTGTCGGTCGCCAGCACGTCGCCGGGCACCGTCGAGCCCACCTGGCGCCGCAGCGCGCCGATCGCCGGATCCGAGATGGAGACCGTGAGCCGGTAGTGCGGCTGGCCGGTGATGGTGTTGTGCGAGTCGGTCGGCGCCACCAGGAACTGCTGGAGGGTGAAGCCGTCGACGCCCGGGCACAGGGCCACGGCGGGGAGGGTGACCTGTACGGAGGCGCCGTTCTCGGGTGCGACGTGGACGGTGCCGCCCGCGTCGGACGGGGCGTCTTCGTCGGGTGTGAGCGGGAGCCCGTGGGCCCCGGCGACCAGGCCGTCCGGGCCCTCGATCTCCACTGCCACGCCCTGCGGGCCGAGCGGTGTGGAGAGGTCCAGCCCACGGTCGCCGGCGCCGGGGCCCGGGCCGAGCCCCAGACTGATGGTGAAGTGCCCGGGGTCCTTCTGCGAGGTTCGTGAGAACCCGTAGGAGCTGAGGACGAGTTGCGGTCCCGGCGGCGGGGCGTCCGACCGCGCTCCGGCGGCGAAGGTGAAGGACGCGGGCGCCGGCTCGAAGTGGTGGAAGCCCTTGGTGCCGCACCTGGTGCCGTCGGAGACCCCGCCGCCGGGTAGCGCGACGTCCGCGGCCGGCCCGGCAGATACGGGCACGGCCCGCGGCTTGCGCGCCGCAAGGCTGTCCCCGTTCAGCAGACCGGCCGGGTCCACCCCGACCGCGACGGCCAGCAGCGCCGCGAAAGCGCTGGCCGCGATCAGCGCGGTGCGCCGGCGTCCGGGCCGGGTCCACCGTGAGCGGGCCGTGCCGGGGGTCGCCCCGGGCGCCCAGCGGCGGCCACCCGGCTCCTGCCGCCACTGCGCGGTGAGCATCCGGGTCCGGGCGGTCGGCTCCTTGACGGCGGCGTCCTTGATGAACCGCTCGTCCACGACGAGTCCCTCGAACGGGTCGGGTGTCGCCCGGCCCGGCGCTATGGGCTCCGGCTCATGGGAAGGGGGCTGGCTGGGTTCCTCGGCGGGCCCTTCGGCGGCCGTCGGGTGGGCTGTGGTCGGGGGTTCGACGATGGACTCGGGGAGGCCGAGGGAGTTGTAGGTGTAGTCTACCGCGGTCAGTCCGAGCACCCACCGGAGACGAGGGGGTCCTGGCGGGCGCCGGCCTCACGGTGCTGCTCGTGAACGGACATGACGGCGAGTGAGGGCACCGGCAGCCAGGCGAGCACACGCCGCCGTTCACCGCTCCGGCGTTCCGCGCGGTCGTCGCAGCTGCCATGCTTCTCGGCCTCGAAGCGGCTGGGGGTGCTGGCGGTCAGACCGAGTGGAGTCTGACCGGGAAGCAGGCCCGGCAGTCGGGGTTGGGGAACAACCCGCCGGCGAACATGTGGCGGTTGGCGAAGTAGACCTCGTCCCACAGGTGCGCGGAGTACTCCAGGAAGCGGACAGGCTCGGGAGCGGACAGGCCCCCGTCGGCCAGGACGGGGTAGGGGAAGCGGTGTCTGGCCGCCAGGGGCCGTGGGTCGCAACCGCCGTTCACGGCGACGGCGGGGTTGAGCCAGATCTTCATCAGGCCGTCGGCGAAGCCCTCGGTGTGCAGGAACCGGCGTCCGTCCGCGAGCCAGCGAAGTTCATCGACCAGCAGGTTCTGGGGCCGCTCCAACTCCTCCGCAGCGGACGCGACTTCGAGGCGCACCGCTCCGTCACCGTCGAGGTGCACTGCGAGGTAGCTCAAGGTGTTCGTCGGGTGGAAATCGGTGCGGCGGGAGCGGAACTGTCGGCCGTCGGCGGTTCGCTCGGCGCGGATCTTGCGCTGGTAGGCGTAGTAGGCGGCGCGCACCCCGGGGCCGTTGATGGTGGCGGGGCCGCACTGGCAGGTGGAGGTCACGGTGACCAGTGTGCCCAGTTGCACCGGCGACAGCCGCGACCGCGCCGGTGCGGGATGCAACTCGGCGCGTGGGAGGTCCTGCTCGCCGGCCGCGCCGTCCGTGTGTCGGAGAGCGAAACCCGGAGCCTTGCCGTTCGCGTGTCTCAGGACGCGGGGCGGGATGCGCTGAGGCCTGGCATCGGCACTGGCATCGGGCGGCCGTCCCACTTCGTCATCCCAACGCTGGGCTGCCAGCGCAGTTTGCGGATCCCCACCGTCTCCAGGATGGCAGGGGCACCCGCGTCGACCTGGCGGGGCTTGTGGAACAGCGCGTTGTATTCAACGCCGTCGACCCGGTTGCGGCAGTACTGACCTGGCTCGACTCGGCACTTGGGGCAGCCGATCTCGACGCAGGCCCAGTAGGCGCGGGCTCTGGCAGCAGTGGTGTCGTCCATGCGCGTGATGATGGCGCGCTCGGCTGGCTGCTGGTGCGTTTTTGCGGGAATCCGCTTCTTCGGGTGACGGAATGTGCTTCGTGTCGACGGAGGCCCGGACCGGTAGGCACGGTCGGCGCGCGGGAGCTGGTGCCCCCACCACGCGGCGCGGTGACGGCACAATGCGGAGTGCCGCTGTCGAGTTCCCATGTGGAGTGTGCTGTGCCGGTCGCATCCCCTGATCGCCGATCCGATGCGCCCACGGCGCCCTCACCGGCCGACACCGCACGGGCGAGCCGGTGGACGTCGATGCCGGAGAAGGTGTTCTCCACCGCGCTGCAGAAGAGCGTGCAGCTCGGACGGCAGGATCCCGAGCTCGTGGACGAGGCAGTACGCCGCGCCGAGGCAGGGTCCGTGCCGGTCCTGGGTGGGGCTGGCCGGAGGCGGCGATCAGGTGGTGTGCTGATCTCGTATACGCCCGACTACTTCGAGGACGGGGGCTCCGACGCGGGCAGCAGGCGGCCGGTGGCCCCCTGGACCGCCGTCCCTGGGGGTCACCGGTGCTGCGGGGAAGGGCCGGTCAGACGCAGACCCCGACCGGCGCCTTGGGACCGCACCAGTTGATGCGCAGGGCGTTGATCGCGTTGTTGGCCGAGTCGTAGACGAAGGTCAGCGGGCCGACGGGCATCGCCAGGTGGTCGCCGGTGGTGGTGATCGCGCCCTTGGCGACGGTGCCGGAGACACTGTCGATCCTGCCGCTCGCCGAACTGTCCGAGGGGCCGCTCCGGCCGGTGCGCATCTCCATCGTGAACGACCCGTCAGCGTTGACCGTCATCTGGTTGCCGTGGCCGCCCCAGGTCCCCGTGAACAGGGTGAAGTCGGGTGGACCCGCTGGTGCGGAGCTCGAAGGGTCCGCCTCCGTTGCGGGGAGTTGTTCCGAGGGCGCGGAGTCGCAGCCGGCCGCACCGACGGCCAGCACCGCTGCGACCGCGAGTACCGCAGGTGCGGTCCGGGCTCTGAGACCGGCGGTCCGGTGGGTCTTCATGCTTGTCTCCAGGACGACTCTTGTGAGCACCGCCGGTCGGCGCGCTCAGCCCTTGTTCCGGCACAGGTCGGTGTGAGCGACATCGGGGACGTACTGGTTCCACTCCGCAGTTGTCGCCGTGTCGCCGATGGTCCGGCACAGCCGTGCGATGACCGCCTCGGGATCGCTGGTCCACAGGCGGGGCTCGCCATCGTCCGTGACGGTGACGATCAGTCGGCCGACGCCCGGTCCGCGGGGTGGGCCGACCGCGGCGGAGGCGTCGAGGTCGGGGAAGTCGATCTCCCTCGGTTGGTCGTAGCGTCCGAGCGGTGTGGGATTGCCCGGGTCGCTCACGTCCCACATGCGGACGGTTCCGGCGTTGTCGATACCGACGAGGAAAGCGCCGTCCGCGCTGTAGTTCAGGGTCATCACGCCGGCTCCGCTGCCGGGCAGCGAGGCGATTCGCGTCGCCCGGCCGTTCGGTGCGATGCGCCAGAACGCCACGCTCCCGTCCGTCCCGCCCACGGCCAGCACCGAGCCCTTCGGAGCGAACCGAGTGGCTGTCACGATGCCGATCTGGTCGGCGGTCCCGGTGAGCAGCTTCGGGTCGGCCGGGTCGCGAACGTCCCAGACTCCCGGCTTTGCGGGGCCCGGCCTGCTCGAGTCCTGGATGTCGGGGAAGCTGCCGACCGCCAGCAGGGTCCCGTCGGCGCTGAGGGTCGGGTGTCCGCCGGGGACGTCGTCTCCGCGAAGGGTGGCGAGGAGGACGGGCCGCGAGCTGTCGGAGGCGTTGATCAGCCAGACGACGGCTTGCTCGTCGTCCCGAGCCACCAGCGTCCGCCCGTCCGGACCGAACGCGACTTCCACGGCCTTGGGGGAGGCACCCGCACCGGACAGGTCGACCGAACCCTGCTCCACCGGATGCTTCGGATCGGTCACGTCCAGCAGAGTGACCGCCTTCTTCTTGCCGATCGCGAGGGTGTGGCCGGCCAGGGCCACGCGGTAGTCGTCCTTGTCGCTGTCGTGCTCCCACACGACGCGCGGGTGCGCCCGGTCGGCGACGTCCCAGAGACGCACGTTGCCGGTGCCCGCCGTGGCCATGGTCGAGCCCTCGGGGGACAGTGCCACGGATTCCGCGGCCGGCACGTTGGGCATGAGGGTGAGCGCGGCCGGGAGACGCAGATTCGCCGTGCTCCACAGTTTCACCTTGTCATCCAGGGAGCGCGCGTTGCCGTGGGAGCTCGTGTCCAGGGTGACGAGCGTGCTGCCGTCGGGACTGAAGGCCACCTCGGTGCCTCCGCTGCCGTCAGTCGGCGTCGGGAGCGCGACCGGGGACCCGGGGTAGGTGAGATCCCAGAGCCGGATCGGATTGGCGTCCTTGAGGCTGCCCCCGGCCAGGAATCGCCCGTTCGGCGAGAACGCGACGGCGGTCATCCGCCCCGCGTCGTCGATGGTGGCGATCGTCGCCGGGTGGACCGGATCGCGCGTCCCCCACAGGTGCACCTTCTGGTCGGTGCCGGTCGTGGCCAGCAGGTGACCTGACGGTGCGAAGGCGACGGCGCGCATTTGTCCGGTGCCCGGGATCGTGGTGGCGTGGGTGGGGGCGGTCGGGTGCGTGACGTCCCAGAGGCTGGTCGAGCCGTCGGCGTTCGACCCGGCCAGTTGCTGTCCGTCCGGGCTGACGGCCAGTCCGGTCACCGTGTCGGTCCCGCCGTCGAAGGTTGCCAGTGGGGTGGCGGATCCGTTCAGTGCTGGGTCCCACAGCCGGACGGTGTGGTCGTCCCCGCCGGCAGCTAGCAGGCGGCCGTCGGGACTGAAGACGGTGGCCTCGATCGGCTTGGCCGCGCCGGGCAGCGTGCGGGTGCGCGCGGGGTGGCCCGGGTCGGCGATGTTCCACACCTCCAGACCGCCGACGCTGGTTCCCACGGCGAGGGCGGTGCCGTCCGGGCGGAACGTCATGGCCGTCACGCCCACGGTCGGCAGCGTCGCCGTGAACCGATGCTCGGAGCGGCTCCACAGGCGGGCCTGGCCGTCGGCGACGACGGCGATCACAGTGTTGCTGACGGCCACATGCAGGATGCCGGGCACAGCGATCGTCCCGGGCACGCGGAATCCGGCGGTCAAGGCGTCGAAGGCCTCGGGGGTCGGGGCGGTGCGGAACGCCGCGATGCGTTCCTGTTTGGCGATGTTCGGCTGAAGCTGGTCGAGCAGGAACGCCTGCGCGGCCAGGCCCCGCGACATGGCCTGGGCGCGTTCGCGGACGGTGTTGCGGTGCTCGTTGAAGGCCGCGCCCGCACCGGTGGCACTGACGGCGACCAGGGCCAGGGCGACCGCGAGGCGTCCGGTGCGGTACCTGCGCGCGTACCGGTCGGCCTGACGCAGCGTCCGGGCGAACCTGACGTCGCCGGGCTCTGGCGCCTTGGCGACGTCGAGCCGGTTCGCCTCGGGCACCACCAGGCGCAGGCCGTCGCGGCGCGCGGCCAGCAGTTTGGCGTCCAGATCACCGATCCTGACTAGGTATTCGCTGCCGTCGAGGGCGCCGGTGACCGCCGTCCGGGGCCGCAGCCCGCGGGCGAATCCGCGCAGCCCGGCCAGGCCGGGCCGTCCGGTCGGCGAGTGGCGCAGCAGTTCGCGCAGGCCCAACGCGAAGGCCAGGCCGAGTGAGGGGCCTTCGAGTCGGGTCGGGGCGGCCTGGCCGTCGGACAGCACGATGCGCCACAGCACGCAGCGCCGCTCGCGCCGCTCCCCCGCCAGCCGCCAGGCGTGGCCGAGCGCGGTGGCGAAGTCGCCATTGGGGCTGCGTACGCCGGTCATCGTCCGCGGATCGGGGTACAACCCGGGTGGGCCGGCGGGGAATTCGCGGAGTTCCAGGACGCCGGTCACGCCCTCCGGTCCGGCGGACGGCCCGTCCGCCCCGGCCGAGCGGGCGAAGACCACGGCCACCCGGACGGCCCGTCGGCCGCGCGGTTCGACTCCTGTCAGCAGCAGGGCGGCGATCGTGAGCACGCTCTCGGCGGCTGGGCTCGGCAGGCCCGGCCCGGCGGTGGCCCGCAGCTGCCGGAGCCGGTCCAGTGCGGCGCTCAGTGTGCCGGCCAGCCGTGGCGTGAGAGCGCTGAGCCCGCTGCCGGAGGGGTGCGACGGTCCGGGGGCGGCGTCGGCGCAGAGCAGGCCGCTGCGGTCCCAGCCTGCGGTCAGTCCCAGCAGCTCCGTGTCGTGCTCCGCCATCCGGTCCACGGGCGCGGCCAGGATCCGGGCCAGCAGCAGCGGGTGGTCGACCGAGCCGACGGACGCGGCACCCGGGTCCGGGGCCGTCGTGTTCAGCCAGTCGCGCAGCTCCGCGGAGCGCGGGCCGTACAGCCACCCCGGGTCCCAGCGCACCGCCTCGCTGCAGCAGCTCCACCACAGCGGCGGATCGCCCAGCAGCACCTGCCGGACTGCGGCCTGCGGGCTGGCCGCACCGTTCAGCAGGCTCTCCAGCGCGGGCCGGGCCCGCGGCGGCTTTCCTCCTGCAGTCACCCGAGCTCCCGGTCGATGACGGCGCGCAGGCTGTCGTCCGCGAGCAGCTCCCGGACCTGCCGCCAGGCCTCGCGGGTCGCCTCGTTGACGGCGGCCCGGACGGACGCGGCGACCTGCTCGGCGTCAAGGGAGCTCTCCGGGCCGACCGGGTGGGCGTCCGAGGCTGTCAAGGTCGACCCGGCGTCGAAGCCCGGAAGCCGGACGTAGGCAGCGGGCGGCCCGAACCGCCCCCGCACCACCGGGACGAGCAGCAGGTGCCCGATGCCGTCCGGGTCGGTGTAGCCGACCGCGGTCATCAGCGGCCGGTCGGCGCCAGCAGTGTCCACGATCAGCTCCAACCGGTGGTCGGGGTCGGCGACGCCGGGCCCACGGACCAGGAACCTGGCGCTGCCGTCCGGGGACGAGGCCTCGATCAGCACCGAGTCACCGCTGGCGGCGGCCAGGCCGCCAGCCTGTGGGAGCTGGGGCAGCGCGAACCATCCCGGAGCCAGCGCGACGGCCCGCGGCCGGTCCGGCGGCGCGGGCCGCGGCTGGGGGAGGACGACAGGAGCCGGGGCCGCCGTACGGCCGCGCGCGGGCCGCAGCTCCACCCCCGTGAACGAGGCCCATACCCGCTGGCCCAGGGAGTGGCCGTTCCGGCCATGTCCCGGAGGCGGCGGGGAGTACGGCAGCGTGCGGCCGGTGAAGGACCGCCAGGACCGCGCGAGCACCGAGCCGGTAGTCATTCCGCCTCCCCGCTCCGCGGCCTGGCGGCTTCGGTGTCGTTCGGCGGTGGTGTGTCCGCCTCGCCGCTGTCCGGCCCCCGCAGCGCCTCGGTGGGTGTGGCCGCCCGCCCGACCTGGGCAAGCAGCGCCGGAGCCGAGGCCCCGACGGCGTACACGCCGGTGATCTGGACGTGCAACAGCCACCCGGCCGCGCCGCCCAGTAGCACGCGCAGGAGCGCCGCGATCGAGTCCGCGAGCGGATCGACGAATACGACCAGCCGGGGAAGCGGCGCCGCCGTGGCCCGCGCCGCATGCCGTGCCTGCTGCCAGGTTTTCAGACGCCCGTAGGTCACGACCGCCTCGGCGATCAGCCCGCCGCCGGCGCCACAGGCCGCAGCCTCCCACCACCCCAACATCGACCAACCCCCATCACCGGCCTGCCCCGAGGGCCCGGGATCTCCTCGGGCTGACGCCGGATCGGTCGGCCAATCACATTGCGGAAAAAAGCAGTTGACGCCCAGCCTAGGCCGCGACACAGTCGGCCGCAGGACTGTTCGCTGGCCGTTGCAGACTCGAAATCGTTCGGGTCAGTTCTGTGCGCCGGCGCGGCCGGGGCGGTGGCCGGGGCGGGCGCCGGGTCAGCTTTGGGAGGACCATCGCCTAGTACTGCAACCGCACTTGATCACGGTTGACTTGGCGGGTGATTGATCTTGGGGTGGGGCAGGTCGAGGAGTGGAAGGCGGCACTGGCGGGGTTGCATGCCCGCTTCGCGGCGCGTTTCACCAGGTCGGAGCCGCGGGGGCGGGCACTGGAGTACATGGCCGGGCTGATCGCCCCGCTGGAGCGCAAGAACGGCTGGTCACTGGCGGAACGAGCCGGCGAGGACTGCCCGGACGGGATGCAGCGGCTGCTGAACTCGGCCGACTGGGACGCCGATACCGTCCGCGATGACGTACGGGACTTCGTCGTCGAGACCATCGGCGACAGCAACGCGGTGCTGATCGGCGACGACACCGGCTTCCTGAAGAAGGGCATCCGCTCGGCCGGCGTCCAGCGGCAGTACACCGGCACCGCCGGCCGTACCGAGAACTGCCAGATCGGCACCTTCCTGGCCTACGCCTCCACCAAGGGGCGGGCGTTGATCGACCGCGAGCTGTATCTGCCCGCCTCCTGGACCGATGACCGGGCGCGCTGCCGGGCCGCCGGAATCGAGGACGACGTGCCGTTCGCCACGAAGATCGAGCACTTCCGGGCCATGCTCCAGCGCGCCCTCGACGCGAAGGTCCCTTTCGCCTGGGTGACCGCCGACGAGGCATACGGCCAGGTCAAGACCCTGCGATTCTGGTTGGAGGAACGCAGGGTCGCCCACGTGCCGGCCACCAAGGTCAACGACACCGTCATCACCACGGGCGGCGCGGACGCCCGCGTGGACCAGCTCATCGCCGCCCTGCCCCGTCAGGCCTGGAAGCGGCTGGGCGCCGGGCCCGGCGCCCACGGCCAGCGGATCTACGACTGGGCCCGCGTGCCAATCCGCATCTACCGGGAGAACGGCTTCGGCCACTGGGTCCTGGCCCGACGCAGCGTCAGCGACCCGACGGAGATCGCCCACTACGTCTGCTACGGCCCCGCCGACACCCGACTGACGGACCTCGCCCGGATCGCCGGGGCGAGGTGGCAAGTGGAAGAGTGCTTCCAGACCGCGAAGAACGAGTGCGGCCTGGATCACTACCAAGTCCGTCGCTACCAGGCCTGGTACCGGCACATCACCCTGTCCATGGCCGCCCTCGCCTGCCTGACCGCCATCCGCGCACACGAGCTGGCAAAGGGGGCTCCAGACCCGACCGCAGCGGCCTGATACCCCTGTCCGTCCCGGAGATCCGCCGCCTCATCGGCCTGCTTCTCCATCCTCTCCACCTCACCGCGGCCCACCATCTGCGCTGGTCGTACTGGCGACGCCGCAGCCAGGCCCGCGCCCGCCACAGCCACTACAAACGTCGGGGTCACACCCCATAACTGCGGTTGCAGTACTAATTCATTTGGCAGCCTGACCTGCGCAAACAATAATGAACATCGCCAATTTCGAAACAACTGAGAAGGAACCAGAGCTGTGCGAGTGACGGGGAGGGGCATCGCGGCGGCGGCCGCAGGAGCGGCGCTCACGATGGTTTTGGCGGGCTGCGGCGGGGAGTCCCACAGCAGCGCGACTGGGGCGAGCCCGGCCGGGGACAAGGCCGCGAACAAGCGGACCGACGCTCCGACCGTGCTGATGGCCGCGGCCAAGAAGACTGCGGAACAGGCCTCGTACCGGACGATCCAGACGGGGGAGGGCGGCTCCGAAAAGTCCGAGATGCTCTTCCAGCAGCAGCCGTACGCCTCGTCCATCACGTCGTCGGGGAAGAAGAGCGCGGACAACCCCACCGGCGTCAACCAGGTGATCGTCACGGGCGACGCGGCCTACATAAAGTCGGACCAGATCCCGGGCAAGAGCTGGTACCGCATGGACAAGCCGGCGAGCAGCGGCCCCTCCAATGCGCGGGCGGCGGGGTCCATCAACGAGGTCGCGGGCGCGCTCGCCGCCACCGGGTCCACCTCGTGGGTCGGCGAGGAGCAGGTGGGCGGGCGAGCGGCCGACCACTACCGCGGCACGGTGGTCTTCGAGGAGCTGGCCCGCTACACCGGGCCCGCCATCAAGGACGAAGTGCGCGACTACTACGTCCAGTTGGCCAAGCGGCGGGGCGAAACCTCAGCGGTCCTCGACATGTGGGTCGGCAAGGACGATCTCGTCCTAAAGTCGCAGCAGGTCACCACCGGCAGCAAGGGCCAGGCCCAGGTCTTCGAGGAGTACTCCGACTTCGGCACCGTCCCGGCCATCACGGCACCCCCGGCCGAAACCGTCGGCACCTGGGACGAGTTCATCGCCGGCACGGCGAAGCGTTAGGTCCTCTCTCTTCCCCCGACTCGGCCCACTGCAACGCGCAAACAGGCAGCTCAACGGTGCCGAAAGCACATAAAGAGACACTGCGACTAAGCAGGGACAACCTGCCAGTACGCCCTTTCGGGGTCGGGGTCGACGAACGCCTCGAGGCCGGAGTACCAGGTGATCCAATCAGCGACTTCCGGCAGGAAGTGCCTCGGTCGGGCGGTGTACTTATGGGGGTCTCTCAGTTTTGTCCGTTGTCCGGCCCGCAGCACTTCACCCAGGTGGGTGTGCTGGCGCGTCTGGAACGCGGCGAACTCGCGGTCTCGATCGTTCTTCTCGTCCTGCCCTACCGTCTACGCGGCACGAGTCCGGCTTCGAAGGCGGTGATCGCCAGGTGGACGCGGTCCCGAGCTTCGAGCTTGGCGAACAGCCGCGCGACATGCGTCTTCGCCGTCGCCGTGCTGATCACCAGCCGCTCGGCTATCTCAGCGTTCGACAGGCCCTGTCCGACCAGTGCGGACTTGTCCGGGCGATCACGTGCGAAGCCAGATGACGAGGGCTGCCGCGGTGACGGTGCCGAGGTAGACGTAGCCGCGCTTGTCGTAACGGGTCGCGACCGCACGGGAGTTCTTCAGCTTGTCGATGGCCCTCTCGACGGTGTTGCGTTTCTTGTACCGGTCCTCGTCGAAGCCTGGTGGCCGACCGCCGCGTGATCCCTTGCGCAGGCGGGCGGCCTGGCTGTCGGTCTTCTCCGGGATCGTGTGCCGGATGCCGCGTCTGCGCAGAAAGTCGCGGCATGGGCCGTTGCTGTAGGCCTTGTCGGCGGCCAGGCTGTCGGGTTTCTTGCGGGGCCTGCCCCGACCGATCCGCGGGACTCGGATCTTCTCCAGCACGGCTATGAACTGGGTGCAGTCCGCCCTCTGCCCTGGTGTGACGACCAGGGACAGCGGGCGGCAGCAGCCGTCCGCGCTCAGGTGGACCTTGCTGGTGAACCCGCCCCGCGAGCGGCCCAGGCCCTCACCTCCAGCACCACCTCCACCAGGCGGGCGACAAGGCTCTGCCACGGCGTCTCGTCGTGGTGTTCCCCTGGCCCATCCCCCTTTGAGGAAAGGGCTGGTGGCGGATCGGTGAGAGCACTCGATCGAGGGGCGGCCCCATGAAGTCCGTGCCTGATGGCTATCAGCCCACTCAACGCAGCCTCTGAGCAGGCAAACGTCAAAGTCCTGCGGGGATACTAGCCGGCGGTGCCGGTCGGGCCACCAACCAGATCGTGTCGCCCTGATCCACCGGTGGCCCGTCGAGCTCCGAGGAGCGCGACGGGCCACCGAGCCGACCATGCCAGGAGGTGACGGTCCTGCCTAGAGGTGGCCGGCCGCTGCGGGGCTACCGGTCAGTGCCAGGGTGCTGTCCAGCTGTTGCCAGGTTCCGGACGGTCCGGTGCCGATCCGGTACCACTGCCACAGGGTGTTGTCGGTGGCACGGGCGTAGACGTTGACCCGGGCACCCACCTGCGTCGCGGTCGGCGCACCGGCCACGGCGCGGCCGAGGTCGTACCAGGAGGACGACCAGCCGGCTGCGGCGGTCCAGCTGAGCTGGCCGACACTGTTGGTGGGCGCCAGGGCGGCGAACACCTCGATCTGGCCGGGGCCGCCGCTGACCGCTGTCGGCGACGAGGAGAGCGTGCCGCCGTGGCTGGTCCAGCCCGTCCACTCACCGTTGACGTAGCTCTTCTGCCACAGCGCGTTGTCGGTGCCGCGGGCGAAGACGTCGATCCGGTTGAGCGAGGCCACCGCGGCGGGGGCGCCGACGATGGTGGTCGAGTCGGGTGCGTCCAGGTACGCCCAACTGCTCGTCCAGTTGACGCCGTAGTAGTAGGCCGGGAGGTCGTTCGCGCCGGGCGTCTGCTGGAAGGTCTTCTGGTACACCTTGCCGTCCGTGCCGCGGACGAACACGTCGATGCGGTCACGTCCGAGGCTCGCCGCGGTGGGGCTGGCCGTGATGGTGCCGCCGAGGCTGGTCCAGCTGCCCCAGGCTCCGTTCTTGTAGGTGTTCTGCCACAGTGCGTTGTCCGCGCCCCAGACGAAGACGTCGGTGCCGCCCGGGCTGGAGACGACGGCGGGCTCGCCCTTGATCGATCCGGGGCCGGTGCTGCCGGCGGTGCCCAGCGCCAGGGTCTGCCAGGCCGACCAGGTGCTGCCGTTCCAGGTCTTCTGGCTCACACCGGACGCGGTCGGCGCGAGGACCGTCTCCGGCTGCTGCTCGGTGGCGCCGGTGAGCTTGAGCATCACGGACTGGTGGGGGGCCAGGGTGAAGTTCTGGGCGCCGGTCGAGCTGACGGTGCCCAGGTTCGCGCCGGTGTAGAGGTTCTGCACCGAGGCGGTGCCGTTCAGGCCGAGGTTCTGCGTGGTGAACGAGTAGTTCTGCGGGGTGCTGCTGCGGTTCACCAGCAGGACGGCCCGGGTGCCGGAGGCCGCCAGCTGCTTGGACCAGACCTGGACGCTGCCGTTGTCCAGGACCTTCTGCCCCTGGTGGACGGCGCTGTCCTGGTCGACGGCGATCACGGACTCGTTGCCGACGATGGCCGCGGTCGCCGCGGTCAGGTTGGTGGTGTCGGTGGCCAGCACGAGCGGCGCGCCCTGGATGGCCCACATCCCGAAGTATGACTGCTGCTCGTCCGGGGTGAGACCCCAGAGGGCGCCGGAGGTGCCGTGGGTCTGCTGCTGCCCAGTGCTCGGGTTGTCGCCGAAGCCGGGCCCGATCAGCAGGTAGTCCGGATCGTTGTACTGGCCGGCGGCTTCGTTGCTGGGGTGGTCGTTCAGGTCGAAACTCTCGGAGACCTGATCCCAGTTGATCCAGGTCGCGCCGCCGTTGGACGTCGTCCCGTAGCCGGCGCTGCCCGTGATGTCGCGCCCGTTCCGCCAGGTGCGCGCCGCCGAGCCACCCCACGCCCACGGGCCGTCCGGAGCGCCCGCTCCCCACTCGCAGATCTCCAGCGCCAGCGGGTGTGCCACCCCGGTGGAGGTCTTCGCGTTGGCCGTCAGGCTGCCCCAGGCCTTGTAGTCCGCCATGACCGTGCTGTAGCCGGACGGGATGCCGCCGCAGTGGTCGACCTTCACCCAGTCGAAGCCCCAGTCCGCGAACGTGGTCACGTCCTTGGCCTCGTTGCCGCCGCTGCCGTGCTGGCCGCCGCAGCCGGTGGCGCCGGTGTCGGTGTACATGCCCGCCTGCATGCCGAGGGCGTGCACGTAGTCGGTGAGGTCCTTCATGGTGTTCAACGCGCGCGCGGGGACGGTGGTGCCGTTGGACAGCGTGACCGCCTTGGTCTGGGCGCCGGTCAGGAAGCCGGGCCTGGGGACCATGACGCCGTTGGCGTCGCGCCCGGTGCCGTTCTGGGTCCACCAGCCGCCGTCGAGGCTGACGTCGCGGTAGCCGAGGTCGGCGAGACTCTTGTGGCGGCCGGAGCCGTTGAGCCCGAGGTTCGCGTTCGGCGTCGCGAGTCCGGCCGCCTGGTCGGCGATGTTCTGGGCGGAGTAGTCGTTGTTGTAGAAGTACCAGGAGTTCCAGCCCATCGGCGGCGTCGTCGCGCCGTTCGCGCCGGGCGGGACCACCGCCTCGGCAGGGGTCGGAACGCCGACAGCCGTGACCGTCAGTGTTCCGGCGATGATCATCGTGGCACTCAGCGCCGTGGCGAGGCGCCGCCGGCGCGGGCGGGCGGACGGTACGGACGACCGCGCGGAACCGACCGCCGTCGGGTCCGGAAGGCCCGACGGTGCGGAGGGGAGGGACATCGAGAGCTCCTAGGTGGGGAGATCACGCGGGGTGGGGGAGGTGAGCGGTGGTGCTGTCGGCCCGCCCTTCGAACGAAGGGCGGGCCGCTTCGGGGGGCCTCGGGGCTAAGCGGGCAGGCCGACGGCGCGTTCGCGGGCGCGGCGCTGCTGGATCACGACGGCGGCGACCAGCAGGGCGCCCTGGGCGACGTTCTGCCAGAAGGCGTTGATGCCCTGCACGGTGAGGCCGTTCTGGAGGGCTCCCAGCAGGGCGACGGCCAGCAGGGTGCCGCCGACGCCGCCCTTGCCGCCCTTGAGGGCGCAGCCGCCGAGGGCGGCGGCGGTGATGGCCTGGAGTTCGAGGCCTTCGCTGCCGGAGACGGGCTGGCCGGAGCCGGTGCGGGCGGTGAGCAGGACGCCGGCGAGGGCGGCGACCATGCCGCTGAGTGCGTAGACGGCGATCAGGTACTTGTTGAGGTTGATGCCGGCCAGGCGGGCGGCGGTGTCGTTGCCGCCGAGGGCGTAGATGTTGCGGCCGATGTCGGTGTACCTGAGCAGGACGTGGACGGCGGCCGCGACGAGCAGCAGCAGCCAGACCATGACCGGAAGGCCGGCGATCTTGCCCCGACTCAGGAAGACGAACAGGCTGTCGTTGAGGACGTAGCCCTGCGCGGAGCCGTTGGAGATGAGCTGGGCGACGCCCTTGTAGGCGGCGAGGCCGGCGAGGGTGGCGATGGTCGGATTGACCCGGCCGTAGATGATGACGACACCGTTGAAGATGCCGATCCCGGCGCCGATGGCGACGGCGGCGCCGATCCCGAGGAGGGAGTTGGAGCCGGTCGAGGTGAAGACCATGGCACTGGTGACGGAGGCCAGGCCGGCCTGGGAGCCGACGGAGATGTCGAGGCCACCGCAGATGATCACGATGGTCTGGACGACCGCGAGCAGGCCGGAGATGGTGGCGGCCTCGGCGATGACCTGGATGTTGTTCCAGCTCAGGTAGTTGGGGTTGAGCCACCCGAACACGGCGAGCACCAGGGCCATGGCGCCGATCAGGCCCAGGTTCTGGCCGCCCGTTCGGGCCAGCCAGTTGCGGGCGTCGGTGGCCGGCGTCGGTCGGCCGCCGCTCTGATCGAGCTCTCGGTCGACGGAGAGGGCAGTCGTCATCGGGTGCCTCCGGGGGCCGGGTCGGTTTCGGCGCGAGGTGCCGTGGCGGTCTCGTGCGGAAGGTCGGGGGTGAGGTCGTCGGCCATGGCGAGGGCGAGGATGGCCTCTTCGGTGGCCTCGGTGTGGTCGAGCCGGCCGGTGATGCGGCCGTTCTGCATGACGAGGATGCGGTCGGCCAGGCCGAGGACCTCGGGGAGTTCGGAGGAGATCACCAGGATCGCGGTGCCCTCGCGGGCGAGGTCGGCGATGATCTGGTAGATCTCGGCCTTGGCGCCGATGTCCACGCCGCGGGTGGGTTCGTCGAGGATCAGCAGGGCGGGTTTGCGGGCGAGCCAGCGGGCCAGGACGACCTTCTGCTGGTTGCCGCCGGACAGGGTTCGGACCTCCGCCTCGATGGAGGGGGCACGCACCCGCAGCCGGTCCGCGTACTCCTGGGCGAGGGCCTTCTCCTGGTTCCGGTCGACGAACCGCCAACGGCGCAGCCTGCCGAGGCTGACGAGCGAGGTGTTGTCGCGGATGGTGCGCTGGAGGAACAGGGCCTGGGCCTTGCGCTCCTCCGGAGCGAGGCCGATTCCGGCGCGGATCGCGTCGGCCGGGCCGCGCAGGCGGATGCGGTCGCCATCGATCCGGACGGTTCCGGATCGTAGGGGGGTGTCGCCGGCCAGGGCGAGGGCGAGTTCGGAGCGGCCGGCGCCGATGAGGCCGGCCAGGGCGACGACCTCGCCGGCTCGGACCTGGAGGCTGATGTCGTGCACGTCGTCGGTGCTGAGGCCGTCGACCTCCAGCACCACGCGGTCACCGGCCACGTGCTGGCGCGCGAAGAGGCTGGACAGGTCACGGCCGACCATGAGGCGCACGAGTTCGCCCTCGCTGGTGGCCCTGGCGTCGACGGTGCCTGCGACGGTGCCGTCGCGCAGGACGGCGATCCGGTCGGCGAGCCGGAAGATCTCCTTCATGCGGTGGGAGACGTAGATGACGGCGATGCCCGCGTCGCGCAGCCGGCCGATGAGGGCGAACAGGGCGTCGACCTCGTGGTCGGAGAGCGAGGAGGTGGGCTCGTCGAAGGCGATGGCCCGTGGCGCGGTGTCGCCGGTCAGGGCCCGCATGATCTCGACCAGCTGCCTCTGCGCGGCCGTGAGTTCGGAGCCGAGCAGGTCGGGATCGAGGACCTTGTCGAAGCCGAGGCGTTCGAGGTCGGCGGTGATCCGGCGGCGCAGTTCGGCACGGTCGAGCCGTCGGCCCGGGCGTCGCGGCAGGGAGCCGGCGTAGACGTTCTCGGCGACGGAGACGTGCGGGATGATCTCCGGTTCCTGCGGGATGATCCGGATGCCGGCGCGCCGCGCGTCGGTCGGCGAGTCAAGGTCGATGACCTGACCGTCCAGCCTGATCCGGCCCGCAGTGGGCTGGTGGTCACCGGTGAGAATGCGCAGGAGGGTGGACTTTCCGGCGCCGTTCTCGCCCATGAGGGCGGTCACCTGGCCGGGGGGGAAGCGCAGGGTGACGTCTCGCAGAGCTTGGACGGGGCCGAACCGCTTGGTGATCGATTCGGCCGCCAGCCCGGGCCGGGCCGTTGCGGTGCTGGGGATGTTCATCCGGCTCAGCTGCACTTCACGCCGGCGGACTGCCAGGTGGAGGCGTCGACCATCGTGGTCGGGGCGAACGCCTCGGCGGGCATCGGCTTGCCGTTCTTGAGGTTGTCGTACATGGTCTGCACGGCGAGGGCGCCGATGTCGCTGCCGTTGATGAACAGCGAGGCCTTCATGCCCGACGGTGCGCCCGGGCCCCAGTCCTTGCAGGCGAGGTAGGCGCCCAGGCCGACGCCGATGATGTTGTCGGGGCCGACGCCCGCGTTCTGCAGGGCCGTCACGCCGCCCTGCACGTTCTCGTCGTTACAGCCCCAGACCACCCAGTGCTTAACGCCCGGGTTGGCGGTGATGGTCGCCGCGACCTTGTCCTGCGCACCGGTCGGGGTGTTGTCGGTGGCCACGTCGATGGTCTGCACGCTCGCGCCGGCGCCGATGTTGAAGGCTTCCTTGGCTGCCTTCACACGGTCGCCGCAGACGGTGACGTCCTGCTTCGAGGCGGAGATGACACGGGTGTCGGCGGCGTTCCAGCCCGCCTTCTTGAAGTCCTCGGCGGCCCGCTTGCCGACCTCGGTGCCCATCTGCTGGCCGGAGAAGCCGATCCGCGGGACCAGGTTGGCCTTGTCGCAGTTGGCCGGAGTGGGGCTGTTGGTGCAGACCTGGTCGTCGGAGGTGAGCAGAGCCACCTTGGCGTCCCGCGCGGTCTGCACCACCTGCGGACCCACCGCGGGGTCGGGAACCACGACGATCAGGCCGTTGGTCTTCTGCGCGATCGCGGACTGGACCTCGCTGACCGTCTTGTTCGCGTCGCTGCCCAGGTTGACGACCTTAAGGTCGACGCCGAGTTCGGCGGCCTTGGCCTTGGCACCGTTGGCCTCGTCGATGAAGTACTGCTGGTCGCCCTGCTTCTGCAGGTAGGTGAGGGAGACCTTCCCGGTGACCGGAGCGACCGAGGCCGGGCCGGCGCCGCTCGACGAGGTCTGACCGGTCGAACAGGCCGTCAGGCCGAGAACGACAGCCGCGCCCAGGACGGCGGCCGCACCACGGGTGCGCGTAGTGATCAACTGGAGCTCCTACCAGGGTGGGGGTGTTCAGGAAGCCGACTGGCGTTACGGGTGTGTGATCCGGGAGCTGCGGCGGCTTCCGCCCCGCGCTGCCTGCTTGCCTGTCGTCCTGGGCTCGAATCCTGGGACCGGCTGACCAGGACTGTCAAGATATTTGCATAATTAATCAGAAGCGCTACGGTGGCGCCGTGACTGAGCAGACCTGTCGAAGATTCCAGGGCCGTGTCGCCCTGGTCACCGGTGCCGCCAGCGGCATCGGCGCCGCCACCGCGCGGCGGCTGGCCGCCGAGGGCGCGGCCGTCATCGCCGTCGACATCGCCGATTCGGCCGGCCACGCCGTGGTCGAGGCCATCACCGCCGAGGGTGGCCAGGCCGAGTACCGGCACGGCGACGTGACCAGCGCCGCGGTGTGGGACGGGCTGGCCGCGCACGTGCGCAGCCGCTACGGACGGCTGGACGTGCTGCACAGCAACGCCTACGCGGTGGTGGTCAAGCCCGCCCACGAGCTGACCGAGGTCGAGTGGGACACCCAGCTCGCGGTCACCCTCAAGGCGTCCTGGCTGGCGGTCCGCGCGTTCGCCGGGACCCTGCGGGACAGCGAGGGCTCGGTGGTGCTCACCTCCTCGGTGCACGCACTGGTCGGGCTGCCGGGGCACCCCGCGTATGCCGCCGCCAAGGGCGCACTGTGCGCGATGGGCCGTCAACTCGCCGTCGAGTACGGCCCGCAGGTACGGGTCAACACCGTCGTGCCCGGGCCGATCATGACCGCGGCCTGGGACCGGGTGGACGAGGTCGGGCGGGCCGACAGCGTCGCCGAGACGGTGGCCAAGCGCTTCGGCCGGCCCGACGAGGTCGCAGCGGCCGTGGCCTTCCTCGCCTCCTCGGACGCCTCCTACGTCACCGGGGCGAACCTGGTGGTGGACGGCGGCTGGTCCGTCGTCAAGGCTTCGTCATGAACACGCACCCGATCGGCGCGCGGGCCACCGGCCCGCGCAGAACAACGGAAGGGGGACCGCCGTGAACAACCCGGTACGAGGCCTGCACAGGCAAGCCGTCGAGGTGATCGGCGAGCAGATCGTCCGTGGCACGTACGCCCCAGGCGACTCGCTCCACCCCGACCGGATCGAGCAGGAACTCGGGGTCAGCAAGACCGTCGTGCGCGAGGCGCTACGGGTCCTGGCGTCCAAGGGGCTGATCGACTCCCGCCAGAAGCGCGGCACCTTCGTGCGACCGCGCGCCGACTGGAACCTGCTGGACAGCGACCTGCTGCGCTGGCAGGGCCGGGGCATCCCCGACGAGACCTTCCTCGACAACCTCGGCGAGGTCCGCGGCATCGTCGAGCCGGCCGGGGCCCGGCTGGCCGCCGAACGCCGCGACGAGGCGGACCTCGCCGCGCTGGAGGACGCCCTCGACCAGATGGCGGCCGCAGGCAGTGACGCCCACGCCGCGGTCGAGGCCGACCTCGCGTTCCACCGGGCGCTGCTGGCCGCCGCCCACAACGAACTCCTCACCCGTATGGAGGTCGTGATCGAGGCCGGCCTGAGGGTGCGCGACCACATCGTGCACGGCGCCGACCACAGCGCCGACGCCGTCCCCGCCCACCGGGCCGTCCTGGACGCCGTCCGCGCCCAGGACGCCGAAGCGGCCGCCCGCGCCGTCGAGGAACTGCTCGCCCAGGCAGCCGCCGACCTCCACCAGCTGACCGTCGACGCCGACCGGGGAGACACCGGATGAAGATCACATCACTGGAGACGTTCCTCGTCGCTCCGCGCTGGCTGTTCCTGCGCATCGCCACGGACGAGGGGATCACCGGCTGGGGCGAACCCGTCGTGGAGGGCCGCGCCGAGACCGTCCAGGCCGCCGTCCACGAACTCGCCGACTACCTGGTCGGACAGGACCCGCTGCGCATCGAGCACCACTGGCAGACCCTCACCAAGGGCGGCTTCTACCGGGGCGGCCCGGTGCTCTCCAGCGCGGTCGCCGGCATCGACCAGGCCCTGTGGGACATCGCCGGTAAGACCTACGGCGTCCCCGTCCACCAGCTGCTCGGCGGCCACGTCCGCGACCGGGTGCGGGTGTACGCCTGGATCGGCGGTGACAGCCCGGCCCATGTCGCCGAACTCGCCCAGGCCCAGGTCGACGCCGGCTTCACCGCCGTCAAGATGAACGGCTCCGCGCAGCTGCGCCCCATCGACACCCCCGCGCAGACCCGGGCCGTCATCGACCGGGTGGCCGCCGTGCGCGAGGTCCTCGGCGAGGAGCGCGACGTGGCGATCGACTTCCACGGCCGGATGTCCACCGCCATGTCCCGGAGGGTGCTGCCCCTGCTGGAGCCCCTGCACCCGCTGTTCGTCGAGGAGCCCGTCCTCCCCGAACACTCCCGCGACCTGCGCCGGCTGGTGGACTCGACATCCGTTCCACTGGCCGTAGGCGAACGGCTGTACTCCCGCTCGGACTTCCGCGACGTGCTCGCCACCGGCATCGCCGTCGCCCAGCCCGACCCCTCGCACGCCGGCGGCATCTCCGAGGTCCGGCGCATCGCGGCCCTGGCCGAGGTCCACGACGTCACGATGGCCCCGCACTGCCCGCTCGGCCCGATCGCCCTCGCCGCCAGCCTCCAACTCGCTTTCTCCATACCGAACTTCCTCATCCAGGAACAGAGCCTCGGGATCCACTACAACCGCGGCAACGATCTGCTGGACTACCTGCTGGACCCCGAGCCGTTCCGCTTCACCGACGGCCACGCCGTCCGACCCACGGGCTCCGGCCTGGGTATCGAGATCGACGAGGCCGCCGTGCGCCGCGCTGCCGAGACCGGCCACCGCTGGCGCAACCCCGTCTGGCACCACACGGACGGGTCGTTCGCGGAATGGTGAGCGACCTGCCCATCGCCATCCGCACCGATCCGGCCCACGGCGGCCGATGGACCTCGCTGCGCGCCGGCGAACGCGAATGGCTCTGGCATCGCCGCGACACGGCACGCGCCACCGTCCGCCCCGGCGACACCTTCATCGACGCCGGCGGCCTGGAAGAGTGCATCCCGACCGTGCGCGGCACTCCCGACCATGGCGACGCCTGGTCCCGGCCCTGGCAGCGCCACGGCGACGCAGAATCCCTGCACTGCCCCGACTTCGTCCTGAGCCGACGCATCGACAGCGGACCGACGGGGCTGCGCATCGGCTACGAACTGCGCGCCGACCCGGGCTACCGGTTCCTGTGGGCAGCCCACGCCCTGCTCGACGTCACCCCCGAGGCCCGGCTGGCCGCACCCGACGCCACGCCGACCCGGCTCTTTCCCGAGGCGGCCGAGCTGCTGGCCCAGCCCTGGCCGGACGGCGCCCACCACGTCACCGGACCGTGGCCGGCCCCGTACGGCCTACGCCTGGACCGGCTCGGCCCCGACGACGGCACCGCGGTCGGTGCGATCCTCACCGACTGCGCCAGCGTGACGGTCACCGACGGCCCCGACACGCTCACCTTCTCCCTGCACGCCGACGCCGACATCCCGGTCTCCACCGCCCTCTGGCGTAACCTGCGCGGCTTCCCCGCGTCGGCCCCCTACCGCAGCATCGGGGTCGAGCCGATGCTCGGCTCCGTCTTCGACCTCGCCGAGGCCGGCCCGGGAGACGCCGCACAGGTGCCACCCAGCGGGGTACTGCGCTGGCACCTCGACATCACCGCGACCGGCACCCGAACCGACTGACCGACAGAGGCCCTCCCCATGCACCTGACCGAACTGCCGTACCGGACCCTGGCCATCGTGCGCGGCAGCAACCGCGACGCGGCACTGCGCACCGTGCTCGTGCTCGCCGAAGAGGGCATCACCGCCGCCGAGGTGTCGCTGACCACCCCCGACGCACTGTGGGTGATCGAGCAGGCCCGCCGCGAACTCGGCCCGCACGCCACACTCGGCGCCGGCACCGTGCTGACCGGCGAGGACGCCGCCCGCGCCGCCGACGCCGGCGCGAGCTTCCTCGTCACTCCCGGATTCAGTGAGGACCTGCGCCGCAGGACTTCGGAACTTCCTTGGCTGATCGGCGCACTGACACCCAGCGAGGTGATCTCCGCGAACGAGAACGGCGCTCTCGCCGTCAAGCTCTTCCCCGCCTCCTTGGGCGGCCCCGGCTACCTGAGGGCCTTGCGCGACCCCTTCCCCGGCGTGCCGTTCATCCCCGTCGGCGGGGTCGACGCCGCCCTGGCGCTCACCTACCTCGCAGCCGGCGCGGTCGCCGTGGGCGTCGGCTCACCACTGATCGGCGACGCCGCCAGCGGCGGCGACCTGAACGCCCTCCGGGCGCGCGCCGCCGGTTGGCGCACCGCCCTGACCGAGGAGATCGCGGCATGACCAGCTCACCACCGCTCGACGTCGTCACCGTCGGCGAGACCATGGCCGCCCTACGGGCCACCGGCCCGGTCAGGCTCGGCGCACCGATGCGGCTCTCCGTCGCGGGGGCGGAGGCCAACGTCGCCATCGGCCTGGCCAGGCTCGGACACCGCACCGGCTGGGTCGGCCGCGTCGGCGACGACGAGTTCGGCGCGCTCGTCCTGCGCACGCTGCGCGCGGAGCAGGTCGACGTCAGCCATGCCCGGGTCGACACCGAAGGCCGGCCCACGGGTCTGCTGGCCCGCGAGGACCGCATCGCCGATCTGGTCAGCGTCACCTACTACCGCTCGGGATCGGCCGGCTCGACCCTCCGGCCCTCGGACGTCCTGCCCGCCCTGAACCCCGGTGTTCGCATCCTGCACCTGACCGGGATCACCCCCGCGCTGAGCTCCGAGGCGGCAGAAGCCGTCCATGCGGCGGCGGCCAGGGCCGGCGAACTCGGCATCACCGTCTGCCTCGACGTCAACTACCGTGCGCGCCTGTGGTCGCCGGCCGAGGCCCGTGATGCCCTGCTGCCTCTGGCTCGGCTCGCCGACGTACTGGTCGCCTCCGCCGACGAACTGGACCTGGTCGGCGAGGATTCGTCCCTGCCCGAGGGCGAAGCGATCGACGCACTCCTCGCCCAGGGGTGTGGCGAGGTGGTCATCACGCGGGGCGGCGACGGCGCGAGCGCCACCACCGCCCAGGGCACCGTCAGCATGATCGCGCGCCGGGTGCCCGTCGTCGATGTCGTCGGCGCCGGCGACGCGTTCGTCGCGGGCTACCTCTCCGGTCTGCTCGACGGGCTCGACGTCGAAGGGCGCCTCCACCGGGCCACCACCACCGGCGCCTTCGCCGTCACCTCGCGCGGCGACTGGGAGGGCCTGCCCACCCGACGTGACCTCACGCTCCTCGACCAACCCGCCGGCACCACCTTGCGCTAGCCCTCCCGGAGAGCCCGATGTCCTTCTCAAGCAAGTCGCCCGACCAGGTCGAAGTCTGGGCCGCCGGCGACCACGAACTCGCCGAAGGCGCCCGCTGGATCGACGGCCGGCTCGTCTACGTCGACATCCTCGCCGGTCGCCTCCTCGAAGTTCCCGACCTCACAGGGCCGCGAACCCCGCGCGAGATCGCCCGCCTCGACGTCCCGCTCGGCGCCGTCGCGCCGGTCGGTGGCCGGCCCGGGCACTGGATCGCCGCCGCCGGCACGGGCATCGCCCTGCTCGGCCCCCACGGGGGCCTGGACTGGCTCGCCCGCCCCGAAGACCGGTCCGCCGTCCGCACCAGGATGAACGACGGCGTCTGCGACCCGCACGGCCGCTTCTGGGCCGGCAGCATGCCCTACGACGGCACCGTAGGTGCCGGATCGCTCTACCGCACCGACCACGACGGCTCCGTGCACCGCGTCCTCGACGGCATGACGATCGTCAACGGCCCCGCCTTCAACAGCACGGGCGACCTCCTCTACGTCGCCGACAGCGCGGCCGGCGTCATCCACCGCTACGCCCTCGACCCCGACGGCAACCCGACCGACCACGCGGAGTTCGCCCGCACGGCGGCCGGCGGCTCCCCCGACGGCATGACCGTGGACACCGACGGCTGCCTCTGGGTGGCGATCTGGGGCCACGGCGCCGTCCACCGCTTCCACCCCGACGGCACCCATCTGACGACCCTGCGCCTGCCCGCCCGCCAACCCACCTCCGTCTGCCTCACCCCGACCGGCGGCCACCTGCTGATCACCACCGCCCGCCACGGCCTCGACCACCCGGCCGGTCTGGACGGATCCGTGCTCCGCGCTCCGGTCGCCGCCGCTGCCCCGCCCGCCCACGCCTACCGGCAGGAGTAGCCGCAGCCGACCGGCAGGACGGGGCCCCGCGGCATCGGTGTCGAACGGCCGACCGCGTCCTCGGCCCCCGCCTGGACCACCCCGCCGTCACCCACCTGCTCGAACAGCACGGCTCCCCGGCCGCCCTGCGCAAAGCCGGCCGACGAAGGCTCGTGACCCTGATACGGCCCAAGGCCCCGCGCATGGCCGAACGCCTGGTCGACGAGATCTTCGACGCGCTCGACGAACAGACCGTCGTCGTCCCGGGCACCACCCTGGACATGGTGGTGCCCTCCCCGGCCCGCTCGCTCGCCACCCTCCACGGGCAGCGCCGAGCCGTCGAAGCCCAGATCGCGAACGCTGGAGGCTCACCCTCTTTCCAAGGTCCTGACCTCGATGCCCGGAGTCGGGGTCAGGACCGCCGCCACCCTGCTGCTCACCCTCGGCGACGGCACCAGCTTCCCCACCGCCACCCACCTGGCCTCCTACGCCGGCCTCGCCCCGGCGACCAAGTCCTCCGGGTCCTCCATCCACGGCGAACACGCCCCCAGGACCGGCAACCGGCTTCTCAAACGAGCCATGTTCCTCTCCGCGTTCGCGGCCCTGCACGACCCCGACTCCCGCGCCTACTACGACCGGCAGCGAGACCGCGGCAAGACCCACACCCAGGCACCCCTCCGCCTCGCCCGCCAACGCATCAGCGTCCTGTTCGCCATGCTCCGAGACGGCACCCTCTACGAGACCCGCACCCCCGAATCCGCGCCAGCATGACCCGCGCAGCCCTGACGAAGGACATAGAGGCACCCCCCGCCCCGCTCGGCCCTGCCCTGCCCCGCTGCGCCCTGCCCTGCCCCCCGCTCGGCGGGTGCTGCGTCGCCTCGGTGCCCCTGCGCCGCCCGCCGTGCCGCCGCCGCAGGTTCGGCCGGCATCTCCTCGGGTGGCGCCGCAGCCGCTTGACATCCCTACGCCGTGGGGTGTCCGACTTGCGTCGGAGGCCCTTTCCGGCCTTTCGCAGCCGCTCGGATTCACTGGGCGGTGAATCCGGTTCGGCGATCCGTTAACGGGGTCAGTCCATGGTCGGCCAGTCCCAGCCGAGCTGGAGGAACATGCCGAGGCGGTCGCTCACGGCGCGGATCTCGGCGATTCGGCCGGCGCGGACGGTGAAGATCCAGATCTGCTCGACGTCGCAGCGGCGGTTGGTCGGCTCGGGCATCCGGGCGTGGTAGCCCGTGTGCACACCGGCCACTCGCAGCCGGGCAACGACCTCGTCGTCCTCGGCGATGAGCTGCTCGATGTGGAAGCCGTCGCCCGCGGCCTCGGTGCTGAAGGCGGCCAGCTGGAGGCGGAAGCCCTCGATGGCGGCGCCGGGGGCGTCTTCCTCACCGAAGATGATCTTGTTGTGGTCGATGACCGACGGGGAGAGCAGCTGCACCCAGCCCTCGCCGGAGCGGTCGTTGAGCGCGGCGACGAAGTCGCGGATGACCTGCTTGTTGATGGTGGTCGACATCGTGGTTCCCCCTGCGGCGGCTTGGTTCTTACGGTGTAAGTTTCGCTGGAGACGAGTGTTCTCTTATGCTGTAAGAAAGTCAAGCCGGTACGGGGAGGCGGAGGAGCGGAGATGGCGAAGCATCAGGCGGCTCGGCGCGGCCGGGGCGAGCGGGTCGGGCTGAGCAGGCAGCAGATCCTCGACGCGGCGCTCGGCCTGGTCGACCGGGACGGGCTCAAGGGCCTGACGATGCGTTCGCTCGGCCAGGAGCTGGGCGTGGAGGCGATGACCCTCTACCACTACGTGCCCAACAAGGACGCCCTGCTGGACGGCCTGGTGGAGCAGGTGTTCACGGCGGCGACCCCCGCCATGGACGGCTCGGCCGACTGGCGCACGGCCCTGCACGCGTACGCCACCGCCCTGCGCGAGGGTCTGCTACGGCACCCGGCCGTACTCCCGCTCGCCACCTCCCGGCCCGCCGTCACGCCGGCGACCCTCGACGACCTCGAGGCTCTCCTGCGCCTGCTCACGGCCGGCGGTTTTCCGCTCGGCCGCGCCCTGCACGCGCTCAACTCCCTTGCCGTGTTCGTGATCGGCCACGCGACGGCGGAGGCCCAGATCGTGGTCGGAGCCGAGGAGGCCGGTGGCGCTGACTGGTTGGCCGCGCTCGAGGCCGAGCGGTACCCGCTGCTGATCCGCGCCGCGATCGAGGGGGTCGGCGCGGACGACGCCGAGCGGTTCGCCTTCGCGCTCGATGCCCTGCTGCTCGGCTTCGACGCGCTGCGCTCGGGCTGAGGCGGGGCCGGCGTCACTGGATCGCCATCCAGGGCCGTCTGTCCCTCCGGGTGCTCAGGGCCGACCGCACGCCGACGCCGACCTCCAGAACGCGCTGCGCCGTGAGCGCCACCGGCAGGCTGCCACCGCCGCCTGGGCCGGCTCGTACAGCCGCACCGTCGGGCACGCGCTCGGCCGTTCCCCACGCTGCTCGTACTGGCGCGTGTTCAGCCGTCCGCCTACTCGGGGCCGTCCGGCTGTCCCTGCTGGTCAGACATCGCACGGCCGAACTCACCACCTCCGCTTACCTGGGTTCCCGTCTGGCGGCGGTTGCGTGGATGGGTTGGGGTTCCCGGCGTACGCCCGCTCACGTTGGTCGGCTCCCGCGCGGGCGTCACCCGTTCGGCCGTGTATCCGTTTCGCGTAGAGCCTCTACCTTGGCGGTGGCACATCCCACTGGCATCTGTGGAGGCATCATGCCAGCACTGCGTACCGGCCTTGCCGCTCTCACCGCCGCCGTGCTCATGGGCGCTACGACCGTGGCGGTCCAGACCAGCGTCACCGCGGCTGAGGCGGTGCCTGCGCCGGCCCGGGGAATCGCCCACCTCAACACGGTGGTCAACCTGCCGCCCGGTGTTTGGACCGACACCCCGCTGGAGGTCACCCTTCCCCGGGCCGGGACCTACGAACTCGACGCGAACGTCCGCGGCCGTCTGGCGGGCGTTCCCCCGGTCAACACCTTCATCACCGCCCGGCTGTGGGACGTGACGTCGGGTACCGCCGTTGCGGAGAGCGAGCGGCTCGTCTACCAGGTCATCGACCTGAACCCCGGCAACGCGCAGGCCGGCGGCAACGCGACCGCACCGATCAGCGAGCTGATCCGGGTGAACAAGCCGACCACGATCCGGCTGCAGGGCACCCGATCCGACGCGGTCGGAACTGCGCTCGTCGCCCAGATCTACGACGACAACGCCGGCCACACGTCGCTGCGCTTCGACCGGGTCGGCCCCTGAGGTTCGAACGGGCCGGGGAGACTGGCGCGGACCGGCACCTGATCAGGACGCCCCACTGACCCGCCGCCCCGCCTGCCAACGCCAGAGGCCGCCACCCCCGCAGGGATGGCGGCCTCACGTGCTTTCCCAGGGCCGCGGCAGCCTACCGCTGGGCGTGGCAGTCGCCGCTGCCCCGGCCGGGGGGTCGGTTCGTGGTGCGGCATGGGGGCCGGGACGGGGATTCGGACCGCGGTTCGATTCGGCCTCCCGCCACCCGTCCCGCTTGCTGCCTGTCTGTGCTGCTCATCTGGGGTAACGGGCCGAACTCACCACCTCGACCTACCTTCCCGGGCCCCTAGGTCCCTGCTCCCACGGGACCGGGACCGGGACCGGGACCGCGCCGCCCGCGGGCGGCGGCCCGATCACCGCGCCGAGCCGGTCCAGCATCGCCTCGATGTCCACGTCCGCTCCCGTCGGCCGCCTGTTCCCGCCGGCGGGTATCCGCTTCCGGGGACAGCGAAGGCTGGAGAGCCCGGCCCTGCAGGGTGCTGTCACCTGAGCTGCGGAGGGCTTCCGTGCCCAGGCCTACAACGCCAAAGGCACCGTCGACCGGACCCGCTACAAAGCCACCGTCAGCATCGACATCCTGACCACGCCAGACCCGTGACAGCTCTTCGAACGCTCTATCCACACGGCAGTGGATCTAGCCTGCCAGCGGGGGATTCTGCGGGGCGGGCGAGGGCGGGCGCTCGAAGAAGGTCTCCAACGAGACCGTCGCCTGGGTCCCGCTGACGCCGTCGATCGCGTACAGGCGGCGCAGCACGTCCTGCAGTTGTTCGGTGGTGGCGGTGCGCACCTTCACGAAGACCGAGGCGCTGCCCGCGATGATGTAGGCCTCCTCGATCTCCGGGATCGCGGCGAAGGCCGCCGCGGAGTCACCGATCCAGGCCGAGGACTCGACCATCACGAAGGCCAGCACCCCGAGCCCGAGCGCTCCGGGGTCGACCTCGACGGTCGTGCGGCGGATCACCCCGCGATCGCGCAGCTTGCGAACTCTCTCGTGGGTGGCGCCGGCCGAGAGGCCCACGGCCTTGCCGAGGGCTGCATAGGACAGTCCCGCGTCCTGCTGGAGCAGGGTGAGCAGCCGGCGGTCGATGTCGTCCAGGTTCTCCGTTGCCATGGTCCAACCATATGAGGTTCTGTCATACTCGAAAAGCTTCGAACAAATTTCGGAGACTGATGGCAAGGGGTGGACTATGTCTGGTGAGATCAAGTACGGGCTGTACCAGATCCTGGACGAGCGTTTCCGCACCGGCAAGTGCGCCAACGGCGACCTCCGACTGGAGCAGCTGTACGGGGACTGCCGGTGGGCGGAGGGGCCGGTCTACCTGCCCGCCTGGCGCCAGCTGATCTGGAGCGACATTCCCAATGACCGGATGCTGCGCTGGGACGAGGCCACCGGTACGGTCGGCGTCTTCCGCTCCCCGGCTGGGAACAGCAACGGCAACACCCTGGACCGGGAGGGCCGGCTGATCACCTGCGAGCAGGGCAACCGCCGGGTCACCCGCACCGAACACGACGGGTCGATCACCGTGCTGGCCGACCGCTACCAGGGCAAGCGGCTCAACTCGCCCAACGACGCCGTGGTGCACTCCGACGGGTCGATCTGGTTCTCCGACCCGGACTTCGGCATCACCAGCGACTACGAGGGCCACCGCGACGTCGCCGAGATCGGGGCCTGCAACGTCTACCGGATCGACCCGGGCGACGCCACTGTCCGCAAGGTGGCGGACGGGTTCGTCGGGCCCAACGGGCTGGTCTTCTCCGCCGACGAGCAGCAGCTGTACGTGTCGGACAGCCGCGCCCGTCAGATCCGGGTCTTCGACGTCCGGGAGGACGGCACGCTCTCCGACGGGAAGGTCTTCGCGCAGGCGCCGAAGACCAGCTTCGACAACATCCGGTTCGACGACGGCGGCCGGCTCTGGGCGGCGGCCTTCGACGAGGGGGTGCACTGCTACGACCCGGACGGCACCCTGATCGGCCGCATCCTGGTGCCCGGGCAGGTCTCCAACCTGACCTTCGGCGGGCCGAAGAACAACCGGCTCTTCATCACCGCCGGCACCTCGGTCTACTCGCTGGTGATGGCGGTGACGGGGACCCACCGGGCGCGGTACCAGCGGTAGTGAAAGTGGGTAGTGGCCCGCCGGGCGTCCTCGGCGAAGGTGGCGTCTCGCACGTGGTGGATCTCGACTGGGGCGGCGTCTGCCTGTCGCACCGTCAGGTCGGTGGAACGAACACTTCGCCTGACGACGCAGCCGGGCTACTTCGGCACTGTCGGTGCGGGGGTTTGGACGTTCTCTCCCTGGCGGATCTGGCAATGGAAGAGACCATCAAGCTGTGCCAACCGCTGCTGAAGCTGCACCGGAAGCCGCCAATGCTGCTCCGAGCGGGGCTGGTGCTGGCGGGACACCACAGAGGGTACTTGCGGCAGGCACGGCTGGCAGACCTGGCCAGAGACCCCGAGAGCGGCATCGTGGTATCCCGGAGGCGAAGGACCGCCCTGTCAGCCGGCTTCGTGCTGGCCGGGCTCCGGCTCCGGCTGCACGACGTCCTCGGCGCACTGTGGTGGCCGGTGGACTGGGTGATCTCCAGCGAGTCCCCACCGGGGCGGCGGTGGCCGCTTCCACCGGAGCCTTCGTCGTCTACTTTATGGCGACCGGCGGCCTGCACGAGCTGCTGACAACCGGAATCCAGACCTGCCCGGCTTCCGCGGCAATCCTCTACGGCCTGACCCGGCGGCTGCGCCGGATCCGCGGTCCAGAACTCGCGCCGCCGCCGCCGCGGCGCGACCACCAGGGGGTAGGGCCGATTCGGCCCCGGGCCGCTCGGACCATCGGCCGGAAGCCGGCCGCCGCCGCGGCCACGACCGAAGCGCACGTGGCCGCAGCGGCGCTGAGCAAGACGGCCACGGGACCCACCCCGTGGCCGTGCAAGAAGTCACCCGCCCAGAACAGAGGACGGTGTGCCCGCGCCGCACTCACCGCCGGGCCAGTCGGCGCCAATTCGTTCGGCTACACCTCGGTGATCGGGCTGCCGGACCTCGGACCGGCCGCCGCAGCCGAGTACGGCTGGACCTGCATCGCCTCCTGATGGTGGACGAGCCCGGAACCCACTATGCCGATGTGGTGTCGACCCTGGCCGCCGTCTGCCCGGTGATCATCACGGCCTGGCACAAGCGTCTGCCGGCCCGCGCCGTGGACCGCCTCGCTGCGCACCTGCGCCGGTCCGGGACCAGGGCTGATGCGTTCTCAGCTGGCGGGATAGGCCGGCCAATCGGCTCGGTCAGGCGGTCAGCGCTGCCAGCTCCGCGTTGGCGCGCTCGGTGACCAGGGCGAGGACGCGGCCGGCGGCGGCCAGGTCCTCGGCGGGTATCGCGCCCCAGACGCGGGCGCTGATGGGGGCGGTCTCCGCGCTGACGGCGGCGAGCAGCTCGCGCCCCGCCTCCGTGGGGCGAAGGTGCGCGCCGTCCGCGACGAGCAGCTGCTCGGCCAGCAGCTCCTCGACAGTGGCGCGGATCTCGGCCGGATCGGCCTTGAGGGAGCCCCGGACCTGGGCGACGAGATCGTCTGGCGTCTGCGGGGCGTCGGCGGTAACGGCGGCGCGCAGGGCGACCTGCTGCTGGAACGTGGCGCCATGCCGGGCCAGGACCTGTTCCAGGACACCGCGGGCGGCGTAGTGGGCCAGGGCGAGGCCGCGGGCGTCGGCGACGGGTGCGGTGACGATGGGTGCGGTGGTGGATGCGGCGGTGGTCACGGTGTTGTCCCCTGAGTGGTCTCGTCGTTCGGTAGGGATGGAGCGAGAGGTGCGTCGAGCAGGGTCGTCAGCTCGTCGGTGAACGCGCACGTTCGCGGGGCGTCGAGGCCGCCGAGCGGCTCCAGCAGTTGCTGAAGCAGCTCCTGGACCACCGCGATGGCCTGCCGCGTGACGGCCTGGCCCTGCTCGGAGAGGGCGAGCTGTACGGCGCGCGGGTCGCGGGGATCGCGGGTGCGCTCGATCAGCCCGGCCGACTCCAGGGCGCGCGCCAGCTTCGAGACGTACAGCGCCTCCAGCCCGGTGTGGTCGGCGAGTCGGCGCTGACTGGGCCGCTCCCCGGCGCGCTGCATGCCGTGCAACGACGCGACCAGCGAGTACTGCGCGTGGGTGAGGCCCAGCGGAGCGACCGCGCGATCGACCGCGACGCGCCACTTGTTGGCGAGCCGCCACACCAGGAAGCCGGGCGTGGGGCCCGGTGAACCTTTGCTCATGGCAAATAGATTACATGGCTACTATGTCTATGGCTACTATTTCTGGGTGGCGTTCAACGGCGACGCTGGCTTCCAGGGAACGGCGTTCACAGCAGTGCCCCAGGGCTGATGCGTTTTCAGCATGTGATCTTGAGGAGCGCGGTGGCGTGGTCGGGGCGTGACCGGTAGTGGTCGGCTGCGGCGGCGATGTTGGTCCAGCCGGCTTGGCGCATCAGTCCGATGTCGAGGTTGCGCAGGGTGGCCATGGCGCTGGCGCGCTTCCGGTGCGGACCCTGGAGGCGTCCTCGGCGAAGGTCACGTCTCTCACGTGGTGCAGGGCTTCCACGGACCAGTGGCCTTGGACGAGCGCGGCCAGGCGGGCGGGGTCGGCGTGGCCGGGTGTGAGACTGGTGACGGCGTAGACCGTCTTCGGCCGGACCTTGCCGGTCTTGGTGTTGACGCGGCGTTGGTTGATCTCGATGGCCTGGACGGCGTGCGGGAACAGCAGTCCGGCTTCGACGGTGCACACCTTCAGTCGCCGTACCTCGCGCCGTCCGTGCCCGGCGGTGCGGGTGCGGTCCAGCAGCGGCATCTGGCGCCAGGGCAGGCGGCGCAGTTGCCGGCGCAGCTTCTTCTAGTTGCCCTTGACGACCAGGAGGTAGTGCCCGCCAGCGGCGACGATCTTCTTCGCGGTCTTGCGCTGGGTGTGCATCGCGTCGGCGGTGACGACCACGCCGCGCAGGTCGAAGCAGGCCAGCAGTGGAGCCATGGCCGGGATCTCATTGCTCCTGGCGGCCACCTGGCGCTGGGCGCGATGACGGTCTGGCCGGCGTGGAGGGTGGCGGCCAGCAGGTGGACCGCCGTCTTGCTGTCGGTGCGCGCGCCGCGCACCGACTTGCCGTCCACCGCCAGCCCGATCAGGGCTTCGTCCTCCTCAACGGGGTCGGCGGCGTGGCGGGCGAGCCAGGTGCCGACGGCGTCGTCCAGGACGTCGCCGTCGATGCGGGCCAGTAGTCGGCCGAGCGTGGAGGCGTTGGGCGCGGCGCGGGCAAGGCCGAGTCCGGCGCGGACCTGCGGGTCGGCGTCGGCGGCGTACCTGGCGATCTGCGCGAGGGAGCGGGC
This sequence comes from Streptomyces viridifaciens, assembly GCF_001888885.2. Classification (NCBI taxonomy): domain Bacteria; kingdom Bacillati; phylum Actinomycetota; class Actinomycetes; order Kitasatosporales; family Streptomycetaceae; genus Streptomyces; species Streptomyces viridifaciens. The sequence goes on from NZ_CP090840.1 coordinate 1,427,332, forward strand.
TCCGCCGAGCACCGCCGTCAGGCACAGGGCAAGCAGCGCGCCGATGCGGTAGCGGCGCCCGCGCACGCGGCGGGGATCGGGCACGGCGGCCAGCACCGCGGCACCCGTCAGCGACCGCGACGCCGGCCGCGACCTGCTCCAGCGCCTTCGCACCCGGCACCGCGCCATCACCCTGGTATGGGCCGACGGCGGCTACACCGGCTGGCTGGTCGAATTCGCTCCACAGTCCTCGCGATCGCCCTGACCATCGTCAAGCGCCCCGACGACGCCCGCGGGTTCGCGACTTCATGTCACAGGCCGGTTTGGCGACAATCTTTCCGGCTTTGGTCTCCCGCAGATCGGCCTCGTTCATCTGGGTCATGAAGCGGCCGCCGCACGTGGGCGCGGCCGGCCCGGTCGCGCGGACGCGGACAGACCGGCGCGCCGGGCGCTGCCGGTTCGGCGGCGCCCGGCGCGCGGGTTTTCGGGCGTGCTCGGTCGGGGCGCTCCCGGTCAAGGGCGCCGCCGCGGGCCCCGCTCAGGGGGCGGGCGCCCGCGTGCCGGTGCCGGGCACGGCCGCTGTCCGGACTAGGAGTTCTGCAGTGCCTTCAGCAGGGCGACGCCGTCGAATACGCCCCAGCCGGTGACGGCGTCGTACCCGCTCCGCACCGGGTAGCCCACCGCCGGCGGGTGGGAGGCGTTGTCATGGCCCCTGGCGATGTCGCGGCAGGCAGTCTGGGCGAGCGGGTGGCCGTTGGTGCCGCTCTGGTAGAGCAGCGGCGTCAGGAAGCGCTGCTGCTTGTCCTTCGGCAGCAAGGCGTTGACGCGGGCGATCAGGGACGCGCACACGGGAGCGGAGGCGCTGGTGCCGCCGTTGGGCGAGGGCTGGCCCAGGAGCGTCAGGTCGTACCCGGGTGGGCCGGCCAGGGCGGCCACGTCCGGCACGATGCGCCCCTTGATGCTGCCCTGGTTCAGGGAGTCCACCTGGACCTGCTGCTGCCACTTCGGGCGCGGGACGATGGTGCTGACGCCTCCGCCGCTCGAGCCGGTGCCACCGGGGGTGTTGGTCCGGTGACCGGGCGCCTGCCACCAGGACACCTCCTGGCCGGAGGTGTCGATCATCGTGCCGCCGACGCTCAGGACGAATGCGCTGACGCTCGGGAAGTCGGCATGGGCGCGCCCGTCCGCCACCCCGTCCCCGCAGCCGTCGTCGCCGGAGGCGATGCAGATCGTGATGCCGAGGTCCGCCGCACCCTCGAGGCGCTTGTCGATCTCGGCGAAGGCGAGCCGCGCCAGGTCGAGTGCGTCCTCCGGCAGGCCCCAGCTGAGTGTGAGGCACACCGGCCGGTCCGCGATGACCCGGTCGAACAGGTCGATCCAGCCCTTCTGGGTGAACGGGGCGAAGTAGACCGAGATGTCGGCCGCCGGGCAGAGACCGGCGACGATCTGCACGTCCATCATCACTTCGGGCAGACCCTCTGCCGCGTCCTTCATCTGCTGGGGAGACAGCTGCTTGAGGGCCTGGAGGGTCCGCGGCGGGTTGTAGCCCAGGGGCACCACGGTGACCTGGGGGGTCGGCCGGTTGTGCGCGGTGCAGTAGGCCTCCAGATCGTCCTGGAAGTAGCCGCCGGGGAACTCGCCGATGCCGATCTTCTGTCCCTCCCCCTGGCCGGCCGGGAAGTTGTACTGGTTCTCGATGTCACCCGGTGTGAACGACCCCGTGAAGCCCGAGCCCTTGGCGGCGGCCCGCCGGGCCACCCGCCGCTCGTCCAGCCCGAAGACGCCGGTCACGATTCCGTCGAGCTCGGCCGGGATCTTCAGCTCGCCCTCGCGGCCGCGGAACTCGCCCTGCTCGGCACTGCGGTAGACGCCGAGGCCCGCGTGGAAGGCGGCGTTCATGGCGGACACCGGACCGCTCGCCTCGATGCTGCCCGGCTGGAGCCTGACGTCGTCGACGGCGAGGCCGTACCGTTCGAGCACGGCCTTCGTCTTCTCGGCGTCCTGGCGCCGCTCGTCCGGGATCCCGTCGGTGGCCACCTTCCCGCGCAGGGAGATGGTCACTTTCACCGGTGCCTTGGGGTCCGCGTCCCGCACCCGGGTCGCATCGGCCTTGGCCGGGCGCTGGCTTCCCGCCAGAGCCACGTGCTGCTCACTCATCGTCGTCTCCTCGTTGCCGGCAGGCTCCGAGCGAGCCGCCGGTCTGGTGCCTGTACCGCGCTCGCACCGCGCCTCGACAACCGGGCCCAGCAGGGAACCTCGTCCGCGGCGCAACGAGCAGGGGCGCGCCATCCGTATCCGCACGACGCCGCGATCACATGCCGAAAGCGGCACCGGCCACCTGGACAGGGGCATCGCTTGCGCAGGATGGAGTACGTGCGGGACGGAGTACGTGCCGGGCCGCCGCACCGAAGGAGTGCGGCGCCGGCGGCCACCGCCGTCAGCGCCACGGCGCGGGCACGGCGGCGAGTGCCCCCCGACGCGGAGCCGCCGTCCCGGGGGCCGCCCCGCAGCGACGGCGAGCAGGCCGCCGCCGAAGCACCGCTTCTCCCCGGCGCGGCCATCGACGGCGTGGACGGAAACGGCCCCAGCGACACGAGGGGCAGCGCTACGGTGTCTCCAGGAACGCCGGATACCCAGTGCGCTCGGCCTCCTCGATGCCGGGAATCAGCACCGCACCGCCAAGGCCCCGGCCCTGGAATTCGGGAGCGACGGCCACCGTGTTGAGGAACCAGGCCGGCTCCTGCGGCCGGTAGGGGGCAACAGCCTGCTCTGCGCATTCGTAGGCGGCTTGCCGGTCGCCGGTGAGCTCGCCGATCAACGGGCCGATCTCGGCGAACGCGGGCGACGGGTCCTGGTCGACGGAGAACTCCCACTGGAGTACTAGGGATGCCTCCTGGCCTCCTGTCGGTGTCCGGCTGGCTGCCCGTGCGTGGACGACTGCGCCGTCCCCTCGGGCCCGGTGGACCTGAGGGGACGGCGCAGTCGTCCCCAGGGGGAAGGGGCGGGGGAAGGGCCGGATCAGCCGTAGTAGTTGTGGATGTAGTAGATGACGTTGTTCCGGAAGTAGTGGCCCCCGACGTCGTAGAAGTTGCCGCCCCGGATGGTCACGCCCACACCGCCGGGCTCGGAGTCGAGGCGCGGGGCCGACGGGCTGGCGACGTTGTTGCCGCGGGGAACGCCCTGCGGGGCTGTCGCCTCGGCGGCGTACGTCAGGGTCTCGCAGGTCAGCACCTGGCCGGAGTTGGCGTCGCGCCAGCCGACCGCCATCAGGTTCTCGTGGCCGTTGTAGGCGATCGACGGGGCGGCGTTGGTGTTGGTGTTCCTGATCTGCTGCCAGTTGTTGTCCCACTGCCAGTACCGGTAGTAGAGGCCCTGGCGGTAGATCCGGTTGTCGGTGCCGCGGTGGAGCACGGTCAGCCGGCTGTCGGGCGAGGTCGCGGCGGCGGCCGCGGATTCCGTCCGGGCGCCGCCCGGCACCTCGGACCACGGGCTGAAGTTGCGGTTGATGCCCATGGTGGCCTGGTAGATGCGTTCGTTGGCTCCCACGGCGACGATGAACAGCAGGTCCGGCGAGGCCGCGATGGCCGGGCTCAGGTTGTTACGGACGGCCGAACCGGAGCCGCCGATGTTCTGGGTACGGAACTGGATGGGCGAACTCCAGTACCAGCGGCGGTGGTTGGGCTCGTTTGGATTGGCCAGGGTCTGGGCCCAGAGGTCGCCGTTCTGCCCGGTCTGGAAGAGCCAGAGCTCACCGCGGAACACGGTGATCGCGGGCGCGGCGTAGGTGACCCCGCCGATGCGGTTGAACGGGCCGCCGTCGACGTTGAACCAGAGGGCGTTGTCCTGGCCGCGGATGGCCTCGACGTTGCTGCCCCGGTAGTACGCCATCGCCGGGGAGTCGGGGGTGCTGGCGTTGTGGTCCGCCTCCTGCCAGGGCGTTACCGCGTCGGCCGGGGCCGTGCCCGCGAAGACGGCGGCGAACGCGGTGAGGAGGACGGCGACCAGGGTGGCGAGCCTGGCCGTGGCGCGGCGGTGCGGAGTGGTGTGGGGTGGCGCGGTCATGTCTGCTGTCCTTCCGGTCCGTGAGCCCCGGTGTGGCGGTCGCTCCGGAGTGATGACGTGGTGTGACTCGGGTCCGGCGACGCGCCACGCGCAGGGCACGGGCGGGCCCGGAGCGGGCGGCGCGGAGCCGCTCACGGGAGAGCCTGGCAGCAGTAGCGACCGCGTCACATCAGTCATCTGACTCAACCGTCGGTCCCGATGGACCGTTGATCGTCCGGCATCCCCGCAACTATGCCGCCCACCGCCCGCCCCGGCGCCACGGTCGAGCAGTCGACCTCCACCCTTCACGACCGGCACCCCGCGCCGCACGACCTTCGCGACCCGCACGGCGTCGGCCCACCATCTGGGCCGGCGGCCCGATGTAGAGGCAGGCCGCCGTTGCCACGCACAGCAGCATCAGCGTTCCGGTGGCGCGGTGGACCGTCCGCTCGGCGACGGTGAACCGCCCGCACCCGGCCGCCCACCCGTCGGAGCGCCGTTCAGGCCGTGTCGTGCTCGGCGGCGTCGTCGAGCCAGCCGTCGACGTCATAGCCGCGTTCCTCCCAGTAGCCGGGGATGACCCGGTCGGTGACCGATATGCCGGACAGCCATTTGGCGGACTTGTAGAAGTACATCGGCGCCACGCAGAGCCGGACCGGGCCGCCGTGCTCGTGGCTTATCGGGGCGTCTTGCCTCCGCAGGGCCACGAGCACGTCGGAGCGCCGGGCCTGCTCCAGCGTGAGGCTCTCCCCGCTCGTGCGCGGGCCAGCCGGGGCACGCCCGGATGGCGCGGGTCCTCAGACGGCGGCGGCGTTGATGGTGACGGGGATGTTGCCCCGGGTTGCCTTGGAGTAGGGGCAGATCCGGTGGGCGGCCTCGGCGAGGTCCTCGGCGGTGCGCTGGTCGACGCCGCCGAGACGCGGGGCCAGCGTGGCCAGGAGTGAGAACTCGCCGTCGTCGCCGTGGAGGAGGGTGACCTCGGCGGTGATCGAGGTGCTGGTCAGCCTGATCTTGCGCTGGGCGGCGGCGTGCCGGAGGGCGCCGAGGAAGCAGGCGGCCCAGCCCGCGGCGAAGAGCTGTTCCGGGTTGGTCGCGTCGCCGGCTCCGCCCAGTTCCTTGGGGATGGACAGGCGGTGTTCGAGCAGACCGTCGGTGGAGCGGGCGGTGCCGCCGTTGCGGCCCTCGCCGGTGACTTCGACCGTGGCGGTGTAGTTGACGGCCATAGCGGGTCTTCCTTTCGTGGATGTCCTGAACGGCTGTCCTCAGGCTCCCCTGCGGCGGCGCCCCGTCGAGCCCGTGCCGGACACTGGTCGCCCCGGGCCCGGGTACTGGCCAGGGTTCGGCACTGGCTCGAGGGGCTCGCGGTCCAGGGATCGTGATCGGTGGACGCCGACCGGCTTCCGTTGCGGCGAATGGAGCTGACGGGGATGGAATTCAAGATCGAGGTCGTCGTCGTCCCGGTTTCGGACGTGGACCGGGCCAAGGACTTTTACACGCGGATCGGGTTCCGCGAGGACGTCGACTTCTCCGGCCCCGGCGGCTTCCGGATCGTGCACCTGACCCCGCCCGGTTCGGTCGCGTCGCTCATCATCGGCAGCGGCGTGACCGACGCGGCGCCAGGATCCGAGCGAGGTGTGCACCTGATCGTGGACGACGTCGTCGCGGCCCGCGCCGAGTGGGCGGACGCCGGGGTCGAGGTCAGCGAGGTCTTCCACGACGCCGGCGGGGTCTTCCACCACGCCGGCACCGCCGAACGGGTCGCCGGCCCTCACCCGGGGCGGCAGTCGTACAGCTCGTTCACGTCGTTCGCCGGCCCGGACGGCAACACCTTCGTCCTCCAGGAGGTCACCGCGCGGCGCTCGACGGGATCTCTGCGGCCGTCCTCGCGTTCGTCGCCCGCCGGCTGGACGCCGAGTACGTGGCCCTGGTCTTCGCCGTGTCCACCTCGGCGTCGGTCCGCACGCCGACCAGCGCCGGACTCGTTGCCGGCCTGCCGGAACTACAGGTGGACGGGCTCCGCGACGACGATACCCGGGCCTTGCTCGACCCGGTGCTGCCCGGTCCGGTGCACCCCCGTGTGCGAGACGCGATCGTCGCCGAAGCACGCGGCGACCCGCTGGCGCTGAGGGAGCTGCCGCGCGGTGAGAGCGAAAACAGGAAGGGGTAGGGGGACATGACTGGGTTCCAGCGATGGGGCGTCACCATGACAATGGTGGGCCGCGAGGACGAGCAGGCGGAGCTCGAGGCGTTCGTGAAGTCCGCCACGGGCCAGGCTCTCGTCCTTCGGGGGGAGACGGGGGTCGGCAAGAGTTCGTTGTTGAGCCGCGCCGCCGCGCTGGCGGAGCAGGAGGGCCACGTCGTCATCCGGGCCGCCGGCGTCGAGGCGGAGTCCGAGCTGCCCTATGCCGGGCTGCACCAGTTCCTCCATCCGCTGCTCCCCGATGTCGCGCGGCTGGACGACGGGACCCGGGCGGTGTTCGACGCCGTGTTCGGCGGAGTGCGGGGCGATCCGCCGTCGGTCATGACGCTCGGCATCGCCGTTCTCACCCTGCTGTCGCTCTCCGCCGAACAGCGGCCGCTGCTGCTGGTCCTCGACGACGGGCAATGGCTGGACGACTCCAGTGCCGACGTCTGTGGCTTCGTGGGCCGGCGCCTGGCCGGCGGCCCGGTGAAGCTGCTGGTCGCGGTCCGCACCGACCTCACGTCGCGCTTCGACACCGCCGCACTGCCCGAACTGCCGATCACCGCCCTCACCGACGAGGACGCGGCACGCCTGCTGGACCACCGGTGCCCGGAGCTGAGCCGACAGGCCCGTCGAATCGTCCTGGAGCAGGCCCAGGGCAACCCGCTGGCCTTGGTGGAGCTGGCCGCCCACTTCGCCGGCCGGTCGCGCGACCTTCCGGCCGAAGACCTGATCGGTCAGCACGGTGTGCCGTTGCCCCGGCGGCTGCAACGGCTGTTCGGCACCCGCATCGCAGCCCTCGACGAGCGGGTGCGGACCGAGCTGCTGATGGGCGCGCTCGACGGCGCCGGGACCCCCAGCGGCACCGACGCCGTCCCCGGCACCCGTTACCGCATGCGCGACGCCGACGCGGCAGTGGCCGCCGGGTTGCTGGACATCGAGGTGGTCACCGGTGATTTCGTCTTCCGGCACCCGCTCGTGCGGTCCGCCGTCGTGCGGATGGCCACTCCCAACCAGCGCCGCGCCGCGCACCTGGCACTGGCACAGGTTCATCGGGAGAACCTCGAACGCCGGGCGACGCACCTGGCGGCGGCGACGGTCGATCCGGACGAGGAGGTCGCCGACATCCTGGAGGCGGCGGCCGAGTCGGCGACCCGGCGCGGCGGCGCGCTGGCAGCCGTGACCTGGCTGACCCGGGCCGCCGAGCTCAGCGAGAACCACACCGACCGGTCCCGGCGACTGACCGACGCGGCCTTCGTCGCCGGTCACGCCGCCCGCCTCGGCCAGGCGCACCGGCTGGTCCAGGCGAACCTCGCACCCGGTTCGACGGAGTCGCCGGCCTCGGTGCTGGCCGCGGCCTACCGGGCGCTCTACCAGGACGGGGACGTCCGCTCCACCCACCGACAGGTCTCTGCCGCGATCGAGACGCTGCGAGACGGCGGGACCGCCACCGCGTCAGCCGATGGCAAGACCCAGCCTGAGGAGGTCCTCACCCGGCTGGTGATCCTTCTCCTGGCGATCAGCCAGTTCAGCGGGGACCGCGCGGCCTGGGAGAGCACGCACGAACTCCTCGCCTCCATGGGCGACCTCGTCACCGAACACTCTCGTCTCTACAGCGGCACCTGGAGCGATGTGACCAGGCACGGAGCAGGCTGGGCTGGGCCGGTGCGACAGGCCGCCGCCAACCTGCCGGATCTGGAACCCTGGGACGTCACGCGGTTGGGCGCGGCCGCGTACCACCTCGACATCCTGAGCCACTACCGCCCCTACCTGCAGCGCGTCGTGGACCGCGAGCTGGAGACCGGAGCCGTGGCCACCGGCATGGTCATGCTGCACCAGATCATGCTCGACCAGATGGCGGTCGGCGAATGGGCCCAGGCTGAGGACACCGGACAGCGCGGCCTGGACCTGGCGACCGAGCACGGCCACCACCTGTTCGCCGCCCAGAGCCGCGCGTACCTGGCCCAGCTCGCGGCGCTGCGCGGACAGGTCGGGCGGGCGCGGGACCTGCAGGCCGAGGTGGACGCCTGGGCCCGTCCGCGCGGACTGGGGTTCTTGACCCAGGTCGCCGATTCCGCCGGCGCGACCGCCGCGCTGAGCTCCGGCGACTACGAGGCCGCGTACCTCTACGCCATCGGCATCACACAGCCGGGCACGTTCCGGCCCTACGCGTACCAGGCATCGCGCACCCTGCTCGATCTCGTTGAGGCCGCCCAGCACACCGGACGCGTCGAGCAGGCCCGGGCGCACGCCCTCGCCGCCCGCGACGCCGGCCTGCCGTCCGTTTCGCCCCGCCTGGGGCTGATCACCTACGGCGCGCTGGCGATGACCGCCGAGAACGAGCGGGAGGCCGCTGAGATGTTCACGCGGGCCGAAGCCCACCCGGACGCCGCCCGCTTCCCGTTCGAGCTGGCCCGGATCCGGCTGGCGCACGGCGTCCGGGTGCGCCACGTCCAGGGCCCGGCGGCGGCGCGGCAGTACCTCGTCCCGGCGGCCGAGGCGTTCGAGCGGCTGGGCGCGGCCGGCTGGACCGAACGGGCCCGGGCCGAGCTGCGCGCCACCGGGACCCCGCCCCGCGTCTCGACGCTGAACCTGGCCTCGCTGACCTGGCAGGAACGCCGCATCGCCGACCTGGCCGCGAGCGGCCTGACGAACAAGGAGATCGGCGAGCGGATGCACCTGTCGCCCCGCACCGTCAGCTCGCACCTGTACCGCATCTTCCCCAAGCTGGGCATCACGGCCCGGGCGGCGCTGCGCGACGCGCTGAGCCGGACTGACGCGGCTGCGAAGGTCTGATGCCCGCGTTCAGCCCTGTGCGGCCACGGCCTCGATGCCGTTGGCGGCCAACCAGGCGAGGACGTGGTCGGCGACCGAGCGCCAGCCGCTGTCGAACACCAGGGAATGCCCTCGATCGGCGAACTGCTTCAGGTCGGTCACGACGGAGGAGTCACCGTAGAGCTTGTAGACCGAGCGGGTCACGGCGTCCGGGACCATCCGGTCCTCCTGGCCGGACACGAGCAGGAGCGGTCCGCGCGCCGAATTCGCCGTGTTCACGACGGTGTCGGCCGGCCCGGCGGCGGTGCGATCGAGTCCGAGGTCCGCGAGCAGCCGGAGCGGGGCCGGGACGGCGTACCGGTCGAAGAGCTTCGCGGCCTCCTCCTCACCGACGGCGTTGGCGACGACGTGTCGGAACCGGGTGCGCGGCAGCGGCTCGAAGCACGGGTGCCGGGCCGAGTCGGCCGGCATCAGCGACCACGGCCGGGGCCGGCCGTGGTCCAGCGGCACACCGCGGGCCGGCAGCGGCGCGAGGGCGACGGCGGCGCGGCCGAGGTCGGCTCCGAGGAGGTGCTGGGCGATGAGGCCGCCGGCCGAATGCCCGATGAGGACGGGCGGGTTGTCGAAGGAACGCACGATCTTCTCGTAGTGGGCCGTGAGCGCGGCGAGCCCGAGGTCGCGCAGCGGGCCGGGATCACGGCGGGCCTGCTCGGCGGTGGGGGCCTCACCGGGCCAGCCCGGGACGCACACCGCGTAACCGTGCGAGGTGAACCGTTCGGCCCAGCCCTCCCAGGAGGATCTGTGGAACCACGCACCGTGGATGAGGACGACGGGGGTTTGCTTCACGGCCGGACCTTCCGATTGCACACACGACGCTCCGCCGGCATCGCGGCGCTCCTTCGAGGATCACCGAGCGGCCGCTCGGCAGAAACAGTCGAATGACTGAATGTGGCGGCCCGGCAGGTCCTTCGTGCGTCCGCGAGCGCCGTCGCGCGTCTCGACGTCATGTGACTGATGTGTCTGGCCGGTGGCCGAAGAACAGTGGAGGCATCAACGAGTCTCCGGGAAGGATCAGACATGATCAACAGGCGTACCTTCACCAAGGCAGTCGGTCTCGGCGTGGGGGCCACGGCCGTGTCGGTCGGCGCGGCATCGACCGCGCCCGCCGCCTTCGCCGCCGGTTCCGCCCGGCCCGGTCGCCCGGCCCCGGTCATCCCGGCTATCGCCCCGGGCACGCACACCACGTTCACCGAGCTGAAGCGGGTCCAGGCCGGCGTGCTCGACATCGGCTACGCCGAGGCCGGGCCGAAGCACGGACCCGTGGTCATCTGCCTGCACGGCTGGCCCTACGACATCCACAGCTTCGTCGACGTGGCGCCACTGCTGGCGGACGCCGGCTACCGGGTGATCGTGCCGTACCTGCGGGGCCACGGCACCACGAACTTCCTGTCTCCCACGACCGTCCGCACCGGGCAGCAGTCCGCGATCGCCCTCGACGTCATCGCCCTGATGGACGCCCTGAAGATCCACAAGGCCGTGCTGGCCGGATTCGACTGGGGCTCGCGGGCCGCCGGCACCGTCGCGGCGCTGTGGCCCGAGCGGGTCAAGGCCCTGGTGGCGGTGAGCGGTTACCTCATCGTCAACATCCCTTCGCAGCAGAACCCGCTGCCGCCGAAGGCCGAGCACACCTGGTGGTACCAGTACTACTTCGCCACCGACCGAGGCCGCGTCGCCATGGAGACCAAGCAGTACCGGCACGACCTGTGCCGACTGGTGTGGGACGAGGTCTCCCCGACCTGGAAGTTCGACGACGCCACCTTCGAGCGCACCGCCGCGGCGTTCGAGAACCCCGACTACGCCGCCATCGTGATCCACAACTACCGCTGGCGCCTCGGCCTGGCCGAGGGCGAGCGTCGCTACGACCGTTACGAGCAGCTGCTCGCGGCCCGGCCGGCCATCACGGTGCCGACCATCGCCCTGGATCCCGCCCTCGACCCGTTCCTGCCCACGACCGACGGTACCGGGTACCGGAAGTTCTTCACCGGCCGGTACGAGCACCGCGTGCTCCCCGGCATCGGCCACAACGCGCCGCAGGAGGCGCCGACGGCGTTCGCCCAGGCCGTGGTGGACGCCGACCACCTGTGACCCGCGACCGTGTCGACCACCTGGAGGTGCGGAAGTGAATGATCCGAACACCCACGAGCAAGCGGCGGCGATCCGCAAGGCCCGATTCGGCGCGCTCCCGGAACGCGTCGTCTTCGAGGACATGGTCGAAGAGAAGGCGGTGCTGCCGACGTATCCGGCGGCGGACACCCTTGACCCCGACGCGCTGGCGATCAGGTTCTCCTGCCTGGCAGCGGATCTGGGTCTCTGAGCGCAGCGGGCCAGGCATGACCCGGCACCGGATGATCGATGTGGGAGTGTTCGGGTCCGCCCCCAACCGGGGACGGACCCGAACGTGCTGCGCACCGATCTCAGACCCGCAACTGAGCCACACCCCGGCGCACCTTCCACACCAGCAAGCCGGCCTGGACGCGCTGCTCCGGTCCGTCCGGCACCGACAGGTAGTCGACCGCGGACGACACCGCGTCGAGCAGCGGATAGGCGACGAGCAGCGTGATCGCCGCAGCGCCGAGCGTGTCATGGGCGTGGGCGAAGGCCACGGCCCACACCGCCGCCAGGACTCCCCGTACGAGGTACAGCCTCACCAGCGGGGCGCGTCCGTTGACCTGTGCGTTCACCGACGCCGAGTTCGACATCACCGTCAATGTGTTCACGACTCTCTTCTCTTCAGCAGTCCGTGTTCGGGCCTGAGGGGGTCAGTCCCGCGAGGCCTGGACGCAGCGGAAGCTGCTCGCGACGCTCGGGTCGCCGTGGCCGGTGTAGCGGGAGACCATCGGATAGCGGCACACGTCGCGGGCGACGGTCCGGCCGGTGGCGGTGGTCAGGGTGGCGTGCAGCACCGCCGGTGCCTTGCCCTGCTCGACCCAGGCGGTCAGCGACGCCAGGTCGTCGACCTTGCCGCCGTCCAGGCCGCAGTGCGAGACACCCGGAGCCAGGAAGAGCCGGTAGAAGTCGTCGACCTTCCTCGTGCCGCCCATCTTCTCCTCCACGCGCTCGCGGTAGTCGACCGTGCCCGCGGTGGGGATCAGCTGGTCGGCGTCGCCGTGCCAGGTGATCAGCTTGCCTCCGGCGTCGCGGAACGCGGAGAGGTCGGCGTCGCGCGTGCCGATGACCGGGTCGTACTCGGCGCGGGCCTTGCGGAAGATCTCGTCGAACTGCGCGTAGGTGAGGTTCGCGGTGTTGAACGCGGGCTTCTTCTCCACGAAAGTGGCGACCCACGTGGCCGGAACGAAGAACGGCGAGCCCGTGGCGACGCCGTTCGCGTCGGTCTTGCTGTCCGCCAGGTAGCGGAAGTCGGCGCCGATCGGCAGGCCGTACCAGAGCCGCTTGCCGTTCACATCGCGCGGGCCGTCCCAGATCCTGCGGACCACGTCGGCGTCCGCCTCGGTGATGGCGACCTGCTTGCCGTCGCACTCGATCCGCGTGCCGACCAGGCGGCGCGGGTCGAAGTCGCACCGTTGCGGATCGCCGATCAGGCCGTCGGCGACGCCGTCGCGCTTGTCGCAGGCCTTGAGGGCAGCCTGGTTGAAAGCGTCGAACTCGCACCCGGTCGGGTAGGTGTGCGCCTCGTTCATCACGACCTGCGGCCACAGGGTGGCGACCTCGAACTGGTTCCAGTTGATGCCCGGCGCCGCGGCGTTGATGCCGTTGAAGTCCTTCGGGTACCGCTGGGCCTCCATGTAGCCCTGGCGGCCGCCGGTGGAGCAGCCGTTCCAGTAGGAGTAGGACGCCGCCTTGCCGTAGACGTCGGCCACGACCTGCTTGCCGACCAGCGCCATCTCGTGCGCGGAGCGGGAGGCGAAGTTGTCCAGGAGTGCGGTGTTGACGTGTCCGGAGGCGTCCACCGCCCAGCTGGTGTCCAGGGCTCCGCCGACGCCGGCGTCGGTCGTGGCGGCGGCGTAGCCCTGCTTGACGGCCGCGGCGAGCCCGGCGCCGTTGTCCCCGGCGGCGTAGGCGACGCCGCCGACTGCCTGGAAGCGGCCGTTCCAGCCCGCCTGCGGCAGCCAGACGTTCACCTTGGCGTGGTCGTTCGAGCCGGGGTGGGTCAGCGTGACCGTCACCTCGCAGTGCGCCGGGACGTCGGGCACCGGGAAGCCGCCGAGCGGCGGGGCCCCGGGCACCTGGAAGGTGCCGGCCGGCACATCGGCCGCGGTAACGGACTCCACCGCGGTGCCCGCCGGGGCCGGCAGCGCGGACGGGGCGCAGGTGAAGGGCAAGGGGCCGGTGGCGGCGAGGTCCGCCGACGCGCTCACCGGTGTGGAGACGGCCGCGGCGGCGACCAGGGGGACACTCGCCGCGACGATGGTCAGGAACCGTCTTTTCATGATCTCTCCTCGGAATCGGGGATGGCGCCATTACTGTGGCCGCCGCGCCGATGGCGGTGCATCAGTCACCTGACGCCCAGTCGGCAAGGCGGTTCGGAGGTCCGGAAGGGCCGGAAGCGTGAAGTCACATGACCGATGCGCCGGGAACGGGCCGAGGGCAACAGTGAGCACCGCTGGATCCATCGCACTGTTCAAAACCCTTGGAGCGTTTCCATGTTCACCATTGAGAACGGCCGCCTGCGCCGATTCATCGCCGGTGCCGCCGCCGTCGTCGGCGCGTTCGCCGCCGTCGGCACCGCGAACGCCGCGACCCAGGACTCGGCCAGCGACCGGGCCGCGAGGCCGACCATCGTCCTGGAGCACGGCGCGTTCGCCGACGGCTCCAGCTGGGACGGCGTCATCGCCAAGCTGCACCGCGACGGCTACCCGGTGGTGGCCGCCGCCAACCCGCTGCGCGGCCCGGCCTCCGACGCCGCCGCGCTGCGCAGCCTCGTCGACCACATCAAGGGCCCCGTCGTCCTGGTCGGCCACTCCTACGGCGGCTCGGTCATCAGTGAGGCCGCCGTCGGTGAGCCGCGGGTCAAGGCCCTCGTCTACGTCGCCGCGTTCCTGCCCGCACCGGGCGAGTCCGCGCTGCAGCTGACCAACCAGTTCCCCGGTTCGACCCTGTCCGGCACGCTGGACCCGGTGCCTTACTCGTTCGCCGACGGCAGCACCGGCACCGACCTGTACATCCAGCAGGACAAGTTCCGGGCCCAGTTCGCCGCCGACGTCCCGACCGACCGGGCCGCGCTGGCAGCCGTGACGCAGCGGCCCATCGCCCAGGCCGCACTGGAGGAGAGGGCCACCGCCGCCGCCTGGCAGACCGTCCCCAGCTGGGACATCGTCACCACCGGAGACCTCAACATCCCGGCCGCCGCACAGCGGTTCATGGCCGAACGCGCCCACGCCCACACCACCGAGGTCGCCGCATCACACTCCGTCGCGATGTCCCACCCCGACCTGGTGGCCGACGTCATCAAGAAGGCGGCCCGCGCCACCCACTGACCGGCCCATCAGACTCCAGTTGATGCACAGCGCCCTCTCAACGCCGGGAGGGCGACCCCCCGTCCTCCCGGCGCATCCTCTGCACCTGCTGACGGCTGACTTCGAACAACAGGAAAGGACAGGTCGCCGATCCATCATGGATATCTCATCAAGTCACCGCGCCATCGAGAACCTGATCGCCGCCTACGCCGTGCACGTCGACAGCGGAGACTTCGGCGCGGTCGGCGCGCTGCTGGCGGATGCCCTGTTCGTGGGCAGCGGGGCACCGGTCCGCGGCCGAGAGGCCGTCGAGGCGATGTTCCAGGACACACTCATCACCTACGATGACGGAACGCCGCGGACCAAGCACGTCACGACCAGCACCGTCATCGACATCGCGGCTGATTCCACGCACGCGACCGCACGGTCGTACTTCACCGTGCTGCAGGCGCTGCCAGACCTGCCTCTGCAACCGATCGCCGCAGGCCGGTACCAGGACCGGTTCGAATACCGCGGACAACGGTGGCACTTCACCGAACGACACGTGCACGTCGATCTCGTGGGAAACATGACCCACCACTTGCGAAACTGACGGACTTTCAGGCGATCCGACACCGCCGAGCACCACTTCACCGTCGTCGGCGACGAGGGCGCAGCTGAGCGCGGCGCACGGCATGTTCGTGGAGATCGACGCCGAAGCGTTCGCCGAACGTACGCGCCTTGAACTCGCCGAATTCGCGGTAGCGATGTCGCCGGCTGCCATGCACCGGACGGTCGAGCTGACGGAACGGGAGAGCCGGATCGCCAGGCGCGCACGGGACGGCCGGTCGAACGCGGAGATCGGAGCCGAGCTCTTGCTCAGCGCCCCTCCCGTCGAGTGGCACCTGCGCAAGGTGTTCACCAAACTTCGCATCAGCTCACGGCAGGAGTTGCGCACCGTGCTGCCGTAGTCGTCCCACCGATCCGCCGGACAACGGCGATCACCGCTCGAACAAAGCACCGTCGATCTCGCGACGGGAGGAGATCCCCAGCTTGGCGAAGACCTTGCGCAGGTGCCACTCGACCGTGCGAGGGCTGAGGAACAACTGCGCGCCGATCTCCGCGTTAGCGTGTCCGGCGGCCGCGAGGCGGGCGATCTGCGCCTCCTGCGGGGTCAGGACCGGCGCGCCGACGGTCCGCTGGCGGACAGTCTCACCGGTGGCGAGCAGCTCTCGCCGAGCCCGCTCCGCGAACGCCTCCATACCCGTTTCCGCGGCCGCCTCGTACGCCGCCCGCAGCTCGGTACGGGCCTGCGCGCGCCGGTTCTGGCGGCGCAGCCACTCCCCGAACAGCAGCCGGGCCCGGACCTCGAACACGCCGAGCCCGCCCCGGCCGAAGTGGTCGACGGCCTCGCGGTAGCGGTCTTCGGCCTGCTCGGATGCTCCGGTCAGAGCGTCGGCGATCGCCTGCGCACCCAGGGCCCAGGGCGTGCCGGCCAGGGCCCAGTCGGCCAGCCGCTCGCGCGCTCGGGCCGCCACCGCCGGGTGGCCGGCCCGGGTCGCGGCCTCGACCAGCTCACTGCTCGCCCAGAAATGCACGTTGAGGTCCTGGTACTCCGTGCTTCGCAGTGCCGCTTCCATGGCGAGCGGATAGTTGCCCAGGCCGTTGTGGAGCACGGCCCGCACACACGCCGCCATGCCGGTGAGCCGTCCCAGGGCGGGCTGCTCACCGTCGCGTTCCATCGCCTCGATCAGTTCCAGGGCCGGTCGCTCCCGTCCCCGATACGCGCCGATCAGGGCCGTCATGCGCGGAACCACGCCGGTGGCCTTCTCAACGGCCGCGGCCTCGGCCAGCAGGTCCCCGGCTTCGGAGAAACGCCCCGCAAAACCCAGCGCGGCCGCCCGGTAGGGCAGCACCATCGAGAGGATCGACAGCGTTCCCGTCGTCCGGGCGAAGCGGGCCGCCCGATCGGTGACGTCCAGCCAGGCCTGGAGATCGCCCAGCTCCGCGGCGGCGTTCGCGGCCGCCCACAGGACGGACGGGTCCTCCTCGTCGGTGAGGGAGCGCAGCGCCCGCGCCAGCAGCGGGAAGGCGGCGACCGGCCCGTCCGTGGTCCACACGACCAGGGCACGAAGGAAGACTCCCGCCGGCTCGTCGCCGGGTATCAGGTCGCGAGCGGCGTCGGCGACTCGCCGCAGTCCGCCTTCGTCGTGCCGGCCGGCCCGAATGGCCGCGCCGAACGCGTCGAGGTAGGTCTTCCGTGCGACGGCCGGGTCGAGGTCCCTGAGCCGGCCCGCCGCGTCGAGCAGCGGCTGCACCGCGCCCGGCCCCGAGTCGGTCATGGACGACACCTTGGCCCGCAGCCGGCTGGCGTTGGCCTGCTGCAGCCGGTCCAGCGGCCCCAGCTCGGCGGCGGCTAGCAGGTCGGGCACCCGAGCCGGCACGCCCGCGGCGAGGTGGGTGTCCGCGGCCGCCAGCGCGCGCCGCGCCCGCTCCTTCGGGTCGGGGGTGAGCGCGGCGGCACGTTCCAGGAAGGAGGCGGCGGCCGCCCGGCCGCCGCGCGCCAGGGCCCGGTCGGCGGAGCGCTCCAGCGCGGCGGCGACCTCCTCGTCCGGCCCGACCGCGGCGTGAGCCTGGTGCCAGGCCCGCCGGTCGGCGTCACGCCGGGCGTCAATGGCCTCGGCCAGGACGCGGTGCGCCGCGCGCAGCGTGGCGGCATCCGCGCCACGCCAGACGGCCGAACGCACCAGCGGGTGCCGGAACCGCACCGAGGCTCCCAGGGTGATCAGGCCTGCGGCCTCAGCCACTGCCGCGGCCTCCAGCCCGATGCCCAACAGACGCAGAGCATCCCACAACAGCGGCCCGTCACCGACCGGTTCAACCGCCGCGACCAGCAACAGGGCCCGGGCGTCGGCCGGCAACGCATCGACGCGCCGACGGAATCCGTCCTCGACCCGGGTCGCCACCGGACCGGCGCCGGGCCCTCCGAAGCCGAACGCCAATTCCACCGGTGACAGACCCCGGGGCAACTCCAGCAGGGCGAGCGGATTCCCACCGGTCTCGGCGACGATCCGGTCCCGCACACGAGCGTCGACCGGCCCCGGCAGCACGCTGTCGAGCAGCACCCGGGCGTCGATGTCGGCCAGCCCGCGCAGGGGGAGTTCCGGCAGGTCGGAAAAGCCCTCATCCTCCTTCTTCCCGTCGGTGATCCGCTCGGCGAACACCAACGCCACCGACTCGGCGTCCAGCCGACGCCCGACGAACGCCAGGATCCGCCGGGACATCAGGTCCAGCCATTGGACGTCGTCGACCAGGCATACCAGCGGGGTCCGGGCCGCCGCCTCGGCGAAGAGACCGAGGATCGCCATCCCGACCAGCAGCATCTCGGGCGGGTTCCCCGCGCTCAGACCGAACGCGACACGCAGCGCGTCCTGCTGCACCGACGGGAGTCGATCCAGCTGCGACAACAGCGGAGCGCACAGCCGTTGCAAGGCCGAATACGCGAACTCCGACTCGGCTTCGACACCGACCGCGCGTACGACCTGCATCTGCGCCGCCTGCCCGGCCAGATGGTCGAGCAGCGCCGACTTGCCCACGCCGGCCTCACCGCGCAGAACCACCACCCGACTGTGCCCTTCGCGCACCTCGCGCAGCAGGCGGTCCAGCGCCTCCAACTCCCGCTTCCGCCCGAGCAACTGGTGTTTCGCGTGTTGTGGCATGTCACCTCCGGGACGAGTTCCTCCCGGAGGAGCTTCACCCATCCTACGAACAGCAGGCCGGCTGAGCCGCACGGATTCCGTACCCCGGGCCGTCATCGCTGACTCAGCGCCGGATGACTGATGCGCGCTGGACGGATCGCACGTGACGGTGATGACCGATGGGTCTCGGAACACAGCGAAGGGGCTTGGCATGACTCGCACGTGGTTGATCACCGGCGCGCCCCGGCGTCTGCCGGGGCCGCCCCTCGGCTGGTGGCCGCCTGGCCTGGGCGGCCGGACCGACCTGCCCGGCCACAACACCAGCCGCCGCGAGACCGAGGAAACGGCGTCGACCGGGGGTGGGCCGGTTCGTGTTCTCGTGCATTGCCATCCGGGACTCCCTGGGGCCGAAACCGGATGTGAGGTGTTCCGCCGTCAGATTCACGGCACCTGATCGCGTGGCGCGGCGGGTCGGCTCACCGTGACCTGCGCCGTACGGCGGTGTCAGGGTGTCCTCAGACGGAACGGCACTGGTGACGGCAATTGTCGAGGCCCTGCCATGCTCAGTAATTGGGTCCGCACAGCCCGTCGGAATTCGTCATTTGACGGCGCATCGGCCGCCTCGCGGCCGGGCTCCGTGGCAGGGGAGAGTGCGCGGACTCAGTCACCTGACCTGCGAGCGCGGCGGCCGCGAGGTGTGGGCCCCACCGCCATCGGTCAGCTCGTGGCGCCGAGGTGGGTGGTGAAGAAGTCGGCCAGTTTGTCGACGGCCGGGTCGATGTACTCCTTCTTGTCGTAGAGGTCGACGTGGCTCGCGCCTTCGATCCAGTGCAACTCCTTCGGCCCGGTGGCGCGTTGGTGGGCCTCGACGGCCATCCAGGAGGTGACGGCGCGCTCGCCGACGATCTGCAGCATCGGGCGGGGGCCGATCAGCGGGACGGCGAAAAACGCGTCGTAGGAGGCCAGCCGGTCGATGCTCTCCCAAGCCAGGAACTTCGCGGACCGCTCGTGCTCGCCGCGCGAGGTGCAGTAGTACTCGAATCCCTCAACGCCGTGCTCGCCGCCGAGTGCGCCCGCCTGCGCGGCGGTCTGCGGGAACATCGTCATTACGCCGGGATCCTGGCCACGGGCGCCGGCAGTGCGGGCCGAGGCGGCCGCGCCCAGCAGCGCCTGGAAGACAGCCGGGTCCTGGCCGCCGTCGGCACCGAGCCGGAACTGGCGGGAGGGGTCGGCGGTGCACACGGTCGCCACGGCCCGGACCCGGTGATCACCGCCGGTGGCGGCCAGCGAGTATCCGCCGGACGCGCAGATGCCGAGCAGGCCGATCCGCTCCGCGTCGACGTCCTCACGGGTGACCAGGTACGACACGGCGGCCTTGAAGTCCTCCACGCGCTGAGCCGGGTCCTCCAGCCCGCGCGGCAGTCCCCCCGACTCCCCCTGGTGGGCCGCGTCGAACGCCAGGGTGACGAACCCGTGATCGGCCATCCGCCGCGCGTACGTGCCGGACGTCTGCTCCTTCACCCCCGTCCCCGGGTGGCCGACCACCAGGGCCGGGTGCGGCCCCGGCGCCGGGGTGTCGGGGATGTACAGGTGCGCGGCGATCTCGATGCCCGCGCTCTCAAAACGGATATCTGACATGCTCATGTAAACACTCTCCTGTCGATCGCCTCGTCGGTTGTTCGTCGGCACCCCGGTTCAGACTGCGACCCGCTCCGCCCGTACCGCGCCGCGTTCCTTGTGAGAAGCCGGGGGGACGCCAAGGGAACCTCCGCGAGCGGGATCGGCCGGCGTGGTTCTCCTTACGCCCGCACGGGACCTCAGATCGGGGCCCTGCTGCATCGCCGGGCCGACAAGCCACGCCGCTCGCAGCCTGACTCGGGCGTGGGGCGCCGGTTCAACTGTGCAGTGCCGGTGCTGATCAGAGCAGCAGTCATATGGCTCAACAATCCTGTCGGCCACCAGCAGCCTCCACCCGGGACCGCCACCCGACGGTCCCGGGCAAGGCCACCCGCTCGGCGCCGCCTTGCGCGCCGCACGGTCCTCACATCCCCTTGTCGCACCCCATCCCTTCCCCGAGGACTTCGGCCGTCAGACGACCGTTGCGGGATCCCCCACAAGACTCCTGCCAGCGGGCCTTCCTGGTGGTCAGTCACGACGAGCGCTTCCTCACCGAGATCGGGGTGAACCGCTGGCTCCGGCTGGGCGACGGCACGCTGAAGGAGACCGCGGCCCCGAGGTGTGAGCCGCCGATGTGTGAACCGGCCCGCGCCCGAGGCTCCGTGCCTTCGGCGGGCCCACCACCCCTCATATCGGAAGGTTCACCGCACCTCGGATGAAGGCGGAGTTGACGGCGGTCAACTCCGAAGCCGGAGAGTTGTGCCGGTGGGGAGGCCACGTCGAAGGACTGCGGCGTAAGCGTGGCGATGCTGCCGGGAAGCTGGGCGCCTCCCTCCTCGATCGGCACTCAGTGGACGTGGGAACCATCCGTGACCGCCCTACCGGTCCGGGTATCCAGTCCGGTCCGGGGCAGGCCCGTCGTCGGCTGATGGCCGACTCAGGGTCATATGACTGATGTGAGAAGGATGCACCGCACATGACAGTGATGACCGATGGGTCTCACGACAGAGCACAAGGGGATTGACATGACTCGCACGTGGTTGATCACCGGCGCGTCCCGGGGCTTCGGGCGGTGCCTGACCGAAGCGGTTCTGGAGAGCGGGGACCAGGTCCTGGCGACGGCTCGGCAGCCGGAGCAACTGGCGGACCTGATCTCCCGCTACGGGGCGCGGGTCCGCACCACGGCCTTGGACGTGACCGACGCGGCTGCGGCCCGTGCCGCGATGGACGGCGCGGTGGCGGCGTTCGGGCGGCTGGACGTGGTGGTGAACAACGCCGGATACGCCAACAGCGGCCCGATCGAGGAGATGACGGACCAGGACTTCCGCGAGCAGTTCGAGACGAACTTCTTCGGCGTGGTCAACGTGACCCGGGCCGCGTTGCCGGTGCTGCGCGAGCAGCGGTCGGGTGTGTTCGTGCAGTTCTCGTCCCTGGGAGGCCGGGTCGGCGGCACCCCGGGCATGGGTGCCTACCAGAGCGCAAAGTTCGCCGTCGAGGGCTTCTCCGAGGTGCTGGCCGGCGAGGTCGCACCGTTCGGGGTGAAGGTGGTCATCGTCGAGCCCGGAGCCTTCCGGACGGACTGGCAGGGCTCGTCCATGGAGCTGCACCCGGTGGTGGGGCCCGACTACGAGGAGACTGTCGGCGCCATGAACCGGTACCGACAGGAGAACAACGGCACGCAGCCCGGCGACCCGGCCCGCGCCGCCCGAGTGATCATCGACGTCATCGGCCACGACGACCCGCCACGCCGGCTGCTGCTCGGCGCCCAGGCCGTGACCGCCGCCCTGGCCGCTGGTGCAGCGCGCGCGGAGGAGACCCGGAAGTGGGCCGGGGCGAGCGCCGCCGCCGACTTCCCGGCGGAGCAGTGAGCCACCGGTGCCCGCGCGGTCTCGGCGCCGCCGGTACGGGCCCCGGCAGGCAGCCGGGCCTCCGAGCAACACCAATCCCAGTGGCGGTCACGACCCGTCGCGGCGGCCGGCAAGGAGCAGACGTGAACAGCAACCAGCTCTTCGACAGCGCCACACACCCCCGACAGCGCACCTCTCCCGCCCCCGGCCGCTCGGGCTCACCGCTGCGCGACTACGTCCTGCGCAGCCTTCCCGCCGCCCTCGACGACCTCTCCGCAAAACGCACGACGTATCATCAACTCGCGGATTCACAGGAGCAGATGCTCCGAAATGTCACTCAGCAGCTCCTCATCGAGGACGACGAGCGGACCGCGCGCCTCCTCCAGCTCGATCTGCTCTTCCTGCTCAGCGGTTACGCGCCCGCGGGGCCGCAGGCCGCGCCCCGCGGCCTGGCCGAGCTGATATCCGCCCAGTGCGGCAGGTTCCCCGCCCTGGATCCCCATCTGAGCTATGAATTCCTGATCGACGTCAACTGCGAGGAATACCGGCGCAGCGGGGACATCCGGGTGTTCTCCGCAGGCCGGGACGCCGCTCTCGAACGGGACTTCTACCTCGGCCACCACCTCTCCGAACCGTGGGCCAAATCGGCCGCCTACGGCCTGCGCTCGCTGGTCCTGCCGGCGGCCGCCGCCCGACCGGCCGCGGTCCTGGACGACGTCGTCGAGCACCTTGCGGAGTTCACGCGGTACATGGCCAGGTACCGCAAGCTGTCGCAGGAGGCGTTCAACCGGTTCCGCCCCTACCACATGGGCCATCCCGGCGGCCCGCGCGGCGCGAGCGGTGCGTTCATGCCCAGTGTCCACCTCCTCGAACTGGCCCTGCTGCCGCCGTCGGAGGGGTACGGCATCTTCCTGGACCAGTCGATGTCCTACTTCCCCTCGTGGTCCCGGCCCGTCATCGCGCGGTGGCGCGGCGACTCCATCCGGGGTGCGAACGTGTCCCAGCGGCTGCGGGACGGACGGCTGGTGCTCGACCGCGCGGGCCGCGACCGGTTGGTCAGGGTGATCGACAAGTTCGTGGACTTCCGGATGGCGCACCTGGGCGTCACCCGGCACGCGCTCCCCGAGGCGTTCCGGGAGCGGACCGGGCTGACCCGTCGCGACATCCGCGAGCAGGGCGGCGAACACGACATCCTGGACGGCCGGGACCCCGGCACGTCGGGGTTCAGCGTCCGGCATGTGCTCACCAATGCGGTGTACCGGCTCCTCGCGCTCCGCGCCGATCTCACCCGCCCCGGCTCCGCTCCGGCCGACCAGTAGGCAGGCAACCGATGTCAGCATTCCGTGTCGCGGTCGTTGACGCGTTCGGCACGTCCTTCGGGTTCACCGGCGCGTTCGGCGCGGTGGGCGGCGAGGTGATCCAGGTCCGGAGCACGCCCGACCCTCCGGTCGGAGTCGATCCGGTGGACGACCGGTCCTTCGCTCATGTGCTGCTCCACGACGGCGAGTTGGACGTCCTGGCGGCACAGCTCGCCGCGCTGGGGCCGGTCGCGGTCCTGGCCGGTCGCGAGACCGGGGTGGAGCTCGCCGACGCCCTCTCCGAGCGGCTGGAGTTGGCCTCCAACGGCACGGCCCTGAGCAGCGCGCGGCGCGACAAGTACGTGCAGATCGAAACGATCAAGGCTCAGGGCGTCCCCGGCATGCGGCAGCTGCGAACCGGTGACGAAGCCGAACTGCTGGCCTGGCACGAGAAAGTGGGCGGGACCGTGGTCGTCAAGCCCCTGCGCGGCTACTGGGGTGCCGGCGTGTCGTTCTGCGATCTGCCGCAGGACTCGGTCGCCGCGCTGCGCAGGCTGCGCAGCCGCCGTACGGTGCTGGGCGAGCCGATCACCGAGGTCGTCGCCCAGGAGTACCTGGTGGGCGCCGAGTACATCGTGAACACGGTCAGTTGCGCGGGTGTGCACCAGCTGACCGACGCCTGGCGCACCGAGCGGATCGAGGCCAACGGGGTGCGGGACCTGGTGACCGCGCAGGTGCTGCTGCGCTCCGACGAACAGCCGGTCGGCGAGCTCTTCGACTACGGCCGCCGGGTGCTGGACGCCCTCGGCATCCGGTACGGCGCGGCGCACCTGGAGATCAAGCTGACCCCGGACGGCCCGCGGCTGGTCGAGGTGGGCGCCCGCGTTTCGGGGCTGCCCTACTACACGGCCGAGGTCCTGGGCGAGGGCCAGCTGGAGTGGACCGTCGACGCCTACGTCCGGCCCGAGCGGTTCCGCGCCCGGGCGGGCCGGCCCTACCGGCGGCGGCAGGCGTTCGCCTGGGCGGCACTGGTCGCTCCGGCTTCGGGACGGCTGCGGGGCTACCGCGCGCTGGACCGGCTCGAGCAGCTGGCGAGCTTCCACTCCCTCACCGTGCAGGTGAGGCCCGGCGACGCGATCACCGCGACAACCTACGATCGCGAATACCCGGCTACCCTGACGCTCAGCCACCCGGTGGATGCCGTCCTGCAGCGCGACCTCAACACGGTGCGCTACCTGGACGGCCCCGGGATGTACGAGATCACCCCGGCGGCCGATTGACGGGTTCGCCGTTCAGATCGCCATCACCCCGACGGCCGGCCCGAAGGCCCGGTCTCCGCCCGGTCGGACGGCACGCCGCTGCGAGTGCGACGCGGCGTCGGGTATGTGCTGGCCACCAGGGTCAACCACGAACACGATCGCGAAGGCGTCCGGCGATGCGCCCCGAATCGACGCGCGAGGAAACAAGGCTCCGGACCGTGACGCAGGAATCGACGCGCGAGGAAATGAAGCAGAGCAGGAAGGGCCGCGGTGTCGCGAGTGTGGCACCGCGCTGCGCGCCTCCGGGCCGGGCCGCCGCCCGCTCTACTGTGGCCGCTCCTGCTCAATACGACGCGCGCGGAATCTGCGGGCGCCGCGCCAGCCGTTGTGGCCCCTCAAACGAGCGCCGTCCCCGTGGAGGAACTGCGCCTGGCCCTCGCCGCCGAGCGGTGCAGGCGGCGCTGGTCGGCGAGGCCACGCATTTGCTCGCCGGCGAGGTGCTCCTGAGCTTCCCGCAAGGCCTGACCGAGGTCCATGAGCTGCCTGACCAGGTCGTGGTGCCGGTGGGCAAGGAGGTTCGCGGCCCACGCGGCCACTGTGGGGCGGTGCAGGGCACGGATCGCCTTGGCGAGCTGCGGGTCTGACTTCTTCACCTCGTCGGCGCGTTCGTTTCGGGCGGCGGTGAAGGCGGTCGGAGCAAGGACGTAGAGCGCGTCGGTGATCGCCTCGAAGTCGGTCGGCGGCTTGCTGGCCACCTTCGAACTGTATGGCCGGTGCGCCCTCGAGTCCGGCGGACGTCCTCCGTTCAAGGTGAATCCGCAGGGCGAAGCACGGCGGATGCCGCCGCCTCAGCGCGACGACCGGCGCAGTACGGTCCCAGGATGAGCAGCAGCGACCTCCAGCTCCAGGATCTCCTGTCAGCGGCCCTCGAGGACACCGTGGCAACAGCCCACGCCGAGGCGGCCCGATGGCTGACCGCCCAGCTGGAGCAACGCGGCACCGAGGCCATGTGGGAAGCCGCGCGCCGACTGCTCTCCGACCTGACCGTCCGGCCCGCTTACGGGCTGCCCCCGCACGAGGCAGCCGACGGCTGCGCCTGACCGCGCGGAGCGCTCAGCCCGATGTTGCGCTCGTCCTGTCGCTGAAGCTCGCCCTGTGGGAGCGCGGCGAGGAAGGTGCCGCCGAGGTGTGGCGCGCCGCCCCGGTTGAGCTGCGTCGGCACGCGATCATGCACCTGGTGATCTCGTACTGCGCGACCGTCGGCTACGACGGGCGCCGGCTGAGCCCGGCCGAGACGGTGTCGCTCGTGCGCCAGGCGTTCGCGGCTCCGCCCTGTTCGGCGGGGTGATCATCTTTTGCGGTGGTCGTTGGGGGAGAGGCGGGGGCCGAATCGTGGGGCGCTGGCGCCGGCGAGGAAGGCGAGTGTGCAGACGCGGTGGCGCTGGCCCGCGTAGGGGGCGAGGAGTTCGAGCATCTGCTCGTCGGTGCTGCGGGCGCGTCCGGTGAAGAAGTGGCCGATGTGGTTGGCGAGGTGGTAGTCGCCGACGGAGACGGCGTCGGGGTCGCCGTTGGAGCGCTGGAGGGTCTCGGCGGCGGTCCAGATGCCGATGCCGGGCACGGTCATGAGGCGCTCGAAGGCCTGCGCGCCGGCCATGGTCGAGGCTTCTTCGAGCCGGGGTGCGAGGCGGACGGCGCGCAGGATCGTGGCCGCGCGTTTCGGGTCGACGCCGGCCTTGTGCCATTCCCAGCTTGGGATGGCGGCCCACTGGCGGGCGGAGGGCATGACGTACAGGTCGGGGCGCGGGCCGGGTGAGGGGGTGCCGTGGCGGCGGACGAGGTAGCGCATGGCGCGCCGGGCTTCGAGGACGGTGACCTTCTGTTCCATGATCGCGGGGATCAGGGAGTCCAGGACGAGGCCGGTGGCGCACAGGCGAAGGCCCGGGTTGCGGCGCTGGAGTTCGCGCAGCGGCCCGGGTGGCAGGACAAGTTGCTCGGGGATGTCGGTCGCGCCGAGCAGGGTCGGCAGGCGCTCGAGGAGCAGTCCTGGTGCCGACGATCGAGCCGCTGGAGCAGACCGCCGAGGCGTGGTCACTGCGGGTCGGGCGCCGGGCCTGGCGGTGGCGGCGTGATCCCGCGAGGAGGCGCTGGAGAGCGCGGAGGCCGGCGGCCGGGTCCAGGCCAGGTGAGCACGCAGGCCCTGCGGATCGCGGACCTGGTCGCCTCTGCCAAGCCCAGGGAGCCGGTGCCGGTGTACGCCACCTACGCCTCGCTGGAGCGCATCGTCCACGCCCACCAGGGCTGGGGACTGGCCCAGTGGGACCTCGTGATCATCGACGAGGCCCACCGCACGGCCGGTTCGGAGGGGAAGCGTGGGCCGCGATCCACGACGACGCCCAGGTCCCGGCGAAGCGGTTGGCCGGACACACCCGCGCCTGAGCGTCACGCTGGCGGGTTGAATGACCCGGTGGCTACGCTGCGGCCTCGTATGGGCCCAACTCGCGTTCGACGGCGTGCGTGAGGCCGGTGCGCTGACGCCGGCGCACCTTGCGCCTGGCAACCCGGCGCGATGGCGCGCCCCATACGGAAGTCATGTTATTTAACTATCAAATCCCGCCATATGAGTGACTTTGGACCGGGGGGTCTGGTCCGGGACCACGGCTATGGGTCTAATGGCGAT
Organism: Streptomyces viridifaciens; assembly: GCF_001888885.2. Lineage (NCBI taxonomy): Bacteria > Bacillati > Actinomycetota > Actinomycetes > Kitasatosporales > Streptomycetaceae > Streptomyces > Streptomyces viridifaciens. Next base: position 1,454,158 of record NZ_CP090840.1, read on the forward strand.
ACCGAATGTGGGGTGCCCATCCCTCTGTTGGGGAGCTAAGGCAACGATCGCTTGACGAGTCGTTGTCGCGCTACATGGGCACCTTGGCAGACGGATGCTGCGCCATATGACGCAGCCATGAGCGGCAGCCCCACGCCGAAGCTCCTTGAAGGGGTTGTCGTTCCATGGCAGTAGTCGTCTTCCCCCTGACGGTTCCAGCGTGTACGACGTTCACCGTCACCATCACCGGCGCTCCCGCGGGGACCGCCTCCACCGTCATCACGTATGACGGCGCCACCCAGACCGTGGCCGTCCTCGGCGGTTCAGCCACGGTCAGCTTCACGGCGGTTGGGTCCGGAACCCAGGTCGTGTCCGCGACCTACTTCAGCGGTACCGGTGGCACCGGCACCGTTACGGGTGCGGAAACCGGGACTGTGACCGTCACGCCCGCACCGGCCGGAACCATATCCACAACGCTGACCACCCCGGTCAGCGGGACCACCACGGCCAGCACCATCATCACCTGCGGTGCCGGTCTCACCTCCATCAACGGAACGCTGACGTACACCCTGCCCGGCGGCGGCACGGTCACCGCCACTGTGACCAACGGCGTGGTGGGGACGACCAACCTGGGGGTGGCGCTGACGCCGGGCCAGGTGGTGACCGTGAGCTTCACCCCGGCGGCTGGGACCTGTCCGGCCTGCACGCTCGCGCCGATCACCGTCACCTTGCCTGAGGTGTCCAGCTGCTCGGTGGTGATCCAGCCGCTGGTCGGGCCGGTGGTGGTGGGCCAGCCGACCAGCGTGACCGCTGTGGTGCTGTGCAACGGCGTGCCGGTCTCCGGTGCGTCGGTCACCTTCACCAGCGGTACGGCCACCGCGACCGCCACCACCAACGCCCTAGGCATCGCCATCGGATCGCTGACCTTCAGCACCGCCGGCCCGGCCACCGTGACCGCGACCGTCACCGCGGCCGGCACCGCGTGCGCGTGCTCCGGCGTGGTCTCCGTCCCCATCACGGTCACCGTGGCTCCGCAGCCGACCTGCCAGGTGCTGCTGCTGCCGACCGGGCCGGCGGTCGTGGGCGTGCCGCTCCCGGTGACCGCTGTGGTGCTGTGCAACGGCGTGCCGGTCTCCGGTGCGTCGGTCACCTTCACCAGCGGTACGGCCACCGCGACCGCCACCACCAACGCCCTCGGCATCGCCACCGGATCGCTGACCTTCAGCACCGCCGGCCCGGCCACCGTGACCGCGACCGTCACCGCGGCCGGCACCGCGTGCGCGTGCTCCGGCGTCGTCTCCGCCCCCATCACGGTCACCGTGACCGGGACGGTGGGTAGTGGAACGACCTTGACGGCAGCGCCCGCCTGCTGGCGGGTCAACCTGCCGCTGCCCCTGCCCGACGTGTTCAAGGCGACGCTGACGGCCACGCTCTCCCCGGCGCAGGCGGGAGTCACGGTCAGCTTCTTCGTCGCAAACCAGCTCGTGGGCACCGCCGTCACCGACGCCACCGGCACGGCCACCCTCCAGGCGGGACTCAACCCGCTCCAGATCCTCGCAGGCAGCTACACGGCACACGCCACGGTCGGCGCCACCATGCTCCAGGCGACCAACTCCCTGACGCCCTGCTTGCCGCCGGTGTGACCGACTACGGTCAGATCGCCCGGGGCAGCGTGACGGGTCCCGCCGGAACGTCGGTGCACAGGTCTAGGCCGGTGCGTCCGAGCTGACGGTGTCCCGCTGGAGGTCCACCGGTCAAAGGTTGTCCCCCGTCGTGGAAGGACGGGGGACAACCCAGCTGCCAGCCTATTGGTCGCTCAACCGTCTCCACGTCCGAGCCGTACCACGTGAGCGACCGGCGCACACAAGCACCCTGGACCGGTACACACCGCAGCCCCATCACCGATCCCGGGCAGAACCGGATCCGAGTGCCGCTGTACCACCCCGTCATAGGTCAATCGGTGAGTGGATGGTTTGCCATGAGCGTTACCGCGTTCCTTCTCGCCCTCGGCACCACTTGTCGCATCACCCGTTTCATTACTAAGGACACGCTGGCAGCGGGGTTCAGGTCGTGGATCGCAGCTCGCTTCGGCGACGACTCCCGAGCGGCCTATCTGGTCAGCTGCGGATGGTGCACCAGCATCTGGGCCGCCACCGCCACCGCCCTGTACGCCACCTGGTTGGAGGGCTCGCCATGGTTCCAGGTACCCACGGCTGCCCTGACGCTCTCGTACCTGGCGGGAGTCGCTTCACGCTGGCTGGACTGACCGGCGACGGCCCCATGAACGCCCTGCCCCATGAATCGAAGCCGAAAGGATGGCATCCATGCCTTGCAACTGCGGCGGAGGATCCCCACACACCACCATCGTCTACCAACTGAACCTGCCCGACGGCACCATTCGCCGGTACGTCACCTATCAGGAAGCCGTCGACGCAAACCAACGGGCGGGCGGCACCGGGACAATCACCGCCGTCTCCAACCAATAGGCTGAAGCCCCTTCGACCGAGTCGGCAGCGTTCGAGGGTGGAGCCCGGCAGGGCGTCCTCTGACCGACCCCGGCCGGTAGCGAACGAGCCGCTTCCCCACAGAAGTAGTGAGGGAAGCAGCTCGCGCATTGCTGATGTTGCATCCCCGCCGCCTCGGATACCGAAACCCGCTCGATCATCGGAGCGTGGCACGGCCGGATCAGCTGCAAGGTGCTCAGGTAAGACCTGAGTGTTCTTACATGCCTCTCGTCCGCCGATCGGCCTGCTCAACCGGTCGCACTGAGCCGCGAGCCCGATGACGTACTGAGGCGAGCGCATGAAGTGCACCAGGGGCCACTCGCATCGCAGTTCCTAGATCGCAGAGGTGCCATCGAAGCCGTGGCGTCACCTGAACAAGGTCCGGCCGGGTACCGCTTACCCGAATAAATACGACGACTTCGCCATGCTCTCAATGTTGCCCCATGTCATGGGTATAGTTGCAGGTCAGAGGGTCGGCTGAACCGTTTTGGCACGTTTCTCTCCCGGTTTCCGAGCGCTTTCACCGTGATTATCAGTCTGATCCTCGAGAACTCCTCGACGGCCGTTCGGAAGGCACTCGCTCGTGCTCACCTAAAATGCCCAGCGGCAAGTCTTTTGCGCGACCGGTTCCCTCCGGCGAGGTGTCGAAGAGGTTGTGCGCCCCTGATAAAGACCTTTGCTTCCGTCTTTGGCGAATTCCCTATTGTCACGCGATGGCGGTCGAACCTACCGTGAGGAAAACGCCTCGTAGACTTGGCGACAATGGCCTTGTCTGGCGTTCGGAAATCGGAAAAGAGGAATCCTGTGTCCCCGATTCTCCTCGCACTCGTCCCCTCGCAGGGTCCGACGACCGGAGGCAACCCCGTCCTCCTGGTCGGCACCGGATTGACCGGGGCCACCGCGGTCCTGTTCGGCACCACCCCCGCGCTCAGCTTCACCGTCCAGTTCGACGGCGCCATCACGGCGGTCGCCCCGCCCGGGACCGGCACCGTGCCGGTCAAGGTGGTCACGCCGGCCGGCACCAGCAACACCCTCAGCTACACCTACCAGCTGCCGGCCCCGCCGACCATCCTCGCGCTCGTGCCTCCGATCGGCCTGGCCGTGGGTGGCCTGCCCGTCCTCATCGTGGGGCACGGCCTGTCCGGCGCGACGGCGGTCCTGTTCGGTACCACCCCCGCCACGAACTTCACCGTGCTGGGCGACGGCGCCATCCTGGCCGTCTCCCCGCCCGGAACCGGCACCGTCCCCGTCACGGTGATCACGCCGGCCGGCACCAGCAACGGCGCCTCCTACACCTACCTGTAGGACGGGGGCCGAACCGCCGCCGTCCGTAGGGGGGATGCGGCGGGGAAACAGTGAGCTCCGGCAGCAGAAGCTGCCGGAGCTCACTGTTCGTCGGACACTCGGACGGGGTGGGATTCCGATGTCCGCGCCGGTTTCGGAAGAGGTGGCGACCCTAGATTGCCGGTGGGGCGGTGTGGGTGTAGGCGAGGTTGTTGCTGGTGCCTCCGGGGGTGGTCACCGTCACCTGCACGGTGCCTGAGCCTGCCGGCGCCGTGGCGGTGATCTGCGTGTCCGAGACCACCGTGAACGACGGGGCGGCAACGGCACTGAACCGCACCGCCGTTGCTTCCGAGAACCCGGAGCCGGTCAGCGTCACCACCGACCCCGTCGCCCCCGACGCCGGACTGATCGAATCGATCACCGGAATATTGTGATCAATCATGACTTGCCCCATAGGTTGTACGGTCTCCGAGGTGACGGATGTCGGCGTGCGCAAGGCGCCTGAAGCGTCGGCTATCCGCCCGGGGACGCGACGGGCGCCGAAGCGGGGAGCCCCGGCCGACGGAGGGAACATCGACCGGGGCTCGTCAGGGGTGGTGAGCCGAGCTTGCGCCGACGCCCGACCGCCGCGTCGAGCACGGACGCGGGCCGACGGTCAGCAGAGTCCGGGCGGCGAGACGCGGGTGAGCGGCTCGCCCGGGTCCCCTCGGTGGTGAATCTCCCGGGCCCCGAGGGCACCGAGTGATCGGCACGACGACGCTTGGCTCAGCGGCGCGCTCGTTGTCCGACTCGTGGGCAGTCGAGCTACGACGTGTCTGACGCCATGACAAGTGGCCCTGCAGTGCCGTTGAGCCACATGAGCCGTCACGGAACGGCCTGTTCGCCCACCGTGGAGGGGTTCACCGCCGTGTGCCCGGGTCGCCGTGGTCAGGAGGCTTGTCCTTGCGGCCGCAACGCCGCTCTCGGCCGATCCGCCCTCGGCGCCGCCTGCGCCGTCCAAGGACGGGGTCGGCCGAGCGCATCCTGCTGGAGTCCCGCTCGAAAACCTGGCCGTGGGGGGCTGGGGTCATGCGTTCCGTCGTCGACAGCTCGCGCGCGGGCTGACTTCCTGCCACCACCGTGTGTAAGTACCACCCCAACAGAAGCCCCCAGCTCCACAGCGCTGACGTCGTCGTTCGACGGTACGAGGAAGAGGGGTCGGCAGACCATCCGGTCGCCGCATCCAGTATCCTTCGGAACCTTTGGATTGCTTGCATGACGCCTCCTGGCGTATGTAAGCCGCCGCATGTGCCGGCACCGCTGAGGCGGCGCGGGCAGATGGATCCAGATCCTCCACGGGGTGCCCATCGAGCCGGACACCACCGCCGCCTGAAGCACGGCGGGCGCCGGCTGCACGTTCCCCCGGGAGGGATGGGCGGCCCGCCGGTTGGATACAGAAAAGTAATCCAGAGCGGTGAAATCGGTGACAAGCCTTTTGGCCCGCATTCACCCGCTTGGCGCAGTGTCCGACGATCTCGCAATCCGGAAAACGGCCTGCGCCATAGCGTCGCGGCTGAGGAATCAGACCTGCCCGTGCCGGATTTGCGTGCTTGTTCCTCACCCGGCAGAGATCGCGACTTCCGTGTCCGCGGCCAAGAGACGGCTCGGCCGCGGATGGACGGAATTCCCCACCCTCTGCCGTTCGGAATTGCTCGATCCCAGCCCGGACGCACCGCGCGAAGCCTCCGGCCGGAGCTCGGAGGCCGGGCACGATCGACGCCCGAGCGGCCGCCGTCTCCGCTCTCGTGGAAGTGAATCTCTGGAGTCGCGCCCCCGCTGCGGACGCCGACCCAGGACGGCTGCTCGGTCCCATCCAAGCCGCAACCACCGGAAGCCGGTCCACCGGCCGGCCCGGAGCACCGACGGTGTCGCTGCCGCCGTAAAGTCCCGCGGTGCCGTCGCCTGCCGGTGTGGACTGAAGCCGACGGCCTCGCGTGCGCGGGTCTGGATCACGGCGACCCGCTGCACCTGGGCGTGCCCGGCGACGGGGTTCGCCGCCCTCCCCGAACCGTCCGGGAGCGGGGCTCGGATCGGCCGTACCGTGGGACGCTCTGCGGGCGGAGGCGAGGCGGCCGCCCGGCCCTCCTCATCCTCGCTGGTCGATCTGCTTCTTCCCTCATCCTCTTTCCCCTATCGTGGGGTCTCCTGCGGGCGGACCGGAAGAGGAGCGGACAGAGTCGGAACAGCGCCGGAGTGCGCGAAGCACTTCCTGACGGCGCTTCAAGTGAGTTCACCTCTGCACGTCGGCACGGTCAGCGACAGCCGCTCATAAGGGCCGGTCACCGACGAAAGTTCTAACGCCCGGTCCCACGGCCGGAATCCCGACGCGGGTGGCGTCGTCCGGCACGCCGTAGCCGTGAACGCCGTGCGCGGTCTCCGGTCGATCGCGGCGCGGATGACAGGGCTTCGTCATGGCCGGGCGTGCCGGGAACGTCATCCGGCATTCCATCGGGCACCAGCCGAATGCGTGTCCCCCGTCCCCGGTCTCCTTTACCGGCACGGCACGGCTCGTCCTGACGCTCGGGGAATCCAGCGCACTGGCGCCCGGCTCGGGATCACGGCCGTTCTCGTGCCACGCGACTCAAAGGGCCGTTGAGCTTGGGCGAACGCCCCCGTCCTTCTGCCGGGCGGAGTATCTGTCGGCGGTCCCCATGGAGCCAGGTCGCGCGGGAGGTGGCGCCTGGAGCGCCCGCTGGTGTGCTCGACGTACCGGATCGCTTCCGGGACGCGGCGGAGGTCACGCCCTGCGATTCGCGCCGGTCCTGCCGTGTGATCAGGAAAGCACCCCGTTCTTCCGGGGCTGGCCGAGGAACCGGTACCGGGTGCGGTGGGACGGGCTCTGCCCGGGCGGGACCGAGGACGGTCCCGCCCGGGCAGACGGCCTCTTTGGCCACGGGGCCGGGGGTCAATGCCTGTCTTCCGCCTCAGATCCCCGGGCTCGAGAGGTACTGGAACGGGGTCGCAGCGGTCGCGCTTCCGGCCGCGTTGGTGACCGTGATGTCGGCGGGGCCGCCGGCCCCGTCGGCGGTGGGCGGTGCGACGGCGGCGATGGTGGTGTCGTTGATGACGACGAACGGGGCCGACCGGCCACCGAAGGTGACCGACTCGGTGCTGCTCAGGGAGGTGCCGGTGATGGTCACCGCGGTGCCGCCGGAGGCCGGCCCCGAGGTGGGAGCGAAAGCGGTCACAGTGGGCACGTCCACGTAGGTGTAGGTGAAGCCGTTGTTGGTTCCGCCCGCGGTGCTCACACTCACTCCGACGGATCCGACCGCCGCGCCCGCGGGCACGGCGACGGTGATGGCGCTGTCGCTGACGACGGTCGGTGTGGCGGTGTTGGCCCCGAAGTGCACGGCGGTGGCGGTCGACAGGCCCGTACCCGTGATGGTGACGACGTTGCCGCCCGCCAGCGGCCCGGAGGTGGCGCTGAGCGCGGCCTTGAACGGCGCGCCGACGTAGTAGAAGTTCAGCGGGTTGCTGGTGCCGCCCGGGGTGGTCACGGTCACCTGGGCCACCCCGCTGCCGGAGGGTGTGGTGGGGGTGACCGAGGTGGCCGTGTTGGCGGTGATGGTGGCCAGATTGGAGCCGAAGTGCACGGCCGTGGCCCCACCGAGGTTGGTGCCGGTGATGACGACGGTCTGTCCGCCGCTGGTCGATGCCTGGTTGGAGATGGACACGACTGCCTCCTTGAACGGGTGAGGTGAACCGCGCACCGTGCGTGCCCAGGAAAAAGTCACAGGCCACGCGCATTGCGGTTCGGACCAGGCCCCGGCGAGGACGAAACGGACGTGGCCGAGGCGGTGAACCGGGCGCTGGCGGGCCGGTCTATGTATGTGGCCGGGCTACTCCGGGCGTGAGGGGGAGACGGCCCTGGATGACTGTCGCCGGTCGCGGTGGCGGGCGGATCGTTCACGCCTCTGCCAGGAGAGCCCACGGCGCCACCGGTAGTGACCGGCCATACGGCAGGCCGACGCCTCACTCCCCGGGAGAGGATGGGCGACCCACCGGATTGGACGTTCCTAGTAATCCATTGAGATGACAGGCACGCAAGTAGAGACACCAAATCACCCGATTGGCGACATGTGCTGCCGGGGAGCGCGGCCCGTCTGTGGCGATCGGTAGGGTCTCCCCGCCGAAGCCGTCGGCCGCGCCCGCAGATTGCTGACCTCGCCCCGGTACGGCTGCACGGGAGTGTGGTCGAGCAGTACGCGGCCGACGCGCAGCACGCAGGACCGCGGGGCGCGCTCCTCCTGGCGACACCGGTGGGGCCCGTCCGCAGGGCGGCTCCCTGGCAGCCGCGTGCGCTTCTGATGTGCGGCGCGGAACCCTGCGAAGTGTCAACCGTCGCTGACACCGGCCTGGTTGGCGTCGAGCATGGGAGCAGACGGGGGGCGCGCGGATGAGCACGCACACCGGCATATGCCAGCGTCACCCGTTGAGCGGCGGCACCGGCAGGCGACCGTCCAGGGATCTGTGCCCAGGTGAACCCAGGCACGCTGAGCACATTTGCGCGACGGGCGGCCAGACGCATGTTTGGCCTGGAATTCCGGGCAGAACCGCGAGTAATCGCTCCCGCAAAGGTCTATGCCAGTCCCTCTGCGTAGCAAGCTTTGCGAAAATTGTTAAGCGCTCAACGGCCGGGATCTGGCCATTGTTGGGCCGATCTTCGCATCTGACTTGACATCGCATGCCCGAGGTCTTTGCTAATTGACTGCCGGGTTATTCGCTCACTGAAATTGCACAGTGCTCTACAGTTGCTTGCAAAAACCTTTCTTCTCCGCTCGTGGCGTTTCGTGTATATTTCCTGGCTTCCAGCGAGGCCTCTGAGGAGAGCCATGTCGAACTGATAGGAGTGGAATGCTGACCGGAGAGGAATACATCAACATTTGTGCCCTGCGCTCGCGCGGATTGTCCATCGCCGCCATCGCTCGTATCCTCGGCCGTGACCGCAAGACCGTGAGTTCCTATCTGTGCGGGAAGCGCACGGTCGGAGTCCGCAGCTCCGACCGGGACGAGTTCAGACGGTTCGTCCCCTACTGCCGTCAACGGCTCCAGGACGACGCCCACTTCCAGGCCTCGGCGCTGTACGCGGAAATCGTCGATCTCGGCTACACCGGTGGCTACTCGACCTTCACCCGTGCCCTGCGCACCCATCAGCTGCGTCCTCGCTGCCCGCTGTGCCAACGGCCTCCCCGCGGCCGCCCCGTCCGGCAGGACGACGCGGAGGAGGTGCGGTTCCGCTGGTTCGTCTTCTCCGGAGCCCCGGCGGACTGGGGCAGCACTCAGGCCTGCATCCTGGTGGGACGCCTGATCCACTCCCAGCGCTGGAGCGCCGCACTGGCGGAACAGATCGATCCCGGCCACCTGGCCGACTCCGTCGACCGGATCCTGCGCCAGTTCGGCGGAACCGGCTGGCGCTGGCGCTTCGACCGGACACCGGCGGTCCACTGCCAGGACGATGGCGAACTGGCCACAGCACTGGGCAAGGTCGCGAAGCACTACGGTGTCGTCGCGGAGCTCGTCCCGCCCGGGCGGGACGCCGACGACGACGTCATCGGGCGAGCGCTCGCCCATTGGTGGCAGACCATCCACGCGGACACCGGCCTGCTGGAGGCCCAGGAAAGCCTGGAGCGACTGACCAGACTCATGGAGACTCGCCGGGCCTCGGCACGGGGCGGGTGCACGGCGCCCGCTGCGGCGGTCCTGCTCGACCTCCCCCATGACCCGTATCCCGCCAGGATCAGCGTCACTCGTACCGTTTCGGCCGGCAGCATGGTGTCCTACCGCGGCAACCTCTACGCCGTTCCCCGGCATCTGCACGGTCACACCGTGCAGGTGCGCCGAAGGGTCGGCGATCCCCTTCTGACGATCGCGACCCCGCGCGGAAGAGTGATCGTCCAGCATTCCCTGGCGCCCGACGGTGCCGGCCTGACGGTCATCGGCCACCGGCACGGGATCAGCCTCGAACGCCCGCTCCCGGTGCCGAGACCGGCCTGCCACAGCAAGATGTACAGTCCACCGTCCGCCGAAGCGCTCGCGGCGGCCCAAGCACTCCGACAGGACGACCGTCAGGAGGACGGATTAGGGCGGGTATCGGAGTGTGATCAATCTGTGGGGTCCGCCCTCACAGCGAGGTCTGATCGGGGAAATCATGTCGCGTGACGCGATTGCAACTGACTGACACGGAACGGGAGTTCATTGAGCCGTACCTGCCGGTCGGCGAGCACGGGCCCATACCCGGAGCGGCTGCGGCAGCAGTTCGAGGGCGTGATCCGGGGTTCAAGACCGGAGGGCAACGGCGGCATATGCCAGCGGAGTTCGGCGCGTGGTCGACCGAGACCCCATGTGTCACCAACGTCCGGCAGTGGTCCGCGGCAGGGCATCTGGCAAGTCCGGCCCCGTCACTCAGCCGGGGCCGGCTCGCCGCCGGTGGATCGACGACTGCTAGATCAGCCAGCCGAGGATGGCGACGATGTTGGCGAGCAGGTTCAGGAGCATCGGTCTGGTTTCCTTTCGAATCGTGGATGGCTTCGGAGTCGGTGATCAGGCGACCCCGCGTTCGGCTACGCCCTGCAGTGCACAGCATGCTTACCGTAGTCACCTATAAGGGTGAGACCACTCGAATGGGGGAAGGTTCACTCGATTGGTGCAACTGCAACGATGGGCCTGGTCAGGGGTGCCGGCGGCCTGGAGACGACACGCAACTGCATCGTGCCCTGGATCCCCGCCCGTCGCTCGGGAAGAAGACGGGTACTGGTAGAGCACCACGGACGTGGCGCGCTTCAGGGGTTGACACTGCTCGCTGAACGGGAGCCTACCGGTCCGAGCGCCCCGCCCGGCTTCGAGGGCGACGCTTCGACCTGCGTGCGGGCAACGTGCTCGTGGCACGGCGTCCGGACGGCTGGGAGGTGAGCGGCGTGATTGACGTCGAGAACGCGATCGCCGCAGACCCGCTGATCGACCTGGCCAAGACCGACTACTACTCCCTCGGCCGCGGTGAGCCGGAATGCAGCGCGCTGTTTGAAGGCTACGGGCCGCTTCCCGCCGACGCCGTCGAGCGGCTCGAACTCTACCGGCTCTACCACGCGGTCGAGTTGTGGGGCTGGTTCCGTTCGATCGGCACGGTCGGGCCCGTGGGTGGTATCGCCGATGACATCGTCCGGCCGGCGCGTTAGTACTCCAGCTGTAGATCTTGATCTTTCTGTCCTACGGCCGCACACCTGAGCGTGTGAGCGAGGTTGGAGTGAGGTTGCGTTGGCAAGAGGCGGTGCAAGTCGGTGTCGGCGCTGCCCGTAGGGTGGTCTGATGTTCGATCAGCTTGAGATCAGGGTGCTGCCGCCTGGACGCCGGTTCGCTGCCCAGGTGCGGTTCTGGGTCAACAGCGAGGACGTCGTGGGGTCCGCGGTCGGCGAGGGAGGCCGTGGCCCGTACGCGGCCGATGTTCTGCCTGCCGATGGCCTCAGTCCCCTGCGTGCGACCGGCGAGCCGCGACGCGTGGAGCTGGGAGAACCCGAGTGCACGGGCGGCTGCTGCGGCTTCCTGTCCGTGGTCGTGCAGCGGTTCGGGGGCATCGTGCAGTGGTCGGACTGGGAAATCCCGCACCTGGAGACAACACGGCCGCTGGAGCTTCACTTCGACGCCGCCGAGTACGACGCTGAGCTGGCTCGCGCTGAGGCGGACCGATGGTGGCAGATCAACACGTAGCCCGGTGTTGGCACCGCACCCGGCCCGGCAGGCCAGGGGTCGATCGCCAGTCGACCCTCGGTGACCTGGGCACGGCCTTCGCTGTCACAGGACACTTGCTGGGTTGAGGCCGGCCCGCAGACCGAGACGGCCACCGTTGATCATCATCAGTTGTGTGGACAGACGAAGATCAGCGGGTGGCCGTGGGCGCCAGCGTAGACCCTGCCCGGTGGCAGTCGGTATTCGAGGGCCTGATGGCCAGGGTTGCGGGCCGGTTCGCCCGCGTGGAGCCGCGCCGCCGGGCGCGGGCGTTCGTCCTAGGCCTGCTCGCGGACCTGCCGAGGAAGAACTGCTGGACGATCGCCGAGCACGCCGGTGACGCCAGTCCGGCCGGCATGCAGCACCTGCTCAGTCGTGCATCCTGGGACGCCGACCACGTCCGCGACGACATACGGGACTTCGTGGTCGACCACCTCGCCGACGAGGGCGCCGTGCTGGTGGTGGACGAGACCGGCGACCTGAAGAAGGGCACCGCGAGCGTCGGAGTGCAACGCCAGTACACCGGCACCGCCGGCCGGATCGAGAATTCCCAGGTGGCGGTCTACCTCGTCTACTCCTCCCCAGCCGGGCACGCCGCCATCGACCGGCGTCTCTACATTCCGCGCTCCTGGACGCAGGACCCGGACCGGTGCCGGGCGGCAGGCGTTCCCGAGGGTCTGGGGTTCGCGACCAAGCCCGCCCTGGCGACCGAGATGATCGCCCAGGCTCTGGATGCCGACGTGCCGGCCGCTTGGGTCACCGGCGACGAGGTCTACGGCGGTGACCCGCACCTGAGCGCCGAGCTGGAGAGGCGTCAGATCGGTTACGTTCTGGCTGTCTCGCGCAAGCGGCCGATCACCACCTGCGCAGGCGTCTTCCGGGCTGGCGTACTGGCCCACGGTCTGCCGAAGAACGCCTGGCAGCGGCTGTCCGCGGGAGCAGGAGCCAAGGGCCACCGCTTCTACGACTGGGCCCAGGTCGACATCGACAGCCCGCAGGACAGCGGCGGCCACTGGTGGCTGCTCATCCGACGCAACCGACGCACCGGTGCCTTCTACCGCTGCTACTCGGCCCACCCGGTCCCGCTGACCACGCTGGTCAAGGTAGCCGGGCGCCGCTGGACTGTGGAGGAGACGTTCCAGGCCGCCAAGGGCCTGGCCGGACTGGACGAACACCAGGTCCGTCGCTGGACCTCCTGGCACCGCTGGACCACCCTGGCCATGCTCGCCCATGCCTTCCTCGCGGTCACGGCCGCCATCGAGCAGGCCGCCACGAGACCGCCAGGATTCGTCCCGCTGACATGCAGCGAGATTCGACGCCTCTTCGCAGCATTCATCACCCCGCCCATCCGCAACCTGGCGCACAGACTCCGCTGGTCAGACTGGCGGCGACGGCACCAAGCCCGCGCCCGCACCAGCCACTACCGGCGACAGGCCGCCCAACAGCCGTGATCAAGATCTACAGCTGGAGTATTAGGCAGCCCGGTGCACCAGGGCGGCGTCGTTCGAGCGGGCCGGTTCGATCACGTGATGCCAAAGGTGGCGAGTGGGCGGCGGGGGTCGGCGGGCGTGATGGCGGAGGCCGGCCGCGATGTTGTCGTGGCCGAAGTGCCGGAGGGCAACGAGCGCGAGGTCGCGCAGGCTGGCCATTGTCCGGGGCTCGGTACCGGGGCGCACGCGGGAGCCTCGGTGTAGGTGGTGTCGCGCACGTGGTGGATCTTGTTTTCGATGCCCCAATGGCCGCGCACCCATGAGGCGAGATCCGCGGGGCGGCCTGGTGAGGTAGGAACCAGTCGCGCCGTAGACGCGCTCGAGGGTGACCTTGCCGGTGGTGACGGTCCGGCGGCGGCGCACGACCTGGACGGCGTGAGGGAAGCCGAGGCCGCGCGCGACGGAGCAGGTCTTGATCCGGTGGACCTCGTCGCGGCCGTGCGCGGTGGCGCGGGATCTGCCCTGCAGCGGCACATGCTGCCACGGCAGCCCTTCGGTTCCTGCTGAAGGGCGGGGTGGTTGCCCTTGATCGCGGCGATGTAGTGGGCCTGCTCGGCCTCGACCAGGAAGCGGGCGTGCTCGGTCTGCGAGTGCAGCGCGTCGAAGGTGACCACGGTTCCGGCGAGTTCGAGCGGTGCGAGCAAGGGTTTGAAGACGGTGATTCCGTTGGTCTCGGAGCCGACCTCGCGCTGGGCGATGACCTGGCCGCCCCCGTCATGGCGGCGAGGAGGTGGACCTGGGTATGCGGAAGACCGGGTCAGCGGAGCCGTTGTGTTTCCGGGATGCCACGATCCGATGTTGCGGTTCCCTCCTCGACGGACGCCGCCCTCAATCGGAGATCCGGTTGTCCCCCCGTTGGCCGTGGTCCCGCACCGTCCGCGTTCTATCGCGATGCCCGGTGTGAGGGGGTCTGTCGGACATCATCCTGGGACACCTGCCTGGCCGCCAGCAGTTGGCGCACCATTTGTTGCAGGCACACCACGGCGGTCACCGGCGGAAGGCCCGCGACCACGGCCTCAGGCATCGTGCTGGGTGTGTCGACGATGCACAGGGCACTGGCGATACCGGCGAACACCAGGATGATCGTCCAGGAGTTCGCGACCTTGCGACCTCCCAGCGCGGCACGCAGGACGGAGAGAGAGGCAGCCATCCACGGCCCGTAGATGACGACCGGCCAGTACTGGGACAGGTTTCTGGGCAGCCGGGAAAGGGCCACGTTCTGCAGAGGGTGGTAGGAGATCGCCCATCCGAGGATGCACGCCACGGTGACGACCGCCGCAGTCAGGAATCCGAGCAGAGATCCCATGACGTCGGCTCGGCGGCCTGCGGGGCGTGCTGTCCGTGAGCGGTGCTCCGGACGGTCGTCGATCACCTGGGGATGGAAGCCCGCGGCCGGCAGACCGATCTCCTGCATGAGGGCTTCCACTCCGACGGTGCGCGACTGCACGCTTGCGTCGGTCCACCCGTCCACGACCGGATAGGGCACCTCCGGAGACGACTGGCCGACGGGGGGCCAGAGGGGATGGTTGTGTATGACCTCGTCATTCGGAGCGAATCCCGAGGCGTAGCGAGGGACGAAAGTGGTGTCCGTCGACTCGTACAAAGCGGCCCTCCTGTGTGCGTCATCGTGTATCGCGGCCGGCGGCGCCCTGGGCAGGCGGCTATTCCTCTGAACGGGGCATCCGGACCGAGAATTCAAACTCGAGCTGACGCAGAATGCGGATGAGTTCGGCCAGATTGCGTGAGCAATGTCTCAGCACCACGCGCTCGCCGTTCTTCGCGAGATACCCACTTTCTGCATCACCCATGACATTGATCCGGTCCGGGACGAATAGCCAGTCATCGCCGACATTGCAGATCCTGTCTGGCTCCAGGGGCAATGGAAGAGGCGACTCGGTCGATTGATTCATGCCCCGAGAACGATGAGTCAATCGCCGGGAAACGTACGGCATCCGGGTGTCCTGAAATATGCCAGGCCGCCCGTGCTCAGCATTTTTACCCGGGATGCAGAACTCGTCGGGCCGAACGTGCGGTGGTCATTCGGCGGGCCTGGGACAGGAGCGGTCTAAGCGGGCGCGACCATCACCGCTCGCTGGTTTTCCCCTGCGCCCCGGCGGGACGGCTGCGGTTCCTGCCGGATGCTCTGCGATTCTCCCCAGCGGTGTGGCCGCTGCGGCGGCTGCCGACCGTGGCCGGTCCCGGATGATGGCGGGGCAGCCGTTGTTGCTATGGGGCGCGCGGTCATCCGATCAACGGAAGCTCAGGTTGCATGAGAAGCACCAGTTGCGCGTTTCCATCCGGGTGGCTGGTGAGGGGAGCGCCCGATGCCGCATCATGACCGTCGGTGTGGCCGCTGAGGCGGCCGGCGCTGCTACGCCGCGTATCCGATCAACCGCCCGGTTTCCTGCGTCGGCGCGTAGCTGACCGGTGGTGGCATTCCGGCAGCTCCGTGGTCCTGGGACGACGGGTGCCGGGTGTCCGGCGGAAGTCCGCCAAGCCAGGGCGGTCGGGCCGCTCGGAACTTCCTGTCCGGGCTTCTGCAGGACGCCCGGACGGCGTGACCGGGCTCCTGCCTTTGCGCGGACGCAGGAACCTTGGGAGCGGACAAGGATTGCAAGGATTCAGATACGTTCCGTGATGGAAGGAGTACTCCGAGTGCAAACTCGGCTCGGTGATGAAGCAGCCGTCCGGACTCGTCTGAGTCCGGGCGGCTATGCGGCGCAGTCGTTGCTGCGTCGCTGCTCCAGATCACTCGAGCCCCGGATGTGAACCGTCAGACGAAAACAGCCGCTCGTGTTCGCTTTTCCGGAGTTCGCTCGACCCTCTTTTACCACGCCCCCTGGCGGGGAGGTGTGACATGACCTAGCGAGAAGGAAAGGGCTCAGTCCGCACCACCGGACCTCACCGAGCTAAGCACAGGCCTCGGGGTCTCAACACCCTGTCCCGTCGCCGCCGAGCACATATCTGAGCCGACGACGGAATCCACTGCTGCCTCGACTCGACGGAACACTCGGGATCCTGCGAAGAATCGGTGTCCTGTCGAGCTGCGGCCTCCTCACGCGTCGTAAGTAGGCAACGCCATTTTGCATCACCGAATCTGCCAGCTCGCCCCTGCCCATGTGGTGGGCCGCCGCCGTGTCCGCCCGGGATCGGGCCGCCGAGTCCTGAATGGACGAAGGCGACAGCCGTCTCTCCCGAGCTGTGAGACACGAGTGACCACTGCTCAACCGGGACTGGCGGGGAACAGTACCGCCCCGACGTCGAAACGGGTGGCGCCTCGCCGCTCGGCCGATCCGGGCACTCACGGTCGGCCGGTCGGACCGGACCGACGAACGATCGGGCATCATGCCTCCGGAGGTGCCCCTTGAGCCGGGCGGGCACGGCCACCATGCTCCCGGAAACGGTCCGGGACTCCGGGTGCGCCCCGGGAGTGCCTGCTACCGGACGGTCCAGCATGCCCGCCACCCGATTCCCGGCAGCGTGGCTCGGTGACAGGGACTTGACGGGTGATCTGATCCGGGTCGTGACGCTGGTGCAGGACTACGGCTGGAAGTCGGGGTCATGCTTCGCCGCCGACGGGACAATCGGGCGTCAGCTGGGGCTGTCGCGGGGCGGCGTCAACCGGCTGATCGCCAAGGCGAAGGCCAAGAATCTGGTCCGCACCTCCCGCAATCCGGCCACCCGGACCATGAACCGACGTGTCCGTCCCCTGGCCGACGGTGAGCTGGCCGTGTGCATCAGCTCGTACGCCCGGACCCATCTGGCCGGTACCCGGTTCAAGGTCTACGCCTTCCTCTCCCTGCGGCAGCACTTTCCTGAACCGACTCCTGTCGGGCGAATTGCGCGCGAGTGCCGGATCAAGGAGGGAACGGCCCGCGACGCGGTGGCGGAACTCCTGGCCCAGGGCTGGGTAAGCAGAGGTCCCGGCGAGAGAAGGGTTTTCAGGTACGTCGTCCACCCCGTGCCCGTGCCCGTGCGAGTCCCGGACGGGCAGCCCGGGTCCCCGCCGAACGGAGATGTTCCCGCACTCCGAGCCGTCCCCGGCGCCGCAGCCGACAGCGGCGAGGTCTCCGGTACAGCACCGGCTCCCCGTCGCGGCGCCTCGTTCGACGTCTGGCCGGGAGCCGCCGGTTCGGTCACAACGGGTCTCCCCGGTCCGGTGACATCGACCACCCCCGATTCGGTGGCAGAAACACGATCCTTCCAACACGACTTGCTGAACAAGCCGGCGGTCGCTGGCGGTTGGTTGTCCAACGAACCGCCCAACGCGCGCACGCGAGGCCGAGCGGCGGCAGCCATGTCGGAGATGGCGGGTACGGCGGGGCGCGGCGGATGGCGAGCGGACCGTGAGGCGATCCGGTTGCTGACCGACGAGCAGAGACGATGGGGACGACGCGCCGCGTCGTCGGCTCTCAGCCGACTGCCGAGTCAGCTGGCCGAGCGGCTGACCGGGCGACAACTCGAGGTGTTCGCCTGGCACATCGTCGCAACGTTCGCAGACTACGGCACCTCCCCAGAAGCCCACGGTGAGGTGATCCTCCGCGCCCTCGAGTCCGCATGGGAGTTCGCGCGCCGTAGGGAACCAGTCGGCGCCGAGCCGTGGTCCTCCGTGATCTCCCCGCTCCCGTGGCTCATCAGGGTCGTCGACCGGGCAAGCGAAACGGTCACGGGGGCCAGGCCGGTCCGGGCTCCGGAGTGCGCACTGTGCCGTGGCCCGCTGATCGTCCGCGACACCGGGGATCCGAGCACCTGCTGGTCCTGCGGTCCCGCTGCTGCCGCTGCCGCGTGCCGCCGGCTTCAGGACCAGTGGGAGTCGTCCGCCAGCCGGTCGGACGTCGCGCCTGCCGAAGATGCCCGACCGGCGCAACTCGCACCCACCGCAGCTGGGCGCTGCGAACGGTCAGAAGCAGAGGGCGACGTGTCGGAAGGAACGCTCCTTCGCCGACGCCTCGCCGCTCGCCGGTTCGAACGGGAACGGGCCCGCGCCCGGCTCGGCGACGCTTCGCCCGTGGACCGCACCACCCCGACCGGTCCGCCCCGGCAGGGCGCAGCCACACCCCTCCCTCGGGAGGACGCCGGCCAAGGGCCCGCAGACCGGGCGGACCGAAGCACAACCGAGCCGTGCGAGCACACGCCGGAGACCATAGCCGCCCAGGGTCTCGCACCGCGCAGGGACCTCCGAGAGCCCGATGCAGGCGGGACCACCGTGTTCGGGACGGCACGGCCGGAGCCGGGCGGACGCCCCCATGGGACGCGACCGGTGTCCGGAGCCAGCCGGGATCCGGCTCCCGGGTGCGAGCACGTATCAGCGGGCCGGAGACAGCAGAGCGCCGGACAGTACGCCGCGGTCATCGCCGGATGCCCGCCCGGCGCGGGTGCCTTCCGGGGCGTGTCACGGGCAACGAGCCCGCTGCACTCTGCCGAGGCCCACGCGACCACCAGTCGTCGAAGGCCGTCCGAGACCGCTAGAGACGTGACCGACCCGACGCGAGCCAGATGGAATCTCCGAGGCGACGGAGCGCCCGAAGCCCGGGGCCGACCTCCACCTCCTGGCATTGCGTCACCGTCTCGCCGGATCCGTCAAAGCCCCCGCGCACCGCTTCCGCGGTTGGTAAGCGCTCCACGATTCGGCCGGTTCACGTCGGCCCGAAGTCTCCGGACCGCGCTGCCGGACACCGCTCCTCGGTCTCCATCCGTCCAGCCGCTCCACTGCGGTGACCGCGCTCCGGCCGACAAGACCACTTCTCCTGCTCCCCCTCCGAGGCCGGGGAGCGGTGGGCTGCGAACACCTGGAGGCACCACTGAATGCGCGGGCAGGTTTTCCGAGCGATGAGCCCCCGCACATGCAAAGTGCCTGGCCACAAGGGGTTTCCGTTCCGATCTGCAAAACGGTTTGCTTTTTCCCGGCCCACTGGGCTGTGCGGGTGAATCGTCCGACCAGGGCATTGCGGAAATTCCGGCTCGACGGATAACTGGATACATCAGACCGGGTGGGTCACCCTCCTCACCCGGGCAAGCAGCCGCTCCGCCGACGGCAATTCCGAGTCTGCCCGGACCACTGCAGAGGCGGGTTGCGGTGGTGGGTGCCCCGGCGAGGAATCGGATCCGTCGGCCGGTGCGACTTTGACGCGCACCGGCCGACGGCTACCCCGCTTGTGGCGACCCCCGAGCTCGCCCTCCGCACATTCTGCGGGCGCGACACCCGTTCCCGCGTGCTCCATGGCCGGTCTCCGCCGAACCGGACCGCCCGGCCGACGCGCCGGCGGGCCGAGAGCGCCGGCTGCCCCGTGCTCCCGGACGACTCGCGGCCTCCGCCGCCTGGTCAACGCCGGTCGGAGAGGATGCCCGGTCGGGCTTCGCCGCGTAGCCGGGCCGGCCTGCTCTTCCAGGCGTGACCTGCACGATCAGAACGGCTGTTTCCGGTCAATGCTCGGAGGAATCCCGTGAGCGCTTCACCCGTCCCCGACCGGAAAATTCCCCAGTCGCGATGCCGCCCCGTCCTCGGTGAATGAAGAAAGGCAAGTCCGGCCCGTCATCGGCCGCTGGTTACTGAACTATCCCTACCGTCACACTAGGTGCTGCATTACGTGAACGCGCCCCCTTTTTTGGAGCGGATCGCTCCTCCGTGGATAACCTATTCCCGATCGGCTTTGCCGGTCCGGCGTCCGTTCGCCCGACTGCTCGTAAACCCCTGGTGGGAGCCGGACGGAGGATGGCGCCTCCCCGGGCCGGAGCGGCGCCACGAGCGGGGGAGAGCACATGCACCACGGGGAGTCTCCTGCCCGTCCGGGGCAACGGCCGCGGGCGCTCCGAATCCAGGGACGGCTCGGCGTGCGCACCGGGAACGGGCATCGGCTCATCCGCCGGAAACGAGACGGTTTGCAGGCCGCCACGGGTACGCGGGCGGACACCGCGCTGCCCGGCCCCGCGGTTCACCGAGGAGGAGAGTCCACTGACCACCGCACAGATCACGGGGCGGGCTACGGGAGGTCACGGCCGAGAACGTTCTGATCCGTACTCGGTGGTGCCGCGTGCTCGTGGCCTCCGAGGCCGTCCGATTGCGTTCGACCGCTCCGGCGGAGCACGCCGGGTGGTGGAGCCGGACGGCGGACCGGCTGCTGCCTGAGGGCCGTGATCGGGGAAGGACCTCCCGAGGCCGGGGCTACGCCGTGTCGGCCGGCAACCCAGCGGGTCCCGGCCTCCTCGAGGGCGACTCGTCGAGTGGGAGGCGGCTCACGAGCGCCCCACCATCGGCGGCCACAGGGCGGTCGCCCTGAGTTCCGACCAGGCGGGGCGGCGCGTGGAGCGTCGAGCCTCGGTCTTCCACTGCGAACATCGTTAGGAGAATTCATGTCCAGCTCGCGAGCCGTGAGCCGTGAGGTCGTTCAGAGCATCGTCGACGCGGTGGCCCAGCTCGACCGTGACGCCTTGCGTCGGCTCGATCCCGAAGGACTCAGCGCGCAGTTCGACGCGCGTTTCGAACTGGAAGACTACTTCCACGCGATGTGGGAGCACTTGAAGGCGTGTGGTGAGCGCCCGGCCGTCCGTGTGGAGTACCAGCCGCTGGCCGCCCTCCTCGATCTGCTCACTGGACTGAGTGAGAATGTCATGTTCGTTGACAGCGTCGTGCACAAGGACGTGTTGCGGCAGCAATAGTGCTGTGACCGGGAGGGTTCACCGGGTCGATGGGGTCCAGCCAGCGGGAAGCACGTAGTGCCAGCCCGGGCGCCAGGCGGGTGGGGCCTCGACGAGCTCTTTCATTGAGGCGCCGGTGAGCAAGCAGTCCAGGGCCCATCGGTTGGCCGAGTGAGCGATCACCAGGATTCGGCCGCCGTCCCAGCGCGTGGCCAGGTCGTGGAGGAACACGTCGGTGGCCGCGAGGACCTGGCGGTAGCTCTGACCGCCGGGGAAGGGTTCGTCGATGCGGCGAGCCCGTTGGGCGGCAATGCGGGACACAGGGGTTCCGTTGAGGTCCCCGTAGTTGCACTCGCGCAGCCGGATGTCCTGGTGGATCGGGGGCCTGCCGTTGGGGAACGCGATCCGGGCTGTCTCCACGGCTCGGTGGAGGTCGGAGGTGAACACCGCGGCAAAGCCGCCGGCGCGTCGGCGTTCTCCGAGTTCCGCGGCCTGGAGGCGGCCGAGTTCCGAGAGCCGGCCGGGGAGCCAGCCGGTGGCGATGCCCGCCTCGTTGTCGGTGGTGGTGGCGTGCGTCTCGTAGACGATCTCTACTGCCATCGCGGGTCTCCTGGGTGCCGGGGCGGGTCAGGCTGCTTCGGTGAGCGGTCGGCCTCCCCAGCGCAGGCCTTTCTCGCTGCGGATGCGCGCTCGTTCGCGGCGTTGGGCGGCCAGGACGTCGGGATGGCGGGCGTTGGCGTTGCGCCAGCGCAGGTAGGCGTGGAGGGCTCGCGTCTGGGACGGGTGGTTCGGGTGGTTGGAGTTCGCGACGGTGAACTGACGCAGTGGTCCGAAGTGCGCCTCGATCGGGTTGGCCCAGGATGCGTTTGTGGGTGTGAAGCAGAGGTGGACGTTGTTGTTCTTCGCCCAGCGGAGGATCTTCTTGCCATTGTGGGCGGAGAGGTTGTCCAGGATCACGTAGACGGGGGCGCCGTCGGGGCGGGCGGCCCGGATCGACTTCAGCGCGGCCAGGGTGTTCGTGGTGCCTTTGCGGCGCCGGTTGATCCCCAGAGAGTGTCGTCGCCGATGGCGTAGCAGCCGTGGAAGTAGGTGAGGCCGTGGGTGCGGTGGTAGGTCGCCGGGAGCCGGTCCGGTCGGCCCTGCTTGGCCCAGCAGCTGCCGGCGGTGGGGCGGATGCCGAGCGGTCCGAACTCGTCGAAGGCGAACGTGCGGTCAGGGAAGTGTTCCAGGACGTGCTCGATCCGGTCGAGCTTGGCGTCGTACTCGGGGTCGGGGGACTCCTTCCACGTCTTGGTGCGCTAGAAGGTGACGCCTCGTCGGGCAAGCAGGCAGCGCAGGGCCTCGCGGCCGATGCGGATCACCCGGCCGTGGACCCGCCGAAGGATAGGTGAGCAGCTTGCGAATCGACCAGCAGGTGAAAGGGTGCCCGAGCTTGGCCGGGCGGGTGGTGGCCGTCTTGATGACGAAGTCCTCGTCGTCAGGGCTGAGCAGGCGGGGACGGCCTCCCGCCCACCGAGGGTGCAAGCAGGCCAAGCCGATCTCGTTGAACCGGTGGATCACGTCCCGCACCGTGTCCTCATCCGCTTGGACAAGCTGGGCGATCACCGGCACCCGGTTGCCGCCGGCCGAGGCCAGCAGCATCATCGCCCGCCGGTAGCGCGCGGTGTTCGTACTGCCCCGCCGCACGATCCGCTGTAACTGCTGGCCCTCTCGGTCCGTGAGCCTACGTACCCTGACCGGCTCTGCCATTCCACCCCTCCGAGCTGAACGTTTGACGACATCCAACCGGCCGAGGGCCCACCAGCGCCAACCCGGTGGACCTATGCGGTCACAGCACTAGCTGTGACGGGCTCCTCCTGAGGCAGGCGCAGGGGGGCCTCGGCCGACGGATTGACGCCCCTGGCAGTCCCCCGGAGACCTCGGTCGGGATGATGTCGGGACTCACTGACCGACAGACGGCTGGGGCGGACGGCGTTCGAATGCGGGAACTTCCATCGCGCGTCCCGCCTGTCGCCTATCGTGGGTCGACGACGCCACCCGGCTCCGATCGGTGGCCGGCGGACTCTCACCCCGGTATGGGTTCGGCCGTGCTCGTCCCGGGGGCCTGAACCGCGGTCATTTGCAATGGAGTCGCCCCTGCCCGGCACCGGAGCGGATCACCCTCCGACCGGTGCTGTCCCCGTCGGGGAGTCCCGCTGGATTCACGGTGTGCAGTCCGGAAGCTTGTCGGCGTGACGGTGTTTCGCGACGGGGACGGCGGCTCACTGGGAAGCGGCTGAGCCGCCGGGTGGAACCAGTGGCTCCGGCCGTTTCCGTCCGATCCGGTCGGAATACCCGGCCGCAGCTCGCCGCGGGCGGGGCCTTCCGGCGACCCGCCAGCCTGCTGACCGGACGCTGATCCGTCCTCCTGACGGTCGTCCTGTCGGAGTGCTTGGGCCGCCGCGAGCGCTTCGGCGGACGGTGGACTGTACATCTTGCTGTGGCAGGCCGGTCTCGGCACCGGGAGCGGGCGTTCGAGGCTGATCCCGTGCCGGTGGCCGATGACCGACAGGCCGGCACCGTCGGGCGCCAGGGAATGCTGGACGATCACTCTTCCGCGCGGGGTCGCGATCGTCAGAAGGGGATCGCCGACCCTTCGGCGCACCTGCACGGTGTGACCGTGCAGATGCCGGGGAACGGCGTAGAGGTTGCCGCGGTAGGACACCATGCTGCCGGCCGAAACGGTACGAGTGACGCTGATCCTGGCGGGATACGGGTCATGGGGGAGGTCGAGCAGGACCGCCGCAGCGGGCGCCGTGCACCCGCCCCGTGCCGAGGCCCGGCGAGTCTCCATGAGTCTGGTCAGTCGCTCCAGGCTTTCCTGGGCCTCCAGCAGGCCGGTGTCCGCGTGGATGGTCTGCCACCAATGGGCGAGCGCTCGCCCGATGACGTCGTCGTCGGCGTCCCGCCCGGGCGGGACGAGCTCCGCGACGACACCGTAGTGCTTCGCGACCTTGCCCAGTGCTGTGGCCAGTTCGCCATCGTCCTGGCAGTGGACCGCCGGTGTCCGGTCGAAGCGCCAGCGCCAGCCGGTTCCGCCGAACTGGCGCAGGATCCGGTCGACGGAGTCGGCCAGGTGGCCGGGATCGATCTGTTCCGCCAGTGCGGCGCTCCAGCGCTGGGAGTGGATCAGGCGTCCCACCAGGATGCAGGCCTGAGTGCTGCCCCAGTCCGCCGGGGCTCCGGAGAAGACGAACCAGCGGAACCGCACCTCCTCCGCGTCGTCCTGCCGGACGGGGCGGCCGCGGGGAGGCCGTTGGCACAGCGGGCAGCGAGGACGCAGCTGATGGGTGCGCAGGGCACGGGTGAAGGTCGAGTAGCCACCGGTGTAGCCGAGATCGACGATTTCCGCGTACAGCGCCGAGGCCTGGAAGTGGGCGTCGTCCTGGAGCCGCTGACGGCAGTAGGGGACGAACCGTCTGAACTCGTCCCGGTCGGAGCTGCGGACTCCGACCGTGCGCTTCCCGCACAGATAGGAACTCACGGTCTTGCGGTCACGGCCGAGGATACGAGCGATGGCGGCGATGGACAATCCGCGCGAGCGCAGGGCACAAATGTTGATGTATTCCTCTCCGGTCAGCATTCCACTCCTATCAGTTCGACATGGCTCTCCTCAGAGGCCTCGCTGGAAGCCAGGAAATATACACGAAACGCCACGAGCGGAGAAGAAAGGTTTTTGCAAGCAACTGTAGAGCGCTGTGCAATTTGAGTGAGCGAATCGAATGGCTGTCAATTGGCATAGGTCCGCGAATGCCGTGTCAAGCCGCAGACGCGGATCAGCCAAACAGTGGCCTGATCCCCACTGTTTTGTACTTTTATGACTTCTTCAAGTGCGCGCTGGTGATGGACTGGCGTAGACCTGTGCCGGCGTTGAGCGCTCGCGGTCTTCCCTTGTTTCCTGAGGCGGACTGGTTCCAGTCGGCCGCCTTGCGTGAAGCCCGACCGGCCCGCGCGCACGAGCCCGGGTCATCCGCTGAGCGTGCGGCCGACAGGACGCTCATCGAAGTGCACTGGGGCATATGCCGATGCGCGAGCCTGGCGTGCGCCCCCCGCTCGCTCCTACACCCGTGTCGATGTGCTCGGGCGTCAGCAGGGGTTGACGCCGCACAGTGGTGTCATCACCGTCGCCGTGCCCGCGGGCACGGCGCTTGGATCGGTTGGTGTGCGCGTGACCATCGCCGACGGGACCACAACGGCTTCACCCACGCCTCCGTGGACGCATCCACCGTGGCCGCGTTCACCCGGGCCTGACCTCCGGTGGCACCGCGGTGACCATCACCGGCACCTCCCTGGGCACTACCTGGTCGGCCCGGGCGGGAACGTCGTCGCGCCCGGGCGGGTCCCGTCCCGGCACCGCTGCCACCTGGTTCCGGCGAACCGGGAGAGAACGGACCGCGGCCGGTGCCGGCGCACCAGGCCGCGGAGGCCTCGGATCGAACTCGTCACACGACGCGGGCGGTCCTGCCGGACCGGAACGCATCCGGCCGTTCTCGGCGTCGCCGCCCGCAGCCCAGGGTGTCGCCGGACCGGTCTAGGCCGCCGGTCGCAGGAGCGACGTGAACGAACCCGCCCGCGGCCTATTTCGGTGAGCGGAGCTGCTGATCCCCCTTTACCGGGAGGATTCCTCCCGGTAAAGGGGAATCGGCGCGTCAGGCCGTCCGAGGATGCCGATGCGGACGCTTCGCCAGCTCGGGTCGACCGGATCCGGAACCAGCCGACCACTCCCAGGGCGCCGGCGTGCTCGTTTCCGGGGGGAAGGCTCCGCCGCTGCCGTCCGGCGCGAGCGCCTTCCGTGGTGTGGGGAATCCGCATGCAATTCCGCGGCCAGCAACTCCGCCTCCGCTGACCGGTGGCGGTTCGGTTGTTCCGCGACCGGCCATTCTCCGTATCGCGCGATTCGGCCGGACACTCCGCCGATCGGGTGAAAGTCGATCGCAAGGCTTGCCACCGATTTTCGGCTCTGGATTACTTTTCTGTATCCAACCGGCGGGCCGCCCATCCCTCCCGGGGGAACGTGCAGCCGGCGCTCGCCGTGCTTCAGGCGGCGGGTGACGTGCGGCTCGTGATGGGCACCCCCTGGAGGATCTGGATCCATCCGTCGGCGCCGCCTCAGAGGCGTCGGCGGGTGCGGCGGCTTGCATGCGCCAGGAGGCGTCCAAGCATTCCGGTGACTGGTTTGGTGGTCAGGCACAGGTGGTGCGCGTTGCACAGGGCATGGACCGCGCCGGCGTACGTCTTGTACGGCTTCCAGCCGTCGTGGACCGCGATCCCGCCGAAGTGCGGCAGCACGCCCATCGCCTCGAACGCCTCCATCCCGCGCTTGGCGTGGAGCAGGTACAGCGTCAGCGACTTCGTGCAGGCGGTGTGCACCCAGCAGGTACGCCCTGCGATCCGGGTGCCGGTCTCATCGAAGCCGACCACCTCGCAGTCGGTCAACTGGCGGCGCACGGCCTCGGTGTGCGGGGCGACCGCCTCGGCGGCCTGCCCGGCCCACCCGAGCAGGGTCGCGGTGGCCACGTCCGCGCCGAGAACGTCGGCGAGCAGTTCGCCGCACCGCTGGTAGGGCAGGTGCTGCCGGGTGAGCAGGTAGACGGCCAGGCTCTTCAGCCCCGGCCCGTACTGGGCCGGGGCGCCCGCGCCCTGCGGCGCGGATGCCCCGGTGACCTGCCCGCAGGCGCAGCGGCGGTGCTCGATGCGGTGCTCGGTCACCCGCAGGCGGATCTCGGGCAGGTCGAAGACCTGCCGCCGCTCGATGGGCAGTCACCCCTGATGGACAGCTTATGCAGTTCGCCGATATATGTAGCCGTATGACAGAGCGACCCATGCAGGAGCCCACGCTGCTCCTGCTCACCGCGCTGGCCGATGCCCCCAGGCACGGCTATGCCCTTCTCCGGGAGATCGCCGCGATCTCCGACGGCCGGGTCAGGATGAGAACCGGCACCCTCTATGGCGCTCTCGACCGCCTGCTAGGCCAGGGGCTGATCGAGGTCATCGGTGACGAGGTGGTGGACGGGCGCGCCCGGCGCACGTACGCGCTCACAGATGGCGGGCAGGCCGCGCTGGCCACCGAGACCGAGCGTCTGCGTGTTGTCGTCGCCGAGGCGCAGCGCCGCCTGTCCACCGCCCGCCCGAGGCTGAGGGGGGCAACCGCGTGACGGATCGTTCGTTGAGGGCCGCGCTGAGCCTGTACCCGGAGTGGTACCGGCACGAGCGCGGCGAGGAGATCACCGCCGTGTACGACTTGGTGAGGCGGGACGGCGGACGGCTGCTGCGCCTGCGCGAACTCGCCGGCATAGCCGGGCACGGCCTGCGCGTGCGGACGGGGCTGACCTCCGGCGGTTTGGCGGGGCAGGTGCTCGCACAGGCGGTGCCGTTCGCACTGGGAGCCGGTCTTGGACTCCGGCTCAGCCTCTCCTGGCTGCTGCAACCCTGGCCGAGCAGCCAGGAGAGCGGCGGTGAGCATGCGTGGCAACTCGCCCTGATCGCCGTCTGGGCGCTCGCGGTGCTGGCGGCAGTCGCCGGGCGGTGGGGCGCGGCGCGCTGGATCGGCGCGGCGGCCGTGGCCCTCGGCCTGGTGGAGGCGGTGGACAGTCTCCTCTCCGGTTCCCTGTTCGCCCTCGTGGGGTGGGCGAGCGGGCCGCTGCTGTGGCTGGCTCTGCTGCTGATGGCACCGCCGGACCTGCTCAGTGGCCGCCCCCGCCGGACGCTGCCGATGGCGGTCGCGGGTGCGATGCTGTCCTGGCTGCTGCTGCTCGG
This sequence comes from Streptomyces viridifaciens, assembly GCF_001888885.2. Classification (NCBI taxonomy): domain Bacteria; kingdom Bacillati; phylum Actinomycetota; class Actinomycetes; order Kitasatosporales; family Streptomycetaceae; genus Streptomyces; species Streptomyces viridifaciens. The sequence goes on from NZ_CP090840.1 coordinate 1,481,603, forward strand.
CCCGGACTATCTGCACACTCCGCTGGTCTGGGACCCGAGTTGGCGCCCGCTCCAGCTCCTGCTGGCCGCCCTCCTCCTGCTGGTGGCAAACCGGCGTCGGCTGTGGCCTGCCGGGATGGTCGTCGGCGCACTGCCTCTGCTGCTGACCTTCACTCTGCCGAGCGTCATCAGCTACTGGGAGGGTCCGATCGGCATGCTGGCGGCCGGCGGGTTCGCGGTGGTGCTGCCGCTGCTCGCGCTCCGGCTCATCAGGGCCGTCCGCGCGAAGGACGAACCGCCTGCGGCCGTCTGACCTCGGCGGACGTCGTGCGCCCGGCCCACCCCGGTGGACGTGGTGGGCCGGGCGCACGACGTGGGGCTCGGGCCCGGCGGCTGGCTTGGGTGCGGGCCCGAGGCGTGGCAAGGACACACAAGGCATCGCCGCCCACAGGGCCGAAGGGAGCACGGTGGAGGTCGCCGTGCGGGCCGGCCACCCGCTGGCCGACCTGGTGGCCTGGACGGCGACCGAACGCCCCGCCGGGATCGAGTGCCTGACCACCAAACCAGTCACGCATTCCGAAGGTTCCTCAGCACGCCGGCCGGTGCGGTGGCCCGGCGTAGTGCCGCACCGATCTCCCCGGACCGCCGAACGGCGAGTCCGATACTTCGGCGCTCTGGGCTGCTGCTGGGGCGGTACGCACCGACGGTGTGAGGGCAGTCAGCGCCCCCTACGGGAGGCGCCCGGCCGAGGTCATCCACGGAAGTCACCGGCGCTGCCGAGGACGGGTGGGCCGACGTGGTCACCGCACGGACGAGGCTCACTGCGACGGCTGGCGCACGGACGACGGCGGCCTTTGCGGCCGGCGCGCCGTGCCTGCGCTCCGGTTCGATGCTCGTGTGTCCGTGGTCCTCGCGTTCGGCATGGGCATCGGGACGACGGCCGTCGTCGTGCCTGGGGCCTTCAGCGCCGGGGAGATGACAGCGATCACCCTGAGGGGGCCCAGGCGGTCCCTGCCGCAGGCGCACTTCACGTTTGACGCATGGTCGATCACACCAATTCAGTGATCGCTTCGCTTGTGCCGGCATCGGGGTCGGTGGTGACGTTGACGGGCAGCGGTTTGCACCTGCACCCAGCCATCGACGATCTAGAACCTGTCCGGTCGCTCATGTGCCCTTCAATCGGCATCCATCAGCGCCTGCACCCGCGGTTCGCGGTCGGTCTCGATCCTTTCGTCACCTGCCCGGGTTCGGGGTCCTCGCCGCCGTGCCGGGACCCAATGGCGTGCAGTTTCGCGATGCCCTCAACTCCACCCGGCAGGCGAGCCGTTGCGAGCTCACGACCTGTCCCCTCCTGCACTCGACAACGTGTGCTCTTCGGCCCAGTCGTCGCCGATGGACAACACCAGCATCCGCCCATTCGCCCTCGTCCAGTCATGCTGCGCAGCCTGCGGAGGGCATGGCTCGCACCCTCATACCGCAACCGCACTTGATCATGATGTGACCGGGCCGGGTGACCGAGCTCTGGGTGGGGCGGGTCGAGGAGTGGGAGGCGGCCCCGGCGGGGTTGCATGCCCGCTTTGCGTCGCGTTTCACCAGATCGGAGCCGTGAGGGCGGGCGCTAAAGTACATGGCCGGGTTGATCGCCGCTCGCCCCCGCCGGCAACTGCCGGCGTACCGCTCCGGCAGGCGGTCAGATGGGTGGGAACGGGGGCGTGCGGAGTCCTGCAGTGCGCCCCGTGCGGTGCAAGTCCCGTGGTCTGAGCGACTGTTGGGTGTGGTGGTGTTCAGACCGTTGGTTCATACGGGTTATTCGACCGGGAGGGTATGGCCTTGGCCGGCCGGTCTGGTTGTAATGGCGGTGACCGACTGTGGGGTGCCCATTCCCCTGTCGGGGCGTCGGGGTGGTGATCGCTTGACGGGTCACCGTCCCCATGCACGGGCACCCTGACAGGTGGAATTCGTCGGCCGTACCATCTGGCGCGGCCGTGTTCGGGCAGCCCCACTCCCGACTCACTCAAGGGGCTGCTCACATGGCAGTAACCATCGTTCCCACCCCCGTGGCGGCGTGTTCCGCCTTCACCGCCACGGCCACCGGCGCGCCCGTGGGGGCCGTCACCGCTGTCTTCTTCTATGACGGCGCCGCCCCGCAGTCGCTGCCGGTGGTCGCCGGCGCCGCCGGACCGGCGACGTTCACGGCTGTCGGCTCCGGCGCGCAGCTGGTCCTGGTGACCTACCTGAATGCCGTCGCCGCGGTGGTCGGGACAGACAGCGGCACGGTCACCGTCAACGCGGCGCCGGCCGGGACCATCTCCACGACGCTGTCGATCGGCGTCGGCGGCCTCGTGACCGCCCAGACCACCCTGACCTGCAGCGCCGGCCTGACTTCCGTCAACGGCACCCTGACCTACACCCTGCCGGGCGGGGGCACAGTCACCGCCCCGGTGGTCAACGGCGTGGTCGGTCCGGCCAGTCTGGGACTGGCGCTGACGGCCGGTCAGCTGGTGGGGGTCAGCTTCACCCCCGCCGCCGGCACCTGTGCGGCCTGCACCTTCGCGCCGATCACCGTCACCGTGCCGGCGCCGCTGGCCTGTTCGGTGGTCGTCATCCAGCCGGTGGTCGGCCCGGTGGTCGTCGGCCAGCCCACCGTCGTGTCCGCGGTGGTGCTGTGCAATGGCGTGCCCGTTGCGGGTGCGGCGGTCACGTTCAACGGTGACGGGGCTGCCCCGGTGACCGTCACGACCAACGCACTCGGCATCGCCAGTGGGTCGATGACCTTCCCCACCGCCGGGCCGGTGTCGCTGACCGCCACCGTCACCGCGGCCGGCACCACCTGCACCTGCACCAACGTCGTCTCGCTTCCGGTCACCGTCACGGTGACCCCGCCGGCGACCTGTCAGGTGTTCCTGCTGCCCCCGGTGGCCCCGGTGGTCGTCGGCCAGCCCACCGTCGTGTCCGCGGTGGTGCTGTGCAATGGCGTGCCCGTTGCGGGTGCGGCGGTCACGTTCAACGGCGGCGGGGCTGCCCCGGTGACCGTCACGACCAACGCACTCGGCATCGCCAGTGGGTCGATGACCTTCCCCACCGCCGGGCCGGTGTCGCTGACCGCCACCGTCACCGCGGCCGGCACCACCTGCACCTGCACCAACGTCGTCTCGCTTCCGGTCACCGTCACGGTGACCCCGCCGGCGACCTGTCAGGTGTTCCTGCTGCCCCCGGTGGCCCCGGTGGTCGTCGGCCAGCCCACCGTCGTGTCCGCGGTGGTGCTGTGCAATGGCGTGCCCGTTGCGGGTGCGGCGGTCACGTTCAACGGCGGCGGGGCTGCCCCGGTGACCGTCACGACCAACGCACTCGGCATCGCCAGTGGGTCGATGACCTTCCCCACCGCCGGGCCGGTGTCGCTGACCGCCACCGTCACCGCGGCCGGCACCACCTGCACCTGCACCAACGTCGTCTCGCTTCCGGTCACCGTCACGGTGACCCCGCCGGCGACCTGTCAGGTGTTCCTGCTGCCCCCGGTGGCCCCGGTGGTCGTCGGCCAGCCCACCGTCGTGTCCGCGGTGGTGCTGTGCAATGGCGTGCCCGTTGCGGGTGCGGCGGTCACGTTCAACGGCGGCGGGGCTGCCCCGGTGACCGTCACGACCAACGCACTCGGCATCGCCAGTGGGTCGATGACCTTCCCCACCGCCGGGCCGGTGTCGCTGACCGCCACCGTCACCGCGGCCGGCACCACCTGCACCTGCACCAACGTCGTCTCGCTTCCCGTCCCGATCACCGTCGGCGTAGGCGGCCCCGCCGTGAGCCTGCAGGCGCTGCCGTCCTGCTGGCAGGGCCACTGGGAGCACGCGCCGGCGACCCCCTCGCACGGGCAGCCGTACCCCTTCACCGCCACACTGAAGGCCCAGCTCACTCCTGCGGCCGCCGGCGTGACGGTGAACTTCCTCGTCGCCGGACAACCGGTGGGCTCGGCGGTGACGGACGCGTCCGGGATCGCGATCCTCACCACCGACCTGAACCTGCTTCAGGTCCAATCCGGCGCCTTCACCGCGACCGCCACCGTCGGCGGCACGCCGCTGCAGTCGACCGGCACCCTGCTGCCCTGCCGGCCGCTGTAGTGACCGGACCGGTCCGGGCCCGGGACGTGGATCGCGGACCGGTACTGGTGGCCGAGCCGGGTGAGGCCTGACCTCGTCGTCCGCAGACGAGCGGCCGACCCCGAAGGTCCGTCCCCCCGCCCTCGCACGGCGGGGGGACGGACGTGCTGAGGGCCTGGCGGCGAAGCCACCGTACCCGCCGCGACGCCCGCAACCGTACTGCCGCGTCCCTGGCCAGTGGAGTTGTCCCCATGAGCTTGACCATGTTCCTTCTCGCGCTCGGCGCCACCTGCCGCATCACCCGCTTCCTGACCAAGGACACCCTCGCGGGCGGTCTCAGGATCTGGGTCGCCGATCGCTTCGGCGAGGAGTCCAAGGCCGCCTATCTGATCACTTGCGGCTGGTGTTCGAGCGTCTGGGTGTCTGCGGTCGCGGTTGGCTGTGGCGCGTGCCTGGAGGGCAGCCCGTGGTTCCGGATACCGGCGACCGCGCTCAGCGTCTCCTACCTGGCGGGCGTGGCCTCACGATGGCTGGACTGACCAACGCCCCCTCTCCAGAAGCCCGAACCCCAGCATCCGGAAAGGACACTGAACCATGGCCTGCAACTGCGGCGGAGGATCACCGCAAACCGTCGTCTACCAGCTGATCCTGCCTGACGGCACCGTTCGCCAGTACGTCACCTACCAGGAAGCCCTGGCCGCACAGCGCCGAGAAGGCGACGCCGGAACGATCACCGTCGTCAGCCGGTGACACGGGCGCCCGGCACCGGGGCGCACCGAAGGCGGTCGGCGCTTCGACCGGCCGCTTTCCCCTTTCCGCACGAAGGCACGAGCAGCACCGTTGCCCGTCCCGGCGCCTCCGCTTCCGTGGCCGTCCTCTCCTGCCGGACCGCCATCCGGGCACACAAGCTGGCAAAGGGCGCTCCAGACCCGGCCGTAACGGCCCGGTACCGCTGTCCGTCCCCGTCCGCCGCCTCATCGGCCTGCTCCTCCACCCTCGCCACCTCACCGCGGCCCATCATCCGCGTCGGTCGTACTGGTGCCGCCGCAGTCAGGCCCGCACACGCCACAGCCATGACGAACGCCGAGGCCGCCCCCCATGACTGCGGTTGCAGTACTGGGTGGACGGCCACGGCGTTCGGAACCGCGCGGACGAGGTGTCCCGCAGGTCCTGCCCGACGAACAGTGAGCTCCGGCAGCTTCTGCTGCCGGAGCTCACTGTTTCCCCGCCGCATCCCCCCTACGGACGGCGGCGGTTCGGCCCCCGTCCTACAGGTAGGTGTAGGAGGCGCCGTTGCTGGTGCCGGCCGGCGTGATCACCGTGACGGGGACGGTGCCGGTTCCGGGCGGGGAGACGGCCAGGATGGCGCCGTCGCCCAGCACGGTGAAGTTCGTGGCGGGGGTGGTACCGAACAGGACCGCCGTCGCGCCGGACAGGCCGTGCCCCACGATGAGGACGGGCAGGCCACCCACGGCCAGGCCGATCGGAGGCACGAGCGCGAGGATGGTCGGCGGGGCCGGCAGCTGGTAGGTGTAGCTGAGGGTGTTGCTGGTGCCGGCCGGCGTGACCACCTTGACCGGCACGGTGCCGGTCCCGGGCGGGGCGACCGCCGTGATGGCGCCGTCGAACTGGACGGTGAAGCTGAGCGCGGGGGTGGTGCCGAACAGGACCGCGGTGGCCCCGGTCAATCCGGTGCCGACCAGGAGGACGGGGTTGCCTCCGGTCGTCGGACCCTGCGAGGGGACGAGTGCGAGGAGAATCGGGGACATAGGATTCCTCTTTTCCGACTTCCGGCCGCCGGACAAGATCCTCTTGGTCTCGTCGGCGGGACGTTTTCCTCACGGTAGATTCGGGCGCCATCCGGTGGCAATAGGGTATTTGCTGAACGTGGGGCATTTGTGGGTCGCGGGGCGTGCAATCTCTTCGGCGCCTCTTTCGACAGGTCGGATAAGGTCAGAGGTCTTGCCTCTGGGTACTTTAAGTGAGCACCGGAAGTAACCCTCACGGGTGCGTGAGGGCGGATTGCAAGATCTAGTCGGAGTGGGGCGTCGAGGCTATCCGTCGGTCGAGGGCCAGTCTGCCGACTACTGGCTCGTGGCACGGCTCTGAACTGCAACTTTGTGCCTTGAGGGGTAATATCGCAAGCGTTTGGAAGTGTTCGTATTTATTGTCGACTGATGATTCTTGGATGTGCTCTATTTGGATATAATCACGGCCTTCTGGCGTGCAGGTGGTCCGTGTTGTGAGGTGGGGGAGTGCCGCTAGGGCGATGCGTGCATTGTTTGGATGTGAGGGGTTAGTCGGTCCGTGTGTGGGTATTCAGGGTGTGCGCGACCGTCAGGTTGCCTAATGTCCCGCTCTGGTTTCCGATGAGTCGTCCGCGGGTAAGGTGAGTGTCACGTCCTATTCTCTTCTTGTCTTCCTCAGGGGCGGTCCGAGTGATATTCCTGAGATCCATGAAGTGGAATCCGGAAGCGCGGAGGATCGGTTGAAGATTCCCCGCTGGAACGGTTATGAGCACTTCGCTCTCACGCAGGACTTCAAGGATGTCGGCGGCGTGCTGATGCCCGTCTACCAGTGGTCGTACCGGACCGCCATCGCCGAGTAGCCTCCCACCGCCGTCCCCCCCGGCCCCCGACTCCGACATCGGGCGAGCACACCGCTGCAAGCGCTGCCCGATGCCACACCCATCCCCACACCCCGAGGTGAGCCATGATCAGCAGCCTTCCCGCACCGGTACGGAAAGAGCGTTCGTCCCGCACTCCCGGGTGTGCGTCGTGAGCGGGCGTTACCCCGCCCGCCCGCGAGGGGACCGCGGTGCCCGGGACACGATGGTCACCGGCATGGGGTTCTGCCTGCCGGGCGACGAGGGGCCGCTGTTCACCGTGGGCGAGGTCTGGGACGTGGCCGCCAACGGCCGCTCGTGCCTGAAGCACCACGGCGTGTACTACGGCTCCGTCGACCTACCGGACGCGGCGTTCGCCGAGCGCCTGCCGGACCTGCCGGGCATCTTCTCCAAGCACTACACCAACGCCCACCGCTACGGTCTGGTGTCCCTCGTGGAAGCCTGTGCGGACGCTCAACTGAGCATCCGAGGAGGTGATCTGAGCGACGCGGCCGTCCTGGTCGGGCGTGGCGGCATCGACGCCAACGTCGCCAGCTACCTCGAAGTCCTGCACGCCGACGCGCGCACCACCGCCCCGCACGAGGCGATGGAGCTGTTCGTCCGGGCTCAGCAGGGGCTCACCCCTTCCGACGTGGCACTGGTCCAGGGGGCGCTGATGCGCACGACCGGCCCCTGCTTCACCGTCTCGTGCGGCTGCGCGTCCTCCGCCGTCCAGATCGGCAACGCCCGCCGCATGATCGCCGACGGTGACATCGACCTCGCCGTCGTCACCGGCGTCGACGTCTTCGGCGTGGACGTGATCCAGAACGTTCAACGCCTGCTGCACGGAGCCCAGCGCGCCTACGACTCCATCCGCGTGGACGGCATGCCCGAACTGCTTCCGGCCTTCGACCGGGTCATGCGGCCGTACGACCGGCGGGCCGACTGCGTGAACCACGGAGAGGGCTCGGTGACCCTGGTGCTGGAAAGCCGCAGCCGCGCCGAGCAGCGCGGGGCGTACACCTATGGCCAGGTCCTGTCACACGGTATGACCCGCGACGGCCTGTCCAATCCCCTCGCGAGCGACGAGAACGGCGCCTCGCTGGTCGCCGCCGTGCGCAAGTGCCTCGGCGACCGGTGGGACGTCGGCCAGATTCCCTACATCCACGGCGGAAGCGACGGCGACGTCGTCGTGACCGCTTTCGAGGCGAACGCGGCCAAGCAGCTCTACGGAGACGGCGTCGCCGACCTCCTCATGACCTCCCAGGAAGCCTGCTTCGGCCACAACGGCGCCCCGGCGGGCGCTCTGGGTGTCGCGCTGACCCTCCTGATGTTGGAACAGGGCGAGGTGTGCCCCACCGCGAACTGCGAGGAGCCGGCCGACAACGTCTGCTTCGACCCCGTCCCCGGCGTCCACACCCGGCTCATCGAGTTCGACTACGCGCTCACCCTCAACTACCAGATCGGAGGCGTCAAGAGCGCGATCCTGCTGGGCAGTTCGGACGCCGGCTGACCCCCACGCCACCGACCGCAGAGCCGGGACGACGAGTGCTTCCATCCCGTTAGCACAGGAGACCAGTGATGGGCCACGCAGAGAACCCGACCACCGCTGACGCGCACATCGCCGTCATCGGCATGGGATGCCGCCTTCCCCACGACATCGACTCGCCCGCCGCGCTGTGGCGGCTGCTCGAAGCCGGCCAGGACGCGGTCGGCGCACCACCGACGAGCCGTGCGGAGCGCATGACCCCGGGCTCGCCTCCAGCAGCCGGGCCGATACCGCTGCAGGGAGGGTTCCTGGGCGACGTCGCCGGTTTTGACGCCGACTTCTTCGGAGTCTCCGGCAAGGAGGCCGACGTCCTGGACCCCCAGCACCGGCTGCTGCTCGAAGTGACCTGGGAGGCGCTCGAACACGCCGGACTGCCCCCGGAGCGGCTGGCGGGAACCCGGACGGGGCTGTTCTCGGGCTTGAGCTACACCGACTACATGGAATCCCTCGCGGGCCAGCCCCAAGAGCTGGAGGGCGCGATCCTGACGAACGGGCACTGCGTCGCCCCGGGGCGCATCTCCTACCTGCTGGGACTACAGGGCCCCTGCGTGGCACTGGACACCGCGTGCTCGTCCTCTCTCGTGGCCATCCACCTGGCCTGTCAGGCCCTGCGGAACCAGGAGTGCGACCTCGCGCTGGCCGGTGGCGTCACCCTCATGCTCGGCGCCCGGACGACGATGTCCTTCGCCCGCATGGGGATGCTCTCGCCCACCGGCCGCTGCCGGACCTTCGACGCAGCCGCGGACGGCTTCGTACGCGGCGAAGGCTGCGGCGTCGTCGTCCTCAAACGCCTGGACGACGCGCTGAGGGACGACGATCGCATCCTCGCCCTGGTGCGCGGCTCCGCAGTCAACCAGGACGGCCGCTCCGACGTCCTCGCCTCGCCATCCGTCGTAGCCCAGCAGGCCCTCTACCACCAGGCCCTCGCGCGAGCCGGGACCGACCCGCGCGACGTGGGCCTGGTGGAGACGCACGGCACCGGGACCCCCGTCGGAGATCCCGTCGAGTTCTCCAGCCTGGCCGCGGTCTACGGCGTGGGACAGGGACGCTGTGCGCTGGGCTCGGTGAAGACGAACCTGGGCCACCTGGAACCGGCCGCCGGCGTCATCGGCTTGATCAAGGCGGTGCTCTGCCTCCAGCGCGGGCTCGTCCCGCCCAATCTGCACTTCACCCGGTGGAATCCGGCCATCAGCGCCGAGGGCACCCGCCTGTTCGTCCCCACCGACCTGGCGGCCTGGCCCACCCGGACGATCTCGCGACTGGCCGCAGTGTCCTCCTTCGGATTCTCCGGGACCAACGCCCACGTGATCCTCGAACAGGCCTCCGCCGTCCGCCGCGCCGCCGCCGTTCTCCCCGCAGGCCCCGCCGCCGGCGCCTGCCCCGCCACGGCCGACAGCGTCGCGGACGGACCGTCACCAGCGGAGCGAACCACCGCACCCCACGTCTTCCTCCTGGCCGCCGGCTCGCAGAACGCTCTTCCCACCGCCGCCGCGCGCCTGGCTCACTGGCTGGAGACCGAGGGCAGCACCACCCCTCTGCGGGACGTGGCCCACACCCTCGCCCTGCGCCGTTCCCCGGGGCACGGCCGGCTCGGCGTGGTGGCCGATTCCCGCAGTGACGTGATCCACGCCCTGCGTTCCTTCGAAGCCGGTCGGGCCCACCCGGGCGTCGTGCGCGGTCACGTCGGCGCGGGCGTCAGCCGCCGCCCCGTCTGGGTGTTCTCCGGTCAGGGCTCGCAGTGGCGGGGCATGGGGCACAGCCTGCTCCGGCACGAGCCGGCCTTCGCCCGGGCCCTGGCCGAGGCCGATGAGCTGATCACCGCTGAGACCGGCTTCTCCGTCCTGCGCGCCGTCCGCGACCGGGAGCACGTCAGCGGCTGCGGCCGCGTGCAACCCGCACTGTTCGCCCTGCAGGTCGCCCTGGCCGCCGCCTGGCGCGACCACGGTGTCGAACCGGCTGCCGTCATCGGTCACTCCATGGGCGAAGTCGCGGCCGCCGTCACCACCGGGGCACTGAGCCTGGCCGACGGCGTCCGCGTCATCTGCCGGCGCTCGGCTCTCCTCACCCGGATCGCCGGAGCCGGCGCCATGGCGAGCGTGGGCCTCGACAGCGCAACCGTCGAGAACGAGCTCGCCGCCCTCGACGCCGACACGGTGTCGGTGGCCGTCGTCGCGGCGTCCGATTCCACCGTGATAGCCGGCACAACGGCCGCCGTTCGGCACCTGACCGCCGCCTGGCAGGCCCGTGGGATCGCGGCGCACCCGATCGACGTCGACGTCGCATCGCACTGCCCCCAGGTCGAGCCGCTGCTCGCGGACCTCGCCACCGCGCTCGCCGACCTCACCCCCAGCCAGCCGGCTGTTCCCTTCTACACCACCGTCCTGGACGACACCCGTGACACCCCGCTCTTCGACGCCGCCTACTGGTGCGCCAACCTGCGCAGACCGGTGCGTTTCAGCGCTGCCGTGGCCGCAGCCGCCGCCGACCGCCACCAGGTCTACCTCGAGGTCTCGCCCCACCCCGTGGTCACCCACCCCCTCGCCCAGACCCTGGGCGGCCTCCTCCACGATCCCGTGGTCCTGCCGACACTGCGCAAGAGGGAGGACGAACCCACCACCTTCCTCACCCAGCTCGCTGCCCTGCACTGTGCGGGAGTCGGCGTCGACTGGTCCCGCCTCCACGCCGGAGGTCGCCTGGCCGACGTACCCGCGCTGACCTTCGACCGCCGGCCCCACTGGACCGACACCACGCCGACGCGGGCGGTTTCCCGGCAGGCTGAGAGCACCCCCGCACCGCTGCCCGGAACGCACACGGAGGTGCCCGGCGACCGACCCCGCCACACCTGGCATGCCGACACCGGCACCGCCGCCCTGCCCTGGATGGCCGACCACCGCGTCCACGGCCAACCGGTCCTGCCCGGCGCCGCCTACTGCGCCCTGGCCCTGACCGCGGGCGCCGAGGTCTTCCCCGGCGCCGCGCACGGCGTCGAAGCGGTGGACATCCGCTTCCACGAACTGATGCGACTCGACGCCCACACACCGGTCGGCGCGACCGTGACCCTCACCAGCGCCGACCGCGCGGACTGCGAGGTCTTCGGCCGGAACGAGGGCGGCACCTGGGTCCGGCAGGCCACCGCGGTCCTGCGCCAGCTGGACACCTCCCCCCCGACACCGACGGCCTCCGTGGCCGCACTGACCGCCGACCACCCCGTCGTCCTGGATCCGCAGGCCCTGTACGCGAGCCTGCGCGCCCGGGGTCTGGAGCACGGCCCCGCCTTCAGCGGTATCACCGAACTGCGCGCCAACGACCGGGCGGACGGCTTCTGGGCGCGTGTGACGGTGCCGGACCCGGCCGGGACCGCCCCCCACGGCCTACGGATCCACCCGGTTCTCCTGGACCTGTGCGCCCAACTCGTCGTCGCCGGCCTGCTCCACGAACCGGGCCACGGCCTGGTGCTGCCCGTCGGGATGCACGCCGTACGCATCCTCGCGGCTCCCGAGAACGCCCACTACGCGCACGCCCGGCTCACCCACACCACCGCGGACAGCATCGTCGGAGACGTGCGGCTGCTGGACAGGGCAGGAAACCCGCTCGTCGAGATCGAGGCACTGCGCTTCGTGCGCCACGGCGCGCGGGCCGATGAAACCGTCGACCGGTGGTTCCTCGAGACGTCCTGGCAGCCCGTCCCGCGCGGGCGCACCACCGAGCCGGCACGCCCCGGATCCTGGCTCATCATCGGTGAGGCGGACGGATCCGCCCACGTACTCGCGGACGCGCTCCAGCTCGCCGGAACAGGCACCGCCGTTTTCGACGTTCCTCTCGACGGCACCGCCCTCCAGCCTCTCAAGCAGGCCCTCGCCCGGACCTGGAACCCCTCGTCCGGACCGTGCTCCGTGGTTTTCCTGTGCGCGCCGTCCGCTCCGGTGGACGACGCCGACACGACGGCACTGCGCCGTACCCGGCGCCTGCTCGCCGTCGCACAGAGCGCGATCTCGCGCAGTGCCCCCACCCGCCTGTTCGCTGTCACCCGCTCCGCCCACGACCCGGAACCGGGACAACCCGCCGACCCTGCCCAGAGCGCTCTGCGCGGACTGGTGCGAGTCCTGACGCACGAACACCCGGAACTGCGGGCGACCCTCATCGACACCGACCCGGCCGACGTCGACCTCAGCCGGCTCGCGGCCGAACTCCTCACCGACCCCCCGGAGGACGAGATCGCCCTGCGCGGGGACACCCGGACCGTCGCCCGGCTGGCGTACGCCCCTTTGTCCGACACCGAACGCGCCACCGCCGTCACCCGCACCGTGAGTTACGGCGTCGACCGCTTGCAGCTCCATGCGGGGTCACTCGGTGACCTCGACGCCCTGCGCCTGACCCCCACGCCACGACGTGCACCGGGCCCCGGCGAGGTCGAACTGCGCCTGCACGCCGCGGGCATGAACTTCCGCGACGTGCTCACCGCCATGGGCATGCTCGCCACCGACGACGAAGCGGGTCACCGGATCGGCTTCGAAGCCGCCGGCGTGGTCACCGCCGTCGGACCCGGAGTCAGGCACCTGCGCGCCGGCGACGACGTCCTTGCCGTCGACGTGCGGGGCGGCCTGTTCGCCACTTTCGCGACCCTTCCCGCCACCGCAGTGGCTCCCCTCCCCGCGGGCCTGTCCACCGAGCAGGCCGCCGGGCTGCCCATCGCCTACCTCACCGCCTGGTACGCCCTGCGCCACGTCGCCAGACTCACCGGCGGCGAACGCGTCCTGATCCACAGCGCCACCGGCGGAACCGGACTGGCCGCGATCACGGTCGCCCGGCACCTGGGGGCCGAGGTGCTCGCCACCGCAGGCAGCGAGGACAAGCGCCGGTACCTGCGCGAGATGGGCCTGCGGCACGTCATGGACTCCCGCTCGCTGGACTTCGTCGAGCAGACCCGCGCCGCCACCGACGGAGACGGTGTCGACGTGGTGCTCAACTCCCTGTCCGGACCGGCCATCAGAGCGGGACTGGAGACGCTGCGCCCCTTCGGCAGGTTCGTCGAGCTTGGCGTGCGCGACATCCTGGCCGACACCCCGCTCGGTCTCGCGCCGCTGCGGCACAACATCACCATGAGCACGGTCGACCTGACGGAACTCCAGCGTGACCGCGCGGACGCCTTCGCCGAGCTGATGGCCGAGGTCATGGCCGAATTCGGCCGGGGCACCCTCGCCCCGCTGCCGTGCCGGACCTATCCACTCGCACGGGCTGCCGACGCCTTCCGCCTCATGGCCGGCGCCGGGCACATCGGCAAGCTGGTCCTGACCGTACCCGGTGAGGGCACCACCACCGCCGTACTGCGCGAGGCGCCGTCGCCGGTGCGGGCCGACGGCGCCTACGTCATCACCGGGGGCCTGCGCGGGGTCGGCCTCGCCACGGCCCGCTGGCTGGCGGACCAGGGCGCCGCCCGGCTCGTCCTCAACGGACGCACACCACCCTCCGCCGACACCAGGCACGTCGTCGCCGAACTGCGCGACCAGGGGACGGAGGTCACCGTCGTGCTCGGCGACATCGCTCAGCCGGGTGTCGCCGAGCAACTGGTGGAAGCGGCCACCGCCGACGGCGGCACGCTGCGCGGTGTCGTCCACGCGGCGATGGTCCTCGACGACGCCGCAGTGTCCAACATCACCGACGAGCAGCTCGAACGCGTCTGGCATCCCAAGGTCACTGGCGCCCGACGTCTCCACGAGGCCACGGCCGCAGTGCCGCTCGACTGGTTCGTCCTGTACTCCTCGATGGCCTCCCTGCTCGGCAACCCGGGCCAGGGCGCCTACTCGGCCGCCAACGCCTGGCTCGACGCGTTCGCCACCTGGCGCAACACCCTGAACCTGCCCACGCTGGCCGTGAACTGGGGGCCCTGGGGGGAAACCGGGGTGGCCACCGGCTTCGCGAGCCGCGGCTACCAGACCATCCCCACCTCCGAGGGGCTCCAGGCCCTCGCGGCGCTCCTTACCCACGGCCGCGTGCGCACCGGCGTCATCCCCGGCCCGCCGGACACCTGGATCCCCCCGGCCGGCCGGGCGTCCTCGCTGTTCGCCCTCCTCACGCCCGAGGCGTGCGAACCCTCCGCGCGGCCGGCCGGCCAGGACGGGGCACGCGATATCCGACGCGAACTGCAGGAGGTGGAAGCCGGTCTCGCCCGTCGTACCGCCCTCGAAAACCACCTCGCCGACCACATCCGCACCGTGCTCCGCCTGGGAGGCAGCACCCTGGATCCGCAGACGCCGCTGAACGCACTCGGGTTCGACTCCCTGCTCCGCATCGAGTTGCGCACCCGTCTGGAAGCCTCGTTCGGGGTCAGGCTCGCAGGCGACTTCGTCGCGGGCCATCCCACTCTGGCAGCACTCGCCGACGGCCTCGCCCAGCACATCGGCATCAGTCTGGTCACTGACGCCGCGCCGGATTCCGCTGGGGACACGGTTTCCCCGGCCGGACAGCTCATCGCCCCGCGTTCGTCCGGGTCGCCCAGGACACCGGACGCCTCGGCCGCCACCGCGACGCCGTCGGCGAAGAACCCGTGAGCCCGCTCCGGGCCGCCGACGGCCCGGAGCCCCCGGCGGAGCGCGAAACAGGGGAATCGCGTTCACCAGGAGAGGGAAACCGAGGATGACGATGACCTCCACAGACGTGCCCCGCCCGGACGTGCGTGACCGGCGGGAACGACGCATCACCATGTTCGTATGGCCGGAGACCCAGTGCGTGCGGTCCGTGCGCCGAGCCGTGCAGGCCATTCTCGATCACTGGGAGATCGCCCATGTCACCGACGATGCCGAATTGCTGACCACCGAGCTCCTGACGAACGCGATCCGTCACACCGGCGGCGAGCAGCCGCTCAGGGTGACGATCGCGGCCGACCAGAGGGGGCTGTCGATCGGTGTCCGGGACCGCTCCGCGAGCGCGCCCCGGCCACACCGGCCGACCGCCTGCGAGGAGAGCGGGCGCGGACTGCTTCTCATCGAGAGGATCGCCGGATCGTGGACGTACCGTTTCCATCCCGACGGCACCAAGACGGTTTCCTGCCGGCTTCCGTTGTGAGGCCGAGTGCCGGCTGCCCGGGCGCCCCACCCGTCGTACGACTCCCGGCAGCCCGCTGCACCAAGGAGCCCGCCCGCGGGCGGATCAAGCGGCACTCGGTATCGGTTGCCGCATGCTTCGCGGAATTCCTCACCGGTACACGGTGCACGGGGTGGCTTGTGCTGGATATTCCGACTCCCATCGCCGGTAGTGGCGGTGAATTCCCTTCCGTGATCTCCGAAATTGCCCAGATAATATTCGGGGCGAGTCGTATTTCCGCCCCGAGAGGAGCTTTTGCGTGCTATATTTTTCAGCCATGCTGACAGTCCTCACTCATTCAAGGTGCTTTCCACTGGTGAAGCCAGACAGGTCGGGGTCCGGATGCTCAGTGCAGAGGAATACAAAGAAGTCTGCGCCTTGCGCCGCCAAGGCTGGTCCATCTCGGCGATCGCCCGGTGCCTGGACCGCGACCGCAAGACGGTCAGGGCCTACCTCAAGGGCGAGCGGAGCATCGGGGTCCGACCGGTGACCCGTGACGAATTCCTGCCGTTCATCCCCTACTGCCAGCAACGCCTCGACGACGATCCGCACCTGCGGGCGAACGTCCTCTACCGCGAGATCGTCGAGCTGGGCTACCCCAGGGCCTACTCGACCTTCACCCGTGCCCTGCGCCGACACGTGACGCGGCCGCGTTACGGGCCGTGCCACCGAGCGAGGGCGAGCCCCGGCCACGGCAGCGTGGAGGAGGTGCAGTTCGACTGGGTCCGGCTGCCACGCCCGCCGGCCGGATGGGACTGCGGGCACGAGATGTACCTGCTCATGGGCTTGCTGACGCACTCCGGGCGCTGGCGAGCCGCCCTCACCGCCACCAATGACCTCCCGCACTGCGTGGAGGCCCTGGACCGGGTGCTGCGCCGCCTCGGCGGCACCGGCGAGCGCTGGCTGTTCGAGGGCACTCCACCGGTCTGCTCGACGGTCGGCAAGGTGACCGCCGTCTTTCACGAGATCGCCAAATACTATGGGGCCTTCGTCGCGGTCCGCCCGCAGACAGGAGCGCCCGGCCCGGTCATCCGTGCCCACCGCTCCGCTGTCCTCCACTGGTGGTTCAGCATGGCCGGCGACCTCGGCCTGAACGAGGCCCAGGACTTCCTTGACCGACTGACCGAGCGCTCGGACCGCTGGTACCGCCAGACCGGTCATCCCGCCCGGGCCCTGCTGCCCCTGCCGTCCAAGCCGTTCCCCGCTCGCATCTGCGTTCGGCGCAGGGTCGGTCTCCACGGCCTCCTGTCGTTCGAAGGCAACTTCTACCTGATGCCCGCGGGGTTCGTCGGCAGCGAGGTGGGGGTCCGGTGGCGGCTCGACGAATCCCACCTGGCGGTCACCACGGGCGCCGGGGCGGTCGTCGCCGCTTTTCCGAGGGCTCCCAGAGACGCGGGCTGGACGGTCGCCCAACACCGTGGCCCCGTCCCTCTTGAACGGCCACATCGTGCTTCCGGCGCCGCGGCGCCGTCCCGGGACGCCTGCCGGATCGGTCGCCCGCGATCCGTGGCCGCTCCGGCCGCGGACCGGGCGGTGACCCGGTTCCACGGCGAGCGGCCCGCTCACCCGACGGGCCGTGACGGCCGGTCGGAATCGGGGTCGGCCTCCTCGCCGACGCCGGGGGCGAACGGGTGACGGCGGTCGCGGGCCGGCCGGCGGTCTCCCGCGGACCAGGCCGAGCCCGGCGTGCATTCCACGGTGGCGGGGAAGGACAGGACCGGCGGGCCTCGCGGCACGGGTCACGGGACGGCGCCCGCCCGGGACCGTCCACCGAGGCCACCGCCTCGACGCCGGAGACGACTGCCCGGTCCTTGCCTGGGCCTTCTGCCGCGGATCGGCGAGATTTCTCCTCGTCCGGACACTGAAGCCGAACCGCCGGAACTGAAAACGGAGCGAAATGGCTTCGGGATTGGCCGTACGGGATCGTTTCCAAGGCGAGTGTGAGCGGCCGTTCGGGTGAGAAAAGAACCCAATGGAAGCCTTCTCCCGTGACCGGATGAATTACTCACGACGATCGACTCGGTGGGCCGCCCACCCGCCCGTTTCTTTGTCATGGTAATGCGTTCGACCGGGAAGGCGCGTGTTCCCGGTCCCGGCAGCCGGCGGACGTCTCCGGTGCGGAGACACCGGGGACCCCAGGACCGGATACTGCCACCGTGGCCGCCACCGCTCTCCACGGACGGCTTTGGGACGCCTACGCGGCATCGCCCTTTCGGATCCACATGAGGTCATCCTGCCACGGCTGGGCACCTGCATACACTGGCGATTTGCCGGCCGGGGCAGGGGTTCCTACTATCCGGTTCTCGCGCAGCTCTTAGGGAACATCGCGAAGCGTTACTGGAGAAGGATCATCTTGCGGAGCAGTTCGAAGCCGGCACGACCGTAGAGCTGCCGCTTGATCCTCTTGATGCGGTTGACGGCGCCCTCGATGCTGCCGGAGATCCAGTTAAGCGTGAGCCCTGCTGGCACGGCGTCGAGGACCGTCTGGGACTTGGTCGTGGTCGACGAAGCGCACCGCACGGCTGGGTCGCAGGGTAAGGCGTGGGCGGCGGTCCACGCCGACGACCAGGTCCCCGCCGTCCGGCGGCTGTACTTCACCGCCACCCCCAGGACCGCGGATGACGACGCGGATCTCGCCCGCTCCTGCAACCTGTCGCCAGAAGCCCGGTCGGTTCAGCCACGTCCGAGGGCGCGCTTGAACAGGCCAGGCTTCTGCGCGGGCGCAGGCGGTGCGGGCAGCGGTGTCGGCTTGACGGCCAGCACCTCGGGGACGAGCTCGGCAACGGAGACCCGCACGGGAGGGGCCGGCGAACGGCACCGAGCACGGCCGCCCGGGTCAGGCCGCCAGCTTCACACTTCGGGGTCTACTACGCTGGCGGGCGATTGAAGGGGCCCGGCCGCGCTACAACTGCCGCACCTTGCCCGCCGGTGCCTTCGGGCGCGCAGGGCCGGGAACGGCCCTCGGGCGCCCGGCACGGCACAGCACGGAGCCCGGCCACCGTCCAGCCGTCCGTGGCCCTCGCCCACGCCTGCCGAACCAGCGAGTTCCTCGCACAGGTGTCCCCTCGTCTCGGGCGGCTCCACGAATCTCGGGGCAGCTCACCGCCTCTGTCGAGGAATTAACGGAACGGCCGGCGGCGGAGGAGGACGGCATCCAGTGATCAGAAGCCCGGAGGGGTTCCCGCCCCGCGACGGCGAACTTTTCCCGTCACCCGTGACATCCCGGTACCGGGTGCGCTCCGTCGGAGTGGGCAGAGACGAACGGAGGACACACCCTGTGCGTAGCGCAGACCTGGAGGAGTTCCGCGGCTTTGCCGAGGACCGGTTGCCGCACCTGCGGCGGACCGCGTACCTGATGTGCGGCGACTGGCACCACGCCGAGGACATCACGCAGACCGCACTGACCAAGATGTACACGGTCTGGGGCAGACGGCACCGGATCGCCAACGTGGAGGCCTACGCCCACCGCGTGCTGACCCGCACCTGCATCGACCACACCCGGCGACGCTGGCGACGGGAGGACCCGACACCCGCGATGTCCGACCGGCCCGGCCCGGGCACCGACCCCTCGCTCGGCATCCAGGTCCGCACCGCGCTCGCCGCCCTGCCACCTCGTCAACGGGCCGTGGTCGTCCTGCGGTACTGGGCCGACCTGGACATCGCGAACACCGCCAAGGCCCTCGGCTGCACCACCGGAACCGTCAAGAGCAACACCGCCCGCGCACTCACCAAACTGCGCACCCTGCTCGGCGACACCGACCCCTTCGACGAACTGACCACCGCCCCGACCCCCCTGAAGGAAACGCTGTGACCCACCACGACGCCCTCGACCCGCAGGACGAACTGCGCACCCTCCTCGCGGCCGGCCTCGGCGCCGAACCGACACTGCGCCCCGGCACGGTGGACGCGGCGGTCGCGGCCGGACGCCGCCGCCGCGGCACCCGCCTGGCCGTCCGCGCCGGCGCCACGGTCGCCGTCACCGCCGCCCTGGCCGCCCTGGTGGCGAACCTGCCCGGCGTCACCACCCCCGCCCCCAGCACCCCGGGCAACCCGGTGGCGGCCGCCGACCCGCTGACCGGCCCGCTCACCCTGGCCGGCGCGGCAGGCGCGAGCGCCGAACCGCTGCGCCCGGACTCCTTCGGCCCCGGCAGCGGCCGCGCCACCGACTGGACCAGCGACCGCCTGGGAACCACCCTGGCCTCCCTGCTCCCGGACGGCGCCAAGACCGTGCGCGCCGGCGACATCCCGGGCCGCACCTTCCGGGTCGCCTGGCAGTCCCCGGCCGGCCCGGTGGACGTCATCGGCGGCGCCGACCGCACCGCCGACGCGCCGAAGGTCCCGCTCTGCGCCACCATCGCCCTGCCCAAGGTCACTGCGCGCCCCGGCGTTCCCAGCCCGCAGGATGCCGCTCCGCGGACCTCCTGCCACCTGGTCGAGCTGCCCTCCGGCGCGCGCGGCGAGGCCGTGACACTCACGCTCCCGCAGAGCGGCCGCACCTCCCAGTACATCCGCCTCCAGCGCGCCGACGGCCGGACGGTGACGCTCCAACAGTGGGCGGAGCAGCCGGACGCGGGCCTGGACGAGGCCGCCCTGCTGGCCATCGCCGACGCCCCCGCCTGGCAGTTCTGACCCGCCGCCGGTCGGTCGGACCCGCTCCGACCGTCACCGTCCGGAGCGGGCGGCGGCCGCAGCCCGGGCGGAAGCCGGGCTGCCGCCGGCTACGGGGGCTCGTCCCGTAACCGGCGGCAACGGAGCGTCGCAATCCCGTCGGCGGTGACGGCCCAGGAAAGACAGCCTCCTGGTCTGCATGCTCAGCGTTCCGTAGTTCGCGCGGGCGCGCATCCCAGGAGTGCGGCTGCGCGCCCGCGGTGAAGAGCGGCACGGCCGGCCGGCGAGAACGGCCTCGGCAAACCCGAACGCGAGTGCCCCGGGTGCTCTCGGCGCGCCTGCCGCACCGGAATCCGCCGCCCGCCTCGCCGACGCACCACCGCACGGAACCTCGCCGCAAAGCGCTCCCGGGACGGCCGGGAGGATTTGCGGCGACCGCCGGTTCACCAGCTGGTGGGCGGCTGCTCGTCCAGTACTTCGAGGACCTCGACCGAGGGGGCCATCACGATGTACGCGCCGTTGACGTCGGTGCTGGTCCACCAGGTGCCCCGGTCCACCCGGCGTCCGGCGAGGCCCCACTGGACCATCACCTCCTCTTCCCCGTGCCGGAAGACTCGCCGGCGCCGTGGATGCACCGCCCCGACGTCGACTTCCTCCAGGAAGCGCACCCGCGCCAGTGTCCACCAGTTCCGTTCCGCGATCGTCATGCCCGGTACAACGACCGGCACCGGTCCACGGCGGCGAGCACGGCGGCCGGCTTGTTAGGCGATTCAGGACAGTTCACCCTGACGAGCCGAAGTCAGTATCTGGACGACTACCGCAAGGCCTTCGGGGACGCCGGCGACGAAGTCTGGCACCTGGAGCGCGGACAGGGCGCGGTCCTCATCAGCGACAACGGATGCGGGCTGACCGGCTGGCTCATCGTCGTCGGCCTGCACCGTGGGGAAGTCCGCGATCGGGACTGCGAGGTCAACCCGCCCTTCGAGCAGTATCTTGACGCAACGGGAAACCGACACACCTTCGGCACCTGGTACCTCGAGTGGCTTGAGCAACGCGAGAGGGCAACTCGATGATCAAGGCATGTCGCTTGGCTGGGTGACTGCGACCGCGCGCGGAACGGCACGTGCGAAGCGCCGGCCACGGCGCGGTGACCGGCGTATCCACTCCCGGCTTTAAGCGACCCGGCTACACGGCCTCGGCCGAGGAGTCCGGCCGCCAGTCCCGTTCCTTCTCCTCCCACCGCTCATCCGAGAACTTCTCTGTCTCACCGAGAATCAGGGCGAAGGCGTTGGGGCGGCACTACGATCAACTTCGTGTGCCGAACATCGGTGCGACACGTGAACGCAGCAGGGGGGACCACGATGAAGCGGACGAAGACACGCACGATCACCGCAGCGGCCGGAATGCTGGGAGTGACGCTGGCGTTCGCCGGGACGGCATCGGCGCAGCCCGACGCCCCGCCAGCGGCCTCGGACGAGCCCTTCGGTCATCCGGGGACCGGACAGATCCTGCCGCCGGCCCCGGACGAGGACACGATGTTCTCGATCCCCGACTGGATCGGGAACGGCAGCGCGGTGACGGCCTCGGTGATCGAGACGCTGCCGATCGCCGTCACGGTCGGCTGTCAGGGCGGCGGTTCGGTGCAGGTGCACGTCGGCGGTCTGGCTCCGGCCTACTTCACGGTGCAGTGCCCGGTGGACTCCGTCGGCGTCGGCTCGGTGGACATCCCCACCCGTCCCGGCCGGGACTTCCAGTTCACCGTGCACACCTCGGACCCGTCGATCCACTGGGGCATCAACGCCCTCCAGATCCGCCCTACCCACTGACCCCGATCCCGGGCCCCGGGCTCAGCCCCGGACGCTCCGGGGGCCGGTGACGGCCGCACCCAACGCGCCCACCCAGGTGCGCAGTTCGCGGTCGGCGGTGACCACCACGCGGGACCGCGCCGGATCCTCGGCGCGGTCCTCGCGGAGCAGTTCCACGATCCGGTCGCCCGCCCGCCCCCGTGGCCTGCGGTGCAGGCGAGGTGGGCGGCAGACCGGTGCACCCTCGCAGCAGTGGGCAACTGGCGAGTGTTGACGAGGTGGAGCGGGCCGCATGCCTCGTCGTGGACGCGGGACTCGGCGACGAAGGCAGCGTGGATCCGCCCGACGGCGAGCAGATGTTCGCGCCGTGCCGCACCGCCAGCTTGTCCGCACCCGCACCGGGCGGCCGGGCGCAGGGGCCCGCAGAAAGTGGCCGTGACGGCGGAGCCAACTGTCGGCGCGGTTCTTGTTGGCGGACACGGGAACGGGGTAAAGATCGCACAGTCCCTGCGGAAAATCGCGTGGGCGGACGAGACGAGGAACCGTGGCAGAAAGCCGTTTCACTGACACCATCGCCCAGCTGGAGGCGGAACTTCCAAGCATCGAGGCCCGGCGGCGGCGCATTGAGGACGAGCTGACCGCCGCCGTGGCGCGCGAGAACGCCGTACGCGGAGCCATCGAGAGCCTGCGGGCCCTGGCCGGACCGCCGACCTCGCAGGACACCACACCGGCGGGCAGCACCCCGGCGACGGCGGACGCCATCACCGAGGACCGGCCGCAGCAGCCCCCGGCCGAAGCCCAGTCAGCGCCGGACCGGAGCCGGGCGCCGGCCAAGAAGGCCACCACGCGCACGGACACGGCCACCAAGACGGCGAAGAAGACCACCGCCAAGAAAACCCCGGCCAAGAAGACCACGGTGAAGAAGGCGGCACCCGCGAAGAAGGCCGCGGCGAAGAAGACCACCGAGGGCGCGCGACCGCGCACGCCGGCGAAGAAGACGGCCGCGGCCCAGACCACCGCGCCGGTGCAGACCGGCGCCGAGCAGGCACCACAGAAGAGCGAAAAGGCTGCGCCCGCGCCCAGGCGGCGAACGACCGGCGCCACCTCCGAGGGTGTACTGAGCGTGCTGGCCGTCGCCCAGGAACCGCTGCGCGCCCGGGAGGTGATTGCCCGGCTGGGGATCGAGGAGTCGGCGGACAACGTGAACGCGGTGCGCACCATGCTGGAGCGCCTGGCCAAGGCCGGCCGGGCTCAGCGCCCGGGCCGTGGCCTGTACGCGAAGCTGGACGGCTGACCCGCCGGGGGCCAGTTCGCGAACCTGCCGCATCATGGAGAACCGGCCTCTAGCCCGGACCTGAACCAGCGACGTCCCCGCGTCTGACACGGTCGTTGCCGTCCCTGTCTGAGACGCCGGAAGGCCGCCACCCGCGGGTGGCGGCCTCCTGTGCCTTCTCGGGGCCTCGGCAGCCTACCGCCGCCCCCGGACATCACCGGGCCGGACCCGTGACCGGCCGGGCTCAGACGGCCGGCTGCTCCTCGGCGGGGCCGTCGATGTGGCGGAGCCGACCGCGGGCGATGACGCGGACTTCACCGGAAAGCTCGGCCCGGTGCGCAGTGGGACGGGCGCGGGTGCGTGTACTGGCGCGGTTGGGCGACGAGGCTGGGTGCGTGAGCATTATGAGCGAGGACCCGGTGAGCGCTGATCGGGTGTACGCGGCCTTGGTGGCGTTGAGGAGGGAACGGATTCTCGACCCGGAGCTGTGGCCGGACGGCCCTCAGCAGGGCGACCTGCGCAGGCTGCTGGGTGCCCTGCTGGCCTCTTGATCTCCGGCTTCTGGGCGGTCTCCGGGACGGGCAGGCCTTGTCCCGTCTCGCTGCGCGCTGTCGCCCGAATCCGGGCTGGGTGGGGCGTACGGGAGCATGCCATCGGCCTATGCCTCGGTCTTTGCGCGGGCCGCGCGTGGGCTGGGCGCGGGCTGGGCGCGTCGCAACCTGGTGCACTTCGCGAGCCGCGTTCCACGCTCTCGTGCGTGCAGGAACGATCGCGGACCCTGATGTCGGACGCCTCTCCTGCGGCCGTGCTCTCCCGTGTCATCGGACACCGGGGGCGCGGGCCGTGGATCGGTGGCGGGAGGGAGACACGGGGCCTCCGTTCCGCCACGCCGGTCAGCACCTCGACAGCGTCCTTCGCATGCACATGAGATGCGCCGCCCAGTCCGGACGGGCGGCCTCGGCCAAGGGAGATCTCCATGAAGGCAACCCGACGCGTCCGTGCCATCGGCCTGTGCGCCCTGGCGGTCAGCGCGACGATGCTGGCCGCCGGCTCCACGCCGGCAGCGGCGAGCGTCGCCCCGTTGTTCAGGGCGAAGCTGATGGCCAACCACAGCGGCAAGTGCCTGGACGTCCCGTTCGCGAGCCAGGCCGACGGGCAGCCCGTCCAGCAGTGGCACTGCTACGACGCGCCTGACAACCAGACGTGGAACTTCGTCGCCGCCTACAACAGCGACCTCGGGGCCGGATTCCTCGCGGACAACTACTACACCGTCCGCGCCCAGCACAGCGGCAAGTGCCTGGAGGTCCAGGGCGGGTCCACCGCCGACGGGGCGTCGGTCGTCCAGCAGACCTGCGACACCAGCTACCAGACAACCCAGCAGCAATGGAAGCTCGTCCAGCGGCCCGATGGCTACTTCAGCCTGGTCGCCCGCCACAGCGGCAAGTGCCTGACGGTCCCGCAGGGGATCCTCGGCGACGGGATCTACGTGGTCCAGCAGGGCTGCTCCAACGACCTGCCCTACCAGGAGTGGAAGCTCGTCTGAGTCCGCCCGTCATGACCGGCCGCCGCGCGTGGGCCCAGCCGTCCCGGACATAGCCCCCACCGGCGACGGGCCGTCGCGCGTGGGACCGATCCAGAATCGGGGCCCACGCCGGCTGGCGCTTTTCTGCGGACGGACTACGTGGTGTTCGGACCGTACTGCTTCTGAGTGTCCGTCAGCTGACTGATGAGCTGTTGAAGGGTGAGGGGCATGGCCGAGTCCTTCTCCGTAGTCCGCGGTTTCCAGCACTGTCGCCCCAGCCCGTGCTCTGCGCAACCGGGGGCTCCGTCCTGGGCGGCTCCCCCATGCCCCCGGCGGCCTGGAACGCCTCGTATGTCATCGGCCTCAGCATTCTGACCGAGTCGCTGGGGCTGCTCTGCTTCGGCTTGGTGCGCTGGTGGGGAGAGGTCGTCCCGGAATGGATTCCCAGGCTGGGGGGCCGGCGCATCCCGCCTCTCGCCGTCATCGTGCCGGCCGCGCTCGGTGCGCTGACTCTCACAGCCCTGACGGTGCAGTGGCTGCTGACCGCCTTCCACCTGGATGGTCTGGACGGCTTCCCGTACCGACCGGGCTGGGACAAGCCGGCGATGACGGTCAGCGGTCTGTTCGCCCTATGGGGCCCCTGCTGCTGCAGACATACGGCTACTACCGGCGCCGCCGCCGGCCGCGACCCCGATGGCCGGCCGGATCCTGATCGTCGACAGGAGGAGATGCTCCTTCCCGACGCGGGTTGCCCGGCTGAAGGCGTGGCGCATCTCCTCCGCTCCCGCTGCGGCCCAGCACGTCGTCAATGGCCAGGGCTGTCCTCACCCTTGAGAGGCAACGCTGACGTCGCTGATTGGTATGCCTGTGCCATGGCCTGGAAGGCCCGCTTCGGTGCGAGGCTACCGTCGGACATGACCTTGCATACTCCGTAGGGGCCATGTCGAAGTCAAGGCGCTGGTCCTCGTGGTGCGAATACCCATAGCCGGCGAAGGTGAACCAGAACGCCGTGTCCACGCCTTCCTCATGGAATACGTCCACCTGCTGCCGGAGGTAGCGGGCTTGTTCGTCCTCATCACTGACGTAGTCGCTGTCGAGGCGGTGCGGGTCCGCGTCGTGGTCGACGATGGCCCAGCCCGTGCCGCCGCGTGCGGCGGCACCCTGGTAGGTGCAGCAACCGAATTCGGTCGCAGCCAGGGGCTTGCCGTGCCGGAAATACTCACGCAGACACTGACGGAAAGCGTCACTGGCATCGCCGTAGGCGTCCACACCGACGATGTCGAAGGGCGGCGCGCCCGCCGCACCGGAATCCGCCGCCCGCCTCGCCGACGCACCACCGCACGGAACCTCGCCGCAAAGCGCTCCCGGGATGCCGGGGGCTTTGCGGCGGCCGCAGGTTCACCAGCTGGTGGGCGGCTGCTCTTCCAGTACTTCGAGGACCTCGACCGAGAGGGCCATCACGATGTACGCGCCGTTGACGTCCATGCTCGTCCACCAGGTGCTCCGGTCCACCCGCCGTCCGGCGAGGCCCCTGGAACATCACCTCCTCTTCCCCCCAGTCAGAAGACCCGCCGGCGCCGTGGATGCACCGCCCCGACATCGACTTCACCCCGGGCGACCGCCGTGCCCGTCACCGGAGGACCCGCAGCTGATCGTCTCGTCCCGTCCACCGCTCATCAATGTTTACGACGCCTCCTTTGATGTGGACGCTGGCGTTCGGGATGCGCTACGGCTGGTACTGGAAGGTGGCGCCGTTGCTGGTGCCGCCCGGGGAGTGGACGGTGACGGTGACCGGGCCGACGGTACCGGGCGGTGAGGTGGTGACGACCATGGTGTCGGAGACCGCGGCGAAGGACGCCGGGGCGGTGCCGAAGAACACGGCGTCGGTGTAGGTGAGGTTGCTTCCCCTGATCAGGACGTCGTCCCCGCCGGACACCGAACCCTGGGCGGGGCTGAGGGAGGTGATGACCGGTGGTGCGACATAGGTGTAGTAGGCGTTGCCCAGCCCGACGGTGCTGGTGCCGCCTGGTGTGGTGGCCGTGACCAGGACGGTCCCCGTGCCGACGGGCGCGGTGACTGTGATCTGACTGTCGGAGATCACGGTGATGTTGGTGGCCGCGGCGGCGCCGAAATGCACGGCGCTGGTGAGGGCCAGGCCGGAGCCGAAGATGGTGACGGTGTTCCCGCCGCCGCTCGGTCCCATGGTCGGAATCAGGCCGGTGATGGCGGGGGCCGCGACGTAGAAGTACGGCAGCGGATTGCTGGTGCCCGCCGAGGTGGTGACCGTGACGTTGACCGACTGCGCCGCTCCCGCGGGGGCGGTGACGGTGATCTGGGTGGCGGTGTTGGCAGTGATCGTCGCGGCATGGGTGCCGAACAGCACCGAGGTCGCACCCGACAGGTTGGTGCCGGAGATGGTGACGGTGTTCCCGCCGCTGGTCGGCCCCTGGTTCGGGGTCAGGCTGGTGATCACCGGCAGGACGGTGTAGGTGAAGGCCGCACTGTTGCTGGTGCCCGCCGGTGTGGTGACCGTGACCTGGACCGTTCCGGAGCCTGCGGGAGCTGTGGCCTGGATCTGCCCGTCGCTGAGCACCGTGAATGTCGCCGAGGCGGTTCCGAAGTGCACCGATGACGCGCCGGTGAACCCGGAGCCGCTGATGACCACTGAGGTGCCGGCGGTGCCGGAGGTCGGGGTCAGGCTGGTGATCACCGGCAGGACGGTGTAGGTGAAGGCCGCACTGTTGCTGGTGCCCGCCGGTGTGGTGACCGTGACCTGGACCGTTCCGGAGCCTGCGGGAGCTGTGGCCTGGATCTGCCCGTCGCTGAGCACCGTGAATGTCGCCGAGGCGGTTCCGAAGTGCACCGATGACGCGCCGGTGAACCCGGAGCCGCTGATGACCACTGAGGTGCCGGCGGTGCCGGAGGTCGGGGTCAGGCTGGTGATCACCGGCAGGACGGTGTAGGTGAAGGCCGCACTGTTGCTGGTGCCCGCCGGTGTGGTGACCGTGACCTGGACCGTTCCGGAGCCTGCGGGAGCTGTGGCCTGGATCTGCCCGTCGCTGAGCACCGTGAATGTCGCCGAGGCGGTTCCGAAGTGCACCGAGGACGCGCCGGTGAACCCGGAGCCGCTGATGATCACTGAGGTGCCGGCGGTGCCGGAGGTCGGGGTCAGGCTGGTGATCACCGGCACGGTGCCGTAGGTATAGGTGACGCCGTTGCTCGTGCCGCCGAGTGGCGTGGTGACGGTGACGGCGGCCGAACCGGTGCCTGCGGGGGCGGTGGTGGTGATCTGGCTGTCGCTGACCAGCGTGAATGACGACACCGGCACGGTTCCGAACTTCACCAAGGTCGCGCCGGTGAAGCCGCTGCCTGTGATCGTGACGGCCGTGCCCCCCGTGGGCGGCCCGTGGTTGGGGTTGATGCTGCTGATGACCGGAGCCATCGGGTGCTCCTTTGCGTGGCTGGTGGGGTGCCCTGGCCGCTGTGGGCGGCCAGGGCGCATGGGGTCCGTGGTCGCGGCCCGTCGGGTCCGAGTCGACGGGCCGCGGGTAGGGGGCGACTGTGCTGCCCGCTGTTCGGTGCCCGTGCCTCGCCTGGGGCTTAGACGACGGTGAAGTGGTCGGCGGCGACGGCCGCGCTGGTGCCGCCGGGGTTGGTGACCTGGATGTCGTAGGTGCCCGCGGCGAGGGTGGGCACGTCGAGGGTCAGGCTGCCCACACCGATGAGGCTGACGTTGTCGGCCGGGGTGGACGCGCCACCGCCGACCGGGGTGAACGTCACGGAGCTGACGTCGACGAAGCAGGTGCCGGTGACGATGACGCCGGTGGTGCCCGCTGGCCCCGTGTTGGGCGTCACGCTGGTGACCGTCGGCAGTGCGTAGTAGATGAACTGACCCGCCGCGCCGATCGGGGAGCTGGTGCCGCCGCTGCTGCTGACGATCACGTCGGCCGCGTCGGTGCAGCCAGTGAAGGCGCCGTGGGCCGGAGGGGTGACGCTCAGGTGGCTGTCCGACAGGACGGTGGGGACGGCGGTGCCGATCGCGTCGAAGGCGACCGAGGTCGCGGTCGCGAAACCGGTGCCGAAGACGTCGATGGCGCCGGGCGCGGCGGGGCCGGTGCTGGGGTTCAGCGACGTGACCGTCGGGGCGGCGACGTAGAAGAAGGCGCTGCTGTTGCTGTTGACCCCGGAGACGGTCGCGGTGACGTTGGCCTGGCCGCTGCACCCCGACGGGATGGCGAAGGTGACGGAGATGTTGCTGGCCGTGGTGGGCGTGACCGTCTTGGTGCCGATGTTCACCTTGGTGGTGCTCAGGCTCCCCAGACCGGTGCCGGTGATGGTCATCGTCTGGCCGGAGTGGCCCGAGGTGGGCGAGATGGAGGTGATGACGGGTGCCATGA
Organism: Streptomyces viridifaciens; assembly: GCF_001888885.2. Taxonomy (NCBI): domain Bacteria; kingdom Bacillati; phylum Actinomycetota; class Actinomycetes; order Kitasatosporales; family Streptomycetaceae; genus Streptomyces; species Streptomyces viridifaciens. Next base: position 1,510,512 of record NZ_CP090840.1, read on the forward strand.
CTGATCTCCTGTGCTGTTGTGGATGACACTGCTGCCCAGTGCGCCGGAGCCGGCGAATCGACGGTCCGTCGCACAGGGCACGATCGGGTTCCGGCAGTCACGGGGCAGGGCTCGCAGTGCTGCCGGAAGTCGCTGGCCCAGAGGGGGCGGGCACGGGAATGTGGTGCGGGCGGCGTGGTTCCACCGCGCCGTCGACCTGACTGCCGCCCGGGTGGGTGGGGGGGTGGGTGGGAGTGTCCCGGGGCGCCGCCGTCGGGCTTCAGCAGGGCGCGGTCAGGGGCGGGGTTGCGGCGCAGTTGTCCGGGGTGTTGCCGGAGGCGTTGGTGCCCACCAGCGCGACGGAGCCGGCGTTCTGGTAGATGCCGCCGCCGTCGACCGTGGCGGTGTTGCCGGTGACGCTGCTGGTGGTCATCGTCAGCGCGGTGTCGGTGTAGATGCCGCCGCCGAACGAGGCACGGCTGTTGCTGACACCCCCGCCGATCAGGACGACCGACCCGCCGAGGTTGGCGATGCCGCCGCCCACCCCGAAACCGGCGTCACCGTTGCTGATGGCGACCGCGGTCAAGGCGAGCTGGCCGTTGTCGGCGGGCAGATGCGAGGGCCCGTCCACCTCGATGATGCGAAACGCGGCCGCACCGGGCGCGCGGGTGATCTGGGTGGCCAGCCCGGTCATTGTGACCGGCGTGGTGATGGTCGGCAGCCCCGCCGGTCCGCCGGCCCCACCCGAACTGTGGGCGCTGGTGAGGGAATACGTGCAAAAGGGTGCCAGGATCAGGGCACCGCCCCCGGCGGCGTTGGCCGCGTTGACGGCGCTGACCAACGCGGTTTCGCTGCACGGCACGATCACCGTGTACGCCGCACGGGCGGTCTGCGCGTGTGCCGCCGGGGCGGTGAGGATGAGCGCGCCAACAGCGCCGGTCCCGAACAGCACTCGAAGTATGTTGATGGCTCGCAAGAACGCCTCCCCGGACGCCTGAGCCACCCTCGTCAGCCCGTGCGCTGGGACAGCGCGTCGGCCGACAGTCTCCTCCGATGGGGGCCCTCGCGGGCCTGTGACAGGCACACACCACCACATACCGATGGGCTGCCTTCCCCAACGGAGGGATGGGCAGCCCCCTGATCGGACACCACAAGTGAGTCATCCAAGCAACCGTTGAAACAAGGTATATGACTGTCAATCACCCACTTGGCGCAACGCGCGCCGCCGGGCTGGGAGGGACGTGAGATGCCCGGCAGCGTTCAGCGCACGATGCAGCCCCATCCCTCCAGGCCGACGGGAACGACCGTACTGGGGCTGCCGGATGTCGACCGTGGCCGGGCATCGGTACCGCGCCTGCGCAGCGGCCGGTGCCCGCGATCGTCGAGCCAGGCGAGCCTGCGTTCACAGTTGACGGTGATCTTTCTCGTAGAAGTTGACCGCCGAGCTGCGGACAGGGGAGATGTACGCCAGCGCCTCAGGTCTGCCGCCGTGAGTTCCTCACCTTCGCCCGCGAGGCCGACATCCACTTCTGGCAGGCACTCGACCACGGACGGCTTGCTTGAGTCCAACCACTATTTCCGCCTGCGCCACCGCGTCGACCACTTCAACGGCTACCTCAAGAGCCACGAGGCCATCGAACGCAGCCGCACTCGCCGCATCTGCGGCGTCGCCGCCCAGTCCCTCTCCACTTCTTCCAGATTGCCCAAGTTGCCCGCCGACCCTGCAGCCGCAACACGCTCCGCAACCCCGCGACTGGACCCCAAGGGCTACCTGCCCACCATCACGCCGGGCAACTGATCCACCCCTACCCCGAAACTTTGCTTGACCAGGGAGACCGCATCGTGCCCTCTGTGACCACACAGAGGGCCCGAAAGCGTCCCGCAACGCAATCAGGCAGGCCAACCCGACATGGCGTCGGATCGACCGGCCTCATTGGGTCGGTTGACCCGCTGTCGATCCGGCTCATCGCCGAACTCCTCGGCCTGCCCGAGGACTTGAAGGACCGCTTCCGCACCCGCGTCGACCGGGTCTTCGACACCACCCTCACCCACGAGCAGTCTGCGGCCAACGCCGCGCAGTTCTACGCCGTGGCTGCAGGCCCTGGCCGGACTGCCGGCACCCGCGAAGCAGCCCGCGGCGAAGAAGGCGGCGCCCGCGAAGAAGACTGCGGAGACCTCCCCGTATCGCGCCGACCGGCGCGATACGGTGGGCAGCTTCCTACGGGGCCGTCGTGCGGACGGCCCCGCCGTGGCTCCGGGTCGGTCGGTCTACCAGTGCTCGTGGCGCTCGCAGCGCTCGTGGTGCTCGTGGCGCTTGATCCTGGTGGGGTCGGAGGCGATGTGGCTGACGGTGTCGCCGCCGCCGATGGCGGTGACGGTGTTCGTCACCTGGTCGCGGGCGCTGCAGGAGACGTCGACCTCCAGGGTGATGGGCGGGTAGCTGCTTCCGGCGGCAAGGACGTCGCTGCGGGTGCAGGTGAGGTTGTTCAGGGTGCAGTTCCATCCCGTGCCGCTGATGCTGTCGGCTCTGAGCCCGTCGGGGAGGGTGTCGTACACGGTGACCGTGGTGCCGTCGGTCGGGGCGGCTCCGGCGGCGTTGCCGACGGTGATGGTGTAGGTGCCGTCCCGCCCCTGGGTGAAGTGCCTGGTGTGGGTCTTGGTGATGGTCAAGGACGGGACCGTGTAGGAGATGGTCACCTGGCCGTTGTGGTTCGCTGTCCCGATCGTCGACGGCGCGTAGGACGTGGGGAGACCCGTGGGGGTGGCGAAGCTGCTGCCCCCACCACCTCCACCCCCGCCCGCCGAGGTGCCCATGTTGTTGACGGTGGCGCTGCCGCCGCCCCCGCCGGCGAAGTATCCGCCCCCACCGCCCCCACCGGCACCGGTAGTGGAGGTGCAGCCGCCGTCGAAGGTGCCGCCGGTGCCGCCGGTGCCGACCGCGGCACCGGTGAACCCGCCTCCCGGCCCGCCATGCGTGGCCGCACAGAATGCAGCGGTGCCGGCGGCCCCGCCGGCGCCACCGGTGCTGGTGGTGGTGCTGCCACCACCCCCGCCCTGCCCCGGCGAAGCCCCAGGGCCGGTGGCACTTCCCGCGGTACCGCCGGTGCCATCCGCTGTTCCGCCGTTGCCCCCGTTCCCTCCCGCAGAGCCGGCTCCGGTGCCGCCGGCGGCACCGCCGCCCCCGGCGACCACCAGCAAGGAGCCGCCCGCGCTGACGCTGGAAGCTCCGCCCCCACCCGGACCTTCGAAATGGGCACCACTGCCCGCGCCGCCCCCACCCGGGGCGCCGCCGTTGAACCCCCCGGCACCCCCCGTCCCGGTGCCGTTGCAGCCTTTGCCGCCGGTACCGCCGACATCGATGGTGAACGTCGTAGGGGCGACGGTTTGCGGCAGGGTGGTCACCACCTGCGCCCCCGTCCCGCCCGTCCCCGTGACGGTACAGGCGGTGCCGGTGTTGTCGGCGCCACCGGCGCCGTCCGCGGTGATCGTCACCACCGCCCCCGCCGGGACCGTCAAGGTCTGCGAAGCGCCGGTGAAGGTGAAGGTCTGCGACGGATCAGCCCGCTGCACCCGCACCGGCACGGCCCCCACCGGCGCGGCGGCCACCGGTGGAGCCGTGGCCGCCAGCAGCGCCATGCCGGACAGCAGCGCGCTCCCCATCGATACCGCCCCCACCCCGCGCTCCCCATGTCGTCCACCCGAGCCGACCGGGTCGGACGCGACGGCGGTACGGACCGGGGTCGTCCCACCGGCCGGGGCCCTGTTGAACACGGCCACGGGCCGGTGACGGCTGACCTGGTACCACGGCAGATCGTCTTGTCCGCGAGTACGAGCGCTCATCCGCGGGTTCACCTCTCCTCACAGCGAAGCGCCCTGCGCCCCTCACGCTACAAGGCGCGGGCACGACAGGGCGCCTGACAAAAAAATCAGGACAAAACATCATTAAATGCCCTGATCCGATCACTTCGAGGTAGCGAGTCGATGGGATGCCACGTGTGTCGCAGCGGGCCGTGCGGCTACGAGAAGCCGGCATCGGCGTCGCCCAGGCCGTAGAGGGCGGCGACCCGGCCAACGAGCGAGGAGATCGTCTCTCCGGCGAACAGAGAAACACGGAAGATCCCGGGCCCGGCCGTCTGCACCTTCCGTCGCACTTCTTGGACGCATTCGGTCGTCGACCCGGTAGGCACGCCCTGATCAAATCGAGGTGTTCTACCCATGATGAGCCGCGACGCCTCGCTCGTCCTGGAATAGCTGCGGTTGGCTACGGTGGTCGAGTGGCTACGGCGCCCCCCCGGTTCCGTAGTCCGCGCGGGCGCGCAATCCAGGCCTGGGGATGCGCGCCCGCCGTCAACAACAGCACCGCCGGCCGGCGACCACGACCCCGGCAGACCCGAACGCGACTGCCCCGGTGCTCTCGGCCCGCCTGCCATACCGAAATCTGCCGCCCGCCTCGCCGACGGCTACAGCGCCGCATCGAACACCCCTCGCCGCGGAGTGCTCCCCGGATGCCGGGGGGCCTTGCGGCGGCCGCCGGTTCACCAGCTGGTGGGCGGCTGTTCCTCGAGTACTTCGAGGACCTCGACCGAGGTGGACATCACGATGTACGCACCGTTGATGTCCGTGCTGGTCCACCAGGTGCCCCGGTCCACCCGCCGTCCGGCGAGGCCCCATTGGACCATCACCTCCTCTTCCCCCAGTCGGAAGACCCGCCGGCGCCGTGGATGCACCGCTCCGACATCGACTTTCTCCAGGAAGCGCACCCGCGCCAGCGTCCACCAGTTCCGTTCCGCAACCGTCATGCCCGGTACAACGACCGGCACAGGCGATCAGTACACAAGCACCCAGTCCCCAGCTCACCCGGGACGGCCTCCGGCGTGGGGCCCGTGCGCCCCGAAGACTCGCGTGCGCTCCGCTGAATGGGTGGCGAACGGTCAAAGCTCTTGTTCGTACGCAGCCCTGATGGCTTACTTGTGGTATCCGACCAGGTGGGCTGCCCATCCCTCCGCTGGGGAACGCAGCTGGCATCTGCCTGCGCATACTGGCGCGGGTTCGCGAGGGCACCCACCGGAGGAAGCCGTCGGCCGACGCGCTCTCGCGGCGCATCGGCTGATGAGGGTGGCTCATACGTCCAAGGGGGGCGTTGTGCGAGCCATCAACATATTTCGATTACCAGCCGGGTCCGGCGCGGTCGGCAGGCTCTTGCTCACCGCTGCGGCAGCACCCGCAGATGCCGTGGGTTCGGCGCAAGTGGGGGTCGTGCCGTGCAGCGAGACGGCATTGGTCAATGCCGTCGACGAAGCCAACGCCGCGGGGGCGGTGACCTGATCCTTGCGCCGTTTTGCACCTACATCCAGTGGACAGGCCCTAGGAATTCCCGCTTGCCCACGGGCCGCTCACCTTGGGCACGGTCACGGTCAGCAACGGTGACGCCGCCCTCGGCGTGGGCGGCGGCATCGCCAACCTCGGCGGGTCGGTGACCATCACCGCGGGCGCCGTCCGGGTCAGCCACGCTTCGTACGGCGGCGGCATCTACACCGATACCGCGCTGACGATGACCGCCAGCAGCGTCACCGGTAACACCGCCAGCGTCAACGGCGGCGTCATCTACCGGAACGCGGGTTCCATCACGCTGCTCGCCAGCATCGTGGCCGGCAACGCCCCGAACAACTGCGCCGCCACCACCCCTTTGACCGCCCCATGCTGAAAACCCAGGGCATTCAACTTTCCTGCCGGAAACGGTTCCTGGCGCAGTGAGCGAACGCGCCCGTGCCTGCTCCGACCGCGCCGCAACCACGAAGTTGAGCGAGGTTGACGGCGCCCCGTGAGGTGGCGTCTCGTCGCTTCACACAAGACCACCCGCCCAGGCGCCCTGAGGCAACGGCCTTCACATGTCCTCCCGCCCCACTGCGCCCACCGGGGCTGCCCATGCGGCTGCTTGGCCGCGTCATCCATCCGCCTGCTCCTGCTCACTCCCGGCAGGGCGGCAGGCACGTTCGAAGGAGAAAGATCATGGCAACCATCACTTCGCTGGTGGACACGACGACCACCACCAACCAGGGCAAGGCCGGGGACACCGTCCAGATCAACGGCACCTCTCTGTCCACCACGACGAGGGTGAACTTCGGTGCGGCGACGGTCACTCCGACGACTGTCACCGCCACCCAGGTCACCTTCGTGGTGCCCAGCTCGGCGCCGTGCTCCGGCCAGGTCTCGGTCAGTGTCACCAGCAGCAGCGGCACCACCAGCAACGCGCTGCCGTTCTTCGTCATCGCCACACCGACGACCACGGGGACGAACGTCACCTGCCTGCCGGCCGCCACCGGCGGTGCGGTCACGCTGTTCGGCACCAACTTCCTCACCGGCACGCACGTCGCGGTGGGCACCGTCGGTACCGTGGCGGTCGCCCCCACCCAGTCGAGCCAGGTCACCTTCACCGCGCCGGCCAACCCGGGCCAGGTCACCACGGTCTCGACCCAGCCGGTGACCATCACCACCGCCGGCGGCACCAGCACCTCGGGCAGCACCCAGATCGACTACTACCTCGCGCCGACCATCACCTCGGTGCTGCCCGCATCGGGCACTGCGGGGGACCAAATCACCGTCAACGGCACCGGTTTCGTCAACGTCGACACCGTCACCTTCACCGACAGCGCCGCCGCCACCGCCACCGCGGTTTTCACCCCCATCAGTGACACCCAGCTCGTCGCCACCGTGCCCGGCGGACTCGCCACCGGGGCCGGAAGTATCACGGTCCACACCTGCGGCGGCAACTCCAACGCCGAGCCCTTCACGATCGTCTGACCGTCAGGGAAGGCCGGGCACGGACCGCACGGCTACCGAGTCGCCGCCCGCCCGCCCGCCCGAACGCGGCGCGTGGCGGGCGGCGACGCCCCGGTGCCTGGGCCGACACCCACCGGCCAGGGCACACCGTCTCCCAGGCATCAGGAGAAGGAAAAGGCCTCATCGCCCCCGTCCTGACCAGCCTCACCCCCTCCCACGGCTCTGATCTCGGCGGCGAGGCGGTCGTGCTGTGCGGCGGCAACCTCACCTACACCGACGCGGTGACCTGCGGCGTCCTGGCCTCGTTCGCGGCGATCTCCGACACCAGGTCGTCGCGACCAGGGGGCAGAAAGTTCGGGGGGAGAGAGAGTCATGGTTCCGGTAGTGATCAGCGTCAGCAACACCATCCAACGCGCTCCAGCGGGAGGCACTTCGATCCCCGTCCGCTGCACCGATTTCACCAATGCCTCGGCCACCCGTACGGGCGGCGCCCCGGAGCCGGGGGGTTGTCATGGAGGCGAATGAGCCGCTGTTGACGGATGAGATACCGGTGGGGCACGCCCCCATCGTGGCGGCGATCACCCCGGACGGTCGGCACGTCTACGTGACCAACTTCGGGAGCAGCAGCGTCAGCGTGATCGATACGACCACCCGGAGTGTCATCGCCACGATCGGTGTGACCAGCGGGCCGTGGGGCGTCACGGTCGCCCCGGACGGGCTGCGCGCCTATGTGGCCGGTTTCGGGTCCGACACGGTAGCGGTCATCGACACCACCACCAACCGGGTCGCCGCCAGCGTCCCAGGGCTGGACAAGCCCCTCGGTCTTACGGTGTCACCCGACGGCTCCCGGCTCTATGTGGCCAGCCAGGGCGGGAACCGGGTAGATGTGATCAGCACGGCCACCAACACGCTCATCACCTCGGTACCGGTGGGCACCGGTCCGCGCAATGTGGCGGTCACACCCGACGGGACGCAGCTCTACGTCACCGAGGAAGGCGCGAACGCGGTCACGGTCATCAACACCGCCACCCTCACCGTCATCGCGACTCTCCCCGGGTTCCTCTTCCCTCGAGCAGTGACGCCCTCACCCGACGGACAACGCGTCTACGTGACGGAGTACGGCGGCAACAGACTGGACGTCATCGACACCGCCACGCACACCGTCGTGCACACGGTCACGGGGCTGTCCATTCCCTTCGGCGTGGCGGTCAGCCACGACGGGCTGCTCGCGTACGTGGCGTGCAACGGCGACGACAGCGTCTCCACCATCGACCTCGTCAGGAACGAGATCATTGATACGGCGCCGGGCTTCCATGCGCCGTCCTGGCTGGTGGTCACCCCGGACGACCTCGACGTCTACGTGGTCAACAACGGCAACGAGACGGTGCGCGTGCTGCCCACGCCGCCCGGTGCGTACCCGGACGTGGGGCCCCTGTCGGGTGGGACGGCGGTGAACATCATCGGGGAAGGGCTGGGCGACACCACCGCCGTCCGCTTCGGATGCCAGCCGGCCGCCTCCTTCACGGTCCTCAACGACCAGGAGGTCCTGGCCGTCTCGCCGAACCTCGTCACCGACGTCGAGATCGACGCCACCCCCGGGCAGCTCACCACCCGGACCGTAGGCCGCTTCTACTACCTCCCGGACTCGGTGCTGGCCGGGATCAGCCCGACCTCGGGTCCGCTGAGCGGGGGCGGCACCCTGACCGTGACCGGCCGGGGCCTGATCACCACACATCGGTGCGCTTTGGCACCGTCGCTGTCACCCCATCGTCCGTCCTGGACGACAAGGTCACCGTGACGGTGCCGCCCACGCACACAGCCGGCCCCGTGCCGGTCACCGTCGTCACGCGGAGCAACTCCTACGGTCACTCCACCTTCACCTACGTGGGGCCGCCCGGCATCACCTCCGTGACCCCCGGCGGTCGCCGGAGCGAACCTCGCCATGTTCGTCGGCGGGAGCGGCATGTACCTTCTGCTCACCCTCATCACCCGGTACGCACAGACGCCGCACGACGCCGGCTACGGCTTCGGGCTGACGATCTTCGTCGCCGGGCTGGTCCTCACCCGTTCTCGGTCCTGGGGTTCGTTGCCGGCAAGCTCACGCCGCGGGTCCGGACGCGGATCGCCGACCCCCTGCTCCTGGCCGCCAGCGCCATCGTGGTCGGCGGCGGGTTCGCCCTGTTCGCGGCGGCCCGGTCTGAGCTGGCCGAACTCTTCGCGGCGATGGGCGTGCTCGGCTTCGGCGTCGGCGGCTTCTCGTCCGCGATGCCCGGCGTCATCAGGACCGTCACCCCCATGAGCGAGACGTCGAGCGCCATGAGCTTCAACTACGTCGTCCGCAGCGTCGGGTACTGTCTGGGCAGCGCCATCGGCGGCCTGATCCTCGCCGCGGGCACCGGCCCCGGCCACCTCTTCCCCGACGACAGCGCCTACACCACCGCGGCGCTGGTCGGCGTCGGCGCCATGGCGATCACGACGCTGACAAGCCTCCCCCTCGCCCGCCGACGCTCGTCCGAGACCCACCCGTAAGTCAGATGTACTCATCCCAACACTGGAGGTTCCATGCCCAAGGGCTACTGGGTCAGCGTCTACCGCACCATTTCAGACCCTGAGAAGCTGGCTGCCTACAACAAGCTGGCCGGTCCGGCCGTCCGGGCTGGGGGCGGGCGGCTCCTCGCCCGTGACGGTCGGGTCGTCGCACGCGACGCCGGAATCGCCGAGCGCACCATCCTGATCGAGTTCGACAGCTTCGAGCAGGCCGTCGCGGCACGCGAGAGTGCGGCCTACCAGGAGGCGCTGGCCGCGCTCTCCGACGGCGTCGAGCGCGACTTCCGCATCGTCGAAGGCATCGACTGACCGAGGTCCAGTCGGATCTTCACTGGAGATCCACCATCTTGGTTTCCGCTGGTGCGGCTGCTGGCGTGGCGGGACTCGTGGGGGCTCGTGCTGGTCGCGGGCGGCTCTCTTCGGTCTTGATGGTTTGTCAGCGGTCGAGTTCGAGGTTCGTCAGGACGAGCAGGGCGCGGAGCAGGTTGGTGGCGCGGGCGGGGCCCGTGCGGAGTTTGGCGAGGACGCGCCAGTCTTCAGGTGCGCGAAGCCGTACTCGACAGGGGCTCGGCAGCGTGAGGAACTAATACTCCAGCTGTAGATCTTGATCACGGTTGTTACGCGGCCTGGCGCCGGTAGTGGCTGGTGCGGGCACGGGCCTGATGTCGTCGGCGCCATTCCGACCAGCGCAGTCGGTGCACCAGGTCGAGGACAGGCTGGGCGACGAACGCTGCAAAGAGCCGCTGGATCTCGCTGCATGTCAGCGGGACGAGGTCCGATGGTGTCGTCGCGCCAGCTCGTTCGATGGCGGCCGTGACCGCGAGGAAGGCGTGCGCGAGCATGGCCATGGTGGTCCAGCGGTGCCAGGAGGTCCACCGGCGAACCTGGTGCTCGTCCAGCCCCGCCAGGCCCTTGGCAGCCTGGAAGGCCTCCTCCACGGTCCAGCGGCGCCCAGCCACCTCGACCAGCATGGTCAGCGCGACCGGGCGGGGCGAATAGCCGCGGTAGAAGGCCAGCTCACCGGTGCGTCGGTTGCGTCGGATGAGCAACCATCGATGGCCTGTGCTGCTGGGCTGGCTGTCGATGTCGACCTGGGCCCAGTCGTACATGCGGTGGCCCTTGGCGCCAGCTCCCGCTGACAGACGCTGCCAGGCCCTCTTCGGCAGGCCGTGGGCCAGCACGCCAGCCCGGAAGACGCCCGCCCGGGTGGCGATCGCCCGCTTGCGCGAGACGGCCAGGACGTAACCGATCTGACGCCTCTCCAGCTCGGCACTCAGACGCGGGTCGCCGCCGTAGACCTCGTCGCCGGTGACCCACGCGGCCGGGACGCCGGCGTCCAGGACATGGCCGATCATCTCGGTGGCCAGGGCGGGCTTGGTCGCGAACCCACCTCCTCGGGGATGCCCGCCGCCCGGCACCGGCTGGGGTCTTCCGTCCAGGAGCGTGGGATGTAGAGGCGGCGGTCGATGGCGGCGCGCCCGGCCGCAGCAGCGTAAACGAGGTAGACGGCGACCTGGGAGTTCTCGATCCGCCCCGCGGTGCCCGTGTACTGACGCTGCACCCCTACCGTGCAGGTCCCCTTCTTCAGGTCGCCTGTCTCGTCCACCACCAGCACGGCGCCCTGGTCGCCGAGGTGCTCGACGACGAAGTCCCATATGTCGTCGCGGACCTGGTCGGCGTCCCAGGAAGCCCGGCTGAGCAGGTGCTGCATGCCGGCCGGACTCGCATCACCGGCATGCTCGGCGATCGTCCAGCAGTTCTTCCTCGGCAGCTCCGCGAGCAGGCCCAGTACGAAGGCCCGTGCCCGGCGACGCGGCTCTACCCGGGAGAACCGACCCGCGACCTGGGCCATCAGGTCCTCGAATACCGACTGCCAGCGGGCAAGGTCGACGTTGCGGCCCACGGCCACCGATTGAGCTCGGGATGTCCACACGACACCCGATGATCGGCGGTGGCCGTCCTTGTCCGCGGACTCGTCCGCCCGGCGAGACCGCGATCGCCGACTGGAATGCCGGCAGTCTGCGCGTGCCGGAAGGGCTCTTCTGGGTATCCGGGGCGTGTGAGCGGTCGGCTGTCTCGGCGTGTTCGTTGCCAGGGCGGGCCGGGCAGCCGAGGCGGGCTGCAGGCGTCGTGTCTGACGCCTGCAGCCCGCCTCATCCGGCCGGTGAGCGGAGCGTGAGTGCGCGGCCCCGGTCACCGTCGAGCGTTTCCGGCTCAGCTTCCCGATCCGGTGGCGCCGTGCCATTCGTGCCGGGGGTCTCGCAGTCCGTCGACGCCGTCGGGGGTGCCGATGCCGGTGGGGGCGTCGTATCCCGGCATCGCGGAGAAGGCTCCGGCGCTGCCGGTGGTGATGTCGAAGAAGTCCCGCGGGCGGGCGTAGGGGTAGGAGTTGGGGAACGTACCGGGGGCGGGGTTGCCGGCCAGCGCGTACATGCTGGCGACCAGCGGGCTGGAGATGCTGGTGCCGAAGGTGGTGAGCCAGCCGATGCCGAAGACAGTGGGGACCGTGTCGTACACCGGGAAGTTGGTGGCGACCGCGGAGACGTCGACGGTGGTGCGGCTGTTGGGGCAGATGGTGTCGTGCTGGAAGGCGGGCTTCGGTTCGAAGAGAGAGCAGCCGCATCCGGTGCCCTCCCAGGCGCTTTCCGTCCAGCCGCGACGGTTGTGCGCGCGTGTCAGCGTGGTACCGCCTACCGCAGTGACATAAGGGGAGGAAGCGGGGTATTTCGGTACGCCTCCGGTGTCGCCCGAGGCGAAGGTGAAAGCGACGCCGGGGTGATTGAAGTGAAAGTCGAAGGCGCCTTCGAACGAGGCCTCGGGCAAGTCCCAGCTGTTGGAGATGAACTTCGCGCCTTGGGCGACGGCCTGGTCGACCCCGGCGAACAGGTCGCCCGGGACGGCGCTGTCGGTCTCGACGACCAGGATGTGGCAGTCCGGGCAGGCGGCGCTCACCGCGTCCACGTCGATGGACTCCTCCAACGACCAGCCTGGGTCGACGGTGGTCGGCAGGGTGCTGCCGCCGTTCTGGTTGACCACGCGCAGGCAGCCGTTTGCGGTGGTGCACGGGGGGAGGTGGAACTGGCGGCGGTAGACCGCCAGATCGCTCTCCAGGTTGGGGTCGTGGTAGGCGTCGGTGACCGCCACGGTCCGACCCCTGCCGTGCTGGCCGAACAGCTTGTAGGCACTGCGGATGTCAAACGGGCTGAGGCCGGGCGGGTTGGCACCCGGTGGGAGGGACGCGATGGGCGGCACGTCGGTGCGGATCATGGCTGTGCAGGCCGCCTGGAGAGGACCGGACGGCTGAGGGCAGACGCGCTCGAGGGTCGGCGGATGGTGGCCGGGGGGCGAGCCGTGGGCCTGAGCGGTCGCCGGCACGACGGCCAGGCCCACCAGGGCGAGGGCCGTGGCCAGCAGCGATCGGATCGGGCGGACACCGCGCATGACACTCCTCCGGGGCCGGACGGTGTCCCCTTCCGCTCGGGCAGGCTTCCGCCGCCGACACTCGGGTTCGCGGCCTCACCCGTCCCGTCGCGGCGTCACCACCGGTCCGCACCACCCGTCACGGCAACCGCCGCGCGCCCCACTGTCAGCGCGCGAACACCCCCAGCAGCCTGAGCACCACCTGACCACCCGTCGGACGGCGTACCGAATCCACCCGTACAGCAGAATGCACCTCGCGCCACGCACGACGGCATAGCCGGATGGCTGATGCCTGCTCAGAAGTGCAGTTGAACCAATCTGCGACTGCCACGGGGTGATGGAGTGCCACCTTGCCCCTGACCGCTCGACCCACAAGGTCAAGATCTACAGCTGGAGTACTAAGCGAGCGGGTCTGGCCAATACCTGAGTATCGGGAAATTCAAAGAGCCCTATCAAGCCGGCCGCTGTTCCTCGGACACGACGGGCACAGGCGGGCAGGGACGGCCTGGAGCGCGTCTCGGCGGGCGCTGGGCCCGGCCGGTCTCAGCGCCAGTCGAGCCCGAGCGCACGAACTGGTCGAGCTGCTCGCCAGCCAGCTTCGCCCGACGGCTGTTGGTGTTGGAGATCCACAACCCGAGCTTCACCTCCACCGTGCCGCCGTCACCGTCCGGGATCTCCTCGACGTGCTGGCGCGGCACAGTCACCGATCCGGTGCGCTCCCGGTACTTGGGCGAGCGCGGCCACGCCCCGGTCGAAGACGCTCGGCTTCCCAGCGCCGGCCTTCTTCTTCGGCGCCGCCTCCTCGGCTGGGACCGCCAGCGGTTCGACGCCGAGCGCGGCCAGGCGCTCGCGCTGCCCGTCCAACAGCCCCTGCCACACGATGTGCTGACGCTGCCTCTCCGACCACCGCCCTACGTTCAACCCATGGATCGTCATCCCCGGCAGCAGATCACCGAGCTGCGCCCGGCTGTCTAGGCAGTCGGTGTAGTGGCGCTGCCAGTCCAGCGGCCACGCCCGCAGTGTCTTGCCAGGCCCACCGAGATTGGATGCGGACCCTCGCTTGCGTCGACTGCGGCCAGGTCCCGAAGGAGGAGAGCACCTACGAGTACGAGCTCGGCGGCCAGTGGACCCTCCGCCCCGGCGGCCGCTGCTGGACTGCCATCAGGAATACGAGGAGCGACTGGAACGGGAGGCCGAAGAGCAGCTGAAGGCAACCTGAGAGGCGAACGCCGCGCTGCGCCCGTGCTGGACGTGCCGGGGCTCGATCGGCGGGAAGAAGGGCTCGCTGCTGGAGCTGACCGAGTGTGCGACATCCCGCGAGTTCCCCTGAGTCCCGCTGAGCCACCGAGGCCGTGGCCAGGAGTTCCTACGCCACCCGACCCGAAGATCAAATCAGCATGATGGACCTCTCCGGCCCTCCTGGCTCGGCATGGACACGCCGAGGGGATCTCTTCTTGACCGATTCCGCGGTTGGACGCAACAGTTCGCGGCGCCCGTCCCGTGTATTCGGGCGAGGGTGCGCGTCGCACCGGAACCCCCCAGAGAACAGCGAGGCCGCATGTCACCGGAGTTGGAGCTCGGCCGCCGCACGGATGCCACCGCCGCCCCATACTCGGCTGGCTGACCTACCGCCACATCCACCTGCCGGGATCCGGCACCGGCCGCCGTCGAGAACTTCGACGGCGGCCGGTGCCGCCAGGATCAGGCTCACCCGGACCACCGCGTCGTCTTCGTTGCCAGCCTGCCGCGCAGGGCCGAGGAGACGCGTGGGATCTCGTCGGTCGCCGTCGCCAGGACGTAGGCGGTCGTGGAGCGGACCTCGGGGTCGGGGTCGTCGAGAAGCGGGAGCAGGAGTGGCAGGTCGTCCGTGACCGCTTGACGGGCGGCCTGGATCGTCCAGTCCACCGGGCACATCGTGCTGCCCTCGACCCTCAGCGGCTCCTGGGCGACCTGGAGCAGGCCTTCGCGCGATCCGTCCCCCATGTGCTGGCATCGACCGATCTCGGCGACCAGGTGAAGCGTTTGCGCGCCGAGCCCGGGGTGCCCGGTCGTTGCGATCCGGAGCAGGAACGGCACCGCCAGTGCTCCCACCGCGATCGTGCCGCCCTGGTGGTGAAGATTCGCCCAGAGCTGCCGCAGGGCCCTGTCAGCGGCTTCGGCGTCCCCGGACGCGAGCATGGCGAGCAGGCCGGCGATCTCCTCGCCCGAGCCGTAGAAGTTCCGGAACCGCCGCCAGGGGACGCGGGTGCTCCACGCGAAGCTCCACCCCGCGAAGAGCCGGAAGGTGCGACATGTCAACCAGATGTGCCGTGGAATGGGCCTGGAAGTGGTGTTGTCTGGACCTGCTGTCGGGGATCTGGGAGTGCTGCCGTGTCGGTGGTTCAGTCGCTGTGGCTTGGTGGGCGCACCATCGGCCCGCCCGCCGGTTGTTCGTATTGCGCGCTCAGGGAAATGCTTCCCACGCCCCCCGAAGGGACGATCCCCCTCAGGTAGCGCCGAGTACACACTGCACATGAACGATCGCTGACAGTGCCGCCAGGCTGTCCAGGGCGGCTTCCACTGTCCCCGACCACGTACATTGCAGGAGGTCTTCTCGTGCGTATCCACCGCGCCCTGGGCGCCGTCAGCACAGCCGCCGGGTCGTCCGACGCCGCCGCCATCCCCGAACACGCCGGAGCGCAGGGCACGCCCACGACTCCCGCCCCTGCTGCGGCCGGGCGTCCACGACACGGCATCATCGTGACGCGCCTGGCCGTCCTGCTCGGCCTGATGACCGCGCTGCTCGGCATGTCGGTCGAGCCCGCGAGCGCCGCGCCGGGCGACCTGATCAGCCCGATCACCATCGTCAACTCCGCCACCAGCGGCCACCTTCTCCCCTGGGGATTCGGCGACGACCACGACGACAACATCTGGATGGTCGCCGCGAACAGCGCCACCCGCGGCGACCAGTGGACGCTCGAGGAGCTGCAGGGCGGCTACTACCTCATCCGAAACAACGCCACCGGCAAGTGCCTCAAGCCCGCCCCCTTCACCTACTTCGGCAAGACGTACGTGACCCAGGCCAGCTGCAACGACAGCTTCGAGTTCCAGTGGGAGCTGGCACACTCGGTGTTCACCAACCTGTACAAGATCGTCAACCGCTCCACGCGACAGGCCATGACGCCGTACCAGAACCTGCCCGACCAGGTCGTGGTGCTGGACACCAACAGCAACGACGCCAAGAACTGGTGGTCCCTGGCCAGCATCTGACCAGGCGACGCCGAGCAGGACCCGTGGGGCAGCAGCCAGGACCAGGCCCGGCTACTGCCCCACACTCCGCGCCACCCCCCCGACCGCCCCGATGCCAATGGTTCCCCGACCCAACCTCGCACAGCGCCCCCGCACAACCCTCCCGAGGCCCGGCCGATCACGTCGCGTGGAGCCCTGCCGTGGCTACCCGGCGCTGCCCGAGCGGGTAGTGGAGGCCTGGATCACCGTGACGCTGGCAGACGGCACCGTGCGCCGCGAGCAGTGGCGGCGGCACCCTGGACGGCCCGGCCAACCGCACCGGCCTTGGGTGACGACCCGGCGTTCCGGCCCGGCGCGTGGCTGCGCAAGCAGGACGAGGCGCGCATGGACGGGGAAGCTGACCGAGCAGCAGAGCGCTCTCCTGGACGCTCTGCACGCTGGCTGAACGACCGGCGGCACGCACGGATGGGGGCACGTCCGGGCGGGCTCGAAGCAAATATGTTCATGGCCGGCTCCGCCGATGGGGTCGGTCGCCGTGCAGGGCCGCGTAGACGCTGTCACGGATGGTGAACACTTCGTCGGTGCCGGTGACTTCGAGGAGTCGGCGGACCTGGGGTGGGAGGGCCGTCAGAACGAGGAGGGTGCCGGTCAGGGCCGCGTCCTGGAGGGTCTGGAGGAGGGCGTTCGGGCCGGAGGAGTCGCAGAAGCTGACGGCGGCCATATCGACGATCAGCTGGTGCGGGCGCTGGTTGACGGCCCGCGCGAGGGCGTTTTCCAGCTTGGGCCGCTGGACCTGGTCGATCTCGCCTGCGAGGCGGCAGACGACGGTTTCCCCGGTCGACAGCGTGGTGATCCGCAGGCTCGGGCCGATGGTGTCGCTGTCGTCTGCGTTTGGCGGACATGAGCGGGCTCCCTCCCCATGAGGAGAAGCTGTCCGCCTTCGAGTTTGCCTCGTTGCCCGCCTCGAAACCATCCCCGCACGTTGCCGGAGCCGACCGCTCAAACCGACCCCGACAACGCCTCGTGTGTGACCGAAACACCGGCCGCTAAACGCCGGCTTCTGCTCCGGGCGCGCAGGACGCCGAGCGTCACCGGGCCGGCTCGGCCCCACCAGTTCGCGGCGATGTTCTCCCGGCGCCGCCGCTCTTCCTCCGCCGCGGTGCACGCCGCCGCCTCGTCGAGTTCGACCAGGGTGTTCAGCGCGGCCGCGGCAGCCTCCGCTGCCGGCACCACCTGGCCGATCGCCTCCAGCGTGCCCTCGCGGTCGCCCTCGTTCCACCACTGCAGGGCCAGCGCGGCCAGCCGGCCGGTCTCGGTGTGCTTCGCGAGCACCACCTCCGGCAGCGAACTCAGCGAACTCAGCGAACTCAGCGAACTCAGCGAACCCAGCGCACCCTCGCCCAGGTGCGTGCTCCCGCACGGGTCGCCGGGCGGCTGGTCAACGGGCGCCATGGTGCCCGGCCTCGGGGACCAGGAGGAGGAGAGACTCAGCGCCGATCTCGATCACAAGGCCCACAGCTTGTCGCGGCCACCCGGACCAGTCGACATCATTGCTCCGAATGCGGCGTGTCGCCTAGTTACAAGACGGCGTGCCTGCCTGGAGACTTCCGCCCCGCCGAAAATCCCCACCACACACGAGCCGCCGCCACGCCAACAGCGCGCTACGCCTGGAACTCCGTGCTGCGCACTCCGTAGGCCGAGGCGTTCGCCGGCCGGAACGGGCTGTTCCCGACCCCCGCCAGGTCCACCCAGGCCGGGCTGCGTCGGACCACCCCGAGGAGCTTGCCCAGGGCGTCCTTGTCCTTTCACAGCTCCTGCGCCGTGCTGATGATCAGCGCCTCGAGGCGCTCCGACTCGCTCACGCAGTTTCCCTTCCAGGTCGTTGGGCGAATGGAGCCCTATCCTCCGGTGATCGACTCCGAAGGCCACGTTTCTGTGCCCTCCGGTCGTGGGGTGACCCGCTTTGGGAGCTGGACCCGGTTAGGCTGCCCCAGCACCTGCCGGGCCCGAGACACCCCCGGGTCGAGCGCCCTCCGCGGCGGACCGCCTATTCGCGCTCACGCCGACCGGACAGCCCGGTCACAGCGCGTGTGTGTGCTCGCGCTGTGACCGGACAGCCCGGTCACAGCGCGAGCACACACACAGGGCAAGGTACGGCGGGTACCAGCGCGAGCCTGGCGCGAACGGCTGCCACGGGTGCTTGACCATGCTCGCGGTATCGATCCCGCAGGCCGTCACCGGCCCCGGAGTCCCCGGCATGTCCGGGACAGGGTAGGCCACATGCACGACCAGGAGGCCAGGCTGCGCCGGCAACCTTACGGTCGACATGGGCGACCACCTCGGCAGCCCGTCCACCATCACTGCGACAATCGAGCGGAGCCACCCGGAACCGCGGATCCTGGTGGGCGGCCAGGCAGTCATCACACGAACCGCCGTGCGCTGAGCCTGACGCCGTTGCCGCCCCGCCCTCCATCTGCGTTTCCACCAGGCGTACGCGGCCGCCATCCGCCGGGCCTGGACCAGCACCGAACCGACTGGACCTCACCGCAAGCCGGCGTCGCGTTGGCGCGGGGTCGTCCCGGGAGCCCGCTTCTGTTCCGAGTTCAGGCCTGCTTGTGCGCGGCCACGACCAGGAGCGGTGGCCTGACGAGGTGTTCGGCCAGGTCTGGTCGGCGGGTGACCTGGGCGGGGGTGGGCTGGGGTTCATCCAGCGCTGCCGTTCCACTTCTGGCCGAGGACCTGGAACCCGGCGGTGAGGTCCGCGTCGGCCGCCAGTGGTGCGGGCGTGGGGATGGTGGCGAGTTCCATCGCGTCCAGCCTCCCGTCGTGCCGGTCCGGCTCGTTGTGCCTCTGGGTGGGGCCGTGGCTGGCTGAGGCTCGGGTGCCGGTTGCGGTCCCCGGCCGTCTCGTCCGACGACGCGAGGCGGAGGCACATGGGGGGTCAGGGCAGGAGGACGGCCTTGCCGTGGTTGCGGTGGGCTTCGAGGTCGGCGTGGGCCTGGGCGGTCTCGGCCAGGGGATAGGTGCGCCAGATCGGCACGGTGAGCCGGCCCTCGGCGACCAGGTGGACCAGCTCCGGCAGGGCGTCTGTGCCCTGGTCGGTGGTGCCGGCGCTGAAGCGCACGCCGTGCTGCTGGGCGGACATGTCGGCGATGGTGATGACCTTGGCCGCGTCGCCGGTCAGGGCGACGGAGTCGGCGAGCACGCCGGCGCCGGAGGCGTCGAACACGTAGTCCACGCCGCCCGGAGCGGCGGCCGTCACCCGCTCGGCCCAGCCGTCGCCGTAGCGGACGGCGGTGGCTCCGAGGGCGGTGACGCGCTCGATGTCCTTTTCGCTGACGGTGCCGATGACGGTGATGCCGCGGGCGGCGGCCAGCTGCACCGCGATGAAGCCGACGCTGCCGGCGGCGCCGTGGACGAGCAGGGTCTGCCCCGCCTGCACGCCCAGCTGTCCGAGGACGCGGTGCGCGGTCTGGCCGACCGTGACCAGGGAGGCGGCGACCTCCCACGACAGGGCCTCGGGTTTGGCCACCGGCCGCTCGATCAGGGCGTACTCGCTGTAGCTGCCGCCGACCGTGGCGCCGAGAACCTCGTCCCCCACCGCCGCGCCGGCGCCCTCGCCGACGGCGTCGACGACACCGGCCGCGTCCAGGCCCGGGATCATCGGGAAGCGGGCCGGGGCGACCTTGGCCATCAGGCCGGAGCGGATCTTCATGTCGAGCGGGTTCACGGAGGCGGCTCGCACCCGGATCCGGACCTGGCCAGGTCCCGGCTGAGGCAGGGCGACCTCGGACAGCTGGAGCACCTCGGGCGCGCCGTACTCGGAGAAGGTGATAGCAGTGGACATCGGAAACTCCCAGGTGAAGACGGGTGGAGGCGGGAAGGTCACACGCTCTGGATCACTGTGTGGCCGGGAAGGCGGCCGCGCGGGTGGCCACGCCGGTCAGGCGGTCAGGGTGGGGTAGTCGGTGTAGCCGCGGTGGTCGCCGCCGTAGAAGGTGGCCGCGTCCGGGGTGTTGAACGGTCCGCCGGCGGCGAGGCGGGCCGGGAGGTCGGGGTTGGCCAGGAACAGCGCGCCGTAGGCGACCATGTCCGCGGTGCCGTCCTCGACCAGGGCCAGCGCGTCGGGGCCGGTGACCTCGGGGTAGGTGAAGGGGTTGAGGACGAACGTGCCGGGCCAGGCCTTGCGCAGTCGGGCGGTCAGGTCGCGGTCGGGGCCTTCCATGAGGTGCAGGTAGGCCAGGTCCAGGTCGGCGATCCGCTCCAGCAGCGCCTCGTAGACCTCGCCCGGCTGGGGCTCGGCGATGTCGTTGTAGGGGTTGCCGGGGGAGATCCGCAGGCCGACCCGGTCGCTGCCGATGGCCTCGGTGACGGCGGCGGTGACCTCTGCGGCGAAACGGATCCGGCCCTCGACATTGCCGCCCCAGGCGTCGGTGCGCAGGTTGGTGTTCGGGGCGAGGAACTGGTGGACCAGGTAGCCGTTGGCACCGTGGATCTCCACCCCGTCGAACCCGGCCTCGATGGCGTTACGGGCCGCGGCGGCGAAGTCGGCGATCGTCTGCTCGATTTCGGCCTCGCTCAGCTGCTGCGGGGTGACGTACTCCTTCGGGCCCTTGTGGGTGAACACCTGGCCCTTAGCGGTCACGGCCGACGGGCCGACCGGGACCAGGCCCTCGGGCAGCAGGCTGGGGTGGCCGATCCGGCCGGTGTGCATCAGCTGGGCGAAGATCACCCCGCCCTCGGCGTGCACGGCGTCGGTCACCGTCCGCCACGCCGCGACCTGGCCGGCCGTGTGCAGGCCGGGGGTGTCGGGGTAGCCCTGCCCGACCGGCGAGGGCTGGATGCCCTCGGTGACGATCAGCCCGGCACTGGCGCGCTGGGCGTAGTAGGTGGCCATCAGCTCGGTCGGCTCCGCGCCCGGCCCGTAGGCGCGGCTTCGGGTCATCGGCGCCATCGCGATGCGGCTGGCCAGACGGCGGCCGCCGACGACGATCGGATCGAAAGCAGTGGTCATGATCTCTTCCCTCGCTAGGAGTGGTGGGCGGTGGCCCCGACACATCCAACGTAACAGATACCTGTTCGAACAAGTAAATAGCTGAGAGCCACTTTCTGGCCGAGAGTGATGCAGGTCATGCCAGTTCACCAGGACAGTTACGATCAAAGGCGGAGAAGCCCCCTGGGCGGCAGGGGCGCGCGATAGCATTAGCTGCCCGATCAGGAAAGTTGAGGAAGAGATGACACAGTCCACCCCGGCGGCCGGGAAGGACCCTGCAGGAACAGGGCCGGAGGCGAGCGTCCCGGTCCCGGCCGCGGCCAGCGGCGGGCCCATCAGCCACGCGATCTTCCGCCTCGCCCGGCTCCACCGCATGTTCGCCGGACAACTCCTGCGCCGCATCGGCCTCCACCCGGGCCAGGAGCTGGTCATGATGCACCTGTGGGAACTCGGCCCCCAGCGCCAGACCGACCTCGTACGACTACTGGACTCCGACGCCGCCACCATGACCCGCACCATCCAGCGCCTGGAACAGGCCGGCTTCGTCCGCCGCCGCCCCTCACCCACCGACAAGCGCGCATCCCTCATCGAACCCACCGCCGCAAGCCACGCCCTGCGCCGCGAGGTCGAGCAGAGCTGGAGCCAGCTCGAGGACCTCGTCACCGCGGGTCTCTCGGCCGACGAGTGCACCGAGGCCCTTAGCACCCTGGAACGCCTGGAGCAGAACCTCGTCCAGGCCGCCGCCGACCCCACCTGCGCAGCCGAGAGGTAGCGGCTTTCTCTGCACCTGGTCGGCGTCACAGCACGTCAG
Source organism: Streptomyces viridifaciens (assembly GCF_001888885.2). Taxonomy (NCBI): domain Bacteria; kingdom Bacillati; phylum Actinomycetota; class Actinomycetes; order Kitasatosporales; family Streptomycetaceae; genus Streptomyces; species Streptomyces viridifaciens. The sequence continues at coordinate 1,532,270 of NZ_CP090840.1, forward strand.
AGCCGGTTGAGCAGCATCGCAGCCCTGTCACCTGACGGGCAGTGGGCATTCCTCCAGCCTGCTCCCGTCCTCGTCGGCCGACGGCTCCCGCATGGGGACTGGTGTCACGGTGTGTGGCTGCCGGGTGCGTACCGGTTCCGCGAAGCTCCGACATCGGTAGCGACGTAGGCGGTGGTGACCTCGGTGTAGCCGAGTGCTTTGGCGACGACCGGCGGTGGCGCGTGTTGGAGGTAGTGCCGGAGGGCTGTCACTCGGGCGGATCTGGGGGAGATGCCTGCCGCCTGTAGGTGTTCGCGGAGAGCGCCGGGGCTCATCGGCTGTCCGGCCTGGCGGCCGGGGAACAGCAAGTCGGCGCTCCGGGGACCGGGAACTGCGCGCCCACCGCGCCCAGCCCCAACACGGCACCGCGCCACCCAGGGGCGGTCGTCTCGGGTCCGACCAGAGGTCCCGGGCCCACCGGGGAGCGTGGTCGTCCTGGTGCTCGCGGGCGAGTTGGGCGATCGCCAGGATCAGGCTCACCCGGACCACCGCGTCGTCTTCGTTCGCCAGCCTGAACCGCAGGGCCGAGGAGACGTGGGATCTCGTCGGTCGCCGCCGCCAGGACGTAGGCGGTCAGGGAGCGGACCTCGGGGTCGGAGCCGTCGAGAAGCGGGAGCAGGAGTGACAGGTCGTCCGTGACCGCTTGACGGGCGGCCTGGATCGTCCAGTCCACCGGGCACATCGTGCTGCCCTCGACCATCAGCGGCTCCTCGGCGACATGGAGCAGGCCTTCGCGCGATCCGTCACCGATGTGCTGGCGCCGGCCGATCTCGGCGACCAGGTGAAGCGTTTGCGCGCGGAGCCCGGGGTTCCCGGTCGTCGCGATCCGGAGGAGGAACGGCACCGATCTGAGACTTGCAGGTCGGTGCCGTACCTCGTTCGAGTGAGTGTTGCTGGTGTGCTCCCGTCAGCTGGGCGGGAGCATCGTCCTGCCGAGGGGCAAAAGTGTCATGACGTCCGAAGCTCACTCCGGGTCGGGAAGGCGATGAAAGGCTCCGTCGAACTCTCCCGATGCAAGCAGCTTGGCGATCACGCTCACCATGCCTTGGATGCCGGGGCCTCGGACGATCAGCCCGTCCGAGCACGAGAAGTACCGCCCATCTGCGGTTTCTCCGGTGTCCTCCCACCCCTTCATCAGTCGGTCCACCTCGGCGAGGGTGAAGATCGTTGCACTCCAGCGAGAGCCGTCGGGGAGACGGACCTCGACATCCACGTTGCAGACTTCATCGAGCACCTCATCAGGGCTCGGGAGGAACAGTGCCTCGAATCCTTCGGCGCCGGCCCGGTAATAGGGGCCGTCCCATCCGGCGTCGGTCTGCAGTTGGCTCGCCGTGGTGGTCACAGCAGGAGCATCCCAGTAGTCCGGATGACCATCCCAACAGGCAGCCCCCGCGGTTCTCGCGGGGCTTCACTGTGATGATGATCAGGTGAAAGAAGACCTAGCCGCACCGGCGCCCGTCGTCCTTGGCATAGACGACCTCCGTTCACTCCCCAGAGCTACGCGGATTGCCCGCACCAGCCGCGAAGGCATCCAGCTCCTGCAAGAGCACCGCGACAGCGTCATTGACGAACTCTGGCTCGACCACGATCTCGGCGGCGACGACACCATCATGCCCGTGGTGACCCTCATGGAAGAAGCCGCCTTCAACGGACGGCCCTTCCAGATCGGAACGGTCTTCGTTCACAGCGCCAACCCCATCGGTGCCGAAACCGTCGTCCGGTCACTCACACGCTGGAACTACCAAGTCCGGCGGGCAACGGCTTAGGGAACCCGACACCGGGTTGAGACCTCGGCATTCGACACGTTGTGAGGCTGCGATAGAAACCGCAGACCAGAGAAGCAGCGTCCGACACGAGCCGCGAGGCCCTACAGGCCGGCAAACAGGCCCGAGAGAGGCCCTGACGACCCCTCTGGCGGCCTGCCCCCCTCGCGGAGGTCGGGGCGCGACTGCTGCGCGCGACAGCAGCGCGGCGGGGGGCGACCCGCTCAGGCGGTGGAGCCGCCACCCTCCAGGCCCGCGCGCCGCCCGGTCGGCTGGATCGAGGAGTACGACGTCCAGCGCGGCACCTGGACTGCCCTGATCGACAGCAGCATCGTCGCCGACGCGCCAGCGGCGAACCCCTGCGCTGTCCCGGCGCGGACGCAGTCCTCGCCCTGCTGCGTCGGGTTCTGGGGGACACCTCACTCGCTGGTAAAGCGTGCCCGGCCGCCGTGGCTGCGCGCCGTCCCACGCGCGATGGACAGTCCCAGCAGCGCGCGGCGCGCCTATGGACGCGACGCCGACCTGTGGTGCTGACCGGCCCGCCCCGCCGGGTTGGCGCATGGGGGAGGTGCGGCGGGCGCCGAGGGAGTCGGCGACGATCGAGTCCACCGTGACGTCGACCAGGTGACCAGCCTTGGTCGCGGCGTTGAGCGTGCGGCAGTTCTCCGGCTCCACCGCCACCGTGCGGATGCCGTGGTGCGGGGCGGCGGTGGCCACCCGACCCGGCCGCCGCGAACCCCGACGGCTACGCGGTGGGCGGGCGGATGCGTGCACGCGCAGCCCGGGGGACAGTCGGTGTCCCCCCGGCACGCAGTGGAAGCCGCGTTGTTCATTCGCCAACAATCGTCACGACATCGCGGCACACCATGTGCGGCCGCTCCGCCTCGACCTCGAGAATCCACGTGCCCGCAGCGCCGGTCACCTCGCCGACAAGGCCGCCGATACCGTCCGGTGCCAGCGTCACCGGGGCCTCGCCCGGCTGCCTGTTGTTCGTCAGCCGGGCCCGAACGGTGCGGCCGGAGGTACCGATCCCGCTGACTGTGATCTCGAATGGCTCGCCCGCAACAGCGAAGTCGGGTACAACCAGGCTGAACCCCTCCTCCCCGGCGAGCAGATCACGCCTCGGTTTTGCCCGGCGGATGGCATCCAGCTGATGTGCGAACGACTCGGCACCGGCCAGCGTGGTGTGGCGCTCACCGCCCCACACAGCGTCAGAGATATCGTCGAGCGCCCACTTAGCGAAGGCCGACTCCTCCGGCACGGTGCCGTCGCCGATCCACAGCTGTGAGTTGTCGAGCTGCGTCGGGAATTCCAGTGTCCCGTCCCTCCTGACGACGACCCCGTGCACAGTCGGGTGGGCCCTTCCGCCGAGGCAGTGCACCTTGTACGGGGGTGCGGCTTCGGTTGCCCGGTTGCGTTCCCATGCGCCGGCGAACTCCTCGTGGAACGCGAAGGCGTCGTTGACCAGCTCCGTCGGGAGGTTTCCCACGGGTACCTCGGTCAGGGGACGCCACCGGGTCCCGCCGTCCACCAGGGCCGCGGCGTACACGGGGAGCAGCTGGGCCACGGAGGGAAACGAGCGGGCGATGTCAGCGAGCGCAGGGTTGACGCGCGAGGCCAGTTGTGCGGCCTTGCGCTTGGGCCAGCCCTGGTCCTCGCTCGGTCCGATGCCGTTCCCGGTGAGGAACCGGATCGCCTTCGCGGCTCCCCGGTGCGGGGTTCCGATGGTGACCAGGGAACGCGCGAGGTCTCGGCCGTGCAGGTACTCCAGGTAGTAGCGGGCGATGAGGCCGCCCATGGAGTGGCAGATGAAGACGACCTTCGGCTCGTCGTCGTGCGCCTTCGGATGGAACCTTGGCGCGCGCTCCCGCCACTGCGCGAGCTCCCGCTCCACCCAGGTCTTGAGGCGTCGCGCGTTAAGTCGGTTGGAGAGCCGCCAGTCGTAGGTGAACACGGCGTACTGGTCCGGATGGAGGCCGCCCCTGGGGTCGTGACTCGCCGCCCGTTCGAGCAGGGACCGGACTTCCGGGTAGCCGTAGCTGGCGAGGAGTCCGGGCATGGCGTCGGGCCCCTTGACCAGCTCGTCGGCCTGCACGGCCCATGGTGAGTTCGGCTCCGGTTCGTCGTCGCCGATGCCGGGCGGAAGCTTGAAGGCCTCCACCGCCTTGGACGGGTGCCGGAGTTGGAGCACCGCCTGCCACGACTGGTGCCACACGTCCTTTCCGTCACGGGTGAGGCGGCTGCCGAGAATGCCCGGCAGGAAGACCACCAGATCATGCTCCATCGGGTTGTGTCCTCGTCTCTGTTGTGGGGTTGCAGTTGCCGACTACCTGGTCCCGGCCTTCCGCAGGGCGCTCCTGAGCTGCCGCTCGGGTATCAGGATCTGGTCGCATCCGCTGCGCCCGCGCAATACCACCGTGATGCCGACGGCGGTGTCGTAGATGGCGTCCGCCGTCTCCACCTCTAGGCCGCGGTGGGGGACGGCCAGCTCGTGGCACCAGTCCTCGCGGGCCACGTCGAGCACGGCCACCGTCACCTTGCCGCCGAAAGCCAGGAGGAGCGGCTGTCGGGAGGGACCGGAGAACGCCAGAGCCATGGGCGCGCCGTGCTTGCTGCGGAAGCTCCTGGTTGTCCAGTCCCCGTCCTGGCACTGCGCCAGGTACACGGACGCTCCCTGCGTCCATGCGGCCAGCGGGAGGTACTCGCCATCGGCGTAGCGCATGCCCAGGACGGCACCGGGAGGCCGGTCCACGACAACGTCGCGCCGTCCGAGGGCGACGAACCCGCTCGCGGTGCTCTCCCACAGGCGAAGGTCCTGGCCGCAGTCCGCCAGCACCCACGTGCGGTCCTCCACTGTGCGCGCTGCCGCACTGCGGATCTTCATCACGGCGGCCGACACGCTGCCGTGCTCCAGCCAGGTGCCGCCGGACCGGACGAACCGCAGCACCTGCTGTCCGGCCGGAACGAAGAGCTGCGGCCCGTCCGTCCCCGCGACCAGACTCAGGCTCGGTACCGGCTCACCCGCATCGCCACCGATGTCGACCTGCCCGTCGGGTCGATGACAGGTCAAGTCCTCCGACAGCCGCCACAGCTGGACGCGCCGACCGGACGCCGCCGCCACCGTCCAGTGGTCGTCGGACCACAGTGCGGAGACGGCAGTGACCCGGTTCTCGGCCTGGAACCCGATCTCGGTGCCGCCGCGACCGCCGCGGGGGGCCTGCCGGGAGAGCACGATGTCGGTGAATGTGGCGGTGGAGACCGGCCGCGACAACAAGATGCTCTTCTCGCACCGCCCCTGGCCCTGGTTCGTGAAGCGGTCCGCAGGCGCGATGGTGATCCGGACGGCCGCTTCGAAGTCGAGGCGATCGAGCGTCGCATGGTGTGCGAGTGGGAAGCGGCGAAGTCACTGTAACCGCGACCGGAGACAAGAAGATCCAGCGGCGAAACGACAGCGCCCCGACCCCACCGGTGAGCCGGGATCGAGGGCACATGCGCCGAGGCCGGATCACACATGGAGGTGTCCGCCGGTTGGCCGACGCGGCTGCGCAACGACGACAACGGGCAGACACTGCGGCGTCTGGCTTAGGCGCTGCGCGCCGACGTCGCGTACGCGCAGTCCGATGCCGAAGGCGAGGAGCGCGTGCCGCCCGTCCGATCGTCCCGGACATGTGGGCGGGACTCCTGATCTACTGCCACGGACCCGCCGGAGCGGAGGCCGCGTGATGCCACTGCATGAGCGGGCAGACTCTCCGCAACCTCGACAAGTGCGGCTTCCCCATCCCCGAGCAGCAGCACTCGATCCTGGAGGCGCCGAACGTCGTCTGACGGTCGGGCCGCCCAGCCCGGCTACGGCGCGCCGCCGTTCATCCGCCTCTGGGTCCGCCCGACCTGGCTGCGCCAGGTCGCCCACGCGGGCTGGGCCGTTTTGGCCGGCCGCGCGGTCCTGGACGTCCTCGCCTGGGACGAGAGCGTCACCCCGCGCCGCCCGGCCCGGGTACGCGCCGCGCTGATCTGCGCCGACTACGATGCCGGCATGCACGGCTGGCGGGCCCACGCGGACAACCGCGACCTGAACGTCGCCTGGAGTCCGGAGGGCCAGGCCACCCTCGTCATGCCCTGGGGGGAACCCCGGGCCGGCCGCGAGGCCGCCTCCGCGGTGTGAAACCCGCCTCCCCGCCGCCGCGGCTGTGGTCTCGGCCCGGGGACGTCAGGGACTGCCCGGGCCGTTGCCCCTGTGCGGTAGGAGAGAACCGACGGAGCGAAAGGAAAGCCCCGCGTGTACGTCGACGTGACCATGCTCGATCAGGAGTGCGTCCGTCTGGCTGGCCTGATGGCCGGCCAGGGCGTGGACCGGCTCACCCTGCCCCCGACGACCTCCCTGGAGGACGACGGAACGGCGCTCGAGAAAGCGTTCACCGCCGAACTCTCGGCCTCCTACCACCGCATCGCGGCGGCCGGATCCGACGAGGAGTGCATCCTGCCGAGCCTGCTGATGACGATGACCGGGAAACTGTCGGCGCTCGCGACCGAGGTGGCCCTGCGCAGCGACCGGGACGTGGCGGAGGTGATCCGGTCGATCGGCGGCCGGTAAGAGTCGGCCGGTACCGCCCTGGGGGCTTGCCCGGTGCCCGATGAACGGGGTGGCCGCCAGTCCCAACCTGGGCAAGGCCCTCAACTCGGCCGCCGAGCTGCCGACAGCCGGCCACCTGATGGTGTCCGGCGCACGTCCATCCCACCAGGTCAGAAGCCGCGGTGGTTCTGCTGCCTCCACTGCACGAGGCGGTTGTACGCCGTGGTTGCGCGCCTGGGGTCGCCGCCGAAGGCGCCGGCCCGGAGGAGGGGCCAGACCGGGGTGATCTCCTGCTGGATGGTGCCAGCGAGGCCCCGCTCGTGGCCCCAGTTACTTCCGTTGAGGAACTCGCCGGGCCAGGGGGGAGCACCATCGCTCGTCGCTGTCGATGGCAATCATCGAGGCGAGGAACTCGAACCTGTTGCAGGCAGCCTGGTACACACCGTCGTCGAACGCCGTCACCGGCGCCGCCATCACCCGTAGGAGTCACCGTGAAGTTCCGCGCGCCCCGAGCCCTTGCCGTACTGATCGGCCCTGCGGCCGGGCACGGTCGCGGCCGCGGTGCTGGCCCGGGGCGCCGAGGTCGTGGCAGTGGACGCCGAGCCGGGCATGGTGGCGCTGGCGGCCGCGAACGCCCCTTGGCTCGGGGCCCTCGTCGGCCCGACCTTCGCGCCTCTGACCTGCTGGGATGGCCACCAAGGTGACCTGGTGAGTTTCCTTGATGGCCCATCAAGGAAACTCACCGATACCTTGGTGGCCCTGGTGAGTTTGCCGGACCGCTTCCGTTCCCCCCTGCCGTTCCCCCCTCCGCTGCCCCTCCCGGCCGGGGGGCAGTCCTGCGACGTCCCGACGGGGCGCGGCGGGCGGGTGGTGGGCAAGGGTGAACGGCGAGTGGCGGGCGTCAAACCGTTTGCAAGGATCCGCCAAGAGTGCCGGGAAAGGCTGGTCGTGTTCCGCGCGGCCGCCCGGACGCGGCCCGCGACCCGGGCCGTCGAGCGGCCGTGGCGGGCGCCCGGTCACCGGGCACCGACACATCCCACACTCTCGTACGGAGATCCCTATGCGGCAGCGTCCGAAACTCGTCCTGGTCGGCCAGTTCTCCGCTCTTCCCTGGGTGTTCGAAGGCGCGGAGCGCGCCGGTGTCGACCTGATCCTGGCGCCCCGGGGCGACGACGACCCCGAACGGGCCCGCAAGGCCCCCGGGGTGGTCGAACTCCTGCCGCTGGACGTCGACGGGGATCCCGACGCGGCGGTGGCCGCGCTGGTGGAGCGGTTCGCCCGCCAGCCGTTCGACGGGATCATGGCGGGCAACGAGAAGGTCGTTCCCTTCGTCGCCCGGGCCGCGCGGGTGCTCGGGCTGACCGGCCTGACCGAGGAGGCCGCGGCGGTCGTCCGGGACAAGCGCAGCATGCGCCGGCTGCTCGCCGCCGCCGGTCTGGCCGTGCCCGGGTTCGTCGCCGTCGGTCACCCGGACGACTGGGCCGACGCGGCGGGCCTGCGCTTCCCGGTCGTGGTCAAGCCGGCCGACGGCTACTCCAGTCTGGGCGTGATCCGGGTCGACTCCGCCGGGGAGCTGGAGCAGGCGGTGCGCACCACCTGGGCGCTGTGCGACACCCACCTGGGGTACGACGACGGGGCCGCCGACGGCACCGGGGTGCTGGTCGAGGAGTACCTGGACGGCCCCGAGATCTCCGCCGAGTCGCTGGTGCACAGGGGCCGGGTCCGGGTCTGTGCCGTCAGCTACAAGGGGGAGCTGAACGGTCCGTACTTCGAGGAGACCACGCTGCGGGCCCCCGCCCGGCTCCCGGCGGACGTCCTGGCGGCCGTCGAGCGGGAGGTGGTCGGTGCGCACCACGCCTTCGGCGTCACCGAGGGCACCACCCACACCGAGCTGCGCCTGGTCTCGGGCACCCGGCCGGTGCTGCTGGAGATGGGGGCGCGGATCGGCGGCGGCGGGTTCATGCACCACCTGGTGCACGTCAGCAGCGGGATCGACCTCGCGGCCGAGGCGGTCCGCATCCACCTCGGCCGGGAGCCCGAGTGCTGGAGCACAGAGCCGGTGGGTACCGGGCACGCGGCGGCGTACCTGGTGCCGGTGGGCGGCGGCGGCCGGATCGCCCGGGTGCACGGGCTGGACGAGGTGCGCGAGGAGCCGTGCGTGGACCACGTGGTGCGGACGGTCGGCCCCGGCGCGCTGCTGCGGCCGTACCCGGACTGGTCCGGGTACCCGGCGATCGTGCTGTCGCACCACGCGTCGGACGCCGCGGCGGTGGAGTTCCGCGACCACCTGGCGCGGACCCTCAGGGTCGAGTACGACGGGCGGAGCTGAGGTGCCGCTTCGGTCGGCCGGGGCACCGGGGGGGCTGCCGGGGCCGTTCTGGTGGCTCTGGGGCGGAACGCTGGTCACCTCGGCGGGCGGCTTCGTGGTGCCGTTCATGACGATCTACCTCACCACGGTGCGCGGCTATTCGGTCTTCTTCACCGGCCTGACCCTGACCACGTTCGGGGTGGGCAGCGGGATCGCCTCGCTGTTCGGCGGCATCCTGGCGGACCGGGTGGGGCGGCGGACGGTGCTGTTGGCGAGCGAGGTCCTCACCGTCGCGGGCATGCTGGGGCTGGGCCTGGCCCACGGCCGGGTGCCGGTCCTGCTGTTCACCCTCACGGTGGGGGTCGGCCTGAACGCCACCCGCCCGGCCCGCGCGGCGGCCGTCGCCGACCTGGTGGCCCTAGAAGATCTGCCGCGGGCGTACTCGCTGATCTACTGGGCCACCAACCTGGGCTTCTCGGTGGCCGCCGTGACGGCCGGGCTCGCCGCCTCCCACGGATTCCTGCTGCTGTTCCTGGTCAACGCGGTGGCCAATCTGCTCGCCGGCGTCATGGTGTACCTGCGGGTGCCGGAGACCCGCCCGCCGCCGGAGAGCGCCGGGGTGACGGACGCGGCCGGTGCGCAGCGCCCGCCGCACCGCGCGCCGGGCTTCCCGGTCCTGCTGGGTTCAGTGCTGATGCTCGGCCTGCTGTTCCAACAGCCCCTGGTGGCACTGCCGTTGACGATGACGGGGGACGGTCTCTCGGCCGCCGACTACGGCGCGGCGATGATGATGAACGGTCTCGTCATCGCGGTGCTCCAGCTCCCGCTGACCCGGCTGGCCGGGCGGCTCCGGCCGGAACACGCGCTGGCTGTGGCGACCCTGGTGACCGGTCTCGGCATGGGGCTGACGGCCGCCGTGCACGGCACCGTCGGGTACGGGGCGACCGTCGTGCTGTGGAGCCTCGGCGAGATCGTCGTCTGGCCGACGTGCATGGCGCTGGTGGCGGCACTGTCGCCCCCCGACCGGCAGGGCGGCTACCAGGGCTGGTTCCTGTCGGTCTGGAGCGTGTCGGTAGCCCTGGCCCCGGTGCTCAGCGCGCGGGTGATCGAGGAGTCCGGCACCACGGCGGTGTGGGGCGCCTGCCTGTGCCTGGCCGTGGTCTGCGCGGGCTGCCACCTGCTGCTGGCCCGGCTGCGCGGGGAGCGCCGGGCCGAGGCCGTCCCCGGCGAGAGGGCAAGCGTCACGCACTCCTGATCCGGCTCCGGCCGCCGCCCCGACCGGTTGCGGGGCCGCGCTCCCGACGGCTCGTCGGCTCCTCCCGTGGACGACCGCGCGGGGGGAGCCGACGCGCGCCCACCCGCCATCACCGTCCGTGGTCGTCCGGAAGGGGAACCTTCCGGTCCGACGGCGGGTTTCACCGTCGCCCCATCCGGGGTAGCCTGCCAGCATTCATGATTCATATGACAGTGACATGACCAGCAAAGCGCTGTGCCGTTGTATCGGACGCAGACGGATCGCGGCTGGTCACGCCAAGGGAGGCCCCGCCATCACTACTCCACGCCGTCCGCGCAGCGCCCCGTCCAGACGCCCGGCCTGATTGCGCCCGAGACCACACCCGTCGACGGTTCCCGCGCCCTCCCCAGCTCCCCCCAGCACCGCCGGACCGGCAACCGTCGGTGACGGCAGGGAACGGCGACCCCACGGAACCGGCGACTCCCCCGAGGCCCCGCCGTCGATACCCCCGTACGGCCGGCCGCCACAACATCCCCGGCCATGTTCGGAAATTACCCGAATCACGCCGTGCCCCGGCTCACCCCGGCGGTCACGGCGGGTGCACCAGCTGTCTTGCCTGACGGGATGTGATCAGATGAGCCGAGTCGACAACGCCGCTTCCGATCTCGTGTTACGGAGCCCCGCACCGATCAGGGTGCTGGGACAGATGTCCGTGCTGGCCGGCCGACGGGCACTCGACCTGGGCCCGCCGCGTCAACGGGCCCTGCTGGCCCTGCTGTTGATCAACGCGGGCCGGGTGGTGTCGGTCTCCGGGATCGTCAGCGCCATCTGGGGCTCCTCACCGCCGCAGGCCGTCGTCGGCACCCTCCAGTCGTACGTCTCCCGGCTGCGCAAGGCGATCGACGGCCACTCGCCCGTCCCCTCCAAGGACAGGCTGCTGGCCCTGCGGTACCAGGCCCCCGGCTACGTCCTGGAGGTCGACCGAGACTGCATCGACGCCAGCCGGTTCCAGTCCGCCGTCGAGGCCGGGCGCGAGCAGTTCGCCCGCGGGGACCTGGCCGCGGCCCGCGGCACCGTCGACGAGGCGCTCGGCCTCTGGCACGGCACCCCGTACGGGGAACTGGCCGCCTACGACTTCGCCCAACTGGAGTCCGCCCGGCTCGAACAGCTGCGCCTGGTGGGCCTGCAGACCTGGGCCGACGCCAGCCTCGGCCTGGCCCGGTACGACGAGGTGGTGCGCGAACTCGACGACGAGGTCCGGCGCAACCCGATGCTGGAACGGCTGGGCTGCCAGCTCATGCTGGCGCAGTACCACTGCGGCCAGCCCGCCGAGGCACTGCTGACCTTCGAACGGATCCGGGCCCACCTCGCCGAGGAACTGGGCGCCGACACCAGCAAGGAACTCCAGGAGCTGCACGGCGCGATCCTGCGTCAGGACCTCGTGCACGCGGGCGGGCGGACCGCCTCCCCGGCCGACCTGCGCCCCCGCCTCACCCTGGTCGCCGACGTCGACGCGCTGCGACCGCCCACCCCGGGCCCGGCGGATCCGGGCCCCGCCCCGGCGCTCACCCCCGCCCCCGCCGCCGTGCCCGAACCGCCGCGCCCCGCACCGGCGTCGGCCCCCTCCCCCAACCCGGCGGCCGTCGCCCCGGCCGTCGCACCAGCCGCCCCGCCCGCCGGACGGCTGATCGGCCGCACCCGGGAACTGGCCACCCTGCGGGCACTCACCGCACCCGGCCGCCGCGGCCGCACCGTCCTGGTGATCGGCGAACAGGGCGTCGGCAAGACCCGGCTGCTCCAGGAACTGGCCGGCGGACTGCCGGCCGCCGGACTGGACGCCGTCTGGGCGCACTGCGCCGCCGGTCCCGAACTCCCCGAGTACTGGCTGTGGACCCGGGTCGTCCGCAAGCTCCGCCGCACCAGGGCCGCCGAACTGGCCACCCTGCCCGAGCCCGTCCTGGACACCCTCGGCATGCTGCGCCCGGACCGCGCGCCGGGCCCCGCGGGCACCGAGGCGCCGCTCTCCCCCGCCCGGCACCTGGCCTTCCAGGACGCCGTCTGCCAGGCCCTGCTGACCGCCGCCCGCCGCCCGCTGGTGCTCTTCCTGGAGGACCTGCACCTCGCCGACACCGGCACCCTGGCACTCCTCCAGCTGCTCACCAAGGAGCTCGGCGACAGCGACCTGCTGGTGGTCGCGACCGTCCGGGAGCACCGGCTCGCCCAGCGCCCCGAACTCGGCGGAGCGGTCGCCGACCTGCTCCAGGAGGTCGCCGCCGAGTACCTGCACCTCGACGTGCTCTCGCTCGCCGAGACCAGGGCCCTGATCAACCGCACCGGGGGCGAGCCGCCCACCTGGGACCTGGTGTCGGCCGCCCACCGCGCCACCGGCGGCAACCCCTACCTGCTCACCAGGCTGCGGCCGACCGCCACCGCCGTGACCGGACCCGCCGAACCGGCCGCCCCGCTCTCCTTCGGCCTGCGGCTGGTGCTGGGCGCCCGCCTGGCCGAGTGCCCGGAGGGTGTCATCCGGGTGCTGCAGACCTGCGCGGTGATCGGCCCGGCCGTGGACCGCCGGCTGCTCACCGACGTCCTCACCGGACTGGGCGAGCCACCGGGCCTGGTCCACGACGCGCTGCACAGCGGGCTGCTGCGCCCCGATCCGGTCGACCCTCGCGGCTTCCGGTTCGCGCAGGGGCTGGTGCGGGACATGCTGCTCGCCGACCTCGACCCGGTCCACCGCGCCCGGCTGCACCACCGGGTGGCGGTCGCGCTGGCCGACGGCGCCGTCGGCAGGGCCCGCACCGACTGCGCCGAGACCATCGGCTACCACTGTGGCCGGGCGGCGCAGGAACTCGACCCGCGCGAGGCGGTGCAGCCCCTGGTCGGCATGGGCGACCTCGCCGAGCGCCGGCGGCTGCACTCCGAGGCGCGCGCCTGGCTGTCGCAGGCCATCGACGTACTGCGCGGCCAGCCCCGGAACCGGTCCGTCGCGGCCGAGCTGGAACTGCAGAAGCGGGTCGTGTGGCTGCTGTCGATGACCCTCGGCTACGGGTCCCCGGCGGTCACCGACGCCTGCACCCGGGTCGAGGTGCTGCAGAAGACCCTCGACAACACCCGCCCCACCGCGCTGTTGGCCTCCCGGGTCATCATGCACCTGGCCGGCGGCGACCTGCGCCGGGTGTCCGGGATCGTCGCGCTGCTGGAAGAGTCGGCCGAGCACGGCGGCGGGACCGAGGCCCGGACGGCCGCCTGCTACGGCAAGGGCGTGCTGTGGTTCACCGCCGACCGGCTGGAGGAGGCCGTCGCCGAACTGGAACGCGGGCTCCCGCTGGTCGACGCGCAGGGCGCGGAGGAGCGGCCGGACCGGTTCATGGGCCTGTCCCGCAGCGACCCCAGGATCAACTACCGCGTCCACCTGGCCGTCAGCCACGTCCTGCTCGGCGATACCGCCGCCGCCGGGCGCTACCGCGAGGAGCTGCTGCAGCTCTCCGAGTCGGACAGCTGCGACCGGCCGTGGGACCGCACCTTCGCCCTCTACGCCGACGCCCTGCTGGCCGTCCTCGACGGGGACGTGGAACGGGCCTGGCAGGCCTCCACCGCCGGGGTCGACCTCACCGTCCGCTGCCAGCTGGGCCACTGGCAGAACATGCTGTCCGTGCTGCTCGGCTGGGCCGAGGTGCGCCGCGGCCGAGCCGGCGTCGGACTGCGGCGGATGCGCTGGGCCCTGGACGCCGCGGCCCGCTCCGGCACGGTCTTCCGGCGGGCGCTGCACCTGGGGCTGCTCGCCGAGGCGGAGCAGCACGCCGGACTGCCGGACCTGGCCCGCGCGACGGCGCGGACCATGGCCGACGAGATCGAGCTGCGCGGCGAGCACGTGCTGCGGCGGCCGCAGTGGCCGTTCGCGGCCCTGCTCGCCGGGGCGGCGCGGTAGCCCGGGGCGGCGGCACGGCAGCGCCGCCGTGCCGCCGCCCCGGGCCCGGCCCGCCGACGGGTCAGCGCACGTGGCCGTCGAGGCCGACCCGCGAGAGCACCGAGCGCAGGCCGTCGACGAGCAGGCCCGCGTCCTGCCGGGTGAACACCAGCGGCGGATTGATCACCAGCGCGTACGGGTTGGTCCGCAGGATGATGCCCGCCTGCTCGCGCAGCGCGTCCGCCACCTCGGTGGTGCCCTGCGGCAGCGGCCGCCGGGCCTCCTTGTCCGAGGTCAGCTCGACGGCCAGCATCAGCCCGACCCCGCGGACCTCCGCCACCACGGGCAGGTCCAGCAACCGCGTCAGCCCGTCCTTCAGGTGTGCGCCGACGGCGGCCGCGTTGGCCGCCAGCCCCTCGCGCTCGATGATGTCCAGGTTGGCCAGGGCGACCGCGCACGCGGTCGGGTGCCCGGTGTAGGTGTAGCCCACCGGAAAGCCCTGCTCGCCGGTCACGGTGTCGGCGACCTCGTCGGAGACCAGCACCGCCCCGTGCGGGAGGTACCCCGAGGTGAGGCCCTTGGCGGTGACCAGGATGTCGGGCACCACCCCGACGTGCTCGGCGGCGAACCAGTGCCCGGTGCGGCCGTACCCGGTGACCACCTCGTCCAGGATCAGCAGGATGCCGTAGGAGCGCAGCAGTTCCGCGACCCGCGGCCAGTAGTCGGCCGGCGGGACGACCGCGCCGATGCCGCCCATCACCGGCTCGCCGATCATCGCGGCGATCCGCTCCGGCCCGATCCGCTCGATCGACTCCCGCAGTTCGGCCAGGCAGAACTCGGTGACGTCGGCGCCGGAGAACAGCTCCCGGCGGTAGGGGTGCGGCGGCGTCAGGAAGTGCACGTCCGGCATGCTGGGGCCGAACCCGGTGTGATAGACCGGGAATCCGGACACGCCGCCGCTGCCGTAGCCGATGCCGTGGTAGCCCATCGTGCGGGCCAGGATCCAGGTGCGCTGGGGCTCGCCGCGGCGGTGGTGGTGGAGCCGGGCCATCCGCAGCGCGATCTCGTTGCCCTCCGCGCCGCCGCTGGTGAAGTACGTCCGGCGCAGCCCTCCCGGGGCCAACCCGGCGAGCCGGGTGGCGAGTTCCACCGCCCGGTCGTTGGTCACGGTGCCCCAGGTGTGGAAGTACTCCAGCCGGGTCATCTGCTCGGCGGCGGCCCGGGCGAGCTCGGCGCGGCCGTGGCCCACCTGGGTCACGCCGAGGACGGCGGAGGCGTCCAGGTACTCGCGGCCGGCCGCGTCGGTGACCCGGCAGCCCGAGCCGGAGACCAGGACGGTGCGGTCCGTCCGGTGCGCCGGCAGCGTGGGGTGGATGAGCGTCGCGCGGTCCGCGGCCGCGAGCCCCGTGCCGGTCGCACCGGGGGCGGTGGCAGTTGCTGGGTTCAAGGCGAGCTCCTAAGGATCGGGTGAGGCTCGCCACCACGCTGTCAGCGACCCCTTGGCGTCCGCTGGACGTCCCGCTCCGCGCCGCCGCCCGGCCGTTCCGGACCGGTGGAGGCGGCGCGTCAAACGATTCGCAAGAGCCGGGTGCCACCGTCGACCGCACCCTCCTCCGCTTCCAGCCGTGGCGTCGCCGCGCGGCACGAAAGGACGACCCGTGAAGTCCATCCTCTTCTACCTGCCGACGGTCGGCAGCCACGACCAGGTGCTCAAGGGCATGTCCGGGGTGAACCAGCAGAACTACCGGAACATGCTTTGGCAGCTCACCGAGCAGGCCCGGGCGGCCGACGAACTCGGTTACTGGGGGCTCTCGTTCACCGAGCACCACTTCCACGTCGAGGGCTTCGAGGTGTCCAACAACCCGATCATGCTGGGCCTGTACCTGGCCATGCAGACCAAGGAGATCAGGGTTGGCCAGATGGCCAACGTGCTGCCCTTCCACAACCCCCTGCGGCTCGCCGAGGACCTGGCGATGCTCGACCACATGACCCGGGGCCGGACCTTCGTCGGGATCGCACGCGGCTTCCAGAAGCGGTGGGCCGAGATCATGGGCCAGCCGTTCGGGGTCGGCGGGACGCTCTCCGACGCCGGCGCCAACGACCGGCGCAACCGGGCGCTGTTCGAGGAGCACTGGGAGATCCTCAAGAAGGCGTGGACCACCGAGACCTTCTCGCACAGCGGCGCCCAGTGGACGATCCCGCCCAAGGGCCTGGAGTTCCCCTACGACGCCGTCCGCAGCTTCGGCCGCGGCCTCGACGAGAACGGCGTGGTGCAGGAGGTCGGCATCGCCCCGAAGCCCTACCAGCACCCGCACCCGCCGGTGTTCCAGCCGTTCAGCTTCAGCGAGGACACCTTCCGGTTCTGTGCCCGCGAGGGCGTGGTGCCGATCCTGATGAACACCGACGACCGGATCGTGAGCCGGCTGATGGACCTCTACCGGGAGGAGGCCGCGGCCGCCGGGCACGGCGAGCTGCGGCGCGGCGAGCGGATCGGGGTGATGAAGGACGTGCTGGTGGCCAGGGACGCCGACGAGGCCCACCACTGGGCGGCCCGCGGCGGCGGCTTCGTCTTCGAGAACTGGTTCGGCCCGATGGGCTTCACCGAGAGCCTGCGCCGGGTCGGCGAGACCGGCCCGATCGGCGCGGACTACCGGACCCTGGTCGAGCGCGGCCTCGAATGGGTCGGCACCCCCGACGACATCAACCGCAAGATCGAGAAGCTGGTGACCCAGCACGACCCCGAGTACCTGCTGCAGTGCCAGTACTCCGGCCTGATCCCGCACGACGTGCAGATGCGCAGCCTGGAGCTCTGGGCGACGGAGATCGCGCCCAACTGGCTGTGAGACCGGCGGGGCGGCCCGGCACCCCGCCGCGGCACGGTCCCGGCACGGCACGGCACGGCACGTCCCGGCACGTCCGGGCACGTCCGGGCACGTCATGGCACGACACCGACCAACCGTCCGGCCCCGCGGGCCGCTCATCACGGAGGAGAAGCCGGTGGACCACCGCGTCTTCGCACTGGACAGCCTCCCGCTGGCCGACGGGGGGACCCTGCCCTCGGCCGGGATCGCCTACGCCGTCCACGGGACGCTCGACGCCGACGGCCGCAACGCCGTCCTGTGCCCGTCCTACTTCGGCGGCGACCACACCGCGTACGACTGGCTGATCGGGGAGGGCAGGCCGCTGGACACCCGGCGGTACTGCGTCGTCACCGTCGGCCTGTTCGGCAACGGCGTCTCCAGCTCGCCGAGCAACCACCCGCTGGGGGTGGCCTTCCCCCGGATCAGCCCGCAGGACAACGTCGACGCCCAGTACCGGCTGCTCACCGAGGAGCTGGGGGTGACCGAACTGGCGCTGGTGACCGGCTGGTCGATGGGCGCGGCGCACGCCTACCAGTGGGCGGTGTCGTACCCGCGGATGGTCCGCCGGATCGCCCCGTTCTGCGGGTCCGCGGCGACCAGCGAGCACAACCGGGTGTTCCTGGCGGCGCTGGCCGCCGCGCTGCGCGCCGACGGGAGCCCCGACGGGGGCGCCGACCGGGGCCGGCGGGCGGCGGGCCGGGTCTTCGCCGGGTGGGCGGCCTCGCACCCGTTCTGGGCCCAGGGCGGCTACCGCGAGCTGGGCTTCGCCTCCCGGGAGGAGTACCTCACCGGCTTCTGGGAGGAGTTCTTCGTCGCCGGGCCGTCCACCGAGGACCTGCTGACCATGATCGACACGTGGGCCCGGGCCGACGTCGGGGCGACGCCGGGCTTCGACGGCCGGACGGAGGCCGCACTGGGCTCGGTCACCGCCGAGGCGGTGCTCCTGCCGGGCGCCCGTGATCTGTGCTTCGCGGTGGAGGACGAGGCGAGGGCGGCCGCCCTGATGCCCCGGGCCACCCTGCGGGTGATCCCGGGCGTGTGGGGCCACCTGGCCGGTGCGGGGGCGACCGCCGCCGACCGGGAGTTCATCGGCGCGGCGATCACTGCCCTCCTGGCGACCCAGCCCGCGGCCGTCTGAGGGCCGCCGGCCCCGTGCACGGCAGCGCCCCCGGGAGGTCCGCCTCCCGGGGGCGCTGCCGTGGATGCCGGACCGCCGGCGGCCCGGTCACGTCACTCACGTCACGGCAGGTGACGTCGCGCCGCGGCCCGGCCGGGGGGATCAGGTCGAGTAGTCGGCGTTGAGCCGCACGTAGCCCTCGGTCAGGTCGCAGCCGTAGACGGTGAAGGCACCGGCGGCGATGCCGAGGTCGATCCCGATGACCACCTCGGGGCCCTGCATCTGCTTGGCGACGGCGGCGCGCAGCTCGCCTTCCCCCTCGGCGCCGCGCCCGCTCGGCGGGTAGACCTCGACGTCGCCGAAGCGGATGGTGACCTTCTCCTGGTCGACGTCCGTGTCGTCGGAGCACTTGCCGATCGCCATCGCGACCCGGCCCCAGTTCGGGTCGCCGCCGTGCACGGCGGTCTTCACCAGCGGGGAGTTGACCACGGCCTTGCCGATCCGCTTGGCCTGCGCGGTGTCCCGCGCGCCCGAGACCTGGACCTCGATGAGCTTGCCGGCGCCCTCGCCGTCGCTCGCGATGTCCTTGACCAGGGCGAGCGCCACGTCGTACAGCGCCTGTTCGAAGGCGGCCGGGTCGACGGCGCCGGCCAGGCCGTTGGCGAACAGCGCGGCGGTGTCGCTGGTGGAGGTGTCGGTATCGATGCTGACCGCGTTGAACGTCCGGTCCATCACCCGGCGGAAGATCCGGTCCTGCTCCTCGGGGTCGAGCAGCGCGTCGGTGGCGAAGAAGGTCAGCAGGGTGGCCATGTCGGGCTCGATCATCCCGACGCCCTTGGCGATGCCGATCACCACGGCGTCGCCGACCCGGGCGCGGGCGGTCTTGGGCCGGGTGTCGGTGGTCATGATGGACCGCGCGGCGCGGTCGAAGCCGCCCTCGGGCAGCGGGCCGGTCATCGTCCCGATGTGGTCGAGGATCCCGGCCATCGGGTACTGGCGGCCGATCACACCGGTGGAGGCGATCAGCAGTTGGTCCTCGGCGAGGCCGAGCGCCCGCGCCGTGGCGGCGCGGACCTCGCGGGCGTTCGCCTCGCCCTGGGCGCCGGTGGCGACGTTCGCGTTGCGGGCCAGCACGACGACGCCCCGGGCGCTGCGGTCCGCGGCGGCGGCCCGGCTGAGGGTGACGCTGGGGCCGGCGAAGCGGGAACGGGTGAAGACCGCGCTGACCACGGCCGGTCGGGTCGAGATCAGGACGGTGAAGTCGTCCCGCCCGTCGTCACCCAGTCCGACCGGCGCGGTGTGCACCGCGAACCCCCGTGGCTCGTCCGCTGCGATTTCGGTCATGGTCCATCGTCTCCCGAGAGGCCAGGTGCACCGGCGTGCCGACACGCCGGTGCGGTGTCCGGTCGATCCCATCATGTGCGGTCTGTCAGGTCGAGTCGGCGCGGTGCCGACCGGCGATGCCCGGCCAACTCGTCCGCGCCGGGCGGGCGTACGGCCGGAGGGCCCGCAGGCGGCCGACGACGGTCGGTCCTGCGGGCCCTCCGGGCCGAACGGCGGGTCGGGGGCGCGGCGGGTCAGGGGCGCGGGGTGAAGTCGACGACGTCACCGGCCCGTTCGCCGCCCGACAGGGCGCCGCCGCGGTCGGTGCGGATGTAGACCCGGTGCAGCCAGCGGTCCTTGCCGTCCCAGCGCGGGGTGAACGGCGTCCGGGCGTGGGTGGTCCGGAAGTTGTCGATGATCAGGACGTCCCCGGGGACGAGGTGCACGGCCTCCGTGACCTCGTCCAGCGCCTTGGAGAGCGCGGCGACGGCCTCGACGTCCCGGGGGTCCTCGGGCGCGAGCAGTTCGCGGTCGTAGCCGAGGAACGGGTCGGCCGGGTCCCCGTACAGCGGGCGGACGTTGGCGATCGCGCCCGGGTCCTCCTCGCCGCCGCGGAAGGCCACGTCCACGCAGCAGGGCACCGGCCGGTCGTACAGGTGGGCGCGGAACTCGGCGGGCACCAGCGGCAGCGCGTTGCGGATCGAGCCGACCAGGGTGGCGGCCTTGCGCTCATGGTCGGCCCGGGAGCAGGCGAGCATCACGTAGTCGGGCTGCAGCACGTGGTACGCCATCTCGGTGTGGAACTCCAGCAGCGTCTCGGAGGTCTCCGAGGACAGGTGGTGGGCGCCGGGCGACGGGTACACGTCGTGGTAGACGGTGGCGGAGCGCAGCTCCCGGTAGCCGGTGTGCAGGCCGAGCCGGCGCCCGACGATGCCGAGCATGGCCTCCATGAACAGCAGGGGGCGGTCCGCCGGCGCGGGGGTGCTGCTCGGGGTGGCGGGCAGCGCGTCGTCGGCCTCCACCGGCAGGCCGCGCAGCAGGAGGTAGCCGTCGGTGCTGCCGCGGCTGTTGAAGTCGTCCAGTGCCGCGGCCAGGCCGGCGGGGAGGTCGGCGGCCGCAGCGTGCGCGGTGTCGAGGAAGGCGGGCAGGTCCTCGCGCGGGATCTGCGGCAGCCGGGCGGCGAGCGCCCGCAGGGCGGCCGCGTGCTCGGAGCAGTCCAGGACGGTCACGGGGTGGTCCTCTCTCGGGTGTGGGCGCGGGCGTACTGGTACAGGAGTTCCGCGCCGATTTCGGTGGCCAGGACGGAGGTGATGCCGCCGTGGTCGTAGAGCGGGGAGACCTCCATGACGTCGAAGCCGACGGGTGAGAGGTCACCGATCCCGCGCAGCAGCGCCAGCACCTCGCGGGAGGTCGGGCCGCCCGGGGCGGGGGTGCCGGTGCCGGGGGCGAAGGCCGGGTCGACCACGTCGACGTCGACGGAGACGTACAGGGGCGCGTCGCCGACGAGTTCGCGCACCAGGCGGGCGGTCGCGGCGGGGCCGCGGTCGCAGAAGTCGTCGGAGGTGACGATCCGCACGCCGTGGCCGCGGGCGTAGTCCAGCGAGTCGGGCTGCGGGTTGTGGCCCCGGATCCCGATCTGGACCATGCGCTGCGGGTCGACGAGCTTCTCCTCGATGGCGTGCCGGAACGGCGTGCCGTGGTGGTACTCGCCGCCGTAGAACGCCGGGTTGGTGTCCGAGTGCGCGTCCAGGTGCAGGACGGCGACCGGCCCGTGCTTGGCAGCGACGGCGCGCAGCGCGGCGAGCGTCAGCGAGTGGTCGCCGCCGAGCATCAGGAAGGCGCCGTTGTCGTCCAGCAGTTCGGTCAGCCGCTGCTGGGCGTGCTCCATGGCGATGTGCATGTTGAACGGGGTGAGGTCGATGTCCCCCGCGTCCACGCAGCTGATCAGGTCGAAGGTGCCGGGCCCGCGGTCGATGCCGACGCCGTGGATGAGCCCGGACTCGTTGCGTATCGCGCGGGGCCCGAAGCGGGCACCGGGACGGTAGCTGGTGCCGCCGTCGTACGGTGCGCCGATGACCACGACGTCCCGGCCGTGCGGGTCGGGGTCGTGCGGCAGGCGCATGAATGTGGGGATCTGCGCGTACCGGGGGGAGACCTTGATGTCGATGCGCTCCACGCGGTTCTCGCTCCTCTCTGTCGTGCTGCTGCGGTCGGCGCCGGGGGTGCCGCTGGTGCGTCCGGTGCCCCGGCCGGGCCTGCGGCGGGCGGGCGTCACGGGTGGGCCGGCAGTGCGTCGTGCTCCAAGGCGTCGGCGACCAGCTGCACCACGTCGGCGGTGGCCACCTCGTCGGGGTGCCGGCCGTCGACGACGACCCGGTCGAACAGGTGTTGGACGACGAGCTCCTTGGCCCGGTGCACCCGGTCCCCGGGCACCCCGGCGTCGGTCAGCAGCCGGCTGAACGAGCTGGTGGTGCCCGAGCCCTCGTGCACGCCGAGCTTGGGGCGGGTGACGGTCTCGTGCGGGAGCAGGTCCGTCATGGCCGCGCGGAGCACCCACTTGTCCCGGCCGTGGCGCCGCTTGAGCCCGGACTCCAGCGACACCAGCAGGTCCAGCACCTCGCGGTCCCAGAACGGGTGGGTCGACCAGTGCCCGGCGATCCCGGACAGCACCGGCGTCATCTCGTTCAGGCCGTCGAAGGTGGCCATGTCGTGGGCGAGGGCGGTGTCCAGGGCCGGGAGCCGGTTCTCCCGGTGCATGCCGCCGAGCGGGATGTCGGCGCCGTAGCCGGTGAGGATGCGCCGCCCGGGGCCCTCCAGGCGCAGGTACAGGGCGGTCAGCGGCAACAGGTACTCGATGATGTCCGGGTCGAGTGACTCGGCGGCCCAGACCGCGTGCGGGAGCCGGCGCAGCAGGTCGTCGGTGTGGACGGTCAGCTCCCGGTGGGCGGAGCCGAGGTGTTCGGCGACCACCCTGGCCTGCGGGAACTCGTCGGCGAGGTCGGTGCCCATCGACACGGTGTCGACGGGCCCGGTCCGGTGGTGGGCGGTCAGTGCGGCGACGCTGGAGGAGTCGATGCCGCCGGAGAGCACCACCAGCGGGGTGTCCGGGCCGGTGCGGGCGCGGACGGCGCGGTCCAGGGCGAGCCGAACGGCCTCGGTGGCCTCCTGTTCGGCCATGATCCGGCGGGCCGGCGTGGGCGCCCAGGTGCGGTGGTCGGTGCAGTCCGCGGTGGCCACCCCGATCTCCAGGACGGTCCCGGCGGGCACCTGGTGGGTGCCGGGCAGCCGGCGGACCCGGCGCGCGGCCGTGATCCGCCGGCCGACCGGCGCGGTCCGCAGGGCCTTCGCCTCGGTCGCCGCGAGGACGGTCCCGGGGACGGCGCTCACGTACAGCGGCACGGAGCCGGCGTGGTCGGTGGCCAGCAGCACCCGGCCGCCGTCCGCGACCACGGCCGCGAACCGCCCGTTGAGCAGCCGGAACGCGTGCAGGTCGTAGGTGTCGACGAGGGCGAGCAGCAGGTCCGCGTCGGTGACCGGCCCGGCCTGCGCGCCGAGCAGGGTGAGCAGCTCGTCCCGGTTGTAGAGCTCCCCGGCGAGCAGCACCGTGCGGCCCCGCCGGTGGGCGTGGGCGGCGTCGGGTGCGCCGGAGTGCAGCAGGACGGCGTCCAGGCCCGGTCCGCCCGGTCGGGCCTTGATGACGGCGCGCGGGCCGGCGGAGGCGAACACCGCCCCGGGGGCGGCGGGGTCCGCTCCCCGGGGGGCGGGGAACGCCCCGGGGGACCTGCCGCCGTCGCACTGGACGGCGGCCAGGAACCCGGTGGCGGCGGGCAGTGTCGACGCCATCGTCAGATGCTCAGCGCGCCGAAGCCGCCGGTCGTGAAGTCGTAGTTCACCGGCACCTCGATCAGGAACGGCCGGCCGAGCGCGGCGCCCTTGCGCAGCGCGGCGAGCAGCTCCTCCCGGGTGGTCGCCTTGACGGCCTCCACGCCGTTGGCGCGGGCGAGGTCGACGAAGTCGACGCCGGTGAACTTGACCACCGGGTCGTGCGAGCGGTGGTGGCCGAGGTTCTGGTACAGCTCGATCAGGCCGTTGGTGTCGTTGTTGACGACGACGGTGACGATCGGCAGGTTGAGCCGGGCGACGGTCTCCAGGTCGGCGCTGTTGGAGTGGAAGCCGCCGTCGCCGGCGATCAGGAAGGTGGGCTGCCCGGGGCGGGCGAGCTGGGCGCCCATCGCCGCCGGGATGCCGTAGCCGAAGCTGGAGCAGCCCGCCGAGGTGAGGAAGCCGAACGGCTGGTCCGCGCGGGCGAACAGCACACCGTAGTGCCGGAAGAAGCCGATGTCGGAGACGATCGTGCCCTCGCCCGGCTCGGCGGTCTCCGCCATCACGGTGTTCATCGAGTCGATCACCTGGTGGACGCGCATGCCGTCCTGGTAGCGCTCGGTGTCGGCGAGGAACTCCGCGATCCGCTCGCGCAGCGGGGTGATGTCGTGCGGGGTCTTCGCCGGGACGTCGGCTGTCCGCTCCTCGAGGTGCTGCACGAAGGCGAGCACGTCGGTGACGACGTCGACGTCCGGCCGGTAGACCCGCGGGATCGGGTTGACGGTGGGCGACACCCGCACGGTGGTCTTGGCGCCGCCGCGCTGCCACATCGACGGACGCAGGTCCTCCGCGTAGTCGTAGCCGAGGGTGAGGATGACGTCGGCCGGGCCGAACAGCGTCTCCAGCGCCGGGAACGACAGGATGCCGTCCATGTAGCCGGTGACGGCGCCGTAGTTGAGGGCATGGCCGTGCGGCAGCACTCCCTTGGCGATGTACGTGGTGATGACCGGGATGTTCAGCCGCTCGGCGAGCGCGCGGACGGCCGGGATGGCACCGGAGCGGATCGCGGCGGCGCCGACCACCAGCACCGGGTGCTGCGCCGACTCGACCAGCTCCGCCGCCTGCTCGGCGGCGTCCTGCCAGCCGTCCTGCACCGCGCCGACCGGCTTGGCGGGGGTCCGGGCGGCGGGGTGGACCAGCGTGGTGTCGATGTCGCTGCCGAGCAGGTCGACGGGCAGCGAGATGAAGCTCGGGCCGACCGGCTCGGTCATCGCGGCGGCGACCGCGGAGTCGACCAGGTCGGTGATGTCGTCGGGCCGCTGGAGCTCCACCGCGTACTTGGTCATCGGGCGCATCACCGCGACCGAGTCCAGGCACTGGTGGGTGTCGTTGGGAAAGATGTCGTGCGACTCGGACTGCGCCGCCAGCGCGATCACCGGGGAGCGGTCGAGGACCGAGGTGGCCACCCCGGTGGACAAGTTGGTCATGCCCGGCCCCAGGGTGGCCCAGCAGGCCTGCGGCCGGCCGGAGATCCGGGCCAGGACGTCGGCCGCCACCCCGGCCGTGAACTCGTGGCGGGTCAGCACGAAGTCGACGCCCTCGACCTCGTCGAAGAGGATCGAGGCGGCCTCGCGGCCGACCACGCCGAAGACCGTCTGCACCCCGTGGTCGCGCAGCCGCTGCAGCAGCGCGTGGGCGGTCGTCGGGTTGGTGCTCGGGCTCTTGGACACACGGGACATGGCAGCTCCTCAGGCACGAAGGGGGTATCGGTGCGGGCGCCGGAGGGCCGGCGCCGGAAGGCGGCGTGCCGCCGGGACTCGACCGGCCGGGACGCCGCGTCTCGACTCTGCGGCCAGGGGCTTGCAGGCGCATGGACGATCGCCTTGGCGCTGCGGCACCCGCTGCCCACCGGGCCGGGCGGCGGGTGGTCAGCGAATCGTCAAGTGGCCTGCGGGGCGGCTGTTGTGACGCCCCGAGGACGGCGCTACCGTGCTGGGGTCGGGCCTGCCGGGGCCGGCGGGGCTCGCGCGCCCACGCCTCGATCGCCCCGATGGCCCGGGTCGCCCCCGGTCGCCCTTGCCACCCGGGGCCCGCCCGTTCCCGTGCGTCTCCCCTTCACCGGAGGTCAGCCATGCCGTCAGCCGTGCCCGCGCCCGGTTCCGTCGTCCCGCCGCCCGCGGGCCCGTCACCGGCCGGTCTGCCGGCGCGCGAGCTGCGCGGTCTGCGGGTGTCCGCGCTGGGGCTGGGCTGCCTGCCCACCACCGCGTTCTACGGGCGGCCCGACGAGAAGGAGGCCGTCGCCACGATCCGGGCCGCCCTCGATGCCGGCGTCACACTGCTCGACACCGCCGACGTCCAGGGGCTGGGCGCCGGCGAGGAGTTGCTCGGTCGGGCGCTCGCGGGCCGCCGCGACGAGGTGGTGCTGGCGACCAAGTTCGGCATGGTGCGCTCCCCGGACGGCGCCTTCCGGGGCCTGCGGGGGGACCGGGCCTACGTCCGCGCCGCGTGCGAGCGCTCGCTGCGGCGGCTGGGCGCCGACCACATCGACCTCTACTACCAGCACTGGATCGACCCGGCCGTGCCGGTGGAGGAGACCGCCGGTGCGGTGGCCGACCTGGTAGCGGAGGGCAAGGTCCGGCACTTCGGCCTCTCCGAGCCGTCGGCGGCGACCCTCCGGCGGGCCGACGCGGTGTTCCCGGTGACGGCGGTGCAGAGCGAGTGGAGCCTGTGGACCCGCGACCTCGAAGCCGAAGTGCTGCCCGTCTGCCGCGACCTGGGCATCGGCGTGGTCGCCTACGCCCCGCTCGGCCGCGGCTTCCTGACCGGCGCGATCCGCACCACCGCCGACCTGGCCGCCGAGGATTTCCGCCGCTCCCAGCCGCGGTTCAGCCCCGAGGGCCTGGCCGGCAACCGGCCGCTGCTGCATCGGCTGCGGCCGGTCGCCGACCGGCTCGGGCTCACCCTCGCCCAGCTGGCCCTGGCCTGGGTGCAGCACCGCGGCCGGGACGTGGTCGCCATCCCGGGCACCGGGCGGCGCACCCATCTCGCGGAGAACCTGGCGGTCGCCGCGGTCGAGCTCACCGAGCAGGACCTCGCCGAGGTGGCCGAGGCGGCGGCCGTACCGGTCCACGGGGCGCGCTACGCACCGAACCTGCTGGCCATGACCGGGAACTGAGCCGCGCCGGGGCCCGGTGGAACGGCACTTGAAAAGCGCTGGACGGCCGGACGCCAAGGATGGTCCAAGCAAGCGCTGCCACGGTGGGACCAGGCCGGCGGCGGCCCGCTCGACGGCCGTCACGGGCCGGGCCCGTCCCCCCGGCGGGCGTCCACCCCCCCTCGACGGGCACCAGCCCCGCGGGCCCGGACTCTCGGAGGACCCTCCATGCCCACGGCAGCCACGGACATGACGGACGAGCAGCGCAAGGCGTTCGTCACCGCCTACCTCAAGGCCTTCGACAACGGCGGCACCGGCCACGACGGCACCCCGGTGCTCGACTTCTTCGCCGAGGACGCCGACTTCTTCTTCCCCAAGTGGGGCCTGGCGCACGGCAAGCCGGAGATCGCGAAGATGTTCGGCGACCTCGGCGGCTCCATCACGTCGGTCCGCCACCACACCTGGGCCTTCACCTGGGTCCTCTCCGGAACGGACCTTCTCGCGGTGGAGGGCACCACGCACGGCGAGCACCGGGACGGCCCCTGGCGGGTCGGGCAGCCCGAGTGGGGCGCCGGCCGGTTCTGCGGCGTCTTCGAGGTCCGCGACCACCTGATCCACCGCGCCTTCATCTACCTGGACCCCGACTACGCCGGCGGGGACACCGCCCGCTACCCCTGGCTCTGACCCAAACGCGCCCGCTTCCCCGTACCGCACCGCACCGCCGCGTGCACCGCGTCAACCGCGCCGCCGCGTGCGCCGTCCCCCCGGTGCACCGCACCCGCCCGCCCACCGCACCGCCCGAGGAGCATCATGGACGTCCTGGCCGCCCTGGAACGCAAGCACAGCCTGAACCTGTTCCCGATCGAGAACCGGCTGTCGCCACGAGCCGCCGCGGCGCTGGCCAGCGACGCGGTCAACCGGTACCCGTACTCCGAGACCGACGTGGCCGTCTACGGCGACGTCAGCGACCTGAACGCGGTGTACGACCACTGCGTCTCCCTCACCAAGGAGTTCTACGGCGCCCGCCACGCCTACGTGCAGTTCCTGTCCGGCCTGCACACCATGCACACCGTGCTCACCGCGGTCACACCCCCCGGCGGCCGGGTCATGGTGATCGCCCCGGAGGACGGCGGCCACTACGCCACCGTGACGATCTGCCAGGGCTTTGGCTACTGGGTCGAGTACGTGCCGTTCGACCGGCAGACCCTGGAGATCGACTACACCGCGCTGGCCGAGCGGACGGCCGAACACCCCGCCGACGTCATCTACCTGGACGCGTCCACCGTGCTGCGGATGCCGGACGCCCGGGCGCTGCGCGCCGCCGCCCCCGGCGCGGTGCTCTGCCTGGACGCCTCGCACCTGCTGGGCCTGCTGCCCGCCGCGCCCGGGACCCTCGTGCTGGACGGCGGGTTCGACAGCATCTCCGGCAGCACCCACAAGACCCTGCCCGGCCCGCAGAAGGGCCTGCTGGTCACCAACAGCGACGCCATCGCCGAACAGGTGGGCGCCAGGATCCCGTTCACCGCGTCGAGCTCCCACTCGGCGAGCGTCGGCAGCCTGGCGATCACCCTGGAGGAGCTGCTGCCGCACCGGGGGGACTACGCACGCCAGGTGATCGCCAACGCGCGCGAACTGGCCCGGCAGCTGGCGGCCCGCGGCTTCGACGTGGCAGGCGAGGCGTTCGGCTTCACCGACACGCACCAGGTCTGGGTGCACCACCCCGAGGGCAACACCCCGCACGAGTGGGGCCGACTGCTCACCGCGACCGACATCCGCACCACCACGGTGGTGCTGCCCAGCACCGCCCGCTCCGGACTGCGGCTCGGCACCCAGGAGTTGACCCGCTGGGGCATGAAGGAGGACGACATGACCACGGTGGCCGAGCTGCTCGCCCGGCTGCTGCTGCGCGGCGAGCAGTCCCGGTCGGTGGCCGCTGACGTCCGGGACCTGGCCCGGTCCTTCCCCGGGGTCGCCTTCGCGGACCGGCCCGCACCGCTGGCCGTGGCCTGACGCACCGCACCGGCCGCGGGCACGGGTGGGGGTGAGGCGGGGCCGCGGGGACGAGCCGGTCGGCACGTCCCCGCGGCGACCCGGGAGGGAAGGAGCACTGCTGACATGTCCGATTCCACCCTGAGCGGAGCACGGGTCTGCGCCGACCGGTTCCGGTCGGTGCTCAGCCACTACCCCACCGGGGTGGTGCTGGTGACCGCACCGCCGCCGGCCCCGGCGCAGCCACCGCCCGCGATGATCGTCGGCACCTTCACCTCGGTGTCGCTGGACCCGCGCCTGGTGGGCTTCCTGCCCGCCAAGTCCTCGACCAGCTGGCCGCGGATCCGCGCGGCCGGCCGGTTCTGCGTCAACGTGCTGGCCGCGGACCAGCAGCAGGTGTGTCGGGGGTTCGCGGCCCGCGACCCGGCCCGCTGGGAGGTGCCATACCGGCTGACCCCGGCCGGCTGCCCCGCGCTGGTCGACGCGCTCGCCTGGCTGGACTGCGAGCCGGCGGGCGAGGTGGAGGCGGGCGACCACTGGTTCGTCACCGCCACCGTCCGCGACCTCGCCGTCCAGCGGACCGGCCCGCCGCTGGTCTTCCTGCGGGGCGACTACGGCCGCTGCGTCGCCTGACCCGGGCCGCCGGCCACCCCTCCGACCGCCTGCCGACGTCGGGCGGGCGCGGCCGGTCACTGCCCGGCGCCGTCGCCCCCGGCCCGGACCCCGACGCCGAAGCGCCACGCCTCGATGTCGCGCTAGCGGATCGGCCCGGGCCCGCGGCCGATGTTGCTGCCGACCAGGTGGAGCCGCTCCGCCGGCCACCGGCGGCCCACGAAGTCGGCGAGCCCGGGCGCGGCCTGCGGCACGCTGGTGGAGTCGTCGCGGCGGGAGCGCGCCAGCGTCAGGTGGGGCCGCAGCGGGCGCTCGCCGAACTCGATTCCGCAGGACCGGACCAGGGCCCGGACGTCGGCCGCGAGCTGGTGCAGCCCGTCGAGGTCCCCGTCGATCCCGCTCCACAGCAGCCGCTCGTCGAAGTGGCCGCCCCCGCGCAGGCCCAGTTGCAGGGCGGCGGCGAGCTCGTCCTTGGCCTCGTCGGGCGGAGCCAGCGCCACGAACACACGCAGGGTCGAGGGCGCGGGGTCATGGTTCACCAGGCCGATCCCGGTGCCGCTGGCGAAGGGGAGTCCGGGCGCGGCTTACCCGTTCGCGTGGTCGGTGCGGGTGGATCGACGGCACGCCCGCGACGTTCGAGGCGGTCGTCGATCCGATCCGTCTCGCCGATGACCTGGCCGGCTTCGTCGCCGCGTTGCGGAGCATCGACGCCTCGCAAGGGCCGCAGCCCGGCAAGCACAACTGGTTCCGTGGAGCGACGCTGCGCACCTACGAGGCGCAGGCGCTCGGTGCGCTGGAGGAACTGCGCGGCCACATCGACGTCGCGCCGGCACATGAGTTGTGGGCTCGGGCGCTCGAGGCGCGGTGGGACGGGACCGACGTCTGGTTCCACGGCGACCTTGCCAAGGGGAATCGGCCACTGGCTCGCCCACCACCGGCAGGACGGCCACGTTCCTCATGCCCGGTGAACTCGCCAGCACCAGCAAGGTCACGCGCGGGTGCACAGCCAGGAATGGATCAGCACCCGTGACCGGCATCATGGCGCTATGCGAGACAATCTCTACGCCTTGATTGGCGCGGCCGCCCTGGCTGCCTGCTCGATCTTCGCGCGGTAGGCTGCCCGGGCTTCCTCGTCGATTTTCTTTTCGTGTTCGGGGCGCATCCCGGTGCGGCCGTCGAGGCCCTCGCGCAGGATGTCGGCGTGCCCAGCGTGCCGGTTGGACTCGCCGAGGACGTGGACCATGATGGCGAATAGGTTCGTGTTGGAATAGGGCTCCGGCCACCACGGCACGTGGCCGGGGGCGTCGAGGGGAAGCTCGTTGATCGTCGCATCCGAGTGTTCCCACGTGCGCCGGTAGAACCCGATGATCTGATCGCGGGTCTCGTCCTCGGTCGCCCACAGATCGCTGCCGTCGGAGTCCTGCCACCGGGGCAGCGGTTCCGGGGAAGGGCGGTCGAAGACCTCACCGAAGTACCTGGCCTCGACGGTGGCCACGTGCTTGACCA
The DNA here is from genome assembly GCF_001888885.2 of Streptomyces viridifaciens. Classification (NCBI taxonomy): domain Bacteria; kingdom Bacillati; phylum Actinomycetota; class Actinomycetes; order Kitasatosporales; family Streptomycetaceae; genus Streptomyces; species Streptomyces viridifaciens. The sequence continues at coordinate 1,562,478 of NZ_CP090840.1, forward strand.
GGCCGAGGAGGTTGGTCCCGGTCGCTGTCAGGGGTCGGCGGGCGTCGTATTCGGACAAGCCGTCGAGTTTCCAGAGCAGCGCCTCGCGGTCCCGCCGCAGTCTCCCGTGCAGGTTGCCCTTCGCGAATTCATCGATCATGCGGCATGAGCCTGCCATGGGCTGCTCGCGGCCTCAAGATCCCGTACATGGTCCGCAACGACCCCCCCGGACCGCTAAGGCTCGTATGCGCAATCTATCGATAGGTCACAGTCATAGCTGTGTCCGGCCCGTCGGCTGCCGGTGAGTTTCGCCCCGCACGCCTGGTGAGTTTCGCCCCGCTGAAACTCCCCGTCGCAGGTCAGAGCCTGTGCGATCCCCGTCGCACCCTGCGAGCCCGTCCTGTCAGGCCGTCCTGCAGAACGGCCGGCCGGTTGCAGCGCTGCACGATGGTAGCGCTGCAACCGGCTGCTACCCGAGCAGCGCTGCACGCTGCTATTCCGAGCAGCGCGGTGCAGCGCTGCGTCAGCTGGTTAGTTGTCGGCGGGGCCGTAGACGGTATACAGCACACCGGTGGTGAAGGCGGTGTTCTTCAGGAGCCTGAGCCGGATCGGGTCGGCGGTCTCGTCGAACAGGCGCAGGCCCTTGCCGATCGCGATCGGATGGACGTACAGGTGCAGTTCGTCGATCAGCCCTGCGGCCAGCAGCGCACGCACCACCGAGATCGAGCCCGATATCGCGATCGGGCCGCCGCTGTCCTGCTTCAGCGCGGTGACGGCCTCGATGAGGTCGCCCTTGAGCTGCGCGGAGTTGCGCCAGGTGAACTCCAGCTTTGAGGTGGGAGACGACGATCTTGCGGGCGTCGCCGAGGGCCTTGGTCATCGGGGCGTCCTCGCCGCCGGCGGCCATTCCGCCGATGAGTCGCGCACCGTCGGGCAGTCCCAAGAGGTGTGAAGACTCTGCTGCTTCCCATGCCCCCGGCCGTCCGGGGTGAAGGTATTGCCCTGCTTAGAAGTCATCTCATTTGGGGATTCTCCGCAGGCAGATGACTGCTGCGGCGATGCTGGCGAACGCGGCGAAGTGCTCGCCCTTGCGTTCGTAGCGGCGGTGGAGGCGGCGGAAACCGTTGAGCCAGGCGACGGTGCGCTCGATCACCCATCGGTGTCGGCCCAGGCGCTGGGAGGAGTCGACGCCCCGGCGGGCGATGCGGGCCGGGATCCGGCGTCGTCGCAGGTAGGCGCGGATGAATCGGTGGTCGTAGGCCTTGTCGCCGTGGAGTTTGCCTGGCCTGCGTCGCCTGGGGCCGCGGCGCGAGCGGATGGGCGGGATGGCATCGGTCAGCGGGATCAGGGCCTGGCTGTCGTGGACGTTGGCGCCGGATATCGCGAGCGACAGGGGTAAACCGGTGCGTTCGGTGAGCAGGTGGATCTTCGACCCGTACTTGCCCCGATCGACAGGATTCGGACCTGTCAGGTCCCCCTTTTCAGGGCTCGCATGTTCACGGAGTCAACCGCGCAGCGCGACCAGTCCAGCTCGCCCCGTGCGCCGAGTTCGTCCAGGACGACCCGGTGGAGCTTGGCCCACACCCGTGCCTTGCTCCACTCGGCGAACCGCCGATGGGCAGTCGGCCCGGACGGGCCGAAGCAGGGCGGCAGTTGGGCCCACGTGCACCCGGAGGTTGCCACGAAGACGATCGCCGCCAACACCTCGCGATCCCCGTAACGGCGTCGGCCACCGCCCTGTGGCCGGGTCGGCGCCGCCGGCACCACCAACTGGAACAGCTCCCACAACTCGTCCGGACCAGACGCTCCACGATCAGCACGCCCAGAGTCTAGCCATCCAAATGAGATGACTTCTAACCGCCGGGCTGGCGCTCCTGTGGGAGCCGGCTTACCAAGTGCACGCGGCGCAGGGCGGTGGGCAGCTTCCCGACCCGTTCGCGCCCGGCAAGCTCAACGACCTCATCGCCAGTGCCCCAATCGTCAGCCCCCTCGTCGGGGGCCTGCGCCGCGTTGCCCTGCTCGACACTGGAGACCTCGGGGCGACCCGGCAGATGATCGACTTCCTGGACGGTGACATCCGCGATCCCTCGACCGGCCCCGCCGGTGATCTACACGGGCACGGCACGGCCGTAGCGACGGTCATCAGAGCGATGCGTCCGACCGTGGACATCCACCCGCTGCGCGTACTCAACAAACGCGGGACCGGTCGCTCGCACGGAGTACTGGCTGAAGTTCCACCCTGTGGTTGGACACTCTCCGTCTACGCTGCGAGGGTGTGACCTTGCCGGTGCCGCTGGCGGGTCTCGAGTGGCGTGAGGTAGCCCCACTCGGGGTGTTTGCGTAGGCGCCTGCGGTTGTAGAAGGTCTCGATGAAAGAGAAGACCTCCGCCCGGGCGGTGGCGCGGTCGGGCCAGACCCGGGTGCCGATCTCCTCCTTCAGTACGGCGAAGAAGCTCTCGGCAGCGGCGTTATCGTAACAGGAGCCGACCCTTCCCATCGACTGCCTCATGTCCAACTTGCTTATCCCGTTGCGGAATTCACTCGACGTATATTCGCTGCCGCGGTCCGTGTGGAAGACGCAGCCGCGCTCCAGACCGCCTCGGCCGGCGGCCATCCGCAGCGCGGCCACCGGCAGTTCGGCGCGGTGGTGGTCGGCCATCGCGTAGCCGACCACCTCGCGGGTGGCCAGGTCGATGCAGGTGGCCAGGTAGAGCCAGCCCTCCTCGGTCGGCAGGAAGGTCATGTCGCCGACGAGCCGCATCCCCGGGCGGGGCGCGGTGAAGTCGCGCCCGACAAGGTCCGGGGCGAACACCGGCTTGCGGGCCTGGCGGGTCAGACCGCGGCGCCGGCGGCGGGTGACGCCCGTGATCCCGCGCTCGCGCATGATCCGTTCCACCTTCTTCCGGTTCACCGCCCGGCCCTGGCGGCGAAGTTCCGCGTGGACGCGCGGGACGCCGTAGGCGCCCCGGGAGGCGAGGTGGATCACCGCGATCTCCGCGGCGAGGAGGTCTTCGGCCCGTTCGCGGGCGCGACGGTCCTTCTCGCCGGCCCGCCAGGCGTAGAAGGAGGAACGGGCGATCCCCAGCGCCCGGCAGATCCGCTTGACGCCGAAGGCGCCGTGGTGGTCCTCAACGAAACGGAAGCGGATCACCGATTCGTCTCGGCCGCGAAATAGGCGGCCGCCTTGCGCAGGATCTCGATCGTCTTCTGCTGCTCGAGGTTCTGCCGACGAAGTCGGGCGAGCTCCTCGCGCTCGGGGCTGGTCAGGTCACCAGGCCGGCCCTCGCCCCGGTCGGTGCGGTCCTGCTTGACCCAGCCCCGCAGCCCCTCCGGGCTGACCCCCAGCTCCCGGGCGATCTCGGTGACGTTCCGGTGCGGAGAAGACCGGACGAGCGCGACCGCGTCCCTCTTGAACTCCGCCGTGTACCGCTTACTCATGTTGCCGTTGCTTCCCACCTGAAACTGCTTCCTCTGGGCTCACATGTCCCAGTCTCCAGGTGTCCAGCCCCAGGGTGGAACTTCCGGCCGGCCTCATGTACGCGATGTGGTGCGGCCACTATGACCTCATCAACGCCAGTCTCACGACAGCGGTTTCCCACGCATGCGACGCCACCTATGGCCGCAGCATCGACTACCTCGCCACCTACTGTCGCCGGAACAGCGGCGTCATGGTTCCGGAGGTTCCGGTTCTCGTGGCGGCCGCGGGCAACGGCAGCGGCAACCCGAGCGGCTACCCTGCCCGGATGCGCGGTGCCATCGTCGCTCTGGCAACCGACCTGCACAGCCAAGCGCAGCCGTACAATTCCACGCCGCCGGCCCAGGCCATCACGCAATATGCCTACGGCGGCAGCGCGACTGACCCACTGGGCAACCTGAACCCGCTCACCCGCGTCACCGGAGCGGGTGCTTCGCTGTGGGGCACGTCTCTCGCAGCACCTGTAGTCTCCGGCGCTTACCTGCCGCCATAGCCATGGCTGTTGGGTCGGTCCATGTTCTACGGGCAGTCAACGGCCCGCAGCCCGCGCTTTCCTCCACCTCCACATGATCAGCCGGACAGCTCGTAATCGCGATGCGGCCGGGCTCGCGGACCCGGCTCTGTCACCGGCTGCGGTGCCATACCGGGCGCAAGGGCGAACGCCGCAGCCTGTCCGAGCGCGACTACATCGGGCTGATAGACGGGGTCCACCAGCTGGTCAAGGCGCCGATCGTGCTGGTGTGGGACCGGTTGAACACCCATGTCTCCCATGCCATGCGCGACTTGATCAACGCGCCGGACTGGCTGACGGTGTTCATCCTGCCCGCATACGCACCCGAGCTGAACGCGGTCGAGTACCTATGGGCCCACGCCAAGCGCAGCCTGGCGAACCTCGCCAGCGTCGCTCTGGAGCGACTCGCCGCGCTCGTCCGCAACCGCCTCAAACAGCTTCAGTACCGCTCCGACGTCCTCGACGGCTTCCTCGCCGGGACCGGACTCTCCCTCGACCTCCCACCGCCATCACCTTGAAGCGCCGAAGTCAGTAGCAACTGATCGGAGCTTGCCAGAGAAGGCAGTTGAGCAGTTCGGGCTGGCCGGAGATGCTCCCTGTATGACCCACACCGGAACCGAAACGGCTGACCAGGGATGGGACGGCCCGTGGTACCGCGTCCGCACAGATCGCTTCGAGGCGTCGTTCCTGCCCAGCGTGGGCGAGCCTCTGGACAGCGTCTGCAACATCGACGTAGAGGTCCGGCTGACAGCGGACGGCTCTCGCTGGAGCGCGACCGTGTTCACCCTTGCCGGTCGAACGCCTCATGGAGAGGTGGGCCCGGACTGGCGAGGCGCTGGACGGCCGCTACCTCTGGTGCTTCGACGGCCTCATTGTCCGGGAGCCCGGCATCGACAACATGACGCAGGGGATGGTCGGCCTGCTCGACGACGGCGATTTCACCCAGGTTCTCCAGCGGCTCCACGACGAATGACCGCCCATGCTCATTCTGAAATGATCAGTGAGTCAGGCGGTCAAACTCATCTGTCAATCGGTCAAGGTCGCCTGTCAGAGGTCAGCTCGTGCGCAGATGATGGCAGAGCACATGGCCAGGTCGTTCCCGCGCGGCTTCCGCGGCCTGGACATCGAGGGCTGGGACATGGTGATGCTCGACTCGGACGCATATGCCTACGCCGCCTGTGTCCACGAAGACCTGCTCAGCGAACAGGCCCACGCACGCCTGACGCGGCTGACGTCGGCGTTCGGGAAAGTCCTTCCGGCGATCGACGACGAATACGCGGCCAAGTACTACACACATCTGCACAACATGGTCGTGCTGTCTGCCGAGATCGAGAGCCAGCGCAAGAAGTAGTCCCCGCCAGGAGTGAAAGGTTCGTGGTTCGGCAGCGGGGCCGGGCGGGGGTTCGGCCGGCGGTTCGGTTCGGCCGCTCGCCACCCGTCCCGCTTTCGCCCGAAGCCTTCGGAACGATGATCATGAGACCAAGGACCGCGGGGCAGAAGGCCCGCGTGCGCGGCAGGCACGTCGTGGGCGAGGTGGGCGGCGGCATGGCCAGCCGAGCGGGCAAGCAGACCGTCAAGTCCGGCGCCGCCCACCGGTCACCGACACGGCGTTGAACGAAGCGGCGCCGCGCCGCGTTCGAGGGCCCGAGAAAAGTTTCCGGATCCGTCTGCAACCGTGGCGGGGGCTGCGCGTCTAGTTAAGTGAGAGGCGCGGAAGGGGGCCACCTTCCGTCGGCAGGGTGATGTTCCGCCTGTGTACCGCAAGGGTTCACAGGTGCGCGTTCCGGCCGCTCGCCGACTCGCTCACGCATCCGTCCAGTGTTTCCAGGGGGGAACCACCATGTCCAGCACCACCCGTATCCGCCGTTCCCGTCGTGCCGTCGTGGCCGCTGCCACGCTCGGTGTCCTCGCGCTCGGCGGCTCGCTCGCCCTCCCGGCGCAGACGGCCTTCGCCGGGGCCCTGCACGACGCGTACCACGGGGCGCTGAGCGTCCAGGCGCCGGCGGCGGTCGGCTTCGCCGGGCAGCCGGTCGCGTTCACCGAGACCATCACCAACACCGGCACCGAGGACACCTCGTACACGCTCCTGCTGCAGACCACCACCGAGGCGGGCACGCCGCCGCACGCGATCACGATCGACTACAAGGACCCGGCGGACGGCATCTGGAAGTCGGTCCCGCTGGACTTCTACCCCGGCAGTGACGAGGCCACCTACAACGGCATGACCGGCGCCATCGTGGTCGCGGCCGGCAAGAGCGTGAAGCTGGACATGCGCATCGGCGCCCCGATGGGCCTGCCGCACGACGGCGCGAGCAACGGGGGCTTTCACTCCATCACCCTGGCCTCGCGCCTGACCGTGCCGGGAACGGGGGACAACCTGGGCGAGCAGGTCAGCGCGATCACGGTCGACTCCATCGGCAGCTCGTTGGCCCACGTGCCCGCCACGGCGATCGCCGGCGGGGCGCCGATCGAGTTCGACGCGGTGCTGGCCAACCCCACCCCGTCCGCCTACACCAACCTCGGCGACGTCCTGTTCGTCGATCCCCACGCCACCGTCCAGGTCCGTCAGGCGGACGGCAGCTGGACCACGCCGGAGAAGGTCTCCGACGGGATCCCGGACGACAAGCCCGGCGTCTACCTGCAGGGCCGCGACTCCTCCATCGACGCGGGTAAGACCATGGTGACCCGGGTGCGGGTGTCCTACGACGCGACCACGCCCCTGGGCGCGACCTCGATCGACCCGTGCCTGTTCGTCAACGAGGGCGCCACCCCGTTCCGCGGCACCACCACCTGCAGCCAGGGCAGTACCGTCAAGGTCGTCGCCGACCCCGCCCAGGCCCCCACCCAGACCCCCGCCCAGACCCCCGGGAACACCCCCGCCCAGGCCCCCGGGAACACCCCCGCCCAGATCCTCGGGAACACCGCCGACAAGAACGCCAAGCCCGCCGCCGACACCACGACCGCACAGGTGCAGCCCGCCGCTGACACCAAGCCTGCGGCCCCCGCTGCGGCTGCCCCTGTCACCGTCCCCGCTGCCCCGGCCCCTGCCGCCACCGGCGCCGAACTCGCCGCCACCGGAAGCGCGTTCGACACCGTCAAGGCTGGCACCGCCGCCGCAGCAATCGCCGCCCTCGGCGCTGGCGCGCTCCTGCTCGCCCGCCGCCTGCGCCGCCAGTCCTGAGCCGCCCACGGCCCGCGCCGCGCACCAGCGGAGCGGGCCCCGGCGGGGCGGGGCCGCGTCGCGTCCGGTTGCCGGATCGGCCGGGGGTGAGACTCCCCCGGCTACTCGGCGCGGGGTGGCTTGTAGGGGTTGTGAGCCGGGGGCCCGCGCCCAGGGCTTCGGCGTAGTTGGTTGATGTCCGGTTTGTAGTCATGCGAGGCCGAGGAGTACGAGCGGGCGTCGAGGGTCACGGGCGTTGCGCCGTAGTCCTGCCGCGACGTTGGTGATGCCGGCTCGTTTCAGGGCGCCGATCGCGAGGTTGCGCCAGGTGGCCATGGCGCGGGGCGCGTTGCCGGTGCGCAGTTGGGAGGCACACGCACAGACTGGTACAGGCCGGTCCGCGTCCGAACCCCCGAGCGGGCAGCGGACCGGCGTCCCTCGTCCACGCGCCGCACACGGCTCTTCCCCCAGGTCATCGGAGGGTTTTAGGGTGGCCGTCCGGTCACCTCGGCGAAGGGCTCACACCAAGGCGCGCACGATCGTCGACGCGTTCCTCTTCGACTCCACGTGGGGCGACGACGGCCCGGCGGTGCAAGGGATCGAGATCCCTCCCCTGCACGCCCTCGACTGGGCGCAGCTGCGCAAGATCCTTCGGGACAACCTCGACGGAGAGCTGAACATCATCGTGGACGCGAAGGGCAACGTTCTCCTGCGGTAGTTCCGGCAGTCCTCGGCTGGCCCTCCAGCGGCTACGCTCCGGCGGAACGCGCCCCTCTGCTCTACGAGTCCGGCCGCTGCCGGGCCGCTGCCGTTCCGCCCGCCCGTCCGGCCCGGGCTGCCCTCCGGTCGCCGCCGTCGGCCGTTGTGCCGCCGGCCCGCCGCCGGCCCGCTGTTGTGCCGTCGCTGCCTGCCGCCGTCGCTGCCTGCCGCTGTGCTGCCGTCTGGGGCGCGTCGCTGGGTCCCGCTCGTGCTGGGCCGCCGCCGCTGCCCGCCTGCAGCCCGCCGCCGTCCGGCCGCTGTGTCCGTCCCGGCCGCCTGCTCCTTGTCGAGCCCGTGCCGTTCGTAGGAAAAATGCCGCGCGTGCTGCTCGGGCGGATGATCATAATGACTGACCCGTCCCGGCCTGTTCCGGAGGCCGTTGTCCGACGGGAAACGGGAGATCAGGAGACACCCCTTGACGCGGTTCGTCGTCCGTGTGGCACCGGTGATGCTGGCGATGACCGGTCTCATGGCGGGTTGTTCGTTCGCACCGACCCCGGGGTCCCCGCCTCCGGCCGGCCCTGACCATGGTGCCGCTGCGTCTCCGTCGGCTCCACCAGCCTCGGCGCCCTCGCCGGCCTCGTCGGCCGCGCCGTGGCGGCCGCTCGCACCCCTGTCCCGCGAACAACTGGACGCCTCGCTCCTACAGGTTGCCGACCTACCGTCGGGCAGCACGACCGAGCCCGCCAAGGCCGTGCCCGGCACACCGGCCGAACTGGCCGACCAGATCCAGCGGTACCCGGCATGCGGGCCGGTCCTCACCGCGGTTTCCGAGCAACTGCCGAACTCCGCCCGTCGCTGGTACGTCACAGGCAACAACGTGCTTGGCAACCGAACCCTGGCGGACCTCGGGAACGTTCCCGACGGGCGGTCCCGGGAACGCTTCGACGCGCTGGAGCATGCCGTGTACGGCGGCGGCTGCACCGGCTTCCGGGGGGACGGCGGGCTGCAGCTGCGGGTCGAGGCGGTTCCCGTCGAGGGACTGGAGGTTCCGGCCGTGGGCTTCCGCATCGTCGCACCGACCGGCGCGGTGGCGTCCCAGGGCGGGTTCACGCGTGTCTACCTCTACGCGGCCGTCGGCGACAACCGCGTCCTCCTCCTCACCGCCGACGACACCGCTCACACACCTGCCCTGCGCAGCGACCTGGTGACCGCCCAGGTCCACCGCCTCGCGACCGCGTCCGGCTGATCCGTCGTCATGCCGTGGGAAGAACCGTCGGGCGGCCACGAGGTCAAAGCTCCGTAGGCCCGTGGGTTACGCCCGCGCCTGGTCGGCCCGCGCCGCGCACCGGCTGCCCGTCGGCACACTCCGGATGGCGGGCGTGTTCTCTTCGCCCTGGACGGGGTCGGTCTGGGGTGCCGGTTGTGGGCTGATGCGGACCGCCGGCGACGCGCGCGAGGCAGCGGACAGGAGGAAGCCGGAAGCACCGGTCGGGAGGGGCTGCAGTGGAGGGTGCGGGGCGCGTGGTCAGGTGAGCCGGTGGGGATCTGGCGGGATCGATCGGGTGTCGGGGGCGGGGGCTAGGGTGCTGGCCCGTGGACGCTGATGATCTTGACTACCGGGCCCGGACGCGGTCCGGGTGTGTTCCGCCGGAGCTGGTTGCCCGGTTGCTCGAGCGCGGTCATGCGGCCGTGGTGGGGGAGTTGGCCGGGGGCGGGGAGTGGTTCTGCGCGCGGGAGTGGGCGCGGCTGCTGGGTGAGCGGGACCGGCAGGCCGAGGCGCTGGACGTGCTGGCACCGTACCTCGCGACCGGCTGGTGGACGGCCACCGAGACCGCTGCCGGACTGCTGGAGGACTGGGGCCGCGCCGGGGAAGCGATCGAGCTGACCCACGCCCGGATGCTGCTCGGCCACCCGCACGCACTGGAGTCCTACACCCGCCTGCTCGCCCGGCACGGCCGCGCCCGGGAGGCGTTCGACCTGCTCGTGCCCCACGTCGGCGACGGCAGCCTGGCCCGGGCGCTGGTCGACGTCGCCGCTGTCGCCGACCGCGACGACGAGGCCGCCGTCCTGCTCGAAGCCCTTATCCCGGCCGACGAGCACCGGTGTGACAGTTCGTGGTGCTGCCGCGGCCTGGACACCTACACGGCGACGGGCCTGCTCACGACGGTCCGCGAGCGCCAGGGCCGCGTCGACGAGGTCGTCGTCCTGCTGCGCGCTCTGGGGGATACCTGGATCGATGCCCGTGACGAGTTGGCCAGCCTGCTGGCCCGGCACGGCCGGATCGAGGAACTGCGCGCCTACGCGGCGACCGAGGAGTTCGGGCGCGCGGCGTGGCGGCTGGCGGTGTGGCTGGAGGAGCGCGGCGACGTCGAAGGTGCGGTCGCCGTGTACCGGCAGGCCCTCGACACGACCGCCGCCCGGGGCCACGTGGCGTTGCACCTCGCCCGGCTGCTGGCCCGGTACGGCCGGGGTGAGGAGGCAATCGAGGTGGTGCGCGCGCTTGCCGACGCCCCGGGCGGCGCCGAGGACTGGATCGTCGACACGCTGTGCACCCTGTACGCCGACCAGGGCCGCCCCCAGGACGCCCTGGACTACCTCGACGACCTCAAGGCCCGCCGAGGCAAGGAGGAATGGGAGCTGTCCTGGATCCGCCTCCCGCTGATGGCCGCCTGCGACCGCGTCGACGAGGCCGTCGAGCAGGCGCGGGCCCACCCCGACGGCGGCACCCCGTACGCGGCTGCGCACGTTGCCAGGATGCTGGCCGACGCCGGACGCACCGAGGAGGCCGTCGCCGTCCTCGAACAGCACGCGCCGACCCACCGCCACGACCTGGCCGGCTACCTCATCGACCTCGGCCGCATCGACGACGCCGTGGCCCTCCTCCACCAGCACGTCCCCCCACGACCCGCCCAGCGGACCGGCCCTTGGAACGACAAGCCCCCGTTCTAAGGTGGTCGGCCCGTTTAGAAGTCATCTCATTTGGGGATTCTCCGCAGGCAGATGACTGCTGCGGCGATGCTGGCGAACGCGGCGAAGTGCTCGCCCTTTCGTTCGTAGCGGCGGTGGAGGCGGCGGAAACCGTTGAGCCAGGCGGTTGGGTCGGCCGCGCGGCGAGGTGCCTGCCCGTGGCAGGTCCTTTTCCGCGCGGCCTCCCGCCGAACCGGACATGACGGTTTCCCTGTCATCCGGCTCTCCAGTGATCACGGCGTGTGTGATCCGGCTGTTCGTGCCTCGTGGATGCGGTCGTGGCAGGCAGCGCAGGCCACGAGGGTCTTGCGCCGCCGGTCGAGCATGACGCGCGCCCAGTCGGACGGCGGCCATCCAGCACGTGCGAGATCGGCGAGGGCCCGGACGTGATGCACTTGGACATCACCGGTGGCCCCGCAGACCTCGCACGTGTCCGCCAGGAGCCTGGTGATCAGCTCCTTGTGCGGATAGTCCACCCAGACAGGCCGACGGTCGACGACCTTCGCCGACCGCTGCTGTTGAAGAGGGATTCCACCGAACCGCGCCACCAGCGGCTTCCTGTTCTCCCGCTCGATGCAGGCCTCGAAGCAGACTCGGGGCCCGTTTGGTGTGTCGATCCTGGCCTTGTGCTTGGCGGCCATCTTCGTCACGGTCGAACGGTGCTTGCCCGCAAGGGTCTTGAGCATCGAGGTCTCCATGACCCATCGCAGGCGGTGCAGCCGGAAGACGTCTCCGGCAAGCAGGTAGTACTGGACGATGCCCCGGTAGACGGCCCCGAACGTGGCGACGATCGCGTGATCGCTGCCGTTGGTCAGTTCCGTTCGCTTCGCGGGCTTGCCGCGAACGAGGTAGGGCTCGCATTTGGCCTTGATCACGTCCCTGGGGACACGAAGGGCGATCTGGCCGTTCACCCTGCGGTAGCGGCCGGTCTTCTTCGTGTCGTTGTGCTGGGTCGTGATCTCGTAGCCGAGGAACCTCGCCGCCCGGGTGCGGGCGTGGGTGATCAGCGTCTTCTCCCGGGAGAGTTCCAGCTTGAGTTCGTCGCGCAGGAATTCCGCCAGGCGGTGCTTGATCTGCTCAGCCTCGGCTTTCGGTCCGGTGAATCCGAGGAGGTGGTCGTCTGCGTAGCGGACATAGCGAAGCCTGCGATATGACGGATCGTTGGGATCCGCGCTCGGCAGGCTCACCATCCGCTGACGCAGTGCCCGGGCCTGGGCCCGGTCGCCGCGCCGGCGGGCTTTCGCCAGCAGATTCTGCAACTCCAGATATGCCGGGTTGCGAACCCGGCGCTCTCCACGGGTGTACTCCGGGATCAGAACTTTCTCGACGAACTCGTCCAGCCGGTGCAGATATATGTTGGACAGGATCGGGGAAGCCACTCCGCCTTGCGGCGCTCCGGAGAGCGTGGCTCCCCATTTCCAGTCCTCCAGGTATCCGGCTGTGAGCATGTTGCGCACCAGCCGCAGGAACCGCTGGTCATGGATCTTCTCGCCGAGGATCGACAGCAGGACCTGGTGGTCCAGGCTGCCGAAGCAGTCGGCGATGTCCCCTTCGACGAACCAGGACGTCCCGGTCCAGGTGTGGGCCACCTCCCGCAAGGCGGTGTGACAGCCCCTTCGGGGACGGAATCCATGCGATCGGTCGGAGAACGTCGGCTCGTAGTACGCCTCCAAGATCAGGCGGACCACCTCGCCGACGAGCTTGTCCGACCAGGTCGGCAGCCCCAGCGGTCGCGTGCTCCCGTTCTTCTTCGGGATGTGCACGCGCCGGACCGGCCGGAAGCGGTAGCGCTCGTGGCGCATCGCTTCGATGATCCGGTCGATCTTCCGCTGGGACATGCCGTCCACGGTTTCCGGCGTGACCCCGGGCGTCATCGCGCCGTGGTTGGCGTAGATGCGACCGTAGGCCATCAGATACAACTGCGGGTTGAACAACTGTCGATACAGTTCATTGCACGGCAGACGGCGCCTGCCGCGCTCACGCAGGACACCCAGCACCGTTGCGGCGCTCTGCATTTCGCATACCTCCCCATATCCGGGTGTCCGAATCACCTGGCCCCCTTCGCCCTGCGGACGGCTTTCCCGTCCTCCCTGACCGGGCGTGACTCCGGCGACTACTACGGGACCTCCGTCGCCATAGGACTCGCGTCCCGTAGGCGATCCCACGTTCGTCCCTGTCTGTACGTTCTAGCGCGACACAGGCGTCCCACTCATCTCCTTGAATGTCCTCGCTGGACATCGCTCCGGGCCCCGGAAGTTGCACCAGTTGACACAATCGAAACCGGTGCAGGGTCGGCGTCGGTTTCAGCTGTCTTTCCGACGGATGGGAACTTGCATCTTCTGGAGATTGGGCTTCAAACAATCCAGTCTTCGCCATATCGCGCGGGCCGCCCGGCACACCGTCCCAGACAACTGGACCCGGTCACCGGTTTCCTGACATGCTCTTGTCCCCTTCACCTTTCGGATCCAGGTGAGTCATTCGGCCCAGGAACCTCCTTCCGAGTTCCTCCCGGCTGAGCCGGGGATACAAACAGAGCGCCTCGTGGCGCACACGGTGCGCTCGATCACCCATCGGTGTCGGCCCAGGCGCTGGGAGGAGTCGACGCCCCGGCGGGCGATGCGGGCCGGGATCTGGCGTCGTCGCAGGTAGGCGCGGATGAATCGGTGGTCGTAGGCCTTGTCGCCGTGGAGTTTGCCTGGCCTGCGTCGCCTGGGGCCGCGGCGCGAGCGGATGGGCGGGATGGCATCGGTCAGCGGGATCAGGGCCTGGCTGTCGTGGACGTTGGCGCCGGATATCGCGAGCGACAGGGGTAAACCGGTGCGTTCGGTGAGCAGGTGGATCTTCGACCCGTACTTGCCCCGATCGACAGGATTCGGACCTGTCAGGTCCCCCTTTTCAGGGCTCGCATGTTCACGGAGTCAACCGCGCAGCGCGACCAGTCCAGCTCGCCCCGTGCGCCGAGTTCGTCCAGGACGACCCGGTGGAGCTTGGCCCACACCCGTGCCTTGCTCCACTCGGCGAACCGCCGATGGGCAGTCGGCCCGGACGGGCCGAAGCAGGGCGGCAGTTGGGCCCACGTGCACCCGGAGGTTGCCACGAAGACGATCGCCGCCAACACCTCGCGATCCCCGTAACGGCGTCGGCCACCGCCCTGTGGCCGGGTCGGCGCCGCCGGCACCACCAACTGGAACAGCTCCCACAACTCGTCCGGCACCAGACGCTCCACGATCAGCACGCCCAGAGTCTAGCCATCCAAATGAGATGACTTCTTAGTGCCGTGGCCGAGAAGGTTCACCGGCTGCGGTCTGGTGACGTTCGGAGGCCCGGGGATGTGGTTGGCGATAGCCAGGCCGTTTTTTCAGTTGATCAGAGAGGACAACACGTCCGCGATGGACATGGTCGTGTCGGGTTGGAGGCGCGTGGTTTCGCCTCGGAAGGACCGCACCTCCAGCCAGCTCTGCGGCGATGCCGTGGGCAGTACGTCCATGAGCTTCTGGAGGTCGACCGACCGATAGACCTTGAATTTCGGTGACGGTCGGTAGTGCGACGGCTGGATGTCGAAGCGCATGTCAACGGCGGGATACGGTGATCGTCTCCAGTCGCTGTAGGGCAGCGCGGCGTGACCGTGGATGCGGGCGTCTACCAGCACCTCCGAGTCTCCGTCCCCGATCTCGCAGTTGAACACGGGGAAGGCTGTCGCAACCCTCGCTGCCACTCCCGGATATGCAGCGCACGCGCGGCCCAGTGCCGGCGAGCAGAACAGCGCGTGATCGAAGGACCCGACCGGGCTCGGCAAGGCCACCTTGTGGTGGGACTGGCCGCCGAAGGCGAGGTCACGTCTGGTGCAGAGGAAGTCCAGGAACCCAGCCACCACCGTGTCCTGGTGGCTGCTGGCTCGCACTGTGAAGCGGACCGCGCTGCGTCCCTGTTCACGCAGCACGTAGTACTCGAAGAAGCCCATCGGGTGATCGGGCGTGTGCGCGCGTCGGTAGACCTGGTCGAAGCCGTCGACCGGCAGGTATTGGGGTGCCGGTGCGTGGGGGCGGCTTCGCCGATGGCGGACAGGCCTTTGCCCCGTACGTCGCCGATCATCACGCGGACTGCGTCGTCGGTTCGGTTGGCGGCGTACAGGTCGCCGCCGATCTGGGCCTCGTCTTCTGCGGCCAGGTACAGGCAGGCGACCTCCAGCGGGCCGATCCGTTCCGGCAGGGGCCACATCAGGACGTGTTGGGCGGCCTCGGCGACCGAACGGACCTGTGCCAACTCCGCCTGGCGGCGCTCACGTGCCATGCAGAAGAGGACGATCAGGCAGGACAGCACCCCTAGGGCGAAGATCTGTACCACCACGTTGCGGGAGAAGAGCGCACCGTAGTACCAGCCGATGAACGCTTGGGCGGCCACGGTCAGCAGGCCGATCAGTCCGGTCAGCCGGGGGCCGGCGAACGAGGCGGTGATCGCGGGAGCGATCACCAGCAGCGGACCGAGGTGGACGTCGGCCGGCACGAACAGGTCCGCGACCGTGATCGCCGCGATGAGGACGAGCGGGATCGCCAGCAGCGCAGGGCTCGATTTCCAGGGCTGCCGCATACCGGCACCGTTTCGCCGGCTCGCCATCTCTCTACCGTGCACCCGTTCGGTGGCGGCGGCATCTGTGTCCCCTGACGGGACCAGTGCTGAAGGGCCCGGCTCGCTGGGGTCCGGGCGTCGGCCAACCGCTCGTCGCAGATCGTGCCGGCCGGTGGACAGCCCTCCGGGCCTGGTCCGGGCGAGAACGATCAGCGTTCTCCGGCCTGCCAACCGACTTCGCCGCCTCCGGGGCCTGTTGTTCATGGAGAACGCCACGCGCGTTCCATCAGCAGTTCCGTTCGCCGAACGCTCACAGCAACCGTTCGGCGAACGTTTCCTCACACCTCGCTTTTCGGGCATTTACCGGTTGACATGGGGGGCTTCGGGGTTCGAAAACAGTCACCGTCTCGGGCCAGCTCCGGTCAAGGCCGCCACCCTCCCCGACCCGAACCCCACCGTGTCCGGCGGCTGGCACTGGCCTTGTGCAGCAGCCGGCTCGCGGCCGCCGCCCGGACCTGGGCCGCCCGATTCTCGACGTCGGCGGCCTGGACGTCAGCGGGCCTGAACGGATCGGGCCTGTTCGTCGGCAGCACCTCGTCGTCGACCGCCTGCCCCTGCTCTCCATGAGCGCCGACGGCGCCATCGACCTGCTGCGCCTGGCGTTGTGCAAGGCCTGCTCTGATCGGCCAACCGGGTGATTGGACGCGGCGGGCCGGCACGCGCCTGCCCGCCTGGGGGTTCGGCAGCGAGTAGTCCCCCGTCGAGATGAGGAGGGCGCTGATGCGTCTGACCCGCTCCGCCGTCGTGGCAGCCGCAGCGCTGCTGACCGTCGGCCTGTCCAGCCCCGCTGCCTACCACTGTCTGGGACGCCGGCACCGCCTGACCAGGCACCACAACACAGCGCGGGCCCCGGCACCGCGCCGGACCCCTTCGTCGCACCGCAGCAGCCACCTGTCCCGCGCGATCGCCTCGATGCCGAGCACCACAGCGACGGGGAACTCGGCCGCTTCGCCGCCAACCACTTCAGCCGGCCCCAGACGTCCACCACCACCGATGTCGCCCCGGGACGCGGTCCACCGAGCCGACCGCCCCCGCGACGCGCGCGAACCCGCGACCCCGGTCGCTCCGGTCGCTGCCGTGACCGCGATCCCCAGCGACACACCGATCCCCGAGCCGACGCTGCGCCGGACCACCTCCCCCGAACTGCCAGGGCCCGTTACCGGCCCTGTCGGCCGCCGTCGAGCGGAGGCGGATTCGCCGCGCGTGCAGTACGGCTCTGGGTCGTCAGTGCCGTAGGGCGTCGGGTTTGGCCAGACGCGCGGCGGTGTCTTCCAAGCCAGTGCTGTGTGAGCCTTTGACGAGCACGACGTTGCCGGGTTCGAGGTAGGTGAGCAGCAGGTCGTGGGCGGAGTCGCGGTCGGGCACCAGCGTGGCGTCGACGCCGTCCTCCACTGCCCACATCTGTACGAGTCGGGCCTCCCGGTCCCCGGCCGCGATCGGGTGGACGGGCGCGCGCGGCGCCGGGCTCGGTCTTCAGGGGGCAACGATCGGCGGCCACGAAGTCGGGACCGAAGACCGCGTCATTCGGTTCTTGCACGAGCGCCGTTCCTGAAGTCTCAGAGGCGGACGACGACGAGGGCGATGTCGTCACGGGCGCCGTGGCTGACGCCCATGCGGGCGAGGAGGGTGTCGGCGAGGCGCTCAGGAGCAAGCGTTGTGCAGCACTGGGTCAGGGTGTCGGTGAGGCGCTCCAGGCCGGTGTCGATGTCCTCGTCGCGGCGTTCGATGAGGCCGTCGGTGTAAAGCACGAGGGTGTCGCCGTGGTGGTAGGCGGTGCCGGTCTGGGGGCGGGGGACGTGTTCGGGCCGGGCGCCCAGGGGCGGGTCGGTGGCCTGGTCGAGGAGATTGCAGGTGCCGTCGGGGCTCATCAGGACCGGCGGGGGGTGGCCGGCGCTGGAGTAGACGATCAGGCGCGCGCGAGTGTCGACCAGGGCGGTGAACGCCGTCGCGCCGAGTGCGCCTTCGACGGAGCGGGCGTACAGACCCAGGACCTCCAGTGCCCGGGCGGGGCCGGCCACGGCCCGGCTGGCGGCGGACAGGGCGCTGCGCAGCATGCCCATGACGGTTGCGGCTTCCAGGCCGTGGCCGACGACGTCGCCGACCGCGACGGTGAACCGGCCGTCGGGCAGGTCCACGGCGTCGTACCAGTCGCCGCACACGTTCAGTGAGCCGATGGCGGGCAGGTAGCGCACCGCCACGTCCCGGTGGCGGGCCAGGTCCGGGGAATGCAGCATCGCCTCCTGCAGGGTGATGGCGACCTGCCGCTCGCGGGCGTGCGCGGCGCGCAGCTCCTCGTTCAGGCGCTGCAGCTCCCTGGCGCGGGCGTACAGCTCGGCCTCCATGCCCTCCTCGTCCTCGGCTATCGGCCCGACGGTGTCCGGCCGGCCGTGTCGGCGGGCGCGGATGAAGGTGGTCACGTCCTCGACCCGGTGGATGACCCATGCCACCTGTCCGTCGGCGCCGAGCACGGGTGTGTTGACCGGGGACCACCAGCGTTCCTCGAAGGCGCCCGGCTGGCCCGCGATCGGGATGTCGTACTTCTGCACCGCCATCGTGTCCGGCTCCCGGCTCGCCAAGACCCGCTCCAGGGAGGCCGACAGATTCCGCACGCCGTCCGCATCCCGGTCGGAGGGGTTGTCGGGAAAGGCGTCGAAGAGGTACTGCCCGAGCAGGTCCTCACGCGTGCGGCCGGTCACGCGGCAGTATGCCTCGTTGACGCCGACGATCGTCAGGCCCGGGTTGATCACCAGGTACGGGCTGGGAGTGGCGGCGAACAGCGCAGCGAAGTCGACCTCCCCCGCAGTCCCCTGCCGCCCGGCCGCGGGTATACCCATTCCTCCAATCTACGAGGCCACCAGCATCCACGCCCGGTTGCACTCAGCACCGGACTCGCCAGGCATTTGGCTGGGCCCCTGGGGCCCGCACGGGGGGCGGAGCGGGGCCGAGTACTCCGACGCCGCTTTGAGCCACGACGGGTGGTGGACCGTGTTTACCGAAGGCGCCGACCACCATCAGGTGGTCGGCGCCTTCGCCGTGCCGGGCGCCGCCTTGGTATTCGGGGTCGGCGCCTGCTGGTCCGGCCTGGCCCTGCGGGTGTACTGTCGCATCGACATGAAGCGGGGATCAGTCCCCATTTCTTGCGTGTCGGGGGAGAGGAATCACCATGAACCAGGCGGCGCTGGTACTGGGCGGCGGCGGACCGGTCGGCGGTGCGTGGCTGACCGGTGTAGTCGCGGGCCTGGCCGACGGCGGGATCGACCTGATGGCTGCCGACACCGTCATCGGTACGTCGGCCGGAGCCGTTTTCGGGGCCCGCCTCGCCAGCGGCGAACCCGCCCGCGAGCTGTACGAACGCCAACTGGCGGACCTCGACCGGGTCGAGATGGACATCACCGCCATACAGACCCTGCGCTTCCTGTGGGCGGCCCTCGCCACCCGCGACCCGGAACGCTCGGTCCGCCGCCTGGGCCACGCTGCCCTGACAGCGCGCACCGCCCCCGCCCAGGACCTCCACGAAACCGTGCGCACCCTGCTGCGGGGTGCCATCGCCTGGCCCGCGCAAGCGCTGCGGATCACCGCCGTGGACGCGCTGACCGGCAGTGTCGAGGCCTTCGACGCCGGCTCCGCGCTCGACCTCGCGGACGCGGTCGCCGCCAGCTGTGCCGTCCCTCTGGTGTGGCCTCCGATCGCTGCCCTCGAGCGGCGGTGGATCGACGGCGGCACCCGTTCCACCGGCAACCTCCAGCTGGCCATCGGCCACCGGCAGGTGCTGGCCGTCTCACCTGTCCCCACTGCCATCGGGCCGCATCCCAGTGCCCAACAGCAGGCGGCGCAGCTGCGCGCCGCCGGCGCGCACGTCACCCTGATCACCCCGGATGCCGACGCCCGCCGCGCGATGGGACACAACCTGACCGCCAACGCCCGCCGCCCGGCCGCCGCCCGGGCCGGACACCGGCAGGGCACGGACCTCGCCGCCTCGGTCGCCCGCGCCTGGCCATCCAGCGCCTGAACCATGTTGCGCGCCGACATCCTTGCCGCGCTCGGCGTCCTCAAGGTCGCCACCGCCGACCAGCGCCAGCGACTACTGCGCCCCGGGACGACTCGCACGACTCACCACTCGGGCCTGACCCCCAGCCATACCCGCGGGGACTCCTTGAGCCGCATCGCTGATCCTGGACACGTTACTGACCTTGGCGCTTCGAGGTGATTGGCCTGTTTGTGTAGCTGACTGACGGCCATGTGCGCGCTATGCCGTTGGTATGCGCTATGCGGATGGGGGCGGGCTGACGGCGAAGGCACGTCAGCGCCGCGAGGCGGTGCGGCTGGAAGCCGCCGAGTTGTTCGACGAAGGTGTCCCACCGAAGGAGGTTGCCCGCAGGTTGCGGGTGACCACGAAGTCGGCCTACCAGTGGCACCAGGCCTGGCGGGAGGGCGGGGCCGGGGCGCTGGCTTCACGGGGACCGGGTGGGCAGCGTTGCAAGCTGTCGGCGCGGTGCCGGGCGAAGCTGGCCGAGTACCTTGAGCAGGGGCCGGCCGTGCACGGCTGGGACGAGGACCAGGTGTGGACCGGTGCGCGGGTGGCGACGCTGATCGGCCGCAAGTTCCACGTGTCCTACAGCGTCTCGGGAGCCACCCGCCTGATGCAGCGACTCGGCTTCACCCCGCAGGTCCCAACGCGGCGTGCCGCGGAACGCGACGAGCAGGCTGTCGCCGCGTGGATGGAGGTGACCTGGGCGGAGGTAAAAGCGCCCGGGCGGCCTGCGACGGATGGCTCTGCTTCGAGGATGAAGCCGGGTTCACCCGCAGACCGCCCAAGGCACGCACGTGGGGACGCCGTGGCATCACCCCGGTCGTGAGGGTGGGCGGCCGGGGCTCCGGACGGGTCTCGGTCGCCGGGCTGATCGCGATGCGGCCGGGCTCGCGGACCCGGCTCTGTCACCGGCTGCGGTGCCATACCGGGCGCAAGGGTGAACGCCGCAGCCTGTCCGAGCGCGACTACATCGGGCTGATAGACGGGGTCCACCAGCTGGTCAAGGCGCCGATCGTGCTGGTGTGGGACCGGTTGAACACCCATGTCTCCCATGCCATGCGCGACTTGATCAACGCGCGGGACTGGCTGACGGTGTTCATCCTGCCCGCATACGTACCCGAGCTGAACGCGGTCGAGTACCTATGGGCCCACGTCAAACGCAGCCTGGCGAACCTCGCCAGCGTCGCTCTGGAGCGACTCGCCGCGCTCGTCCGCAACCGCCTCAAACAGCTTCAGTACCGCTCCGACGTCCTCGACGGCTTCCTCGCCGGGACCGGACTCTCCCTCGACCTCCCACCGCCATCACCTTGAAGCGCCGAAGTCAGTAAGCACCAACGCTCCGGAAAATCGAAGCGGGGCCCGGGGCGGCGGCGAGGCCGACCACGCGACCATGACGGCTCACGCTGGGACGCCGTTGCATCCGAACGACCCACCGATTTCCGAATTCGCGAGCCCTTGTTCGTGCGCGCCCGCAAGCCGTTCGGGTGAGGCCCACTTGACTGCCGGGGCGGCCATCCCCGCGCCTGCCAGTCTGTTGGCCATGATCACCAGAAGGTCTCTCTTCTCCGCCGCGGCTTCCGTCGCGGCCGCGGGCTCGATCACCGGTTTTTCCGGAACCACGCACCCCGGCGCACCGGTGCGCGATGCCGCGCAGGATGCGAACTCGCTGGCGATGGCCCGCCGGATCCTGCTCACCGACGAGTCCTACAACGACCTGACGCTGCACTACCTCAGGCTCCTCACCGGGAAGACCCCGCTGCGAGCGGCCCACGGACGCGACGTGCTGGTGGTGGGTGCCGGGGTGGCCGGGATGGTCTGCGCCCGCCTGCTGCGCGCGGCCGGGCACCGGGTACGCGTACTGGAGGCGAACCGCAACCGGGTCGGCGGCCGGGTGAAGACCTTCCGGGGCGAGGTCTGGCAGGATCCGCGGCTGCGGGCGGAGGCGGGCGCCATGCGGATCCCGTCCAGCCACGCCCTCACCCTCGCGCTCGCCGACCGGCTCGGTGTCGCCCGCCGCCCCTTCCACCTCGTCGATACCGACCCGACGCCCGACCTCACCTCGGGCGACAGCCGGATCGTCTACACCTCCTGGACGGGCGAGACCTTCAGCACCGGAACGCGGCCGCCGTACGCCGCGCCGCCGGCCCTCGGCTCGCGGCTGATCCACGTCAACGGGCAGACCGTCACCAAGGCCGTCTACGCCGCCGACCCGCGGCCGGTCAACAAGTCCTTCGGCTGGGACAGCGGGCAGACCTCGGCCGCCGCCCTCGACCAGGCGCTGGCCACCGCCCGCTCCTACACCCAGACCAGGAACCCGGACGGCACCTGGTCGGACAAGCCCATCGAGGAGCGGGTCGACGGCATGGCCCGGCTGCTGCACGACCTGGACGGCTACTCCCTGCGACGCTACCTGACGGACATCGCGCACTGGGACGAACCGCAGATCCAGGCGGTCGGCACCCTGGAGAACCTCACCAGCCGGCTCTCCTACGGGTTCCTGCACTCCGCCCTGGACGCCGTCGACATCAACCCGGCCGTCACCTACTTCGAGTTCACCGGCGGCACGGACGCCCTCACCACCGCCCTGGCCCAGGACCTGCCGATCGAACAGGACCGCGTGGTCACCAAGGTCGTGCTCGAGCCATCCGGCCGCGTGACCGTCCTCGCCGCGCCCGAGACCGGCCCCGAGGACGAGGCGTGCGCCGGCGCCATCGGCACGCCCGTGCACGAGTACCGGGCCGACGCCGTGGTCCTCGCCGTGCCGTTCGCCGCGCTGCGCCACGTCGACTTCGACCCGCTGCTGCCGTACGGGAAGCGGCGGGCCATCAACGAACTGCACCACGACACCGCGCACAAGGTGCTGCTGGAGTTCACCGAGCGCTGGTGGGAGTGGGACGAGGACACCTGGCGCAGCCGGACCGGCGACGCGTACCGCCCGGCGCCCCACGGGCCCGCCCGGCCGGCCGTGGGCGGCGGCTGCGTGAGCGACGAGGCCTGCCGCTTCGTCTACTTCCCCTCCCACCCCAGCGACCAGGGCGCACCCGGCGGCGTCGTGCTCGCCGCCTACAACTGGGCGGAGGACGCGATGCGCTTCGACGCCCTCGCCCCCGACGACCGGCACACCGAGGCCCTCGACCACC
This sequence comes from Streptomyces viridifaciens, assembly GCF_001888885.2. Taxonomy (NCBI): domain Bacteria; kingdom Bacillati; phylum Actinomycetota; class Actinomycetes; order Kitasatosporales; family Streptomycetaceae; genus Streptomyces; species Streptomyces viridifaciens. The sequence goes on from NZ_CP090840.1 coordinate 1,585,068, forward strand.
TCGCGGCCCTGTACGGCGACCGGATCCGGCAGTTCGCCACCCACCGTTCGGTGTCGCAGTCCTGGCTGCGCAACCGGTGGGCACTGGGCGAGGCGGTCATTGAGACCCCCGGACAGCTGACCACTCTCGGGCCGCACGTCGCCACCCCCGTCGACGGCCGGCTCTACTTCGCCGGAGACCACTGCCAGCCCCGCTACCATGCCTGGATCGCCGGGGCCGTGGCCTCCGGGGTGGAGGCCGCGCTCCAGGTCAACAGCGGTGCCTGACCTTCTCTCGCCCCGCACCGCCGCAGGGGTTCCGGGCATCGGGACGCAGACACCGGCCCCGACGCCCGGCTGTCCCAGCCCGGAGCCGACGCCGCCGTCGGCCACCACCCCGCCCGCGACCACCGCGCCGAGTCCCACGCCGCAGGCCTCGCCAAGCCCCACGCCGCAGGCCTCGCCGAGCCCGTCGGCGAGCCAGGCCCCGCCGTCCTCGGCCCACCCCACCGCGCGACCCCCCGCCCTTCCGGCCCCGCCCCTCTCCAGACCAGCGCCGATCCAGCGACACCCCGCGCCCACCGCCCCGGATCCGGCTTCGGTCCCGGTTCCGAGCCCGGCTGCGGCGGCCACCCAGCCGAACGCCCACGAGGGATCCGCTACCACACCCGCCGGCCGACCCACCACCCCCGCCACGGCGGCACCGAGCCCCACCGCGCCCGGCGGTGCCGCGAACCCGACCGCTGGCACCGCCGGCGCCGCGCCGCACACCTCGCAGCCGTGGACCCGGGAACCCGCGGACCTGTCCGTCGTCCTCGTCTCCCTGCTCCTCCTCGCCGTCCTACTGCCCGCGGCGGTCAGCGCCGTCGCGTCGATCCACTGGAGGAACCGTTGATCTTCGTCGTGGTGCCCGTCCTGGCGGTCGTGTTCAGCGTCGGGCTACTGGTCGCCGTGGCACGGCTCCGACCCGACGGCATGACTCCGCACGCCGCGTTGGCGCCCGTGCCCAACGTGCTGGCCTCGGTGGTCGTCCTGCTCTCCAGCTTCGAGGTCGTCACCGGCTGGGCCAACCGGGCCAGTTCACACCCCCTGCACCCGCCGGCCGTCGTCTTCGTGCTCGACGTCCTCGCGGCGGCCTCTCTGCTGGCCTATCCGGCCGTCGCCGGGCTCCCGTACACCTGGCGCAACCGCATTCTGGTCGGCATGTTCGCCTTGCCGGTTGGGGCCGTGCTGGCACTGGCCTGGGACCTCCAGCGGTGAGAAGCGATTCCCAAACCGAGGGACACGGCTGCCGCTCGAACTTCCGCGCGCGTCGGTCTCGTTCGGGTGATCGCTCCGCGGTCGGCGCATAGGAGAAGAGCCTCCTGCGCAGTTCGGTGATGTCGAGTCAACGAACCATCAGGAGGCCCTGGTGTCCCACTGTGGCGTGCTTCCTCCGTCCGCGTCCAGCTCCGGCATGTCGTGCGATTGCCTCGCACACCTGCTCGGGAATGCCGCCGACCAGCCGGACCGGGCCCGCCGCTACGGCTCCGACCTCACCGACGCGGAGTGGGTGGTCGTCCGGCCGCTGCTGCCGGTCCCGGCCTGGATGAACGGGCAAGGGGGCCGCCCGGAGGGCTTCTGCCACCGCCAGATGCTCGACGCGGTGCGCTACCTGGTCGCCGAGGGTGTGCGCTGGGCCAGCCTGCCCGCCGACTTCCCCAAGTGGCGGGCCGTCTACCGGTTCTTCCGCCGCTGGCGCGACAACCACCTCATCAAGGAACTCTACGGCCGACTGCGCAAGATACTGCGAGAGTTGGCCGGCAAGAAGGAGGCACCCACCGCCGCGATCATCGACTCGCAGTCGGTCAAGGCCGATGCCACCGTCGGCGCGGCCACCCGCGGCTACGACGCCGGGAAGAAAATCAACGGCCGCAAGCGACACATCACCGTGGACACCCTGGGCCTGCTGCTGGTGGTGATCGTCACCGCCGCGTCGGTCAAGGACAACGACGCCGGCCGTGACCTCCTTGAACAACTGCGCGCCGAACACCACCGCATCGCCCTGGTCTGGGCCGACGGCGGCTACACAGGATGGCTGGTCGCCTTCGCCCACGCGGTCCTGGCCCTCGCGCTGACCGTCGTCAAGCGCGGCGACGACGCCAAGGGGTTCGTGGTGCTGCCGCGCCGCTGGGTCGTGGAGCGCAGTTTCTCCCACCTGATCCGGGCCCGGCGCCTGGTCCGGGACTACGAGACCCGCATCGACAGCGCCGAGGCGATGGCCTGGTGGGCCGCGAGCATCCCGGCCACCCGCCGCCTGGCCCGCTCCGGCGCCCCGGCACCCCGCCGCCTCAAGCGGCCCGCGGCCTGAACAGTCCCGGCCGCCCCTCGCTCAACCAGCCCCGCTCCGCCAGCCGCTTCGCCCGAAACCGGGCCGCCTGCTCCCTCGCGTCACTCGCAGGCCAACCCAGATCCTCGCGCATCGCCCGAGCCCGCACCCCGTCCCCACCACCGGCCGCATCGCGCTCGACCAGGGCCACGATCCGCGCACAGTCCGGCGCAAGCGCATCGATCCCCAACCCCTCGCTCCAGAAGGGCACTTCGACCCGCGGCCCGACCACGCCCACAACCGGCTCCACCACCGGGGCGCCGACCGGCGCCCAGGGCACCGCGGCCTCATCGGCCAACTCGCCCAAGGCAGCGACGGTCTCCTCCCGCGCGATGACCGCGCGCCGCGCGGCCTCATCCGCCTCGGCCACGGCGGCCTGAAGCCCCTCCAACTCGGCCCGCAGCTCCTCCGCCCGGGCCAACGCCACCCGCTCGCGCCTCTCCAGCACTCCCAGCACCGACGGCATCCGCCACCTCCGACCACGCCCCGCACCGACACGACGCTCCGAGCGTGCCTACCGAGTGGCGGCCACACACCTCACCTGGGAAAGCGTGACCCTACCCTCGGTTTGGGAATCGCTTCTTACAGTGGTGCACGCCCCGCGACGCCGTGGGGAACGGTGGGGGGAACGCATGGCACGGAAACGCTTGCTGCGTCTGGCTGCCCTGGGGGTGGCTGTGGGGGTTTTGTTGCCGGTGGCCGGGTCCGCGAGCGGGCTGTCGCAGGACCCGGACGACGGCATGTCTCCTGGGGCCCGGACCTACCTGACGAAGGTGCTGGACCTGATGGAGCAGCAATCCGTGATGCGTCACCGGGTGGACTGGGCTCAGCTGCGGCGGCGGGTGCTGGAGCAGGCGCACGGCGCGCGGACGGCGTCCGACACCTACGGGGTCATCGCCTGGGCGCTGAACTCCCTGGGAGACGGACACAGCTTCTTCCTCGATCCGCAACAGTCCGGGGCGAGGTTGGGAGCCACCACGTTATCTTTCGAGGGCCTGACGGGCCGCGCTCTGGAGGACGGCCTGGGCTACGTCTCGCTGCCGCAGGTCCAGGGGACACAGCAGACTTACGACGCGTACGTGCGACAGGGCCGGGCGGCCGTCGCGACGGCCGACGGCGCCTGCGGCTGGATCGTGGACCTGCGCGACGACCGCGGAGGCAACATGTGGCCGATGCTGGCAGTCCTGGGGCCGGTGCTGGGCGACGGACCGGCGGGGGGCTTCGTGGACGCCGACGGCAACCGCTCGACGTGGTCCATCCAGCACGGCAACGCCTACGCGGACGGCGAGCCCGTGGGCTGGACGGACAGCGAACCGATCACCCGCAGCGCTGCGCCTGTGGCCGTGTTGACCGGCCACCGGACCGGCAGTTCCGGCGAGGCGGTCGCGGTCGCCTTCCGTGGCCGTGCCGACGCCCGCTTCTTCGGTGAGCCGACCTACGGCGTTCCCACCGGGAACATGGTCTACCACCTGTCCGACGGAGCGACCCTGGTCCTCACCACCGCCGATGACGTCGACCGCGCCGGCCGCACGTACAACGCTCCGATCCGGCCTGACGAAGAGGTGGTCAACGACCCCGCCGCGGCCGTGGGCGGCGACCGGGACCGGGTGCTGGCCGCCGCGCGGGCGTGGCTTCACCAGCAGCCCGGCTGCCAGCGGAGCCGGGGGAGTCAGGCAGGGTAGCTCGGGGCTGGGCGGGCACGGCGTGGACGGGTTCGGGTTCGGCCGGTGCGCGCGGACGTTGCTGATGTCCCGGGCGCCGCTGGTCTGGGGGTGTCGCCGCCGTCGGACGTGGCAGGCGCCCCTGTCCTCCTGGTGGTGGGGGTGGGGTGGTGGTGCGCCGTCGGGTCGGGGCGGCCTGCGGCGCTAGCTAGCTAGCGGGCGCCCGGACGTCCTCGCGCACGGCGGCCACCTCGGCGGCCAGGGCGTCCAGGTCCACGCTCTCCGGCCGGACGGCCTCCCGCAGCGGCTCGCTGACCACCACCACGGCGGAGGCGTCCGCCCAGCTGCACTCCGCCCGCCGGAAGTCGACGCCCCCCGTCCGCACCAGGACGATCCGGCAGCGGAGCGGCTCCCGGGAGCGGGGCGGCGTGATCGACCGCGGGCCGACGATGAAGCCCTGGACGTTGTCGCGCCCGTCCAGGACGCTCTGGAACTGCTCGAGCGCCGTCGCCGGGCTCCGTACGGTGCCGTACAGGCCCGTCACGCCGATCGCGAGCGCGCCGTCGCGGTCCTTGGGCGCCGACTGGTACCAGCCGAACACCGCGGTGGCGCCCTCGATCTGGTCCGCCATGACCTGCGCCAGCCTCGGGTCGACCGGCGCCGCGTCGTGGGAGCCGGCGTAACGGCCGTGCCCCAGGCTCTCCGGCAGCGTCAGCCGGTAGGGGCGCGGCTGGTCCGCGTCCTCCCGCGCGACCTGCTGCCCTGCCTGCCCCGGGCCCGTCATCCCCTGCCCGCCCCCGCCGCCGCATCCGCTCACCGCGGCCGCCGTCGCCAGCACGGCCGCCACCCACCCCAGGCGCTTCACTTCGTCCGGCTCCTCGTCACTTCGTCCTCGACGGGACAGCCTAGGCGCTGTCCGGCGGCCTGGCGGCCTTCGTGGTCCCCGGCTGGGCCGCCGGGGACGGCCCGGTGTTCGGCGGGGTGGTACGTCGTTGAACCCGGGCACCGCCAGCCCGGCCCGGCCCACCGGACGCCACCGCCGGACGTGAGCCGGCGCGTTCGGGCGGGAATCGTGTATCCGGGGCAGCGGCTGTTTCTGAACCGGGCGCGGGGACTTACTCGACAGCCTGCTGAGTGCTCGTCTGCGACGGCTGCATAGGATTCTCTGATGCCTTCCACCGCCTACTACCTCGCGCAGGGGCCACGTGTGGCCATTCGTCATGTCTGCCGCCAGGACTATGAAGAGCTCACGGCGCTGGCCAGAGAGAGCATTGAGATGCTCAGTCGGTGGCTGTCAGCTCGCGAGGACACGGTGGAGGCTTTCGAGAGCTACCTTGCTCGGATTGAGCAACCCGCCCATGAAGGCTTCGTCATTTGTCTGCAGAGCACGGGCGCGATCGTGGGCGGTGTCAACATCAACAACATCGTCCGGGGCACGATCCAGAGCGGGACCTTGGGCTATACCGCCTACGCATCGACGACCGGCCGTGGCTATATGGCCGAGGGCCTGCGGTTTGTCCTGCAGCTCGCCTTCGGTGAGCTGGGACTGCACCGGCTGGAGGCGAACATCCAGCCGGACAACGCGCCCTCGTTGAACCTCGTCAAGCGTCTGGGCTTCCAACGAGAGGGCTACTCGACCGCCTTCCAGTTCATCAACGGCGCGTGGAGAGACCACGAACGGTGGGCTATCACCGCCGAGATGGCCGTGACGACGAGCGGTATGCACTGATTCCCCAGGCCTGAGTTGTGCCGGGTGAGCGCCTGTCTCTACGGACCTATTTCGGCCCCACCGTTCCGAGGTCTACTGGCCCCACTTCTGGGCCGACCGGGTGACGGGCTGAGTGAGTAGGAGAAAGTTCCAGGCAGTTTCGGCCCCACCCAATCGATCGGGTGAGGTTTCAGGGCTGGCTGCCGGCATACAGGTCAACGTGCCCCACCGCGTACAGCCGAACGTACGCAGGTCCAAGACGACGCTCAGGGATGGATCTCGGTGGTCCCGCATATCGAGCGTCCGCGATCGGCAGGACCGATGGCGTCCCGTGGCACGACAGTGCGTTCGACCGTGAGATGGTTGCTGTCATGACAGATGGCGCGCCGGGCAGCGAGATTGTACTCGAGACGAACCGCCTGCTGCTCAGACCTTGGCGGGTGGCCGAGGCTGTCGTCCAGCGTGAGCTGTGGACCGAACGTGATCCACGAGTGCCGCCGCACCGCCGAATCGACGCGGACGGACACCCCACGGTTGCGGAGCTCGAGGATTCGATCCGCACCAACCAGCTATGGTCGACCGGGTTGCTGGCTATCGAGCGGAAGGCATCTCGCGACGTCATCGGCTACTGCGGGCTGGTCGACAGCGGGCGAGGGCTGGCGGGGGAACCGGAACTGGCATTCGAGCTGCTACGCCGAGTCTGGCGCCAGGGATACGCGACTGAGGCATCGTTGGCGGTTCTGGACTGGGCAAGATCGTCTGGGTTCGAACGCCTGTGGGCCACGGTCTGGGACTGGAACACCGCTTCTCGCCGCGTGCTGGCCAAGGTCGGGTTCACCGAGACCGATCGGAAGGAAGTGGACGCGGTGTACGGGACCACCCTGTTCACCACGAGACGGCTCTGACAAACTCGACGTTTGGCCTTGCGGACGGCTCCATGCAGTGCTGGCAGGCCAGCGGTCTCCGCTCGTTCGTCGATCCGCACGACGCTGCCCTGCCCGGCGGCCTGGCGGCCTTCGTGGCCGACGCCATGGTCAAGGAACCACGCGGCAACTGACCCCTCCGAGGACCCGGTCCCGCCCGACGCGACGGCCCGTCGCGGGTCCTGAGAACAGACAACCCGTAGAGGATCAACCCGGCATTCACGCCGTGCCGCCAGCATGACCATGACCACCGGGGAGGGCCCGTGATGCAAAGTACCGTCCGTCGGATAGCGAAGCGCGGACAACGGAATCGCTTGACCGCCGCGGCCGCCATAGCCGTTCTCGGCGGCGGGCTCGCGATCAACGCGTGGATGAACCGGGACCCTGAAACGAAGGTCTACGAAGGTCCCGTGGCCGGCCACCTGCTGCTGGTCAGCTCCGACGGCCAGACCCTCACACTCAGCATCGGCTGGGGCTGCGAGAAGCAGCCCAAGCTCGTGGTGCGCGAGTCCACCGGCACGGTGAAGGTATCCCTACGCCACACGGTCCCCCCGGGATTCTGCGACCCGGGTGGCATCGGGCAGATCACGACCCACCTGAACAAGCCGCTGGGCACCAGGGCGTTGAACGACGCCACAGACAGGCCCGCCGTCCACTTCGACGAGCACGACCTTCACCGGCCCGCGTTCCTGCCGGAGAACTACTACCCCTACCCCGCAGGCAGGATGGCCCAGCTGCCCGGCCTGGCCCCGCTCCCGACCGACACTCCGGCCTGGGCCAGCGGGTACCGCCTGGGAACGGACCCCGAGCAGGGTTCCCTGATCATCAGCCAGATCCTCCGGAACGGCACACCACCGGAGGGCCGGGCCGCCACCATCAAGGGCCACCCCGCGACCATCACACCACCGAATTCCCAAGGTTCACCCCGCTCGCTGACATGGTCAGACGGGACCTACACCTTCGTCGTCACCACCGGCGGCCCCCCACGCCTCTCGGACGAGGAACTCATCCACGTCGGAGAGAGCCTCGGTAGCTGACACCACGACGGCGTCCGGTGGCGCCCCTGCACCAGTCAGGGCAGAACAACCTCGTCGAGGCCGGGTGATCTGCGCGACTCCGTGCTGCCCCAGCGGTGGATCGTGGTATGCGCTGCCGCCTTGCTTCGGGGTCTCCGAGTCCACCGTTCACAGCCGGTTCGTCATCTGGTCGCGGGCAGGGGTGTGGGTGCGGCTGCACGAGGCGGTCCGCGCCGCGCTGGGTGACGTCGGGGTCCCGGCCGGCGGCGCTGGTGACGGGAGACACCGCTGCGTCGGGTTTCGCGCTCGGCCGTGGTGACGGGACCTGCGGGTAGCCAGGGACGTGTCGGGTATTTGCTGATACCGCTCTTGACCTGCGAGAACCTGCTGGCTGGCGGGCTGCTTATCCCCTAGAGTCGGCGCTTCCGTTCCGGTCCGGGGCGGGGGCGTACCGGTGTGCTTCTTCGTCGGGCGCGTCGGGCGATTCCAGGAGTTGACGATTCGATGGTGTGTCTGGCGTGCGGGACGCGTCCGGCGGGAACGGACAGCGGCCGGTGCTTCGGCTGCGCGGAGGCGGCGCCCGGGTGGGCCGCCGCGCTGAAGCCGGCGAACGCCCTGGCCACGGCGGTGTCCGTCCTGCTCGGGCTGAACGCCGTCATGGCCGGGGTGCTGATCACGGTGGATGTCTGGTCCAACGTGCTCACCGGCCGGATACTGGACGGGGCTGATGACGTCGGCCCCGGGGACTTCGAGCCCCTGAAGGCGGTGGCGCGGACCCTCGATGCACTGCTCCCGTCGTTGCTGCTGGCCACTGCGGTGGTCTTCATCATCTGGTTCCACCACACCCGCAAGAATGCCGATCTGCTCGCACCCAACGGGCACCGCATGGGACGTGGCTGGACCATCGGCGCCTGGTTCACCCCGATCGCCCAGCTCTGGATCCCCTGGCAGCTGATGTCGGACTGCTGGCGGGCCAGCGCGCCGCTGGACGCCGAGGGACGGCGCAGCCAGCCGTCGCAGGCCACCGTCGTCATCTGGTGGTCGGCCCTCGTCGCTTCCGTCGTCGCCAGCCGGATCGCGGCCGTGCTGACCCGCCACACCGACCAGATGGACTCCATCGACCTCGAAAACCTGCGCACCGGCATCTGGGTAGAAGCCGGCGGGGCGGGCCTGCGGCTCGTGGCGGCGATCGCCGCGATGCTGGTGGTCCACCGCCTGACCGCGATGCAGCGGGCTCGCCGAGCCGACATCAACCCCCTCGCCGCCCGGGCCGCCCAGGAGGCCCGCACCAAGGCCATCACGACCCCCACCAGCTGAGCGCGCCCCGGTCTCCGTCGCCCCGGCCTGACGCTGGAAGAGCGCCGCGAGCGGGGACACGCAGCGACCGGTAGCGGCAGACACCACGCGGAATCCGGTCGGTGCCGGGCTGGAGCGGGCCCGGCTGCGGGCCTGCGGACCAGGGCGGGGTCCAGACCGGCCCGCGGGGGCTGCTCCGACAGAACGGGAACGCCGCGTGACGCCTGACGCTGCCGCGCCCGCCGCGTGGAGAATCCCGGCCTCGACGCCATCGACGTCACAATCGGACGTCTCGATCAATGGGGGGCAATGAACAACAACGACCCGTACCGCCGGCAGGTGCACGGGTGCTCCGTGGTCCTGGCCGTGCTCGTGCCGATCGGACTGCTGGGGATGCTCGGATACCTGGTCCGCGTCCACTCGGTCACGCACCAGTCCGGGCTCGGGCTCGAGGCGCTGGTCATAACCGGCGTGGCTGCCACCGGGGCCGCAGCCGGTGCGGGCTGGTCCTGGCTGGCGTCACGGCAGACCGACCGCCTCTGGTTCTCGGCGGGACTGGGAGCCGCGGTCACCCTGCCGTTCCTCGCCGTCTATGCCTTCCTCTGCGCCCTTCACGGCGGTCTGGCGAACGTCCACCTCGTGTGGTAGCACGTTCAGCCGTCCCGGCCGGCGCGTGCAGGGCACCGCACACCCCTCCGTGGCCAAGCCGGCTGCGGGCGAGGCCGCGGAGGGCGAGCAGCAGTCGGCCTCGGCGGACTGAAGCGCACGGCCAGCTACACCTACGACGCGGCCGGCAACCAGGGTGTAGCGCAGTTCCTCGGCGAGCAGGCCGTCGCTGCCTGGGATGATCTCGCGGCTGCTCACCTGGACGATCGCCTCGGCCACCCGCTCCAGCAGCCGGCCGTGGTCCTCCTCTCTCTGGCGGCCTCCCGCCGCGGGGCGTCGCCACCGTCTGTTCTGCACCTGACGCTTTCGGACGGCTTGCGAATGGTTCTGGACAGTGGTCGCCGTGCGAACGACACAGTTATGCGAAGCATGGATGGATTTCGTAGGCGACCGCTTGGCCGCCGGGGAGGGATAACACCATGCTTCGCAAGCTCGCGACAGCTGCGGCTGACACTGCAGTACCGCAGCCGTCTGTTCGACCGCATCGAGGTCGGGATGCTCTTCAAGGGCTACGACAAGGCGGTCGCCGAGGCCAACGGCTACGCGATCAAGACCAGCCCCCAAGGCTTCGAGTACTCCGTCAAGAAGAACGCGACCGAGGCCGAGGACGCCGCTGCCCAGCAGCTCGCTGCCGCGCGGTGGGGCATCAAGCCGGCCGCCAAGCCCGGCCACGACGTCGCGGACGACTACAGCGACTACTACAACCCGCAGTGCGGCACCGCCTGGCTGTCCGGCAACGCGGTGGGCAACCTCAGCGTCGACATCTCCACTGGATTCACCCTCAACCCCAACCAGCGGGCGATCTTCTACTACTGGGAGGTCGGCCTGTCCGACTCCGGCGGCGTCAGCCACCAGCACTGGGGCCCCGCCGGCCTGCTGGAGCGCCAGAGCTGGAAGGGCGACAAGCACGTCCCCGGCCTGTCGCCCAGCAACGGCATGGCCTGGGTCGAGAGCACCAGCTACGCCACGCTCGACGACGGGTCGAGCTGCTACCCGGCACCGGGCGCGGTGATCGTCCACTACGCCATCTTCTGATCCGGCAAACCGCCAACGGCGTGGGGCTTGTCCTGACAGGCTGCCAGGACAAGCCCCACGCCGACAGGAAGGACAGCACGTGTTCCGCATCCCGCCGGGAGCCGACCAGCCCAGGCGCGCCGTTCCCACCCACGACGAGACGCTGCGCGAGTTCGGCCGACCCATCGCGGCCCTGGCCCGCCCGGAGCCCGGGTGGACGATCCTGCTCGGCCGCGAAGGAATCGACGACTACCTGACCGACGTCGACGTCCAGTACACCCACCAGCGCTCCTACCGCGTCCGCGTGCGCACCACCCGGCCGGCGCCAGAGCACTTCAGGGCCAAGCCGCGCACGCGCCTGGAGGACCTTCTCAACAACACGATCTCCAACTTCGACGAAGGCGAACTCGACCCCCGTGCATCAGCCGAGACACTCCTGAACCCTGTCCCCGCCACAACCGGGGAGGCGGTGCTGCGCCTCGACGGCCAGGAGCACACCGTCCGTACGGTGATCCGGGGTGGCTTCTTCGCAGCCGTGCTCGAGCTCGGCGACCAGACCATCGCCGTGGCAGCACCAGAGTCGCTGCGCGACGTTGCCCTCGACCTGACCTGGATTCAGCCTGGCCAGCCGCTGTAGGTGAGACAAGTCTGCTGGCCCAGGCCGGGGGCGGCTGCCCTGGCCGGATACTCCCCACCGCGGGCGGAACGGTGAGTCTCGCCCGAATGTCTGGGCGAGACAGGTTCGGGGAGACGGACGTGAACACGCCCTCGCGGCCTGAGCAAGCAAGTCGGTGAACCTATGCGGTCATCGCCTAGCGCCTTCCGGAGTGGGCGACGCGACCCTCCAGGGGCCGGGGATGATGATGGGCCGGGTCTTTTCCGTACGCGGTGCGGCCGGCCTCCGCGGCGGCATTCATTGTGGAGGTCCGGGCAAGTGGCTTGGCCTCCACTCACCGCACCCGACCGACGACTGCCTTACGCGCCGTAAGGTGCCCCCGGCCGACGCCGGGGCTGATGGCAGGGGACGTTCGGCATGGCCCATCGGCATGCCGCTCCCTGCGTGCACTGGGCAACTGACCAGCGATGTTGACGTTATGCTGTCAGGCGGTCTACGGGCCGTGTCAGGGGATTGTGGGGGGACGATGGGTAGTGATGGCGTCGGGACGGGGGTTCGGTGCCCGCCCGGAGAAGCTCGGAGACGCTGGCGACAAGCTGGTGTCGGCCAGTGGGGACGTGGGTGGCGTCAAGGAGACCCTGGGAAAGCTCAGCATGTCCGACGCTGCCGTTTTCGGTCAGTACGCGGGTGACGCGGCGAAGGCCTTCTGGTCGGCGTGGCAGGACGAGCTGCAGGTGAACGTCGACGCGCTGTCGGACCTCGGGGGCAAGGTGCACACCACCGCGGCCAACTACACCCAGACGGACCACGGCGTCCAGCAGCAGTACCAGCAGGGGGCCTGAGCGTGCCGGATCACGATGCGCATCCGCTCGGTGACGACAAGGGCGGCAGCCAGCGGCAACAGGCCGAGAGGCTGCAGAAGACCATCGACGAGTCCCACGGCATGTGGGGCGCGGGCGACTTGAAGTACGCCGTCCATGACGCTCTGCAGCTGCCCGCTCCCAAGGGAGACTCCGGCAAGCTCGGCGAACTGGCCGCCGCCTACAACACGGCCAGCAGCCAGCTGGACCAGATCCAGATGAAGGTGGCGCAGGTCAGCTCGAAGCATCTGCCCGACGCCTGGACCGGGCAGGTCGGCGAGAAGGCGGCTGAGGTGGTCAAGGCCTCCGCCGACGACCTCGGGCGCTGCCGGGACATGCTGGGCAAGGGCCGGGACCAGCTCAAGGCGCTGGCCTCCGCGCTGAGCGAGGCGCAGACCCTGGACGGCCAGGGCGCCGCGCCGCTGAGCGAGGCGTTGAACCTGCTGCACGACATCACCGTCTCCGGCGCGCCGGACCCGTTCCACTGGGACGACGACAAGATGCACCGCGCCCACGCGAAGGCGAAGGAGGGCATCAAGTCGATCTACGACGCTGCGGTGAAGGCCGAGAACGCGGGCCGCGCCGCTTCGCGGGAATTGAATGCCCTGGCGGGCAAGGCGCTGGCCGGCAAGTTCAAGAACAAGGGGCTCGGCGCGGAGGACAAGCTGGTCATTGCCGATGCCGCCCTCGACGGGAACCAGGGCAACGGTGGCATCCTCACAGCCAACGACGTGACGCGGGCCGGCCAGTTCATGGACAAGATGAGTGACGCCGACCGGGCCCGCTTCGACCATCTGCTGGCCGGCAGCAAGTCGGCCGAGGAGCGCGCCTACCTGATGAAGGCTCTGGCCGCCGGGCACAGCTACGACGAGATCAAGGCCTTCGACGACCAGATCCACGCGCACGGCGACGACCCCCGCTGGCTCACCGAGCGGATCGCCCCCGTGCAGCTCGAAGCGGTCTCAGCCCAGACGGCGGGGACCGGCTACAAGGGTGTCAACTGGGATCAGGGCCAGCTCAACACCTGCGTGGCGGGCTCGACAGTGACCGCCCGGGCGATGGTCGACCCGCTGTACGCCTTCCAGCTCACCACCGGCGGCCACCCGGACGACCCGGCGTACGACAACGGACCTGCCTCGCTCCAGCGATGGTTGAAGGAGACCGACCGGGTCTACGACACCCGCTCCTCCTGGATGCACCTGGGCCAGGACGGGATGTACGACTGGGAGTCCAAGGACGTCGCCGACGACGAGATCGCCAAGCACACCGGCGCGCAGTACCACACCGTGGACCTCGACAGCCATGACAAGCGCCAGAACGCGCTGGCCGAGATCGAGCAGAAGGTCGATGAGGGCAAGCCCGTCCCGCTGTCCGTCCACGGCGGAACCTTGTTCAATCCCCACGGCCACCAGATGATGATCATCGCGCACCGCGGCGACCAGCTGGAGATCTACAACCCCTGGGGCTACACCGTCTGGGTCAGTGAAAGCGACTTCATCAACAACCACATGCAAGGCGCCTCCGACGAGAGGCACCCCGAAGTCCGCAGCGTCCGAATGCCCGAGTGAGGTTCCAATTGAACACCCCACAGTCCCAGAGCGACGGCCGGCTGGGCGAGCTGGACGTCGAGATCCTGCTGCGCTTCGGCCTGCCGAACCCGGGAGGGCACCGCTCCACCCTGTTCGGTGACGGCGCGGTGGCCGCCGCGATCACCGTTGACCGGCTCGGCGTGCTGCCGCGTGCCCTGGTCTTCCTCGGCGAGGTGGTCCGCACCGGCGGCACCCGCTTCGCGGCCGGGCTGCCCGAGCCGCTTCCCGGCCCGGCAGCGTCAGTGGCGCGCGGCTGGCTGACGGCCGCCGCCATGGTCGTGCAGAACCCAGCGGGCGACCAGCTCGTCGCCCGCTGGCTCGACGCGGTCGCCGCCGTGCTGGCGCTGCGCGTCACTCATCGGGAGGTGAGCGCATGAAGCGGCGGTGGCGGCGGATCCTGCTGGCGGTGGCCGCGGTGCTGGCCGTCGCGGTCACCGTGGGCGCAGTGGCCATCCATCGGATGACCACCGGCAGACTCGACCACGGCACGGTGTTCACCCAGACCTCGGGCCAGCTCACCGTCAAACCCGGCGAGCTGTTCTCGATCGAGGTGTTCGCCAACCGGGAGGCGGGCGACAACTGGACCATGGCCACCCCCGCCCCCGACCCGGCCCTCGTGCAGGCCGCCGGCGACGAGTACGTCCAGAACTTCGGTCTGGCCAACCTGACCGGCGCGCTCGGCGCGGATTCCGGCGGTCACTACTACTTCGTCTTCCGGGCCGGCCAGAACCCAGGCCGCACCACCGTCACCATGCACGTCGCGTACCGGGACGAGCTGGGCGGGACCTTCTCCGGCGGCCCGGAACGGACTAAGCGCCAGTTCACCATCGACGTCCACTGAGCCGCCTCGGGCCTACCCCGCGTGAAGATCCACCTGGACCGGACCGTGGCGCTCGCGGTGCCGGCCGTCGAAGGCATCGGGCACCTCGCCCTGGACGCGAGCGATCCCGCCCGCCTGACACAGGCCGCCCGCGGCGCCGTCGCGATCCACGGCTGCGCCGCACCGCCGCTGGCGCAGTGGGCCGCGCAGTGGCCCGCCCTCACCTCCGCGCTGTGCGCGGCGGCCGAGGACAGCGGCGCCGTGCTGGTCATGCTCGGCAACCTGTACGGCTACGGCCCGGTCGAGGGCCCGCTGACCGAGGACCTGCCGCCGGCCGCGACCGGCCCCAAGGGCCGGGTGCGGGCGGCGGGCTGGGAGCAGGCGAGGGCCCTGCACGAGGCCGGGCGGATCCGCGCCGTGGAGGTGCGCGCCTCGGACTTCTTCGGCCCCGGCGTCACCGACGGCGGCCACCTGGCCTCCCGCGCGATGCCGAACCTGCTCAAGGGCCGTCCGGTCGCCGTCCTCGGCGACCCGGACACCCCGCACAGCTGGACCTACCTGTCCGACGTGGCCCGCGCGATGGCCGAACTCGCCACCGGGGAACGCGCCTGGGGCCGCCCCTGGCACGTCCCCACCGCCCCCGCCCTGCCGGTGCGCGCCATGGTCGAACGCCTCGCCGCCGAGGCCGGCACCGGCCCCGTCGCGGTGCGCCGTCTGTCCCCCGTCCTGCTGGGCGCAGCCGGGCTGTTCTCTCCCCTGCTGCGTGAACTGCGCGAGGTCCGCTACCAGTTCGACCGCCCCTTCGTCATGGACTCCTCCGCGTACGAGGCGGCCTTCACCCTCCGGGCGACCCCTCTGGAGCAGCAGCTCGAGGCAACCGTCGGCTGGTGGCGCGAGCGGCTGCGGACGGCCTGAGGCGCGGTGGGCGACGGGCTGACGCACGGGGCGGGTGCGGCGCGTGGCAGGATGACCACCGCACGTACGCGAATCGCCGTGCGTTCCGCTCGCAGTTCGTCTGCCCAGGATCGGGGGGATCCTTTTGTCCACGTCCAGAACTTTGGTCGCCGCCTGTGCGGTGGCCGTCGTGGCCGTTGTCGCCCTTGCGGGGTGCGCGTCCAACAACATGGACTTGTCCGGCTCGATGTGGGCGGGCAGCGGCTCGCCTTCGGCGGTCGGCAGCTCGCCGTCCATCACGGCCGCCTCGCCCGCCGCTTCCGCCTCACCCGCCGGCACTTCGCCGACGATCGACAGCAACGCCTCGCCCGTCGTCAGCAGCCCGAGCGCCACGCCGAGCGGCCCCAAGCCGCTGAGCGGCAGGCAGCTGAAGCCGCTGCTGCCCACCTCGGCGACCCTGCCAGCCGGCTGGACGATGAAGGACAACACCGAGTCCGACACCGGCGACGCCTTCGAGGACGAGCCGAACCCGACGCTGCTGAACAACCCCTGCACGTGGCTCTCCACCGCGAGCGGGGGCACGCTCGGACTCGGCTACCAGACCGCGCACGCCATGGAGATGGTGTCCGACGGCGACAACGAGTCCCGGATCGACCTGGGTTCCTACTTCCCCGGCACCGCCGTCAAGCAGCTGGACCT
Organism: Streptomyces viridifaciens; assembly: GCF_001888885.2. NCBI lineage: Bacteria > Bacillati > Actinomycetota > Actinomycetes > Kitasatosporales > Streptomycetaceae > Streptomyces > Streptomyces viridifaciens. Next base: position 1,601,176 of record NZ_CP090840.1, read on the forward strand.
CATCCGGGCGTACGCCGACAAGTGCAAGACGTACACCGGCCAGGACTGGGACAAGAAGCCGGTGCCGCACACTGTGACCGTCACCCCGGTGCCGGGCCTCGGCGACGAGGCCATCGACCTGGTGAACACCCCTAAGGGCCCGTACGCGACCCAGGAGGTGCTCGCCGTCCGGATCGGCGACAAGATCCTCTTCCTGGACGGCGACAACATCGTGGACCGGCTGCCGCACATCAAGGACCTCGCGGCCCCGATCGCCAAGCACATCAAGGAGGTTGCGCCCTGAGGCTCCTGGGGCTTGTGGGGCTCAGTGCTCCTTGATGCTGTCCGCACCCCGGTAGCCCGTCGGCACGCCCTCGGCGGTGATCACGTCGGCGACCATGTGCCGGGTGCGCTGTGCGACTTCGGAGGCGAGGGTGTCCTGGTCCCGCAGCCGATCCACCGCCCGAGTCACCACGTTGTCAGTGGACGCGCTGAGGGTCGGGCCCTGTTCGGGCAGAGCGCTTAGGAAGGCGTACTGGTTCTCACGAACGTGGCGAGCGGTCAGGAGGGTCGCCGGCCGCCTGCGGTAGGACTCGACGGTGCGGACCCGCCAGTGGCCGTTCTCCTCCCGGATCTCCCAGCCGGCCGCGCTGGAGATCTCACTGCGGCGGCCTGTTACTCCCACCGACCGCCGCACGATAGTCCACTGCTCTGCTGTTGGGGCTGTCACGGGCTGCATGATGATCCGTCCTTCGCCCGCCGTTGATCCGCACGCACCCGTAGCGGTTGGCCTCCCGCCGGCCGGGCCCGCGTGGAACGCACCCCCCTCGTTCCCGGGCCCGGCCGTCTGCGCTTTCCGTCGCGCGCCTTCGATCGCCACCCCGACGTGCTCGCAGCCCAACGGCGCGAGCGTGCCCGTATCCGCAGCGAGAAGGGCATCCGCTGGGGCGGACGGATGCGCATCCTGGCGTCCTGACCACCGGAGAAGCAAGCTCGCGGGCGAGCGATAGGGTCACCCGCGTGCGGTCCCGGCGCAGGCCTACCGCAGGCGGCATGGGAGGCCCGATGACCACATGGCGGCGGTTCGAACGCCGAGAGGCCACGCTCGAATTTTTGGAGATCCGTCAGGAAGGGATCCGCTGCTTCCTTCGCTGGGGCTCTGACCGCACCTCGGGCAAGGGGAGCACGACGATCCTCGACGACGAGGAACAGGCGCGGCGCCATGCAGCACGCAAGATCAACGAACGTATCCGCAAGGGCTTTACCGAGGTAGACCCGCCCTGCGATCCGGCAGAAGCCGAGGCCGGGACACCGGTGCTGGACGTCATCACCGGGTCTGCCGGTCCCCACGCGCCAGCACCCCAGTACCTGCCGGTCGACGGCTTCGACCAGGTCTACCGCCGCGCACACACGCCCGATCACCCGATGGGCTTCTTCGAGTACTACGTGCTGCGTGAGCAGGGGCGCAGAGCGGTCCGCTTCACAGTGCGAGCCAGCAGCCACCAGGACACGGTGGTGGCCGGGTTCCTGGAGTTCCTCTGCACCAGACGTGACCTCGCCTTCGGCGGCCAGTCCCACCACAAGGTGGCCTTGCCGAGCCCAGTCGGGTCCTTCGATCACGCGCTGTTCTGCTCGCCGGCACTGGGCCGCGCGTGCGCTGCATATCCGGCAGCGGCAGCGCGGGTCGCGACAGCCTTCCCCGTGTTCAACTGCGAGATCGGGGACGAGGATCCGGAAGTGCTGGTAGACGCCCGCATCCACGGTCACGCCGCGCTGCCCTACAGCGACTGGGGACGGTCGCCGTATCCCGCCGTTGACATGCGCTTCGACATCCAGCCGTCGCACTACCGACCGTCACCGAAATTCAAGGTCTATCGGTCGGTCGACCTCCAGAAGCTCATGGACGTACTGCCCACGGCATCGCCGCAGAGCTGGCTGGAGGTGCGGTCCTTCCGAGGCGAAACCACGCGCCTCCAACCCGACACGACCATGTCCTTCGCTGACGTGTTGTCCTCTCTGATCAACTGAAAAAACGGCGAGCGTGTCAGAAACTTTCTGACACGCTCCCGCCTGGGCTCCGCACGGTGAAGCCTGCGAGCGGCCGGGCCCGTACACAGCCCGGCCGCCCTCACTCGCATCCTGCGGGCCGCTTGCCGAGGGCGGTCCTCTCGGCCTTGGCGGGGGCCGTGCTGGTGCTCTTCCGCGCCGGAGACTCCTTGCCGGCCTGTTTGGCGGTGCTGGTGCTCTTCACGGCGCCGCTGGTCTTCGGGTGCTGCTCCTGGGCGTCGGCGAGGGCGCGCTCGCGCGGCGCGGATCCTCCAGACGGTGAAGCTGCGGGCGTTCAACCCGCGGGCGGTCGAGTGGCAGCGTATGCACGCCGTCGCCGCCGTGTTCCACCTGGGGCACGGCCACCTCGACCCCACCGACAAGACGGAGCACGGCGAGCTGATCTCCTGGCTCGACCGGCAGCGCTACCTGAACGGCCAGGGCCTGCTCGATGCCGTTCGGGTCTCGGAGCTGGACGCGCTCGGCATGATCTGGTCCAAGCACGCCAACGCCTGGGAACGCGGCTACGCCTACGCCCGCGCCTGGGCCGCCCACCACGGCCACCTGGCGATCCCGGCGACGGAGAAGCTGGACGGCTACGCGGTCGGCGCCTGGATGCGCCGCCAGCGCAAGGCCGAGGCCCTCGGCGCCGACCAGGCGGCGAAGCTGGACGCGCTGGACGAGTTGTGGCGGCTGGAGCCGGACTGGAACCGCTCCTACCGCCGCCTGCTCGCCTACCTCGCCGCCGGCGGAACCCTCGACGGCCCCGCCAACCGCACCGGCAGCGAAGCCGACCCGGCGTTTAGGCCCGGCGCGTGGCTGCGCAAACAGGACAAGGCCCGCATCGACGGCAAGCTGACCGAGCAGCAGTCCGCCCTCCTGGACGCGCTCACCCGGCACGCCATGACCGTGACCGGCTGACCCGTCGCACCTCGACGGCTGGCACTGGCCTTGTGCAGCAGCTGGGTCGCGCCCGCCGCCCGGACCTGGGCCGCCCGATCCTCGACGTCGGCGGCCTGGACGTCGGCGGCCTGGACGGATCGGGCCTACTCGTCGGCAGCACCTCGTCGTCGACGCCGACGACGGCCTGCCCCTGCTCTCCATGAGCGCCGACGGCGCCATCGACCTGCTGCACCTGGCGCTGTGCCAAGGCCTGCTCTGATCGGCCAACCGGGCGATTGGACGCGGCGGGCCGTCACGCGCCCGCCCGCCCGGGGGTTCGGCAGCGAGTAGTCCCCCGTCGAGATGAGGAGGGCGCTGATGCGTCTCACCCGCTCCGCCGTCGTGGCAGCCGCAGTGCTGCTGACCGTCGGCCTGTCCAGCCCCGCTGCCTACGCCCAGACCCGCAGCATGCACCGGGGCGTGGACGGCTGTATCGCGTGGTCGTACGACCCGGGGGTGTGGAGCACGACCGTCTACCTGCACAACCGCTGTGACACCACCCGCCTGGCGAAGATCGCGTGGAAGTGGTCCGGACTTAGAAGTCATCTCATTTGGATGGCTAGACTCTGGGCGTGCTGATCGTGGAGCGTCTGGTGCCGGACGAGTTGTGGGAGCTGTTCCAGTTGGTGGTGCCGGCGGCGCCGACCCGGCCACAGGGCGGTGGCCGACGCCGTTACGGGGATCGCGAGGTGTTGGCGGCGATCGTCTTCGTGGCAACCTCCGGGTGCACGTGGGCCCAACTGCCGCCCTGCTTCGGCCCGTCCGGGCCGACTGCCCATCGGCGGTTCGCCGAGTGGAGCAAGGCACGGGTGTGGGCCAAGCTCCACCGGGTCGTCCTGGACGAACTCGGCGCACGGGGCGAGCTGGACTGGTCGCGCTGCGCGGTTGACTCCGTGAACATGCGAGCCCTGAAAAGGGGGACCTGACAGGTCCGAATCCTGTCGATCGGGGCAAGTACGGGTCGAAGATCCACCTGCTCACCGAACGCACCGGTTTACCCCTGTCGCTCGCGATATCCGGCGCCAACGTCCACGACAGCCAGGCCCTGATCCCGCTGACCGATGCCATCCCGCCCATCCGCTCGCGCCGCGGCCCCAGGCGACGCAGGCCAGGCAAACTCCACGGCGACAAGGCCTACGACCACCGATTCATCCGCGCCTACCTGCGACGACGCCGGATCCCGGCCCGCATCGCCCGCCGGGGCGTCGACTCCTCCCAGCGCCTGGGCCGACACCGATGGGTGATCGAGCGCACCGTCGCCTGGCTCAACGGTTTCCGCCGCCTCCACCGCCGCTACGAACGCAAGGGCGAGCACTTCGCCGCGTTCGCCAGCATCGCCGCAGCAGTCATCTGCCTGCGGAGAATCCCCAAATGAGATGACTTCTTAAAGTCTCGGAGATCAAGCTGGCAGGGGACGCCAAGGCACACGAGGAACGGCGCTCCGACGTCGACACCATCTAAGAGGGCATTTGGTGAGAGTAGTTTGCCCTTTATGTTCTAGTAAGTTCCTCGCCAGGTTGGTGTGGTCTCGTCCGTTATGCGCTTGGTGAGGTTGTCGATCGAGGCGATGTGGATCATGGCTTCGGAGCTGGTCGGGAGGGTCTCGTAGTCGCGGGCGAGACGGCGGCGTTGCATGATCCACCCCAAGCTTCGTTCGACCACCCATCGCCTTTTCACCACGTGGAATCCAGGGACGTCGGACTCCGGTGGACGACCTCGACGTCGATTCCGAGGCTTGCGCCGTGCTCGATCATGGCGTTCTTGAAGCCGGTGTCGACCCAGCTCTTGGAGATGCTCGGGTAGGTCTTCTTGGCCTGGTTGAGGAGGCGTATTCCCAGGGCGTTCTCGGACAGGCTCGCGGCGGTGACGGCGACGGCGAGGATGAGTCCGATGGTGTCGGTGAGGATGCCCCTCTTCCGGCCGACGATTTTCTTCGCGGCGTCGGTTCCCTGGCTGGTCAGGGGCACGTTGGTGGAGGTCTTCACGCTCTGGGTGTCGATCACCGAGGCGGTCGGCTCGGGTTTGCGGCCTCCCTTTACTCGGGCCAGTCCGGTGAGGTCGTAGTTGAGTTGGGCGAATATTCCCTCGTCACGCCAGGCGGCGTAGTAGGCATAGACGGTGCCGTGGTTGGGGAAGTCGTGCGGGAGATACTTCCAGGGGATTCCCGTGCGGTTGACGTAGATGATCGCATTGAAGACGTCGCGCAAGTCGACCTTCGCCGGCTGACCGGTCGGCCGCCGGTCGAGCCGAGCCTTTCTCCATGCCGTCAGAATCGGCTCGATCAGGGCCCATCGGGCGTCGGACAGATCACTCGGGTACGGCTTGCGCTCGGTCATGACACAGCGTCAGCACGGATGGCGCGGAGGATCTCGTTCCGCTGCCTGTTGGGCGTTTCTATGACTTCTTCAAACCAGACGGATCCCAGAACCCGGAAGCGGATGAGACGGACTCTGGCTTTCGCTGCCCCTGTGAGGGCATACCTCGTCTTCTCCGTAGATCGGGGCAAATCATGACATGGACGAAGGCCGTATAGCGGATGATCGCTATCAAAATGCCCACTGAGCTCCTCAGTGCTGGGTACGGCGTCGGCGGCCGCGGTGACGGCCCGGTCCAGGCGGCGGACGCGCTCCAGCACCTCGGGGTCGCGGCCCAGCGGCCCGGTCTCGGACATCAGCCGGTCGAGTGCCTCCGTGATCGCCCGGTGGTCACCGGGGCCGGTCTTGCCGCCCTTTCCCACGCCGTTCGAGCCGTCGTCGGCGGGAAGGCCGGCGATCTCGTCGCTGAGGCGGCGGACGTGCTCGACGGTGTCGGGGTATCGGACGATGGTGGTGGCGCGTCCATCGAGCTTCTCGCGCAGCGCGGCGATGATCTCTGAGGCAGACATGCCATTCGTGGGGCTGGTCACCCGCGCCGTCCCCTGGGAGAAGTAACGCTCCTGGGCGGGTCGCGCAGCGCCTGGACGGCCTCGTATCCGTGATGGGGCACGGGGCCGCCGTTGCTCGCGGTGCCGAGGCAGAGGACGGATGCGTGCTGTTCGTGCCTTTCAGGGGTTCCGCAGGCCGTTGGCCACCCGGAGGAGCTCGGAGGGCGAGAGCGCCGCGTGGTGCGGGTCGATGCTCACCACGGTGAAGGTGCTGACGCCGTCGGACCATGTGAGGGCGCGTTCGGAATCCGTGTCGCACACGAGGGATGCGCTGTGGCCGTTGACGGACATCGGTGGACCGGCATGGGTGCCCGGTGCCGGGTCGTGGGTGCCGGCTGCGGGGAGGTTTTGGGTGATGCTCAGCGCGGGTTTGCCGACGGTCGCGTAGTAGCGGGTCCAGGAGGGCACGGTGTCGCTGCGGTTGTACGGATTGGGAGTCCAGGGTCCGGCCACGGAGCCGAAGACCTGTGGGACGTCCGATATTGCGGTGAAGCCCGGGGGGAGGTAGCCGACGTCGGCGAGCCGGGCGGCGGGGAACGGGACGAAGGGCTTTCCCGTGTTGGCCTCCGACAGCTGTCTGGTCCCCAGAGAGGCGTGGAGTGTGAGACTGACCAGACGGCCGGCTGAGGGGCACTCGTGGGTCTGGTCCACGGTGCGCCCGGTCTTCAGATCCGCGGCGACCGTCTGCGGCGTCTCGCGCGCAAACAGCCGCGGTTCGGCCTCCTGGCACGGTGCCCACATGACCGGTGTTGTGAGGGTGCGGCCGTCGGCGCTGAGGAGCACCTGGCTGAACAGCCCCGCGTCAGCTCTGGGCTCGCGGTCCGCATAGCGCACCACTGCGGACAGAGCAGCCAGGGCGACGACGGCGCCCACGGCGGGGAGGGCCTTGCGGCGCCCCGGTGATGGCATTCGACCACTCCACGTTCGACGGCACGGCCTGTCCTGTTCGACCCGATGTCACCACAGTTCCAACGCTTTCGCAGTGGCCCGCCCTCCGGCGAGCGACCGTGACACTGTTGGGCATTGGGCGCGTCGGAGGATAGTACACACGTCCCCGTGGAGCGCCCGGCGCAGGTGTGTCGGGGCGAGGGGAAGGCGTTCGGTGCCGCGGTCGACCGTCCCCCGTGGACGTGGCGCCCGATGGTGTGCACGCCCGCCCGGGATCCCCTTCTTCCCGGCCCTGCCACGACAGTACCGCACCCGCCTTCGACCCGGCCCGGCGAAGCGGGCCCCACCGCACCGCCGTCACCTTCCATACCGCCCACAGCTCCGCACGGCCCGCCGGCGTCCCCGCGATCTCCACCACGGCCCAGGCGGCTCCTCGAGGCCCGAGTACTACCGGCCGGCTGAGGGACCGGGGCGGCCCGCGCCCTGACGGGCGAGGGCGGCGGTCCACTGCGGGAACTGCGTGATCGGTACGCAGGACGCGGCGGCGGTCTCGGGGCGCACTGCTGCGGCGGGGAGGAACGCGACGCGGCAGTGGCGGCACAACCAGGTCTCCCGCCACACCCGTGGGGCCGAGGGGAAGTCCCACAAGCAAGCGGTCCTCGCCCTCGCCAGGCGTCGCCTCGACGTCCTCTGGGCCCTCATACGCGACCACCGCACGTTTGCTGTCGAGCCACCCCAGCACGACCTCGCTACGGCATAGCCCGCTCACCAAGCGTCACCGACGCTCTTGACAAACCCGATTGGGAATCACAGAACGTCCTCTGGCAGCCGAACGCGGGGCGGAGAGTCCGGTCAGCCGTAGAGCGGTTGGGCGACTGAGACAGTGACCCGGTCGCCGAAGCGGCCGCGCAGGTCTGCCTGGGCGCTGGCCAGATTTCCGCTGACGCCGACCTCCACCACGCCGCGGGTGAAGCTCACCGCCGATCCGTCACCCACACTGACGATGCTGTAGTCGCTCGTGTGCCCTATCAGTGCCGCGACCCGGTTGCGGGTGGCGGCCAGCTCGTTGATCGAGCGCGGCGCGTCGCGCAGGTCCACGCGCACGCCCAGACCCAGGTGGGCGAGGGCGGCGTCGAAGCCGCCACCGCCCGGCTTCCGGTAGACGATGACGCCACCGCCCGGAACGTCCACCATCAGGCCAGTGAAGACATCCTGGTAGGAGCCGCCGAGGTGTGAGACCGCATCTGCGGCCGTGTCCAGCTGCTGCTGATCCGGTCGGCCCGAGCTCGGCGGAGGGCTTGCGGCGACGGCGGACGCGGCGGCACTCGTCGGCGGAGGGCTTACGGCGACGGCGGACGCGGCGGTACTCGTCGGCACGGGAGTGGACGGCGCGACATCGGTGTGTCCAGCGCAGGCTGCGCAAGCCAGCAGAGCGGTCAAGGCCAGGGTGACAGCGGTCAGGTGTATCGGCGTTGGGGTACGGGGCATCGATTCAGCCTCACTTCATCGGCGACGGTTCGTGATCGTACGCGGGCGCGAAGCGGCGTGCGTAAGGAAGGGGACGCGGCGCCTACCACCTGCCGGGCAAATCGCCTAAATTTATGACGATTTCTCTTGCTAGGAGATGGTAAATCCTTGACCGTTATGCCCGGAATGCGCGGAAAGGTGATTCTGGGGCTTTTGTTTGTGTGCGGCAAGTGTCTGCTCGGGGCTACTATGCGGGGTGCGCGATCACCCAAATGGCTGATTGCATCTCATATGGGGGGAATTGAGTGGCTGCTCAAAGAAGTAACTCCGGCCGGAAGTGGATAATTTTGGCCACTGCTCTGCTGGCATCGGTGTCTGCAATTGCTCCAGCTATCGCTATATCGGGGGGCGGCGCCCCCAGTCCTGCGCCGACTCGGCCGGGCTCTTCGTCCAATAAGAAGATTCCAGCCGGCGGTACCACTGCAGCTGCACTGGCGGAGGTCACCAAGCCGGAGACCCTCGAGCTCATGAAGAAGCAGGAGGCACTGGACAAGGTCGTCGACCGGATCGTCGGAGGGCGGGAGGAACATGCTCGGGATCGGATCCCAGGATTTTCCGAGGTAGAGGTCGACCCGGGGGCCAACCGCATCACCTTGCATTGGAAGGGGGAGCTCCCGGACGCGGTTCGCGGTGTGCTCCAAGACCTTCCGGGGGGCGTGAGCGTGCAGGTCGTGCCTGCCAAGTACTCCAAGGCGGAGCTGCACGCAGCTCGCGAGAAGCTGCTGTCGAACGGCAAGCCAGTCCCCCTCGCAGCGAAGAGGGCAAGTCACATCAGCAGCATCGGGCCGTCGCTTGACGGAAGTGGCCTTGACCTCGGCTATGAGGCGGACGACGAGCGGGTGCCTGGGGCACTCCTTGCGCCACTTTCTACCGAAGAGCTGACGCCGCAGGTGGAGGCCATCGCGTCGGCCGTTGCCGGTGTGGAAGTCCACGCCCGCCATCAAAAAACGGTTGTGGACCTGTCGCGAGGCGCAGACTCCGAGCCCTGGTACGGCGGTGCTGGTGTACTGACTCCCGGTGGGACGATCTGTTCCACTGGCTTCGGGGTGTACAAGCCTGCGGACATGTACAAGAGCTTGGTCACCACTGCGTGGCACTGCGGCGCCGGCTCGTACAATACCTGGTACAGTCAGCAGTATATGGGTTACGCCAATGAGGGTGACGGAAACGCCGCCGATGACACGATTGGTATCGTCCCGCGCGACTCCCAGAAATCGGGCGGGTACGTCTATACCCTCGCGTGGAACGAACCCAGCGATTATGCCATGCAGGTCTCCGGATCCGGCGGCAACAATGTTGGCGACTATGTCTGCCAGTCCGCCGCCAACTCGGGGGCGCACTGCAATATTCGCGTCGCCCAAGTGGATCGACAGATCTTGGGGCCCAACGGCGTCTGGCGTAAGTTCGCTGACGAGGCCGTGCAGACGGACCCCAACAACATCGCCGCCGCCAACGGAGACAGCGGTGGACCTGTCTTCGTGACGAGTGACAACGGAACCAAGATCCAGGCCCGCGGGACCATCACCTCTCTTGAGTCGGAGCAGGACTGCGCTGGCCGACAGACCGCTGACGGCGGATGGCGTACGCCGTGGTGCTTTCATGGGATGTGGTACGTCCCGATTTCCCAGACGCTCGCCGACATGGGGTGGGTCCTGAGGACAAGCAACCCGTAAAGATAACGGCCATGGGTGAAATTGGGGTCGGGGCGTGTTGGCCTGGCGGTTCGGCTGGTGGGATCAGCAGACGGCGTCGCGGGCGAGGACCAGTTCGGTGCTCGCCCGGTGGCGGGCCGGGCGTCGTGCGGAGCGGTCGGAGACCAGCCCGGCGATGGCCAGATGGGTTCACCGCGATCGCCGCCCCCGCGCCGGCCCGCCGACGCGAAGCCCGTACCCTCCTGGTTCTGCTGCTCAACCGCAAGCTCTGACCTGCCTACTCAACCCCGCACGGAACCCGAACGACACCGCTGAATCCGGTCACCGAAGGCGCCGACCACCACCAAGTGGTCGGCGCCTTCGGCATGCCGTGTGCTGGGTCAGAGCTGCTTGAGAGCAGCCTCGGTGGTGGCGGCCAGGACGAAGGCCTCGACGTCGGCTTCGACGGGGAAGGATTCCGCCCTGCCGCCGCCCCACTTGATGGCGGAGATCAACCAGCCGGCGGTGAAGGGGACCGGGATGTCGTACCGGTGACGGGCCTGGTGGGCGATCAGACCGTAGGTACGGGTGGCGGGCCGCTCATCGCTCAGCAACCACCGTAGCGCCTGCGCCGTCTGCGGCGTTGGGTCGGGCAGGCCGGCGTACTGCGCGCTCTCGTAAGTGGCCTCTCCCTCAGCCCACTTCTTGCGGAACGCGGTGGTACTTGGGCTGGTCAGCGACAGGAGCGCGGCGTCGAGCAGCACCCCGGTGACGACGTGGAGCGGGAGTTCGGCGGCCTGGTCGAACACGTGTGATCTCCGATCTGCCAGCAGCAATACCCAGCCACGCTACGTGCCGATCCAGTGACTCCGGGCCCGAACGAGAAGATCCGCCACCACCGTCGGGTGTGACCTGTTGGTTGTTGTGGCGTGTCGGTGATTCGCTGATTGATCTTGTTGGTGAACTGGGGGTTTGCAGGTTGGTTGAGAAGTGTGGGGTGGGGTTGGGCTCGTGTTCGGGGGTGGGGGGTCGGTTCCGCCGGTGTCGTTGGCTGACCGTTTGGGCTGTGCGGCCTGCGTGTTTGTGTGGTTGGTTGAGAATCAGCGGATGGCATGAGAAATGGTGGGACTTTCCGCAGTTTGGTTGAGAGCCCTGTATGCGGGTGGGCCGGCGTGGGTGGTACTGGGCGTGGTCCGTCCTGGCCGCCACCACGGTCGCGGTTGACAACCGCGCGTACCCGGTGATCCCGCGGCGGTGCCCCCCGTGACAAGGCGCTGGCCGGGACCGCGTGCAGCACCTGGAGTGCGGCCTTGCGGTGAACGGCCGGCCCGTTCTCCTCGATCAGCCGGACCGCGTCGTCCACGATCTCTTCGCTGGGGATAATCGGCTTGCCCGTGCGGTCCGTCCTGGGGCAAGGTCCGCACCATGTCCGAACAGCACGAACTCGAACTGCGCCGCCTGAGCTCCGACGATTGGCCACTCTGGCGCGAGCTCCGCCTCGCCGCTCTCGCCGAGGCCCCCTACGCCTTCGGCTCCACCCTCGCCGACTGGCAGGGCCCCGGCGACCACGAGGAGCGCTGGCGCTCCCGACTGGAGATCCCCGGCGCCCTGGACCTGGTCGCGGTCCTCGACGGCACCCCCGTCGCCATGGCCACCGGCGTCCCGGCTGACGAGGACCCGTCCGCCGCCGAGCTGATCTCCATGTGGGTCGCCCCGGCCGCCCGCGGCCGGGGCGTCGGCGACCGTCTCATTGCCGAGATCGCCCGATGGGCCGCCGACGAGGGCTACCGGACCCTCAAGCTCGCCGTCATGCCCCACAACGACGCCGCCATCGCCCTCTACCGCCGCAACGGCTTCGCCGACACCGACGAACTCGGCGACCTCCTCGACGACGGCACCATCCGCGAACTCGTCCTGGCGCAGGCCCTATAGGGGACTGTCGCGCCGGGACGGTGAGCATCTCGGCGGCCGGCCGCAGATCCGCCACCGCCGAACGCACCCCGGCCGCTGCCGCGCCGACCAGGACCACCAACAGCAGCCGCGGGAACGCCCTCCAGCGCAGCCCCCACGCCCGATTCGACCCGCCCACGCCGACACCCCACGGTTGCGCGACGCGCTCGTTGCCGAACTGGTCGCATCGGACGGCCGCCACGAGCACATCTGCGTCGTGCGCGTCACTTGCTGACACCCTCCGGGTCCGGGCGCCTGAGCGCCCTGGCGCCGCGTGGCGGACAACGGTGGCGCGGTCAGGCGTGCAGCAGCATGCCGACGTTGCGCCCCTGAGCGTCGCGGCAGGTGAACACGTTCATCCCCTCCTGGTTGACGCGCAGGGCGAGGACGGGCCCGTCCGGCTCCAGCTGCCAGCTCTCGGAGGGCTTTCCCGTCCTGCCGGTGGCCTCCGCGCCCGGGTTCACCTCGTGCCTGCGGTCGCCTGCCTCGGCGAAGTCCTGGGCGAAGCGGACGGCGGACCGGTTGTCCGCCAGCGCGTGGACCAGGAGGACTCCGGTGAAGGTGTCGAGGAACTCGACATCCTCGTCCATCCCGACCGGGTAGGCGTCGTCCAGGCGCAGCAGGGCCGCCGTGATCTCGGGCTCGTCCGGGTCGGCGTCGAGGACCAGGTACGCCACTATCTGGGGGACCTCGATGGCGTACCCGTCGCTGCCCTGCGGGTCACCGATGTGTACGGTCACGCCCTCGGGTACGCGCAGTTCCACCCGGCGCAGTGGCCACGGTGCGGCCGGGTCGAGGCCGGCGTCGAGCGCGGGCAGGGCGGCGAGCAGCTCAGGCAGGACGTCCACGGTTCACTCCTTCATCTGGTGTCCGATCAAGGACGGCGGCCGGGGACGGACGGTTCCTTCCATCCCGAAGTGCCCGTCCCCGACAACGGGGACGAGCAGTTCCCGCGCGCTCGGGATGCCGCCCACCGGGCCCTGGGCACCGCCGTGGAGCAGTCGGCCGGGTCCCGTGGGCGGGATTGGCTCGTGGTCGGGTGATGTTGGAGGTCAGCAGGTACCGCCCGCCGCTCAGCTCGACGGTTACCGCATCCTCCCAACCTTCGTCGCGGGCGGTCGCCTCGGCGACCGCCCGCGAGGCCCGTGTCCTCGTCCGCGTAGCACCACCTGGGAAGAAAGACGAGGTGATCGGGTAGCCAGGCGACGGCCTGTGGTTCACCGCCGAGCGTCAGTACGTCCCCGTGCCCGGGCAGCGGCACGGAATCCGCGTACTCCGAGGTACGGGGCAGCGCCTGCTCCCAGCCGTCCCACCCGGCCAGGGCCCGCTCCGGGACGAGCGCCTACCGGGCGGTGTCAGTCGATTCGAGCCAGCCGTCGACCGGCTCGAACCCGGGCTGGTCGGACCGGGCCGGGCGCTCATCCTTCGAGTGGACACCGTTCATGGTCCGGATCATGCCATCCGCCGTGGACAGTCCGAGGACGGCTCGGCGCGCCGGCTGAGCCGGCTTGGTCAGCCGAGCAGGTAGCCGTAGTTGCTGTCGTTCGCGCAGACGCTCCAGAGGGTGTCGTCGTTGGCCGCGCACGGGGCGTCGAGCTCGGCGAGAAGGTCCAGGGCGATCCGCTCCAAGGTGAACTTCCCGAAGTAGACGTTTCCCTTCGTTTCTGCCCCTACCGCCTGGTCCGCAACTGTCGGAGCGTCCAGCCCGGCCCGAGCGTGCGGGTGTGGGTGGTGAAGAGTTCGGCGGCGCGGCGGTAGGAGAGGCGGGCGCGGCCGGTGTAGGGGCAGCGGTCCGGCGCGGGGGTGTCGGCGGGGGCTCGGCGGTCGGTGAGGAAGAGCGGGCCTTCGGTGCGGCCGGCGACGAGGAGGGGGAGGAGCCGGGCGGTGCCCGCCCGCCAGTGGACGGGGGTGTGCCCGGGGCGGGTGCGGCGGTGAGGGAGGTCGAGGTGGTTGGTGTTCAGCGCCAGGACGGTTTCGATCGCGAGGCCGGACTCGTGCAGCAGGTGCCACAGCGTCTGCTCGCGCAGCGGGGCGCGTAGGGCGAACAGGGCGCGCAGTTCGTCGGGGGTCAAGGGGGTGGTGGTCGTGGGGGGTTCCGGTAGTGGCCGGGGGCGCAGGTCCGCGGTCGGGTCGCCGTCGATCCAACCGCGGGCCCGCCACCAGGCCGCGGCCGCGCGCAGGGTGGAGATCTCCCGGTTGAGGGTGCGCGGGTCCGTTTCGGCGGCGCGGTGGGCGACGGCGCCGCGGAGCCGGTCGGCGGCGTCCGGGTGGTCGAGCAGGGCGAGCGGCAGGACGGGCGGCCGGGCTTGCCGCCGTTCGGGGCCGGCGGGGGCGGGACGGTCGGCGAGGGCCCAGGCCCAGGTGGCCAGTGCGATCCGGTAGATCCGCCGGGAGTTGCGGGCGAGCCCGGAGGCGGCCAGGTAGCGCTCGACGGCGACGCCGTACTCGACCGGTGGAAGCTCTGTCATATCCGCCTTCTTCCGCAGTAAATATGTGCCGACGAGTCGCCGGCAAGTTACCTCGATCTCGCAGTAAATAGCAGATCGGAGGCCATGTCGATGCCTGTTTACTGCGGGATGAACGGCGTCTGCGTGAATTGATGCGATAAGGCTCAAGTTTTTTTCCGCAAACTCTTGAGTTGTCTTCCTCCGAAACCGCAGACTTGCTGCCCATGGCAGTGGAAACAGAACGGATCCCGGCCCGCCGGAGGCGCCCTGGTGGCCGGCTCGAGGTGCTGGGAGAGCGCGATTTCACGCGGTTCTTCGTCGGCTACACGACCTCGCTCGTCGGCTCGTCGATGGCGCCGGTGGCGGTGGCCTTCGCGGTGCTCGACGGGGGTGGCGGCGGCACCGACCTCGGATGGGTGATGGCAGCCCGGATCCTCCCCGTGGTGCTGGTGCTGCTGGCCGGCGGGGTGAGCGCGGACCGGTTCGGCAGCCGGCGGTTGATGCTGGGCTCGGACCTGCTGCGCGGCCTGGTCCAGGCCCTGTTCGCCGGATTGCTGGCGGTCGGGCGCGCGCCGGTGTGGGCGATGGTCGCCCTGGTCGCCGTCTGGGGGATCGGTGAGGGCCTGTTCATGCCCGCCTTCGGCGCGGTGGTGCCCGAACTGGTGCGCCGCAAGGAGTTGGTGGCGGACGCCAACACCTTGCTCGGACTGTCCCGTTCGGTGTCGGCGGTGGTCGGTCCCGCCGCGGCCGGTCTGGTGACCGCGGCGCGTGGCCCGGCCGCGGTGCTGGTGTTCGACGCGGTGACGTACGGCGTCGGCGCCTTCGCGCTGGCCCGGCTGCGGCTGCCCGAGCGGGCGGCGGCTGACGGTGGCGAGTCGGTGCTCCGGGAACTGCGCGCCGGCTGGTCGGAGTTCGCCTCCCGCCCGTGGCTGTGGATCACCACCGCGCAGACGGGTCTGTTCAACCTGCTGGTCTGGGCCCCGTTCCTGGTGTTGGGACCGCTCACCGCCCAGCGGGACCTCGGCGGTGCCCGCGCCTGGGGCCTCGTGATGGGCTTGTACGGTGCCGGCGCCGTGTCGGGCGGGCTGTTGATGCTCGGCCGCGTGCCCGCCCGCCCGCTCGCGGTGGCATCCGTGGCGGCACTGGGCTGGGCGCTGCCCTCCGGGGCGCTCGCGGCGGGGGCCTCACTGGCCTGGGTGGGGGCCGGGGCCCTGGTGGCCGGGATCGGTTCGGCGGTCTGCGGAACGCTCTACAGCACGACGACGCAGAGGTGGGTGCCGGTGGAGTTGCTCGGTCGACTGACCTCCTTCGGCGTGCTCGGCTCCTTCGCCCTCGGTCCGCTCGGCCTGGCGGCGGCCGGGCCGTTGGCGGGCCGGTTCGGGACGGGCGCCGTGCTACTCGTCGGCTCGGTATGGCAACTGGTTTCCGGAGCCGTCGTGTTGGGCCTACCAGCCGTACGGAACCGCCGCTGGGAGGACGGCCCGGAGAACTGACCAGATCCCTCGGACGGCTCCGGGGCGCACCCCCGGCCTCCGGTGCGGCTCACCGCGTGCCGCGCCCGGCCGGCCCCGGAGCGGGACCGGCTGCCCCACCCGCACACACACGCCTGCGCGGCGGGCGGGGCGGCCGACCCGGTCGTACGGCGGAGGGTGCGGCGGCGCAAGAGGTCGTCCAATGCCCGGTCCGCTCACCATCAGCCACCACGAGTCCGCGGTTGCCATGGACCACCCCGAGGCTGAGCGGCTCGCCACCGTGCCGGCCGAGCTGACGTACCTGTTGGAGATTCCGGGACCGCACCGGATCAACGACGCGCAGCCCGCCCCGCTATGAGGGCCGCACCCCGAGCAGGCGGCCCGTTTCGACGGCCTGTCGGCCCGGGGCCACGTGGCCACCCTACTGCCGACCGGCACACGGGTGACCGCCGTCATCGCGGCGGTCATCGCACGCGGCCTGAACGGCGACGATAACGAACTCCTGACGCAGTAAATTCTCGACCCGATGGAATGTGCCGTAATTCCTCGCAAAATTAAGGAACCGTCATGCCAGCGCGCCTTGCCGTAGACATGAACCAGGAACACATCTGCCTGCGCCCGATAGTCGAATCCGACTTCCCGTACTTCCTCGCCCTGCTGAACGACCCCGCCGTCATGGGCGAACACCTCTGGACCGGCTGGCGGCAGCCGGATCGCATCCACCGCGTCTGGGCTGAGACCGGCCTGCTCACAGACGAGCAATGGACGCTCGCGATCACCACCGACGGCGAGTTCTGCGGCTATGCCGCCGCCATGCGGGAGGGGGCGTCACCGGCCGCCCCGCACTGGAGCATCGGCGCGCAGCTGCTGCCCGAAGCACGTGGCCGGGGAATCGGCACGCGCGCCCACAGGCTTTTCGCTGACTACCTGTTCGCGCACTCGCCAGTGATGCGGCTGGAGGCGGAGACCGAATCCACCAACCTGGCCGAGCAGCGGGTCCTGGAAAAGGTCGGATTCACCCGCGAAGGCGTACAGCGCGCGCACACCTTCCGCGACGGCGAATGGCGGGACATGGTGCTCTACAGCCTGCTGCGCACCGACCCCCTGGTCTGAGCCGGTGCGGCCGGAACCCGCGTTTTGGGTGCGTTCCGGGTCTGTACGGGTGCGCGTTCAGCGTTCGGTCGCCTTGCCGGGTTGGCCGCGTTTCCCCTGGTCAAGTGGCTGTCCCATCCCACTCACCACCCGGACTTACCTTCCGGGGCCCCTGCCTGGGGTTTGTGGTGGGTGGGTTGGGGCGTTGGTCGGTGTGGTCGGGCGCTGCGCTGTGCTCTTGTTCTCGCGTCCGGCTGGTGCCGGCCGCTCGTGTGGGTGTGGGTGGGGCGGGCGGCGGTCCCGTGGCGGTCAGGCGGGCTTCGGGGGTGGTGGCCACAGGAGACGGACTTTGCCGTAGCGGGCGCGGGCGGCGTCCGCGCTGAGTCCGAGCGCCTTGCCGATCGTGGCCCAGGTGGCGCTGGCCTCGTGGTCGGCGATCACCGCGCACCGGACCAGCTCGCGGGTCAGCTGCTGGAAGTCGGCCGCCGCGGTGCGGTGGGCGCCGGGCAGGCCTTGCTGGGCGTGCAGCGCTTCGGCGATCAGTTCGTCCAGGGCGAGTGCGTGTGTCTGGAGTTCCTGGCTGATCTGGAGCAGGGCCACGCGCGCGTGGATCGCGGCCTTGGCGCTTCTGCGGGTCCGGTAGGCGGCCTGTCGGCAGGGACTCGGGCGTGGGCAGTACCGGCGACCCCGCCCAGCGCAACCTCTACAACCGGCTCCTCGGCTGCCTCCACCACTGCCTGGCCACCGGCACTCCCTACAACGAGCGCACAGCCTTCCCGGCGCCGCCCAAGCTCGAACTGGCCATCGCAGCTTGACCCGCTAACCCCATCGGATGTCTTCCTGGGCCCCTGCCTGGCGGTGGTTGTGGTGGAGGTGGGCGGCGGCGTTCAGTGGAGGAGGCGGTAGCCGATCCAGCCGTTCCGCTGGATGCCGGTCTTCATCCCGGGGGCGAGTTGTACGGGCTCGAGCAGAGCCGCGCCTACGGCCGGGAAATGCTGGTCGCAGAACTCGTCGTATGGACTGACGCCGAGTGCTGGCGGAGCGTCCATTCTGGTCATCCGGTGGGCGCGCGTGATGAAGTACTGGCGGTCGACGACGTCACGTGATTCCTCGTGGGTGAAGCCATGTCGCAACACGCCGTGATGGACGGCGCCGTTCTCCATGACGGCCCAGCCGTAGTTCCAGTTGAAGTCGCCGTTCCCCTCGATCCATTGTGCCGCTACCACGGCCACCTGGTCGGTCCGCTTGTACCTGTGGTA
This sequence comes from Streptomyces viridifaciens, assembly GCF_001888885.2. NCBI lineage: Bacteria > Bacillati > Actinomycetota > Actinomycetes > Kitasatosporales > Streptomycetaceae > Streptomyces > Streptomyces viridifaciens. Next base: position 1,619,332 of record NZ_CP090840.1, read on the forward strand.
CGTCGGTTGATCGCCGAGCTCGAACTCGACGTAATGGCGGAGTACGGGGGCGCCGTGGCGACGAGCGAAAGCGAAGAACTCCCTGCCCTGGCGGAGGCCGCGTTCTCTCTGCCGTGCTGCGGCCTGGGCGGCTTCGGCTTCCTTCGCCGTGTGCTCCCGCTGTCGGCGCACGTACTCCGCTGCAGCCCTCTCCAGGTCCGACATGATCTCCAACCCCCAAGCTTGCTCTGGTGAACGCCGGATACCTACCCCGGAGTTAGCCGCGGAAGTCGACCACTGCATCAACGAGGACGACGCTCCAGGGGTCCCGGCTGTGCACGGCCGGCCCCGTCGATCCGCAGTCTGGGCTGTTTGGGGTTTCGTGGGTGTGACCTGTGGTGGGTCGCCTTGGCTGTTTTGGGAGTTTTGGTGGTTTTGGTTGGACCGGTGTGGGTCGGTCCCGGTGTCGGCCCACCCTTTCTGCCCGTGTCGGGCAGCACCTGGTTTTGGTTGCTCTGTGTGTTCGTCGTGACCATGTCATGCGACTGCGCGGGGGGTGTCGGGGGGTACGGTTTTGACGGGGTGTTTGCGCGGGTTTTCGGAACGGGCTTCAGCCGTGTTTTTTTTGCCGGGTTTTGACCGTGTTTCTGCCGGGGTTTCCGGGGTTTTCGGCCTGTGTTTTCGGTGTCCCGGGGTGGTGCGCGTCACGGGCAATGGGGTGTGACGCGCACCGGGTGGTGATCTTGTCAGGCCGGGTGTCGGCGGCTTGTTCGGGGGCGGCTGGTCGGCGTCTTGCTCGGTGCCGCCGTCCTGCCCGCCGCCTTCGTGCCGCCGTCCGCCCCGCCGTCCTGGCCGCCTGTGGACGTCCGCCTCGGCGCCGTCCCAGCGGGGCCTGGGCGGCGTCTGGGCGAGGCCTCGGCCGCCGTCCTGGTCGCGGGCCTCGCCCGCCTCGGCGGCCCGCTGCGCGGACCTCGGCGTCTGGCCTGGCCGTGTGGGGCGGTTCGTTCCAGAAATCTGGAACGCAGGGTGAGGACTCCCGGTCGCCTGGCTGTCGGTCTGCCAGCCGGTCTGCCAGGACCGTCCATCCCGGTGGCCCGGGCCGCGCTGGTCGACGTCCTCGGTCCCGCCCGTCGGCCCTTCGCCGCCTGCTGCTCGCGGCTGCGTCGGCGTCGCCCGGGGGATGGCTTGCGCGAGTCATCATGCTGATGTCCGGGCCGCCGCTCGTCTTGGCGGCTTTGCGAGTTGCTTGGGTCGTTGTTCCTGGTCGTGGTCGTCGGCCAGGAGCCAGCCGTCCCGCGTCCTGCTCGGCGTCCGGCTCGCGGCTGTCCGGGTCCTGCCGCCGCTGTCCGGGGCGTCGTGCTGCGCGGCCTGCTGCGGGGTGTCGTAGGACGCTCTGGCATGATCACCGGCTATGAGCGACCTTGTGTTCGATGCCCTTCTGTGCGACCTGGACAACGTCATCCGCTTTTACGACCTGGACGAGGTGGCCCGCCAGGAGGAAGCCGTCGGGATCGCTCCCGGTACCACCATGGAGATCGCATTCGCCCCCGGGCGGGACCTGCCGCTCGTGCTGGGCCAGATCACCCGGGCTCAGTGGGCCGCGTCCATCAGTGAGGCCCTGACCGCTCAGATCCCCGCCCAGCGGGCAGCCGATCTCGCCACCGCCTTCGCCCATGCCCCCGCCCGGGTGGACCAGCACGTGGTCGAGCTGCTTCACCAGGCCCGCCGCAGCATCCCGGTCGTGCTGGTCACCAACGCCACCGTCTGGCTCGACGACGACCTGGCCCAGCTCGGCCTCACCGATCTTGCCGACCACGTGGTCAACAGCTCCCGGGTCCACAGCGCCAAGCCCGACGCCGAGATCTACAGGATCGCCGCCGAACGAGCGGGCGTCCCCGCTCACCGCTGCGCCTTCGTCGACGACAGCCAGACCAACGTCGACGCTGCCCGCCGGGCTGGCATGACCGCTGTGCTCTACCGCGACATCTCCGACCTTCGCCGGCTCCTCGCCCCCATTGTGAACGAGGGCGACTCGTCCTTCTTGCAGGAGACGCAAGCGGGTCCGCACGACTGACTGTCACTTCGCTGAGGGCCGGAAAAACTTCGTTGAGACGGGCCAGGGTGCCTCGCGTGAGTCATCAAGCGGTGCCTGGCGGCCTGGTCGTCGTCCTGCTCGGTGGGCGTGCTGTTCGGTGGCGCTGCCGTCTGTCGGCGTGGTGGGGATGGCTCGCGCGAGTCATCAGGGGGCGTCCGGTGCGTGGCCGCCGTCCTGGTCGCCGTTCTCGGCGCGGTCCCGGCCGTCGTCGTGCTGCGCCCCGCTGCGCCCGGCGAGCTTGTGGTCCGGGCTGTCTTGGCGCCGTCTTGGTGGACGTCGTCGGGGATGCCTCGCGCGTGGCATGGGCGGTTCCCCGCGGCCGCCTCGCCGCCCGTCTCGGCGCTCGTCACCGTCCCGTTCGCATCCGACCTGGGGCTCGGGCACTGCTGCCCGCTGGGGCCGCTGCCCGCCTTGCCGGACAGTGCCCCGAGCACCCGACCGCCCGGGGCTGAACACTGCTAGCCTCTGCTGCCGACATGGGCGAGCAGGCGGAAGACACCGAGGCACCGCGGCACCTCCACGACGGCGGGGACTACAGGCGGCTGGCCGAGCGGACCTCGGACCCTGACGTCCTGCGCCGACTGGCCAGGGCGGAGTACCCGTTCGTCTGGCACGCGATCGCCCGGAACGCTGCCGCGCCTGCGGATCTGCTGGTCCCGCTCGCTGCCCGCGGAACAGCACCTGGAACGACAACTGCCTCCTTCAGCTGGTCGCTGCCCACCCGGGGCGGCGGGCGGGGTGGGCACGGTGCGGTCCTGGGCGACCGAGGTCGAGTTCCTGCTGCCGGGCGGCCGGCGCAAGGTACGCCCGGACGGGGTGTGGCAGGCCCCGGAGATCGGGGTGCCGGTCCTGATGGTCGAGGTCGACCGCTCCACCATGGCCCCGGCCGACGTCGCCGCGAAGTTCCCCCGGTACCGCGAGCTGTTCCGCACCAGGGTCCGCGACAACGACCCGGCCCTCGCCGACCGGGAGCCGGCCGACCGGACGGTGCACTGGTGGCGCCGTACCTGGCCCGGCCACACCCGGGCCGGGTACCCGCCGGTCGCCCTGGTCGTCACCGACGCCGGACCCGTCGCGCTGGCCAACCGGCAGCAGGCAGTCGTGGACCTGTCCGCCGAGTGCTGGCGCGGCCGGTGGTGCAGGGAGGTCCGCGACTACAACGACGACGGTGGCGCGAGTACGACGACGCCGTGCCCATCGTCGCGACCACCCTGGAGCTGCTGGCCGAGCACGGGCCGCTCGGGCCGGTGTGGTGGCGCTTCGGCCGCTCGGGCCGGCACTCCCTCATCGAGGCGCTGGAGAACCCGAACAACCGAGCCGCCTACGACCTGCGCCAGGCCGCCCGCGAGGACGAGGAGCACAAGGCCCACCAGGAGCTGATGGACTCCCTGGTCTGCATCGACTGCGGCGACGTTCCCGAGCAGGAGAGCACCTGGGAGTACGGCCGTCAGGGACAGGTCGAGTGGACCCGCCGCCCCGGCGGCCGCTGCTGGCCCTGCCACCAGGACCGCGAGGAGCGCCTGGAACGGGAGGCCGAAGAACAGCTGGAGGCCGCCCGCACGGCCAACGCCGTGCTCTACCTGGACGGCCTGATCCTCCCCGGCGGCGCCGCCCGTTCCGGTGAACTCCCGCACGAGGCCGCCGCCCACCACCTGCTCGCCCAGACCGGCCTCTCCCGCCGCCTCACCCATGTCCTCGCCGTCGACTACACCCCCCCCGACCGCTACCTGGAGCGCATCAACCTCGTCTTCGACGGTGGCATCGCCGACGGCCGCCCCGCCGGCGCCCGCTTCGTCCCCGTCCGTGAGCTGGGTCGGGCCATGGCCCCCGCCCAGGCCGCCCGCGTCGCCGACGCCCTCGCCGGCCGTGCCCTCCCGTTCCTCCTCCACGGTCAGAGAGCCGCCTGAGGGCCGGGGCTCCCGGAGTCCCAATAGGTAGTTGTTCGACATATGCCGAGCGATAGCTTATGTTCGTGACGTGGCCCTGGCACACCGTCAGCCGACCGGCGACGGGCAGGGCGCCACCGCCGATTCCCGTGTTCCCGTTCCGTGAGAGGAGCGCAGTGCACCGTCACGCCCGCACGCCCAAGGCCCTCGGCGCCGGCATAGCCGCCGCCCTGAGCCTGGCCGCCCTGGCCGTCCCGACCGCCGCCGCCGACACCGCGCCCGCGCAGGCCGCCGGCGACCCCGTCCCCGGCGTGGTCACCGGGCAGGACACCGCCGCCCCGCAGCTGGTCACCGGCCTGAGCGATCCCGCCCCCGGCGACCCGGCCGCTGCCGCCCGCGCCCACCTGGCCGCCCACCGCGACCGTTACCGGGTCGACCCCGCCCAGCTCGCCGAAGCCGGCACCGAGAGCGGCCCCGACGGACGGCGCACCGTCAGATTCCAGCAGAACGAGGGCGGCGTCCCCGTGCTCGGCGCCCAGTACCTCGTCCACCTCGCCGGTGACGGCGCGGCCCAGCACGTCGAGGCGGTCGGCGGCAAGTTCTTCACCAGCCTCGCCGCCCCCACCGAGCCCACCGTCGCGGACGAGCTGCTGCGCACCGCCGCGCTCGGCGCGCTGCCGGACGCCGCCCGCGCCAAGGCCACCGCCGATGACGCCGGCCTGGTGATCCTGCCCGACGGCGCCGGGAAGCTGACCCGCCACTACACTGTGCGCGGGGCCGGCGCCGACGGCACCCCCCTGACCCGTGACGTCTACGTGGATGCCACCGCCGGCGTCGTCGTCCTCGCCCACGATGCCCGCACCCCCTCCGCGGCCGCCGCCCGCCCCGAGGCCGTCGCACCCTCCGCGGCCGCCCCCGACCCGGCCCCGGCCACCGTCACCCCCGCCACCGGCACCGCCCCCGACGTCCACGGCAAGAGCGTGAGCGTCAACATCGCCCGCCAGGCGGACGGCAGTTACCAGCTCACCGACCTCACCCGTCCCGCCGCGATCACCACCTACGACGCGGCCGGCCGCGACGTCGGCGACTTCGACCGCATCCCCGCCGACGCCCACCCCGCGAGCTCCCCGACCCCCGACTTCCCCGCCGCCACCGGCACCGACGGCGCCACCGACGCGCACGTCAACGCCGGTATCGTCTACGACTTCTACCGCGACCGCCTGGGCCGTCTGAGCCTGGACGGCAAGAACAGCCCGATCGTCTCCGTCACCGGAGTCACCGCCGGCGGGCGCGCCTTCCCCAACGCCTACTGGGACGGCAGCAAGATGATCTACGGCGGCGGCGACGACAAGTACTTCCCGTTCGCCGCCGCCCTCGACGTCTCCGCCCACGAGATGACCCACGGCGTCATCACCAACAGTGCCAACTTCGCCTACCTCGGCCAGTCCGGCGCCATGGACGAGGCGCTCGCCGACTACTTCGGCAACGCCATCGAGGTCACCACCCGCGGCATCGCGATGGACGACCCCAGGGCCGCGCTGCTGGGCGAGGGCCTGTGCCGCACCGGCACCCCGCGGGCCTGCGCCACCCGCCACCTGGACGACCACCACACCACCGTCGACGACTACGTCGGCGCCTCCCTGAGCACCGACAGCGGCGGCGTGCACCTCAACTCCACCATCTTCGGCGGAGCCCTGTGGGACATCCGGCGCACCCTGGACCCGCTGGTCGCCGACCGCGTGATCTACCGCGCGCTCACCGAGTACATGACCCCGCTCGACGACTTCGTCGCCGGCCGCAACGCCGTCCTGGCCGCTGGCCGCGCCAGTGGCCTGACCCACGCCCAGCTGCGCACCGTCGCCGCCGCGTTCGACGCCCACGGCATCAAGGCCGGCTGGCAGCGCAAGCTCGGCCTGGACAGCCACGTCCTGCTCAGTGGCATCACCAACAACATGGCCGCCCCGGTGGTCGCCGACGGTCACTGGGTGATGCTCGCCAACGCCGACGCCACCCGCAAGAGCACCGCCCTGTACACCGGCACCGTCACCGGCAGCGCCACCCCGGTGCGACTGAGCCCCGACGACGGCCGCTACCACAGCTGGGCGGCCACCGACGGCACGAACGCGGTGTGGAAGGCCGTCGGCAAAGACGCCCAGGGCGTCTTCGGCTACGAGCTGCTGAGCGCGCCGCTGACCGGCGCCGGCCCGGTGCGCAGCATCTACCACGACGCCCGGCAGGAGCCGCAGAACATCCGCACGGCCGGCGGCGACATCGTCTACACGCTCCGGGACTTCACCACCGACACCACCCGCATCCACGTCGTCCACGGTGACGGCTCCCCGGAGACGGTGATCCCGCTGCCCGCCGGTCACGGCGTGGGCGGCCTCGACCTGAACGGCGGCGTCCTCGCCTGGACCGAGAACTGGATGTCCGGCCAGGACTACGTCAACGCGCCGACCGCGTACTCGCTCGCCGAGGGCAAGGTCACCGCCCAGTACGTGCCCGCCGACCCGAAGAACCTGGCCGACGCCGTCCACCTGGCCGGCGGCCGCATGCTGTGGGTCCAGACCCCGCCCACCGGGCGCGCCACGATCCGCTCCGGCGCCCTGGACGGTTCAGGCATCACCGACCTCCTGCCAGCCGACTCCACCGCCCCCGAGCCGTACCAGCTCACCGTCTCCGAGCGCGCGGTCACCTACGTCTCGCGCATCGGGCGGGTCCACGACGACTGGACCAACGCCCAGACCGCCAAGCTGTGGCAGCTCCCGCTCACCGGCGGCGCCCCCGAGCGCGTCTCCTGCGACCGAGGCTCCCAGGACTCGCCCGTCGCCGATCGCGGCACCCGCGTCGTGTGGCTGGACGCCACCGCCGGACGCACCGACCTCGTCACCCGCGAGCGCCCCGCCGGCGCTCAGTGCGCCAGCGAGTCCGCGCCCCGTTAACCCGCGGGCACCCCGTCGGCGAAGATCGCGTCGGCGACCATGTGGCGGGTGCGCAGCGGGAGGATCTCCCGGTACGCGGGGGAGTCGTACCACGCGCGCACCCGCTCCCGGTCGGTGAACTCGACACCCGCGGCGCCCGCGTTTTGTGAGTGGTCTTGTGGGTGCATGGTGATCCTGCCCGGCACGGCATCACCGCATGTCGGGGGCTGTTTTGGGTGGGCCGGAAATGCCGACAACCCCTTCTTCTGTCCTTTGTCCTGGTGGTGGAGGTGGGTCGGTCGGTTCGGTTCGGGCCTCGCGCCTGCGGCGGGCCGGTGGTTCTTCGGTGCGTCCGGCGAAGCCGTCCGCGTCGACCGGCCGACCCACGGCGCTCCCCCCGGTTCCGCGCTGGTTCCACGTAGGCACCACCGCAGGTGCCACCGTAGGCGGCACCGACGGCACCACCGTACGTATCCCGCCGCTTCTGGCCGCGTTCGCGCGTTTCCGCAGCTCAGCGGCCGCTTTTGGACGGGGGGAAAATGCGACAACCCCTTCTGTCCGTTCCTTTCCCCGGCTTGCTGGTAGGTGGTGGGGCGGTGGTGGGTGACGGTCCGGTCGGCAGGGGTCTGACCCTGCGGGGCCGTGATGGTTGGTGAGCGCCCGGCGAACGCCGGACGCCCCCGGGCTCCGTCTGTCCGGACCGGCGGCGATCCTCCGCCAGGCCCTCCCCCGGTTGATGAGGATGGTCGAAATTCACCAAGGATGCTGGCCGCCTCAGATCGTCCACTGGGCAACGAAGTGAGGGGTCTTGGCAGGGGGCAGCGGCGTGTTGAGGGCCCGGCGACCGAAGTTCGCCGGGCCCTGGTGATCTGTGCGCTGGGGAACATTCCGGGTGCTCGGGTGCGCCTGATCTCCCTGCCTATGGCGTCGATGCTTGGCGCGTCGCCGAAACTCGGACGGCGGCCGGTCATGGCCCCGGGGCCGTCCGTCGCGGCGTCTTAGTGGAATTCGCCTGCGTGTTCCTCGCACCACTGGCGGAAGGTCCGCGGGGCGACGCCGGTGAGGTTGGTGATGTCGTCGCTGATGACTCCGGCGCGTCCGGCGCGGAAGAGCTCGTTGAGGTTCTGCACAGCTGCGGCCATCTCGGGCGGGATGCCCTGCTCGATGCTGTGCTGGGCGAACTGTTCGGGGGTGACCGGCACGAACTCGATCGGCCGCCCCAGGACGTCGGCGAGGATCTCCACCTGCTCGCGGGCGGTGAGCGCCTGCGGGCCGTTCAGGATGTAGGCGCGGCCGGCGTGGCCGTCCTGGGTGAGTGCGACGGCGGCGACGCGGGCGATGTCGAAGGTGTCGACGGGCACGGTCTTGCCGGGGTCGCTCGCGTCGTAGACGCGGCCCTCGTCGCGGATCGTGGGCAGCCACCACAGCGAGTTCGACATCAGGGCGTTGGCGCGCAGGTAGGTGACGTCGAGCCCGGAGTCGCGGAAGACCTGGTCGCGGGCGGCGATCCTGGCTCCGATCACGGGCAGCGGTTCCAGGACGGTACCGATGGAGGACAGCACCACGATCTTGCGCACTCCGGCGGTGCGGGCGGCCTTGATCATGTTCTCGGCCTGTGCGGGCAGCGGGGCGAGCTGCATGAAGAAGACGCCGTCGACGCCGCTGGCAGCCTCGGTCAGGCTCTCGGCGTCGTCCAGGTCGCCGATGGCGATGTCGATGCCGGCCGGGATCAGTTCGGCGCGCGAGGCGCTGCGGACCAGGGCCCGCACGTGGTGGCCCTGCTCGTGGAGCTGGGGGATCAGGGCGCTGCCGACGTTTCCGGTGGCTCCGATGACGAGGAAGGAGGACATGACGGATCCTTTCGGGACCGATGGGTGGTGGAGCGATGGATGAGCGGGTAGCGGCCCGGTTACCAGGGCAGGTCGCCGTCGCGGTCCCGGATCGAGTCTGGCCCGCGGGAGTCCGGGCAGCGTGGCCCAGGTTGGGCCACCCGAGGAGCCCGGCGGCACGTCGACAATCAGGGCCGTGACCATCGAGAATGCAGCTGTGAGCGAGGGACCGGATCTGGCGGCGATGTTGCGTTCCTGGCGTGCCAGGGTCCGCCCGGAAGACGTCGGTTCTCCCTTCGCCCGCGGCGCCCGCCGCACCCCGGGGTTGCGGCGCGAGGAGGTGGGGTGGCTGGCCGGTGTATCGCCCGACTACGTCAAACGCCTCGAACAGGGCCGCGCGCACCCCAGTGCCGACGTCCTGCGGGCGTTGTCGCGCGCCCTGCGCCTGACCGACGCCGAGTTCACGCTGGCGTGCCGGCTCGCCGGCCACGCCGCCGAGCTCGACGGGACCGTCCCCCAGCTGATCGGCCCCGACGTGCAGCGGCTGCTCAGCCGCCTGGCCGACGTGCCGATCGCGGTCTTCGACGCGGCCTGGACCCTGCTGGAGCACAACGACCTGTGGGCGGCCCTGCACGGCGAGACGCGACGCCGCGCCGGCCGCGAGACGAACCTGGTCTGGCGCATCTTCCACAACGACCCCGGCAGGATCCGGCACCCCGACCCGGAGGAGCACCGGGCCTCCCTGGTCGCCGACCTGCGCGACGTCGCCTCCCGTTACCCGGCCGACCGCCAACTGGCCGCCATGATCCGCGACCTGCGCCGGTCGAACACCGACTTCGCCCGACTGTGGGACGGTTCCGCCGTCGCCCACCACGCCAGCGGGCGTAAAACCATCGACCACCCCCAGGTCGGCGCGATCGAACTCGACTGCGACGTGCTCACCCTCCATGGCGCGGACCTGCGCATCATCGTCTTCACCGCCGCCCCCGACAGCGAAGCCGCCGACAAGCTCCGGCTCCTGACCGTCCTCGGCCTCCAGGACATGACCTCGCCGACCCCCGGCTCACCCGCCCACGCGAAGGATCGCGGCCTGGGGACCGCCTGAGCCTTGGACACCGCGTCACCACCCGAAGGGTGGTGAACCAAGCCCAGCAGGTTTGGGTCACCCACCAGCACCACCTGGGGAGGTTCAAACAGCGTCATCACGGTCCGGTTGGACTGTCGACGCCGACCGGATCCGACACCGCCCCCCTGGCCCGATCGATGCCCCACAGGCGGCCCCTGACGGCGATCACCGCGCCCCTGACGCGCCGTCCGGCCGGCCCCCACACGGCCCGGGAACGGCCCTTCCGGGCCTCCCGATGCAGCTCCTGATGTAGCTCCCGATGTGACTCCTGATGTAGCTCCTGATGCCAGCACCCCCGCCCCGGGCGCGGGGTGGCATCTGCGCAGCTCACAGGGCCCACCAAGGTGGCCGGAAATTCTGACAACCCTTTCTGCGCGCCCCTGTCCTCCTGGTGGTGGGGGTGTTGGTGGTGCGCTGTCGGGTCGGGGTGGCCTGCGGCGCTGGCTGCCGGGCCCTGCCCGGCGGCCTGGCGGCCTTCGCGGTCCCCGGCTGGGCCGCCGGGGACGGCCCGGTGTTCGGCGGGGTGGTGCGTCGTGGAACCCGGGCATCGCCGGCCCGGCCCGGCCCGGTCTACCGGACGCCACCGCTCGGTGGGACGCCCCGTGCTGGGCGCCCTCCGTCTTCCTGACGCTCTGTTTTGTCATGGCTGCGGTCCGCTACAGTGGCCGAGCACCTGCGGCTCCCCCCTTTCCGTAGTGGCACGCGGGCGCGCATCCCGGGACCTCGGGATGCGCGCCCGCCGGTTCACCACCACCGGTTCACCAGCTGGTGGGCGGCTGTTCCTCCAGTACTTCGAGGACCTCGACCGAGGGGGCCATCACGATGTACGCGCCGTTGACGTCGATGCTTGTCCACCAGATGCCCCGGTCCACCCGGCGTCCGGCGAGGCCCCACTGGACCATCACCTCCTCCTCCCCCCGCCGGAAGACCCGCCGGCGCCGTGGGTGCACCGTCTGGACGTCGACTTCCTCCAGGAAACGCACCCGCGCCCGCGTCCACCAGTTCCGTTCTGCGATCGCCATGCTCGGTACAACGACCGGCACTGACGAGCGGTACGACAAGCACCCGTGACCACAGGGCCGTCAGCTCACGTGCGGGCCTGCACTCCTGCTTCGTCCGGGGCCGGGCCGTCGCGCGCGTGCCTTCGGCCAAGTCCGCTCGTTGAGTCAGACGCGCGTTTCCACCAGGACGCGCGGCGGATCGCCTCGTTCCTTCTGCCCGAATCGCACACCCCCCGCGACCCCGGGCCCTATCCGCTGCGCCAACATGGGCAAGGCCCTGCCTCACTCGGCCCTGCCGTCGCCGACGCGCCGTGCGCCTTGTTCGGCCGGGGGTTCGGCTCGTCGTTCGGCACGGGATCCGGCTGGGGGTTCGGTCCGCGGTGCGGTTCGGCCACCGGCCTCCGTCTCCGCTTGCCGCCTGTTTGCGCTGCTCATCGGGGGTAACGGGCCGAACTCACCACCCGGACTTACCTTCCCGGGGCCCCTGCCTGGTGGTGGTGGTTGTGGTGGTGGGGGGCGTTGGTCGGTGTGGTCGGGCGCTGCGCTGTGCTCTTGTTCTCGCGTCCGGCTGGTGCCGGCCGCTCGTGTGGGTGGGGCGGGCGGCGGCGGTCAGGGGGTTCTGGGGGTGGTGGCCACAGGAGGCGGACTTTGCCGTAGCGGGCGCGGGCGGCGCTCTCGGTGCCAGTATGGCGCCGATGCAACTGCCTTTCCCGCTTCCTGTGAGCACGACCTCCTTGGTGACCGATTGGATCAGTGAGCCTTTTCCAACCTCTCGCGTTGGTTCGGACGTAGAGGAACAAGCCAGGAAGCGATGGCTGGTCCGCTGAGCGGAACAGAGGGCGACTGCGCGCTTTCGCCGGAACACTGTCCACGAGCGAGACGAAATCGGGTTTCCGTTCGACAAGTCAAACGGTGGTGCTCCTGGCGCAGGGGGAGAAGGCTTGCATAATCGGCGAAAAATGGGCTGCACAACAACCAGCCGAACCGCAAACCTTGTTACGTGGCCAGCTGGCCCCGAAGGGAACTCGCATGGTCGATCCCACCCGCAGGCAGTGAGCCTTTTCCAACCGCCGGAACACACTGTCCACGAGCGAGACGAAATCGGGTTTCCGACAAATCATAGGAGTTGCGACGATGAAGATCCAGAACAGGATCACCGTCCTGGCGGCGACGTTTCTGAGCTGCGCGGGCATGGTCACGTTGGCGACGGGAGCGAGTGCCGCCGTGCCGACGCCGGACTCTACGGCGGGAGTGTCCGCCCGTGTCACAGCCGCCGCTGCCGCGAGTAGCTATCACACGATCAAGAACATGGCCTACAGCCAATGCGTGGACGCGCCCGGCGGGGTGCTCAACGTCAGACTTCAGCTGGCCAACTGCAACGGCTCCAGCACGCAGAACTGGGCGTTCGTGTCGGCCGGTTCGGCGGACACCTACTACCTGGTGAATCAGGCGAGCGGGTACTGCGCCGAGGTCAACAACGGCACCAGCGTTCCGGGCGAGGCCGTCGACGAGTACCTCTGTGACGGGCTGGCGTCGGAACAGTGGGTCGAGACCGCCGTGATCGTCGACCAGAAGATCGGCGCGAAGTTCAGGCACGTGGGCACCAATCTGTGCCTCGACACGGTCGGCGGTGCCGGCAGCCAGCTCATCCAGTGGAGTTGCGGCGACGCACGCCCGGCGGCGGCCCAGGTTTGGATCGTGAGTTAGGCCGCTTCCGAGCAGCCTGCCGCTCACCGTTCGGCGGGCTTGCTCAAACGAACGCCGTTCCTGCCGGGGCGATCCCACGGCAGGAACGGCGTTCACAACAGCAGGGCCTCCTGGCGGTTCGGAATGGTCGGATCGGTGTGCGGCGTCGGGCGCCCGGCAGGATCTCCCTGGCGGCCCTTAACGGATTCCGCCGGCCACCGCCTGCCGCGCGGCCCGTGCCAGGCCGTCCGTCCAGGCTTCGCCGTGGCCCGGAAGCACGGTGGCGATGTCGTGTTCGGCGATCTTCTCCAGTGAGGCCAGCGCGGTCGTGCTGTCCTGGGTGAAGGCCCGGCAGATGACGCACGGTCCGACCCGGCCGGCCACCGCGTCGTGGGTGACCAGGGCGTCGCCGGTGAAGGCGACGGAGGCGTCCGGGAAGAGGTAGCTGGTGCTGCCGTGCGTGTGGCCGGGCGTGTGGATCGCGAGCGGCGCGCCGGGCAGGTCGAGTTGCCGGTCGTGGGTGAAGGTGCGCAGGCTGCGGACCGGCGGGATGCGCAGGGCGCCGCCCCGGGCCAGGTGCAGCGGCGCGCGCAGGCTGTTCGGGCGGCGGACCGCGTAGCCGAGCAGCGAACGCTCCGGGGTCCAGACCTTGTTCAGCCGTCGGGGCTCGGTCAGGATCGGCGCGTCGGACTCGTGCACCCAGATCTCGGCGCCGGAGGCGGCACGGACCTGCTCGGCGACGCCGACGTGGTCGGGGTGGCCGTGGGTGACCAGCACCGCCGCGATGTCGGTGACCGGGCGGCCGAGGTCGCGCAGCGCGGTTCGGAGGCCGTCCCAGTGCGCGGGCAGTCCGGCGTCGACCAGCAGGAGGGCGGGCCCGGTGTCGACCAGGTAGAAGTTGACCAGGTGGTCGCCCAGGCGGTGCACGGTGGTCATCGGGCTCACCGGCCCAGCTGGATCGTGGTGCCGGGCAGGGACGCGATCGGTTCGGCGCCGAGCAGCCGCGCCGCCGTCCAGGCGCCGGGCGGCGGGCCGTCGAGGAGGCGGGTGGCGGTCGCGACGGCGACCGCCGTGGTGAACGCGAACCCCTCGCCGGTGCTGAGCTGCGCGGTGTGCACCCGCCCGTCCGCGTCGGTGAGTTCCGCGTAGGCGTGGGAGCGGCCGTCGTCCGTTCCCGCGCCGCGCGGCACCGCGTACGCGGTGACCTCCGGTGCACCGCTCGCCTCCCGCGTCGCCTCCAGGTCGCCGACCGGTACGGGGATCACGGTCCGGGCGGCGCCGCCGAAGGTGAGGGTGGTGGCGCCCTCGCCGAGCGGCGCGCGCACCAGTTCACCGGCCCGGTAGCGGGTGGCCCCCTCGGCCATGGCCTCGGCGACGGTTCCGCGCACACCGTCGGTGTCGTGGGCGCTGTGGGGGGCGGTGGCGACCTTCACCGCGGTCGCGTCGACGCCCGTCCCCAGCAGGGCCAGCACCAGTGCCTCGGTGGCGGCCGGGCCGAACCCGGCTCCGGTGACCAGGGTGGCGTCGCGTTCGCGGGCCTCGGCGTCCCGGTCGAGCAGGGCGCGCACGGCTGCCCGTTCGTTGGCGAGGTCGAGGTAGGCGGTGCCGGTGTCCAGGCAGGCCGCCACCACCGGCGGGGCCAGCCGGGCGAACGGACCGACCGTGTTGACCAGCACCCTGCCCGCACCGGCTGCTGCGATCAGCGAGGCGGGGTCCGCCAGGTCCACCGCCAGAACCGACACCGCCCCGGCCTCGAACCGGGCCGCGGTCCGCGCCAGCCGCGCGGCGTTCCGGCCCGCGAGCACGACCCGCCGACCCCGCCGGACCAGTTCCTCGGTGATCAGGCCACCGGTGGTGCCGGAGGCGCCGAGGACCACGAAGTCACTACGCATGACCATGCCCCTTCCCGCCGACGGGGCCTTCCCGCCGACCGAGACATCATGACACAACATCGATGTTGTGTCATTGATGTCGCGACATCAATGTCGTGCCATTGATATACTGGCTTCCCCCTACTCGGGCGGCGGACCGAGCCGCCAGGCGGACCAGACGGACCCCGGAGCCGCCGAGAGCAAAGGAGCGCGCATGACCGCCGACCGCAGCCACTCCTCCAGGGCCGCCCACGACGAGCTGCGCTACCTCCTGCTGGCGGCCCAGCGCGAGGGCAGCCGCCGGTTCGGCGAAGCCCTGCGCCCGCTGGGCCTGACGCCGCCCCAGGCCGAGGTGCTCGACGTGCTGGCGGAGCACCAGCCCGTCACCCTCGCCGCCCTCGGCCGTCTGCTCGTGTGCGAGCAGGGCAGCCCGAGCCGGCTGGTCGACTCGCTGGTCCAACGGGGCCTGGTCAGCCGTCTCCCCCACGAGCAGGACAAGCGCGCCGTCCTGCTCGAACTCACCGCCGAAGGCCGGTCCCTGGCCGACCGGCTCGGCGAAGCGACCGGCCGGATCGCCGCCGCGATGGCCGAACCGCTCTCGGCCGCGGACATCGCCACCCTCAGCGGCCTGCTGCACACGCTGCTCGAAGGCACCGACGTCGCCCGGACCGTCCGCAACCGCTTCCCCCGGTAGCCGTTCCGGCGACCGGAGCCGGGACCCGGTTCAGCCGTCCCGATAGGGCGGGTGCTCTTTTCCCGCGAACGGCCACCGCGGCCGACCCCCCGCCGTACGGCTACCGGTTCGCGCGAGATGTCGTGCACCCGCGCCATGCCGTCTCCGCTTGCGGACCGGGTGGTTGATGCCGTCGTGCTGTACCGGGCCTCGGGGGGCCGGTGCACGTTCGCGGCGGTCACGAAGGAGATCGGGGTCAATCACGAGACCCTGCGGAACTGCGTGCGGGCCGCCGACGTCGGGCCGGCGTCGCTCCGTCGCTCCGTCGCTCCGTCGCTGCACCGCCTGCCTCGGCCCGGGGAACGGGCGGGGCAGGCGGCGCAGGATGTGCGGGCGGCGCGGAGGACGCACCGGCGGTCAGAAGTGGTGGCTGGTCTCGCGGTTGCCCTGGCCGGACTGCCGACCTCGCAGGACACCACACCGGCGGGCAGCACCCGGCCAAAGGCGCACGCCATCGCTGGGGTCCGGCCGCAGCAGCTCGCGGCCGAAGCCGGGGCGGCGCTGGACCGGGGCGGGGAGCTGGCCGAAGAGGGCACCTCGGGCACGGACACGGTCACGAAGACGGCGAAGAAGGCCACCGCCAAGAAGGCGGCCCCTGCGAAGACGGCCACAGGAAAGAAGGCGGCCCCCGCGAAGAAGACCGCGGCGAAGAAGACCGCCGGCGGCGCGCGGCCGCGCACCGGCGCGAAGAAGACGGCCGCAGCCACGGGCACCAGGCCGGTGCAGACCGGCGCCGAGCCGGCCCCGGACAAGAGCGAAACGGCTGCGCCCGCGCCCAGGCGGCGAACGACCGGTGCCACCTCCGACAGCGTCCTGAGCGTGCTGGCCGACACCCCCGGACCGCTGCGCGCCCGGGAGGTGACCGCCCGACTGGGAGTCGACGAGTCGGCGGACACCGTGAACGCGGTGCGCACCATGCTGGAACGCCTGACCAAGGCCGGCCGGGCGCAGCGCCCGGGCCGCGGCCTGTACGCAAGACTGGACGGCTGACCCGCTGGCCCCGCCGGCGGCGGGTTCGCGACCCTGCCCTCGCCTCACCGCCGGTTGGTCGAGCGACATCGCCGGGTGCGGCACCCGGACTACCGTGTCATTGCCGTCCCTGTCTGAGATGCCGGAAGGCCGCCACCGGCGGTGGCGGCCTCCTGCGCCCTCTCGGGGCCGGGCAGCGTACCGCCGCCCCCGGACACCGCCGGGGCCGACCGGGGGTCACGTGGCCGACCGCTCCTCGGCCACGTCACTCTTCACGGCTGTTGACCGCGGGCGACGCTCCGTTCGAGCGCTGGCTCGCGGCGGTGACGGAAGGGGCGCTGCTTCTTGTCGGACGCCGCCGCGCTCGCGCGGAGAAGGCACCTGATCTCCTCACCTCCTACTGGCTAGTAGACATGCCGTCATCGGATGAACGCGGAAGGTAATCTGGGCGGCCGGTCGAAGACAGGACCGGCCTTCGCCACGACGATCTGAGGAGCTGTCGCAGTTGATTGGGCACGATCCCCGCGCGGGCGCGCGATCCGAGGCCCCCTTACCGGAGAGCGCGTACGCCGCCGCCCTGGGACCGGCGGCCGAGAACACCGCCGTGACCCGCCTGCAGACCGCGCTCAGGCACAGCGGCCAGTACCCGCGCGCCTCCCTGGAACGCGAGTTCCGGCTGCGCCGGGCAGCGCTGGCCGACCGGCTGGCACTGGAGAGCGGTGAGGAGTGCGACGCCGCGGAGGCCGCGCGCACGGCGTACGAGCTGGTCGCCTTCGACCTGGCCGACGGGCGGTTCGTCCTGGGCCCGGCCGGGCCGGGCTCCTCCAGGTGGGAGGAATCGGCGCGGCCGTATGTCCGTCAGGAGTACGAGCGGTGGGCGGAGCTGACCGACGGCGGCCGGGACGCCCGCCTGAAGGACACGGGCGGCAGCTGACCCCGAGCGTCACCGGAACGAGGGCCCCCTTGGCGCGAGCAGGACAGGCCAGTGTTCTACCTGAGTGAGGGACTGGACGGCGGTGAGGCCGGGGGTGTCGGCGGCGCCGGGTGCGTGTCCGGCCTGCGGCACGCTCGAGCGGTGTCGCCGCCGTGGTCGACGTGCCTGTGGTCGTCGACCTGCCCCCGCTCGCCGGCCCGGCCCGCCGGGCGCCATCGCCGGAGTTCAAGGCCCACACCGGCGACGACGGCGAAGAGTGCGGCATCCTCTGCAACAGCCGGCTGCTGACGGAGGGGATCGACGTCGCCGCCGTGGACGCGGTCTGCTTCGCCGACCCCAAGAGCTCGGTGATCGACATCGTCCAGGCCGTCGGCCGCACGCTGCGCCTGTCCTACCGGCAGGGCAAGGTCTCCTGGGTCATCATCCCCGTCTACCTCCCGACGCCGCTGATCGGGGACGACACGGCGGCCGCGGACCCGGCCGAGATCCACGACGCCGGTGAGGCGGTGAAGGCCGAAGCCGACACCGAGATCGAAGCCAGCTCGTTCCGCACGATCTGGCGCGTCCTGCGCGTCCTGCGCGCCCTGGCCGCCCACGACGCCCGCGTCGTGGGCCGGATCACCGAGCTGCGTGCCCACCGCGCCCAGCCCCAGCACGCCATGGCGCAGGTCTCTGAGGACGGCGCGGCCGCAGAGGCCGGGGCGGGCGAGCAGCAGCTGGCCGCGGAGCGGTCGCCGGTCGACTGGCTGCGGATCGACGCCCGCCGGCACGCGGCGCGGATCCTCCAGACGGTGAAGCTGCGGGCCTTCAACCCGCGGGCGACGGAGTGGCAGCGCATGCACGCCGTCGCCGCCAGGTTCCACCTCGAGCACGGCCACCTCGACCCCACCGACCGCGAGAAGCACGGCGAGCTGATCTCCTGGCTCGACCGCCAGCGCTACCTCAAAGGCCAAGGCCTCCTCGATGCCGCGCGCGTCTCGGAGCTGGACGCGCTCGGCATGATCTGGTCTAAGCACACCAACGCCTGGGAACGCGGCTACGCCTACGCCCGCGCCTGGGCCGCCCACCACGGCCACCTCGCCATCCCCGCCACCGAGAAGCTGGACGGCTACGCGGTCGGCGCCTGGATGCGCCGTCAGCGCAAGGCCGAGAACCTCGGCGCCGACCAGGGCGCCAAGCTCGACGCGCTGGACGAGTTGTGGCGCCTGGAGCCGGACTGGAACCGCTCCTACCGCCGCCTGCTCGCCTACCTCGCCGCCGGCGGAACCCTGGACGGCCCCGCCAACCGCACTGGCGGCGAGGCGGACCCGGCGTTTAGGCCCGGTACCTGGCTGCGCAAGCAGGACAACGCCCGCATCGACGGGAAGCTGACGGACCAGCAGACCGCGCTCTTGTACGCCCTCTACCGGCACGCCGAGACCGTCACCGGCTGACCCTGCCCCGTACACCCCGCCGTCCCGGCCCACGCAGCCCGGGACGGCCGTCCGTCCCCGACCCTTGGAGGCACCGCGCGATGACCGACACCACCCAGCCGGACCCCGCCGGCGTGCCCCGGCTGGAGCTGGCCCTGTCCAGCAGCCGGCCCGCCCACGGCAAGAGCACCCTCGCGCTCACCATTCTGCGGGCCTGCTCCTTCCTCCATGGCCTGTCCGCCGTGATCTACAGCCTTGGGATGGTCTGCGACGAGATCGGCATGCGCCTGCTCTCTGCGGAGACCATCCTCCTGCTGGTCCACCACCGCAGCCCAGCAGCGCGAGGACGTTGCTGGGCCTGTGGAAGCGTGGCCGCGCCCGGACGGTTGGGACCAGTCGTGTGGGTCAGCTGAGCCAGTAGGTCGGCGACTGGACGTTTCCGTGCCAGACACCATTTCCGTCTACCCAGGACATCGAGACGTTGTAGTAGTTTCCTGGCTGAACACCTCCTTGCCAGGGCGTGTAGGAGCAGCCGCCGGGCCCGGAGCAGGTTGCTCCGTTTTCGTAGAACTGCGGTACCGCCTGGCCGTTGACGACCTTGTTCATGGCGAACACCACATGCGCGCCGCTCGGGAGCTGCGAGGATCCACCCACCATTACCACCCAGCTGGCGGACTGGTCGGAGGTGATGCAAATGCCGGGCTTCAGATCGACTCCACTGACATTGACTGCAGTCCGGAAGTGGCAGTAGGTCGTCGGGCTGGCGTAGGCAGTACCTGCAGTAAGCGCGGTACCTCCAGCGAACGCGACTGCAGCGGCAGTTGCGGCGACGGTTCGCCGAGCTACTTTGCGGAACTTCAACATGCATTTCCTCCCCGCTATATGGTCCTCTGCCTGAGGGCCTTCGAAAGGCTCTCTGGGCGCGCTGGTTGCGTGCAAGGTCGATTCGAGTCAGATATTTGACGTGAGAGGACGTTAAGTCCGTTTCTGGTAGATGCCTCGTCCGGGTTGGGCGAGGAAGCCCTGGCGGGTGAGGCGTCCGAGGCGGGAGCGGGTGACATTCAGGGAGGGGTCGTCGGTGGGCCAGCTGAGGAGTTCGTGCAGTTCGCGGACGCGAAAGGGCTGGTCGGGGTGGTGGTTGAAGGTGTCCAGGACCTGCTGGTAGGCGGTAGCCGGTTCGTCGGGCTGGGGGTCGATGCCGTCCGGCGTGATCTCCTGGACGATCTTCCGGGCCGTGGCCAGCTCGGCCAAGCGTCTCTCGGTCTCGGCCAGGGCGGTCGTAAGGTGCTCGATCTGCCGCCGCAGGTCGTCGGCCCGGGCCATGGCCTGTTCATGCCGAACCTGGACGTCCTTCAGGAGGTCGGCGACGTTCACACGGCCACCTCGTAGGCGTCGCGCCAGGCCGGGGCGGGGGTAGTGAGGCGGCGGGCCATGTTCGCGGTGGACGCCCAGTAGACGCGGGAGGCGGCGTTGTCGGGCCGGTGGTCGGACTCGCGGGCCAGACGCCGGTGGAGCATCAACGTGCCGTTGACCTGCTCGACCACCCACCGCTTCGGCTGCGGGACGAAGCCTTTGGCCTTGTCGTCGGGATTGCGGCGGACGATCTCGACGGTGATGCCGAGCAGGGTGCCGTGGATGACGGTCTCATCCTTGAAGCCCTGGTCGACCAGGGCCTTCTCCAGGCGGTTGCCGCACCGCTCGGCGGCCTGGGTGAGCAGGGTGGTGCCGGCGGCGTTGTCGTGGGCGGAGGCCGCGAGGACGACGACCCCGATGATCAGGCCCAGCACATCGACCACGAGCCCACGCCTACGGCCCGGCACCTCCTTGCCGGCGTCCAGTCCCGTCGTGGTCTTCGGGACACCGGCCGCCGCACGGACGGACTGGGTGTCGATGATCACGAGGGACGGGTCCTCTAATCGCTTGGCTCTCTCCCGCACCTGGCAGCGCAGCAGCTCCTGTATTCGCTGGTCAAGGCCGTCCTGCCGCCACAGCGTGAAGTAGTAGAACACCGCCGACCACGGCGGCAGGTCGTGCGGGAGGTAACGCCACTGACAGCCCGTCCGGTTCTGGTAGAAGATCGCGTTCACGACCTCCCGCAGGTCGCAGGACCCAGGATCTCCGGTCGCCGACCGGGCCACCCGCTCCTGCTTCCACGACTCGATCATCGGTCTGACCAGTTCCCACTGCTCGTCTGTCACGTCACTCGGATACGCCGGTCTCTCCATACGCCGCACAACATCACCTACCCCCCGGCCAGCACGCCAGTTCGTCGAACGATCACACGAACGAGCGATCCCTAACCATGAATAAAGGGACTTAACGTCCTCTCAGTGGGCATTTTGATAGCGATCATCCGCTATACGGCCTTCGTCCATGTCATGATTTGCCCCGATCTACGGAGAAGACGAGGTACGCCCTCACAGGGGCAGCGAAAGCCAGAGTCCGTCTCATCCGCTTATGGGTTCTGGGATCCGTCTGGTTTGAAGAAGTCATAGAAACGCCCAACAGGCAGCGGAACGAGATCCTCCACGCCACCCGTGCTGACGCTGTGTCATGACCGAGCGCAAGCCGTACCCGAGTGATCTGTCCGACGCCCGATGGGCCCTGATCGAGCCGATTCTGACGGCATGGAGAAAGGCTCGGTTCGACCGGCGGCCGACCGGTCAGCCGGCGAAGGTCGACTTGCGCGACGTCTTCAATGCGATCATCTACGTCAACCGCACGGGAATCCCCTGGAAGTATCTCCCGCACGACTTCCCCAACCACGGCACCGTCTATGCCTACTACGCCGCCTGGCGTGACGAGGGAATATTCGCCCAACTCAACTACGACCTCACCGGACTGGCCCGAGTAAAGGAAGGCCGCAAACCCGAGCCGACCGCCTCGGTGATCGACACCCAGAGCGTGAAGACCTCCACCAACGTGCCCCTGACCAGCCAGGGAACCGACGCTGCGAAGAAAATCGTCGGCCGGAAGAGGGGCATCCTCACCGACACCATCGGACTCATCCTCGCCGTCGCCGTCACCGCCGCGAGCCTGTCCGAGAACGCCCTGGGAATACGCCTCCTCAACCAGGCCAAGAAGACCTACCCGAGCATCTCCAAGAGCTGGGTCGACACCGGCTTCAAGAACGCCATGATCGAGCCCGGCGCAAGCCTCGGAATCGACGTCGAGGTCGTCCACCGGAGTCCGACGTCCCTGGATTCCACGTGGTGAAAAGGCGATGGGTGGTCGAACGAAGCTTGGGGTGGATCATGCAACGCCGCCGTCTCGCCCGCGACTACGAGACCCTCCCGACCAGCTCCGAAGCCATGATCCACATCGCCTCGATCGACAACCTCACCAAGCGCATAACGGACGAGACCACACCAACCTGGCGAGGAACTTACTAGAACATAAAGGGCAAACTACTCTCACCAAATGCCCTCTGAGTGGTTTTGTTGCCCGCTGCGTCCGTGACGGCTGTCAGGTTCCCGGCCGGGTCGTAGACGCTGATTGTGGTGTTGCCCGCAGGGTCCTTGGCCGTGGTGCGGTGGCCTGCGGCGTCGTAGCCGAAGGACGTGGTGTTGCCCAGCGGGTCCTTGACGCTGGTGAGGTTGCCCGCATTGTCGTAACCGTAGGCGGTGGTGTTGCCCAGCGGATCGGTAGTGGAGGTGAGCAGGCCGCCGGCGTCGTAGATCTCGACCCGGTGACGCGCCAATTCACCGTTCGCGTATTCCACCCGGCGCTGCGTGCGTGGGCAGACCACCGTCTACGGCTACGACGCGAACGGGCGGCTCGCGACCGTCACGGAGCTCCCGGCGGAGACGGAGTTCGAGGGCGAGGCGCTCGGCCGGTGGGTGCGGGCGCAGCGGGCCGGATGGGCCGAGTTCGACCAGGAGCAGCAGGACCTGCTGACGGCGATCGGCATCGAGGAGGACCAGGAGCTGGCTACCGCGAAGGTGGCCGCCGCGGCGAAGCCGAAGGTGTCGCGCGCGGACCGGTTCGCCCATCACCTGGCGGCGCTGGCGGCCTTCGTCGAGCGCGAGGGGCACGCCCGGGTCCCGCGCACCCAGGCCCGTCGGGACAAGCTCACCCCCGAGTAGCTCGGACAGCTGGAGGCCCTCGGGGTGAGCTGGTAGAGCTGGCCAGAAGACCGTGGAAGCGCCGAAGGACCGCCGCTGAGCGGCGGCCCTTCGGTCGGTACGGCTCCAGCGCGTGCACCACGACGAACCAGCACCGGGGTCAAGCAGCAGGCGGGCTTCAATCGGTACTTAGGCGATGCCAGTCACAGACTGACCTTGGCCCACCACCAGGACGACGGCCTCATCCGCCAGCATCCGACCGTCTGCTCCACGCGCAGCGTCGACCTCGACAGAGGCCAACACATGGAGGCCGTCACAAGCTCTCGGCTCCCCTAGGACGACAACCTGAATGGGAAGATCTCCCGGCAGTTTCGCCAGAGCGTTGTAGAGATCCCTGACGCATTGCATATCGCGCTTCCCTGCGCCCTCGCCGGTCAAGACCTGGCCTCCTTTGCTGGAATCCATGGAGTGTAAATAGTTACCCGTCTCGATAAACAAAGAATAAATGGCGAAGAGTCGCGCAGCCTCAGGCCTCTAGGTGGAGTTTCGTACACCCATTGGTCTACACCTTCGCCCGATGTTCCGCAGGTGCAAAGTTGCGCGTTCAGTAAATCACACGAGCCGGCACGTCTGCTCGCCGCCGTTAAGATGGATGGATTCCATTGGATTACTGCCACAGTATGCCGATATGCAAGATTTCAGACAGCTATGACACCGACTGTCCATCGCTTCAAAATTTCGGACATTTGACCCATGCTATCCAAGGCGAGAACGATAGCTTCGAGATTTATGCAATATTTCCACACGGGCCTCATATCCGGGGCGGGTCCGTCCGTTAGGCCGTGTCCTGCCGATCAGTTGGGTCGTTGATACGACTATGGGGAGTAGGAGTGATCTGACTGACAGTCAGTGGGAGCGGCTGCAGCCGCTGTTGCCGGTGAGCAACGGGCGTTGTGGCAGGTGGCGGGACCACCGGCAGGTCATCGACGGCATCTTGTACCGGACCCGGACAGGCGTGCCGTGGCGGGACCTTCCGGAGCGCTACGGCTCATGGAAGACCGTCCATGAGCGGCATCGTCGCTGGTCGGCCGACGGGACGTGGGAACGTCTGCTCCAGCGGGTCCAGGCGGAGGCGGATGCCGCCGGTGGCATCGACTGGGACATCTCCGTCGACTCCACATCCATCCGCGCACACCACCACGCGGCTGGCGCCCGCCGCACTCCGCCAGTCCTCAAAGGGGGCGCCGCACGAGCGATCAGGAACGCTCGGGTGTGGACGGAACTGTTCAACTGCCTGGCGGCGGCGGGGCGGCCGGAGAGGCCCTCGGACGGTCCCGGGGCGGCCACACCACCAAGATCCACCTGAGCGCGGAAGGCCACTGCCGGGCGTTGTCCCTGGTCATCACGCCGGGACAACGCGCCGACTGCACTCAGTTCGAGCCCGTCATGGACAAGATCCGGGTTCCGCGTATGACGACCGGCCGGCCTCGTACCACGCCCGACAGCGTCAGCGCCGACAAGACACCCCATGCAGTTATCGGGTCAAGCAGCCGCGGCGAGTGGTGCTGATTTCGGCGGTGCGAACGCGATCGCTTCGTCGAACGGCTGGCGGCTGGTCAGGCAGTGGTGGAGCTGGCCGAGCATGCGGTTGAACAGGTTCCGGAGGGCCGCGTAGTAGCGGTCGCCGGTGTCCCGCCGGTGGTTGTAGTGGTTGTGAGCGCCGGGTGAGGCGGTGAGTGCGGCGAAGGCCCAGTGCCTGCCGGTCGCGGCCAGGCGGCTGTTCTTGATCCGTCTGTGGCTGACGCGACGGCTCTTGCCGGACTCCCGCGTCACCGGGGCGCTTCCGGCGTAGGCCTTCAGGTCCCGGGCCGTGTCGAATCGGGTGCGGTCGTCGCCGATCTCGGCGAGTATCCGGGCGCCGGTGAGCACGGCGAGGCCCGGGAAGCTCGTGATGATCTCCGCGTCGGGATGCTGCAGGAAGAGCTCTTCGGTGGCGCCGGCCAGGTCGTCGCAGGCCTGGCAGGCTGCTTCGAGCTGGGCGAGCAAGGCGAGTGTCTGACGTCCCATCGCCGTTTCCACCAGCGCAGGCTGACGAAGCCAGGTCCGGCGGAACACCTCGAGCAGACGGTCGGTCTCGGCGTCGATCCGGCGTTGGCGGCCGGCCCTCGTGATGGCGGCCTTGAGCTTGCTGCGGGTGAGCCTGGCTGCTTCGGCCTGCGTGGGCGCGATCGCCAGAATCGCGCGGGCTTCACGCGCCAGCAATCGTTCGCGCTTGTCGGCGAACGCTTCGAGGATCGCCGGGTAGTACTCGCGCAGGTGCGAGCGCAGTCGGTTGTGGGCTCGGGTGCGGTCCCAGACCGCGTCCTGCTGGGCTCTGGCGAGGACGGCTATCGCCTTGACCAGGTCGAAGTCGCCCGGCAGGGGTCGGTGAAGCTCGGCGTCGGTCCGCAGGATGTTCGCCAGGACGACGGCGTCCTGGTGGTCGGACTTCTTGCGGGAGGCGGTGTGCCGATCCCGGTAGCGCGCGACGGCCATCGGATTGATCGCGAAGACTCGGCGTCCGGAAGCCCGGAGGCAGGCCACCAGGAGCCCGCGGGACGTCTCGATCGCGATCGGGACCGGAGTCTCCGGGCTGTCGCCGTGCTCGGCGAGCAGTCGCAGCAGGTCCTGGAAGCCGGCCGCATCGTCGCCGATCCGCAGTTTGCCCACAAGGCGGGCGTCGGCGTCGACCAAGGCCACGTCGTGATGGTCTTCGACCCAGTCGATTCCGCAGGTCACGTGCATGCGCGCCTCATTTCGATACTTCGCTGTCCGTCGGCGTCGAGCCGCGGCAGGACCACTCGGCGACCTAATAGAAGCGCTCGCTGGCGCACCACCCCATCAGCCGTCCGTGGCCCCAGCTGTTCCCAGGGTCCTCGCTCTCGTGAAGAGCTCCACGGCTCCGGCTGATCAAGAGGTGGCCCTGAAAACGGCTCGAACCACGGCACGCTACGGCGGCCCAGTCCCAAGCGGCAGGGGCCGCGCACGCGTCGCTCTTGTCGAAGCGCTCGAAGCGCGGCATACAGCAAGACGTCTCGCCCGGCCCCTGCCAGAGCTGACCCAACTCCCAGCCCTCAACGCCTATTAGAAGTCATCTCATTTGGATGGCTAGACTCTGGGCGTGCTGATCGTGGAGCGTCTGGTGCCGGACGAGTTGTGGGAGCTGTTCCAGTTGGTGGTGCCGGCGGCGCCGACCCGGCCACAGGGCGGTGGCCGACGCCGTTACGGGGATCGCGAGGTGTTGGCGGCGATCGTCTTCGTGGCAACCTCCGGGTGCACGTGGGCCCAACTGCCGCCCTGCTTCGGCCCGTCCGGGCCGACTGCCCATCGGCGGTTCGCCGAGTGGAGCAAGGCACGGGTGTGGGCCAAGCTCCACCGGGTCGTCCTGGACGAACTCGGCGCACGGGGCGAGCTGGACTGGTCGCGCTGCGCGGTTGACTCCGTGAACATGCGAGCCCTGAAAAGGGGGACCTGACAGGTCCGAATCCTGTCGATCGGGGCAAGTACGGGTCGAAGATCCACCTGCTCACCGAACGCACCGGTTTACCCCTGTCGCTCGCGATATCCGGCGCCAACGTCCACGACAGCCAGGCCCTGATCCCGCTGACCGATGCCATCCCGCCCATCCGCTCGCGCCGCGGCCCCAGGCGACGCAGGCCAGGCAAACTCCACGGCGACAAGGCCTACGACCACCGATTCATCCGCGCCTACCTGCGACGACGCCGGATCCCGGCCCGCATCGCCCGCCGGGGCGTCGACTCCTCCCAGCGCCTGGGCCGACACCGATGGGTGATCGAGCGCACCGTGTGCGCCACGAGGCGCTCTGTTTGTATCCCCGGCTCAGCCGGGAGGAACTCGGAAGGAGGTTCCTGGGCCGAATGACTCACCTGGATCCGAAAGGTGAAGGGGACAAGAGCATGTCAGGAAACCGGTGACCGGGTCCAGTTGTCTGGGACGGTGTGCCGGGCGGCCCGCGCGATATGGCGAAGACTGGATTGTTTGAAGCCCAATCTCCAGAAGATGCAAGTTCCCATCCGTCGGAAAGACAGCTGAAACCGACGCCGACCCTGCACCGGTTTCGATTGTGTCAACTGGTGCAACTTCCGGGGCCCGGAGCGATGTCCAGCGAGGACATTCAAGGAGATGAGTGGGACGCCTGTGTCGCGCTAGAACGTACAGACAGGGACGAACGTGGGATCGCCTACGGGACGCGAGTCCTATGGCGACGGAGGTCCCGTAGTAGTCGCCGGAGTCACGCCCGGTCAGGGAGGACGGGAAAGCCGTCCGCAGGGCGAAGGGGGCCAGGTGATTCGGACACCCGGATATGGGGAGGTATGCGAAATGCAGAGCGCCGCAACGGTGCTGGGTGTCCTGCGTGAGCGCGGCAGGCGCCGTCTGCCGTGCAATGAACTGTATCGACAGTTGTTCAACCCGCAGTTGTATCTGATGGCCTACGGTCGCATCTACGCCAACCACGGCGCGATGACGCCCGGGGTCACGCCGGAAACCGTGGACGGCATGTCCCAGCGGAAGATCGACCGGATCATCGAAGCGATGCGCCACGAGCGCTACCGCTTCCGGCCGGTCCGGCGCGTGCACATCCCGAAGAAGAACGGGAGCACGCGACCGCTGGGGCTGCCGACCTGGTCGGACAAGCTCGTCGGCGAGGTGGTCCGCCTGATCTTGGAGGCGTACTACGAGCCGACGTTCTCCGACCGATCGCATGGATTCCGTCCCCGAAGGGGCTGTCACACCGCCTTGCGGGAGGTGGCCCACACCTGGACCGGGACGTCCTGGTTCGTCGAAGGGGACATCGCCGACTGCTTCGGCAGCCTGGACCACCAGGTCCTGCTGTCGATCCTCGGCGAGAAGATCCATGACCAGCGGTTCCTGCGGCTGGTGCGCAACATGCTCACAGCCGGATACCTGGAGGACTGGAAATGGGGAGCCACGCTCTCCGGAGCGCCGCAAGGCGGAGTGGCTTCCCCGATCCTGTCCAACATATATCTGCACCGGCTGGACGAGTTCGTCGAGAAAGTTCTGATCCCGGAGTACACCCGTGGAGAGCGCCGGGTTCGCAACCCGGCATATCTGGAGTTGCAGAATCTGCTGGCGAAAGCCCGCCGGCGCGGCGACCGGGCCCAGGCCCGGGCACTGCGTCAGCGGATGGTGAGCCTGCCGAGCGCGGATCCCAACGATCCGTCATATCGCAGGCTTCGCTATGTCCGCTACGCAGACGACCACCTCCTCGGATTCACCGGACCGAAAGCCGAGGCTGAGCAGATCAAGCACCGCCTGGCGGAATTCCTGCGCGACGAACTCAAGCTGGAACTCTCCCGGGAGAAGACGCTGATCACCCACGCCCGCACCCGGGCGGCGAGGTTCCTCGGCTACGAGATCACGACCCAGCACAACGACACGAAGAAGACCGGCCGCTACCGCAGGGTGAACGGCCAGATCGCCCTTCGTGTCCCCAGGGACGTGATCAAGGCCAAATGCGAGCCCTACCTCGTTCGCGGCAAGCCCGCGAAGCGAACGGAACTGACCAACGGCAGCGATCACGCGATCGTCGCCACGTTCGGGGCCGTCTACCGGGGCATCGTCCAGTACTACCTGCTTGCCGGAGACGTCTTCCGGCTGCACCGCCTGCGATGGGTCATGGAGACCTCGATGCTCAAGACCCTTGCGGGCAAGCACCGTTCGACCGTGACGAAGATGGCCGCCAAGCACAAGGCCAGGATCGACACACCAAACGGGCCCCGAGTCTGCTTCGAGGCCTGCATCGAGCGGGAGAACAGGAAGCCGCTGGTGGCGCGGTTCGGTGGAATCCCTCTTCAACAGCAGCGGTCGGCGAAGGTCGTCGACCGTCGGCCTGTCTGGGTGGACTATCCGCACAAGGAGCTGATCACCAGGCTCCTGGCGGACACGTGCGAGGTCTGCGGGGCCACCGGTGATGTCCAAGTGCATCACGTCCGGGCCCTCGCCGATCTCGCACGTGCTGGATGGCCGCCGTCCGACTGGGCGCGCGTCATGCTCGACCGGCGGCGCAAGACCCTCGTGGCCTGCGCTGCCTGCCACGACCGCATCCACGAGGCACGAACAGCCGGATCACACACGCCGTGATCACTGGAGAGCCGGATGACAGGGAAACCGTCATGTCCGGTTCGGCGGGAGGCCGCGCGGAAAAGGACCTGCCACGGGCAGGCACCTCGCCGCGCGGCCGACCCAACCCGCCTGGCTCAACGGTTTCCGCCGCCTCCACCGCCGCTACGAACGCAAGGGCGAGCACTTCGCCGCGTTCGCCAGCATCGCCGCAGCAGTCATCTGCCTGCGGAGAATCCCCAAATGAGATGACTTCTTAGGCCTACAGCAACCGTCGGACCCGCCGCTACCTGCGACGACGAGGGATCCCGCACGTCATCCCCGAGAAGGCCGACCAGGCGGCGAACCGCCGTAAGCGGGGAAGTGCCGGCGGCCGGCCACCCGGATTCGACAAAGAGCGGTACAAGAAGCGCAACGTCGTCGAGCGTGCGATCAACAAGCTGAAAAACTTCCGCGCCGTCGCGACCAGGTATGACAAGCGCGTCTACGTCTTCCTCGGCACGGTCACGGTCGCCGCACTGGCCATCTGGCTCCGCTCATGATCGGCCGGACAGGACCTAGGTCCTCTGAAGCCGGGCTTCACGTCTTCAGGGTGCCCACGGAGGCGCCTTCTAGGGGCGGGCTTCTCGGGCTCTCGGGGGCAAACCACCGGTACGTCAAGGCCTGCCACCCGGTTCGAGGACGGGGCACCCCGCACCACGGGTGCATAGCTCTGTGGCTGGCAGGTCCGCGCCGCGGCCACCTCCGCAGGGCTGACTGTCAGACCTGTCCGAGGCATCGGCACGGCGGCTGTCCGGCTGCGGATGTCAACGGACACGCCGAGATCCTCATAGGCGGACATTTCCGGGTCCTTTCCGGCGGACATCTGATCTCCCTGCCCGGTGTGACAAGTAGTCACTCAGTCGGGCTCGTCAACGTAGGGTTGGCGGGTGTCAGCTGATCTGGGAGACCGGCCGAAGCCCAAGCCGTTCGATGAGTTGCAGAACCTCTATGACGTGCTCGAACACGTGCGGCAGCGGCCCGGCATGTTCGTGCGCAACGGCTCACTGGACGAGTTGGGCCTCTTGCTTTCGGGGTATGGCCTCGCGCTGCGGATTCATGGCGTGGACGAGCGGTTCGATCTCGACCCGGTAGGTCCGTTTGCCCAGTGGTTGAGCTGGACGCGCGGGTGGTCGATGGTCTGCGGCTGGGCGACGGCCATCGAGCAGAACTGCGGGGACGAGCCGCCACTGGAGGCGTTCTTCCGACTGCTGGACGAATGGCGGGCGAGCCTCGCGGCTGCGTCGAACGCGCCGGCTGGGGCCTGAGGCGACGGGCTGCACCGACTCGATCACGGGGCGAGTGAGACGACGCCCTTGCCGGCGGTGGCCTGCGCGAGGCGAAGGCTGGTGCCCTCGGTCAGCACGATGTGCGCGTGGTGCAGGAGCCGGTCGACAGCTGCGGTGGCCAGCGTCTTCGGCATGATCGAATCGAATCCCGAGGGGTGAAGGTTGCTGGTCACCACCACCGAGCGGCGTTCGTAGGCGGCGTCGATGACGCGGTAGAACGCCTCGGCGGCGGC
This sequence comes from Streptomyces viridifaciens, assembly GCF_001888885.2. Lineage (NCBI taxonomy): Bacteria > Bacillati > Actinomycetota > Actinomycetes > Kitasatosporales > Streptomycetaceae > Streptomyces > Streptomyces viridifaciens. The sequence continues at coordinate 1,649,540 of NZ_CP090840.1, forward strand.
CTGCCCGCAGGGCAGCATGCCGATGTCGTCGACGACGATGAGGTCGCATCGGGTGATCTTGTTGACGGCTCGGGTGACGGAGTTGTCGACGGCGGCTCGGCCGAGGTTGGCCGTGAGCGATTCCAGGGTGAACCAGCAGACCTGCAGGCCGGCGTCGATGGCCTTGTGTGCGATGGCCTCGGCGAAGTGGCTCTTGCCTGTGCCCGAGGGGCCGCTGAGCGAGAGGTTCTCGGCGCGGTGGACCCATTCCAGGGTCATCAGCGCGTGCTGCATGGGCGCCGGGATCGAGGAGACCTCTTCGTCCCAGGACTCGAAGGTCTTGCCGGTGGGCAGGTTGGCCTGCTTGCGGTGGTTGCGCTTGGTCGCCTCGTCACGGCCCTTGATCTCCTCCTCCAGCAGGATTCTCACCACCTCGGCGGGGTCCCAGCGCTGGGCCCGGGCAGTGGCCAGCACGTCGGGGGCAGCCGCGCGCAGGTAGGGGAAGCGCATCTGCTTCAGCACCGCCTCCAACTCGGCCGGGATCGGCGGCGCGACGGGCGCCGACGGCAGCGGGGTGGGCATCACGAGCGGCTCGGCGACGACTGCGGTCATGTGAATCGGCCTTTCGGACAAGGGCCGCCGGGCGGCGGCCGGAAGAGTGGGCCCGGGCTCGCGCCCGCCGAGCCGGCGGGCGCGGACCCGCGCCAGGGCCGTGGTCACCAACGCGGCGAACAGGGCGGTGGAGGTGGGGTTCACGTCGTCTTGCGGCCGAAATCCGCCCAGGCCGAAGTGCCGGGCTGGACCGAGTACTTCTCGTCGCAGAAGACGAGGTCGGAGGGGCGGGCGCCGGTAGCACGGTGGCGCACGATCGACAGCAGGTCGTCGTCGGCGAATCGGCCGGCGGCCGCGGCCAGTCCGAGGCAGAGGTCGACCTCTCCGGCGCCGACCAGCGCGGCGAGCTCGACCGCGGCCGCCATCTTCACCCGCATCCGGGTGGTGCCTGCGGCGGCGGCCTCCATCAGCCAGGACGCGGCGCCGGGGCCGAGCGCGAGGAACGCCTCCTCCGCGGCGGTGGAAGGTCTCGCCTTGGGCGGGCGGGGCGAGCCGTCCGCCCGCTGCGGATGGTCGGGGTAGTGGGCCGGGTCGACGACCGGTCGGCCGGGCAGCGCGATCCGGTGGCGGGCGACCTCCAGCAGCCCCGCGGGGCCCTGCAGCCACTCGGGCCGGTGCGGGAGTTGGGCGAGGTCGACCACGACGACCAGCTCGTCGCCGTCGACCCGCACCCAGGCTTCCTGGCCGACCAGGCCGGGCGGGGTCGAGTAGCGCACCGACCCGAATCGGACCGTCTGGTCGCTGTTGATGCTACGGGACTCGCCCAGGGCCAGCGTGTGCGGGGACGCGGGCAGTTGGTGCAGCCGGCGGCGTTCGATGTCCAGCGCGGACGAGGGCATCCGCCCGCTCTCGCGGTGGACCCGGTTGTTGACCTGGTGGCAGAACAGCGCGCAGGCTCCCCGCAGTTCGGCGAACGACTGGTAGTCCGGCCGCAGGTTCGCCGAGGTCGGGACCAGGTCGGCCTTGGCGATCCGCACGGTCGCCTCCGAGCCGCCCTTCGATTCCGGGTCGAACGGCACGCAGGTGTGGACCTGCATCCCGTAATGTCGGCCGGCGGCCACGATTTGGGGGTGCCGGACCGGGATGCCGGCGACCCGGTCGACCGTCACGGTCTTCTCGTTGTCGGTCAGCGTGTAGGTCGGCGCCCCGCCGATCGCCCGCAAGGTGGCGTCGACGCATGAGATCAGCGTCGGCAGCGTGCGGTCCCAAACCGGGATCACCACCCGGAAGCGCGACCAGGCCAGCCACGCGCAGAACAGCAGCGTCTGCCGCGGCTCACCCGTGCCCGGACCAGGCACTTTCGGCCCGAACCCCCAGTCGAACTGCAGCCATAGGCCCGGCTCGGTGATCTTCTCTGAACTGTCGAGATTGAGACTTGGCAGTAGCCTCACGCTGGTGAATCTCAACCTCTTCAACGATGTGCCTGATGGTCTGACTCAACGAGCCCGATCGTTCGTCCGCGCGCACGGCGTCAAGGTCGACGTCCGGCCCGTCGAGGAGCACAGACAGTGGTGGCTTGAGCGAGACATCCCTGCGACGGTCATCGACCGGATGGCGGCATATCACGAGCGATGGGGCGGCCTGGTCCTGCCACCCGCATCCACGTACGACGGCGGCCCGAGATACTTCGAAGCGGACTCTCCTGAAGGCTCTGCGTCCGAAGGGTGGTGGTTCGAAGCCGGTGTGCAGCGGACAGCGGTTCCCTACTCGTTCATGATCGGGCCATCTGGTGAGTTCGGTATTCACGCAGGTCAGTGGTCGCCCCTCCATGCCACTGTCGAGGGCTGGGTGGAGTCGCTCGCGCTGGCCCACCACGCGTCCATGTGGGCAAAGAAGATCGTCAAGGTCAATGGCGACGAGGTCGACGGCATCCTGCTGGATGAGTACGAGCCAGTGCACGAAGTGTTGGGCTTGGCCGACACCTGGTGGCGAGGGGCCGACTCACTGGTGGCGATCTATTCAGGGGAGGCCGAAGCCATGGCTTTCCCTCGGGGTCGCACTGCGTTGATCTACTCCGGCCTGGATGAGTGGGGCCTGCGAGGAGGCGTCAAGGACGGTGGCAGCTGAGCCCGTGACAAGCCTTTGGCTTCGGTGGTGACATGACGCCCCGCGACGTCGGGGAAGGCCGGCATTCCGAGGTGGATGGCGGCGGCGCGGTGGGTGATGAGGTTGTCGAGCTGGGCGAGTTTGGCGTTGGCCGCGGCGAGGCTGACCTTGAGCCCTTCGGCCTCGCCGCCCCAGCCCTCGCGTTCGGCCTCGGTGATCCGGTCGATGAGGTTGTCGCGGATGTCCACTAGTCGCGGCCGCTGGGCCGGGGCGGCCCGTAGGAGCGGGCATCGGATGCAGCTGTGCTCGTGGAGGCAGCTGGTGCCGTAGGCCCGGCCGCAGTCGCCGAGGGCGACCTTGCGGCGTTCGAAGTGGCCGAGGAACTCCTCCCATTCCTGCTCGGTGGGGCTGCGGTATTCCTCGCTGGGCCGCAGGTCCCGGCGACGAGCGATGAACGCGCGGTGCCCGTTGATGACCTCCTCGGGATAGACGGCCTTGTAACCCATGGTGGTGTTGATGTCGCGATGGCCCAAGACGAGCTGGGCGATGTGCGGTGGCATGCCGTTCATGACGGCGTCGGTGGTGAAGATTCTCCGGAAATCGTGCGGGGCGAAGTGCAGCGGCTTGCCGGTCGTGTCGGTGGACCCGGTGGCGGCGAGTGCCTCCTGAAGCAGGGTGCGGATGCCGTCGATGGGGATCGGCCGGTCCTCCAGGCCGATCTTGCGCTGGAACAGCAGCGGCATGGGAGGGTTCCAGACCTTCTGGTGGTGGTCATAGGCGACCACGAGCGGGACGCCGCCATCATCGGTGCGGATGCGGCAGATGATCGCGGAGAGTACGTCGGCGAGTTCCGGAGAGACGACCAGGAGCCGTTCCGCGTCGGTCTTGGAGGGGGCGATCTGCAGCAGGGGAACGAGTTCGCCAGTGTTGGGTAGCCGGTACTGGACCAGGCTGTGGTGCGAGATCTCGCTCAGTTCCTCGATGCGGAGCCCGGTCATCCGCAGCACCTCAACCGCGGCCCAGCCCCAGAACGCGTTGCTCTCCTCCCGGGCCAGGTTCCGGCGCCGCCCGCTCTCGGGCTCCTCTGCCCAGAGATGGGGCGAGTGCCGCTTGAGGACCGCACGTCGCAGCGTCTGGCCTCCAGCGGTGAACAACTCGCCGGGGCCAGCGCAGTTGGCGGCCTCCAGGCGTGCCGCGGCTGCCTTTCGGTTGCGGTCGACCGCCTCGACCAGGGCAGGGAGGACGGGCAGGCGCTCGCGGGTGCGCTGGTCCATCCGCGCCTTTTGGGGTGCCGTTAACGAGCGGCGAACCAAGTGACAGGTGACTCCGTGAGTAACTTCGCGACCGGGGCCAGCCCTCACGCTTCCCGGGTTGATCTGGCACTTCGCCCCGCACGGTCGATCCTCTGCGTCAGCTGACGGGTGCTGGCTTCCTCACCAATGTGGATCGGCGTCCCACTCGGGGTCCGGCTCGCTGATCTGCTCGTACGACGCGAAGGTGTGGGTGTCGAAGAAACAGGCGATGGAGAACGGCTGCCGGGGATCGGTGAGGACCCGGTAGATGAACTCGCTGGTGGAACCGTCGAACCGCTCCCAGCCAGCGGCGACGTCATCATGCGGCTGGGCGAGAATCGGCCAGCGGTCGGGATCGGCGGAATCGGTCAGCCAGAAGAACTGGTCGGCTTGGACGGAGTCCGCCCACTGAAGCAGGCCGCCGGCGGCGGGGAACACGGGATGCGGACTGAAGAGGTCGCCGATCGAGGAGTCGGCAGCGGCTCGTGCGCCCAGCCACTCGGCGCCCTTGATTAGGTCGTGGTGCGGGCTCGGCGTGTCAGGGGTGGAGAGCTGCAGGAACCCGTCGAACGCTCCCGAACCGAACCACTGCGCCAGCTGCTTGTAGTCGGTCGGCAGGGCGACGCCGAGCCGCGCCTCCACCGAGGGCCAGTCGATCACCCTCCCCGTCGCGCTCTCCCAGCCTGTGATGGCTGCCAGCTTCTCGCTCCACGTTGCCGCTGTGTCCACGGTGCCGAGTAAATCGCAGTGCACGGACAACGCTCGGCGCGGGGCCTCTGTACTCCTACTTCGGAGTCACAGTCACTCACCGTGGTGAGATCGCCCGTCGACAATCGGAGGGCGGAGCGACAGGATTCGGAGGTGACGAATCTGATCGACATGAACGAGCGCGAGTACTTCGTCCAGTTCGCCAAGCGGACCGGCATGTTCATCGGCCGCACGTCCCTCACTGGCGTGACCGCCTTCATGGTGGGCTACGACCAGGCGGCCCAACGGCATGGCGGGCCGGGCCTCGATGGTTGGCGTGAATGGCTGATGGCCAACTATCCGGTCAGCGGCAACCTCGTCTGGGAAGCCCAGATCCGGCAGGTCGCCCTGCCGGGCTGGGAGGGCGGCTGGGACCTCACGCCAGAGCAGGAAGCGCACGTCCTCAAGGTGCTCTTCGAGCTGTTCGACAAGTTCCTCGCTGAACGGGATGGCGCCGCTTCGGGATCGTGAGGCGCCTTCCACGACCGAGGTATGCCGGTGAGGTCGACCCACGGAGGCTCATGAGCGCGGGCCAACTGAGCCGCTCAGTCTCAGCACCACAGCTGGCCGTCGTCGGGCTCATCAGCCTCCGGCTCCTTGTGCTCCCGGTCGTCGCTGTCGGTCCAGGTGCCGAACGGTCCGGGCAGGCCGGGTTCCTCGGCGCCGAGCTGGAGGGCGCCGCCCTTGAGCCGGTGCGGGCCGGGGATCACCGGGCGCCGCCGTCGAGCTGGGCGGGGATGCGGCTGGCGCGGAGCTCGCGCAGGTCGGGGATGTGGTTGTACAGCGTCCCCGGGCTGATCTTGAGGAGCTTGGCGATCGCGGTGATCGAGAGGTCGGGGTTGGGCAGCATGTCGCGCGCGGCCTTGATGATGTCCGGGTTGACCGAGGGCCGGCCGCCGACCTTGCCGCGGGCGCGGGCGGCGGCCAGGCCCTCGCGGGTGCCGGAGACGATCAGCTCGCGGACGAACTCGGCGAGGGCGGCGAAGACGTGGAAGACGAGCCGGCCGCCGGGGGTGGTGGTGTCCAGGCGCTCGTGCAGCGAGGTGAAACCGATCTCCCGGCGCCGGAGCTCGCTGACCATGTTGATCAGGTCCTGAAGAGAGCGGCCGTAGCGGTCGAGCGCGGGGACCACCAGGGTGTCGCCGCGCTGGAGGAAGGCGTGGCACGCCTGCAGCTCCGGGCGGTCGTCGTCCTTGCCGGACTTCTTGTCGGCGAAGATCCTGCGGCAGCCGGCCTGGTTAAGGGCGTCGATCTGGCGGTCGAGCTTCTGTCCGCCGGTGGACACCCGTGCGTATCCGATGCGGATCTCGGTCCGAACGGCCGCTTCGGCGACCGGGAGTTCGAACTGGTCCGGTTCAAGTGGCGTGCTCACGCCCGGAATCCTCTCAGAAAAGGGTGGTCGGAGGTTCTTGAACCATCCGGGTTTCTGAAGGGGTTTTTGAAGGCCGTGCGGATCTTTTCGATCTTGGTCCGGCAATCTTCAGTAAACGTTGGTTTGTTGAAGATCGAGCTGTGTGCTTCTGGCCGCTGGCGCCGCTGGGATGGCGAGCGATCCCGATTACAGGGGCCCGCGGCGAGACGGCGGGGTCTCGATGATGAGGGCGATGCCGTCGAGGAGTGGCTTGAGGCCGAACTCGAACAGGGTGTCCAGGTCGAGGTCGTAACCGTCCTTGCAGCTGCTCGCGATCCTGGTGAATACGGGGTACCGGGTCGCCGTGGTGATCGCCGCGAAGGCGGGGGCCTGGTGGTCCATCCACTCATCCTCGGACAGGCCGGTGGCGGCCTCGGCCTGGGCTTCCCGTTCCAGGTGTACGGCGATCCCCTGGATGTAGCTGTAGAGCAGGACGTGCAGGTCGAGCATGGTCTCCGGGCCGAGGCCGTGACCGTCGAGGGCGGCGAGCGCCCATTCCGCGTGGACCATCAGGGCCGGAAGCATCAGGGGGCGGGTGAGGGAGCCGACCTGTGCGAGCCAGGGATGCCTGCGGTGGATCCTCCACAAGGTGCGCGCACCGAGTTCCAGGCGGGCCCGCCACCCCTCCGGTGACTCGACCGGGTAGGTCTCCTCGCCGAACGCCGCGTCCGCCATCAGGAGAACCAGGTCGTCCTTGCTGTTGACATACCGGTAGGGGGACATGGCGGCGACACCGAGCCTGGCGGCAACGCTCCGCATCGACACCGCGCTCAGCCCTTCGGCGTCTGCGATGTCCACCGCGGCCCGGATGATCCGTTCGCGGCTCAGTTCGTGATCGGAGGGGGCCATGGAGGGAGGCCGGCGCTTGGACGGGGCACGGTGCTCCACCAACGCCGCGCTCTCTCTGGCCGCTACCACGGTACCGACCCGGGGACGGGCTTCGACCAGCCCTTCCAGGCGAAGCGTGGTGAGGGCCTTCGTGGCCGTGGCGAGCGCGACTCCCCACTCGCGGGCGATCTGGCGTGTCGACGGCACGCGCTCGCCCGGGGCAAGCGTGCCCTCGGCGATGCGCCGGGCGATCTCGTCGGCGATGCGCCGAAACGGCGGGTCGGACTGCGAGGCCATGCTGTCGGCTCCCCGAGAAATTTCTTTCGCGCCATCGAATCTGTACTAGATCAGACCCTACCAGCACGGGAGGCCGAAATGGCCCTACTATCCTAGAGCAGAGCAGGGTAAATGGCAGTTGGCAGCGCTGCACATACGCCGTACATTCAGGGCGCGTACAGCGTATGAAGGAGCTTGTATGAAGACTGTGCTGATCTCCGGCGCCGGTGTCGCCGGGTCCGCGCTCGCCCGTTTGCTGCACCGCGACGGCGTCACCGTGACGGTCGTGGAACACGCCCCGGTCATGCGGCCCGGCGGCCAGGCGGTGGACATCCGTGGCGTCGCACTCGATGTCACGGAGCGGATGGGACTGCTGGCTCAAGCCCGGGCCCACCGCACCCGGATGCGCGGCATGTCGGCGCTGGACGGCGACGGCAAGGAGATCCACCGCTCCACCGAGACGACCTTCAGCAGCGGCCGGCTCGCCAACGACGACATCGAGCTGCTGCGTGAGGACCTGGTCCGCATCCTGCACGAACACGCCGGCGCCGACGTCGAGTTCATGTTCGGAGACCGCATCACCGCGCTCGACCAGGACGAAGACGGGATACGGGTCACCTTCGAGCACGGACGCCCCCGGACGTTCGACCTGGTCGTGGGAGCCGACGGCCTACACTCGGCCGTGCGACGGCTGAGCTTCGGGCCCGAGAAGCAGTTCACCCGCCACCTGGGCATGCATCTGGCGATCTTCAGTGCGGACAACTTCCTCGCCCTGGACAACTGGCAGCTGTGGCTCAGAGACGGCGAGGCCGGCTACGGCATCTACCCGGTGCGCGACAACACCCAGCTGAGGATCACGTTCGGCTTCGCAGGCGAACCGCTTCCCGCCGGCCACCGTGACGCCGAACAGCACAAGCAATTCGTCGCCGATCGGATGGCAACGCTGCGCTGGGAGACCCCGAGGCTCCTGAAGGCCCTGAGGGAGGCAGACGACTTCTACTTCGACGCGATGACGCAGGTCCACATGGACCGCTGGTCGAACGGCCGCACCGTCCTGCTCGGCGACGCGGGCCACTGCGCCTCTCCGCTGTCCGGCCAGGGAACCAGCCTCGCTCTCGTGGGAGCCTACGTACTGGCCGACGCCCTGCGACGCGCGGACGGCGACCACCGAACGGCCTTCGCCTGCTACGACAAGCGCATGCGCCCCTTCGTCGAGCTCAACCAGGCGCTCGCCACTGAGAATCCTGGCGGACCAGCTGCCGAAGCCTCCGTCGAACGGGCCAAGAACGCGATCGCACTCGACGACTGACGGTCCGGTGAGTCGAGGTGGCTGCCGCAGCCTGAGTGGTCACTGCGGCGTCCAGCTCAGCCCCCAGTTGCTGGCCTGGGCCGACGTGGTAGTCGCCGTGGACCAGGCCGTCCTGGACTCCCTGCGCGAGCTCGCCGACGAGGGCGGCTGTACTTGGTCGGCGGGACGTACCCAACCCGTGGCAGCAGCCCGCCGAGGCGTTCACGCCTGCGTGACCGTCGTGAGGCCGGCGCCGACCGGCACCTAACCCGCGTGTAGAACTTTGAGCACGCCGAAGGGCGGCACCGAGGACCAGGCAGGCCCGGGCCGCCCTTCGACCTGTCCGGACGGGGGTGGCTCGGCTCTACCAGACCACCTGGCCCAGCGGGGCCGTTCTGCGATATCCGCCACCGGCGAGGCGGACGGTCACTACCGTCCCCAGCGATTGCCGGTCTTCGTGGGAGGGGCACACCGGTGGGGCGGGATCTGGGGCTGGACCAGGTCGTCGAACATTTCACGCTGGTCGGCGACGAGGTGGCGTGGCTGCGGAACAAGCCCGGGGCGACCCGGATCGGTTTCGGCGTCCAGCTCAAATTTCTGCTCTGGCGCGGCCGGTTCCCCAAGAACCGGCTGGAACTGCCGCCCGATGCCGTCGACCACGTCGCCCGGCAGGTCGGCGTGCCTGCTGTGGAGCTCGCGTCCTACGACTTCACCTCGCGCACGGCCAAGCGGCACCGCAGCGAGATCCGGGAGCTGACCGGCTGGCGCGAGTGCAGCCAGACCGACGCCATCAAGGCCACCTCGCACCTGGTGGACCTGATCTGGCACGACGAGCGCCGCGAGGAGCAGATCCGCAGCGAGCTGCACCGGCACCTGCGGGCCGAGCGGACCGAGCCCCCGACGACGGACCGCCTCACCTCGATCGTCCGCTCGGCCCTCCACCAGGCCGAGGAGCGGGCGGTCACCGAGGTCGCCCTGAAGCTGCAGGCCACAGGCGGCCTGCCGCAGCGGCTGGACGCGCTGGTCTTCACCAACCTGACCGGCGCCCCAGGCGAGCACGCCGCGCCCGAGGAGCCGGCCGGCGAGGGCGGCGACGGCGACCAGGACGAGGACGACATCGAGGCGGTGCTGTCGCAGATCAAGGCCCATCCCGGCAACGTCAGCCTCAACTCGCTGCTGGAGGAGATCTCCAAGCTCAAGCAGGTCCGCGCGGTGGGCGTCCCCGCGAAGGCGTTCACCGGGATCGGCGTGCAGGTCATCAGCGCCTGGCGGGCGAGGGCATCGGCCGCCTCGCCGAGCCACCTGCGGCGCTTCGACCCAGCGGTGCGTCAGGTCCTGCTGGCCGCGCTGCTGTTCCAGCGCCAGCGCGAGATCACCGACACCCTGGTGGAGCTGCTGAACTCCACCGTGCACCGGATCAACGCCCGCGCGGAGAAGAAGGTCACCGACGCCTTCGTCGCCGAGTTCACCAAGGTCCGCGGCAAGACCGGCCTGCTCGGGAAGATCGCCGCCGCCTCCCTCGGCCGCCCGGACGGCACCGTGCGCGACGTCGTCTACCCGGCCGCCGGCGGGGAGAAGACCCTCAAGGACCTGGTCGCCGAGCTCAAGGCCACCAGCGCCGAGTTCGCCCGTAACAAGCGGGAGGTGTTCAAGTCCTCCTACAGCAACCACTACCGGCGCGGGCTGATGCAGTTGCTCGGTGTACTGGACTTCCAGTCCTCCAACGACGCGCACAAGCCCGTCATCGACGCCCTGGCGCTCATCGAGCGGCACAAGGACTCCACCACCCAGTACCTCCCACTCGGCGAGACCATCCCGCTGGACGGCGTCGTGCGCAAGGACTGGATGGAGTTCGCCGTCCACACCCCGCTCAAGGGCCCGCAGCGGGTGGTCCGCACCGTCTACGAGGCGTGCGTCTTCCAGGCCCTGCGCGAGAGGCTGCGGTGCAAGGAGATCTGGGTCGTCGGCGCCGACCGGTGGCGCAACCCCGACGAGGACCTGCCCGACGACTTCGACCTCCGCCGCACGGAGTACTACGACAAGCTGAACAAGCCGCGGGATGCCGCCGACTTCACCGCCCAGCTCAAGAAGGAGATGCGCGAGGCGCTGACCGCCCTGGACATAGCCCTGCCCAAGCTGCCGTAGGTCACCATCAGTGCCAAGTACCGCAGCGGCGCGATCAGGTTCACCGACCCCGAGCCCCAGCCGGAGCCGAAGAACCTGCGCAAACTGAAGAAGGCCATCCGCAAGAAGTGGGGCACGGTCGCCCTGATCGACATCCTCAAGGAAGCCGCCCTGCGGACCGGGATGCTCAAGGCCCTCGCGCCCGTCGGTACCCGCGAGGCCATCGACGAGGCCAAACTCCTCGAACGCCTCCTGCTGATCGCGTACGCGTACGGCACCAACAGCGGGATCAGTTCGGTGGCGGCCGGCGAGCACGGCCACTCGGAGGAGGACCTGCGCTACACCGCCCGCCGCTACTTCACGGCCCTCGGCCTGAAGGCCGCCGGCGTCGAGGTCGCAGGCGCTACCTTCGCCGCCCGCCAGGAGACCGTGTGGGGCCAGGGCACCACCACCGTCGCCTCGGACTCCACCCACTTCAAGGCGTGGGACCGCAACATATTCACCGAGTGGCACTCTCGGTACGGGGGCCGCGGCGTTTTGGTGTATTGGCACATCGAGAAAGGTTCGATGGCCATTCACAGCCAGCTTCTCAACTGCACCGCCTCCGAGGTCGCCGCCGCGATCGAGGGCATGATGCGGCACGCCACCACGATGAAGGCTGAGGGCAACTACGTCGACTCGCATGGCCAGTCGGAAATTGGCTTCGGGCTGACGAGGTTGCTGGGCTACGACCTACTGCCCCGGATCAAGCAGATCAACAAGGTCAAGCTCTACCGGCCCGGCCGCGAGGACGAGGACATCTACGAGCGTCTGGCCGACGCGATGACCCGCCCGATCCGCTGGGACGTCATCGAGAACAACTACGACCAGCTCATCAAGTACGCCACCGCGATCCGGGTCGGCACCGCCTCCACCGAGGCCATCCTGCGGCGCTTTACCCGCACGGCCTCCCACCCCGTCTACCAGGCCATGCTGGAGGTCGGACGTGCCCAGAAGACCGTCTTTGTCGCCCGCTATCTGCGCTCGCGCGACCTGCAGCGCGAGATCCAGGAAGGGCTGAACGTCGTCGAGGGCTGGAACGGCGCCAACGACATGATCTTCTTCGGGAAGAATGGCGAACTGTCCAGCAACCGCCGTGACCAGCAGGAACTGTCCGTCCTCGCGCTCCACCTGCTCCAGGCGGCGCTAGTCTTCGTGAACACCCTGATGATCCAGGACCTCCTGGCCGAACCGGAGTGGACGGGCGCCCTCACCGACGAGGACAAACGTGCCCTCACCCCGCTGTTCTGGATGCATGTTCAGCCCTACGGCGAGGTACGGCTGAACATGGGCAACCGGCTCCAACTCTCCGCCCCCGAGCCGGCCGACGCGGCGTGAACGGTCGGCCATGCCGCTCAGCGCGATACACCCTGAGCACGGCGCCCTGGACCTTACCCTGGGCGGCCTGGGCTGCGAGGGCCGCCTCACCTGGGAGCAGATCCACCGCGCCCGGCCCCGCGTGCCGCTGACCTGTCCGAACCCGAGTCACCGGCAGGTTCAACTCTCTAAATGAGTTCGAGATCCTCGCCCGCATCTGGCCCGCCGGGGTCTGGGTGCCACAGGAAATGACTCCGCAACAGCTTCACTGCGACTACACCGGGCTACTTGTCACTTGGTTCGCCGCTCGTTAACGGCACCCCCTTTTGGCGGGACTTCATCTGGCGGTGCCGAACGTCGTCGGCTCGGATCGGGCAGGGGACCGCCCACGGGCCCCAGCGGGCGGGCTCGTCCAGTGCCCACTGGGAGAGGTCGAGGTGGAAGGCCCGCACTGTCATCAGGGTGTCAGAGGCGGTGGCGCGTTCCACCGTGGTCTCCACGACCTGGCCGCGCTCGTTGGTGGTGCGGACGGTCCGGGTCTGCAAGCGTTTCTTCCAGGCCGCGGCGACGTCCGGGGCCAGCCGGAGCGAGTCGATGCCGGGGTTGACGTTCTCCAGGTCCTTCCAGAACCACAGCGCCAGCGCGGTGGCCAGCCCGGTCAGCGTGTTGTAGTCCACGGCTGGCTGGCGTTCCCGCAGGTAGTCGACCAGCAGGTCGCGGACGGGGCGGCAGGCCAGGTCGTAGCGGTCGACGAGTTGCTCTACGGTGAGTTGGCCGGGGAAACGCGTGCTGAACATGCGGACCGAGGAGGGGGCTTCCACAGGGAAGACCCCGAGGGTGTGCAGCAGCTGGTAGAAGAACGGGCTGTGCCGGCTCGCTCTGGCCGGACCGGGGAAGAGCTTCCGACTGGTCTTCAGCAGTTCCAAGCAGTCGCCGGGGGTGACATCGGCGACAGCGCCGCCCTTGGCCGCCATGATCAGTGCGATCTTCTCGATCGCCGGCAGCACGGTGGAGTCGCCAACGCTGCTCGCCGCCCGTAGGGCACGGAGTCGGGCGATGGCCTCGCCGTCGCGGACGTGCTCCATCTCGTTCGCGATCCGCAGCGGCGAGCTGGTCGCCATCAGCCAGCCCAGGTCCGGCCGGAGGACGTCTCCGCCGATCAGCTGGACCAGGCCCATGCCCAGGATGCGGAAGATCCGCTCTCCGCGCGGGCCGAGGTTGTCGACGCTCTTCAGGTCGCCGATGAGCCGGAGTCGCCAGTCCAGGCGCCCGTCGATGCCGGCTCCGCTGGCGTCCCACCGCTCCTGCCAGGTGTTGCCGGGCTGCATCTCCAGCCAGTCCATCACCTTGAGCAGCGTCAGCTTCCGGTTGCAGCGGGTCTTGGAGTCCTGGCCGAGGAACGGGGGCGCTAGCATGCGGGCGACCACGGCGGCCCGGGTCTGCCTGGTCGCCGGCCAGCTCTTGGGGTTGGCGCGGGGCGGGAACTTGTGCCACAGCGCGACTGCTTCTGCGCTGAGCTGCCAGGGCCGGGCAGCGATTGCGGAGGTGATTGCGCTGGTGGTCACGGCCGCTCCCGGCCGAACAGCACGTCCAAGCTCTCCGGGCGGTAGTGCAGGGCGGGTGCGGGTGGCTCCGCCTGCTTCTGCTCGGCCTGACGGCGGTGGTGGGCCAAGACGCCCTCGATGACGTCCTCGGCGGTGGGCGTGACGTACCGCTGTGTGGTGGACAAACGCGCATGTCCCAGGACCCACTGGACGTCCGTGATAGGCATGAGCGGGTCGCGGGCCAGCCGGTAGGCCGCTGTATGTCGTAGGTCATGCAGGGACCAGTTGGACCCGAGAGTGCTGTTCGCGCGGACGAACATCGCCCGCGCGGCGTGATAGTTCAGCGGCCGGAAGGGACGTCGCAGGGTCCACCAGAGCGGATCGTCCGGCCCGTTGGGCACCTGTCCGTACGTCTGCTGCTGGTAGAGCCGCAGCCAGACGAACGCGTCCGGCGAGGCCGGCAGCTGCTGGAGCGCGCATGAGCCCTTGCGGACGACCGTGATCAGCTGCCGTCCCGGATCCGTGCCCGAGCAGAGCACACCGAGCAGTTCCGAGGCCCTGGCCCCGGTCGAGACCCAGAAGGCGACCAGGGCCCGGTCGCGGTCCGAGGGCAGTCGGGCGAACAGCTCGTTGAAGGCCACGTCGGGAATCTGCCGTGGGATCCGTTGTTGCTGCCGAGGCCGGTATAATCCCGCTCGTTGCGGGCGCCACTGTTCCATCGGGTTGTGGTGCGCGTTCGCCCGGGGCCCCCTGGCCAGCGGGAACGGGTTCACCAGTGGGCCCGTCCCGGCCTCCAGGTGGTGGGCGTAGAAGCTGCGGAGCACCGTCTCGCTGTGCGCGACCGTCGAGGAGGCATAGGTCCGTCCGACCGGCCGTTTCCCAGTGATCGAATTTGCACCTCGGGCGGGTGGCGGCAACACCGGTGCCGACGCCGTCCGCGATCCTGAACTACCCCGCATCCGTGGGGGTTTGGCTGTGATCTGGATCCACCGGGAGAAGTCGCGCGCATCGATCCGGGTCGCCTCGTTCCACGGCACGTCAACCGCCCAGAGGAAGCGGAACCAGCGCAGCAGATCCATGCCGTAGGAACGCTGGGTCGTCGCGGGCCGTCCGGCTGCCTGCAGATCTGTCAGATATGCGGCCGCCGACCTGACAGGCGCACCGCAGGGATCCACCAGCCGATACGGCTCCCACGGATCACCCGTCTCCACCAGCGACCCCACTCGCGGCACCGCCAGCGAACTCCAGTCCCTTGGGGCATCCTCACGCTCGATCACGAGAGGGGACGGTAGCCAGTTCGCTTCCTCCCCGTCCGAAGAACAAGGACAGGACCACCCGTAGTTCAGTCAACACGCCCATGGGCGGTAGGTCCTGCGGTGGCCGGCCCGCCATCGCTCCTTGGCCGCCGCGACCGCGCGCCGGGTCGTGCGCTCGTCGCCGGTGAAGCCGAGCAGCACCAGGCGCTCGTGCAGCTTGTCCGCTCGCACCGTGCCCTGCGACCGGTCGACCCACTCCTCGATCTTCGGCATGAACGGGTCGATCAGCCGTGGTCGCCGGATCGGTTGGTCAACGGGTTGACCAGCGTCCCTCATGCGTGCGTACCGCCGCACCGTCTTGGGATCCACACCTGCCAATCGCGCCGCCGAATGCGCGCATCCAGTGGCGTCGAGCGCCTCGAAGATTTCCATGATCACCCTGTCAGACTTCTTCACGACCCCTCCGGTCGGGGAACTCGTTGTCGGCAGCACCGAGCAAACCGCCGGAGGGGTCACCTGTTTGGAACCGACACGAACGGCCCAGTAGTCAGGGAGATCAGCTGTCCATACAGAAGGAGCTGGACTGTCCGTCAGAACGGATCTTGAACTGTCCGCTCACACCATGCTGGGCGGCCGGGCCCCTTGCCCGGCCGCCCAGTGCCAGGAGCACCTGCTCGCGTCCTTCCGCATCGCCACCGCGCACTACCCGTACCAGATCGTCAGCCTTGGGATGTGCCCGGCGGAGGTCTGCCTCCCGCGCTCCGTGTCGGCACACAACGGCCACCGGACAGGCAGGTGCAGCACAAGCTCCCGCCCGTAGACCGACGTGTCGCCTGTCAGTCGCTCGCAGTCGCTGCGCACATGTTCGGCCCAGCTCCCGCTCAGCCCTGGCACGCCGCCCCTTGAGTCCGGCTCCGAGCATAAACATGAATCGGCCGCCCGACCGATCTGTTGATGCGTCGGCGTAAATGGACGGGTCCTTTTTGGAAGGGACTCGGTATCAGGCGAGGTCCGCCAGCCTCGCTGGCCGCCTCGACGAACGCACTGCTGACCGCCATGGCTGACTGTCTGGTAATGGGTGTAGGTCGAACTTGCGTTCGGAGGAATGTCCTTATGCCTGGCCAGCCTTCTTCGTATCCAGACGAAGGTGCGTCCGAGCGAGGATGTGGTTGTCTACCGTGTCATAGAAGTTCTTCCTCTGTTCCTTTGTTCCGTGAGGCTTTGGAGCCGCATCGCAGGCTACCCACCGGTCTTTTATTTTCTGTTCCGGAAGATAGCCATCAGAAATATTTCCCACGGTCCATTCTGGCTTCCCTGCGGTTTCCCAGCAGCTGTACAGGGTGCCGTCGGCGCTGACCACCGCGCCGCTGGCCCCGGCGAATCCCGAGCAGTGGACGCACTTGCTGACGGGGACCCCCAGGACTGGGACCGCGAGGCCGGCGTCAAAGGCCAGGTCGACCATTTCGATAAACTTGTCCGCCAGGTTCTCGTAGCTCAGATGGTTCTCGTACCCGATGTTGTGGTCGTCTACGAGTGCGGGCGCGAAGGACACCGACGACTGCGCGATGGGCAGGTTCGCCAGGTCATCGATCAGCCGAGGGATCCCCTCGAGGTTGTGGTGGGAGACGTTGACCCTGACCTTCCAGGCGAGGGAGGTCTCCTGCATGGCGCGTCCCACGTTCTTCATGATTCTGTCGTAGGTCCCGGCGCCCTTTCGGTCGAAGCGTGTGCCGTCGTGGTCCGCCCGGTGCCCATCGAAGCTGACCTGAATGCGCTGAAGGCCCTCGTCATCGAGCTGGCGGGCCAGTGACGGGGTCAGCAGTGCGCAGTTGCTGATCATCATGGACTCCGCGAGCCCAAGCGGCCGCAGTTGCTTGAGCAGTGCGAGGCAGCCCTTGGGGTTAAGGAGCGGCTCCCCGCCGAAGATCACCAGCGAGATGCTGTCGAAGCCCAGGAGATTCATGCGCTCTTGTGCAAATGTGGCGATCCTGCTGACGTCGTCTTGTGCAAGAAGGCGGCGGCTGATCCGCGGTGGCGCGAAGGGGGTCACGGACTCGTCGGCGGGTGCTGTGTTCTGGAAGCAGTAGGGACAGCCCAGGTTGCACGACGTCGCGGTAAGGACCGTCAGGCCGAACGGCATCTTCCTGGGGCTGAAGAAGCCCCCTTGCTCGAGAATCTGCCGAGCCTCTTTTACGAGGCTGCCGTTCTCCACGGCGCCGACCGGTAGATGTGCGACCTTGGGGTGGTCTGCATACCACCATCCGTCTTCGGACGCGAAAAGCCGGGCTTCCCCCATCGTGGTTCCCCTCCGCAGTGTTGTGGGATCAAAAGCGCCAGGGGTGGCGCAGCTCTCCGTGAGAGTCGTGCACCACCCCTGGCCAGAGGACAGGCTGTCCTCCTCGGCCTTCAGGCCAGCGTCAGGACTGGATGCCGCAGAAGACGTCAGTCTCCTCGACGTAGATCGTGATGCCGCTCATGGTCCCCTCCCCTCACCACTCACGATGCCGGAGGACAGCAGCACGGGCTGTCCTCCTCGGCCTTCAGGCCGGCGTCAGGACTGGATGCCGCAGAAGACGTCAGTCTCCTCGACGTAGATCGTGATGCCGCTCATGGTCCCCTCCCCTCACCACTCGCGATGCCGGAGGACAGCAGCACGGGCTGTCCTCCTCGGCCTTCAGGCCGGCGTCAGGACTGGATGCCGCAGAAGACGTCAGTCTCCTCGACGTAGATCGTGATGCCGCTCATGGTCCCCTCCCCTCACCACTCGCGATGCAAGGATCGTAGGCAGGTCAACGATTATTGCACAAGGCATCTTGAGTAACTCAGATGCACAAGATTTCTTGTGCATCTGCTACCCTTGGGTCATGTCTGAAGAGATGCCCACGAGTGAGGTGACCGCGCCAGCGACCTCGATCGACGCCCTGCGCGTCATGGCGCACCCTGCTCGCATCCGCTTGTACGAGTTCCTCGTGCACCACGGCGCCAGCACCGTCTCCGAGCTTGCGCGGCGATCGGATCTGGCCATCGGCTCAGTGAGCTACCACTTGTCACAGCTCCACAAGGCCGGGCTGGTCATGGAAGCGGCAGAGGAGGGAACGGACCGCCGGCAGCACTGGTGGAAGGCTGTCCCCGGCGGCCTGCAGTGGTCGCCGGCGGATTTCGTCGACTCCCCCTCACACCGCCGGGTCTCATCCCTGGCACAGCAGATGTTCAGCGAACGCCGTATGGAGCGCTTGACCCAATGGCTGCATACCTGGGACCAGTGGCCGAAGGAGTGGTTGAACGCGGTGGTGGAGACGGACATGTCTCTGGAGTTGACGCCAGACGAGTTGGAAGAGATGGCGGCCGAGCTTCAGAGCGTGGTGCGCCGGTGGTCCCGGCGGACACCAACCGGGGCGGACAGCTCGCGTCGGCGGGTCTTCACAATGATCCACGCCTTTCCGATGGCTGATGATGCCGCGGATCACGAGTGACAGGCTGAACTGGTGGGGGGATTTGCTGTGAGGAAACCTGTCGGTATGTCATCGGTCCGCTCCAGGCGGATGGGCGCGTTCTTCGCGGGTTACACCGCGTCCATGGTCGGGGACCAGGTATGGCTGACGACCCTGGGGTGGTCAGCCAGTCACTTAGACGATCCACTGCGCGCGGGGCTGGTCATGGGAGCCGGAACCGTGCCCCGCGCTCTCCTTATGCTTCTCGGCGGAAATCTGGTGGACCGCCTGGGAATCCGGCGCCTAGCGCTGGCGACACAGGCAGGCCGCGTCGCCGTGATGACGGCGGCCGCCCTCATCACACTCGCCGTCCCACGCTCCTGGGTTGCACTGACGGTGGTGGCCGTGGTCTTCGGCGCGATCGACGCGATCAACCTCCCCGCACTGGGCGCGGCGCCGGCAATGATGGCTCCGCCCGAACAGCTACCGCGGCTCACCGGCATCCTTCAGGCCGCTCAGCGAACCGCCACCATCATCGGCGCTCCAGCTGCTGGACTGATCATCGCAGCCGCCGAGACTCCGGCCGCGACCATCACCTGCACGGTGCTGTTCGCGCTGGCCCTGGGCACGTTCCTGGCCGCGCAGCTACCTGGCCGCTCTTCCCCGGCCGCAGATAGCCCGAAGGCCCGCAGCGTCGACCCCACCGGCATCCGCTACGTGCTGGCCCGCCCACAGCTCCGGGTCCTGGCCGTCGTGATCGCCTGCCTCAACTTCACCGTGATGGGATGCTTCAACGTCGGCCTGCCGCTGCTCGTCGAACTGCGCGGATGGACGTCGACAACCTACGGGATCATCGAGGCCTGCTTCGGAGCCGGCGCCATCGCCGGCTCACTCGCGCTGGCTATGCGCAGGCCCGCGCGCAACCCCGTCCTGACCGCAGCCTGCTTCCTCGCGATCCAGCCCCCGCTGCTGGCTGCTGTCGGCCTCATACCGAACACTGTCGCAGTCTGCGTTGCCTCTGCGGCAGTCGGCCTCGCTCTGGGACCTGCCGGGTCCATACTCGTGGCACTGATCCAGACAGGAACCGACCGCTCGTACATTGGCCGCGTCGTCAGTGTCATCAGCTTTACATCCGCAGGCCTCACTCCGGTCTCCTACCTGGCGTTCGCCGCCGTTGCGGACATCGCCGGCACGCCTATCGCGTTCGTCGCGAACGCGGCCATCGCCGCCTGCGCCGCCGCCGCCATGTTCCGGCCATCGAGCCGAACGGCGCCCAGCGAAGACACCGCACCCCATGAAAACAACGACGCGAAGCACGTACACGCCCCGACAGGACAGGACGCGAGTTGAACATTCTCCTCTGCCCCCTGAGCGACCCCGGGTACCTGTATCCGTCCATCACCGTCGGAACCGAACTCATCCGGCGTGGACACCACGTCACCATCGTCGGGAGCAAATCGATTGCCGCGCCAGCCGCTTCAGAGGGCATACCAGCGATACTGGATGAGACAGATGACGGCCAAGGTTCCATGTCAGTGAGATTCTGGTTCCGCCATCAGCCCGACCAGTACCGTGTGATAACTGAAGCGGCCCGGCAGACACGCCCCGACATCCTTGTCACCTCTGTTCTGTGCCACGGCGCACTGCTTGCCGCCGAAAAGCTCGACGTGCCCGTGGTGATACTCGGACCCGCCGCTCATCTCTGGCCCTACATGTCAGGAGCGGAAGGAGAATCCGAACTCCCCGCCAGGAGGAAATGGCGCATCCGGGAAACCATTCGGTTCCTGCAGGAAGCCCGTGAGGCGACCGGCTTCGGAAGAAGCAAAGACAGCGATGCTGAACGAGCTCTCCTCGGCGCCCGCTTCCTCCTGCAAGGCGACCCTGCCCTGGAGCACCCAGGCGCTCTGCTCCCGAAGAACGTCCACCACATCGGCCCCTGCCTGTGGGAGCCAGCACCGTCAACGGGAGACATGGACAGAGTGATGGAGACCGTAGCCAGGCGAGGCAAGCCGCTCGTCTACGTTCACCTGGGCAGGTGGTTCGACGGAGCCAACCCATGGCCCACACTTAACAGGCTTTTCGCCGACGGACCGTTCCAGGCTGTCGTCGAAGTGGGCCGGACCGACAACCCCGCGCCGAGCAAGACAGCAGATATCTGTGTCGTCAGGCTCCCCTGGATGTCACCACTCGTCAGCAGCTCTGAGCTGGTAATAACCAGTGCCACGTCGGCCCCGGTGTTGAATGCACTAGTCCTGCGCAAGCCCATGGCCGTCGCCCCGGCTGGCGGCGAACAGGCCCTGCTCGCAGAGTCGTGCATCCGTACCGGCCTAGCGCACAAAATCCCGGCCGACGCGGCTGCGCAGTTCCTATTCCAAACCGTCCAGGACAGCCAGCTTCGCGAAAAAATAGAGATCCTAGGATCGCGCCTGTCCGAGACCAGGGGAAATATAGCGGCAGCAGATCACATTGAAGAAGTTCTGAGGGATGGAAAGTAGAACCAAAGTTCAGCCGGCAACTTGTTCCCGGCTGATCGGGCTGAGGCCTGATCGAACCTCGTCATTAGTCAGGGCCTGGGCAGTACCCCAACCTCGCCCTGGAGAATCACGCAATTGTCGGCAGACTCCTACGGGCACGCCTTCAACCGCAGAATGTTTCAGGACCTGGGCAGTTCCGGGGCCTCTCGCCACTCTGCGCGCCGCCTGCGGTCGGGGCCCGGCAACCCGCGGTGCGGCTCCCGGCTGCCGGTCGCGGGGCTCCAGGTTGCATGGTGGCGAGCAGGGGGTTCATGAACGCTCGGGCGACCTTGGCGGTGACGATGTCGCCGCAGCCCGCGAGACCGATGACCAACCACGCCAGCTACCTCTGGGCATTCTCCGCGATCACCGCCTCCCCTGGCGCGAAGGCCCACCGGCGCGGGCGGCGGTCGGCGGGTACGCGATCGGGGCTTGGCTCGCCGGGCCGCGCTGGAGGAGATCGACCCGTGGTGGTGCCCGCGCTGGCCGATCACCTGGCAGCGCTCGTACGCGGTGGCCCGGCAGTGGTGGCTGGAGTCGGACGGCCGGGTCGACTGGGCGCAGCTCCCGGCGGAGACGGAGTTCGAGGGCGAGGCGCTCGGCCGGTGGGTGCGGGCGCAGCGGGCCGGATGGGCCGAGTTCGACCAGGAGCAGCAGGACCTGCTGACGGCGAGCGCGGACCGGTTCGCCCATCACCTGGCGGCGCTGGCGGCCTTCGTCGAGCGCGAGAGCCACGCCCGGGTGCCGCGCACCCACAAGACGGAGGAAGGGTTGTCCTTGGGCACCTGGCTCAACAACCAGAAGGCCCGCCGGGACAAACTCTGCGGGTGCCGATAAATCATTCGCGCAGGTCGCCGCCTTGATCACCGATCTCCGGCCATACCCGCCAGCCGCTTCGGGAGTCTTCATGTGCAAAGGGCATTGGCAGCATAATGATCAGTCGTGCTGCTGCGCCTGGCCTACCTCGCCGCCACCAACACCTTCGCGCTGCTGCGGCTCCTGCCGATGAGCAGCCGGGAGAAGGACATCGAGATCCTCGCGCTCCGGCACCAGTTGCTGGTCCTGCAGCGAGAGGTCGGCAGACCCGTCTTCACCAATACCGACCCTGCTGTCCTGGCCGGCCTGCTCCACCACCTGCCCACCGAGAGACTGCGGCGCATTGTGGTGCTGGTCCGCCCCGATACGCTCCTGCGCTGGCACCGCGACCTGATCAAGCGGCGACACGGCGCGACCTGCGTGCCGAAGCGACCGGGACGCCCGCGCACCGTCCGCTCGGTCCGTGCCCTGGTGCTGCGCCTGGCCAGGGAGAACAGCTCGTGGGGCTACCGCAGGATCCACGGCGAACTCGCCGCGCTCGGTATCAAGGTCGCCGCCTCCACCGTCTGGGAGATCCTCCGCGAGCACGGAATCCCGCCCGCGCCCGAGCGGCAGAGCACGAGCTGGGCCGACTTCCTGCGCGGCCAGGCCGAGGCCCTGCTCGCCTGCGATCTCTTCGAGGTCCGCACGCTGGCCGGTGCGCGCCTGTACGTCTTCGCCGTCATCGAGCACGCCGCCCGCAGGGTCCGGATCCTGGGTGCCACCGCACACCCGACCGCGGACTGGATAGTGCAGCTCGGACGCAACCTCCTCATGGACCTTGAGGACGCCGGCAGCAGGGCCAGGTTCCTGATCCGCGACCGCGACTCCAAGTTCACCGCCGCCTTCGACGCCCTGCTGACCGACGCCGGACTCGAAATCGTCACCACCGGCATCCGGATACCGCGGATGAACTCCCTGATGGAGCGCTGGATACAGACCTGCCGCCACGAGCTCCTCGACCGCACTTTGATCTGGAACCAGCGCCACCTCCTCCACGCACTCCGCGAGTTCGAGACCTTCTACAACGAGCACCGGCCACACCAAACCCTGGACCAATCCGCTCCGCTCCGCCCGCTACCCGACCCGATCAACCCGCCTGCGCACGTCAAGCAGCTTCAGGTCCGCCGAAGAGACCGACTCGGCGGCACCCTCCACGAGTACCGACACGCCGCTTGACCAGGCCGGATGATTAACCGGCACCCGCAACCTCGGTGCGCACGGTCAAGACGTGCGGGCTCGGGGCGCTGCTGCGCCACTTGGGCGACGGACTGTGCGGACGGGCGCGCGGCGAGGCGGCGGGGAGCTTGTGGTGGTGCCGGTGCCGGGATGTATGTCCCGCCGCCGGATGCCGGCGCCCGTACCGCTTGCCCGGGCGTGCCGGTTCGCATCGCCTGGCTGCTGGCCCCGGCACGGCTTAGTTCGACGAACTGAACCGCCACCAGGGGCGCTTTTGCGTACCGGCCCGGCCCTGGGACCGCTTCACGGCCCGTTCTACCTGGCGGCGGGCCGACTTCAGATTCGCTTCGAGCGAGTAGTCGCTGTTCCCGTCGCGTTGCCCGATCTCGATCGCTTGCTCCAGGTACGGAATAGCCTCGTCATATCGGCCCAGGGTGTAGAGGAGCTGTGCAACGGCCTTCACGGACCTCTCATTGCCAGCCGCGGCAGCCTTCAGGAACCAGTCGAGGGCCTCCTCGAACTCCTCTCGACAGTCGGACTTCCGGGCCCCGGCGTACTCCCGGAACTCGGCCTGGCGCCGGATCAGGATGCCCAGGTCCTCGCAGGCTCCCGGATCTCCGAGATTGGCGAGCGCACGCGTCCACTCGCGCGCCTTGGCCTCGCGCTGCGTCAGCTTGTACAGCATCACGAGGAGCCTCATCGACTCTTCGTGGCCCGCTTCGGCCGCGCTGACCAGCGGGAACTCTGCCTCGCTCCATTCGCGGGCATCGTACTTGACCTTGCCGTACCGGAAGCAGCTCTCGACATCGTTTGCCGCCACTGCTCCGGGGCCGTAGTTGTGTTGTGTGACCTGGTTGTTCTGGACGCCGGAGCCCTGGTTGAACACGATGCCGCCGCTGTCGGCCGCTACGTCCTGGTGAATCTCGTGGCCCTCGTCATCGCGTGCGCTCACCGGCCGTGCACCTCGTTGTGCTGAGAACCTGAGCCCAGGTTGAATACGATCCCGCTGCCGCTCGCGTTCACGGTCTGGACGACCTGGGCGCTCTCCTGCCCGCCGGGCTCTGCGCAGTCCCTGAGGATCGCGCGGAGGTCGTCGACAAGACTGGGATCCTGGGTGAGCGCTCGTCGGATCCTACTGCGCCACTCCGCGGCGATCTCGTTACGCGTTTCGCCGGACTCGACGTCTTCCACCAGGCGCTGACGCGATTCCTCGAGCTCTTCTACGACGGTGGAGGGATCGTCTGAGCGCCGCGACAGCAGCCTGGCGAACCGGTCACGGACGCCGGACCAGAGGTCACCCATCATCACACTGACAAGGGTTTGAGCGGCTGGCGTGATCAGCTGCGCGATGTCGATTTCGGTCATGACTTCCCCTGTTTTTCGGACCGGCGGATGACTGCTTACGTGGCCATGAAGACCTGATGCACAATCAGAATCTATCGGGCTCCGACAGACGGTGTAGCAGGATTGCGCGAGCTCAAACGATCCGCTGTCCACGGACCTAGAAGCCAGGGCCGACAACGGCCTCATCGAGGTGTACGACTCCGACGCCTACCTCACCAACTCCGAAGTTGTCAGGCAGAGCTGGGACACGGTGGTAGCCGGCACCGGTACCCAGATCTATCTCCGCAGCCTCCAGAGCATCGCACCTGCCGAGATCCTGGTACGGGTGTGGGACGGCCCTGCGCCGGCCGACAGCACCTGGATCGCCGAGGGCGAACGCTCGACAGTGCTCGACAGCCCCACCGGCGAAGTGGTCATCCGCGCCTTTGCCCCGGACATCGCCGGTCACTTCCAATTGCCCCGCCCAGGCGTCTACGAAGGCCGCGTGTCTTGGAAGGGGCGACACGAGGCTGCCGCGCAGGAGACGGGTCTCCACGCCGAACTCGGCACGGCGCAACCGCAGTCACAGGCTGACACCGACATGATCTGGGCAGCCCACCGGGAGGTTCTGGAGAACTACCGGATCGACCTGTGGTGGACCTCCGAGTCCGAGGACGACGAAGACGAAGACGAGGACTAGGACCAGGCACCACGGGGTGTGGCACCGCCCTGACGGCGGTGTCACACCCCGTGGGGAACAGAACAATTTCCGCACAGCATCGGGTTTCCAGGCCGGCCGCGCGGTCCCCTGGGGTAAGTGACGCCGCTCGCGTACCAGGACGGCGGCTTCCTCCGGGCTGTCCGCCCGCCGCAGCTGCGCTTCGTGCAGGACCAGGAGACCGAGCGGCTGGGCGAGAGCGAGCCGTTCCGGCCGGGGAGGGCAGCGAGCATCTCAGCTTGTCGTTTTACCTTCGGTGATCGACTCGAGGTTGCCCCGGCCGGTGAGTGCCGGCGCCGAACCGGTCGGGCACGTACGCCTCGGGTACGCCCGCGCATCGACCGCCCGGCAGTCCCTCGACGCGCAGCTCGACTCCCTCCCCGAGGCCGGAGTGACGCGGGTCTTCTCGGAGAAGATCTCCACCCGCGCCACGAAGCGCCCCGAGCTGGAGACCGCTGTGAAGCTCGCCGGAGAGATCCGCTCCTCCGGCGTCGCCGTGACCCTCGTCGTTCACGAGCACAAGCGGCTCGGTCGCGGCATCGAGCTCGCCATGCTTGCCGAGGAGCTGAAGGCGAGCGACGTCGGCCTGGAGTTCCTGACCGGGGAGCTGAAGGGCTCACACGGTCCGGGATCGTGTTCACCGTGCTCGCCGCGATGTCCGGGATGGAGCGCGAGTACATCCGCGACCGCACCCTCGAAGGCCACGAGTCCGCCCGCAAGCGCGGCAAGACCATCGGCGGCGCGGGCGTCACCGACGACTCCATGCTGTCCATGGCCCTGCACCTACGCGCCCAGGAGATGAGCCTGCGCGACATCGCCAAGCGACTCGTCATCACCACCGGCGCGAAGAAGGGCCAGCACCCCTCGCCCGCCACCGTCATGCGGATGCTCCGCGAGCATGACGAGCAGGCCGCCGCAGCGGCGAGCACGTGATCACCCGGCTACTTTGCGGCTGGTGTCTGAGCTAGGACTCCAGGGCCCACTACGTCTGCTACGGCCCCGCCGACACCCGACTGACGGACCTCGCCCGGATCGCCGGGGCGAGGTGGCAAGTGGAAGAGTGCTTCCAGACCGCGAAGAACGAGTGCGGCCTGGATCACTACCAAGTCCGTCGCTACCAGGCCCGGTACCGGCACATCACCCTGTCCATGGCCGCCCTCGCCTGCCTGACCGCCATCCGGGCACACGAGCTGGCAAAGGGGGCTCCAGACCCGACCGCAGCGGCCTGATACCCCTGTCCGTCCCGGAGATCCGCCGCCTCATCGGCCTGCTTCTCCATCCTCTCCACCTCACCGCGGCCCACCATCTGCGCTGGTCGTACTGGCGACGCCGCAGCCAGGCCCGCGCCCGCCACAGCCACTACAAACGTCGAGGCCACACCCCATAACTGCGGTTGCAGTATTAACGGCTCTGTCATCAGCCCCAAATACGGGTGATCTTTCAGCGTTCGGCCACTGTGACCTGCCCGGGTTCGGCATGATACGGCGCCATGGGGCGGCAGCCGGTGGGCATGGACGAGCTGGTGGAGCACTGGACGGTGCTCGGTGACGAGGTGGACCTCGTCGCGGGCAAGCGGGGCGGGACGCGCCTGGGCTTCGCGCTGGTGCTCAAGTTCTACACCCGGCACGGCCGCTTCCCCCGGGGTCGGGTGGACTTCCCGGACGAGGTGGTGGAGTTCGTTGCCCGGCAGATGAGGGTGTCGGCCGCCGACTTCGAGTCCTATCAATGGGCCGGCAGCACCATCGAGTAGCACCGGGCCCAGATCCGCGAGCACCTGGGCTTTCGGGTGTGCAGCGTCCAGGACGCCGAGAAGCTGACGGCCTGGCTGGCGGTGAACGTCGCGCATGCGGAGCGGAGCCCGGAGCGGGTGCGCGAAGAGTTGCTGAAGCGGTGTCGGGAGGAGTTCATCGAGCCGCCGGCCCCGGACCGGATCATGCGGATGGTCCACTCGGCCCTGCACACTGCTGAGGAGGCCTGGTTCACCACGGTGGCGGCCCGGTTGTTGCCGCCAACCCGGGACAAGGTGCTGGCCCTGGTGGCGGCAGCCCCGGACGCCGCCGAGGGGACCGAGGGGGACGACCAGGAGTCGGTCCTGGCCCTGGTGAAGGCGATGCCGGGCAACGTGAGTCTGGAGTCGATGCTGCGGGAGATCCGCAAGCTGATCGCGATCCGGGCGATCGGCCTACCAGCGGGGTTGTTCGCTGACGTGGTGCCGAAGGTTCTCGGGTCGTGGCGGCAGCGGGCGGTGGTCGAGTCCCCGTCCCATCTGCGCAGGCGTTCGCCCGAGTCCGCGGTGACGCTGCTTGCCGCGCTGCTGGTGGAGCGGGAGCGGGAGGTGACGGACTGCCTGGTGGACCTGCTGATCGCCACCGTGCACCGGATCGGCGCCCGCGCGGAGCAGAAGGTGACCAGCGAGCTGATCAACGCCTTCAAGCGGGTCTCGGGCAAGGAGAACCTCCTGTTCCAGATCGCCGAGGCGTCGCTCGGCAAGCCGGACGGCGAGGTCCGCGAGGTGGTCTTCCCCGCCGTGCGGGGCGGGGAGCAGACGCTGAAGGAGCTCGTGCACGAGTACCGGACGAAGGGGCCGGTGTACCGGCGCACGGTCCAGACGACGCTGAAGGCGTCCTACACCAACCTGACATTCCCCTCGTAGCGTGGAGTCGTGATCAGAGGGGAAGTTGAGGGTCATGGCGGGGAAGAGGCGCTCTTACGACGCGGAGTTCCGCGCGGGTGCGGTGCGGATAGTGACGGAGACCGGGAAGTCGGCCGCGGAGGTCGCGCGGGACCTGGGCGTGCACGAGAGCACGCTGCAGAACTGGGTCCACCGCGCCCGGACCCGGGCGGACGCGGAGGCGGCGGGAGGCTTGAGCGAGTCCGAGCGGGACGAGCTGCGCCGGCTGCGGGATGAGAACGCCCGGCAGCGCAAGGAGATCGCTGAGCTCGGGATGGAGCGCGATGTCCTCAAGCGATCGGTGGTCCTGTGGGTGAAGGAGGCGACGAAGTGACGGTTGCGGGCTTCATCGCCGACCAGAGGACCGAGCACGGCGTCCCGCACACGACCGCCTGCCGGGCCCTTGGAGTGTCCGCGTCCTGGTTCTACAAGTGGCGCCGGCGCCCGGCTGAGCCGACGGCCCACGAGGTCCGGCGGGCTGAACTGACCGACCGAATAAGGTACTTCTTCGCCGCGTCCGGCAGTACCTACGGCTCGCCCAGGATCACCCTGGACCTATGGGCCGAGGGCTGGCAGGTCTCGGAGAACACCGTCGCCAAGATCATGGCCGAGCTCGGACTCCAGGGCCGCAAGCCCCCGCGCCGACGCCGGTCACTGACTCGCCAGGGCAGACGCATAGCGGCCCGCGACTTGGTCAATCGACACTTCGACGCGGTGGTGCCGAACGTTCTGTGGGTGGGCGACATGACTGAGATCGGCACCGGCGAGGGCAAGCTCTACCTGGCCACGGTGATCGACCTGTTCTCGCGTCGGCTCCTCGGCTACGCGATGGGTGCCCATCACGACGCCGCCCTGGTCGGCGCCTCGCTCACGATGGCAGCGGCCACCCGTAGTGGTCGGGTGGACGGCGTGATCTTCCACTCGGATCGCGGCAGCGAGTACAGCAGCCAGGCCTACAACGAGCTGTGTGACCGTCTCGGCGTGGTCCAGTCGATGGGCCGGGTGGGGTCGGCGCTGGACAACGCCGCCGCCGAGAGCTTCCACTCCACGATCAAGGTCGAATACATCCACCGGCAGCGCTTCGCCACCCGCGCAGAGGCCCGCTTGAAGATCGCGACCTGGATCGCCGACTTCTACAACACCCGTCGCCGACACAGCGCGGCCGGCGGACTGCCGCCCGTGGAGTTCGAACGGATCATCAGCAAGGCACGAGCCGAGGCTCATCAGGAGGCCCAGGCCGCTTAGCGAGGACTCCACGATTACTGGGGATTGACAAACCACTACCGCAAGGGTCTGATCGAGCTGCTGGGGGTGCTGGAGTTCCGCTCGAACAACTCCGCCCACCGGCCGGTGATCGACGCGCTCGACCTGGTGCAGCGGTACGCGAAGGCCGGCAACACCACCTACTACCCGTTGGGGGAGGTTGCCCCCGAGCATCGGGGCACGAACGGGCAGTGGGCGGAGCTGGTGCACCGGGAGGACAGGCGCGGGCAGCGCCGGGTGGTACGCATGGTCTACGAGGTCGCCACCTTCCAGGCCCTGCGCGAGCAGCTGCGTTGCAAGGAGGTCTGGGTGGTCGGCGCCGGCCGGTGGTGCAACCCGGACGAGGACCTGCCGACGGACTTCGAGGCCCGCCGCGTCGAGCATTACCGCGAGCTGCGTAAGCCGCTGCGGGCGCAGGAGTTCATCGACCAGCTGCGTAAGGAGATGACCGGTGCGCTGGCCGACCTGGACCAGGCGCTGCCCGAGCTGGACTGGGTGGAGATCAAGGAGCGCGCTGCGGGGGCGATCAAGTTCACCGCCCCCGAGGCCCAGGAGGAGCCGCGCAACCTGCGCCGGATCAAGGCCGAGGTTGGCCGCCGTTGGAGCGCGGTGCCGCTGATCGACATGCTCAAGGAGGCGGTGCTGCGGACGGGCTGCCTCAAGGCGGTCGCTTCGGTTGCCGGCGCCGGGAACCTACCAGAGGAGGTACTGGCCGAGCGCCTGATGCTGGCCATCCACGCGTATGGGACGAATACGGGGATCCGGTCGGTGGCCGGCGGCGCGCACGGCCACACTGAGGAGGAGATCCGCTACACCGGGCGCCGCTACCTGACGCTGGAGGCGGCTCGGCAGATCGCGGTGGAGATCGCGAACGCGACCTTCGCCGCCCGCGACAGCGGCCTGTGGGGTGCCGGGTCGACGGCGGTGGCCTCCGACTCCACGCACTTCCGCTCGTGGGACCAGAACCTGTTTACCGAGTGGCACTCGCGCTACGGCGGCCGCGGGGTGCTGGTGTATTGGCACGTGGAGCGCGGTTCGGTGGTGGTGCACTCCCAGACGCTGCGGGCCTCCGCCTCGGAGGTCGCGGCGATGGTGGAGGGCGCGATCCGGCACGGTACGACGATGAGCGTGGAGGGCAACTACGTCGACTCGCACGGCCAGTCCGAAATTGGCTTTGGGATCACGAGGTTGCTGAACGTCGACCTGCTGCCGCGGATCAAGCAGATCAACCGGGTGATGAAGTTCCACCCTGGGGCTGGACACCTGGAGACTGGGACATGTGAGCCCGGAGGAAGCAGTTTCAGGTGGGAAGCAACGGCAACATGAGTAAGCGGTACACGGCGGAGTTCAAGAGGGACGCGGTCGCGCTCGTCCGGTCTTCTCCGCACCGGAACGTCACCGAGATCGCCCGGGAGCTGGGAGTCAGCCCGGAGGGGCTGCGGGGCTGGGTCAAGCAGGACCGCACCGACCGGGGCGAGGGCCGGCCTGGTGACCTGACCAGCCCCGAGCGCGAGGAGCTCGCCCGACTTCGTCGGCAGAACCTCGAACAGCAGAAGACGATCGAGATCCTGCGCAAGGCGGCCGCCTATTTCGCGGCCGAGACGAATCGGTGATCCGCTTCCGTTTCGTTGAGGACCACCACGGCGCCTTCGGCGTCAAGCGGATCTGCCGGGCGCTGGGGATCGCCCGTTCCTCCTTCTACGCCTGGCGGGCCGGCGAGAAGGACCGTCGCGCCCGCGAACGGGCCGAAGACCTCCTCGCCGCGGAGATCGCGGTGATCCACCTCGCCTCCCGGGGCGCCTACGGCGTCCCGCGCGTCCACGCGGAACTTCGCCGCCAGGGCCGGGCGGTGAACCGGAAGAAGGTGGAACGGATCATGCGCGAGCGCGGGATCACGGGCGTCACCCGCCGCCGGCGCCGCGGTCTGACCCGCCAGGCCCGCAAGCCGGTGTTCGCCCCGGACCTTGTCGGGCGCGACTTCACCGCGCCCCGCCCGGGGATGCGGCTCGTCGGCGACATGACCTTCCTGCCGACCGAGGAGGGCTGGCTCTACCTGGCCACCTGCATCGACCTGGCCACCCGCGAGGTGGTCGGCTACGCGATGGCCGACCACCACCGCGCCGAACTGCCGGTGGCCGCGCTGTGGATGGCCGCCGGCCGAGGCGGTCTGGAGCGCGGCTGCGTCTTCCACACGGACCGCGGCAGCGAATATACGTCGAGTGAATTCCGCAACGGGATAAGCAAGTTGGACATGAGGCAGTCGATGGGAAGGGTCGGCTCCTGTTACGATAACGCCGCTGCCGAGAGCTTCT
Source organism: Streptomyces viridifaciens (assembly GCF_001888885.2). Classification (NCBI taxonomy): domain Bacteria; kingdom Bacillati; phylum Actinomycetota; class Actinomycetes; order Kitasatosporales; family Streptomycetaceae; genus Streptomyces; species Streptomyces viridifaciens. Next base: position 1,680,564 of record NZ_CP090840.1, read on the forward strand.
TCGCCGTACTGAAGGAGGAGATCGGCACCCGGGTCTGGCCCGACCGCGCCACCGCCCGGGCGGAGGTCTTCTCTTTCATCGAGACCTTCTACAACCGCAGGCGCCTACGCAAACACCCCGAGTGGGGCTACCTCACGCCACTCGAGACCCGCCAGCGGCACCGGCAAGGTCACACCCTCGCAGCGTAGACGGAGAGTGTCCAACCACAGGGTGGAACTTCAGACCGTGGACGGACTGCGACCCAGCTCGGCCGCGATCGCGCGCACGGTGGCCTTCTCACGCAGCCGGTCGGCGATGTGGATGCGCTCGTCCTCACGCAGATACCGGGACCCGCCGGACGCACGGGAGGGCGCCCGCTCGGGTCGAGCGGGCGCCCTGAACCTCTTCGGGTCCGTCCGGCCGTTGCGCCACTCACGTCCCGTACGCGGGTGAACGCCCACCAGCCGGGACGCCTCTTTGCTGCTGTAGCCCTGTTGCACGAGCCGGAAGTATTCCTCCCGCTCGGCACGGAGCTTCCTGGGCCCCTGCGGCCGCCGGTCCTCGCGGATATCGAAGGTCATTGCACTCCCCAGCTGGGGCGTTGCAACGATCCCTAGAACTCAAGGTGCGGGGAGGAGGGGCTTCGGGAGCGTTTCCGTCCGAGTCGGCGAGGCTGACCCCCGCGGGTGCGGGGAGGAGACCGTGACCACCTGGACCCCATGGCGGCCCAACGGCTGACCCCCGCGGGTGCGGGGAGGAGCCAACGACCCAACTCCGTCTCTGGGAAGGGATCGGCTGACCCCCGCGGGTGCGGGGAGGAGTCGTCGCCGTCGATCTGCGAGAGCGAGTAGAGCGGCTGACCCCCGCGGGTGCGGGGAGGAGTGCGCTGGGCGGTCCGGCACGCCGCGATGCTCGGGCTGACCCCCGCGGGTGCGGGGAGGAGCTCATCCTGCTGGCCATCGACGAAGTCTCGAACGGCTGACCCCCGCGGGTGCGGGGAGGAGGCTTTCTGACCTGCGGTGCAGTAGCGGCTTTGCTGTTTCTTGACTGGTTGCGCGACGTGGTGTGCTGTTGTGGTGTCAAGGTGCGGGTTCTCATCGTGTCACGGCGCATGGTCGGTGTTTGACGAGTTCGCGGCGGCCCCGTGCTGGTGGGGAGGACCGACAGGGGACCCCGCAGGCGCGGGACGACCTCCGCGCAGCGGACGCGGCAGGCCCGGATGGTGAACAGCAGGTCGACGCGCTCGCCGGTGCGGCGGGTCGGTGAACTTCGGCTGATCCGGGCGGACGGCCTGCCAGGCATCGACGGCCTGGCAGAGGATCGGGTCGACCGGCCTGGTGAAGGCGGTGCCGGTCTTGTGGGGCGGGACGTCGAGGAGACAGACGGTGTCGCGGGCCAGGACCTGCTGGGAGTCACCGGTGATGGGGTGCCGTCGTGCTGCCAACGGATGCAGCCCACCCTCAATCGGGCAATCTCGTTGCTGCGTTGTCCGGACAACCAGGTCAGTGTGACCGCGCAGACCGGCGGCTGACCCCCGCATGTGCCTTCGCCCATGCCAGGTCGCGGTGCGTCGGCCGACCCCCGCAGGCGCGGGGAGGACGAGGCCTCGAAAAGGCACCACCGGCTGCCGTCCGGCTGACCCCCGCGGGCGCGGGAAGGACCCGCAGCTGCGCCCCGGCGCCCGCCAGACAGCGCGGCTGACCCCCGCGGGTGCGGAAAAGAGGAGACCGACCAGGTGTCGAGCCCGTCGTTCGTCGGTAACTTGGCGGTCCCGGGTTCTCTCGGGTCGGCCCCTGACAGGCCCGGCTGGCGAGGGCCCGGTTTCGTGTCCGACGTGGGTGGAAACTGGGATGCCCCGGCCGTGCGCCGCTGCGAGACTGACCGCCGTGACACGACCTGAACTCTCCGAACTCGACCACCTGCGAGAGATAGAACGGCTCGCCGGCGTGGTCGCGGGCGCCGCCTCGGCCGAGGGCTGGCTCTCGTATCAGCCCGAAGCAGAGGACGCGACACCCTTGCAGCGGGCGGTGAACGCGCTGGCCCGGGGACTTCGCCACTACCACTTTCCAGGAGACGGCTGCCTCGACGATGAGGCGGAACGCCCCGAGCTGAAGCTCGCGGGCGTAGTGATTCTGCGTCCCGGGGCGATGCCGGACGTCATGGAGGAGACCTATGAGCAGGCGTGCGCCCGCCTCGGGGTCGAGGCCCGGCCCGAAGGGTGGGCCCTGTGGAACACATGGGGCGACGGAAAGCTGCAGGTGACGATGGTCGTCTCCGCCGTCGACACCACCGAGGGCCTGCTCGCGAACTGGTCGCGGGGCAAGGCCATCTATCCGCTGACGCCAGTGCCTTCCCAGATCGCTCTCATCCACCACGGCTGGGCTGCCCATATGGTCTTCTCCCCGTTCGGGGTGAAGAAGCTCGGGCTCGGCGGACAGCCATGACATCGCGTCACCTCGACCGCCGGTCCTCCGCTCCCGGATCGGCTGGTCAGCAGCCCAGCTGGTGCTCAACTTCGGTGGCGGCCAGCCGGGAGGACTCGATGCCGGTCTCGACCAGGGTGAAGCGGAAGGTCAGCCGGTCCGCGATGGCCGCGCAGAGCCGCAGGTCGGGCGGGAGGGCACCCGGGAGCCTCGTGCTCGACGGCCAGGGGTTGCCGCAGACGACGACGGCGTCCCGCGCGAAGAAGGGGACCAACGGCTGACCGCCGCGGGCGCGGGGAGGACAGCCCCGAGGGCTGCGGCCTTGGCGGTGATCGCCAGCTGACCCCCGCGGGTGCGGGGAGGACGTGACGATCGGCCGGTAGCTGACCGACCAGGTCGGCTGACCCCTGGCTGCGCGGGGAGGACGGGACACGTTGCCCATCCTCCTGAGGCCGCTGCGGCTGCCCCCCCGCCTGCGCGGGGAGGATCAGGATCTCGATGAGGCTGGCCGCGTCGCCCTCGGCTGACCCCCGCCTGCGCGGGGAGGACGACGAAGAACCGTTCCAGCTCAGCACCAGCTACAGCTGACCCCTGCGAGCGCGGGGAGGACGGACCGTGGCGGGATTCCCCGGTGGGCGGCAGCGGCTGACCCCCGCGGGTGCGGGGAGGACGAAAGAGCGGCGCGGTACAGCTGGGCGTAAGCTGGCTGCCCCCCGCAGGTGCGGGGAGGACCGTGTCGGCGGCGGTTGAACCGTGACCCGGTTCCGGCGGTTGAGTTCTGACCCTCGCGTCTTCTGTTGATCTTGTTAGTCGTTGCTGGTCGGTGTGCGGCCGAGGTCCCCGCGGCCTCGCATGCGGTAGGACTCGCCCTTGAGGGAGTGGACCTCGGCGTGGTGGACGAGCCGGTCGATCATGGCGGCGGCGACGGTCTCGTCGCCGAAGGTTTCTCCCCAGCGTCCGAAGGGCTTGTTCGAGGTGACGATCACGCTGGCCCTTTCGTATCTGTTCGAGACGAGCTGGAAGAACAGGTTCGCGGCCTCGGGCTCGAAGGGGATGTAGCCGACCTCGTCGACAACGATCAACGGGTAGCGGCCGAGTTTGACGAGTTCGTCCTGGAGGCGGCCGGTGTGGTGGGCGGCGGCGAGGCGGTCGACCCATTGGGAGGCGGTGGCGAACGCGACCCGGTGGCCGGCCTGGCAGGCCCGGATGGCGAGTCCGGTGGCCAGGTGGGTCTTGCCGGTGCCGGGCGGCCCGAGGAAGACCACGTTCTCCTTCGCGGCTATGAAGTCCAGTGTGCCCAGGTGGGCGAGCTGTTGGCGCGTCATGCCCCGCAGATGGGCGGTGTCGATCTCCTCGATGGTCTTGACCGCGGGGAATCGGGCGGCCCGGATGCGCTGTTCGCCGCCGTGGCTGTCACGGGCGGAGACCTCGCGCTGCAGGCAGGCGACCAGGTATTCGAGGTGGGTCCAGGACTCGGTGCGGGCCCGCTCGGCCAAGCGCTCGGCGGCGTCCAGCAGAGCGGGTGCCTTCATGGCGCGGGCGAGGAACGCGAGGTCTGCCGAGGTCTGCCGCCCTTCCTTGGGCGTCTGCTCTGCGGTGGTCGTGGCGGTGGCGGTGCGAGCCATCAGGTGTCCTCCTTGCCGGCGCCGCCCTCGATGAGGGTGAAGATGCGGTCGTAGGAACCGAGCTCACGCTGTTCGACTTCAACGCCGAGGTCATCGGGGGCGAGAGCGGTCAGGCTCGAGGCCCAGGCGCGTGAGGCCCGCTGCCGGATCGCCTGGCCGCGCAAGGTCTGGGCCGCGGCGGTGTGCTCGGGGTCGGTGATGGTCTGGTGCCGAGCCCAGCATCGGCTGTGGCGGGCGACGACCTCGCCGGTGCGGTTGGTGGCGACGATCTCCTCGGTGTCGGCCCGGACGGTGATCTGCTGCCCGATCGCGCGGGGGTGGACGGAGTAGTCGCAAGTGTCGACGCGGATGTAGTGGTCGCGTCCGAGCCGGGTCGTCTGGGGCCACCAGTTGGGCGGTGCGACCGGTGGCAGGGTGAGCATCTCGGACCGGTCGGCTTCCCAGCGCTCGGCGGGCCGGCAGCCGATCGTGCGGTGGTGCCGGCGGTTGGCGACCTGCAACCAGGCGGTGAGCTGGGTGTTGAAGTCGCCCGGTCCGGCGAACGTGCGGCCAGGCAGGAAGCTGGTCTCCAGATAGCCGTTCACCCGCTCCACCAGGCCTTTCGCCTCCGGGTCACGAGGCCGGCAGAGGTGGATCCTGGTCGCGAGCAGGCCGGCGAACGCTGCGAACTCCGACGTCAGCTTTCCCTGGCCGACGCCGCTCTCATTGTCCCAAACGAGCGTCTTCGGGACGGCGCCCCAGCCGGTCAGCAGCCGCCAGTGCCCGTCGATCAGGTCGGCGGTGGAGCGGGACGGCAACATCCGCGCGGTGATCACCCTGGAATAGCCGGACACGACGACGAGCACCGGCGGGCGTCCCGTCTGCCCGTAGCCCAGCGGGATCTCGGCCGGCGGAAACCACAGATCGCACTGCGCGAGCTCGCCCGGCGAGTAGACCGTCCGAGAGACCGGATCGACCGGCAGATAGGCCGGCCGCAGCTCGCGCACCCGCTCCTTGAGAATGGTCAGCCCACGGTCCCAGCCGATCCGCTCGGCGATCACCGTCGCCGGCATCGCCGGCGTCTGCCGCAGCAGCTCGCGGATCGCAGGCTCGACCGCATCAACCGCCGATCCCTTCAACGGCCGCTGATAGACCGGCGGCCGGTCCGTCGCCAACGCCCGCTTCACCGTGTTCTTCGAGATCCCCAGATGCCGGGCGATTGCCCGGATCGGCATCTGCTCGGCCCGGTGCAGCCGACGGATCTCAGCCCAGTCCTCCACGCGAATCACCCTCTCCTCCTGACCCTCGATGAAGATCAGGATGAACAGAAGATCGCGAAGTGGGTCCCGTTTCATCCGCCGATCAGCGGTCAGTTTTCACCCGTCGCCGACAGGTGTCGGCAACGGGTGAATTGAGGGCCACGGACGGCGGATCAAAATCGGGTCACTCTGCGATCTCTTGATCATCCTGACTTCACTGGTACGGGAGTCAGGAGGAAGAGAGGTGATCCAGGTGGAGGACTGGGCCGAGATCCGGCGGTTGCATCGCGCGGAGGGGTTGTCGGCGCGGGCCGTGGCCCGTGAGCTGGGGATCTCCCGGGGCACGGTGTTGCGGGCTCTGGCCTCGGATCGGCCGCCGGTCTACCGGCGGGCGCCGAAGGGCTCGGCCGTGGACGCGGTGGAGCCAGCGATCCGGGAGCTGTTGAAGCAGACCCCGACGATGCCGGCCACGGTGATCGCGGAGCGGATCGGGTGGGAGCGGGGGCTGTCGATCCTGCGGGAGCGGGTGCGTGAGCTGCGGCCGGCCTATCTGCCGGCGGATCCGGTCTCGCGGACGGTCTACCAGCCCGGCGAGCTCGCCCAGTGCGATCTGTGGTTCCCGCCGGTGGACATCCCGCTCGGCTACGGCCAGTCGGGCCGCCCGCCGGTGCTCGTGATCGTCTCCGGCTACTCCAGGATGATCACCGCCCGGATGCTGCCCTCGCGGACCACCGGTGACCTGATCGACGGCCACTGGCGGCTGCTGAACTCCTGGGGCGCCGTCCCCAAGACGCTGGTCTGGGACAACGAAACCGGCGTGGGCAAGGGCAGGCTGACCAGCGAGTTCGCCGCTTTCGCCGGCCTGCTCGCCACCCGGGTGCACCTTTGCCGGCCCCGGGACCCGGAAGCGAAGGGCCTGGTCGAGCGGGCCAACGGCTACCTGGAGACCAGCTTCGTGCCCGGCCGCACCTTCACCGGTCCGGACGACTTCAACCGTCAGCTGACCGCGTGGCTGCGGATCGCCAACCGGCGGCATCACCGCTCGATCGACGCCCGCCCCGCGGACCGCTGGGAGGCGGACCGCGCACAGATGCTCACCATCCCACCGGTCGCCCCGCCCCACTGGTGGCCGCTTCGCGTCCGTATCGGCCGCGACCACTACATCCGCGTCGACACCAACGACTACTCCGTCCACCCTCGTGTGATCGGCAGGACCGTGACGGTCCACGCCGACAACGAGGAAATCACCGTCACCTGCGGCGACGATGTCGTGGCCCGCCATGCGCGCTGCTGGGCCAGGCACCAGAGCCTGACCGATCCCGACCACGCCGCCGCGGCAAACCTCATGCGCGGCGAGGTGATCCACCAGCAAGCCGCCCGTGCGGCCACCGCCCGGGCCGCGGTGCTGGCTCCGGACAGCCTCGGCATCGAGGTCGAGCAACGCGAACTGGGCACCTACGACCGCATGTTCACCCTGATTGAGGGCGGCGCCGGAAAGGAGGACACGTGATGGCCCGCACCGCTCCCCAGCCCCCGAACACCACGACCGACGCGGCGAAAGCCGGCGTTCCCGCCGCCCGCACCACCCGACAAACCGCCGCCGACCTGGCCTTCCTCGCCCGCGCGATGAAAGCCCCCGCCCTGCTGGACGCCGCCGAGCGGCTCGCCGAACGCGCCCAGGCCGAGTCCTGGAGCCACCTCGAATACCTCGTCGCCTGCCTGCAGCGGGAGGTCTCGGCCCGCGACAGCCACGGCGGCGAGGGCCGCATCCGCGCCGCCCGCTTCCCCGCGATCAAGACGATCGAGGAACTCGACCTCGCCCATCTACGCGGAATGACCCGCCAGCAACTCGCCCACCTGGGAACCTTGGACTTCATCGCGGCCAAGGAGAACGCAATTTTCCTGGGGCCGCCGGGCACGGGCAAGACGCACATCGCGACCGGGCTGGCGATCCGGGCCTGCCAGGCCGGCCACCGGGTCGCGTTCGCCACCGCCGCCCAGTGGGTCGACCGCCTGGCCGCCGCCCATCACACCGGCCGGCTCCAGGATGAGCTGGTCAAGCTCGGCCGCTACCCGCTGATCGTGATCGACGAGGTGGGGTATATCCCGTTTGAGGCCGAGGCGGCGAACCTGTTCTTCCAGCTGATCTCGAACAGATACGAACGGGCGAGCGTAATCGTCACCTCGAACAAGCCCTTCGGACGCTGGGGAGAGACGTTCGGCGACGAGACCGTCGCCGCCGCGATGATCGACCGACTCGTCCACCACGCCGAGGTCCACTCCCTCAAGGGCGAGTCCTACCGCATGCGGGGCCGCGAACTCGGCCGCGTCCCCACCGCCGCCGACAACGACTGAGCCAGCGAGAGCGCACGATGGCCGACGATTGAACCGTTGAGACCGGCCTCAAATTGGGCCGTTGCCGACAGGAGGACGGCCCGCTGTCCTACCTCGGCGCGATCGGCACCGGCTGACCCCCGCCTGCGTGGGGAGGACGACGCCCCGACGTACGAGCTTCCGTCGACCGGCGGCTGCCCCCCGGCAGGTGCAGGGAGGACGTACTGGCCGGCCTGTAGGACCCGGGTGACCGCGGCTGACCCCTGCGGGTGCGGGGAGGACCTCGCGATACGAGGCGGCCACGGCGGCCACCCCGGCTGACCCCCGCGGGTGCGGGGAGGACAGCATCGAGGGCTGGGCCGACGTCCAGCAGAACGGCTGACCCCCGCGGGTGCAGGGAGGACTACATCTGCACCAACTCCGGTCCGGGCCGCTCGGCTGACCCCCGCGGGTGCGGGGAGGAGCGTCCGTCGGACTGCGGGTCGACGCAGTGGGACGGCTGACCCCCGCAGGTGCAGGAAGGAGGCCAAGACGCTGCGGGACCTGGGCGACGACAGCGGCTGTCCCCTGCAGGTGCGGGGAGGACACGTCCACCGCGACGGCGGCCACCCGCTCCGGCGGCTGACCCTCGCGGGTGCGAGGAGGACAGCGTGCTGCTGCCCCTGCTGCCCCCCGGCCGCGGCTGACCCCCGCGGGTGCGGGGAGAACGTGGCCCGGATCAGCTCCTTTTCGGTCATGTCCGGCTGACCCCCGCGGGTGCGGGGAGAGCGGTGAGTTCGCACCTCACCGGAGCCGGAAGGACGCCTGACCCCGGGTGCGGGGAGGACTACGTCCTCCACCAGCCAGTCGAAGACCTGGGCGGCTGACCCCCGCCCGCGCGGGGAGGAGACGGTTACCAAGACCGCCGAGGACGGCACCACCGGCTGACCCCCGCCCGCGCGGGGAGGAGGCCGTACAGGTGGTCGAGGGCGACGAGCGCGGCGGCTGACCCCCGCCCGCGCGGGGAGGAGTACGCGAGGTGGTGGCCGAAGCCCTCCGCCGTCGGCTGACCCCCGCCCGCGCGGGGAGGAGGCTTTCTGACCTGCGGCGCAGCAGCGGCTTTGCTGTTTCTCGACTGGTCTGCGCGACTTGGTGTGCTGTTGGGGTGTCAAGGTGCGAGTTCTTATCGTGTCACGCAGCGCATGGTCGGCGTTTGACAAGTCCGCGGCGGGCCCGTGCTGGTGGGGAAGGCCGACGGGGGACCCCGCAGGCGCGGGGACGGCGGTGCGGGGAGGAGGCGGACTTGGTGTCAGTGCTGTCCCGGCTGTCCGGCTGACCCCCGCGAGTGCGGGGATGAGGCTTTCTGGCCTGCGGCGCAGCAGCGGCTTTGCTGTTTTCTTGACTGGCCGGTTGGGCTTGGTGTGCTCGGGCTGGCCTCGTGTGGTCAGAAAGCGGTGGTGTCCAGGGTCAGATTGAACGGCTCCGGCAGCCGGAGCGCGGTCCCGAACGGGTGGGGACCGTCGATGACGGCGTAGCCGAGGTCGTGCGGCTCGGAGAACAGGGTGCAGGTGCGGTTCTGCCGGTCGGCGAGCAAGTAGAGCGGGGCGCCGTACTGGGCGTAGCGCTTGCGCTTGGTGACACGGTCGGTGTCGCCATTGGACTCGGAGGTGACCTCGACGACCAGGAGGGTCTGGTCGGGGGTGAGAGCGCCCGCGCCTTTGGCCAGGTCTTCGGGGATGACCGCAAGGTCAGGCATGTACCAGTTGGGGGAGCCTGGCAGGTCGAGGTTTCCGGACCCGCTGATGCAACCGAGCTCATCGACGCGGCGGTCGAGCTGGCGGCGGATCTTCGCCGCCACGTTCTCGTGGTCCCACGTGGGTGACACCAGGACGATCCGCCCCTCGATGACCTGAGCCCACCGGTGATCGATGAGCTGCACGGCGTATTTCAACGCGGCCTCGTGATTCACGTCCGCGTACGCGATCGGCTGCGCGCTCAACGGTTCGCCTCCTCCGGCCTGGCTGTGGTGTGTTCGACCGGACACCCACGGCTCCTACCGTAGCTGGTCGGGAGTCTGGCGGGGAATGATCCCTGTGCCTCCGAGGAAGAGGGGCGGGCGTGATGCCGAGCGGTCATGCCCGGCTGACCCCCGCGGGCGCGGGGAGGACGACGCCCCGACGTACGAGCTTCCGTCTACCGGCGGCTGACCCCCGCGGGCGCGGGAGGACCGGGTGCGCTCCTCGACGTCCGCCCGGCGGACCGGCTGACCCCCGCGGGCGCGGGGAGGACTGGTAGGTGATCTCCTCGACCCACTCGCTGGCCGGCTGACCCCCGCGGGCGCGGGGAGGATCACGGCGTCCGTTTCGACAGCACCTCGGCCAGCGGCTGACCCCCGCAGGTGCGGGGAGGAGGCACGTGCGCGCGCCTTGGCCCCGGGTGGCCGCGGCTGACACCCCGCAGGTACGGGCAGGAGGTCCTAGCAGTCCACTCACACCGCACCGGCGACGGCTGACCCCCGCAGGTGTGGGGAGGAGCTTGGCGGGACATCAAGGTTTCCGGGGGATACCGGCTGACCCCCGCCTGCGCGGGGAGGACCTGATCTTGACCCGGGCCATCTCGCCCGGGTACGGCTGACCCCCGCGGGCGCGGGGAGGACCCCGTCCGGGGCCTTCACCTTCGCGGCGGTGGCGGCTGACCCCCGCGGGCGCAGGGAGGACTCGAACTCAATCGGCACGTTGTGCAGCCGGGTCGGCTGACCCGGGCGCAGGGAGGACGGCAGCTTCCACCGGATCAGGTGTTCCTGCCCCGGCTGACCCCCGCGGGCACGGGGAGGACAATTGACGCTCGGTCGGCTGCACCGGGCTGAACGGCTGACCCCCGCGGGCGCGGGGAGGACCCGTCCGGCGGCGTCCCCACCTCCACCATCGCCGGCTGACCCCCGCGGGCGCGGGGAGGACGTGCCCGACGCACCGCTCCGATCCGAGGAGGACGGCTGACCCCCGCGGGCGCGGGGAGGACACGAATGTCCCATCGGGCTGCCACCCCAGGTACGGCTGACCCCCGCGGGCGCGGGGAGGACGTGGACCCGCCGCCGGCCGAGCCTGCGCCCTTCGGCTGACCCCCGCGGGCGCGGGGAGGACGTGATCGGCGTCGTCTGCAGGGCGAGCAGGCCCGGCTGACCCCCACGGGCGCGGGGAGGACACACGCTCGATCAGGTCGCGGATCTCTGCAACCGGCTGACCCCCGCGGGTGCGGGGAGGACGATGTGTGGCCGAAGGGCGTGGTGTCCCCGGCGGCTGACCCCCGCGGGCGCGGGGAGGACCCCCAGTGGCCCGACGACGGTAAGGCCGGGCGCGGCTGACCCCCGCGGGTTCGGAGAGGACCGTCCCGGATGCGGCGAGCTGATCGACGTCACCAGCTGACCCCCGCCGGTGCGGGGAAGACAAGGTTGACCCGGCCAAGCGGACGAAGAAGGGCGGCTGACCCCCGCGGGTGCGGGGAGGACGTCCGGCTCCGGCCCACGTTCGTGGTGATCAGCGGCTGACCCCCGCAGGTGCGGGGAGGACTCCAACCTGTGGTGGGCGCGCACCACCCTCGGCGGCTGACGCCCGCGGGTGCGGGGAGGACGATCCCGAGGAGTGCGTCTACGTCTGCGGCGCCGGCTGACCCCCGCGGGTGCGGGGAGGACGGCAGCCTCACCAGCCGCTGGTGCCGTATCGGCGGCTGACCCCCGCGGGTGCGGGGAGGACTCATGCCGCCAGGCCTCGGAGTTCACCGCGTACGGCTTACCCCCGCATGTGCGGGGAGGACTTCAGGCGGTCCGCGGCCGAGCGGCGGCTGACCCCCGCAGGTGCGGGGAGGACTTTCGGGGGGGGGCGAGGCCGCCAGAGCGGAGCCACGGCTGACCCCCGCGGGCGCGGGGAGGAGTCGGCGCCCCGGTGCTCGGCGCACTCGATCCCCGGCTGACCCCCGCGGGCGCGGGGAGGACGGCCATGGTGGTCAGTGCCTGGGCCTGTCCCTCGGCTGACCCTCGCGGGCGCGGGGAGGACAACGAGATCGTGGACTACATCCACAGCAAGACCGGCTGACCCCCGCGGGCGCGGGGAGGACCGGCCGACCAGGCCCGGGAGCTGGAGGTGATCCGGCTGACCCCCGCGGGCGCGGGGAGGACCGCCGTCGGGCGTTTACGCAGGTCAGAGCGCGCGGCTGACCCCCGCGGGTGCGGGGAGGAGCGCATGGAGAACACGACGATGTTCCGAGCGATCGGCTGACCCTGCGAGTGCGGGGAGGACGCCAAGCCCCTGCGGGACATGACCGGCGCGACCGGCTGACCCCCGCAGGCGGGGAGGACTCCAGCACAACGGCCCAGGCGGTGGAACCCCGGCTGACCCCGGTAGGCGCGGGGAGGACACGGACGCCAAGACCGTAGTCCTGTTCATCAGCGGCTGACCCCCACAGGCGCGGGAGGTGGTACGGCACGGTCCGCCGGCTCGCCGGCTGACCCCCGCGGGTCCGGGGAGGACCGTGGATCACGAGTTGGGGCCGGTCCCGGGGGCGGCTGACCCCCGCGGGCGCGGGGAGGACGGGCATGACCTCCTGGCGCATTCCTAGCGCCTCGGCTGACCCCCGCGGGCGCGGGGAGGACATCCCCCCGCCGGACGACTGGGAGATCGTGCCCGGCTGACCCCCCGCGGGCGCGGGGAGGACACGGTCACGATCGCGGAACCGATGGACAGAACCGGCTGACCCCCGCGGGTGCGGGGAGGACTGGGCGCCCGCAGCCGAGGGCGTCCTCGCGCTCCGGCTGACCCCCGCGGGCGCGGGGAGGACGAGTTCAAGCACATGCTCGGCGTCGCCACCGACGGCTGACCCCCGCAGGTGCGGGGAGGAGCAGCCGATGGCGAGGCTGACCGCGATGATGACGGGCTGACCCCCGCAGGTGCGGGGAGGAGCCTTCGAGCGCACCTGCCGGAGGCTTCGGCCACGGCTGACCCCCGCAGGTGCGGGGAGGAGGCTTTCTGACCTGCGGCGCAAGCAGCGGCTTTGCTGTTTCTTGACTGGTTGCGCGACGTGGTGTGCTGTTGTGGTGTCAAGGTGCGGGTTCTCATCGTGTCACGGCGCATGGTCGGTGTTTGACGAGTTCGCGGCGGGCCCGTGCTGGTGGGGAGGGCCGACGGGGGACCCCGCAGGCGCGGGACGACCTCCGCGCAGCGGACGCGGCAGGCCCGGAGGGTGAACAGCAGGTCGACGCGCTCGCCGGTGCGGCGGTCGGTGAACTTCGGCTGATCCGGGCGGACGGCCTGCCAGGCATCGACGGCCTGGCAGAGGATCGGGTCGACTGGTTTGGTGAAGGCGGTGCCGGTCTTGTGGGGTGGGATGTCGAGGAGACAGACGGTCTCGCGGGCCAGGATCTGCTGGGAGTCACCGGTGATGGGGGTGCCGTCGTGCTGCAACGGGTGCAGGCCCACCCTCAATCGGGCAATCTCGTTGCTGCGTTGTCCGGATAACCAGGTCAGTGTGACCGCGCAGACCGGCAGCTGACCCCCCGCATGTGCCTTCGCCCATGCCGGTCGCGGTGCGTGTTGGTGGCCAGTTGGAATTCCCCACTGGCGGCCAGTTGGTGGGGAGATATCTGGCCGCCAGTGATCACTCGGCGTTGCGGTTTGAGCAGGGCGGAGGTGCCGGGGTACGGCTTGACCGCTTCGCAGTGGACCTCCGGGTATGACTGGCTAGGCCAGGTCGTCGGGGTCGTGGGTGATCAGGTCACCTGGCTGGCATCGGAGGACGTCGCAGATCCTCGACAGGGTTGAGAAGCGGATGGCCTTGGCCCGCCCGTTCTTGAGCACGGACAGGTTGACGACTGTGATGCCTACTTGCGCGGACAGTTCGGTGAGCGTCATGCCGCGCTCGGCGAGGAGTCGGTCGAGGTGGATCCGGATCGCGTGGAGTTCCTCTTCGGGCATCAGATGGTTCCTTCGAGGTCCTCTCGCATTCGCACGCCCTCGCGCATGATCTTCCCCATGATCACTGCGGCGAGGCCGGCGAGAATGAGCGCCAGCGGTCCGGAGACCGTCGGCCCGGAACCCGCGACCGGCGCCATGCTCCCGACGAGCCAGGACTGAGACCAGCCGGCGACGAGACCGGCCAGCGGCGTGCCGATGGTGACGAACCAGCCGAGGGTGGAGAGCCGTCGTGCCACCGTGTCGGTGAACGGCCCCAGCCGCTGGACGGCCTTGAGCAGCCGTGAGAAGAGCAGCAGCGCGAGGGAGCTGAACAGCAGCCAGGGCAGTTCGCCCCCGAGGTCGGTGGCACGCTGGCCCGCAGAAGGGCTGTCCTGGCAGAGGCGTGCGGCACTGCTGGACGCCTTCACGCCCTTGCCGACCGGCAGGCTGTCCGGCCCCAGCGAGGCATTGCGCCAGAAGTCCGTCTGCACGCAGACCGCCCCGTCATCGAGCATGTGCGTGACCCCCGTGCCGACGAATGCGAGCCCGCAGAGCACCGCCAGCGCAAAGGTCACCGAGGCCAGGGTCCTCGTGAGTCGCGAGTTCATCGCATCCTCCCTATCGATTTTCGATATGCCCAAGGCTAAAGGAGCATATCGATATTCGACAAGTCCATGGCGGTAGGCAGGTGCGGTGACGCAGTACGCCTTGGTTCCCGGTGAGGAAGACGCGCGTTGCGGGCCGCGATGGAGTGCGGTTACGTAGCCACTCCGAACCACCGGGAGATTGCCGCGTTCACCGGAACGACTCCAGGGCTGCTGGCGGCGACCCAGGGTGGCGGTGGACGGCATCGCGTGGGCGGGCCCAGCGTTGGCGAGATGAACCGGACACCACGCCCCACGCAGCACGGGCGCAGGGACGACGTCCACCCTGTGGGGCGCAATCTACGTACCCTCACTGGCTACCGTCCGTGATCCCGGAACTGGCCGTACGTGGGGAATTTGAACTGGCCGCTGTCAGTGCGTCGGCTGACCCCCGCGGGCGCGGGGAGGACTGATCGACCAAATCCTTGAGTCCGACCGACATCGGCTGACCCCCGCGGGCCCGGGGAGGACCTGGACGCCTTCGACGGCGGCGTGCCGCTCGCCGGCTGACCCCCGCGGGCGCGGGGAGGACGCGGCGAGCAGTGCCGGGGCGAGCGCCGGGTACGGCTGACCCCCGCGGGCGCGAGGAGGACTACCCACTGCGCCCTTCTGCGTGGACCTCGAACGGCTGACCCCCGCGGGCGCGAGGAGGACGCCGGTCTGCAAAGCGGGCGCCGGGTCAACTCCGGCTGACCCCCGCGGGTGCGGGGAGGAGTCGATCGGGTAGTTCGAGGTGAACACGGTCGGCGGCTGACCCCCGCAGGTGCGGGGAGGACGCGCTGCCGTCCTTGGGCCGGCTCATCGTCCGCGGCTAACCCCTGCGGGTGCGGGGAGGACTTGCCGAGGTCGGCGGCTTCGAACTGGCCGAACGGCTGACCCCCGCAGGCGCGGGGAGGACACGATCTGTACCGGCACGTCGTCGGCCCACATCGGCTGACCCCCGCGGGTGCGGGGAGGACCTCTCCGATCCGGCCTCCATCGGCTGACCCCGCGCCTGCGGGGAGGAGGACCAGCGCCGGGCCGGCTACTGGCTGGTCGACGGCTGACCCCCGCAGGCGCGGGGAGGACAGCCGGATGCCGATGCCGACCTTGCGGCCGGTCGGCTGACCCCCGCAGGTGCGGGGAGGACCTGGGGTGCCGGCCCTTCAGCCGTGCCGAGATCGGCTGACCCCCGCGGGTGCGGGGAGAGGACTCATCGTTCAGCGCGCGCAGTTCGCGCCCCGCACGGGCGGGGAGGCCGGCTACCCGGGTCCCGAGACCTGGCGCCGCCTCGGCTGACCCCCCCAGGTGCGGGGAAGACATCACGGCCTACGGTGACTCCGGCCCGCTCGACGGCTGACCCCCGCGGGCGCAGGGAGGACGCGTTGGCGAGGTTACGGAACGCGGCCTGAACCGGCTGACTCCCGCGGGCGCGGGGAGGACCTGGAGGCGGAAGAAACCCCGCCGGAAACCGCCGGCTGACCCCCGCGGGCGCAGGGAGGACGCGTTGGCGAGGTTACGGAACGCGGCCTGAACCGGCTGACTCCCGCGGGCGCGGGGAGGACCTGGAGGCGGAAGAAACCCCGCCGGAAATCGCCGGCTGACCCCCGCGGGGGCGGGGAAGACTCCGCCGGCACACCGGGCACGCTCGGCAGCTCCGGCTGACCCCGCGGGCGCAGGGAGGACGTGTACTTCGCGTGGGACGGCCAGGCGGCCGGCGGCTGACCCCCGCGGGCGCGGGAGGACCGGCGCCGTGGCCTGGTCGTCGGCCACTACCACGGCTGAACCCGCCTGCGCCAGGAGGACCCCCTGCTGGTGAGGTTCACGCTGGGCCCGCCCGGCTGACCCCCGCGGGCGCGGGGAGGACCTGGAGGCGGAAGAAACCCCGCCGGAAACCGCCGGCTGACCCCCGCGGGTGCGGGGAGGAAGCCATGGACGGGCGCCCCCTCGCGGCGCTGCTGGGCTGACCCCCGCAGGTGCGGCGAGGAGCGTCCGGCCACGGGTCGGTGTGCTGGAGATTGCGGCTGACCCCGCGGGTGCGGCGAGGAGGTAACAGCGCGGTCGTCCTCGGCCTGGCCGAACGGCTGATCCCCGCTGACGCGGGGAGTAGCGGTTCGGAGCTCGGAACCTCCGGCTCACCCCGGTGTTCACTGGGAGTAGGAGGGGGCAGCGTATCGCCTCAGGGCCGGTGGATGGGGTGCACCCCTCGGGTCGGGCTGTAGCGCAGCCGTCCGACGGGTCCACTGAGGCAGGCACCGTCCGGAGCGAAGACGATGACGTGCCGTCGGTTGATGCGGACGCCACTGGGGGTGTACCACCTCTCGACGGGCGGCAGGTGTCGGAACCAGCTGTGCGGGATCGGCACGGTGTTGAGCAGCCGGTCCCGCTCCTGGGCGCGGCGGGCGTTGCGGACGGAGTCGTCGCGGGCCCGGTAGTACCTGGAGTCCACTTCGTGCAGGCCGCCCTGGTCGTAGCTGTAGTAGAGGCGGGGGCGGCCCGCGCCGGCGGCCTGCTGGCGGAACAGGACGATGACGTCGGTGGTCGGTTCGCCGAGGCGCGAGCGGGCGGCGAGCCCCGCGCTGCCGTCGTCGCCCTGTCCCTCTGCTGAGCCGCTCTTGAGGCGGTCGATGTCGGTGGGGGAGCCGTCGAGGAGGTAGGGCTGGAGGGCTCGGGCGTAGGCGGTGTTCTCGTGGTTGTCGTGTTCGGCGATCCAGGCGTTCCAGGCCTCGGAGAGCAGGGCGCCCATTGGGCTGCCGGCGAAGGGCCCGGGGTTGTAGACGGCTTCGATGAGACGTTCGCTGTCGCGCGGGGTGGACAGGCATGCGATGGGGATGCCGGGGGCGGTGTCGCGGGTCTCCTGGCAGTCCTGGCAGGCCGGCTCGTGGGTGAGGTTGTCGAGCAGGTGGTGGGTGGCGGCCAGGGCGTAGGGGGCGTAGACGTGGCCGTCCGGATTGCCGGGGCCGGTACCGGTCGGCGGGTGGACGAGGGGAAGGCCCGCCTGGTCGGGCTGCCACAGGACGGTCATCCGCGGGGCACGCATCCCGGCCGGGCGACGGGCGTCGTTGGCCGCGTGCCGGTGGAGGCGCCCGCGCCGTTGGATGAGCAGGTCGACGGGGGCGAGGTCGGTGTAGAGGCGGTCGCTGTCCAGATCCAGGGACTGTTCGATCACCTGGGTGGCGATCACGAGCAGGCGGGGCGGCCGGTCGGGGTTGGGGGCCGTCCGGTTCTCGGCCGGGCCGAGGAGCCTGCGGATCCGGCTCTCGATCGGGAGCCGGTCGCGGGAGAGCATCTGGCCGTGGAGGAGGACGATCTCGTCCTTGTGCCAGCCGTGCCTGGGGGCCTCGGTGCAGGTCTGCGCATACAGGTCTTGGGCGGCGTCGACGCGGTTGCGGACGACGGCGATGATGCCTCCGGTGGCGGCCTCGTGCAGGAGGTGGCCAGCGAGGACGACCGGGCCGGGGTCGGGGCGCAGCTCGACCCGGGTATGGAGCTGGGGCGGTGCTTCGTCAGGGGAGGCGTGGGTGAGCTGCCCGTGCCGGTCGACGAGGGTGACGGGGCCACGGGTGTCGGTGGGCTGTGGCGTGGTGCGATGACCGCGGCACCACGCGTGGACCAGCGCCTCACGGGTGGCGCTGGGGAGGGTGGCGGACAGCACGACCACTGAGGCACCCGCGTCGGCGAGCCAGGCGACGGCCGCCTCCAGCAGCCGCTCCTGGAAGAGCTCGTAGGCGTGCCCCTCGTCGATGACCACGGTCTTGTTGGCCAGGCCGAACAGACGCAGGAACCAGTGCTCGGAGCGTTGGGCGGCGAGGGCGATCTGGTCGATCGTGCCGATCCCGAAGGTGGACAGCAGGCCGACGCAGCGCCTGAGGTACCAGGGGTCGAGGACCGCGCGGGTGGAGTGGGCCTCGTCGTCGTGCTCGCAGAGGGTGGGCTCGATGAACGGGATCAGTTCGGTGAAGTCGGTCGGACGGCCTGTCGCGTCACCCGCGTCACCCGCGTCCCCCGCGTCGAGAAGGCGTCCGACGTTCTCGGTCGCCTCGGCCGTGCCGTGGACGATGGCCAGGTTGGCCTCGCCCGGGGTGCCGAACGCCTCGGTCAGGAAGTCAATGTGCTCGACGGCGGCCTGGTCCGTGGCGGCGCGCGAGGGCATCGCCGTGTAGAAGCCGTGGTAGCCGTTGGTACGGGCGAGGTGGTGCGCGTACCAGAGGGCGAGCGCGGTCTTTCCCGATCCGGTGCCGGCTTCGACGATGGCCAGCACCGGCCCCTGCGCCGGGGCGGCGGCCATGGCCGCGTTCTGGAACTGGCGCGGCGTCGGGGTGCGCGGGAACAGCTCCGCCCAGGTCGTGGACTTCGGGCTCCAGGCGTCGAGCCTCAGCGCGGTCAACGCGGCGCGGGCCTGTTTCTTCGACTGCTCCCACCACTGCGCGGCCGATTCGTCGGTCCGGCGGTAGGCGAAGCGCTGCTCGTCGGAGGCGAGCCAGTCCGCGGTGACGACCAGGCCGGCGAATACCGGGAGGGTAGCCGGGCGTTCGAGGGTGGTCCGGTCCGCCAGCAGGGCGAGGTCGACCTCCAGGAGGTCGGCGAGGGCGTCGACGAAGTACCGGTGGAGGTCGTCCCACGCGCCGTCGCGGACCGCGCGTTTGGCCCGCTGCACCGTGTCGGCGCTGGGGATGTGTCCGTGGTGGCCGCCGAGCAGCAGAGCCATCCGGTGCAGGCCGTCGTGCCGCTCGCCGGTGCCGCCGCAGTCCCGGCATGTGCAGCCGAGGAGGCGGGGGAGCTGGAAGGCGGTGATGTGTTCGTGCCGGATCCAGGAGGCCGCGCGGTGGTCCGCGGGGAGGGGGAGCCCCACCTGGTGTGCCAGTCGGAGCCACTTGGCGCCGGCCTCACGCAGGTGTCGACGCGGTGTGCGGGCGAACTGGAGCTGAAAGCAGGCCGAGGCCTTCCCCAAGTCGTGCAGGGCGGCGTAGAACATGGCGTTACGGCGGGCGGTGTCGGCGTCTCCTGCTCCCAGGGCCTCGACCAGGCGGTCGCGGACGGGCCGGGCGAGGTAGCGGTCCCAGAGTTCTCCCGCGCAGGCGGCGACATCGAGCAGGTGGGCGAGGAGAGGGTTCCACGGCGTCCCGCACGTGTCACCACGGAGGTTCAGCTGGTCGGTCTTACCCCAGACCGCGACCCTCGAAACGGTGATTTTCTGAGAATTCGTCACCCGAATGCCTCCCCGGTCAGTAGAGTCTCGATGTGATTGAGCATCAGATCACAAGGAGGTGCCGAGTTTTGATCGAATCCAGAGATCCGCACCGGCCGTGGGATCCCCGTACGGAAGCCTGCCAGGCGGCACTGACAGTGGCTTGGGAAGGGCGGCAGCCTGAGGTGCGACACGTGGGGCTGGTCGACCTCCTGCGCGGCGCGGAGAGTTTCGCTGCACTGGTCGGTTCGACTCCCGGCGAGGAGGTGGCCGTGCTCGAGTACTTGATGGCGATCCTCTACGCGGCCGGCCACGCGCCCGTGGACGCCGATGAGTGGCAGTACTGGGTGGAGACCCGGCAGCCGCTGAGACCTGCGGCGGACTGGTTGGCCGAGCAGCCTGACGACCACTGGGACCTCTTCCACCCCGAGCGCCCGCTCGGGCAGAACGTCCTGCTGGCGCCGTTCATGGCCGAGCACGGGGTGGGCTCCGCGCAGCTCGTCATCGAGCGCGCGGGGGACTACAACCAGTTCTTCGACAAGGTGCACCTGCACAGCCCCGAACCGATGCCGCCCGACGTCGCCTTCCGGGCCATGCTGACCCAGCACGCGTACGGCCTTGGCGGTCGGGCGATGGCTAAGTCGGACTGGCTAGGCCCGCAGCTGACCTACCAGGCCGTCGGACGGCTCGGCACCCGGATCCGCGTGGTGGCCACGGGCCCGACGCTCGGCGACACGCTTCGGCTGAACCTGGCCCCCTGCGAAAGGACGCCCACCGGGGAGAAGCGCACTGGGACCTTCAATTACTCATGGACCGACGGCCGAGCCGGCAGGCGCACCTTCCGGGCCCGCAAGGTGTCGCGGCAGCCGGACGGCCCCGCCGACCTCCACTCCTTCCTCGGACGCTCGATCCTCCTTCGCCCTGTCCTGGTCGACGGCAGGGTCATGGTCGACCGGGTCCTGCAGGCGGCCGGCGAACTGCTCGACCCGCTGCCGCCGATGTACCTCCAGGACGCTGTCCTGGAGAAGACGCGGAAGGACGGGAAGGTCCTGCCCCTGCGTCCCAGCGAGGATCGGGCGCTGTGGCGGGAGTCGCACGCCGTGTACGCGGCCGCGGCCACGGCCTCCCAGGACCTGACCAAGGGAGCGGACCTCTACGACCGACTCGCGCGACTGCGGGACCGCCGCGTGGACCTCGTCGCGGTCGGCCTGATCTCCCGGCAGGCGACGGCCACCGCCTGGGCGTCGGGCACATATCCGTACGTGCCCGGGGAGGAGGACAAGCTGAAGGAGGCCGCTGACGAGGGTCTGGCGATCTGCGAGTACGCCGCCAAGTCCCTCTATACGGCCGCAGTCGCCGCCCGTGACGCGGCCTACCCCAACCCCAAGCCGGCCGACAAGGCCAAGCAGCTCAAGCGCTTCCACGCCGAGCCCGAACTGTGGGCGGGCGCGGCCGACCACTTCTTCGCTCTGATGTCCGAGGTGAGCTGCGGCAACAACCCCGGGGAAGGCCCCCTCGAGGCCTTCGGGACCGAGATCCGGAACCTGACCAAGACCGTCCTCCATGACCGCCTGAGGTCGCTGCCGCCCGACGGGCGCGGCATGAACGCCCGGGCCCAGGCGGAGCAGCGGCTTCGGAAGCGGCTGACCGGTCCGACCTGCCCCGCGTACCTCAAGGAGCCCCCGCGTGCCTGACCCTCAGCAGCTGCCGTTCGACCTCTTCGAGCTCCTGGACTGCGAACCCGTCGCACCCGAGGCGCCCGAACGCACCCCCGGACAGCGCCTCACTAACTGGCTGTGCAGCCTGGTGTGGTCCCACGACTACGGCCGCCTCGCCGACCTGCGTCGCCCCGAGGCCCTGTCGGAACCCCGGCTGCGGGCGGCCTCCTTCAGCCCCGAGGAGGACCACCGGCCGGTCTTCGAGAAGGTCGCCTTCCTCTTCGCCCGCTACCACGCTGGCAAGAGCGTGCCGCAGGCCGGCTTCGGCTCGATGGGCGACGCCCTGCGCCGCATCGGCTCCCCGGCGGGCCGGGGAAAGGACGACCCCGGCGCCAAGCGCCTGCTCGACCGTCTGGTGGCCTCCCGCGAGCTCCCCGTGCGCCACCTGCACCACGCCGTCGAGCGCGCCCGCGCCTGCGAGGTCGCTCCACCCGCCTGGGACCGACTCGCCGAGGACCTGGCCGCGTGGAAGGCGCCCGGCAGGAAGACCCCGTACGGCTGGGCCCGCGACTTCTACACCCCCGAATACCCCGCCAAGAAGAATGGCTGACGACATGACGATCATCCGGACCAGCGCCGTCGCCGAGCGGCTCGACGGCCACCAGTTCCTGTCCCTGCACGCCCTCGAGAGCCTGGTCGCCGTGCTGCCGGTCCGCGACGAGAACGGCATGGCGAAGACCATCCCGTTCGGTGGCGAGACCCGGAACCTGATCACCTCGCAGGCCCGCCGTCGGGCCGAGCGTACCCTCGGCCGCGAGAAGGCCAACGCGGGCGAGGGTGCCCTGGCCAGCTACACCATGGGCATCCGCACCCGCGAATGGGCGCTGCTTACCGCGGAGTCGCTGCGCGGCCTCGGTTGGCAGGAGCAGGACGCCCTGCCCGTTGCCAAGGCCGTCCTGGAGGGCGTGGGCCTCAAGTTCGGCGACAAGGAGCGCACCCGCAACCTCACCAAGGTGTTGCTGTTCGCCCCCGAGGACGCCGGGGCGAAGCTGGCGGGGTTCCTCCACGCCAACCGGGACGAGGTCGTCTCCTGGGTCGGCGAGTTCGAGGAGGCTCGCAAGGCCGCGGAGACGGCCAAGGCCAAGGCCAAGAGCAAGCGGCGCACGGCGGCGGCCGACGAGGACGCCCTGCCCGTCGAGGTCGAGGAGGGCGCCGCCGAGACCGGCATCCCGGCCCTTCCCAAGGCCGTGCGCGCGGCTGTGCTCGCGGCCCTCGCCCCTCGGGACGCCATCGACATCGCCCTCTACGGCCGCTTTCTCGCGGAGATCGCGGACTCGCCGAACGTGGACGGCGCCATCATGACCGGCCCCGCCTTCACCGTGCACGCGGCCGCCCAGATCGACGACTTCTACAGCGCCGCCGACGACTCCAAGATCCGCCGCAAGGCCAACGCCCTGGACTACCTCGACGCCGCCGATGACGCGGGCGCCGGCATGACCGGCTACCAGTCCCTCATCTCCGGCACCTTCTACCGGCACGCCGCCCTCGACCGCGTCCAGCTGCGCGTCAACCTGATGGCCGGCGGAATGAGCGCCGAGAAGGCGGACGAGGCCGCCGTCGCCGCCGAGCGCCAGTTCGTGGAGGCGTTCATCGACGCCATGCCCGCCGCCAAGAAGAACACCACCGCCTCCACCGGCTCCCTGCCCAAGCTGGTCCTCGCCTTCGACGGCAAGCGCCCCTTCAACTACTCCGCCGTCTTCGAGGACCCCATCGACGAGCAGGCCAGCGGCGGTGCCAGCCGCGCCGCCGCCGAGAGGCTCCTGAAGCACCACCGGCTCGTCACCCGCAAGCGCTCCGACATCGCCGGCGGCCGCGTGCTCACCTACGACCTCGGCATCCAGGACCTCCTGGACGAGCTGTCCGCCGCCGGCACGTTGGCCGCTGCCGAGGCCGGCACCGCCGAGGAGCTGACCGCCCCGTGACCCAGCCGTACGTCCTCCTGGCCCGGCTCGCCGGGCCGCTCCAGGCCTGGGGTTTGGTGGCGCGCTTCGACCGGCGCGACACCCACCTCAGGCCCACCAAGTCCGGCTTCATCGGCCTGCTCGCCGCCGCCGCCGGATACTCCCGCGACGAACCGGTCGATCCGCACGACACTGCCAGGCCACTGAAGCCGCTCGACGAACTCCGCTTCGCCGTCCGCGCCGACCGGCCCGGCACCGCCGTGCGCGACCACCACACCGTCGGCGGAGGCAGGTACCCGCTGCGCCCGCGCGACCTGATCACCGACCACCGGCGGGCCCAGCAGGCCTCCACCGCCCTCGAGGCCGCCACCGGGCCGATGTTCGGCACCCTGCCCGCCCGGTCCGTCACCGGCTGGTACGGCGCCCCCAAGGGCATCGCCCCCGACCCGGAGGGCGGTCCCTTGCTCGCCCGCAAGGTCGGGCGCGACCCGATGATCACCAGCCGCAGCTACCTGGCGGACGCCGCGTTCGTCGCCGTCGTCGAGCACACGGACAAGGACTTGCTGGACGAACTGGCCACCGCCCTCGAACAACCCCGGCGCCTGCTGTGGCTCGGGCGCAAGAACTGCCCGCCCGCCGGCGAGATCTCCGGCGGCGTCCACGAGGGCGGTATCGAGGAGGTCCTCGCGCGGACCCGCCTGCTGCCGAACGCCACCGCCGAACGCCCCTGGACGTGGACCGAGGTGCCCCCGGGCACTGCCGGAGCCTCCTCCGTCGCCGACCACCCCGTCAGCTTCCACACCGTGCACCGGTCCTACGCGCCCCGCTGGGAGCGGCGCGTACGCATCG
This sequence comes from Streptomyces viridifaciens, assembly GCF_001888885.2. NCBI lineage: Bacteria > Bacillati > Actinomycetota > Actinomycetes > Kitasatosporales > Streptomycetaceae > Streptomyces > Streptomyces viridifaciens. Next base: position 1,704,363 of record NZ_CP090840.1, read on the forward strand.
AACCCGGCGAGTCCATCGGATGGGATCACCTGCTGTGACCACTGCCTCCACCGACACCGCCCGCTTCGTGGCCTGCCACAGCATTCTGCACCTGGACGCCACCCACGCCCTGGCGCAGAAAGCGATCCTCGATCCGCACGTCATGCATCGGCTCGTCATGTCCGGCTTCTACGGCTGGACTGAGCCCGGTGAGGCGGACCCGCGAGCCCAGATGGGCATCCTCAACACCTGGACGCTCGACCTGAGGAACAACAGCCTGGTCGTGATCGTGCAGTCGCGCGTCCAGCCCGACTGGTCCTCCATCCCGCGGGCCGCGCTCGCCGACAAGATCGGCCTCCTCCCGGTCGACACCACCGTGCGTACCGGCGACACCTTCGGCTTCCGGATCGTCGTCAACCCCACCCGGGACCGCCAGACCCGCGCCGGTGACGGCACCGTCGTCCGCAAGCGGCTCTCCGACACCACCCCCCGCCACGTCAAGGAGTGGTTCGCCGCCCGGCTCCAGTCCGTCGGCGCCGACCGCGTCGGCCCGGCCGGAGTCCGCCGCATCGGCGCCGACGGCGATCCGGACACCATGGCGATCCGGATGCTTCCCAAGCTCGGCCTGAGCGCCAAGCACCAGGGCGCCAAGATCGGCCGGGCCGAGATCAAGGGCGCCCTGACCGTCACCGACCCGCACGCCTTCACCGACGCCCTCGCCACCGGTGTCGGCCGCGCCCGCTCCTACAGTGCGGGGCTGCTGCTGGTACGGCCTGCGGCGGGCGCGTAGGAACGGCCGCCGGGGCGCGCGTTCGCCGCGCGGCTGGCGGCCGTCGTGCTCCCCGCCTGAGCGGGGGTCAGCCGCTGACCGCCGCGCTGCTGTACGCGGCGGTGGAGTCCTCCCCGCGCGAGCGGGGGTCAGCCGACGGGGTCACCGAATAGGGCGTCGCCGAGCAGGTCCTCCCCGCGCGAGCGGGGGTCAGCCGTCATCGGTCTCGGAATGGTCCACATCTGCGGCGTCCTCCCCGCGCGAGCGGGGGTCAGCCGTTCCACATAGCCACGGTGGCAGCGGCAATGCCGTCCTCCCCGCGCGAGCGGGGGCCAGCCGACGGTGACGGGCGTACCGGAGACGGCACGACCGTCCTCCCCGCGCGAGCGGGGGTCAGCCGAAGGCTTGGCAGGAACAGCAGGCCGAGCGGGAGTCCTCCCCGCGCGAGCGGGGGTCAGCCGCTTTGGAACACCGTCACTGGCGCGATCGGCATGTCCTCCCCGCGCGAGCGGGGGTCAGCCGGTCACGGCCGCGCTGGGGAAGTACCTGTCCGAGTCCTCCCCGCGCGAGCGGGGGTCAGCCGATGTTGCCCGACGACTCCGCCAACGCGATGGCGTCCTCCCCGCGCGAGCGGGGGTCAGCCGACGGACGGCCACCTGCGGCTGACGGCCGACGTGTCCTCCCCGCGCGAGCGGGGGTCAGCCGCGGGTCGTGTCCCTGGAAGACGCGGTCAAGAAGTCCTCCCCACGCGAGCGGGGGTCAGCCGCGTGTACGGCACCACCCTGGCCGGTCTGCTGGGTCCCTCCCCGCGCGAGCGGGGGTCAGCCGTTCACAAAACGACCGCTGCGCCCCGGGCGAAGGTCCTCCCCGCGCGAGCGGGGGTCAGCCGGAGTTCCAAACGTCCTGGAACTCCTTCTTGACGTCCTTCCCGCGCGAGCGGGGGTCAGCCGCTCTACCGTTTCTAAGGGGGTTATGAGTGCTCGTCCTCCCCGCGCGAGCGGGGGTCAGCCGCCGAGCCAGGCCCGCCTCCACCCCACCCACTTGTCCTCCCCGCGCGAGCGGGGGTCAGCCGACGGGGGCGTCGAGCGCGGCCTGGAACGCCGAGTCCTCCCCACGCGAGCGGGGGTCAGCCGCTGTGGGCCCAGCTGGCGAAGCGTTACCCGGCGTCCTCCCCGCGCGAGCGGGAGTCAGCCGCGCGCCAGCCCGGCCATGATGGCGGTGTGTATGTCGTCCCGCGCGAGCGGGGGTCAGCCGGTAACGAACCCCTCGGTCTGTATCGAAAGCCTGTCCTCCCCGAGCGAGCGGGAGTCGCTCCTGCTCTCCGGTCACCCGTATGTCCCGTGGCTCGTCGGCCGCGCGCTCGCGGGGGCTGCTCGGCAAGCGAGCCTCAGGCCCGAAGCGGTGGCGATCGGGCTTCAGCGAGCAGCACGTCACCGCCGATGCCCCGGCCGACTTCCTCGCCGCTGTTGAGCAGCGGGCTGCCGAAATCGGCCGCGCCGCCGAAGCGCTCTACCTGGACGGCACCTCCTACCAGGGCAGTGGCGAGCCGATGCGCTACCTCGACGTCGCCGGCGGCCTGCTCGACTACTACGTCGTCCCGTGCCTGGGAATCGTCGTCGTCTGTCAAGTCACGTCACCGCCGACGCCCTGACCCCGGCATCGGGCCGGGCCAAGGGGAAGTTACGTTTTCCTCGGTGCCCGGTTCGGCGTGGTGGCACGATAAAGTGCCACGGTCAGGCGCGAGTTGGGGGTTGTCGTTGCCGGGTGACAAGCGGCGGATCCAGACGGCGGTGTTGGGCAGCGCGGATTCGGAGGAGCCGCTGATTCTTCCGCTGGAAGCGATCGAGCTGGACGCCTTCCGCCGGCAGCACGCCGCGGACACTTTCTGGTGCGGACTACTGCTCGGCGGCTGCGGTGACCAGCTGACAACAAAGCTCTACACCGACCGAGTCTGCCACTTCGCCCACTTCCCCGACCCCACCGGCCTGCACGTTTGCGAGCGCAGGGCCCGGGACGTGTCCAGCGCCGACCACCTCTACATGAAGTCCGCCGCCACGACCTGGCTCCTCGAACAGGACCACCAAGGCACCGTCCACCTGCGTGAACCGCTCGGCTCCGTCGTCGACATCGCCTTCGAGCACCAGGACCGCGGGCTGCGTCTGCACTTGGACGCCTCGGTGGCACCCGTGTGGGACGACGACCTCATCGAGCCGATCCTCGGCACGACGGTGCCGGTCGACATCGACACTCTGGTCCGCCGCAGGTACGTCCACCGGGTCCGTCTGGACAGCGCCGGCACCTCCCGCAAGGTCCGCATCGGCACCCAGTCCCCCGCCCGGGAGACCCAGTGGTTCGCCCTCGACGAGTGCCACATGTCCCCTGACGGCTTCCGCACCCCCGCCGTCGAGGAGATCCTCACCGTGGCAGAGCACACCGTCTGGCGGCCTGCCGCGTTCGCACCTGCGCAGAAGCCGACCGCCGCGCAGCGCCTCGAGGGCGCTCTGCGGTCGGGCTCCATCCTGATCCTGGAATCCGAGTGCCGCGCTGTGCGGGCAAGCGGCCCACACGAGGGTCGCGAGGCCCAGATCGTCGCCGCTCTGCTGGATCAGGCTCGGCAGTGGCTGGAGCGGCAGAAGCGCCTGCGCGCGGATCTGTTCGGTCGGCTGGCGCAGGCCGTGGATCACCTGGACGAGCAGGCAGTCAACTCTCTGCTCGTCCAGGTGAACTTCAAGGCCGCCCGAGATCGCACCACCGAAGAGCACGAGATCTCCGCTAGGGCCGCCGCGTTTCTCAAAAGCCTGAAGCGCTAGGCGGCCCAGGCCGCCCGGGCTGAGCGCACCGCCGCGAAGGCCCGCGAGACTGAGCTCAAGCGCAAGCGCTTCGCCGGATCCGTTCCGGCCCAGCCGCAGATCAGCCTGTCGGAGACAGCGCACCACCGGATGACCGGCATGATCGCGGACCTGCAGCGCCGGGAGGCGCGCCTGGAGACCCGTGAGCTGGTGCGCCTGGTCGACGAGATGGTCAAGATGGCGACGACGGCGGCGCACCGGGTCTCGAGGCGGCAGCGTGAGGAAGTGGACCAGTGGATCGCCAAGGCGGAACGGCTACGCCCGGGTGCCCGGTCGGCGAAGCCGCCGTCAGTGAGCTCCGAGCCGGTTGGCGAGCGTCGGCCCGGGGGTGGTTCCGCAGGTCTGTCGGCGTCTGATCGCCGGCGGTCGGTGATGGCGGCCGAACCACAGGTGGAGCCGGCTGCCGGGGCCTGCCCGGCCGGTGGTCGTGCGGGAGGCCCTGGCCAGATGCGGCTTTCGCTTGCCGAGCTGGCCAAGGCCGTTGCTGCAGTGCGCCGGGGTCTGGAGCGGGCCGCTCGCGAGCAGGCCGTCATCTCCTGGTCCGTGTTGCGTCGCCAGCTCGGCGGGTCTGTGCCAGTTCTGGGCCCGGACGATCGGCTGGCGGTGCTGCTGGAGGTCGAGAAGGACACCTCGGCGAACGAGCCGATGCTTTCCTCGCTGCTTGCTGCGGGCGGTACCGGGGCCCTGGCCCTGTACCGGGACCTGAGCAGGTGCCTCGGCCGGGACCTGCCTTCCGACGATGCGGCCGTCCGCGCGCACTGGCAACGGGAGATTCTCCGGCTCCAGCACCGATACTGGCGCCGCTGAATCGGGGCCTGCGGTGGCGGCGCGCTTGACTTCTTTGTCACCGCGGGCGCGGGGCCAAGAAGAGCGGCTCTGCCTTTGAATCGGTGGCCAGCCGCCACCAAGGAGGACCAGGTGACCGCACAGCCTGCCCACCAGGCCCAGGCCGCGTCGGGGCCGACCCCCCCTGCACGAGCTGCGCACCGCGCTGTCGCGCTACGGCCTGCCCGGCGATCGCGAGGCCTTGATGAGCGAAACCGTTCTGGCCCCCGTCCGGGGGCCAGAACGGTTTCGCTGGGCCGACGTTCGATCCAACGCGGCCAGCACCCACTCTCCAGTTGAGAGCCGGGAGCCGGCGCCAATCACAGACCTCGCGGACAGAGGCCACAAGGACGGCTGAGGGCACGACGTGCTCCGCGCTCACAGCCGTGGTCAGCGCCAAGGGCCCTGCTGGACCTGCCCCTGCCGTCTGCCCCGATGCCGCATAGGCTGACGTCCGGCCACCACCCCGGCTCGCCGACCTCAGCAGCCGACTCGCCCGACCCGGGGCTGATCCGTCGAGTCGGGAAACGCCTATCGAGAGGTAGTCAGCCCCAACAAGGTGGCGTACCTTCTGCGTCACTCTCGAAGGTTCTTCGCCCAGTCGCCCCGGAAGCGGTAGGCACGGCCGTCGCCGACCTGAAGTTCCACCCTGTGGTTGGACACTCTCCGTCTACGCTGCGAGGGTGTGACCTTGCCGGTGCCGCTGGCGGGTCTCGAGTGGCGTGAGGTAGCCCCACTCGGGGTGTTTGCGTAGGCGCCTGCGGTTGTAGAAGGTCTCGATGAAAGAGAAGACCTCCGCCCGGGCGGTGGCGCGGTCGGGCCAGACCCGGGTGCCGATCTCCGCCTTCAGTACGGCGAAGAAGCTCTCGGCAGCGGCGTTATCGTAACAGGAGCCGACCCTTCCCATCGACTGCCTCATGTCCAACTTGCCTATCTCGGTGCGGAATTCACTCGACGTATATTCGCTGCCGCGGTCCGTGTGGAAGACGCAGCCGCGCTCCAGACCGCCTCGGCCGGCGGCCATCCGCAGCGCGGCCACCGGCAGTTCGGCGCGGTGGTGGTCGGCCATCGCGTAGCCGACCACCTCGCGGGTGGCCAGGTCGATGCAGGTGGCCAGGTAGAGCCAGCCCTCCTCGGTCGGCAGGAAGGTCATGTCGCCGACGAGCCGCATCCCCGGGCGGGGCGCGGTGAAGTCGCGCCCGACAAGGTCCGGGGCGAACACCGGCTTGCGGGCCTGGCGGGTCAGACCGCGGCGCCGGCGGCGGGTGACGCCCGTGATCCCGCGCTCGCGCATGATCCGTTCCACCTTCTTCCGGTTCACCGCCCGGCCCTGGCGGCGAAGTTCCGCGTGGACGCGCGGGACGCCGTAGGCGCCCCGGGAGGCGAGGTGGATCACCGCGATCTCCGCGGCGAGGAGGTCTTCGGCCCGTTCGCGGGCGCGACGGTCCTTCTCGCCGGCCCGCCAGGCGTAGAAGGAGGAACGGGCGATCCCCAGCGCCCGGCAGATCCGCTTGACGCCGAAGGCGCCGTGGTGGTCCTCAACGAAACGGAAGCGGATCACCGATTCGTCTCGGCCGCGAAATAGGCGGCCGCCTTGCGCAGGATCTCGATCGTCTTCTGCTGCTCGAGGTTCTGCCGACGAAGTCGGGCGAGCTCCTCGCGCTCGGGGCTGGTCAGGTCACCAGGCCGGCCCTCGCCCGGGTCGGTGCGGTCCTGCTTGACCCAGCCCCGCAGCCCCTCCGGGCTGACTCCCAGCTCCCGGGCGATCTCGGTGACGTTCCGGTGCGGAGAAGACCGGACGAGCGCGACCGCGTCCCTCTTGAACTCCGCCGTGTACCGCTTACTCATGTTGCCGTTGCTTCCCACCTGAAACTGCTTCCTCCGGGCTCACATGTCCCAGTCTCCAGGTGTCCAGCCCCAGGGTGGAACTTCAACCTGCTTGATCCCGCCGGGCACGACGTCCCCGTGGTAGGGATACTGCTCGGCCGGACGCGGTCGAGAAACTGGTCGCGCTCTGCCCGCTGCTTGGCACTCCTGAGCCCGGCTGCGCGGGCCCAGGGCCGGTGCTCCCTACGTAACCCTGACCGCCTGTGCGGTCCGCAGTAGCATCTGAGTATTTGTACGGATGCGGAGCGCGCATCGCCTGTCTAGGGTTCTGCGGGGGTTGGGCTCAGGCATTCGTTTTCGGGGAGGGGAGTCCACGTGGCTGACAACACCACGGGCAAGGTTGTGGGGCATCCGCGGGTATCGCGAAGACGCTGGGGGAGGAGTTCAGCGCGCCGATCCAGAACGCGGTAAACACCAGTGCCACCGTGTCGGGGCAGCTGACCGGCTGGTCGATCGCGGGTGGACTCGCGCAGTTGGGCACGGGTTGGTCCAAGCCGCTCGGCGATCTGCAGCAGCGTCTCGTGAACACCGCGACCAACCTGGAGGCCAACGCGGCCGCGCACGAGCACAAAGACCAGGCCGTCGCCAGCGCGTGGGCTGTCGCACCGCAGGCGGCCAAGTGACCAGCGCGTATGAGCTCCTGGTGAAGTTCGACCCGCACGGGCTGCACGACGCGGCGAAGACCTGGACGGCGCTCGGCCGCGCAGCGGAGAGCACTGGCCAGCGGCACCGCAGCCAGGTGGACGGTCCGCTGGTCGGCAACTGGGAAGGCGAGGACGCGAAGGCCGCGCTGGCGTTCCTGGCGAAGACGGAGCAGCAACTGAACGTCGTCAAGATGGAGGCGGACACCGCGGCTTTGGTGCTGAACACCGTCGCTGACCGGATGTACCAGGCGCAGACCAACCTCACCAACGCCGTGAACCGTGCGGTGGACGCCGGCCTGGACGTGTCCGCCGACGGCGTCGTCAGCCTCCCGCCCGAGGGCAAGGGGGAGCACAACGACCCGGAGGCGCACAAGGCGCGCCAGCAGCTCGGGTCGGAGATGAAAAGCTTCCAGGACCGGATCAACACCGCTCTGAAGGACGCCCAGGCGGCAAGTGACCAGGGCAATACGGCGTTGGGCCGGCTCAGCTCGAACGCCCTCGACCCGGCCAAGGTGAACGGTGCGCTGGCAGGGGCCAAGAACGCGGCCGCCGCCGCGATGCAGGACCTCGGACTGGTCGACCCCTACATCCCGGACGGCAAGGACCCGGAGAAGTCCGCCGCGTGGTGGAAGGGGCTCACCCCTGAGCAGCAGGACGCCTACCTGGCCCTGCACCCTGATCAGATCGGCCGCCTCGACGGGCTTCCCACGACCGTCCGGGACGAGGCCAACCGGCTCGTGCTCGACGAGAAGCTGGACGCCTACCGAAGCGGGAAGCCCGGCGACTTCGGTATCGACGAGGACGAGTACAAGTCGCGGATCAACGCCATGGAGGAGATCAGGAGGAAGCTGGCAGCGTCCGACGGGAACCCCGAGAACCACCGGATGTTCCTGCTGGGAATCGATCCCGAGGCGCACAACGGCCGGGCCATCGTTTCGACGGGGAACCCCGACAAGTCGCAGCACACGGCGGTCTTCGTACCGGGCACCGGAACGGTGTTCACCGGGGTGCCGGGGCAGATGGACCACATCCGGCGCCCCCAGAAGGCGGCCGAGGACGAAACGGACGGCGGTGCGAACGTCGCCGTCGTCTCGTGGCTCGGCTATGAGACGCCGAACTGGCTGGACGGCACCGTCGCCGAAACCGACCGGGGAGATGCCGGGGCACCGCTTCTGCGCAACTTCACCAAGGGGCTGCGGGTGGCCGAGGGCGACAACGGCCTGTGTTCGCACATGACCCTGATGGGCCACAGCTATGGGACCTACGTGGTGGGCGCGGCCGCGCGCGACGGCGGTGCGAACGTCGACGACATCATCGCGCTCGGCAGCCCGGGAATGGGAGTGGACAAGGCGTCCGAGCTCAACATCGACCCCAGGCACGTCTGGGTCGGCACGGCCAAGGACGACTTCATCCAGACGTTCACCGGCACCGTGTTCGGCGAGGGCCCCCAGAACGGGGTCTTCGGCGGCCAGCGCATCCAGATCGACACCAGCGGACACGGCGGCTACTGGGACAGGGCGAGCCAAAGCCTCGACAACCAGGGGCGGATCATCGCGGGCCGGCCACCGACGCTCGCCCCCAAGCCCCCACGCTGACCCCACGACCAGTCCGACCGACCGCCGACTCAGGAGCACCATGACTGCCAGCGCGCCCCGCACCACCAGGCGGATCATCGCTACCGCGCTCCTGCTCGCGGCACTCGGCGGATGCTCATCCGCTGCCGACAGGAGTGACACACCACCCGTGAAGTCCAAGGCCGACGCCCAGACCTGGGCCCAGCAGATCACCGAGCACATGGCCCGCACCGCCGGGATCGAGACCGACCCGTCGACGATCTCCGCGCTCTTCACCCCGTGCACCGGCAAGAACGGCGAAACCGTCTCCGACGACCGGTACATCCTGATGTACAGCGTCAAGAGCTCGGTTCCACGCGCCCAGCACCCCGACGCGGTCAGGAAGATCCGTGACATGCTGACCGGCGAAGGACTGACGGTGAAGGGCTACCGCGAGTCCGTGGACGGCAAGCCGGATGCGCTCGTCGACACCTACCACCCCACCAGCCGGTACTCCGCCACGGCATCCACCTCGGGTACCGGGGACCGCATGTACCTGAGAGTCACCACTCCCTGCCTGCTTCCGCCCTCCGAGGAGCCGTCCCCTACGTCTACGTCCTGAAGCTTGCTTCCGTCAGCGCTCCGCCGAGCGCGCTACGGCCCTACGGCCTGAGCGGTTCCCTCGACGCCGCGGCGACGATCGCGTGCTCTGCCCATGAACCTCGTGTGTGGCGGGGCCGCGCCCTACCACCAAGACGAGCCGGTCGGCGGCGTTTCCGCACCGCGGACCGGCTCGGCAGGCGGGTTTCGACCGCTGCGGTAGGTGACGTCGGCGATTGGACGGGGACCGCGCTCCTCGGGAAGGCGGTCCAGGGCCCCTCGTACACGAGCAGGACCTCCCTGTCTTATGCCTCCTACCGCGGCGGCGTCTTCGCGCTGACCCGGGAACAGGCCGAGCCCGCGCCTGTCCAGCAGCCGCACCGAAGCCGTCCCGACCGGGGCCAGGACGGCCCGCAGGCTCGAAGCACAAGCACCGCGCCAAGCATCACGACGTCGGCAAGACCGCGAAACGCGCCGAGTCGATCAGCGACCACCAAGCGCGGCGAGATTAAACGCCAAGCTAAGGGACGAGCGGGGCGGGCGGCCCGACCTTCGCCGTGTCGTTACCAGCGGTGGTGTCGCCGTTCTGCTCGGTGGCGACGACTGTGATCCGGTAGGAACCCGCTGTCTGGTAGGTGTGCTGAACCGCGAGCTGCGTGGTCGTCACGATCGGAGTTCCGTCACCGAAATCAAGGTTGTAGGAGACGACCGGTGACCAGGTTTCCTGGTCACGGATCGAGAAGGTGGCCGACGCCCCGGCTGTAATCCCCTGCGGCTGGCTCAGGACCCCGATCCAGCGGGACGAGGTCGTGAACTCGAATGCACCCCGGTCGTAAACCTTCGAACCAGTACCGGTGTTGGCGACGTAGGGGTCGTCGATCCGCTGGTAGCCGTAGAGGTCGGTGCTGAGCTCGCCGGGTGCGTCGGCGTCGGCCGAGTCGATGCCCGGGGAGTTCGAGCCGATGGGAAGTGCCGTGTCGATGTTCCCCGAGAAGTGCGGATCGGCCGTGAGGTCGTGGGCACCCTGCTGCGGGACGGACTTGGTGAAGTCGGCCGCAGTGGCGTAGCTGCTGCCCGCCCAGCTGTAGATCGGCCCGTCGGCAAAGGAGTCGGCCAGGTTGTAGTCGGCGACGATACTCGGCACCGAGCCGGCCGAGACGGAGAGCTTGGCCGTGCTCTGCTCCGGGGTGCAGGCAGGGGCGTTATGGCCGGTGTCGGAGGCGGTGGCGAGGACGTTGTTCTCGACCACGGCCCCGGACGAGTCGCCCAGCAGGCCGATGGCCGGACCGCAGACCGAGCTTACGGTGTTGCTCGTGATCACCGTCCCCGGGGCGTCGGTGACCTGGATGCCGGCCCCGCCGGCCTGGTTGTCTACAGCGTTGGTGCTGAGCACGGTGCCGGTCACACCTGCGTCGACGGCGATGGCGGTGTGGGCGCGACCCCTCATGATGTTCCGGCTGATCGTGATGGCCCGGGTTGCCCCGCCGAGGTGGACGCCGGCGGTTTGCGGGCTGGCCGACGTTCCGCCGCCCATGATGTTGCCGTCTAGGGTCACCTGTTGGGTGTCAGCGAGCTCGACGGATCCGAGGGCGCCCCCAATGCCGAAACCCGTGATCATCACGTCGTGGACGCCGTTGAGAAGGAAGCCGTGGCTCGGGTTCGTGCCGCCCGGGTTGACCCCGACGAGCGGAAGTGTCTTGAGGCCGTTGCGAATGTTGCCGCCCAGAAGGGTGATCGGCTTACCCCGCTCTCCCGAGTGGCTGAGTGTGACCTGCTCGGGGTACTTCGCCGCAGCCACCTGGACGGTCTGGCCGGGCCGGGCGGCGTCGACCGCGGCCTGGATGGTGCAGAACGGCGCGGCCTGGGATCCGCTGCCCGTGTCGGTGCAGCCTGTGGCCGGGTTGACGAAGAGCGTGGCGCCGTCGGCGATCGCAGGCGCGGGAGCGGGCAGACCAACCCCTAGTGCGGTGGCGATGGCGAGGCTGGCGAGATGACGTTGGCGCACGGAAGACCCCCCTGTGGACCGGATGCTGGAGGCTTCCTGCGCATGCGACAGGAAGCCGGGCACATCCTCCTCTCGATCTTCACACTTGTCACTTCGCCCTGTGCGGTCGGTCTGGGCCGCCTTCTCGTCGGCCGCAGTGTTGAAGCCCGCCACGACGAAACAGCGCAGCTCGGCCTCAGTCCGCCGGGCATCTCCGGCAGCAGGAACGAGTAGCGGCCGAGCATGTCGACGTGGTGCCGCACGAACGGGGAGGGACGGGCGACGTCCTGGCCGTCAGCGCGTAGCCGGGTCGGGGCGGCGTCCATGTAGAGGCGCCCACCAGCGGCGGGGACGGTTGGTGTTCGGGGACGCCGGGGGTGGGCGTCCCCGAACACGGTTGGCCTTGCGGCCGGGCCGGCTCCGCTGCAATCGGTGCGCGGCCGTGTTCCCGGAGGTGGTGTTGGGCTGCGACCGGGGAGGCGAGTACCAATCTGCCGTGGCCTGGGTGGGAGGTGCTCTGGTCGCGATGGCGATGGAGCGGACATGAGGCGGATTCAGTCGGCAGGTGGCGGCCGCTTTGGTGCTTTGACCAGCATGGATGTGCCGGGCGGTGCCGCTCTTTGTTGCACCGGCGTTCGGACAATCATGAAAAAATGAAGATGACGTGATTTCGGGCAGAAAAACGGACAAGCGCCAGCTGAACCGCCCCGGGTTCGTTAGAGACTCGACTTCATGTAAGGATTCGAGTCATGGCACGTCCCTCCTCCTACCCGCTTGAGCTGCGCCGTCGTGCGGTGCGCATGGTCGCCGAGGTTCGCGGTGACTACCCGAACGAGTCGGCCGCGTTGCGAGCCGTTGCCGAGAAGCTGGGCATCGGCTCCGCCGAGACCCTGCGCAACTGGGTGCGGCGCGACCAGGTCGACTCCGGGCAGCGCCCGGGCACGACCACGGAGGAGTCCGCGCAGATCAAGGCGATGAAGAAGGAGATCGCCGAGCTGAAGCGGGCAAACGAGATCCTCAAGGCCGCGGCGAGTTTCTTCGAGGCCGAGCTCGACCGGCCACACCAGCGCTCGTAGCGTTCATCGACGAGCACCGGGGCCGCTTCGGCGGCGTCGAGCCGATCTGCCGCGTGCTCACCGAGCACGGCTGCAGCATCGCCCCCTCCACCTACTACGCACAGCACAAGCGCGTGGCCTCGCCCGCCGCCCGCACCGTGCGAGACCTGGAACTCAAGGAGTTGATTAAGGGCGTTCACGACGCCAACTACCGGGTCTACGGGGCCCGGAAGGTCTGGCGGGAGCTGGGCCGGCAGGGCCACACAGTGGCACGCTGCACCGTTGAGCGCCTGATGCGCGAACTCGGCATCACCGGCGCCGTACGCGGCAAGAAGGTCATCACCACCATGGTCGATCCGGCGGCAGAATGCGCCCCGGACCTGGTCGACCGCGACTTCGTCGCCGGCGCGCCGAACCGCTGCTGGGTCGCCGACTTCACGCACATCGCCACCTGGGCCGGAGTCGTCTACGTCGCCTTCGTCGTGGACACCTTCTCCCGGCGCATCGTCGGCTGGTCGGCTGCGACTTCCAAGGAGACCCGCCTTGTGCTGGATGCATTGGACATGGCGCTGTGGCAGCGCGACCGTGACGGATTCCCCCATCAGCGAGGCGAGTTGATACACCACTCGGATGCCGGGTCGCAGTACACGAGTTTCCGGCTCGCCGAACACCTGAACGCCGCCGGCATCGCAGCCTCGATCGGATCCGTCGGCGACGCCTACGACAACGCCCTCATGGAGTCCACGATCGGCCTATTCAAGACCGAGCTGATCAAGCCCCGGCGGCCCTGGCGCACCCTCTCCCAGGTCGAACTCGCCACCGCCGAATGGGTCGACTGGTACAACCACCGCCGGCTCCACGGTGAGATCGGCCACGTCCCGCCAGTCGAGTACGAAACCGACTGCTACCTTGCCACCACAAAACCGCAGGTCACAACCACAACCTGAGATCTCTACCGAACCCGGGGCGGTTCAGACTCCTCGAAGTGGTCCATCAGCCAGGACGTGAACTTCAGCGGCCAGGGTTCCGGCAGCGTGACCAAGCCCGACAAGCAGAGCCGCGTCGAGCTCATCGGTTCCTGGAAGCAGCAGCCTCTGTGGACCCTCACCTACACGGCCCCGGACAAGGGCCCACTGTACGACCAGGGCGACCAGCAGATCGTCAAGGCTGACCTGACGCTCTCGATGCGCGTCACATCGCCCAATACACGGACCAGTCCCTGGTCGGAATTTGGCGCTGCCAAGTCCAACGTCCGCTTCGACTACGCCGGCCCCGTCGCGGGCAAGTACAAGGGAACCGTCTTCACCGACGGCCGGGCCGAACTCGTCATGAAGCTCTCCGACCCGGCCGTGCGGGAGAGCGCGCTGCACATCAAGGACGCGCAGAACAACCCCGAACGGACCTTCCCGTCCTTCAACGGCAAGAGCATCCCCGGGGCGAAGCAGCCCCTGCACCGCCTCATCGACCGTGCCAAGCAGGACGAGAACCGCAGGGTCGCGATAGCCACCTGCAACGAGGTCTGGGGCGACTACTCCGGCTCCGGACTGCAATGCGACGAGTACCCGTTCTCGTCCACGTACGAAGGCGCGAACCAGAAAGACAGCGCAGGCAACCTTGTAAACCGATACTCCGCCCGCCTGATAGACGGCAAGGACAACGGAGACGGAGGCAACATGATCAAGGACGTCTTCACCATCAACCGGATCTTGGACAACGACCCTTTCTACGTCACGATCGTCCCGTAAGCCGTACTCGCCAAGGCCGGAGGACAACCAGTGCCGATCCTGTTCGAGTTCCGCACCGAAGCCAGGCCCGACAACGGCCTCATCGAGGTGTACGACTCCGACGCCTACCTCACCAACTCCGAGGCCGTCAGGCAGAGCTGGGACACGGTGGTAGCGGGCACCGGTACCCAGATCTATCTCCGCAGCCTCCAGAGCATCGCACCTGCCGAGATCCTGGTACGGGTGTGGGACGGCCCTGCGCCGGCCGACAGCACCTGGATCGCCGAGGGCGAACGCTCGACAGTGCTCGACAGCCCCACCGGCGAAGTGGTCATCCGCGCCTTTGCCCCGGACATCGCCGGTCACTTCCAACTGCCCCGCTCGGGCGTCTACGAAGGCCGCGTGTCCTGGAAGGGGCGACATGAGGCCGCCGCGCAGGAGGCGGGCCTCCACGCCGAACTCAGCACGGCGGAACAGCAGTCACCGGCTGACACCGATACGATCTGGGCAGCCCACCGGGAGGTCCTGGAGACCTACCGGATCGACCTGTGGTGGACCTCCGAGTCCGAGGACGACGAAGACGAAGAGTAGGACCAGGAACCACGGGTGTGGCACCGACCTGACGGCGGTGCCACACCCCGTTGGAACAGAACAACTTCCGCTCGCCAGGCGGCGTTCGCTCAGTTCAAGGCCCACGCTGGCCGGCGCCGCGCCAGTCCTACCGCCAGGGCAGGGTCTTCCTGGGTGATCATCCCCGTCTACCTGCCGACGCCGCTGATCGGGGACGAGACGGCAGTCGCCGACCCGGTCGAGGTGAAGGACGCCGGAGAAGCGGTCAAGGTCGAGGCCGAACCCAGATCGAGGCCTCCAGCTTCCGATCTGGCGAGTCCTGCGGGCCCTGGCCGCCCACGACGCCCCGGTCGTGGACCGCATCACCGAGCTGCTCGCCCACCGCGCCCAGCCTCAGCACGCCACCGCGGCCACCGAGGGCGAGGCCGCCGAGGCCGCCGGGGTGGGGGCGGGCGAGCAGCAGCCGGCCGCGGTGGAGTCGCCGATCGACTGGCTGCGGATCGACGCGAAGCGGCACGCGGCGCGGATCCTCCAGACGGTGAAGCTGCGCGCGTTCAACCCGCGCGCGGTCGAGTGGCAGCGCATGCACGCCGTCGCCGCCGTGTTCCACCTCGAGCACGGCCACCTCGACCCCACCGACAAGACCCGCCACGGGGAGCTGATCTCCTGGCTCGACCGGCAGCGCTACCTGAACGGCCGAGGCCTGCTCGATGCCGCGCGCGTCTCGGAGCTGGACGCGCTCGGCATGATCTGGTCCAAGCACGCCAACGCCTGGGAACGCGGCTACGCCTACGCCCGTGCCTGGGCCGCCCACCACGGCCACCTCGCCGTCCCGGCCACCGAGAAGCTGGACGGCTACGCGGTCGGCGCGTGGATGCGCCGCCAGCGCAAGGCCGACAACCTCACCCCCGACCAGGCCGCCAAGCTCGACGCCTTGGACGAGCTGTGGCGCCTGGAACCGGACTGGAACCGCTCCTACCGCCGCCTGCTCACCTACCTGGCCGCCGGCGGAACCCTGGACGGCCCCGCCAACCGCACCGGCCTCGGTGACGACCCGACGTTTAGAAGTCATCTCATTTGGGGATTCTCCGCAGGCAGATGACTGCTGCGGCGATGCTGGCGAACGCGGCGAAGTGCTCGCCCTTTCGTTCGTAGCGGCGGTGGAGGCGGCGGAAACCGTTGAGCCAGGCGACGGTGCGCTCGATCACCCATCGGTGTCGGCCCAGGCGCTGGGAGGAGTCGACGCCCCGGCGGGCGATGCGGGCCGGGATCTGGCGTCGTCGCAGGTAGGCGCGGATGAATCGGTGGTCGTAGGCCTTGTCGCCGTGGACTTTGCCTGGCCTGCGTCGCCTGGGGCCGCGGCGCGAGCGGATGGGCGGGATGGCATCGGTCAGCGGGATCAGGGCCTGGCTGTCGTGGACGTTGGCGCCGGATATCGCGAGCGACAGGGGTAAACCGGTGCGTTCGGTGAGCAGGTGGATCTTCGACCCGTACTTGCCCCGATCGACAGGATTCGGACCTGTCAGGTCCCCCTTTTCAGGGCTCGCATGTTCACGGAGTCAACCGCGCAGCGCGACCAGTCCAGCTCGCCCCGTGCGCCGAGTTCGTCCAGGACGACCCGGCGGAGCTTGGCCCACACCCGTGCCTTGCTCCACTCGGCGAACCGCCGATGGGCAGTCGGCCCGGACGGGCCGAAGCAGGGCGGCAGTTGGGCCCACGTGCACCCGGAGGTTGCCACGAAGACGATCGCCGCCAACACCTCGCGATCCCCGTAACGGCGCCGGCCACCGCCCTGTGGCCGGGTCGGCGCCGCCGGCACCACCAACTGGAACAGCTCCCACAACTCGTCCGGCACCAGACGCTCCACGATCAGCACGCCCAGAGTCTAGCCATCCAAATGAGATGACTTCTTAGGCCCGGCGCCTGGCTGCGCAAGCAGGCGACGGCTCGCACCGACGGGAAGCTGACCGAGCAGCAGACGGCGCTCCTGGACGCGCTCCGCGGACACACCACCGAGACCGTCGCTGGCTGACCAGACCCGAGAACGCCGTCCCGGCGGCTGCTTCCCGATTCGGCTCGTCCAGCGCGCCCGAAGAAGCTGCCCGTGCTCGCAGGGCACCGTTCACACCACCGCAGCCAAGCTTTGGCCGAGGGCGAGGCGGGGAAGGCGAGCGGCAGCCGTCCTCGGTCGAGTCGCCGATCGAGTGGCTGAAGATCAACGCCCGATGACATCGCCCATAGCGGCATAGAATGCTTTCAGGTTCGTATCTCTTAGTGTCGGGCTGTCGATCTTTCTGCGGATGTTGAGTTCGACTATGTCGGCGGTCCAGCCATAGTCGGCTAGGAAGCGACGTTCCATGCCGTGTGCTCCCTCTCGCCTCATCAAGTCGATCAGTTTCTCCATGCTGTGTGGGTCTCCGGTGGCTTCTGCTGGGGCCCGCAGCAGTTCGCGTCTAACTCGGTAGCTCTTGAAGTCCTGGGCCCGAGATTTCAGAGCGTCGAGAGCCTCGTGCGCACGATTTTCGATGTTGGGATCGTTGGATAGGGCCAGCATGGGCAGCATTGCCGCTGCGAACGCCACATCATTTCCGTGGGGGGAGGTGGTGATGATTTTCTGGAGACCAATTAGAGACTCTGGGTACATTGAGACGAACGTTCGCCAGCCGCCCACCTCCAGGCCGCGGTAGCGTGGCAGCCGAACACCTTGTCCGCCCTGGTTCACGAACCGCACGAATCGCCGGAACTGGCGGCGGTCGAACCCGGCCAGCCCTGCCGGGACCGGGACGCCGTCGATGCTGGCCAGCCATTCCTGTACCAGTGTGTCTTCGTATGACCCGCGTTGTTGCAGATATCGCCTGAGCGAGCGCGTCAGTTGCCCTTTGGATTGGATTGCGAGTCTCTTGTAAACTTCCGTTGGAATTTCGAAAAACCTTGAAAAGTCCATGAATTCAAGGAAAGTCTCCTCGTCGACTGGGATTAGGCTATAGTCCTTAAGGGTGCGCCACCTTGCCCCGTCCATGCTCGTGGCCCGCTCGGCTTCGCGGATGAGTAGGCGGTGAAGGTTTTCCCCGCCGCCATCTATCTGCTGGAAGCCGTGCATTGGTATTTCTGATGAGCTTGACGACGGAACCGTTGATGTGTTCTGGATGAGCCAATCATGGAAGCACAGCATCCAGAATCTTCCTCTGAGGTCGAGGTGATGTATAGAGGCCAGAATAATAATGACTGGCTGAGTCTCTACGATTCCTCTCCATCTCGATATGGTTGGCAAACTCACCCGGAGCTCTGGTCGGCGGGACTGGATTTCCTCAACCTCGAAATGGAAATCGAGTGTGGGGGGCATATCGGTGTCAGGTGAACCTCGCCGGACACGCAGGCCACGGCACAGCCACTGTGTTGGAGTTCCTTGCAGTACTGGCAAGGCAGTGAAGCTGTCTTTCAGGAGCTGATACACGAGCTTGTCAACCATCTGGCCGGGGTCGAACAGCTGGGGAGTTGCCTGTCGGCCCGGAGACGGTCTGGGCTGCTTCGGCTCTGCAGCCGCCCAGTCCAGCTGCTCGACCGGATGGGGTTCGATCCGCCACTCGTAGTGCGCCGTCGCGATGTCGATCGCGAATCGCAGCGGACGGTCGGCCCGGTAGAGCTGCTCCCGGCCAGCCGCCACCGCCTGGTCGAAGGGGAGCAGGCCGTTGGTGCGGTGCCGCGCCTCCGGGAGGTCGGGGTACTTCCCGAGCAGGTCGCTGCGGGCGAACCCAGTGCACTCGACGGCCAGGTAGGCGCCGCTGTCGACCAGTTCCACGAGCCGCGACGCGTTGGTGATCGGTCCGTCGGCGAACAGCTCTCGGCCGGGCCGGTCGTAGCCGTTCCACTGGGGCAGGCCATGCGTGGTGCAGACCATGGCGAAGGCGTGCCCGTCGACGACGACCAGGACAGGGAGCAGGTCGTATGCCAGGCACAGGCCGCAGAACAGGGCGGCGAGGTCGAGGCAGGTGCCCTCACGGGGAGCTTCAAGCACCTCGGCCGGTTTCCGGATCGTCTGCAGGGCGGCCGACGGGTGGTACTCCTCCAGCGCGTACCGGATGTCCCGACCGCTCAGGGCGTTGTAGATGGCCGCGGCGACGGCTCGGCATCGGTCCGGCTGGTGGGACAGGTCGAAGCGGCTGACGTCCAGTGGCTGCCAGAGGCTCGCGCGGGGGGTAACGAAACGGACCAGCTCACGCTCGTTGGCGCGCGGCCAGGCCGGCCAGGCGGGTGCGCCGCTACCCGGGCCCGGGCCCATCGGTCACTCCCGCGACCGCGAAGATGTCGTGGACTGGGATCGGGGCCGCCGGTCCGGCCTGGGCGGCATCGACCGTCAGCCGGTACACGCCAGACGGGAGGCCGGCCAGTTCCAGCTGGGCACCTCCGGAACCAGGTGTCAGCTCAACGGTCTGCGTCGATGGTCCGGCCAGCGGCTCGACCGGTTCCACGCGGGCGCGCAGCGGCATGGCCGACGTGGTGTTGACCAGTTCGGCGTGGATCGTCACCGGCTCGTCAGGTAGATACAGGTCCTCGACGTCCAGCGAGATGGCGGTCCGTTCGACCGCGGCTGGGCTCTCCTGCGGTCCGCGAATTGCCCCGAGGCCGCGTACCTGTGATTGCTCCAGGCGCCCGCGCACGTCGGCCAGGATGGCGGCGTTGCACTGCAGCGAGCTGTGGCGCTCCGGCACGAACGTGTCGCGGTAGGCCTCGGACAGCTCGATAGGTATAGCTGACGCCCGTGGCACGGTGCCATCACCGTCCGCGAGTAGCGGGTCGATCCAGGCAGGCAGGTCCCGGCTGACGGTCACCCGTCCGCCGGTGAGCACTCCAGACTGATTCGTCGGCTGGCGGGTGCCGATGATCGGGACGATTGTGTACCCGTCGCGGCGGTAATCGTCGTCGTCGCGGTGCTCGGTCACCTTCGTTTCGATCTCGCGGTGGAAGGCCAGCGCGTCGGCGATCAGCACCGGATCGATCCCGGGCAGGGGCCCGGCCTCCGCCACCCGAACGTACTCGTCGCCGACCCGCAGCGCACGATAGATCGGCAGCAGCTGATGGACCGACGGGAATGAGCGCATCACATCCGTGAGATCTACGAATGCCTTCTTGTAGCCGTTGGCCAGGAAGCCGAGTGGATTGAGGGAGCCCCGGTAGGGCGTACCGAACGTGAACAGTGCACGGCAGTCTCGCCAGCCCTCCAGTGCCTCGAGGTAGTAACGTGCGACGAGGCCGCCCATGCTGTGGGCCAGGAAGATGACCTTGGCGGCGGGGTTTCCGGTGTGCTGCCGCCACTCGTGCAGCGCTCGTTCCACGGTCTCCGTGAGCCGCCGGGCCGCGATGCGGTTGTCGAGGCGCCAGTCGTAGGGGAACTCGAGAAAGTTGGCGCCAGGGACGATCTCGAATGTCTCCCGGGCGAGCCGCACCAAGGCCGAATAACCGTCGATCTTGACCAGCCCGGGGACCATGTGGGCGGTCGGCATTAACCGTTCGGCTACCACCTTGCCGGGATCGCCGTCGCGCAGGTAGAGACTCTGCAGCGAATCACCCCCGCTGGCGCCCCAGGACCAGACGGCCTGCCCGCTAAGCGCCCACACGTCGCGACCGTCCGCGCGTAGCACGCTCCCGGTGATCCCCGGCAGCACCACGATGACATCGCGCAGCGCCTTCCTGCCCATACTCAAATGGTTCCGCACCGCCCCTTGCGCGGCAAACGACCCTATTCAAGGGCAGACCGCCAGCCTCCTCCCGTACCCGCGCAAGAATGATCAGGCCGTCGCCGACGCCGTCGAACCGCCGCCGCCGTTCCGGCCGGGACGGACCGCGTACCGGCGCGGGAAGCCCGGTGTCCGCAGGCTCCACGGCGTCGTAGAGCACGCGGCCGGCGAGCGAGGCGCCCTGCGGGGAGGCCGCCATGTCGGTTAGGACCTGCGCATGCGTGTCGTGGGGGAGTGTGCGGAAGAGATCCTGCGCGAGGAACCTGGCGCTCGCGTCGGCGCTGAGCAGGAACTCTGCCTGGGCCCTCAACGTGCCGTAGCGTTCGGCGACAGCGAGCAGCAGTGCGGCGGCCGGCACCGCGGCGCCGGCTTGGAGCCGTTGCCCGAGGCGCCGCCGGATGCGATGGGTGTCGTCTTCCAGTCTCAGCAGGAGCTCGGCGGCTTCCGGCCCAGGTGTGCCTGCACGGAGCTGGGTCAGTGCTTCGGTGAGTTCGGTCTCTGAAAGGTCGTCGTCGGGGACACCGAAGACGACGTACCGGTCGAAGTAGTCGTTGCTGCCGATGCCGCGTTGGTGTGCGGCGGCCGCCAGATCGCCGCCTGCACCTAGGGACCGGCTCAAGGCGGGGAACAGGCACTGGCGCATACCCGCACACCCCCACCAGCGAGGCCCACATCTCGTTCGGCGACAGCGCGAGCCCGGGCATCGTCGGATGCCGCAGTCCCTCGTGCACCCGGCTCTGCCAGTCCGCGACCAGCCATTCCTCCCACAGCTCCCGCAACTGCGGCAGCGTCCAGCACGCCTCGTCCTCCACCGCACCGCCGCGCTCGGTCACATCGGACCCGGTGTAACCGGCGACGTACTGGGAGAAGCGGTGGCGGATCGTCAGGAACGTCCGCTCCACCTGTCCTTTCGCCGGACCGTTGGCAGGCGGCACCGGCTGCACCGACACCCCGAGGCTTTCGCACGCCGCTAGGAAAGACGACGAGACGAACACCCGTCCCTGGTCGACCACCACTGTCTCCGGCACGATCACCGGCCGCGCCGCCACACCTTCCAGCCGGGCGTCCAGCGACACCAGCCGCTCATAGGGGACTACCGAGCGCTCCAGCGCCAGCGCCTTCTCCCACCCCGGGCGCATCCGCATCGGCGTCGCCATCTGCGCCAGCAGCACCGCCGCGTCTGCCGCCCTGGTCCCCATCGGCCGCAGCACCGCGGCGCAGACGCTGCGTGTCGCCACATCCAGCGCGATCGTCAGCTCCGCCCGCCCGACCACCCCGTCGGCCAGCACCACCATCACGTCCAGCGGCGTGCTGTCCAGCATCACCACCTCGCCCGGCCGCAACACCACGGACGCCCTAAACGGCGCCGCCGGCCGCGAAGCATGACTCCGGCGCTGCGCCGCCGTCCCCAGCAGGCCTTTGCCGTCGGCCAGCGCGTGCACGAGCCGGTTGAACGTCGCCACCGGCGGCACCGTCACCATGCCCGCGCCGTACGTCTCGTCCAAGATCCACCCCACCGACCGCCGCAGCCGGCTCAACGTCCCCGTCGACCGCTCCCGCTGCTCCTCCAACGCCTGCACGATCGCGGCGACCACCCGCTCGTCCGCCCGCCCCAAAGGCGAGCGGCGGCGGGTGGCACGCTGATCGACCAGTCCCCACAGCCCCTCCCGGCGGTACCGGGCCCGCATCCGGCGCACCGTCGTCACACTCACCGCCTGCCCGGCCGCCGCCAGCTCCGCCGCCTTCGCCGCCTCCCGCTGCGCCAGAGTTCGCTGCGCCGGGTCGAACTCACGGCGTGGGACCCCGGACGTATCGGCTGTGGGAAAGCCGGTTTCCACCTCCCTCACGTGCCGCTGCCACGCCATCGCATGCTCACGAGCTTGCTCCGGGAGTTCTTCCAGCAGCCCGAGGGGCGGCACACGGGATGGGGTGGGTGCGTCTGCGAGCGCGAAGGAGGGGGCTGACAGCAGGTGGGCGAGCAGGACCGAGGCCACCGCTCCATCCTCGTCCACCAGCGTGGCTCGAGCTCCCTCCAGCATGACGACCGTCCAGGTCCGTCCCTCAAAGCACAGCCGGGTACCGACCTCCACTGCGCTCCGCCTCGCAGCGCTCACGCCACCTCACCTGCGCCGACCACGACAAGCGCCCGTTCGTGCAGCGGCTCGGTCAGCGCTACCGTCAGATCCCCGCGCCACAGCGCGTGGAACACCATCGGCAGTACCTTTCAACGGATCCCCGAGCTCCCGTACCCCGTCGATCAGCGGCCGCGGCCGGGAATAGCAGCCCAGCAGCTGCCCGGCCTCGGTGCCGGTCGCCGCGTACCGCGGGTGCCGGTATCCGGCGAGCCAGCGGACATTGGCTGCCAACACCGGATCGGGCGGCCCGACCGCACGATAGTGCCAGCCCACGGCCGCAGCCGCCGCCGCGACCACCGCCGCCCTGCGTGCGTGCTCGGGCGACATCCCGTCCCGCCCCACGCAGTCCACCAGCGCGGCCGTTCCGTCGGCCAGGCGGGCCAGCAGGTGCGGCGCGTGTGACAGCACCGCGCCGCTCCCGCGCCAGAGCAGTTCCACCGGACGGCAGGCCAACCCCACGACCGACGGATCACGGTCGAGCAGCATCACCTGCATCCGCATCAGCCCCGACCCGTAGTGCACCAGCCGCCCATCAGTTGCCGACCACCACCAGCCCGGAGCCACACGCCGCCCCGCACGCACGGGGAACCGCCGCACCACACCGCACCGCTCGAATGCGACCTGCTGAACCGCATCCGCCCAGACCATCCGTTGCTCGCGGCCCAGTGGGTCGAAGAAGCACGCGTCGATCAGCGCCGGATCCACAACCCGCCCACACGCAGAACCCACGTCAGAACCCGATGACTGCACAGCAGTAGCCAACCGGCTCAGGGTTAACTGACTAATGCTCAAACATACTGAGAAATAGACTAGTTATTGATGGGATGCGCCTTGCTGATTCGAGACAGGCCATGCTGTCCGTGATCGCCGGTCCTGACTCGCGCGCTGCGCCCGTCTCCGGTGACGCCGCAGGCGGTACCCCTGCACCAGGGCCGCCAGGCCCCGCCCCCTTGCTGCGCACCGTCGTGCTGGCCCGCGCTGGGCCTGCACACCCTCGTCAGTGACGACCACCACGCCACCGTGAGCTGTGACCTGTTTTGGTGATCACTGAGCGAAATGGCTTAAAACTGGGCGAAAGGCCACACTGGCGAGAAGTTGTCTAGACCTCACTACCCTCTGGGGTGGGTGAGCTGAAAGCCCCTGCTGCTGGTTACGCTACGTGTTGGGTCGGGTCGGTGAAGCTGCCGTGGACAGTGTCTCGGTGGCCGGGTGGTGTCCGAGCCCGCCTGAGGAATTGACGGACGGTCCGGAATGGCTGCCGGATTCCACTCTGGAGTTCAGCCCGGATTCTCATGGAAAGGACCGTGAAGGGCAGTTCCGGGGTCTCAGGAAAACCTTGGCAACGGCCGGGAGGGGCCCGGCCGGATGCCGCGCCGTCACGCTTCTCGGGATCGCTGCGCCCCGCCGCCCCGTCCCGGCTGTCCGGTGCCTGGTGGCCGGTCACAGTGGTGCCGGCCGCCGGTTGTCGTGCCCGGTCCCGCCAAGCCCCGCTGGGTGTGGTGGTGGTCTGCCCGGGCCTTGCCAGGCGTACCGGGGGCCCCGGGGCGGCTGGTTCGCCGCACCCGGCCGCCGGCTGCGCCCCGGCTGGGGGCCTGCCAACTGGGCCCCCGCCGGGCCGGTTGCGGCGCCCTGGGGGCCTGGCGCGCCCCTTTTTTGCCGTGCGGCGCTGTCGCGCGGAGTTCTGTGGCGAGGGCGAACGGGCCGCCGGCCGTGCACAGGGTCCGCCTCTGCTGTTCAGGCCCCTTCAGTAGCCTCGAAAGCCTCGAAGATATTCGGCTATCCGTTCAAACGTGTCCGGGTCATCGCGGAGGTAGCCAATCGCGGAATTGCATCGCCGGTGAAGAATTCCCCTCACGCATTCACCGCACGATGTCCTCTTGGGACAGCACGAGTGGTCATGGTCTATCACAACGTCCTTGTCGAACTTCCCGAGGTGCTCCCCGCATACCGGGCACCTGCCACCTTGATTCAGGTGGATCTCCGAATACCTATCGTATGTAATTCCGTGCCTTTTTGCCCTCCGAGCTATCCGCTGCTGATCCTCATTGCACTTGACACTGTCACATACGTACATCCATACGGTCTCATTTCCACTGGAAACGAACCTGCGCTCGTTCCTCCCTCCGCAACATGCGCACTTGGGCGTGCCCTTGATTACCGACATCCGGACTCCACCGTTCCTTTCTTGGACCCGGTTTGTGTTGACCCCGGGACAGCCAGAGCCTGAGCCGCCCGGACGTCGTGCTGTTCTCTCCCCGCTGCTGCCCCCAGCAGCAGCCCTGGCTCGTTCCGGCCTTCCGGTCGCCGACGTTGCCGACCGGCTGCTGCTCTCCACCAACCCCGCGAGGCGATCACCCTGCTGAGTCCCGGCCGTGACCGGGGACTTGGTGCCTGCGGATTGTCGTGGCCCGGCGGCAGTGGCCGGAGGGCTGGGCTGTTTCAGTCCCACGGGCTGGTGGGCACATGGCCGGGAGCGACGATCACCGCGACCTCGCCCTCGTGGGTGCGGCCTTCCCAGACCTGGCCCCAGCCTTCCGGGACGCCGAAGGTCAGCAGGTCGGCCCGGTGGGCCTCATCGCGGACCAGGTCGAAGAAGCCCTCGCAGAGGTCCTCACGGACCAGTTCGAAGCGGTCCTCGGTGTCCCGTCCGGGCACCGGGCCGCCGAACCCGGCGGCGACGTCCGTCAGGTGGCGGCGGAAGGGCTCGGTCAGCGGCCGCCAGGCGGTGGCGTCGGCGAAGCAGCCCATGGACTCCTCAGCCTCGAACCCCGCGCCGGCGGCGCGCAGGGCCGGGTCCTCGCCCACGCCGAGGGCGAGCTCCCACGTGACCACCGGCTCGTCGCGGATGCGCAGGCGTGTGGCGGCGCACTGCCGGTACTCGTTGTAGTAGCCGTCGGAGAGGTGGGGCCAGTTGGCCCAGGAGACGTCCACCAGGTATTCGCCGGGCGGGATGCGGAACGCGAGCTCGCGCGGCGGCTCGGTGTTCCAGGGCGAGTCCACGACCAGCCGGCCGCTCGGCAGCCGGATTGCAGTGACCCCCTGCACCTCGGCGATCTCGATCCAGCTGTACGGGGTGTGCGCATCGCCGCCGATCCGCAGGCCCGGTGTGAACAGCCCGTCGAGGTACTCGCGTGTCTCCGGCCTGACCTCGTTCATGCCCGCCCCTCTTCCTCTCTCCCCTGGCATCCGCCGCCCGGACCGTACAGGTCCCCACCGACA
Organism: Streptomyces viridifaciens; assembly: GCF_001888885.2. Taxonomy (NCBI): domain Bacteria; kingdom Bacillati; phylum Actinomycetota; class Actinomycetes; order Kitasatosporales; family Streptomycetaceae; genus Streptomyces; species Streptomyces viridifaciens. The sequence continues at coordinate 1,729,891 of NZ_CP090840.1, forward strand.
ACCGCCCTGGCACCGCGTCCTGTCCTCGGCCGGTGCCGCAGGCCCGGCCCCGCACCCGCGGCACTGGCGGGCCGCCAGGCCCCCGGCCCGTGCACCCACTACCGGCGGGGCCGTCAGGCCCCAACCCCGGCCACCCACCGGTGCGGCCGCAGGCCGACACCCCCATCTGCGGCCGCCAGGCCGCCCGCCGGAGGGCTGCGTGGTGGTGCCTGTGCCGGGCCGTGTGCCCGCTCGCCCTGCTGCGCCCGGGGGCGCCCAAGAATGCAGCGAGTTAGTGGCTGATGTCCCATCACGGCCCGGCCCGCCCGCGGCGCTGCGCCCCCCTCAGTCCTGCTGCCTCCGTGGCCGGGGGCGAGTCCGTGACAGCTCTTGCATCTATGAACCCGCCGGTTCGATGGCTGCCTGACGAGGCCGTCTCGACCGCTTGGGCCGAGAGGATTTGACGAGGCCTTCAGGCCGCTACTGGTGATGGCGGCCTCCGTCAGGCTGGGATCCGGCCCTGGTTCGGCGGGCTGCCTGGGGTCCTTGGAGCAGCCGAACGGGAGGCCGTCGGCAGGAGCAGGCCAGGATGGCTGGATGCGGCCGGGCGCACCGCCCCCTCAGGCCCGTCAGGGCCCGGCCTGGTGCTGTGTCCCGCTGGACCTGGGGTGGGGCCGCCCTTTGTCCCACAGCCTGGCCCCGGCTCATTCGCCGGGCCGCGCACCCTTGATGAACGACATTTGGGTTGCGGTGTCTGGGCGTCACTTGTTTTCAGCGGTCGGTTTCGGCTTCGTGCTGGCCAGGGCTTGGCGCCGCTGAAGGGCGGTGTCGCCTTCACGCCGAAGAGGGGTGTCGTAGACCGGTGAGGCCGTGGGGACATCCGCTACCCCGCTGCGCCCGGCGCCGCAGCCGTCGGGTGTGCCTGCCCGTTGGCGCCGGCCGTGCTGCGTTGACGTCGCCGGGGCGCAGCCCCGGTGGCCCGTCAGGGCCCTCGCTCCCTGGGTAAGACGTTGCCGTCGGCATTTCGCGTCATATCGTCAACGGGTGCCGCGCTGGATATTGCCCTCCCCGTCAGGGGAGGGGCTTCTACCGGAAATTCACGTCACATCGTTAACGCCGGGGCCGCCCCGCAGGGGCGGGGCCTATACCCGAATTTCGCGTCACATCGTCAACGCTGCCCATGGCGGGCCGCAGGCCCGTGCCAAACCACCGCGAAGTTGAGGCCCCGCCAGGGGCCGCACCCGCCCACCCATTCGCCGCAGGCGAATGGGCCTCAGCTAGCCCGCCCGGCGCAGCCGGGCCCCGAGGCGCAGCCTCGGGCCAACGCCCACGGTGACGCCGCCAGGCGGCACCCCCGCACCTGGCGGTGCGTCAGCACCGCCGCATTTCCCGTCAGGAAATGCCTAAGCCGCAG
>NZ_CP090842.1:0-115257 GCF_001888885.2 Streptomyces viridifaciens
CGCGGCGGCCCCCGGACGGCGGGCACGGCGGCCAGGACGGGCGCCAGGGGGCGGGATACGGCAGGGGCGCGGACAGCGGCCAGACAACCGACCCGCACCAAGCTTGATGCCACGCGCGAGGCATCCAGCCAACCCCCCGGCCGGCAAGGACGGCGGCACCGAACAGGACCAGGGCCAGGCGGACACCGACAAGCAGCCAGGCGGCCTCGCGCCGCGCGGCCTGGACGGCGGCGAGCAGAACACCGACGGCACCGAGCAGGACCCCGACGAGCGGCCCCCGGACACCGTGGGCCCCTGGGAGACGAGTACTCAAATCGAGCCCCAGAGCGCGCGGGCAGAAAACCAGCAAAACCACCGGCGAAAACCTCGGCTAAAACTCCCCCGAAAACCACCCGCAGAAAATCCAGGAACCCGCCGGAAAACACGCCAACTCCCCACCCCCGGCACCCCCGCCCCCAGTCGTATGGCATGCCCACGGCGAACACACACAGCAACCAGCAACAGCCCCGGCCCGGGACGGGCGTAGCAACCGACCGGCTGCCCCAGCCAACCCCGCCAACCCCAAAAAGCGCCTCCAACCACCAACAGGTCACACCCCGCGGCCCCTCACCGGGTAGAGCTTGGCGTGCAGCACCCGTTCCTCCCACCACGGATCGTCCGGGGCGGAGACCAGCGCGGCCACCTGCTCGCGCTTGGTCGGGGCGGGCAGCACCAGCGCGCCCAAGTCCTTGATGGCGCGGTCCTGTTCGCACTGCGGGCACTCCAGCCGGTCCGGGCTGGCCTTCTCCCGCAGCTCCAGCTTCGAGCCCTCCTTCCCCCCGATCGAGCCCCGGCACGTCCAGCACGGGCGCAGCAAGGCGTTCGCGGTCCGGGCGGCCTCCAGCTGTTCTTCGGCCTCCCGTTCCAGGCGTTCCTCGCGGTCCTGGTGGCAGGGCCAGCAGCGGCCGCCGGGGCGGCGGGTCCACTCGACCTGTCCCTGGCGGCCGTATTCCCAGGTGCTCTCCTGCTCGGGAACGTCGCCGCAGTCGATGCAGACCAGGGAGTCCATCAGCTCCTGGTGGGCCTTGTGCTCCTCGTCCTCGCGGGCGGCCTGGCGCAGGTCGTAGGCGGCTCGGTTGTTCGGGTTCTCCAGCGCCTCGATGAGGGAGTGCCGGCCCGAGCGGCCGAGGCGCCACCACACCGGCCCGAGCGGCCCGTGCTCGGCCAGTAGCTCCAGGGTGGTCGCGACGATGGGCACCGCGTCGTCGTACTCGCGCCACCCGTCGTCGTTGTAGTCGCGGACCTCCCTGCACCACCGGCCGCGCCAGCAGTCGGCGGACAGGTCCACGACTGCCTGCTGCCGGTTGGCCAGCGCGACCGGTCCGGCGTCGGTGACGACCAGGGCGACCGGCGGGTACCCGGCCCGGGTGTGGCCGGGCCAGGTGCGGCGCCACCAGTGCACCGTCCGGTCGGCCGGCTCCCAGTCGGCGAGGGCCGGGTCGTTGTCGCGGACCCTGGTGCGGAACAGCTCGCGGTACCGGGGGAACTTCGCGGCGACGTCAGCCGGCGCCATGGTGGAGCGGTCAACCTCCACCATCAACACCGGCACCCCGATCTCCGGGGCCTGCCACACCCCGTCCGGACGCACCTTGCGCCTGCCACCCGGCAGCAGGAACTCGACCTCGGTCGCCCAGGACCGCACCGTGCCCACCCAGCCCGCCGCCCCGGGCGCGCTACCGCCGAGGACGAACGCGAGCACGGTCTCGTTGACCGCCATCGCATGCTGGGCACCGGAGCGCCCGGCGCCCCGGGCCGTGCCACCCATCTCCGAGCGGACCATCCCGAGCACCTGACCGGATGCCGTACACCCAGGAGGGCTTGTAGCCTTCGGTTCTCGAACCGAGGGCTACGTCGACGGGAGTAGGCGCTGCACCATTCCGTTCGCGGTCATGCCTATGGCTGTGGCAAGTTGGTGCAGGCTGCCGCGTTACGGTGGGTGGTCGAAAACACTGCTCAGGTCTCAGCGGCGCGAGGGGCATGGGGGCTGGTATGGGATCCCCGGGGCGTACTGCGTCCAGTCGTTCGTACTGATGCCGGTGCCGGCGTAGGCGCAGAGGCGATCGGCCAGTGCAGTCGGGTCGGTGTCGAAGAAGCGGACGGAATCACTGCCGACAACGGCGAGCCGGTCGCCGTTGGGCGTGAACTGGATGTCTTCCGCGTATTCGCCGGGGGCGATGGTCCCGGTCACGTGGGGGATGGACGGGTTGCGGATGTCCCACAGTTGAACTGCGGACTTGTCGCCACGGGCCCATACGGCCATGAGTTTGCTGTTCGGGCTGAAGGCGACGGCGCTGGTACCAGGCTGGGTGTTGATGGCCGCGATGGACCGTGGTTGGGCCGGGTTGCGGGTGTCCCAGAGAGCCAGGGTGTTCTCAGCCGCGCCGGTGGCGGCCAGTAGCTTGCTGTCGCCGCTGAATCGCACGGTGGATCCGGAGCGGTCGGAGAGTTTGACGGTGCTGGTCGGGTGGCCGGCGGTGAGGCCGTACAGGTACAAGCTGGTGCCGAACCCGCTGGCCTGCGTAGTCGCGGCGGCGACGCCAGAGGAACCCGCAACGCTGCCGTGGTTCACGCCGGTCAGCGGCGAGTCCACGCCATGCTGCGGGTGGTGCGGATCGCTGATGTCCCACCACGTGACGCCGTCCTGGGTGAGGACGCAGGCAGTGTGGTTGTCCACCAGGCCGGCCAGGTCCCGGTTGGGGTCGGGGAGGGGGAGCTTGCCTGCCTTGAGGACGGTGTGGCTGTCGGTCACGCGCCAGAGCTGGAGGTAGCCGTCGCCCTGTACGGCGACCAGGCTTCCATCATCGGAGGAGGTGACTCCCGAGGACACGATGACATCGCCGAGCCCGGTGGGGGTGGTGGGGAAGTGTGCCGTGCCGAGTGAGACGCCGGTTGGGTGTGTGGGATCGTGAATGTCCCATAGTTGCACCGCGCCGTCGTGGTCGACGGTCAGCAGCGCAGTCGCGGTGAGGAAGGTGATCGTTTGCGAGAAGGTGGCGAGGGGGATTGTGGCCAGGGGGTCCTTCCCGCCGGCTCCGGATCCGGGTACCTCCCACAGCCCGACGATTTTCGAGTTGTCGCCCATGGTGCCTCGTGCACGCGTTTCGACCGGTGCCGCGATCAGGTTCCCGTCTGGGCTGATCGCGAAGTTGTCCTTGCCCGTCACCTGGAGGCCGCCGACCCGCGCCACCGGGTCTCGCCACAGGCGTACCTTTCCGTCTCCTCCACCGCTCAGTACCGCGCCGTTCGGCGTGGCCGCCAGGGTTCTGGTGTCGAAGGCGGTGCTGGTGCAGGCCGGAACCACAAGGCTGTCAAGGCTGATATTCGAGACGTCCACATGGCACAGCGCGCCCTTGGCGTCATACGTGCCCATTCCGCCGAAGGTGAGTTGGCTGCCCTCTGGGCTGTAGGCCACGCTCATCACATCTACCGAGACCCCGGGGAAGACCGATAGCGGTTTCGAGGTGTCGCCGATCTTCCACAGGTCCACATGCGCGTCCCCGCCCGCGGCCAGCCAGTTGCCGTCCGGGCTGAAAACGAGCGACTGGTAGCCGGTGGAGATGGCGGTGGTCGAGACGGGTTTGGCGGGGTCGGTCAGGTCCCAGAGCTGGGTGGCGCCGGCCTGGTTGCTGGTGGCCAGCAGTTTGCTGGTGGGGGCGAAGGCCACTCCTCCTATCAGGGTGCCGTTGCCGTTGCCGGGCAGTACTGGCAGGAGGCGCGGGTTCGCGGTGTCCTGGACGGACCAGAGCATGCTGGAGCCCTGCTCTGTGGCGGCGGCGAGCAGGTTCCCGTCCGGGCTGAATGCGAGTGAGCTGACTCTCAGGCCGCCGGGGAGTTGGTCCGGTCCGGGCAGGGGTAGCTTGGCCAGGGTGCTCGGGTGCTGGGGATCGGCCAGGGACAGCAGACACAGGCCGCTCTGGTCCGGGCATCTTGCGGCCAGTTGCGGCTGGTCGGGAGCTAAGGCGATCGCGGCTGCGCGTTGCAGGTGCAGCGTCGTGTGCGCAACCGGGGCGGACGGGTCGGCCGTGTTCCATATCCGCACGGAGCCGTCTTCGGTACCTGCCCCTACCAGGGAGCCATGCGCCTGCGCAGCTACGCTAATCACTTCGCTGCCCGTGGTGGCGAGGACGTGGTCGAGCGGCGTGCCGAGGATTGTGTAGAGCTGGCTGGCAGCGGCTTGGGTGGGGGAAGTGCGGTAGGCGGCGATCGCGAGTTGGGCGGCCAGCCCCGGTTCTGTGGGGGTCAGGGCGGCTGCGTCCGCGGCGAGGGTGTTCGCGCGGGTGATCGCGACGTTGCGCGCGGCGTCCTTGTGTGCGCGTTGTGCGTTCACTGCGGCTGCCGCGGCGACGAGCGCCAGGACGCAGACGGTGGCGACCCCGGACCACAGTGCGCCACGACGACGGCGCAGGCGCCGCTTGCCGTGCTTGAGGAAGTCCTTCAGTGGCTCGCTCAGTTCGGCCGAACGGGCGGGCAGCCACTGTCGTGAGAGCGCGATGGCGGTTCGGGTCGGCAGTAGGTCCGCCGGCCGATTCCGGTCCTCCCAGCGGTCCAGGTCGTTCTGTATGCTCTCCCGCCAGGCCAGGAACGAGCGGTCCGCTGCCACCAGCTCCCTGGTGGTCTCCCATGCTGTGATAACCGCCTCGTGGGCGAATTCGACACGCCGGCCCTCGCCCGCGCGGTCGCTGCTGTCCTGGCCCTGGATCACCAGGAGCCTGGCTCTGGCCAGGCGCTGGGCGATATCCCATTCCTGGGGATCGATCTCGGTTCGGTAGACGGCGCGGCGCAGCGGCGCGGCCGTGCCGACCGGGATCCGCACCAGTCGGGTGAGCAGTCGTCTGGCGGCTTCCCGGTCCGCGTCCGGTATCAGGGCGCCCCACTGCTCCTTCGCGCAGTAGTTGAGGGCGCCGGCGACACCGCCGAGCCGGGTGTATTCCTGATAGGTGATGAGGCCGCCTGCGCACCGTCGCCACAACTGGTCGAGGGTGAAGCCGAGCAGCGGCAGAATGCCGGGTTCGGAGCCGGCGTCGGCCAGAATGCGCTCGATCAGCTCGTCCTCGTAGCGGGCACCGGGGACCGCGTCGACCGGCTTGGCGATGACCTCGCGCAGTTGGTCGGGGCGCATCGGTTGGAGTGCCTGGATCTTCCTGCTGACCAGCGGGCCCAGCCGTGGGTGGGCGAGGGCGTGTTCCAGCAGGTCGGCGCGCAGGGTGGCCAGCACGGCGACCTGGTCGGGGGTGCCGGGGCCGCCCAGCACCTCGGCCAGCTCGTCGATGGCGCTGTCGCTCTGGTCGAGGAGTTCCTCGAACTGGTCGAGCACGACCAGCAGACGTGAGCTTTTCTTCAGTTCCAGGATCCGGAATGCGGTCTCGCGAATCCCTCGGGTGGCGAGTTCTTCGGTCAGCTCGGTGATCCTGGCCGGGCGCTCGGCCTCGGACAGTTCGGGGTTCAGCTCCTGCAGCAGGGCCGCGGCCAGCGCCCGCAGCGCGGTGTTGTACGCGGCGAAGTGGACCACCACGGCGCTGTCTCCGGCCTTACGCCGCCTGGGGATGACGCCTGCCATGGCCAGCGACGACTTGCCGCAGCCGGAGGGCCCGACCAGCGTGGTCCAGCGCTCGCGCGCGGTGATGGCGGCGAGCTGGTCGGCGTCGGCTTCGCGGCCGAAGTAGCTGCCGGTGTCGGACTCCTGGAATGCGTTCAGTCCGCGAAACGGTGAGGGCGGCTCGGCGAGCGGTCCCAGGTCGGGCCAGGCCGCGATCAGCCGGTCGGTCGGGATCAGGTAGCTGACCGGCGGGGTGCCCGCCTCTGCCACCGTCATCAGGCCGACCACGCCGCCGAGTTGCTCGTCCCAGACCGCGCTGCCACTGAATCCCGCCGACACCCGGTGGCCCTGTCCGGACTGGTCGAGCTGCACCCACTGGCCGGCCAGCCTCGCCCGAAGGGTTCCGGAGTGCCACACGCCCTCGGGATGCCCCTGGGGGAATCCGAAGACCCGGGACGGGTGGTCCCAGGTCTGCTGCGGGCCCGTCTTGATCAACCTGATCGGCCGGGCACCGGGCAGTGGCGCCTCTAGCGCGAGCACGGCCAGGTCGGCCGCGGCCGGCTGCGCCGGGCCCCAGACTCTCACCCGCGCCGTGCCCGACACCGGTTCCCGCCCCGGCATGGCCGGTAAGAGAGCGGCTTCGAGCACGAGTTGCGCGCCGTCTGGCGGCATCTCACCACCGGGCAGCCCGAGTGCCGTGCTCACCACGTGGGCGCAGGTGAGCACCAAGTCCTCCGCCACCAGGAAGCCGACGCCGACCGGCTCGCCCCGCGAGTCCTGGACCCGCAGCAGCGCCGCGTGCAACGCCGCCGGATCCCCCCCAGCCGATGGCTCGGGAGTGGTCACGGCGTCCGACCCGCCTCGGCAGACGGCGGACGCCAGGTGAGCGAGACCTTGAAATTGGCCTGCGCCGTGGTCGTGGAGATCACCAAGTCGGCTTCGGCGGACATCGACAGGCCGAACTCCAGCGAGATCTCCTCCGGCGCCTGCGCCATCCCGCCCAGGCCCTCGACAAAGCTCTCCGCCACCGGCCTGATACCCGCCAGCATCTCCCCGAGCGAACGCGCCGCCCGTGCCGCCACCTGGCCGGGCCGGGACACCTGAATCAACCCCTCACCGGCCGGCTCGACCTCCACCCTCACCAACTGCCCCAGCCCGGCCTCACCCTCGACCGGGAGTTCCACCAAGTACTTCACGTCCACCCCTTCGCAAGAGTCGCACCCTGCGGGCAAAGCCATGAACGACACCGCTGCCGCACCGCGCTGTTGCGCGCCCGCGGTGCAGCTCGCACGGCCTGCACCGCCGCCAACCGGTAACTGGCTCAGCAGCACGGCAGGTCGTCGGTGCCGGAAAGTCAGCCAGCCGGCAATCCGGCAGTCACTCACAGTCTCCAGCCAACTCGGCGGGGAGAAAAGCGATTTGAGCAAAAGCGGAGCTTCGGGCAGGGGTAGACCGGCAACACCTCGCCAGCCGCCTACCCCCTCGCACGCGCCCTTGACGGCGAGGAACGGCCCGGCCCGTCCGAGGACGGGCGACGGTGTCGCCGGTCCCAACCGGCTTGCCCGGGCGGTCCGGCCTGGGGAAACAGGGGCGGCGCCGGACGGGGGCCGCTACCTCCGGTACAACCTCCGGTCACACCGTCCAGCACACCGTCTGGGCAACCCTTCAGCACCCTGCCCAGGCAACCGACGCCCGGCGGCCGTCACTGCAGACCGGTCAGCCCTGTTCCATGGGGAAGAGCGTCTCGTTTGGTTGCCGAGCAGCGGGGAGAGCAGCGGCGCTGGAGGGGTTGCGCAGCTGGGGCAGCTCCATCATCAGGGTGATCAGGTCGACTGGCGGGGTGTGGCCTCCGGAGCGCTTGCGGAGGAACTCCTTGAGGTGGACCTTTCGGGCCGGGATCGTACGGGCCCCGTCAAGAGCACCGCTGGCGACCAGTTCGTCGGCGAGTTCGGGCAACTGGGTCATGTACTCACTGAAGATGGCGTCCGCGGCTTCTTCGATGGCGCTGATCGCCTCCTGGATCGCGCGCGTTCGAATCCGGCGCGCCTCAAAGTCCATTTCGTCCGGACGTGGCACCAGCCGATCGGCTGCGCGGCGTCGGGCCTGGGGATCCTTGGCCTCGCGGAAGGTCGGATCGTCCTGCAGTAGTCGCGAGATTCGCGTGACCTCCGCCTGCTCGTCCCTCGCTCGGCTCGTACGGATCTGCTCGACCATGTCGTTCTTCTCGTCCTGGGCCTTCTCGGCGTCGTCCGCGAGGGCCGCCGCCCATGAGGCAAGGCGTGACCAGAACACGGCGACGCCGTCCAGGACGACGCACAGCTGCACGTCCACGATCTGGCCGTCGTGGCGCCTGGCTCGACGCCGTACCCGCTCGACCGCCTTCACGCTGGCGGTCTCGGCCTCCGACAGGGCGTCAGGGTCGTCGTCGTCCTCGGGGAAGGCGCCGGCCAGGAAGGCATCGGCGTCGAAGGCGGTCGTGCGGTGGAACAGCACCCGGGCGCCGGCCGCACGGGCGAGGCCACAGAACTCGTCCACCGTCATCGCCTCGCCGTCCACCTCCGCGCGACCTGGGTGGTCCTCCGGTACGGCCGGGACCATGTGCAGGCCGTACTCACCGGCCAGGACAGGCAACCGCTCACACAACTCAACGAGAACAGCGTCACCCTTCACCTCTACACCTTTCCTTGATCACTCAACGCATGCTCTTCATGACCATAGGTGAAGAGTCTGACGCTACGTCACCCATTCAGCGGGCAGCCGAATGGTGGAATCAGGGATGCGGACAGACCACACCCGACGCCGTCCGCACCCGGGAAGCGGCTGACCGCCTCGACCACGCCGAAGGACCGAAGGTCGGCACCCCCGGCTCGGCGTCAGCACCGCAGCCGGTCAAGCCAGGCCGCCAGGCAGGGCCCACCAACAAGCGCCGCAGGCCCCACCACAACCCGACGGCGCACCCCCACCCCCACCCCCACCACCAGGAGGACAGGGGCGCGCAGAGAGGGATGTCGGTATTACCGGCCACCTTGGTTGGCCCTGTGAGCTGCGCAGATGCCACCCCGCGCCCGGGCCGGGGGTGCTGGCATCAGGAGCTACAGCAGGAGTCACAGCAGGAGCTGCATCAGGAGCTGCATCGGGAGGCCCGGGAAGGGCCGTTCCCGGGCCGAGTGGAGGCCGGACCGCACTGCTGGGGCCGGACGGTGCGTCAGGACCCCACGGTCGCCGCCAGGGGCCGCCCGTGGGGCATCGGTCGTGCCAGGGGGCGGTGCCGGACCCGGTCGGCGTCGACAGTCCAACCGGACCGAGGGAGGGCCTGGCGGAGGATCACCGCCGATCCGGCCCGACGGGGCCCCGGAGGCGTCCGGCGTTCGCCGGGCGCTCACCAACCATCACGGCCCCGCAGGGTCAGACCCCTGCCGACCGGACCGTCACCCACCACCGCCCCTCCACCTACCAGCAAGCCGGGGAAAGGAATGGACAGAAGGGGTTGTCGCATTTTCCGCCCTTCCAAAAGCGGCCGCTGAGCTGCGGAAACGCGCGGCCGCGGCCGGGAGCGACGGGGTACGTACGGTGGTACCTGCGGTGGTGCCGTCGGTGCCGCCTACGGTGGCACCTGCGGTGGTGCCTACGTGGAACCAGCGCGGAACCGGGGTGACCGCCGTGGGCCGGCCGGTCGACGCGGACGGCTTCGCCGGACGCGCACAGGAACCACCGGCCCGCCGCAGGCGCGAACCCCGAACCGAACCGACCTACCTCCACCAAGACAAGGACAGGAGAAGGGTTGTCGGCACTTCCGGCCCACCCAAAACAGCCCCCGACATGCGGTGATGCCATGCCGGGCCGGATCACCATGCGCCTACAAGACCACCCGGAAGACGTCCCGGAAGACGCCGACAAGGCGCCCCACAAGACCACTCACAAGACGCGGCGGTGCTGCGGCGCCGGGCTGCTGGCGGTGCGGGTCAGGTCAGCTGCTGGTTGCGGGCGGCACGGAGCAGGGCGACGGCGTGGAGCGCGTCGGTGGAGAGCCAGGGATCGCCGTCGGTGGCGTCGATGATCAGGCGGCCCTGGATGTAGGTGCCCCAGCCGTCGCCGAGCGCCTCGACCCAGCCGAGCAGCCGGCGGTTCGGGTCGCGGACGGCGAACAGGTCCGACGTGCTGTCCCAGCCCTCCACCACCAGGTCGCTCCCCTCGATGCTCCAGGTGGAGTTCGGGGCCCCCAGACCGCGGGCGAGCGGCGAGGAGGAGGTGCGCTCAGACGCCAGAGCCAGGAGCAGTTCCTGCGGCAGGGTGTCGACCGGTTGCGGCCGCCGCGCGACGGACGCGGCCTGGTCTGTTTCGACGCGCGGGGAAACGGTGGAGCGGGCGGCGGCCGGGCCGGCGCCGTTTGTTTCGACGCGCGGGGAATCAAGGCGGGCGGCGGCAGGCTCCGGGGCGGGCGCCTGGGCACGGGCCCGCTCGCTGCGCAGCCGGGCGGAGGTCATCTCGTAGCGCAGCACGTGGGCTTTGCGCAGGATGCGCTGTGTGGCGCCGGTGAGGCTGGTCTCCAGGAATGCGAGGGCCTGGTTGCAGCGTAGGTCGTCGCCCTCGCCGCGGCGGGCCTGTTCCAGGTGTTCCAGGAAGCGGGCGGTGCTGCGCTGTACGGCGGCGGCGAGCTCCAGGAGCTCGCGGTGGCCGGTCTCACCGGTGGCCGGGATTTCGACGCGCGAGGTAACAAGGGCGTCGGCGACGGCGGCGCCATCAACCTACGCCCTCGCTCGTCAGGCGCGGTAGCGCTCGGCGTTGCTGGAGGCGGCTGGCAGCGCGCGGGCTCCCGATCGGTTCGGAAGCCGACTCGATCCGCTGGAGAGCACGGTGCTGGCCAGTCCCCCGGCTGCAGCCTTCCAAGCCGTACTCGAAGAGGTCCTCGCGGTGGCGGCGCGCGCCCAGGCGGTGGCGTGAACCTCGGCGCCGGGGGCCTGTCGGCATCAGTCGGCGGCTTCCTGGTGCGGCGTGATCGGTTGGGTGGTGGATTGGTCCGATTGGGTGAAATCGCGTCAAGGGCTGGTGTCGTATTGCCTATTTCGGGTTAATAGTGGTGACCGTTTTTCCGGTGGGTTGCCCATCTCTCCGGGGATAGAGGCAACCCCTGTGTGCGTGGTATGCGCAGGCGGGTCCTTCTCTCTGTCCCGGTGTGCAAGCGGTGATCCGGTTCGCGTATACCGGCGCCGTGCGGCGCGGGCCCCGGTGGGATTTCTTGGGTGGCCCTCTCAGCCCAGAGAGGTTTGCCATGGAGCCGAACACGGGTTGGTCGGGAGCTCCGGCGATAGTCTGCGGGGTTCGGCCGGTTGTACCGGCGGGTGGATCCCAGGTGCCCGCTGTACGGGGGCTTGTGGCGCCGCTGTTGAGTGCGGCGTTCTCCACGGTGACGATCCCGGCGGGCACGAGCCCGCTCGCGGTGGCGGTGGCGCCGAACGGCAACGTCTACGTCGGCAACAACAATTCGAACAACGTGACGGTGATCAGCAGCGTCTCGAACGCCGTCCTGGCCACCGTCCCCGTCGGCTCGAACCCGGCGATGATCGCGGTGGCGCCGAACGGCAACGTCTACGTCACCAACCAGAGCTCGAGCAACGTGACGGTGATCGACAGTGCCACGAACACCGTCCTGACCACCGTCGCCGTCGGCGGGGGCCCGTTCGCGGTGGCGGTGGCGCCGAACGGCAACGTCTACGTCGCCAACTCCACTTCGAACAACGTGACGGTGATCAGCAGCGTCTCGAACACCGTCCTGGCCACCGTCCCCGTGGGCGCGGTCCCGGACGCGGTGGCGGTGGCGCCGAACGGCAACGTCTACGTCGCCAACCGGAATGACAACACCGTGACGGTGATCAGCAGTGCCACGAACACCGTCCTGACCACCCTCCCCTCCGGTGGTTTCCCGGGCTTCGCGGCGGTGGCGCCAAACGGCAACGTCTACATCGCCAACCAGACCTCGAACAACGTGACGGTGATCGACAGTGCCACGAACACCGTCCTGGCCACCGTCCCCGCCGGCATTGTCCCGGGGGTGATCGCGGTGGCGCCGAACGGCAACCTCTACGTCACCAACACCGTTTCGAACAACGTGACGGTGATCAGCAGCACTACGAATACCGTCCTGGCCACCGTCGGCACCGGCGCCGGCCCGTTCGGGGTGGCGGTGGCGCCGAACGGCAACGTCTACGTCGGCAACTCCAATTCGAACAACGTGACGGTGATCAGCAGTGCCACGAACACCGTCGTGGCCACCGTCCCCGTCGGCGCGTTCCCGTTCTCGGTGGCGGCGGCGGCGAACAGCAACGTCTACGTCACCAACGCCAATTCGGCGAACGTGACGGAGATCTCGCCGTTGACGGTGACGACCTCACCGGCGTCGCCGAGGTGCGGGCAAGCGGTGACATTCAGCATTTCCGGGGGAACTCCGAACGGGACAGCGGTGGTGAACTTCGGGGACGCCAGCCCCACGGTCACCGCCGCCCTGGACGCCACCGGGAGCGGGCAGACCACCCACACCTACACCGCCGGTACGTTCACCGCGACCGTGAACGGCAACCCCACCCCCGTCACCGTGAGCCCCAACCCCACAACGCCGACACTGTCGGTGACGCCGAACCCCTCCAGCTGTGGGCAGAGCGTGACCGTGTGCGCCACCATCACCCCGGCACCAGGCACCACCTCAGTGCCGATGGGCACGGTCACCTTCACCCTCCCCAACGGCCAGAGCCAGATGATCCCCGTGAACGGCGTGGGGCAGGCCTGCTTCACCACCACCGCCCTGACCACCGGCACCCTCACCGCCGCCTACAGCGGTGACAGCTGCTTCACCGGCTCCACCGCCAGCACTCCCGTCACCGTGACACCCAATCCCACAACGCTGACCGCGCAACCAAGCACGATCCGGCTCCGGCTGACCCCGCTGCCGGAGTTCTACATCCCCACCCTCAGTGCCACCCTGACGACCACCTCGGGGATGCCGGTGGCTGGTCAGCCGGTGACCTTCACCGCCATCACGCTCTTCGGCCCGGTCAACCTCGGTACCGCCGTCACCGATGCCAGCGGCACCGCCACCATCCACAACGCCATCGTCCCCGTCTTCACCGTCGCCACCCCCTTCTACACCGCCACATTCGCCGGCACCGCCTGCTACACCGCCTCCACCGCCCACGGCATCCTCCTGTTCATTCCCCTCCCGTCCTGACCTCATTGGCTCCGGCAACCGCTGTCCTCCCCTCCACCGCATGCGGGCCGGCGGTGTCAGGTCAGCGTCGTCGCCGGTGCTCCAACCGGGCGAGGATGGCCTGCAGGACGAGCTCCTCCAGGGGCGGACACGGCCCTCGACGACCAGCCGGCGATTGCCGGCGGTGCGGTGCGCCTCATCCACGACGACCAGGTCCCACGCGGGCAGGCCGTGCAGCTGGTGAGCCTGGACGATCCGCTCCAGGGACGCGTAGGTCGCGTACACGGTGACCGGCTCGCCGGGCCTGGCGGAGGCGACCAGGTCGGCGATCCGCGCGGCCTGCGTCGACACCTGCGCCCGGATCCGGCCACCCGCCTCCGCGCTCTCCAGCGCCTCCTCACGGGAGCAGGCCGCCACCGCCAGGCCCCGGCGTCCGCCGTTCAGCGACCAGGCCTCCGCCGTCTGCGTGGTACGAGCGGCACCGGACCCTCCAGCTCCCGGCGGGCAAGGCAACGGGGGGCTTGACCGGGCAGGTAGCGTCCCGAGTACTCGACGCCCAGGTCGGCACCGTCGTTTACCGAGTCCATGAGCGCTACTGGGCCGTCCGTCGTCCAGATGCCGCAGTCCTCCCAGCGCGTGACGGGTCCGCCAGGACGCGGTCGGCCGCAGTGACCAGCCCGGCTACAAGGGCGTGCAGGTCTGGTACTTGCCGTGCAAAGACGAGGCAGCGGCGCTGGCCACGTCGGTTCGAGGGCTGGCTGCGCAATCCCGGAGGAACTCTTGAACCCGGGGGCCCGGCCATCCCGCTGCGGCGGCCGCGGCCCAGAACCGAAGGCCATCGTGGGGGCCCAGGGGGCCGAGGAGATCGAGAACGTGGTCGATCGTGGTTGTGTCCGGGCGCAGCCGCTGCATGGCGACAGCGCGCAGGGCGCCGTCGGCGAGCATCGGTGTGCCGCTGTCCAGGCACCAGCGCAGGGAATCGGCTGTGGCTTCGGAAGCACTCAGCCGCATGATGGCGTCGCCGAGCGCGGTGTACACCATGGTCGCCTCGAACGGGCGCTGGGCAAGGTCCCGGAGCAGGCCGAGCGCGGGACGGTGCCCGCACATCCCCAGTGCCATGACCATCTGGTACTGGGTCTCCCACGTACGGGGGTCGCGCACCTCCCGCTCAAGGGCGTCCAGGAGCGGCGGCCCCGCTACGGGATCGGCAAGCCAGCGCAGCCGTGTCGCGGCGGAACGCCGCTTCGGCGAAAGCCGGTGGCCGAGCTGCTCCACCGCCTCATCCAACGTCAACGCCATCGCGGTCCCTGTCTGCTCGGCTTCGTTCCCGGCGCAGCGTAGGGCCCCGTACCGACAGTGCCTGCCGGGTGGCTGGGGGAAGCGCGCGCTCCGGTGTTCTGGGCCGAGGGGGGAACCGATCGATGGATGCGGCCGGACGGTTGGCGTGGGTGTACTCGTCCGCGATGTTGAAGACGCTGGCGCACACCGGGCATTGCGCGTCGCCGAAGAGGTGGGCGATCCCGTCGGCGAGCGCCTCCTGCCCGTCGCGGACCGCGATCCGGTGCATCCACCGGCCGGTCCCGGTGAGCTCTTCGGCAACGGCCGGTCGCAGTTCCCGTCGCAGCTCCTCGTCACCGTCCCACACCTGCGAGTAGCACCCGAACCGGCCGACGGCGATCTTCATCCCCGCACCGCAGTGCGGGCACTCCAGCTCGTAGATGTCGTCCGCGAAGCCCTCCAGGACGTTCACCCAGTGATACTCCTGCGCGACGGCGAGCAGAGCGCGGAAGGAAACAAGGTAGTCAGCCGGCCGCGACCGCAGGTGCCGGTCCAGCACCTCGCCGAACTCCGCGATCGTGCCCGCGCAGTCCGCCAGCAGGTCGTCGCAGCCGTGGTGCGCAGCCGCGCGCTCGAGGATCCGCCCCGCCACGGCGCGCGCGTGCGCGCTACACGGCGCGAGGCTCACCAGCCGCGGCAGGGCAGCGAAGCCTGCCGGAAAGACCAGGTCGCCCTCGAGGACGAGCCGCCAACCCAGCTCCTGCCCCGCATCCGCGTCGTCCCAGCGCTCCAGCCGCGCCACAAGCGCCGGGACGCGATCGACCTCGAAACCGCTGTCGCCTACGCGCTCCCAGTCCACCACCCCGGTATTGAACACCGGACACCCGACATCCGGAGCCGGGCTCTGCACGCCGGCGGTTGGCATAGGGATCTGCATCATGATGTCACCGGGCGACGTCCTCTGATGTCACCACACATCCGCGCCCCGGTGACACCCACGACTCCCCCGCCCCCACACGCCATCACCAACAAGGGCCAGTGACATCAGCTGATTCCCAAGTGACAACAAACCGCAGATTCGCAGATGATATGGCGTAAATCCCCAGAAGAAGCGTCTCCCCCGGGGCCGGCACTCACCCGGGCGGCGGCCCCGGCAGCAGTCGCCAGGCGCAGCACGACCGGCACCGACACCGGGCGTCCCGGACAGGCCTCCCACCGGCCCTCTCGCACCCGTGCCAGGGCGGGGCGTCGAAGATGCAAGAGCTGTCACCGACCCGACCCCCACACCACCCCCGGAATCAGGCCAGGGAGCTGCCCGGGAAACAGCCCACCAACCGTCACAACCCACCCGGCCTTGGCCTGTGCCCTTTGCTGAGCCGCCGTCATCGTCGCCATGGACCGTTCTCCTGACCCCCGGGCGCCTTACGCACTGCGAAGTGCCTACTTCCTGATGAGGAGCTACGCACCAATAGTGGTGCAAGGCGCCGAGAACACCACCATCCTCTGCCCGATGCGAAAGGCACACCATGCGCACCTCCTCCGCCCCGCTTCCCGGCGGCACCTGGGCCCTGGGCGACCTGACCGTCACCCGGTTCGGCTACGGCGCCATGCAGCTCGCCGGCCCCTGGGTCATGGGTCCGCCCGCCGACCACGACGGCGCACTCGCCGTCCTGCGCGAGGCCGTCGGCCTCGGTATCACCCACATCGACACCGCCGACGCCTACGGGCCACACGTCACCAACCAGCTGATCCGCGAAGCGCTGCACCCGTACTCCGACTCGCTGCACATCGTGACCAAGGTCGGCGCGACCCGCGACCAGGAGGGAGGCTGGCCCCCGGCACGCAGGCCCGACGAGCTGCGCCGGGCCGTCATCGACAATCTGGAGATCCTCCGCCTCGACACGCTGGACGTGGTCAACCTCCGGCTCGGTGACGCCCAGGGACCCGTGCCGGGTTCGCTCGCGGAGGCGTTCGGGACGCTCGTCGACCTCCAGCGGCAGGGATTGATCCGGCACCTCGGCGTGAGCAACGCGACAGCGGAACAGGTCGCCGAGGCACGCTCGATCGCGCCGATCGTGTGCGTGCAGAACATGTACAACCTCGCCCACCGCCACGACGACGAGCTCATCGACGAACTCGCCGAGCATGGCATCGCCTACGTGCCCTTCTTCCCCCTCGGCGGCTTCACCCCGCTGCAGTCCTCGGCGCTCACGGCCGTAGCCTCCCGGCTGGACGCGACGCCGATGTCGGTCGCCCTGGCCTGGCTGCTGCGGCGCTCGCCGAACATCCTGCTGATCCCTGGCACCTCGTCGGTGGCGCACCTGCGCGAAAACGTCGCCGGCGCGGGACTCCCGCTCTCCGACGACGATCTCGCCGAGCTCGGCAAGATCGGCTGCTGATTCCACGGCGCTCCCCAGCGGGTGGGCCGCAGCGGCCGCGGGGCGCTCGGGGCGGCGGCGCCGCGCGTCGATCCCACGGTGGCTCGGTCAGCCGTGCTGGAAGAACGGGCACAGGTCTCCCAGTGATCACGGAGGCCTGTGCCCGCCTCACTACCGGGAACCCCACCGCGCCGATCCGCGCAGCCTCCTAGGAGCGAGAGCAGCTGCCGATGCCGACGGGCACGTGCCGGAATGTGGGCCAGTTCCTTCGAGCGCCCCGTGTGCGCCCAGACGATCTCGTTGTCGGGGTAGTGCGCGAGGATCTCCGTCAGTTCGTCTCCGCCTGCAGCGTCCGCGTTGCGCTCTGCGCGGCATGTTCCACTCCGCCTTGCAGGAGGACTTCGCCCAGCAGTGTGATGTGGTGCAGCACTGTGCCGCCTTGTCGCTGTTTGGTGGTGAGGCCGGCGTCGGCCAGGATGCTGGCGTGCTGGCTGGCAGTGGCCGGGGCGATGCCGAGCGCGGCGGCCAGGTCGCTGGTGCTGAGCGGGCCGCCCGTGGCCAGGGTGTCGAGCGCGACGGCCCGGGTCCGGCCCAGCAATGCGGTCAGCGCCGGTGGCGGGCCGACCCGGTCATCCGTGAGCAGCAGCCGGTCGGCCGGCAGGGGGTAGATGAGCACGGGCGGGTCTTCCGGACGCTCGAAGCCGGCGATCACCAGGCGGCCGGACGCGAAGACGGCCGGCTGAAGCACCAGGCCGCGACCCGCCAGGGGAAGCTCGGTCACGCAGGGCGACGACATCGGCAGGCTCAGGACAGGTGGCTTCCACCGGGCGGCCGGGTGCAGTGTGGCCAGTACCGCGTTCAGGCCCCCGGTGGCCAGCTGCCTCGTCCGGTACTGGTGCTCCGCGGCCACCACAGCGTCGATCTGCTCCCAGTACGGCGTGATTGCCGCCGACTGGTACTCCGCCGTGAGGTCGCCGAGCAGCACACGCGACCGGTGGTCACCGTTCGCCAGGTCCCTGGCGAACGGTGTCAGCCGGCGCAGGCGGCCCAGCCCTCGCAGATAGCCGCGACCGTCCCGGTCCATCCCGTCCGCCGTGGCCTCGGCCGTGTCCCGGCCCTCTGGCCGCGCGATCAGGAACTCCGGAAGGTCGGTCGCCGCGAACAGGTCGAACAGCATGGCCGAACGCGGCTTCCAGCGCCGCCCGAGTTGCTCGTGCCACTTCCCGAGCCTGCTCTCCGGCCGGCGGGTCGCCAGCAGGTGGAGACTCAACGACAGTTCCGCGGACATGTCGGCGGCCGGCGCGACCCGGGTGAGCGCCAGATCCCGGTCGGTGAAACGGATCCTCAACACCTGCTGATCCTGGACCCCGCCAGACAGCCGCGGCAAGGGATTCGTCGAGAGACGAATCCCTTGGCCCAGGAAGCGAAGTGACGCATCGTCATCGGCAGCGAGAGACCCCAACGGCCCCGCAACGGCTCCGGGCGACCCGCTGCAGAGCCGGGAACTGACAGATTTCCATCTCATCGAGAGCGAAGGTTGCCATGCTCAAGCGAAACCTTGCCCGCCTTGGCGCGCTGGCCGGCGTGGCCGCACTTGTGACTGCGGCCACTCTGGGAACGGCCAGCGCCTCGACGTCGGCGCCGTCCCTCAGCCTCGGGTCGAGCGGGGCGGGTGTCTGGTGCGTGCAGCACGACATCAACGACATCCTCCACCTCGGCCTGTCGGAGGACGGCCAGTTCGGACCGGCCACCCAGGCTGCCGTGAAGACCTTCCAGGCCAACTGGGGCCTGCAGCAGGACGGCATCGTGGGACCCCAGACGGGCAACTACCTGTTCTACTACGGGGACTCCTACTACAACGGCACCGCCAACGGCTACTGCTACTCGCACCTGCCGACGACGTGGTGAGCACCCGGTGAGCACCCGCGGCCCCGCCCCGCTCCCGATGGGGGCGGGGCCACACGACTGCGTCGGGACCGCGAAGCCCGCCTCATCGGCCCCACCATCGAACTCCGTGGCCGGGTCGTCGAGCGACATCACCCACACGTGTGCGGCGCTCCCGGCGACCGCGATCCCGTGGGCGGCGAGCGGCACGGGAACCGGGCCGGTGCCGGTCTCGCCGGAGGACGACCGGGCCTACGGGTGCTCGACCTGGGACGGCTCCCAGCGGTTCGTCGACACCCCGGTGGCCGCCCCGCCCGCTCCCGGCGCGCCGCCGCGCAGCGCGCAGGGGTGAAGAGGATCCAGTGGCCCCAGGTGGTGAAGGCCAGGATGAGGGAGAGGACCGTGACGATCCCGCACGTGCTCCCGGTCAGGAGGCACTCCCAGGGTGAGGGTGGTGGGCCGATCCAGCAGCCTTTCCGTGTGCTCCCCGGGAGCGCGATGGCGATCGAGGCCACCGGGGCGACGGGGAGGGCCTGGCGGATGACGGTGGCACGGTTGACGGCTCGGTGCCCCAGGGATTCCAGCCTTGCGCAGCGTGACCACCCTGATGCCGGCGCCGCGCGCAGGAACTCGCCGTCACCGTGCCGCAGGCCGGCCGGGCGAAGGCCTGGCACCTCACCGCGTCCGGCTCCGCCGTCACCGCCACCTTTCCCGAGGCCTTGCGGGTGGAGGTGAGGATGAACAGCACCCTCCGGCCGTAGTGCACGGCGGAGACGACCAGCGGAGGGTTGTCGTGGCCCATGTCCTCCTGGTTGACGCGCTTGCGGCTGATCTTTCAGGATTCGCCGCCCCTGGCGCGGTACGTGGCCGATGATGTGATCTGTCCGGCGCCGGGATGGGCGGGCCGGAGCCGGGGGAAAGGGACCGCTTGTGGAGATCGTCAGCAGCACCGGACTGGACGGCCTGCCCTGGCCGGAACTGCTGCCCGACCGAAGCCCCGTGCTGGTCTTCCCCGCGCACCCCGCACGCCTGCCCGTCCCCGAGGACGGCTGGGCCGGCTGCGACGCCGCCCGCACCTTCCCGGCCGCCCCACAGCCCGGCTGGTCCGCCGTCATGACCGGCACCCGGCTGACCATCCACCGCCCGGGCGGTGCGATCTGGTTCGACGGCGAGATCACCGCCACCCGGGAATGGCACCGCCGCCTGCGCGACCAGCACACCCTGCTGCTGATCACCGGCGCCTTCACCAGCGCCTTCGACCTGCGCCCGGCCGCCGCGGCCGGCCGGCTCCTGCTGCTCACCGCCCCGGTCGGGCACACCGACAACCCCTGATCCGAGCAGGCACGACCCGCCCCCTCGGTGACGGGGCGCCAGCAGGCCCCGTAGCCGGAGTCCGGTTGAGGCAGCCGGCCAGATCGTGGCGGTGGGCCGGGGCATGCCGGTCGAGGACCGCGACGGGCCGGACGGCTCGGCACGGGCCGCACGTTCTGTGGCAATTCGCCCACCATCTGTCATGTCCATGACTATCATGGGCGGGGCGCCACGCCCGATGCACGCCCGCCGAAGACGTCCATCTCACACCTGGAGACCTCGTGAATTCCACCGTTTCCCGGCGACAGCGCCTGTACGCTCCCACCGCCGCCGGCCTTGCACTGTTGTGTTCCGTCGCCCTCGGCGCCGCGACACCGGCGCAGGCCTTCAGCGGGGACAACCACGAGAAGGTCACCCGGGCCGCCCTGGGACCCGGGGGCTGGCACCCGAACTCGCTGACGGCGATGGCGGACGGGAACTCGGGCGCGATCGTCGCCAACGACCACGGCGAGTACTTCGGCATCGGCAAGCTCCACTGCGACAACGCCGACTACCTCGACCCCCGGTACGACAGCCGCTACCCCCGCACCCGTGCGCAGGCCGATGCCGAGATCATCGACTGCGTCGAGGGCTCCGTCGACCACGTCAAGCGGGCCCTGGCCGCCGCGGACCGGCTGGTCGACGCGAAGGGGCACGCCATCGCCGCCCAGACCTCCATCTCCCCTGCCTGCGCATGGAACGACCAACCGGGACGGGCGAAGTGCGAGGTGCTGGAGGACCTGGGCCGCGGCTGGCACCAGATCGAGGACTTCTACGCCCACAGCAACTGGGCCGACCAGGCCGCCCCGGGAGCCGTCGGCGCCAGGAACCCCCCGGGACTGGGAAGGACCGACCTGCCCGCGTTCTTCTCCATCGCCCGCTACAGCTCCATGAACCGGGCCGACTGGGTCAAGGACGCCACCCGCCACATCCCGCACGACCTGGCCACCGGCTGCTACCCGGACCGCGACCACACCGGGACGGTCTCCAACTGCGCGAACCGCGTCACCCACGACGGGGTACTGAACAAGGACACCAAGGACAGCCCCCGCTCGGCCGTCGGCCACAACTTCGACCGCGCCTACGATCTCGCCGTCAAGGACATCGCCCGCCAGTGGAAGGAGTTCAAGGACGAGCTCCAGCACAGGTACCCCGACAACGGCCGGGCCCAGGCAATGATCTGCGCCATCACCCATGACCACCCGGACAGGACCTGCGGCTGACCCGCCACCAGGAGGACGACGGGTCAGCCGGTGACGGTCTCGGCGTGCCGGTGGAGGGCGTCCAGGAGGGCGGCCTGCCGGTCGGTCAGCTTGCCCTCGGTTCGAGCCCTGGCCTGTTTGCGCAGCCAGGTGCCGGGGCGGAAGGTGGGGTCGGCCTCGCCGCCGGTGCGGTTGGCGGGGCCGGTGAGGGTGCCGCCGGCGGTGAGGTAGGCGAGCAGGCGGCGGTAGGAGCGGTTCCAGTCCGGCTCCAGGCGCCACAGCTCGTCCAGCGCGTCGAGCCTGGCGACCTGGTCCTCGGTGAGGCCCGCGGCCTTGCGCTGGCGGCGCATCCAGGCGCCCACGGCGTAGTCGTCGAGCTTCGCCGTCGCCGGGATCGCGAGGTGGCCGTGCTGGTGGTGGAAGGCGGCGGCGTAGGCGGCCCCGCGTTCCCAGGCGTTGGCGTTCTTCGACCAGATCATGCCGAGCGCGTCCAGCTCGCTGACGCGGGCGGGGTCGAGCAGGCCCTGGCCGTACAGGTGGCGCTGGCGGGTGAGCCAGGAGATCAGCTCGGCGTGCGCCTGCTTGTCGGTGGGGTCGAGGTGGCCGTGCCGGAGGTGGAACACGGCGGCGACGGCGTGCATCCGCTGCCACTCGACCGCGCGCGGGTTGAAGGCGCGCAGCTTGACCGTCTGGAGGATCTGCGCGGCGTGCCGGCGGGCGTTGATCTTGAGCCACTCGATCGGCGACTCGGCGGGCGCCGGCTGCTGCTGTCCCGCCTCGCCCTCGGCCGGCGTGGCTGCGGTGGTGTGCGCGGTGCCCTGGGAGCGGTGGGCGCGCAGTTCGGTGATCCGGCCGGCGACCCGGGCGTCGTGCGCCGCCAGGGCGCGCAGGACGCGCCAGATCGTGCGGAAGGAGCCGGCTTCGATCTCGGTGTCGGCCTCGGCTTTCACGGCCTCTCCGGCGTCGCGGACCTCGGCCGGGTGCGCGGTTGCGGTGTCGTCGCCGACCTCCGGGGTGGGGAGGTAGACGGGGATGATGACCCAGGAGACCTTGCCCTGGCGGTAGGACTGGCGCAGGGCCCGGCCGACGGCCTGGACGATGTCGATCACGCTCGACTTGGGATCGGCGAAGCAGATGGCGTCCACGGCGGCGACGTCGATGCCTTCCGTCAGGAGCCGGGAGTTGCAGAGGATTCCGCACTCCTCGCCGTCCTCGCCGGTGTGGGCCCTGAACTCGGCGAACGCGGCCCGGCGTTCGCGCAGGCGGTCGGTGCCGGCCACCGCCTTCGCCCAGATCCGCTCCGGGCGCTCCGCGTCCTCCAGCAGCTGGGAGGCGTCCAGCAGGGTGCCGGCGAACTCCCGCGCCGCGGACACCCGGGAGTGGAAGGTGATGACGCGGCGCAGGCCGAGGTCGGCGACCGCGCGCAGCACCGCGATCTGCAGGGCCAGGCGCAGGAGTTCCTCGTTGGTGCGCTGGGAGCGCAGGTCGGCGACGGCCGGGAGGTTGAGCAGGTCGCGCAGGTCCTCGTCGGTGACGACGGGGACCAGGACGCGGTAGTCGGCGAGGTAGCCGTGTTCGATGCCCTGTCCGAGGGTCCAGGTGAAGCAGGTCCTGCCGTAGGTCTGCTCGTCGTCCATGGAGCAGAGGGCGGGCAGTTTCTCGGCGCCGCCGCTGTCGGCGTCGGCGAGGTCGGCCAGGCCGTCCTTCGCGCGCCGGTCGTCCGCGATCCGCGGGGTGGCGGTGAAGTACAGCCGGCGGACGGCGGGGACCTGGTCGTCGGCGTGGATCGCGGCCCACGCCTTGCCCTCGGCGCCGGCGGTGCGGTGGGCCTCGTCGATGACGACCAGGTCCCAGGCCGGGAGGCCGAAGTCGCGGTGGGCCTGGACGATCCGCTCCAGCGACGCGTAGGTGGCGTACACGGTGACCGGCTCGCCGGGCTTCTCCTGGGCGACCAGGTCGGCGATGCGTGGGGCCTGCGTGCTCACCTGGGCGTGGACGCGGCCGCCGGCCTCCGCGCTCTCCAGCGCCTCCTCCCGCGAGCACGCCGCGACGGCCAGCCCCCGGCGCCCGCCCCGCAGCGACCACGCTTCGGCGCTCTGCTCCAGCAGCTCGATCGTCGGGACCAGGACCAGCACCCGGCCCTTCGCGGCCAGGCGCCGGGCGCAGCCAGCGGCGATCAGCGTCTTGCCGGAGCCGGTCGCCGCGACGACGGTCGCGCGGCCGCCGTCCTTCACCTCGCGCACCGCAGCCGCCACCGCGTCCTTCTGGAACCCGTGCAGCGGCAGCGGGTTCACCGCAGTGGTGCCGGACGGCTGTGCCGGGAGCGGCGGCACCGGGGCCTGGGCTCGCGGTCCGGGCGGCGTGTCCTGCGCGGCGGTGGCGGTGGTGGTCTCCACGGCGGTGCGTTTCCTTCGGATGCTGAGACGGCGGGCCGGTGCGGGCGGTGCTGTGGGAGGGTCGGGGCGGGCGGCCTCTCCCCGGGGCCGGGTCATGGAGTGGGGAGGGGCCGGCCGGACTCCCTACTGCTGCTGGGGCGGTACCCAGGCCCGGACCTCGAGGTACTGGATGTCGGCGTCCTCGACGGCGCGGCCGGTCTCCACCAGCCAGGCCTTCATGGCCTCGGTGACGTCGCCGTGGTGGTCGGCGACGCGCTGGGACCACTCGGCGGCGTCGAAGCCGCCGGTGCTGGCGGAGCCGTAGGTGCGCTCCTCGGTGCCGTCGGCGCGGGGGACGAAGCCGCGGCGCAGGCCCGGGGAGTCCTCGGTAGAGCCGGCCGACATCGTGTACTGGTCGGCCTTCATCCGGACCGTGAAGGCGAGGCGGCCGCCGGCCCGTCCGGTTTCGTGCACCACGGGCGCGAGGTGGGAGGCGCCGGACCTGATGGCCTGCTTCCCGGCGCGGCCGGCCATCGACTCGCCGGGCGCGCCGACGACGTCCTTGCCCCGCACCCGGGCCTTCTGCCCGGTCCGGGTCCGGCGGCGTTGCACGTTCTCCTGGGCGACGGCGCCGAGCGCCTCGGTGTCGCGTTCGCCGCCGCGCACCGCGCGCACGACCTGGCGCAGCGCGTTCACGAAGGCCGCGCCTTTGCCCTTGGTGAAGAACTGGGAGACGAGGGAGGCGTCGCGGCCGAGCATCTTGGCGATCTGGCGCTTGGTGTAGCCATGGTCGATCAGCTGCTGGGTCAGGCGCGCGGCCTCGTTCGTGTTGTCCGGGTCGGCCGGGCTCACTGGTCAGCTCCCGTGCGCGTGAGTTCGGCGCGGCCCAGGCCGCGCAGTGTGAGGTACTGCTCCTGGGTGGTGGGGTGCTCGACGGGGCCGGTGAGGTGGCCCTTGAGGAGGTAGTCGCCGGGCTCGCCGCGGTAGGGCCAGGGCTGGCGTTCGGTCAGGGCGATGCCGTCGGTGCCGAAGTACACGACGGTGCCGGGCTTCGCGTGGAGGGCACCGGCGTGGCCGATGACCTCCTTGCCCTGGCGGTACTTCATGTCCAGCAGCGCTGCCCGGGCTCCGGACCACACGTAGGCGGCCCACTCGGGGTGGGCGTACGGGTCGCGGGAGAAGCCGGCCTGGCGCTGCCAGGTCACGACCGTCTCGTCCTGGCCGAGGATCTCCACCCCGGCGGGGAGGGCCTCGCCGACGGGGGTGGTGCCGGAGACCAGGCGGGGGCGCTGGGCGAAGCCGCCGAGGCCGAACAGCAGCACCGACCGGACGGCGCGGGAGGCGAGGTAGGCGGCGGTGCGCTGGCGTTCGTCGGCGTGGGCGCGGGAGAGGCTGGTCAGGTCCGCCCAGGCCGACTTGAGGCGCTTGCCCCACTCGTCGAGGGGCTTGCCGTCTTCGAAGAGCAGGCCGTCGAGGACCTCGATCCGCCACGGTGCGATGTGGTTCGACAGGGCGAGGTGGACCTCGGCGCCGCCCGCCCAGGTGGTGAAGGTGGCGCCGGGCTCGGAGGGGTAGATCCAGGCCCGGTCACCGGTGACGGGGGCGGGCAGCAGGCCGACGTGGTTCCACCCGGGCGGGACGGTCACGCGCACGTTCCAGTGGGAGCAGGACATCAGGGCCTTGGTCTGCTCCTGCTCGGTCATCGCGGCGAACGCCTGCGCGGTGATGCGGCGTGGGGTGCCGACCGGGGACTTCCACAGGTGCTTGGCGTAGGCGAAGGTGCGGTCGTACTCCACCAGGGCGGGCAGCCGATCGGGCACGCGGGGCGGCAGGATCAGCTCGGTGCGGCCCTGGCCGCCGGTGGCGTGCAGCAGGCCGCGCAGTTCCTCGGACAGGACGGGGTAGCCGCCGGCCCACTTGCCGGTGGTTGGGACGGTGCGCGACCACAGGTCCCGGCCGGTCTGCGACGGGGAGCCCATCAGGACCGCGTCGTCCCAGTGGCGGCGCAGCGCCTGCCACAGCAGGGTGAACGCCTGGCGGCAGGTGACGACGTCGGCGCCGTCCGGGTCGAACCACTCCCCCATGGAGCGGATCTCCGTGGTGCCGCTGTCGGGGGCGGCGGCGGGGGCGTAGCGGCCGACGGGCTGGCGCTGGTGGACGAAGTGCCCGGCGAGCTTGTCGCGGCCGGAGCCGACGGCGGTGGTCCACCGCTCGCTGGGGGTGTTGAGCCAGGCGGCGACGGCGTCCTTGAGGGTGGAGTACCGCTCGGCGCCGTCGTGCCAGGGCGCGCCGGTGGTGATGTAGATGCGCTCGGTGCCGGGCGCGGTCGCCAGGACGGCGTCCAGGATCTCGCCCGGGGTGCGGGTGCCGAGGTCGAGGCGCACCACGCGGTCGCGCACGGCGAGGTCGCCGGTCGCGGCGTCCAGGAACACCGTGGAGCGGGCCTGCTGGGTGAAGTTCGGGCGCTTGGAGGCCAGGCCGGTGGTCGCGGCTTCGAACCGGGCGCCGGCGGGGCCTTCGGGGAGGGTGGGCAGTGCGCGCGGCCCGACAGCGGCCGGGGCGACCGGGGCGACCGGGGCCGTCGGGGTGGCCGGCGCGGCGGCGACGGGCGGGGCCGGGGCGGGCGGGGCCGCGGCGGGCTGCTCGGCGGCGGCCTGGTCCTCGGCCTCGGCCGGCGTCTCGACGGTCGGGGCCGGGGCGGGCGGGGCGGCCGGGGCCGGCTGCTCGGGCACGGCGGCGGGGCGGGTCAGCGCCGGAGCGACCGCGCTCACGGGTTCGGCGACCGGCTCGGCCTTCGGCGCCTCGACGGGCGCGGGCGTGGCAGCGGCGGCCCGGTCGTCGGTCTTGACGGCGCGGACGGCGGCCGGGGTCGGGTCCAGCAGCGGGGCGATCCGCACGACGTCGCCGACCGACAGGCCCGAGGCCTTCGCGACGGCGTCGGCCTTCGCACCCTCGTACCCCGCGAGCCCGGCGACCCGGCGCGCACGCTGGGCGGTCAGCTTGTCCAGCTCCTTCTGCGCGGCCGCGACCTGCTTCTCGGCGGCCGTGATCCCGGTGCGCAGCTCGCGCAGAGAGGCGAGCTCGGCGGTGTACGTCTTCCGGTCCATCAGCGGGTCATTCCCCCCTCGGTGTCGGGCTGGTGGGTGGTGGTCGGGTTGGTGGGGACGTAGGCGATCGGGCCGCCGGAGACGGACGCCAGGCGGGTGCCGAGCAGCAGTCCCGCCAGGCGGGCGTCCTGCGGGTCGGTGGGGGTGGCGGCGTTGGCGGGGGCGGTGAGGTCGGTCAGGTAGCCGGCCAGGCGCGCCTTCGGGAAGCGGAACCGGGCCGCGGTGCCGACGGTGCCGTCGCCCTCCCACTCGGTGAGGCCGGTCAGCACCGCGACGACGAACCCGGCGACGGTCACCGGCAGCACTGCGCCGGCCGCGACCCGGGCCGGGTCGCACCGCCACCAGCCGGACAGGGCGGCCAGCAGCTGCGCCCGGTCCAGCGCGGTGCCGAAGCCGATCCAGTCGCGGTCCGGCTCGTCGACCCGGGTCGGGGCGTCCGAGCGCAGCACTGCGATCTCGGGCGCGCTGAGCACGGTCAGACCGGCGGCGGGCCGGGCCTGGAGCGCCTGGAGCGCGGCCAGCGGGAACACCTGCCGGCCCTGCTCGCGGACCCCGGGGACCACGCCGGTGGCCATCAGCTTCTTC
This sequence comes from Streptomyces viridifaciens, assembly GCF_001888885.2. Taxonomy (NCBI): domain Bacteria; kingdom Bacillati; phylum Actinomycetota; class Actinomycetes; order Kitasatosporales; family Streptomycetaceae; genus Streptomyces; species Streptomyces viridifaciens. The sequence continues at coordinate 26,933 of NZ_CP090842.1, forward strand.
ACCGTCGGGATCGAGCACCCCAGGGCCGTCCCGGCCTGCCCGGTCGTCACGAACACACCCACGACCCTCCATGCCTATTCAGCTGACTTGAACCGCTATGGCGACTCTACGCCCCTCCGGCAGCGTCCTGGCCAGGCCGCCTGCCCGGCTTCCTCATGGACGGCCGGAGGTCCACCGGACGGTGGGCCTGCGGCGACGGCTCGACACGGCGACGGGCACCGAGGCGGCGACACCGGCCGCATCGGGTAACCCCCGGCCGTCGGCAGCGAGCGCGACACCGGCTGCCTAGTCCTCGTCGGCCTCCTGGTCACTGGCGGCGTTGGCGCGGTCGATCTCGGCCATGTGCTCCTCCGCCCAGGTCCGCAGCCCCGCGAGTACGGCTTCCAGGGACATCCCGAGTCCGGTGAGCCGGTAGAAGACCCGCGGGGGCACGGCCGGTTCGACCCGGCGCGACACCAGCCCGTCACGGGTCAGGCTCCGCAACGTCACGGACAGCATCTTCTGCGAGACGCCGGGCATCCGGCGCCTCAGCTCCGCGAAGCGCACCTCCTCCGGCGCGGCGTCGGCGAGCGCCTTGACGGCCATGGACGTCCACTTCGTCCCGATGCGGTCCAGCAACTGCCGCGTGGGGCAACAGGGGTCGAACAGATCGCCGCGTACGCCGCGACCGCCGGCCGGGGCTCCTCGGGTGGTCACCCGCGGCTCACCACCTTCCTCGAAAGTGCCGTCTGGGAACTGGCCAGGCAGTTACCTATCGTTTTGTCGTCACCAATGGTAACCAGGCTGAGGAGCCGTCATGCCCGCCACCCGCACACCCCGGCTGCGCCGCATCGAGACGAACGGCGTCCGTCTCAATGTCGCCGTCGCCGGGGAAGGACCCGCGGTCCTCCTGCTGCACGGATTCCCGCACACCTGGCGGCTCTGGGACGGCATCATGGGCCGGCTCGCCGGGCGGTACCGGGTCATCGCCCCGGACCTGCGAGGCTTCGGTGGCAGTGAACGCGCCGTCGGCGGTTACGACGCGGGCACCCTCGCGGCCGACGCCGAAGGGCTGCTCGACGCACTCGGCGAACCCTCGGCAGCAGTGGTCGGCATCGACGCCGGCACCGCCCCCGCCGCCCTGCTGGCGCTGCGCCGACCCGACCGCGTCCGGCGCCTGGTCGTGATGGAGGCGCTGCTCGGCCACCTGCCCGGCGCCGAGCACGTCGTCGCGGGCGGCGCCCCGTGGTGGTTCGGCTTCCACGCCGCCCCCGGCCTCGCCGAGACCGTGCTGGCCGGCAACGAGGCCGCCTACATCGACTGGTTCCTCGACTCGGGGACACTCGGACGAGGAGTACCCGCCGACATCCGCGCGGCCTTCGTCCACGCCTACACCGGGCGCGAGGCCCTGCGCTGCGCGTTCTCCTACTACCGGGCCCTGCCCACCAGCGCGCGGCAACTCCAGGACGCCGTCGCCACGGCCCGGCTGACCGTGCCCACCATGGCCCTCGGCTCCCACCCCGTCGGAACCGGGCTCGAACGCCAACTCCGTCCCGTCGCCGACGACCTGGTGGGCCACCACCTCCAGGACTGCGGTCACATCATCCCCCTCGACCGCCCGGACGCGCTGCTCGCGCTCCTCGCTCCCTTCCTCTCCGAAGACCTGCCGAGGTGACCGAATCGCGCCCGTGGCGCGCAGGACTGCGTCGACCTGCGCACCGCTGCCCGGGCGGCCCGGGACCGGCTGGACGGCAACCGCCCCGCCGACGACGCGGGCCCGGTCCACGCCGGCGACCCGATGCCGCGGCTCGCGATCGGCCGGGCCTGCGACGTCCTCGTCCACCCGCACCGGGCCACCCGGGTCCGCGGGTTCTGACCCCGGCCAGGCGGAGGCGGAGACGTCGGTGGTGAACAGGCGCAGGAGTTGGCGGCCCGGTCGAACCGGGCGGCCATCACCCAGGCCGTCAACACCCCGCGCCGGGCGTGCGAGACCGTCTGAGCACGCCCGGCCCGCAGGCAGCGCCCGCACCAGGTCCTTGCGCCAGCACCTCACCCCGTCGCTCCGGAGCGGCCCGGCTCCGACCGGGCCGCTCCCCGGCCGTCCCGGCGCACCGGGCCCGCCGGTCGGGCCCGGTGTCCGTCGGCCGGCGGCTTCCTGGTCGCGGTATCGCCGGGCGGGGCCGAGGGTGGGCAGCGGAGCGCCCGGCCCGCTGCCGGCGCGGACAGGATCCGAGGAGTGCCGATGACCGAGTACGAGCGCACCCGCACCATGCCGGCCCTGCCGGAACTGGTCTTCGACCAGGCCTGCGACCCCGGGCGGTTCGACGCGTGGATGCCCCGCGACCTGCACGTGCGGGTCGACGACCCGCCCGCGGTGACCGTGCACGAGGACCGCACCGGCGAGGACGAGCGCGGACTCCTGCGGGCGCAGAGGGACCAGATGCGGATGGAGTGGGGCACCCGGGACAACGGCCGGTACGCCGGCTGGCTCCAGGTGGCGGGCCTGGACACCGGGACCAGCCAGGTGACCGTCCACCTGTCGTTCTTCGACGCGAAGTCGGCCCCGCCGCGCGAGGAGGTCGAACAGCTGCTGGAGGACAGCCTGGCCCGGCTGGAGGAGCAGGTCCGCCTGCGGGCCGACTCCAGCGGCTGAGCGACCGCGTCCCTGCCGACCGGTGCGCGGCCGACCGATGCGCGGCCGGGTCAGGAGCGCGACCGGGTCAGGAGCGCGGCGGGAGCCGGTGGAGGCGCAGCTCGGTGAGGTGGCCGTCGTCCGCGCGGGCGGTCAGGTAGGTGGCGAAGGGCTGGCGGCGCCGGTCGGTCGGGGAGCCGGGGTTGAGCAGCCGCGGGCCGCCGGGGGCGCGGCTGTCCCACGGGATGTGGCTGTGTCCGAAGACCAGGACGTCCGTGTCGGGAAAGCGGGAGCGGCAGCGCTGTTCGCGCCCCCGGGCGGGGCCGGTCTCGTGGACGACCGCGAAGCGCAGGCCCGCCAGTTCGGCCCGGGCCACTTCGGGCAGCCGTTCGCGCAGCTCCTGCCCGTCGTTGTTGCCGTGGACGGCGACCAGCCACCGGGCCCGGGCCTCGAACAGGTCGAGCGTGGCGGTGTCGACCCAGTCCCCGGCGTGGAACACCACGTCGGCCTCGTCGAGGGCGCGCAGCAGCGGGGCGGGCAGGGAGCGCGCCCGGGTGGGGACGTGGGTGTCGGAGGTGAGGAGCAGTCGGGCGAAGCTGTCCGACGGCATGGTGCGACCTCCCGGGGGACGCGGCGGTCCGCGCGGACCGGGGACCGCGTGCGACGCCTACCCGGGTGCGGCGGGGCCAACCGGGCGGGCCGGCCGCCGCTGCGGGGGCGTCGCGGACGGGCGTCAGCCGTCGCCCGAGCCGGGTCGGGCCATGGTGCGGTGCATCTGCGCCTTGGCGCTGTCGGGCAGCACCTTGTTCGCGGCGGCCTGGGCGCGGGTCCTGAGGGAACCGGCGGTCACCCTGTCCTTGCCGGCCATGAGGGCCTCGAAGCCCTGCCGGGCGACCTGGGCCGGGTCGTCCTTGTCCTGCCGGCCGAGCTTGGTGTCGGTCATGTCGGCGCGGCGGAAGAAGTCGGTCTCGGTGGGGCCGGGCATCAGCGCGGTGACGGTGACGCCGGTGTCCTTCAGCTCGTTCTGCAGGGCCTGGGCGAAGGACTGGAGGAAGGACTTGGAGGCGTTGTAGACGGCCTGGAAGGGGCCGGGCATGGTCGCGGCGATGGAGGAGGTGATGAGTACGCGGCCCTCGTCGCGGGCGGTCATGTCGCGCAGGACGTGCTTGGCCAGGCGGACGGTCGCGGTGATGTTGAGGTCGATGATCTCCAGTTCGTCGCTGAGGTCGGTGTCGACGAAGGCGCCGCCCCGGCCGACGCCGGCGTTGAGTGCGACCGCCGCGACGGGCCTGCCGGTGGCGGTGATCGCCGACCACAGGGTCTCCACGCCGTGGCGGGTGCGCAGGTCCGCGTGGACGTCGGTCACGACGGCGCCGTCGGCGCGCAGGCTCTCGGCGGCCGTGGCGAGGTCGCCGTCCTCGGCGTTGATCAGAAGGTCGAAGCCGTGTTCGGCGAACTGGCGGGCCAGTTCGTAGCCGATGCCGCTGGAGGCGCCGGTCACCACGGCGAGGGGTCGGGTGGGAGTCGTCATGCCGCGCGACTGCCCAGCCGCTCGCACGTGAATCACACCGGGCGTGGCCGCCGGCACCGGCCTGCCGCTCCCCGGTGGGCCGTCCGCGAAGGGTCAGGTTCTGCGGGAGACGACCATGACGTATTCGCAGGGGGCGTGCCGTGGCGACGGCTACGCGCTGGAGTCCCTCGCACCGTCGATCGGCTGACCGCGCCCACGGCGGCGGGCGTGGCCGTGCCCGCGCCCGCACCGGCTCGTTGACGGGGCATGCGAGCGATCACAGCAGCCGCGCGCACCCGGCGCGCCCTGCTCACCGGGGCGGCCGGGGCGGCCGCCGGTCTCGGCCTCGACCTCGGCCCGAGCGCGGGCGGGCCGGCGCGGGCGGCGGGACGGACCGAAGGGCCGGCGGGACGGTCCCAGGGGCAGGCGGGACGGTCCCAGGCCGGGCGGCGGGTCGCCGTGCTCGGCGGCGGGGTCGCCGGCCTGAGCGCGGCGCAGGAACTGGCCGAGCGCGGCTACCGGGTAACGGTCTACGAGCGCAACCGGGCGCTGGGCGGCAAGGCCCGCAGCATGGACGTGCCCGGCACCGCCCGGGGCGGACGGCGGCCGCTGCCCGGCGAACACGGCTTCCGAGGCCCCCTACCGCCGGGGCCTGCCGAACGCCCTCGACCTGGGCTGACGGCGGACCCGGCGGACCTGGGCCGGCGCCGGGGCCCGGGCCCCGGCGCGTGTCCTGCCCGCCCCGCTACAGCATGACGAGCAGCTTGGTGCCGGGGACGAGCTTGCGGTTGACCGAGGTCGACTGGACGAAGACGGTGTAGGCGGGGTTCTCGCCGGGCTTGACGGTGGCTTCGGCGCAGGGCAGGCCGAGGAGTTGGCGGGCGGCCGGGCCGGAGAAGACGCGGCCGGTCATCCGGCCGGTGGCCGGGTCCTTCTCGGCGACGGCGAGCTGCTTGTTGCCCTGGATCTTCTCGCGCTTGGAGAGCTCGTAGAAGGCGCAGCCGGTCCGGTACGTGTGGCCGGCGCTGGTGACGAAGTCGCGGATGGGGGTGGGCTGGTCGACGGGGACCAGCATGTACTTGCCGGTGTCGAGGGCGTCGAGCTTGGCCTTGACCTCGGCGGTGTTGAGGTCCTGGCCCATGGCGAAGAGGTTCTTGGTGCCGCGCACGCCCTGTTCGCGGCCGCGCAGGAAGCTGGTGGCGGCCGACTTGACGGTGCCGATGGCCTCTTCAACGCCCTGGCTGGAGTCGGCGTCCCAGATCGCGATGTTGCCGGCGGGGAAGCCGTACTCCTGGGCGGTGCGCTTGGCCAGGGAGTTGGGGACCAGGATGGCCGAGGTCCAGTGGTCGGGCAGCTCGTCCATGGCGCCCTGGATGCGGTCCCGCCAGGTGCGCAGGACGGTGGTGCCCCGGCCGGCGTTCATCCGGGTGTGCATCTGGCCGGTCTGGGAGAAGCCGGAGGCGTTCTCCTCGCCGTCGGTGACGACGACCTGGAGGAAGGAGTGCTCGCCGTAGCCCTCCCAGATGTTCTTGAGGTCGTCGACGGACTTCACGGCGGCTTCGATGAGCGCGGTGGCGCCGTTGTCGACGCGGTAGAGGCCGCGCAGGGAGGGCAGGTGTTTGACGTCCATGTCCCAGACGAGGTTCTGCACTTCGTGGTCGAAGGCGTAGAGGCTGATCCGGGTCTCGTGGCCGAGGCGGTCGGACTCCTCCTGCAGGCCCTTGACGAACTCGTCGACGACGCGGATGAGTTGGGCCTGGTGCTGGCGCATCGAGCCGGACTTGTCGACCACGAGCGAGACGTGGTTGACCTTGTGCTTGATCCTGTTCGCGGACATGGGTGTGCCCCCCCTTGTTCGTGCGGTGGTTTTTCGGCGGGCTCTGCGGGCGCCTTCGCGGCGCCCTCTCCGTCGTGGTTCCCACCCTAGGCGGGGGCACTGACAGTGCGTCCGCTCCCGTGGCGCCGGGGGTGCCACTCGGCCAGGGCGATGGTGGCGTCGTCGCGCAGCTGGTGGTCCTGGTGGGTGAGCAGGGCGTGGACCAGGCGGCGCAGGGCCTCGGGAGCGGGGTCGCCGCCGGCCATGTGGTGGACCAGGGTGTCGGTCAGGCGGTGTTCGCCGAAGAGTTCGCCGGCGGCCGAGCGGGCCTCGGTGACCCCGTCGGTGTAGACCAGCAGGCGGTCGCCGGGCTGGAGCCTGGCGTGGTGGACGGGTTGCGGCCCGTGCTCGTGGAAGCCGAGGCCGAGCGGCAGTTCGGGCCTTCGGCGCAGGGCGTCGGGGACGACGCGGGCGTCGCGGATGAGCAGCGGCGGCGGGTGGCCGCAGTTGACCCAGGACAGTTCGCCGGTGGCGGTGTCGAGGTCGGCGATGACGGCGGTGAGCAGTCGGTCCGGGATCCACCGGGCGAGGGTGCGGTCGATGGTGCGGGCGATGTCGGCCAAGCCGCCGCCGGAGCGGCGGGTGGAACGACAGGCGGCCAGGGCGACGGAGCTGGCGCCGCCGGAGGCGAGGTCGTGGCCCATCGCGTCGAACACGGACACGTGGAGGTGGCCGTGGGCCACCGCGTGGTCGAAGGCGTCGCCGCCGACGTCGTAGGCGGGTTCCAGGACCGCGCTGGAGGTGACGTCGCGGGTGCCGATGGTGCGCGGCGGCAGGAAGGCCCACAGCAGTTCGGCCTGCAGGCTCATCCGCTGCCGGCGGACCGCTTCGACGATGACGTCGCTGTAGGCGCTCTTGGACGCCACCACCAGGGCGACCAGGCCGGCCAGCGCCTCGCAGCACTCGATCGTGTGGCGGTCCAGCGCTGTGCCTTCGACGCCTTCGATCCGCAGCACGCCGATCCGTTCGACGCCGTCGACCAGGGGGAACCAGCCGGTGGGCGGCGGGCCGGCGGACAGCTGGGTCTGCTGCAGGCGGTAGGCGCGGCCGCCGAGTGTGCCCTCGATGTCGACCCGGTGGCCGTCCTCCCCCGGCTCGGGGCCGGGCAGCGGGACGAGGGAGTGCTGCTGGACGTCGGCGAGCAAGACCCGTGCGCCGTCGGTGCCCAGTGCGCGGGCGGCCTCGTGCACCAGGGCGGGCAGCTCGGCCGGCCCGCTGGTCCGGGAGCCGGTGAGCAGCCCGGCCAGGGCGCCGCCCAGCACCGCGTCGTCGCAGGTCACCGCTTCGCACCTCCCGTCGCAGCGGCGTGTACCCCGTTCGGGGCCGGCCGCACGCGGTTGGCGGCCCACCCGCGGTTGGCGGTGGCCCTCCACGGCCATCCGCAGGCCCGGCAGGCCGTCGTCAACTCCGCCCTCGCCGACTTCCCCATCATCGGCGGCCAGCTGCGCCAGAACGTCCACTCCGTCCAGGGCAGCGGGCTGGCGCTGGTGGTCGCCGTGCTCGGCCTGCTGTACGGCACGCTGGGCATCGCGCAGGTCCTCCAGCACGCCATGGCCGAGATCTGGAACGTGCCGGGGGTGGTGCGTCCCGGCTACTTCCCGCGCCTGGCCCGCAGCCTGCTGCTGTTCACCGTCCTGGCCCTCGGGCTGCTGCTGGCCACCTGGGCCGCCACCCTCGTCGCCGTCGCCCTCACCGGGCCGGCCGCGCAGGTGGGCGGGCTGGTGCTGTCCGCCCTGGTCAACACCGCCCTGTGCCTGGCGTGCTTCCGCGTCCTCACGCCCACGAGCGTGCCCACCCGCGCGCTGCTGCACGGGTGCCTGCTCGCCGGCCCGCTGTTCACCGTGCTGCAGGCCTTCGGCGCCCTGCTGGTCGCCCACCAGCTGCGGCACGCCACGGCCGTCTACGGGTTCTTCGCCACCGTGATCGGCCTGCTGTCCTGGCTCTACCTGAACGCCCAGATCACCGTGTACGCCGCCGAGGCCAATGTGGTGCTGCACCGGCGGCTGTGGCCGCGCAGCATCCTGCAGCCCCCGCTGACCGGGCCGGACCAGGAGGTCCTGTCGTCCATCGCGCGCCAGGAGGAGCGGCGGTCGGAGGAGCGCGTCAGCGTGGACTTCGGGGAGGGGGGCGGGAGCGGGGACGGGGAGGAGAGCAGGGACGGCGACGGGAAGGGGGAGGACGGGGACGGGGACGCCGGGAGGGCGCCGCCGTCCGGGTAGGGCCGCCCGGGGCGGCGGCGGCCCGCCGGGTGCGGGGACTCTGCACGCGGCGGGCCGCCGGGTGTGCGGGGTCAGCGCACGGTCACGGTGAACACGGGCGAGGCGGTGTTCCCGCTGACGATGCGCAGCTCGTTCAGGCCCTTGATGCCGAGCTTGACGCCGAGGGAGTAGGAGCCGTTGCGGGTCGTGTGCACGGAGGCCGGCAGGGTGACCCACGTGCCGTGCTGCTTCTGCTGGAGGGTCACCGTGCTCCCGGCCTCGAGGCCGGTGGTGGTACCGGTGACCCGGAACAGCTGCCAGGCCTGGACGGAGGTGACCGACGGCTTGGCGGTGATGCCGGCGGACACGGAGGCGACGGGGGCGGAGGCGACGGGGGCGGGGGCGGTGGCGGCGACGGGGTCGGGGTCGGTGGCGGCCGGGGCGGCCGGGGCGGCCGCCATGGCGGTGCCCGCCGTCCCGAGGAACAGCGCGCCCAGGGCGGCGACGGCGGCCAGGCGCAGGGAGTTCCGCTTGGTGACGATCACTGGTGCACCCCTTTCAGGGGGAGGTGGTCGTTCGGCCCGAGGCACCGTCGGTGCGGTTCGGGCACTGTCCTTCCTGAGGACGTCCCACTCCGCGCCACCGGTTGTGTGCGGAACGTCACTGTCATGTAACAGTCGGACGGGCTCCCGGTCGGACGGGACCGGGGTCAGTCCTCCTCGGCGCGGGAGAGGGCGTCGGTGATCAGCCGGGTGGCGAAGTCTCGGTCGTCGCCGCAGATGCGGTTGACGTACTCCGCGAGGAGGGTGGCGGTGGCTTCCAGCGGGTTCATCTCGGCGTCGGTCCAGGGACCGTACTGGGCGCGCCACAGGTTGGGGCTCAGGCCGCTGCCGGCGGCGATGAGCAGGCCGGCCATGGTGGGGACGACCTCGGGGCGGAAGGTCCTGGGCATCATGCGCATCGTGGCGACGAGGGTGGGCACCACGTACTCGATGACGTCCTTGCCGTGGTCCTCGCACGCCCGGCCGAGCCAGTTCATGTACATGTAGATGAGGGTGCAGGCGCCCTCCAGCAGGGCTCCGAACTCGTCGGGGCCCATGGAGGCGGCGAGTTGGTCGACCATCCGCAGGTGTTCGGGGTCGGCCTCGGTGCGGCCGTCGTAGAGGGCCTTGAGCCGGGAGTCGATCACCATGAGCGCTGCGCTCACGTCGCCGGCGGGAGCGTACTGGGGGTCGCAGGGCGAGGACACGGGTCTCCTCCTCCATGGGGCGTAGCGGGTTTCGCCGTGCCCGGGGCCGGGCTGCTCCATGACAGCCCGGGCGGGCCCGGCCCGGAGGGGAAACCGCGTGCGCGTCACCCGGACGGGACCCCGCAGGCCGCCCGGGTGTTGACGCGGGGGCGGTTCTGCGGACGGCTGGTCAGGGGTCGGCGGCCAGGGGCGCGGCCGGGGGCCCGGTCGGGGGTCCGGTCGGTGGTCAGGGCTTGAGGGCGACGCCGGCGTAGAAGGAGACCTGGGCGTCGGTGACGGTGGCCGGCAGCAGGTCGGCGGCGCCGTCGGTGCCGTCCGGGTGCCAGCGGTGGGCCGGGACGATGCCCGGGTCGAGGAGGTCCAGGCCTTCGAAGAGGGTGGCGAACTCGGCCCGGGAGCGCAGCCGCAGGGAGGTGCCGGCCTGGTTGTAGATCTCCTCGACCTTGGAGGCGCCGGGCGGGTCGAGTTCGGCGGTGGCGTGGGAGAGGACCAGGGCGGATCCGGCCGGCAGGGGGTTCAGGAGGTGCTCGACGATGGCGCGGGCGTCGTCGAGGTCCGGGACGAAGTGGAGCAGGGCCACCATCGACAGGACCACGGGCCGGGTCAGGTCGAGGGTTTCGGCGACCTGGGGGGTCGTCAGGATCGAGGCCGGGTCGCGGACGTCGCCGTGGACGTAGGCGGTGCGGCCCTGGGGGGTGCTGGTCATCAGGGCGCGGGAGTGGGCCAGGACGACGGGGTCGTTGTCGGCGTAGACGACGCGGGCGCGCGGTTCGACGGCCTGGGCGACCTCGTGGAGGTTGGGCGAGGTGGGGATGCCGGTGCCGATGTCCAGCCACTGGCTCAGGCCGCGCCGGGCCAGCGCGCGGGTGGCGCGGTGCATGAAGGTGCGGTTGGCGCGGACGGCGGTGCGCATGGTGGGGAAGGCGGTCAGGACGCGCTCGGCGGCTTCGCGGTCGACGGCGAAGTTGTCCTTGCCGCCGAGGAAGTAGTCGTACATCCGGGCGCTGTGCGGGATGTCCTGGCGTATCTGCGGCCCCGCCGGCTCGGCCGGGTCGGGATCGGTCACGGTCATCCAGGTCTCCCCCATGCTCATCCCTGCCCCTTCCCTGTCCCTTGGTGATCACACCGGGCCGGGGCAGTCTAGCCAACTGGGCGGTACCGCGCGGGAAGTGGGTCCAGGTCCGGTACGGCAGCGGCCGGCAGCGGGGGCCGGGGCCGTCGGGGCGGCCCGCTGGCCCCGGGGCGGGCTGACCAGTGCTCGGCGGGGGGGTAGCGCTGTCCCGGGCCGGGGCGGGATCGGCTACGGTCGGCCGTCCGGGTCCGGGCGTGGTCCGGGCCGGGGAGGTCCCGGCCCGGCGGGCAGCCGAGGAGGAAGGGGCGAGGGGTGGCGGCGCGGAGTGTGTTCCGGGGTGAGGGTGTGCCCGCGAAGGAGCGGTTCGACTGCTGGCGGGAGCTGATCGGGCGCACCCGGGCCAGCGAGATGACCAGCGTTCACGCCGACGACTTCCGGGCGGAGATGCGGCGCCTGGAGCTGGGGCCGGTGACCCTGCTGAGGTCCTCCTTCCCGCCCACCCGGTTCCGGCGCACCGCCGCGATGGTGCGGCGCGCGGACCCGCAGGTGTACCACCTGACGATGCCGCTCGGCGGCGGGCTGTCGCTGAGCCGCGGCGCCCGGGAGGGGGCCCGCGCCTTCGGGCCGGGCGACCTGTACCTGGTCGACAGCTCGACGCCCTACGACGTGCGGGCCGTCGGGGTGCGCGTCGACGGCCGCCGGGAGCGGCGGACCGACGCGGTGGGCATCGACTTCCCGGCCTCGCTGCTGCCGCTGCCGCCGGAGCGGCTGCGCGACCTGCTGGGCCGGGGGTTCTCGGTGCGGGAGGGGACGTGTGCGCTGCTGTCGGAGTTCCTGGTCGGCGTGGACCGGCAGGCCGCCGTGCTGGGGCCGGGCGAGGCGGCGCGGCTGGGGACGGTCGCGGTGGACCTGGTGGCCGCCTGGCTGGCCCGGGAGTTGGAGGCCGAGGCCGCGCTGCCGGACGACGCCCGGCGGCGGGCGCTGGTGCAGAGCGTGCGCTCCTTCGTCCGGCGCCGTCTGCACGACCCGGAGCTGTCGCCGTCCGTGATCGCCGCCGCCCACCACGTCTCGGTGAGCCACCTGCACCGGGTGTTCAGCGGGCAGTCGCGCGACGGCGTGACGCTGGCCGCGTGGATCCGCGGCCAGCGGCTGGAGCGGGCGCGTCGCGACCTGGCCGACCCGGCGCTGCGGGCGCTGCCGGTCCACGTCGTCGCCGCGCGCTGGGGCATCCCGCGGGCCTCCGACTTCAGCCGCTCCTTCCGGGCCGCGTACGGGCTCTCGCCCCGCGAGCACCGGCAGCGGGAGCTGGCCGGGGGCACGAGTGCGGGCGGCGCGGGCGCGGCGGGCGCGTAGACGCATTGCCAAGGAAGTGACGACGCAGTGACAACACGGCGGGGCGGCGGCCTGGCATCCTCCACGAGGAACACCGCGGTACGCGCCCGGGCCACCCGGCCGGGGCGCGGCAGAACCGCCGGTGACGGCCCGGCACGCCACGGGGGAGCGTGCCGGGCCACCGGCGCTGTCGGAACCGCTAGTTGCGGTAGCGGAAGCGGATCCGGCCGCGGGTGAGGTCGTAGGGGCTGAGCTCCACGAGCACCCGGTCGTGCGGGAGGATCTTGATGTGGTTCCTCCGGACCTTCCCGCTGATGTGGGCGAGCACGACGTGCCCGTTGGGGAGCTCCACCTTGAAGTTGGCGTTGCGCAGGCACTCGACGACGGTGCCTTCGACTTCGATGCCGTTCGTTGTCTTGGTCATGGTCCTTCATCTCTTCGGTTCGTGACGTTTCGTAACGTGTAGTGGCCCGGGGACGCGTCAGCGGCGGACGAGTTCCGGGGGGCTGCTCGTGCGGAGGGCGCCGACGCCCTTGAGGAGTGCGGTGGCGGCCGGGGCGGGCGCCACCGCCTCGGCCCACGCTTCGGTGGTGCCTTCACGGTGCGGGGATTCCGGTGCGTGGGCCGGCAGGGCCCGGGCGGCGCCGCAGCGGTGCAGCTCGGCGCGTACGGCGAGCCGGCCGATCCGCGGGCGGCGCGGCGGTGACACCCGGATGTCCTCCACGGCGTGCCACTCGGTGTCGCGGACCCGCGCGAACGCGGGGGCGCGGTGGTCGGTGCTGCGCCCGTTCGGGGCGGGGTGGGCAGGGTTCATGGTGGTGCCTTTCGGAAGTGCCTGGTCTGAGGCGCTCCCGGGCGACACCGACGTCAATCGCCCACCGTGACGACAAGGGGGAGCACCCACACGGATACAGCCTTCATGGGTCTCACCTCCTCGCGCTTCTCTCATGGCTGCGCTGACGGTAGCAGTCAACGGCGCACCCGCCCAACCGATTTACGCCGACGTAGTGGATCATGAGGGGGTCGCTCCGCCGGTAGGGAAGAGGTGGTCTCGTGGTTCCCGTCGTGCCCGATCCTGGGGTGCTGCACCCGTTTCCGGAGCAGCCGCGGGTGGTGCTGCTGAAGCCGTTGGTGACCTCGCCGTTGATCGAGGTGGGTGAGTACTCGTACTACGACGACCCGGAGGACCCGACGGCGTTCGAGACGCGCAACGTGCTGTACCACTACGGGCCGGAGCGGCTGGTGATCGGGAGGTTCTGCGCGTTCGCGCAGGGGGTGCGGTTCGTGATGAACGGGGCCAACCACCGGATGGACGGGCCGTCGACGTTCCCGTTCCCGATCATGGGCGGCGCGTGGGCGGAGCACTTCGACCTGCTGAGCGGGCTGCCGGGGCGCGGGGACACGGTGGTGGGGCACGACGTGTGGCTCGGGTACCGCACGACGGTGATGCCGGGGGTGCGGATCGGCAACGGGGCGATCGTCGCCGCCGGGTCGGTCGTCACCTCCGACATCCCGGACTACGCGATCGCCGGCGGCAATCCCGCGAAGGTGGTCCGGATGCGGTACGAGGAGGACGAGGTGGCGCGGCTGCTGGCCGTCGCGTGGTGGGACTGGCCGGTGGAGCACCTGACGCGCCATCTGCGGACCGTGATGTCCGGCAGCGTCGAGGAGTTGGAGGCCGCCGCGCCCCGGCCGTGAGGCCTCGGACCCGAGGCGTCGGGCCCGAGGCGGCGCGCGGCGGACCCGGGCGCGGCGGGCCGGTCAGTGGCGCAGGACGGCGGCGATGCGCCGGCTGTCGGCGAGGGTGTCGTCGGGGACGAAGGTGATCCGGGCGCCGGTGTCGAGGGCGCGTTCGATGACCTCGTCGACGATGTCCTCGCGGGCGCCGGCCTCGTCGGCCTGCGCGGGGACGAGGTGGTCGCCGTCGTCGCGGACGGTGGCGCGGTAGTTCTCCTCGACGACCAGGCGGGCGATGCGGGCCTCGCCGGCGGCCCGCCAGACCTCGTCGAGGCCGGCGGCGAACTCCTGGCGGCCGCGGGCCTTGTCGAGCTGGGCGAGGGTGTCGTCGACCTCGCGTTCGGCGTGGGCGCGGACGGCGGGTTCGACCACCCGGTGGACGGTCGCGACGTCGGCCTGGGCGAGGCCGCCGTGCGGGACCTGGGCGGCGGCCTCCTTGGCGATCGGGCCGGCGGCGTCCAGCAGGGCCAGGGCGGGGGCGTCGCCGACGACGTACAGCGGGCGGGGGTCGGCGGCCAGGACCTTGCCGATCGCGGTGTCGGCCTGGCGCAGGAAGGTCTTGGTCTCCTCGTCGCGGAAGGTGCTGGGGGTGTCGCCGATGCGCTCCTGGCGTTCGGGGTCGGGGTTGGGGAAGGTGCGGACCAGCGGGAAGCCGTTGCCGCTCTCCTCGGTGACCCGCTCCTGGTTGCCGCCCCACAGCACGGCCCGGTCGGCGGCGACGGCGAGGACCCAGTAGGGGCGCTCGGCGGCCTGGGCGGCGACCAGGTTGCGGGTGAGGAAGGTGTCGGACAGGACCACCCGGGCGGGGGCGGTGCGGGCGAACGACCACACCTGGTGCTCGCCGGGCGCGGCGAGGACGGCCAGGCCGTCCTCGGCGTGCACGAGGTCGACCTCGGCGAGTGCCCGGTCGAGCTGTTCGAGGACGTCGATGCGGTCGGCCCGGGAGACCTTGGGGTCGGCCTGGACCCGCTCCCTGGCCTCGGCCAGCAGGTTGCGCAGCCGGACCGGGTCCTGGGCGCTGTCCGGTTCGCGCCGGTGGGTGGGCATCAGGACGGACACCGCCGGGTAGGGCCGGGGCCGGCGCAGTTCGGCGAGGACGGCGGGGCTGAGGGCGGGGCGCATGAAGACCCCTTTCCGAAGGCGGTCGGCCTTCTCTGCGTGGACGCTCGGTTCCTGGCACAGCTGCCCAATGTCCTCAATGTAACGATTTGCACACCGGGTCGCCGGGTCAGCTCTTGCCCCCGGAGCCGTCCAGGCTGTACCTACTGGTACGTACAGTTGGGGCCAGGGAGGGAGTCGGCATGCCGTTCGTCCGCATCGACGCGTTGGGGGCCGGACCTGAGCGGCTCGGCGCCCTCGGGCGCGCCGTCCACGAGGCGCTGGTGGAGGCGATCGGGATCCCGCCGAACGACCACTTCCAGGTGCTGGTCGGGCACGACGGCACCAACAGCCTGCTGCGCTACGGCGATTACCTCGGGGTGCGGCGGGACGAGGGCATCATGTACGTGGCGATCACGCTGCGCGCCGGACGCACGGACGCGCAGAAGCGGGCCCTGTACGCGAGGATCGCCGAGCTCGCCCAGGCGTACGCGGGCACCGAGCCGCGCAACGTGTTCGTCGTTCTGACGGAGAACACGTCGGCCGACTGGTCACTGGGCCACGGGCTCGCCCAGTACGCCCTCCCGGACGGGGAGGGCGTACCGCTCAGCTGAGGCGGGCGGGCGCGTGGTCCGCGGTCTGCCGCGTGACGGGGTCGGCGGGCGGCCAGGGGGCGTGGGCCGCGACCTGGGCGCGCAGTTGGCGCAGGGCGCGGGCGCAGGCGATGCCGACCGCGCCGGTGACCCGGCCCCGGTGCAGGCAGGCGGCGGCGAAGCGGTGGTCGGCGGGGCTGCCGTCGACGAGTTCGAAGCGGTCGGCCGTGCCGGGGCTGCCGAACGCCTGGATACGCAGGCCGTACTGGTCGGTCCACAGGTACGGGACCGGGGCGTAGGCCTGCCGGGCGCCGTCCGGGCCGGCCAGCAGGTTGCGGGCGGCGTGCAGGGCCTGTTCGGTGGCGTTGGTGCGCTGTTCGAGGCGCCGGCGGCGGCCGGTGCGCGGGTCGGGCCAGGAGGCGGCGTCGCCGGCCGCCCAGACGCCGGGGCCGGCGGCGCAGTGGGCGTCGCAGGCCACGCCGCCGCCCGCGTCCAGGGGCACCCCGCTGCCGGCCAGCCACTCGGTGGCGGGCTCGGATCCGATCGCCATCAGCACGGCGTCGGCGGCCAGTTCGGATCCGTCGGCCAGCCGCACGCCGGCGGCCCGGCCGCGCCGCCGGACCACCGCGGCGGCCGTGCCCCGGTGGATGCGCACCCCGTGTTCGCGGTGCAGGCCGGTCAGCAGCGCGGCCGTCTCGGCGCCCAGGACGGCGGCCAGCGGGGCGGCGGCGGACACCAGCCAGACCACCTCGGCCCCGAGTCCGACGGCGGTGGCCGCCGCCTCGGCGCCGAGCAGCCCGCCGCCGGCCACCAACAGCCTTGTCCCGGGGCGCAGTTCCTCGCGCAGGGCGAGGGCGTCGGCGAGGGTGCGCAGCACGTGGGCGCCGGGCAGCGGCGCCTCGGCCCCGGGCAGTCGGCGGGGGCGGACGCCGGTGGCGAGGACGACGGCCTGGCAGCGGACCTGGTGGCCGTCGGCGAGGTGCACCGTCCGGGCCTGGCGGTCCAGGCGTTCGGCGGGTACGCCCAGGCGCAGGTCGAGCCGTAGCTCTGCCAGGGCGTCGGGGCTGCGCAGGGCGAGTCTGTCGGGTTGCCACTGCCCGTCGAGCAGGTGCTTGGACAGCGGCGGCCGGTCGTACGGGGGTTCGTCCTCGGCTCCGATGAGGGTGAGGCGGCCGTCGTAGCCGGCCCGGCGCAGCGCCTCGGCTGCGTGCAGTCCGGCGGCGCCGGCGCCGACGACGGCCACCTCCCGCAGTGCGGTCATGCCCGGTCCGGGGCCTGGTCCAGCTGGATCGCGGCGGCCGGGCAGACGGCGGCGGCGTCCTGGACGGCCTGGTGGAGTTCGGCAGGCGGGCGGGCGTCGAGCAGGACGACGATGCCGTCCTCGTCGCGCTGGTCGAAGACGTCGGGGGCGGCGAGGACGCAGTGTCCGGCGCCGCAGCACTTCTCCTGGTCGATCTGGACGAGCACGGGGGTTTCCCTTCAGGGGTACGGCGGGTGTCGGGGTGGGGCTGCGGTGGGGCGGGCGTGGTGGCGCCCGGCGGGTCACCAGGCGAGCGGCAGCTCGTGGACGCCGTAGATGAGCATGTCGCCGCGGAAGCGGACGTCCTCGAACGGTACGGCCAGGCGCAGTTCGGGCAGTCGCCGCAGGAGGGTGGCGAGGGCGATCTGCAGTTCCAGCCGGGCGAGGGGCTGGCCCAGGCACTGGTGGACGCCGAAGCCGAAGGCCAGGTGGCGGCGGGCGTCGCGGGTCAGGTCGAGTTCGTCGCCGTCCGGGAACTCGTCCTCGTCGCGGTTGGCGGTGCTGATCATGCAGACGACGCCTTCGCCGGCCCGGATGCGCACCGCGCCGAGGTCGACGTCCTCGGTGGCGACCCGGCCCAGGCCGGAGTGGACGATGGTCAGGTAGCGCAGCAGTTCCTCGACCGCGCCGGTGACGGCTTCGGGGTGGCGGCGCAGGTGGTCGAGCTGGTCGGGGTTGCGCAGCAGGGCGAGGACCGACAGGGCGGTCATGTTGGCGGTGGTCTCGTGTCCGGCGACGAGCAGCAGCCGGCCCATCGCGCCGATCTCCGCGGTGGTCAGTTCGCCGCGTTCCACCAGGCGGCTGAGGATGCCGTCGTCGGGCTGGGTGCGCTTGGCCTCGGTGAGCCGGTTCAGGTAGTCGACCAGGCGGTCCTGGGCGGCGCCGACCTCCTCGGCGGAGGATTCTCGGCGCAGCATGACGCGGCTGCACTCCTGGAAGAACTCGTGGTCCTGGTAGGGGACGCCGAGCAGCAGGCAGATGACCAGGGAGGGCAGCGGCAGGGCGAACTCGCGGACCAGGTCGGCGCCGGTGCGTCCGTCGGCGGTCATCCGGTCGAGCAGGTCGTCGGCGATGCGCTGGATCCGGGGGCGCAGCGCCTCGACCTTCTTGATCATGAAATCGCCGGTGAGCATCCGGCGCAGCCGGGCGTGCTCGGGGTCGTCCATCCGGATGAAGGTGGGCCGGCCGGCGTTGAGTTGCCGGACGCCCGCGGTGAGGAAGGGGAAGCCGGGGCGGGTGCTGTCGGCGCTGAAGCGGGGGTCGGCCAGGACCGCCTTGACGTCCTCGTGGCGGGTGGCCAGCCAGCTGGCGCTGCCGTCCCACAGGGTGATGCGGCTGACCGGCTCCTCCTGCTGGGCCTGGCGGTAGGCGGGCGGCGGGGCGAAGGGGCAGGTGCCGCGGGCGGCGGGGTGGGTGAAGCGGGGGGTCTGTGCGGCGGTGGCCATCAGGGGGCTCCCTTCTCGGAGCTGGGTGTGCTGGCGGTGCCGGGTGGGGGTGCGGTGCGGGCCCTGAGCATTTACGTGCCAAAAGCAACTAACTCGCCGTCACGCTAACTCGCGGTCCGTGGCGGTGGAAGAGCCCGTCCGGTGGGCGCGGAAACTGTCCGAAATCCGGTCAGCGGTCGGCACCGCAGCGGTGGCGGGCACCGGCTCGCTACAGTTCGCCCATGTCGGACGCCGCAGACGATCGGACCGCCGCGGACGCCACCGCGGACCTGGAGGCCGTACTGGCCTCGCTGGCCTACCTGCTGACCCGCTCCCAGGAGCACGAACGCCGCACCGCCCGGGCCGGCATCACCGCCGCCCGCTCGGACGTCTACCTGCTGCGCGCGCTCGCCGAGGCCGAGGGGCCCAGCCGGGTGGGCGACCTGGCCGCCAGACTGATGGTCAAGCCCTCCCACGTCACCCGGCAGATCGACCGCCTGGAGGGCCAGCGGCTGGTCGAGCGCACCCCGGACGCCCTGGACCGGCGGGCCCGCCGGGTCGCGCTCACGGCCGACGGGCGGGCGATGCTGGAGCGGCTGAAACAGGCCAACATCATCGGGCTGACCAGTGCGCTGGACGGCGTGGCGGAGCCGGACGTCACCGCGACGGTGGGGGTGCTGCGCCACCTGATCGAGCGCTACGTGCAGCGGGTGCGGGGCTCGATGCTGCCGGAGGAGGACGGCTCCGCTCCCCCGGCGGACGGGGCCGCGGGGGCGCGGCGGGGCATCGTGCGCGACGCCGTGGAGACCTGAGCACCCCCACCGCCGGGGCCGGTCACGAGCCGGACCCGGCGCAGGATGCGCAGGATGCGCAGGAAGGCCCGGTTCCGGTCGGCGGGGCCGGCTCGGTGCGCCAGCGGGCCCGCAGGACCCCGTCGGCGTCGGGCAGCACGGCGGCGAACAGCGGGCTGCGCTCCCCGGTGTACACCGACAGGACGGCGGCGGCCCGGGCTCCGGACAGCTCGGCGGTCCGCGCCCTGAACTCCTGCGGGTCGTCGACCTCGCTGGTGATCCTGCCGCCGTGGTCCTCCCGGACGAACTCGACCAGCCCGTCCTCGGGGAGGGCGGCCAGGACCGCCGCGACGTCGGTGGACAGGTCCGGCCAGACGGCGAGCCTGGCGCGCGGGGTCAGCCGGGCGCGCACCGCCTCGATCGCTCCCCCGTCGAGCCGGTGCCAGCGGGAGGCGTTGTCGATGTACGTCTCCTCCAGCAGCGCCGCCCGGCCCGCCGCCACGCACCCGCGCAGCCGGGCCCAGAAGTCGTCGTCGGCGGGGCGCTGCTCGCCCGGTTCGCCGGACCCGGCCTCGGCCTCGGCCTCGTACGGGGAGGCGTCCAACGGCTCGGGGTGGAGGCCCAGTTCGCG
Organism: Streptomyces viridifaciens; assembly: GCF_001888885.2. Classification (NCBI taxonomy): domain Bacteria; kingdom Bacillati; phylum Actinomycetota; class Actinomycetes; order Kitasatosporales; family Streptomycetaceae; genus Streptomyces; species Streptomyces viridifaciens. The sequence continues at coordinate 46,355 of NZ_CP090842.1, forward strand.
GGTGCGCGCCACCGCGGCCGGGCAGGGCCCCTCGCTGCCGACGTAGACGTACTGGTCCCAGCCGACGTGCACGGCGAAGGCGGGCTCAGTGGAGGAGGGCACGGTGAACGCGGGCCCGGTGAACGCGGGCCCGGTGAACGCGGGCCCGGTGAAGGTGTCGGGCTCGGTTTCCAGGCGGCACCAGGCGCCGCTGTCGCGGAGCATCGCCCGTACCAGTTCCAGGCCGACGGCGGCCGGTACCCGGGCGCCGTCGTGGAAACCGGTCAGGTCGGGCGGGAAGATCCCCGCGAGGCCGCCGCCCTCGAGCGCCGGCTCCAGGCCGAAGTGGGTGAAGCCGAGCGGGGCCTGGGGCTCGCGGATCGACAGGTGCCGCACGCCGCTCTCCTCGGCGAAGGCGGCGATCGCCTCCAGGTAGGCGGCCTCGACCGGCCCGTGGTCGCTGACCGCCTCCTCCGGTCCCGTGTAGACGCCCCGCTCGTCACGGTCGGCCGGGTCGTACTTGGTGATCCGGTACACGTGGGGCGGCGCGTCGCGGGGCCGTCGGGGAAGGGAGTCCATCCGGGCCATCGTGCCGCAAGCGGTGCTCAGGGCGGCGGTCGGGGCAGATCGGGGCGGGGCGGGCGGGCCGGGTCAGGGCAGGCGGGCGGCGGCTTCGGCGGTGTTGGCGTGGTGGGCGGCCTGGCGGTGGACGGGGAGCCAGGTGGGGCGGAAGCGGCGGCGGTAGTGGGCGCACCAGGTGTGCAGGAGTTCGTCGAGGCGGGGGTCGGGTTCGGGGGTGGCGCGGCGCAGGAGGGCGGCGGCGCGTACCGGGATGCGGTGGGCCCACAGGTCGATGCCGGCCAGGTGGGCGCGGGTGAGCAGGGGCGGCGGGAGGAGGGGGGCCTGGGCGGTGCGCGGGTCCCAGGCGTCGGCGAGTTGCCGTAGGGCGGTCAGCTGGGTTCGGACGGCGCGCAGCAGCGGGGTGTCGTGCGGCGGGAGCGCGGGGGCCAGGTCGGTGAGCCGGCGGCCGCGTTCGCGCAGTTGGTCGGCGGCGACGCGCAGGCGCGGGTCGGCGTCGTCGGCGGGGCGGGTGTCGCCGAGGCGGTCGGTGGTCCAGGCGGGCACTTCGACGACGACGGTGCGGCCGCCGTGGCGCCGGGGGGCGAACCAGGTGGCGGCGCGGGCGCCGGGCGGGGTCTCGTCCGGGGCGAGCATGCCGGTGGTGTTCTCCTGGGAGTCGATGTGGTGGGGCTCCATCAGGAAGACGCCGGGGCCGGCGACCGGCAGGCGGTAGGTGTCGAAGGAACCGGTCTCGACCGGGATGCCGAGGGCGGCGGCGGAGCGGGCGAAGGGTTCGGCGAGGGCGCTGGGGTCGGTGCGGGCGCTCGGGTCGGCAGTGGCCTGGAGGAAGGTGCCGCCCACGTCGGCGGTGTGGAGGGTGAGTTGGAGGCGGGGGCGTAGTTCGTCGATGAGGTCGAGGAGGATCCGGCTCTCGGGCAGGCGGCCGCCGACCGCCGGGGCCCATTCGGGCTGTTCGTCGGCGGCGGGGCGGTAGTAGCCGGCGAAGTAGGCGGGCAGGGTGCGGGCGAGCAGGCCGCCCTGGGCCAGGTGCGCGCCGTCGGGGTCGAGGCAGAGCAGGAAGTGCCAGGCCGTGGCCGCGGCCGGGGTGGGGCGGGCCAGGACGCGGTGGGCGAGTTCGACGATGCCGGCCCGGCCGGAGAACTCGTCGGCGTGGGCGCCGGAGACGACCAGGACGTTGTCGGGGGCGCGACGGGTGTCGGCGTCGGCCCCGGGGCCGATGGACAGCAGGTGCAGGGGGCGGCCGGCGCGGGAGGTGCCGAGGGTGCGCACCCGGCAGCGCCGGGGGTGGCGGGCGGCCAGTCGGTATGCGGCGTCGGCGAGTTCGTCGAGGGTGGGATAGCGGTCGTGGAGCAGCATCGCCCTGCCCGCGCCGGTCGAGGTGTCGGTCAGCACCGGTTCTCCTTCCCCTGGCCCCGGCAGCCGGTGGGCCCGGGGGTGTCATTGGATCCGGCCGGGTGCGGGTCCGTCCAGGGGCTGGCCGCCGCCGAGGCCGACCACGACCCCGGCGCCCCCCGCGGAGGCCGTCCTCCACCTGGAAGCGGACCTGCGCGCCGCCCGGACCCACCGGTACGACGAGGGCGAGGCGGCCGCCCTGGCCGCCCTGCGGGCCCTGCCGGGCGGGGCCCGCACCGGGCTGGCGGCCTTTCGGCCGTGACCCCTCGCCGACCCGTCCAGGGGGGCATGATGCCGGGATGGAAACAACCACGGCAACAGCCGCCGACGGGGAGTTCACCGCTCTCTGTGATCGGGCCTGGGACGTCCTGGTCCCCGCCCGCGCCGGTTACCTGGCGGGCGTCTCGCCGCACTACGACGAGGTCTTCGACGAGGTCGCGCAGCGGGCCCGGCTCAGCGGCAGCCTCGGCAAGGCCGACATCGCGGTGCTGACGGTCTGGAAGCGGCTGTCCGCGCGCACCCCGTGGGCGGCGGTGCTCATGTCCCGGCCCGATGCGGAGGTGCGGGCCGTCACCGCGCGGGCCGTCGCGGCCGTCCGGGACACCGCCCTCCCGCGCGGCGAGGCCGCCCGTGCGGGACGGGCCGTCCTCGGGCAGCTGCCCGGGCTTCGCACGGGGGACGCACTCGCCTCCGCCGTGCTGACCGCGGCGGCACCGGGGCGGATGGCCGTCTACGACCGCCGCGTCCAGGCCGCCCTGGACGCCCTCGGATTCACCCTCACCCCGGCACCGGGCCGCTACGGCCGCTACCTGCGGCTCCTCGACGGCCTCCTGCTGCACGGCGGGCCACGGGCGGACGGCTGGACGGCCCGCGACCTCGACACCGCCCTGTACTGGGCGGGCGGCAACGGACCGCAGCCGTCCTGACGCACCGGCCCCGACCCGCCACCCCACGGGCCATCGGGTCCGGGGCGGTCAGGGGTGGTAGTCGGTGAGGGTGTGGTGGGGGTGCCAGCCCTGGGTGTGGGCGCGGGTGAGGTCGAGGACGACGCTGCGGGTGAGGAGGTCGAGGGTGTAGGGGGTGAGGCCGGGCAGGAGGGTGGTGCGGGCGGCGAGGCGGGCGAGGGGGGCGGGGAGGTGGAGGATGCGGGCGGGCCGGCGGTGGGCGGCCAGGACGTGGCGCAGGGCGGTGTCGCGGCGGTAGGGGGCGGGGTCGGCGATGTTGTAGGCGCCGGGGGGCCAGGGCGGGGTGGTGGTGAGGCCGAGGGCGGCCAGGCAGGCGTCGGTGAGGTTGACGACGGCGGTGAGGCTGAGGGGGATGTCGGGGCCGGGCAGGGGCAGCAGGCCGTGGCGGGCGCGGGCGAGCAGGGGTGGCAGCAGGTGGGGGTCGCCGGGGCCGTAGACGGCGCGGGGGCGCAGGACGACGGCGCCGGCGGCGAGGGCGTGGTGTTCGGCGGCGGCCTTGGTGCGGCCGTAGGCGTTGAGGTGGCCGGTGTGGGTGGGGTGGTCCTCGGTGAGGGCGGCGGCGGTGGTGCGCGGGTCGTAGACGCTGGCGCTGCTGACGTGGACGAGGGGGCGGCCGGCGGCGGCGCGCAGGACGCGCTGGGTGCCGGTGACGTTGACGGCGTGCTGGTGGGCTTCGTCCGGGTGGCCCGGGGGCAGGTCGGCGACGGCGGCGGCGCAGTGGACGACGAGGTCGGCACCGGTGAAGTCGGGGTCCGCTTCGGTGGCGTCCCAGGGGAGGTGGCGGCCGAGCGGGCCGGGGCGGCGGCCGTGGCAGGTGACGTCGAGGCCCAACCGGGCGGCGGCGCGGGCGAGGTGGGAGCCGCAGAAGCCCGCGGCGCCGGTGACGGCGATGCGCATCAGCGGGTTCCTTCCGCGCGCAGGGTGAGGTGGGCGTATCCGGGCAGGGCGGCGTGGCGGTCGACGCGGGCGCGTACGACGCGGGGGCGGTGGGGGGCCAATGCGAGGAGAGTGTCCGCGAGTTGGGCGCGGGCCAGGGCGGCGCCGGGGCAGGCGTGGGCGCCGGTGCCGAAGACGGCTTGGGTGGCGGCGGGGTCCTGGGGTGGGGTGCGGTGGTGGGCGCGGGCGGCGTGGCGGGCGACGAGGACGAGCCGGTCGCCGGCGCGCACGGGGTGTCCGGCGAGGGTGGCGTTCGCGGCGGCGGCTCTGGGCAGCAGCGGGGAGGGGGCGGTCAGGCGCAGGAGTTCGGCGGCGAGGGCGGGTGCGGAGGTGGCGTCGACGGCGGGCCACAGGCGGGCGTCGGCGCACCAGGCGGCGGCTCTGGGCAGGGCGGCGACGGTGGTGTTGACGGCGGCGACGGCGAGCATGGCGTCGCGGGGGTCGGGCAGCAGGGCGGTCAGGCGCGCGGCGGCCTCGGCGGCGTCCGTCCCTCGTGGAGGGCGGGGCCCGGGCAGGTGGTCGCGGGCGGTGGCGGCGGCCGCTTCGCGGGCGGCGCGGGCGAGTTCGCGGGGCGGGGCGTCGGTGCCGGTCAGGGCGGCGGCGGTGGCTGCGGCCAGTTCCTCGGCGAGGTCGACGAGTTCGAGGGTGCCGGTGGCGAGGGCGGGGACGCGTTCGGCGAGGACGTCCTGCCACAGTGGGCGCAGCCGGGACAGGGCGGGGGCGGCGAGGTCGGTGGTCAGGGCGCGGCGGGCGGCGCGGTGGTCGTCGCCGTCCTGGTCGAACAGGATTCGGCCGCCGGTGAATTGGGCGGCGGCGCCGCCGGTGGTGCCGGGTGCGGTGCGTTCCAGGGGGATGCGGGTGAGGGCGTGGCGGTAGGCGTCGGGGTCGTGGACGATCAGGGTGCGGCCCAGGCGCAGGACCGGGCGGTGGCGGGTGGCGCAGAGCAGGGCGAACAGCAGGGGGTGGCTGCGCAGGTAGACGGTGCGGTCGCGGCGGCGGGCGCGGCGGGAGGCGGCGGGGTGGACAGCGGGCGGTGTCATCGGGCCAGCTCCCGTGCGCAGTGGGCGGATGCGGCGGCCCGGTCGGGTTTGCGGGAGCGTCCGGCAAGGGGGACGGTGCCGAAGAGCAGGGCGTCGGGGCGGGCGGCGCCCATGCGTTGCAGTGGGCCGTCGAGTCGGGTGCGCAGCTGTCGGGGGTCGGTGCCGGGGTCGGGTTGGACGAGGGCGACGAGGCGTTCGTCGCCCTCGGTGTCGGGTACGCCGACGAGCAGGGCGAGTTCGACGCCGGGGATGTGCAGGGCGGGTTCGTACAGGCCCGGGTAGATGTTGCGGGCGCGGCGCAGCACCATGTCCTTGAGTCGGCCGGCGAGGACGATGCGGCCGTCCGGGGTGAGGGTGGCGCGGTCGCCGGTGCGGATCCAGGGGTCGGGTTCCTGGCCGAGGTAGCGGTGGCGGGCGGCGGGGCCGGTGAGGTGGAGTTCGCCGTCGTCGGCGAGGCGGGTGCGGACGCCGGGCAGGGGGTGGCCGACGAGGTCGCCGTCGCCGGTGTGGGCGCTCTTGTCGCTCTCCTCGACGGCGGCGGCGGGGAAGAGTTCGGTGAGGGCGTAGACGCTCCAGGCGGTGTCGGCGCCGGCGTCCTTGGCGCGGCGCAGCAGGGCTGCGTCGGCGGGGGCGGAGCCGGTCCACAGGGTGCCGGTGAGGCGGGCGCCGGCGGCCAGGGCGGTGCGCAGTCGGGGCGGGGTGAGGTAGGTGTGGGCGGGGGTGAGGTGGGTGAGTTGGCGGGCGAGGACGGTGGGGGTGCGGGCGGGCAGGGCGACGGTGGCGCCGGCGGCCAGGGCGGGGGCGAGGACGAAGAAGGTGCCGCCGAGGACGGTGGTGCCTTCCTGGGGGCGGACCAGGTCGGTGACGGTGCGCAGGCCGGCGGTGAGGCCGGCGTGGGTGTGGACGACGGCGCGGGGGCGGGCGGTGGTGCCGGAGGTGAAGACGATCACGGCGTCGGCGTCGGGGTCGTGGCGCCGAGGTGGGACGGGGGTGGTGGCGGGGCGCAGGCGGGGTGCGCAGCCGGGCAGGCGGGGGCCGAGGGTGGCGACGGGGCCGAGGGTGTCGAGGCGGGGCAGGTGGAGGTCGGCGCGGCGGGCGAGCGGTGCGGCCCAGCCGGCGGCGGCCTGGGCGGTGGCGTCGGCGAGGATGAGGCCGGGCCCGGCGAGGGCGAGGTGGGCGGCGAGGACGTCGGGGCCGGCGGTGGGGTCGAGGACGGCGACGCGCAGGCCGAGGCGGTGGGCGGCGATCAGGGCGGCGAGGGCGCGGGGGCCTGGGCGCAGGGCGAGGCCGAGGGTGGCGCCGTGGGTGAGGCGGCGGGCGTGGAGGGCGGCGGCGTAGCCGTCGGCGAGGTCGGCGAGCTCGCCGCGGCGGATGCGGGTGCGGGTGGCGCCGGTGCGGGTGTGGTGCAGGACGGCGGGGCGGTCGGGGTGGTGGGTGCGCAGGGCGTGGGCGAGTTGGTCGAGCACGGCGGGTTCCCCCTGGGGTGTCAGCGGATGTCGGCGGGGCGGGGGCCGGCGCCGCGTTCGAGGTACCAGCGGGCGGTGCCGAGGACGCCGTAGGCGCGGATGCGGCGGGTGGAGTTCTGGACGACCATGGCGCGGCTGCGGGTGATGACGGTGGTGTGGCGGCGGACCTGGTTGAGGAAGGTGCGGTCGGTGGGCGAGGGGCGCCGGGGCATGCCGCCGACGGCCTGGTAGAGCGCGGCGGTGATGGCCATGTTGTTTCCGGCGTGCATCCGGTAGGGGGTGAGGTAGCCGTGGCGGCGGTGGTGGGCGGGGCGGATGCGGCCGAAGAACGCGCCGAGGGCGACCAGGAGGAGGAAGAGGGCGCGTCCGGCGGGTCCGTGTTCGTCACGGCGGGCGGTGACGCGGCCGCAGACCAGTCCGTCGTGGGCGAGCAGGGCGGTGCGGGCGGCGGCGGTCCAGCCGGGTTCGGGCAGGCAGTCGGCGTCGGTGCGGGCGAGCAGGGTGGCGCCGTGGGCGATGGCGTGGCGGAAGGCGGTGTCGACGGCGCAGCCGACGCCCTTCTGCGGTTCGGTCAGGACGTGGACCGGGAAGGGGGCGTGGGCGGCGAAGGCGCGGACGGTGGCGACGGTGGCGTCGGTGGAGCCGTTGTCGGCGACCAGGAGGGTGAAGTCGCGGTCGTGCTGGGCGGCGAGGGCGCGCAGGGCGCCGTCGATCCGGGCTTCCTCCTGGTAGGCGGGGATGATCACCCAGAGGGTCATGAGGCCTCCCAGACCATGGTCATCAGGGAGACGCCGCCGCCCAGGCCGATCATGAGGACCTTCTCCCCCGGTTTCAACTGCGCTTTGACGAGGTCGAGTTGGATGCCGATGGTGGCGCTGGCGACGTTGCCGAGCTCGGGCACGGTGAGGACCAGCCTGTCGGCGGGGGCGCCGGTGAGTTCGACGAAGCGCTCCAGGTAGGGGACGGTGACCTGGTGCACCAGGACCCGGGCGTAGTCGTCCCAGGTGAGGCCGGTGCGCTGGGTGAGGTCGGCCAGGGCGGCGGGGCCGATCCGTTCGAAGATGCCGCGCAGTTCCTTGCCGCCGCCGCGGAAGTAGCTGTACTCGTCGCCGCGCGGGTGGCGTGAGCCGCCGCCGGGGATGCCGCCGGCCTGCCAGTGTTCGGAGGCGGTGACGGTGGCGGTGTCGAGGATGCCGCCGCGTTCGACCGGTTCGACGACGACGGCGGCGCCGGCGTCGCCGAAGGTGTAGCCGGCGAAGCCGTCGCGCAGGGCGGCGGCATCGGCGGGGTCACGGCGCATCGCGCGGCTGGGGGTCTCGCCGGTGACGACCAGGGCGCGGCGGGCGCGGCCGGCCAGGATCATCGCGCGGGCCAGGTCGATGCCGTTGAGGAAGCTGTTGCAGGCGTTGCTGACGTCCAACGCGTGGGCTCGGGTGCCGAGTTCGGTCTGCACGATGTGGGCGGTGGCGGGCTCGCAGATGTCCCGGGTAGCGGAGGCGAAGAGCAGCAGGTCAATGTCGCGGGGGTCGAGGCCGCGAGCGGCCAGGGCGCGGCGGGCGGCGCCGGTGGCGAGGGTGGAGGCGTACTCGCCGTCGGCGGCGAAGCGGCGGGTGCGGATGCCGGTGGCCTTCTCCAGCATCCGCTCGGGCAGGGCGAGCCGGGTGCCGGCGGTGATCTCGTCCTGGAGCTGCTGGGAGGTGAGCCGGCGGGCGGGCAGGTGGGAGCCGACGGCGGTGATGCCGATCCTCTGTGTCGCTGCTGGATGTTGCATGGCCCCATGCTGCGTGGCGGGTGCCGGGGCCCACCTGAGTACGGGTACTCAGGTGGGCCGGGGCGGATACCCGTTCGGGTCGTGCGGGCTACCCGGGCGGGCGGCGGCCTCAGGGCGTGAGGACCCACTTCTGGTTGGCCAGGCCGTTGCAGTCCCAGATGCCCAGCTGGGCGCGGTTGGAGGTGTCGAAGCCGAGCTCGTCCAGGCACTTGCCGGTGAGCACGTTCTTCAGCGAGCCGTCGGGCTGCGGGATCCACTGCTCGCCCTGGCTGCCGACGCAGTCGTAGATCTCGACCTTGGTGCCGTTGGGGCTGGAGGCGCTGCCCCACACGACGTTCAGGCACTTGCCCAGGCCGCGGACGGTGTTGTCCAGGCCCAGGGTCCACCACTGGGCGCCAGTGCCGTTGCAGTCGTAGATCTGCACGGGAGTGGCGTTGTTGTTGCTGCCGTGGGCGATGTCCACGCACTTGCCGCCGTATCCGACCAGGCGGCCCTGCTTGCCCTGCATGCCGATAACGACCGGGCGGATGGTGTCGGTGGCGGTGTCGCCGGGGTGGCACACGGCGGTGGAGGTCCCGTTGCCGACCACGGTGTTGCCGGCGACCCAGTAGGTGATCGGCTGGCTCTGGACGACGTAGAAACAGACCACTTGGACCTGCCAGACCGTGCCGGGTGGCACGTTGTTGCAGGTGGCGGAGGCCATCGGGCCGCCGCGGCCGGTGCCGCAGGCGCCCGGGGTCTCGGCCTGGGCGGTGGAGGACAGGGCGGCGACGCCCACCAGGGTGAGCAGGGTGGTCAGGAGGGCGGCGAGGGTTCGTCGCAGGCGCATACGCGGGGTCCCTTCTGGTCGACGGGGCCCAACCGGATGTGTGGATCGTGTGGTTGGTGCCGCCCAGCGTGGGCGATGACATGAGCGTGCGTCAACTGTTGTGAATTGCTTGTCCGGAAACGATTCATGTCAGCTTGCTGCGCCAGTGGCCCGGCCGGCCCGGGGGACGGGGGTCGGGGACCGGCTGTCACACCCGCCCGGCAGACTGGGCGCGGACCACCCGAGCGAAGCGAGGACGACACCATGGCCGACCGGCCCCTGACGCTGATGGCAGTGCACGCCCACCCCGACGACGAGGCCACCGGCACCGGCGGCGTGCTCGCCCGCTACGCCGCCGAGGGCATCCGCACCGTCCTCGTCACCTGCACCGACGGCGCCTGCGGCGACGGCCCCGGCGGCGTCAAGCCCGGCGAGGACGGGCACGACCCGCAGGCGGTGGCCGCCCTGCGCCGCAAGGAGTTGGAGGCCAGCTGCCGCGTCCTGGGCGTCGACCACCTCGAGACGCTCGACTACGGCGACTCCGGGATGATGGGCTGGCCCGCCAACGACGCCCCCGGCTCGTTCTGGGGCAGCCCCGTCGCCGAGGGCGCCGCCCGCCTGGCCGAGCTGATCCGCCACTACCGGCCGGACGTCGTCGTCACCTACGACGAGAACGGCTTCTACGGCCACCCCGACCACATCCAGGCCCACCGCATCACCATGGCCGCCCTGGACCTGGCCCCCGACCTGGCGTCCAAGGTGTACTGGACCACCGCACCGCACTCGGCGATGAAGCGCTTCGGCGAGGTGATGCGGGAGTTCGGCGCCGACTGGGACGAGGCGGGCGATGCGGCCGAGACGGCCGAGGCCGGCGAGGGGACCGACGGGACGAGCGGGGCCGGATCGGCCGTCGAGGCCCCCGAGCTGCCGCCGATCGGGCTGCCCGACGAGGAGGTCACCACCTGGGTGGACACCAGCGCCTATGGCGGGCAGAAGTACGACGCGCTGGCCGCCCACGCCAGCCAGGGCGAGAACATCTTCTTCCTGCGGATGGGCAAGGAGCGCTTCACCGACCTGATGGGCATCGAGACCTTCGTGCGCGTCCGCGACACCACCGGCGCGCCGCTGCCCGAGCAGGACCTGTTCGCCGGCCTGCGCTGACGCCCCCGGCCCCCGGGCCCCCAGCAGGGGCCAGGGGGCCGTTTGTCCTTTTGACGCGGGGGTTTATGGGCAGTGGCCCCCTATGGGCATCCCCAGTCCGCCCGGAGCGCCGTCGCGGCGGCTGCCGGCAGCGCCGGAGAGCGCCGCGCTGGCCCGCCGGTTCGTGCGGTCGGTGCTGGACGGTGTCACGCCCGAGGTGGCGGACACCGCCGAACTGCTGACCTGCGAGCTGGCGACCAACGCGGTCCTGCACGCGCGCGGCGACTTCGAGGTACGGGCCTGGGCGGGTGAGGACCGGGTCCAGGTGCAGGTCAGCGACGGCTGTCCGGAGCGCGGCCTGGTCCCGCCACGACCACCACCCCTTCGCCTGCACCGGCCGGGGCCTGGCCCTGGTGGAGGAGCTGGCGCCCAGCCACGGCGTCCACAGCGGCGCGGACCGCAAGACCGTCTGGTTCGAGCTGTGGCCCGGTCCGACGGCGCCGCCCACCGTGAAGCGACGGGGCGTCGGACCGGGACTCCCGCGAAGGAGACGACGGCGCTTCGCGCCCACGGGCCAGGGCCGCATTCCCTCCCAGCTGAAACCGGGCGGGGGCGGACCGCCGGTCGGCGAGGGCGGCGGCGTCCTGGTGCGCACCGAGGAGATCCACTCCGGGCCACAGGTCGACGCGGACGCCCCGGCCGCCACCGCGATCCTGCGCCAGGGCCTGGACGCCTGGCTGGGCGACCTCAAGACCGCCGCCGAGCACTGCGACTGACCGGCCGTCACACCTCCCCCGGCCCCGCTCCCCGCGCGAGTGCGCAGGTCAGGAGCGGGTCCAGGTGTGCGCGGGTGGCCGGATGACCATGAGAATGGTGCGGACAGTCCCCCCGAAAGTTCAGAGAAGGAACCCCCACATGGATCTCGGCGTGCGCTGGAAGCTGCACGGTGACGGGCGAACGCCCGCACCGGGAGCGGTCGTCCGCCCCGACGAACGGCTCTCCTGGCCCCGCACGGCAGGGCTCGGCGCCCAGCACGTGGTGGCCATGTTCGGCGCGAGCTTCGTGGCCCCGGTGCTGATGGGGCTGGACCCCAACCTGGCGATCATGATGTCCGGCGTCTCGACCGTGATCTTCCTGCTGGCCACCCGCGGCAAGGTGCCCAGCTACCTCGGCTGCTCGCTGTCCTTCGTCGGGGTCGCCGCGGTGATCCGGGCCCAGGGCGGCACCAGCGCGACGGTCACCGGCGCGGTGCTCGTGGTGGGCGTGGTGCTGTTCCTGGTGGGCCTGGCCGTCCAGTACTTCGGGGCGCGGATCATCCACGCGACGATGCCGCCCATCGTCACCGGCGCCGTGGTCATGCTGATCGGCTTCAACCTGGCCCCGGTGACCGCCTCCACGTACTGGCCGCAGGACCAGTGGACGGCGCTGCTGGTGATGCTGTTCACCGGTCTCGCGGTGGTGTGCCTGCGCGGCTTCTGGTCGCGGGTGGCGATCTTCCTGGGGCTGGTCTTCGGGTACGGGATCTCCTTCGTGTTCGACCGCGTCTTCGGCAAGATCCACTCGGTGGACGGCGGCGGGCACATGACCGACCACTGGCGCCTGGACCTGTCCGGCGTCGGCAAGGCCGACTGGATCGGCCTGCCCGCCTTCCACGGCCCCTCCTTCCAGTGGTCGGCCGTCCTGGTCGCGCTGCCCGTGGTGATCGCGCTGGTCGCCGAGAACGCCGGGCACGTCAAGGCGGTCGGCGAGATGACGGGCGAGAACCTGGACGACAAGCTGGGCACCGCGATCTCGGCGGACGGTGTGGGTTCTGTGCTGTCCACCGCCCTCGGCGGCCCGCCCAACACCACCTACTCCGAGAACATCGGCGTCATGGCCGCCACCCGGGTCTACTCGACGGCGGCGTACTGGGCGGCGGCCGGGTTCGCGCTGCTGTTCGGCATCTGCCCGAAGTTCGGCGCGGTAGTGGCCGCGATCCCGGGCGGGGTGCTCGGCGGGATCACGGTCATCCTGTACGGCATGATCGGCCTGCTCGGCGCGCAGATCTGGATCAAGTCCAAGGTGGACCTGCGCAATCCGCTGAACCTGGTGCCGGCCGCGGCGGGCATCATCATCGGCATCGGCAACGTGACGCTGAAGTTCACCGACACCTTCAGCCTCAGCGGAATCGCGCTCGGCACCCTGGTCGTCATCACCGGCTACCACGCGCTGCGGGCGCTGGCCCCGGCGCACCTCAAGACCCAGGAACCGCTGCTGGACGAGGGCACCTCGTCCTACGACGAGAACGGCGGGCAGCGGCGTACCCCGTAAGGGTGATGTCCTCAAAGACCGGCGGAAGTACCCGAAAGGGTACTTCCGCCGGTCTTTTTTGCCTGGTCAGAGGGGTCGTCAGATGGTCGAATCGCTCCGTACACCCTTCTTGACCGCCCATTGACGGGAGAGGCATGTCCGTTCTGCCCCAGCACCGCAAGCTCACCGTCGGAGCCCTGGCCCTGGCCACCTTCGCGATCTCCTGCAGCTCGGCCGCGGCCAGCAGTTCGGCTGCCACTGGCAAGGTCCTGTGGACCCCGAGCACGGCCAAGGGGCCGTCGTCCTTCGTCGGCGTCCAGTGCGCAGCCCCGAGCAGCTTCGGCGTCGTCAAGGACCCGGTGAAGGGGAGCGTGTGGAAGGCGTTCCAAGCCGCGAACCAGGAACGCTGCGAGACGGTCGGCCCGGACCTGAAGGAGGGCGACACGTTCTACCTGGGCTGGTCGTCCAAGGTGGAGATCGGCGATGACCAGAGCCGGTACGTGTTCCAGCTCAAGTGCTCGCCCAGCGAGGGCACAGCGAACCACCCGATCGAGATCGACCTCACCACCGGGCGGGTGCGGCTGCAGGAGTGGGACACCGAGCACGTGGCGCACCCGCTGTGGACCGCGCCGGTGAAGAACGGCGAGTGGCACGCGTACGCGTTGAAGATCCACCTGGGGCGCAGCGACGGGACGATCGACTTCTGGTTCGACGGCAAGAAGCAGACGTTCAGCGGCGGTTCGGGGACGTTCAAGGGCACGACGTGGGACGGTGACCGCAACTACCTCAAGTGGGGCTCCTACCACCCGAACCCGGGCGATGCGACGAACACCTTCACCAGCCCGGTGATGGCCACCACGTTGGAGACGGCCACCGCCGGCTCGTAACGGAAGAGGAGGACAACGACGGCGACAGGCCCGGACCGCAGGGATTGCGGTCCGGGCCTGTCGCTTTAGAGGTCGCCGAACTCCCCACTGCGGACAGCGGAGACGAACGACTTCCAGGCCTCGGACGGGAAGACCAAGGCGGGCCCCTGAGGGTCCTTCGAGTCGCGAACGGGCATCAGTCCCTGGAAGTCGAACGCCACCTCAACGCACTGTCCGCCGTTGCCGCTGTAGCTGCTCTTGCTCCAGGAAGCACCCGTCAGGTCAACGTTCTCGCTCATGCTGAAGAGTCCCTTCGCGCCTTGCTGATCTTTGCGAGCGATGCCGTCTGCGACAGCGCTTCCACCTGGAGCAGATCGTATTCCCTCGCCCAAGCGGACACGATTGCCCGGTCGTTCTCCAGGTAGCCACGTTGATGCGTCTCGGTGTACCCGAGCGAGGCGCCGTCGCCGAGATCGAGAATCGACATGGACCGCATGAACGGGCGAAGCGCGCCCAACTCGAAGGGCGCGACCTGGACCACATAGTTGGACCGCTGGGCCAACATCTCCAGATGTGCCAGCTGTTGAGACATCACAGCCCCACCACCGCCAACCACGGTCCGTAGACAGCTCTCGTCAAGGATCACATGGATCAGCGGAGCAGGGTCTCTGTTGATTCGTTCTTGTCGATTCAGAAGGAGCCGGACCCGTTCGGCTCCTTGCTCAGCTGTGACACCGCCTCGCGCAACAGCACCGGCCTCCAGGGCCTCAGCGTAACCGCGAGTCTGCACCAGGCCAGGGATGATGCCCAGCTCGAAGAGCCGGATGACCCTGGCCTCCCGTTCCTTGGCTGCGTACTCCGGGTAGCCCGGCAGGAAAGACGACCCTCTGAGACTCCAGTACGTCAGTTCTAGCGTGCCACCGGTAACAAGGACCTTGTCAGCAGCGCGGACCCACTCAAGCGTGGGATTGCGCGTCCCTCTTTCGAGGTTCGAAATCTGACTATCACTCAACTGCGTGCGCTCCCCCAGCTGGGTCTGCGTCAAGCCCGCCGCCTTGCGCAGCCTGCGCAATTGGGCTCCAAACGCCTTGAGAGGCGAAGCCGATGGATCCAGCCGAGACTCACGCACCGTCAGACCTCCACTGCTGCGCGAATTCCACATGAGGAAACTGTCAAGTGGGAAAGCCTTCCGATCGTACCGAGCGAAGCGCCACCATGGCCACACCCGGTAATTCACCGGACGCACAGCGCTACCTGCGGAGACCCCATGCCTGACGCGCAGAACTCCCCTCATCCCTTCCAACTCCACGAAGTCGTCCGGGACTTCAGCTGTCTGGAGAACGGGAAGCCGCGCGAGGGGGTCTTCGTCGAAGTGCTCCTCGGAACGGCGGTTCTCCGACCGCTCGGAGCGACCGGGCCCGAGTGGCGGGTCGCCCCTGCCTTCCTCCAGTCCCTCAACCCCCGGGAGACCGCGCCGGGGACCTGCGGCAAGCCGCGCCGTCGGCCGCTGTAACCAACCCCCTTCGAGCCCCTCCCACCCTGGAGCAGAGTTGAACCGCACCCGCCTCATGAGCCGTCCTCCCGCCCGGCGGTCGGGTCAGCAGGTCTTCGTCCTCCTCGAAGACCCCGACCGGGCGGACGACTTCTTCGTCCTCCTCGTCGACCCCGTCCACCGCGAGGGCCTGCCCCTGCCCGGTGGCAGCGCCGAGCAGGACGAACTCCCCCACCTCGCGGCCCGCCGCCACCTCGAAGCGGAGACCGGGCTCGTCCTGGGCCTGCGCACGGTCCTGACCATCGACCACGCGCCCGCCGCCGAGTTCCCCGAGGGCGTCGACTTCGTCTACGCGGGCGGGATGCGCACGCCCCAGCAGGCCGACACCGTCCGCCGCCACCAGCCGCCGGCCGACATCCGCGGCCTGCACTGGGTGCCCCAGTCCAAGCTGCGCGAGGTCATGGCCGACGACCAGTACCGGCGCGTCGACGACGCCTGGGACGCCTGGGAGCACGGCGCCGGCCTCCCGCTCCTCATCCAGGGCGTCCCGGTCCCGGTGGGCTGACCAGCGTGGCACCAAAAGGATTGACATCGGTTCGTGTGCTCCACGAAGCTTCTGCTCCGTTTCAGATGATCTTCAACCGTGGAGCCGATATGACCGTACGTGGATCCAGACTGCTGGCGGCCGTGGCCGTGACCGGAGTACTTCTGGCCGCCCCGGCCGCCACCGCGGCCGCCGACACGAACCAGCCGCAGCCGATCGACCGCTGGAAGTTCGCCCAGGCCGCCGGCAGCCCGCTGAGCTCGCCGGACGAGGGCTCCGCCCACGCGGCCGCCGTCCTCGGCAACGGCGCCTCGGTCAGCCCGGAGGAGCCCCTCCTCCCGGCCCCCGGCTTCCTGCGGCTCGACGGCGCCACCGGCTACGCCGAGGCCGCCGCCGCTCCCCTGCACGCCGACCGGAGCTTCACCCTCACCGCCTGGGCCAACAGCAGCGACCCCACCCGGGACATGACGGTGCTCTCCCAGGGCACCGGCACCACCAGCTCCGTCGCCCTGCGCTGGCACTACCTGGGCGTCGACCCGTACGGCGGCGGCCCCATGGGCGAGTGGCAGGCCACGGTCGCCGACTCCGACAGCCCCACCGCCGCCCGCACCACCGTCGCCCACACCGCGAACATCTCGGTGCTGGAGAACTGGACCCACCTGGCACTGGTCTACGACGCCGACGCCTCCCGGCTCACCCTGTACGTCGACGGGCAGCGCGAGAACCAGTCCTGCGAGCCCGACGCGAGCGGCTGCACCCCGCACGTCTCCTCCGCCCCGAGCGTGCGCCCCTTCGACGCGGGAGCGGGCCTGGAGTTCGGCCGGGCGCGCACCGACGGCGCCTGGGGCGAGTACTTCGCCGGTTCGCTGGACGACGTCTGGGTGCACCAGGGCGTCCTGAGCGAGACCCGGATCGCCCAGCTCGCCGACTACAACGTCGAGTTGGGCACGCCCGGCTAGCGCCCGGCCCGGGGCCGGCGAAAGCCACTCCTCCAACGGATTCTGGACTTGTGGGTCCATTTTCGGCTGCCTACCGTGCTGGACGTTCCCTCCCGAACGAACCCGCGCAGGAAGGCGGTCACCCCGTGCACGCGATCCGCATCGAGGAGCACGGCGGCCCCGAGGCCATGCGCTGGACCGAGCTGCCCGACCCGGGACGCTTGGTCTGGACCAGGAGTCGAAACTGTGGCTCTCGCCACGCCCGCGGGCGCCCGTCGTGAGAAGGCTCACCTGCGGCGGGGGATCGCGGCGGCAGACGGCGACGACGCCTACGGGCACTGGGCAGGCCTTGGTTCGGCACGGGCGAAGGCCCTGTCCGTTTCGGGACCAAGGTCACCGGTCCGGTTGACCTTGGACCCGGTGGTGGCACGTGTGTACCCGGGCAACCGTGGACGGTCGCCCGGTGTGATCGGGCGGAGGCGCCGTCCAGCGTGGGCGGCGTCGTTCCCTGCCGTCTACCCGGCGCACGGGCGCGAGACGCGGCCGTACGCTCCGGAGGACCCCGAAACCCATGTCCCAGACCATCGACAACGCCCCGTATACCGCCTTCCACCGCCGGCTGGCGCTCGCCTGTTCCGGTGGGCCGCTGCTGGACGGCTACATCCTGAGCATCGTCGGCGTCGCCCTGATCGGGATGCGCCCCGACCTGGGCCTGTCCACCGCGCAGGTCAGCCTGATCGGCGCCGCCGCCCTGGTGGGCATGTTCGTCGGCGGCGCCCTGTTCGGCGTGCTGACCGACAAGATCGGCCGGGAGGTGATGTACACCGCCGACCTGCTGGTGATGGTCGCCTGCTCGGTGCTCTCCTTCTGGGTCGACTCGGTGTGGGCGATCGCCGTGCTGCGCTTCGTGCTCGGCATGGCGGTGGCCGCCGACTACCCGATCGCCACCTCCCTGCTCGCCGAGTGGCTGCCCGCCAAGCACCGCGGGCGGCTGCTCGGCCAGCAGATCGTCGCCTGGTACGCCGGCTCGGTGCTCGCCTACGTGGTGGGCTACCTGTTCCTGGAGCTGGCCGGACCGGGCAGCTGGCGGTGGATGCTGGCCAGTTCGACGGTGCTGTGCGTGGTGTTCCTGGTGATCCGGCGCGGTTCGCCGGAGTCGCCGCGCTGGCTGGCCGCCAACGGGCGGGTGGGCGACGCGGTGCGCGTGGTGGAGAAGCACCTCGGGGTGCGGGTGGACGGCCGCGAGCTGATGCCCGACCCGGCCGAGCGCGCCCGGCGCAGCAGCGGGCTGCGGCTGCTGATGACCCCGCCGTACCGGCGCCGCACGCTGTTCTGCGGCCTGTTCTTCCTGTGCCAGGTCGGCCCGCTGTTCGCGATGCTGACCTTCGGCCCGCAGATCCTGTCCTCCTTCGGCATGCCCGGCGGCACCGTGATGGAGACCCTGGGTACCGGGCTGATCAGCCTGGTCTTCCTGCTGGGCTGCTACCCGGCGCTGCGCCTGGTCGACACCAAGGGCCGGCGCCCCGTCATCGTCTGGTCGTTCGCGCTGATGACCGTTCCGCTGGCGCTGCTGGGCGTGTGGCCCACCGCGCCGGCCGCCGTGGCGCTGACGGCGCTGTGCGCGTACGCGTTCCTGTGCGGCGGGCCGAACGTGCTCGACTGGACCTACCCCAACGAGCTGTTCCCGACCGAGATCCGGGCCACCGCCGTGGGCGTGGCGACCTCGGTGAGCCGGATCGGCGCGGCGGTGGGCACCTACCTGCTGCCGCTGTCGCTGACCGGGCTGGGCACCGGGCCGACCATGCTGATCGCCGCCGGGACGACGGCGCTGGGCCTGCTGGTGTGCGTGCTGTGGGCGGAGGAGACCCGTGGCACGGCGCTGGGCGCCGCCCCGGTCGCCGGCCGTACGGGTACGGCGAAGACGTCGGCCGTCCCGGCGCAGCGCGTGCCGCAGACGGCGCGCGGCTGACGGCCGGCACGTGAAGGCGGCGGCGCCGTCCGGGATGCGTCCCGGGCGGCGCCGTCGTCGTTGCTCACCGGTGGTCGTCCTGGGTGTCGTCGACGCCGTTCAGGCGGTTCAGGACGGCCCGGAAGACCCACCGGTCGAGGTAGCCCGCGTAGAGGGGGTGGGGTGGGAGGGGGTCGTCGCGTTCGACGCCGGGGGGCAGTCGGCCGGTGGCGGGCGCGAGTTCGCGTTCGTCGTGGAAGGCGAGGGCGGCCCAGTACTCGGCGGCCAGCGGCGCGGCGGCCACGCCCGGCGGCGTGGGCCAGGGCTCGCCGGTCTGCGGATGGCGCGGGACCACGGCGATGTCCGGGAGGGGACGGGGCAGTGGTCGGCCCGGTCCGGCCAGGGCCGCGCGCCGGGCCGGGCGGGCCTGCGGGGGCGGGAGTTGGCCGAGGAGTCCGCGGAAGGCCTGGGCGAGCGGGCCGGGGGCGAGGGCGAGGGGCGCGCCGTCGGCGGCGGAGACCAGGTGGGCCAGGGTCACGGCGGCTTCCACGTCCCAGCGGATGCTCCGGCTCCCGTCCGCCTCCACCAGGGCGGCGGCGCGCCACCGGCCGGCGACCGACGCCCAGTCGGCGACTGGGCGGGGCGGACCAGCGGGGACTCGGCGCGCCGCGTCCGGTTCCAGCCAGGTGGCCTGCCACGCGGAGCACTCGTCGATCCGGGCCGCCACCGGGCGGCCGCAGCCCGCGCAGGCGAGGTTCGGTCCGCCGTAGCCGTCGAGGCCGCAGCAGTTGCCTTCGTTGCGCCCGGGGATCAGGCGGGTGCCGGCGGCGTCGCCCGGGGCCAGCAGCACCGACCCCTCGTTCTCGCCCTCGTCGGCGGGGTCGAGCAGGTCGATGCCGAGGGCGTAGGTCCCGGACTCCATCAGGACGGGCATGGCCACGCCGTTGCCGTAGGGGATGCCGGCGTAGACGGGGAACGGGACCCGCGACAGCGGCCCGGTCAGGGCGGTGCCGCACCCCCTGCACTCGAAGACCTCCACGCCCGCCCGCTCCCCCTTCGTCCGCACCGCCGGCAGGCGAGTATCGCGGTCCGGGCGGACACGGGCCAACGGTTTTGCGGGGCGGGTCGGCGTGTCCGTGGCGCGCCGGGCCCGGGCGGCGGGCCGCGTGCGGCTTTGTCAAGCCCGCACCGGAGCGGGCTGATCGGCAGTAACCTCGGCTCTCTGCAACGACGGGCCCGGCAGGGCGAATTGGAGGCGGCGGGTGGCCGAGGGGAAGGCCGGGGGCGGCGAGGGGGCCGGACGGGACGACGGGCCGCTGCACGAGCGCGAGGCCGAACTGCGGTCGGCGGCCGAGGCGATCGAGGCGCTGACCCGGCCGGCCGGTACCGGGGTCGGGGAGCTGCTGCTCTACACCGGAGCGGCCGGACTGGGCAAGACCGCGATGCTGACCGAGGTGCGCCGGGCGGCGAGGCACGCGGGCTGCACGGTGCTGTTCGCCCGGGGCGGCCAGCGGCAGTGCCACGAACCGTTCCACGTGGTGCGCCAGCTGGTGCGGCCGGTGCTGTCGGCCCTGTCCGACGACGAGCGGGCGCGGGTCTTCGGCCCGTGGGAGGACGTCGTCGGCCCCGCAGCCGGCCTGCGGCCGCCCGGCGGGCAGCTCGACCCGCAAGGGGTGCGCGACGGGCTGGACTTCGTCGTGACCCGCCTGGTGCAGCTGCGTTCGCCGCTGGCCGTGCTGGTCGACGACCTGCACTGGGCCGACCCGGAGTCGCTCGGCTGGCTGGCCGGCTTCGCGGTCCGGGCCCGGGAGCTGCCGGCCCTGCTGGTGCTCGCCTGCCGCGACGAGTTCCCCGACGACGCGCTGGCGCTGCAACGCGGCCTCGCCGACCGGGCCGACCGCCGGCACGAACTGCGCCCGCTCCAGCCCGCCTCGGTCGCGCACCTGGTCCGCGCGGCCCTGGGCGCGCAGGCCGAGGACGCCTTCTGCCGCCACGTCTGGGCCGTCACCGCCGGGAACCCGTACGAGACCGCCGCCCTGCTGCGCGAGGTGGCCGACCAGCGCCTCGACCCGGTCGAGGAGAGCACCGGGCTGCTGCGCGAGATCGCCGCCACCGCCCGCGGGATGACGCTGCGGCACTGGCTGGACCGGCTCGGCCCCACCGCGCTGCGTTTCGCCTGGGCGGCGTCCGTCCTGGACACCGACATCCGCCCCGACCTCGCCGCCGCCATCTGTGCCCAGGGGCCCGAGACCGCCGCCCAGTCCGTCCGGGAACTGCGCCGCCACCGGGTGCTGACCGGCACAGCGGCGGGCCGGCTGGAGTTCGTCCACCCGCTGATCGCCACCTCCGTCTACCAGTCGATGACGCCGGCCGCCCGGACCGGGATGCACGGGGTCGCCGCCGTCGAGGTCGAGAACGCCGGCCTCGGCCTGCCGGCGGCCTCCCGGCACATGCTGGAGATCCTGCCCGAAGGGGACGGCGTCATCGTCGACAAGCTGCGCCGGGCGGCCCGCGAGCACCTGGCGATCGGCGCGCCCGAGGCCGCGCAGCGCTGCCTGCGCCGCGCCCTCAGCGAGCCGCCCGCCGACGAGGACCGCGCCTCGGTGCTCTACGAGCTCGGCTGCTCGGCCCTGCTCACCGACCCGGCGACCACGGTCAACCAGCTGCGCCTGGCGCTCGCCGACCCGTACGGGCTGGACCCCGGGCTGCGGGTGGACGCGACCTTCCGCCTCGCCCAGGCCCTCGCCCACAGCAACCGGCTCGGCGAGGCCGCCGCGCTGTGCGCCGAGGAGGCCGCGCGCACCCCGCCCGGGCCGGGACGGCTGCGTCTGGAGGTCGCCCACTTCATGTTCGCCGCGTTCCAGTCCGAGGACGCGGACGGCCCCGGCCGTTCCCGGCGCCTTGCGCAGTTCCACCGGACGCTGGACACGGTCGGCATGGCCTTCACCGACGCCGGCGCGGACGCGGCGGCCCCGGGCGGGGCCGTCTTCGAGCACGACGGTCTGGCCCACGCGGTGGCCGTGCTGCGCTGCTGGGACCTCACGCTGCGCGGCGCCGACCGCGCGCGGGCGCTCGCGCTGGCCGACTCCGCGCTGCCGCAGGGCCGGCTGCCGCACAGCCTCGGCTGGACCAACACCACCTGGGGCTTCGAACTGCCCAGGATCCTGGGCCTCAGTTACCTGTACGCCGACCGCGTCGAGCGGGCGGAGGAGCTGTTCACCGAGGCGGTGCGCGCCTACGAGGTCGCCGGGTGGAGCGGCGGCCACCTGGGCTTCGCCTACCTGCTGACCGGCATGCTGCGGTTCCGCTGCGGCGCGCTCGTCGAAGCGGAGGACTACCTGCGCCGCGCCCTGCGCACGGCCGGGCGGATCGGCCCGGGCACCCCGCTGCACTGGGACGCGGTCGGGGCGCTGGCCGAGACCCTGGCAGCGCGCGGCCGGCTGGAGGAGGCCCTGGAACTCGCGCGCGAGCACGCCTTCGGCCCGCCCTACCCGACGGTGATGGTGCTGCCCGACGCTCCCACGCTGTACGGGCGCCTGCTGCTGGCGGCGGGCGACGCGGCGGGGGCGGCCGAGGTGCTGACGGCCGCCGGGGCGGCCCTGGACGCGCGCGGGTGGCGCAACACGGTGTGGGCGCCGTGGCTGGGGCACCTGGCGCGGGCGGTGGCCCCGTCCGAGCCGCAGCGGGCCCGCGAGCTGGCCGGGGAGGCCGTGCGCCGGGCCCGGCGGTCGGGCACGGACTCGGCCGTCGGCAGCGCGCTGCGCCTGTGCGCCGCGGTGCACGACGGTCCGCGCGCGGCCGAGCTGCTGGCGCAGGCGGTGCGGCACCTGGAGCGCTCGCCGGCCCGCTACGAGCACGCGATGGCACTGGTCGACCTCGGCGGGGCGCCGGTGCCGGCTCCGCAGGCCCGTGCCGCGCTCGCCCGGGGGCTGGAGCTGGCCGTCGAGTGCGGCGCCGACGGCCTGGCGGACCGCGCCCGCGGCCTCCTGGAGGCGGGGGCCGGGGCGGGCGGCTGAGGCCGGGGGCTGCGGCCAAGGGCTGCGGCCGGGGGGCTGGGGGCGGTCAGACGGACAGGGCCGCTCTGCCGGGCACCCGGCGCAGCACCCGGCCCGGGGTCAGGCCGCCGGGCCCGACCGCGGCGATCAGCAGGAAGGCCCAGCAGAACATCACCGCGGGTTCGCCGCCGTTCTGGATGGGCCACAGGCCGTGCTCCTGGTGCACGCCGAAGTAGGCGTAGGCCATCGACCCGGAGCACAGGAGCGCGGCCGGGCGCACCGCCAGGCCCACGAGGACCAGGACGCCGCCGGCCAGCTGGATGGCGGCCGCCCACCAGCCGGGCCACTGCCCGAACCCGGGTGCCTTGCCGTGCGTACCGCCCAGGACGCCGAAGATGGTGGCCGCGCCGTGGCAGGCGAACAGCAGGGAGACCACGATCCGGAACAGCCCCAGGACCAGGGGGCGGGTGCGTTCGGCGAGGGGCGAGGGGTCGACGGTCATCGGAAGCTCCTCGGTCAGGTGGGGGTTGGGGGATGCGCGCCGGTGCCGGGGCCGTGCGGGGCCTCTCCGGCCGCGGTTGACGCGGCGGCGCCAATTCTGACCCCGCGTCACCTCGGGCGGCAGGAGTGGGGAGCTCTGAGGTTCCTCTGAGTTGCGCGGCGGCCGCCGGCGGCGGGGCCGTCCACCGCGCGGGGCCGCCCGCCGGTGGGCCCGCCCGCAAAAATATGCAGCTCTTGCAACTTAATGAGTGCACAACTATTGTCGGAGCGCGTAGATTTCATTCGCAACAAGCTGCGCCCGCCCGCGCCGACGGGCGCCGCGGACCGAGCCGGGAGCCCGACATGAGCACCACCCTCTTCACCCCGTACACCCTGCGGGACGTGACCGTCCCCAACCGGGTCTGGATGCCGCCGATGTGCCAGTACAGCGCCGCCCCGGCCGGGGAGGCGGCCGGGGTGCCCACGGACTGGCACTACACCCATCTGGCGGCGCGGGCCGCGGGCGGCACCGGGCTGATCATCGTGGAGGCCACCGCCGTCAGCCCCGAGGGGCGCATCAGCCCGTACGACCTCGGGCTGTGGAACGACACCCAGCTGGAGGCGTTCCGCCGGATCACCTCCTTCCTCAAGGAGCAGGGCACCGTCCCGGCCGTCCAGCTCGGACACGCCGGGCGCAAGGCCTCCACCGAGCGGCCGTGGGTCGAGCGCGGGCGCGCCCTGGCCCCCGAGGAGGAGCACGGCTGGACCCCGGTCGCGCCCAGCGCCGTGGCCTTCTCCCCCGACCACACCACGCCGGAAGAGCTGACGGCCGATCAGATCCGGGAGATCGTCGGCAAGTTCGCCGACGCCGCCCGGCGCGCGCTGGAGGCCGGCTTCCAGGCCGTCGAACTCCACGGCGCCCACGGCTACCTGATCCACCAGTTCCTCTCCCCGCAGAGCAACCACCGCACCGACGCCTACGGCGGCGACTTCCAGGGCCGCATCCGCTTCGCCCTGGAGGTCGTCGACGCGGTGCGCGCGGTGTGGCCCGAGGAACTGCCGCTGTTCTTCCGCGTCTCGGCCACCGACTGGCTCACCGAGAACCCCGAGGACGGCCGCGAGGGCTGGACCTGCGAGGACACCGTGCGCCTGGCCAAGGAACTCCAGGCGCACGGCGTGGACCTGCTGGACGTCTCCACCGGCGGCCTCGTGCCCGACGCCCGGATCGAGGCCGCGCCCGGCTTCCAGGTGCCCTTCGCCGAGGCGGTGCGCAACGAGGCCGGGCTGCCGGTGGCGGCCGTCGGCCTGATCACCGACCCCGCCCAGGCCCAGGACATCCTCGCCACCGGCCGGGCCGACGCCGTCCTGCTCGGCCGCGAGCTGCTGCGCAACCCGTTCTGGGCCCGCCACGCGGCCGGCGCGCTGGGCGGCGAGGTCCACTCCCCCGTCCAGTACCACCGCGCCTGAGCGCGGACGAGCGCGCCTGAGCGTGGACGAGGGGCGCCGCAGGACAGCCGTCCTGCGACGCCCCTCCACCTTTTCGCTCCCACCGGGTCAACGGCCCCACGGGCCGAGCGGGTTCACGGCCGCAGGAGCCGGATCGCCGGAAGGGAGCACGGGGACCGTTCGGGGGGCGCGCTCCGCACGGACGAGAGCCCGTTGGGGGATATGACGCCCCGCGCACAGGGCCCCGCACCCCCTCCAGGGAAAGGGGTGCGGGGCCCTGGTGGCGGGTCCGGTCAGGCCAGCAGGTCGCACTGGAGGGTGACGACCTGGCGGAACGCCGTGGCCGGCACCCCGCGCGGGTTGGTCATCGTGACCACGGCCACCACGTCGGAGGCCGACACGAACGCCACCCGCGTGGTCGGCACGCCCTTGCCCGCGGTCTCCTGGGAGTCCTTGCGGGTCACCTCGATGCCCGCGACGGTGTCCCAGCCGTCGCCGGAGGCCATCTTCGCGTCGGGGGCGGCCTTGAGCTGCAGGTCCGTGCGCCCGCGGAAGTAGGTTTCCCGGGCCTCGTTCGGGGAGCCGAAGCGCAGCAGCCGGATCCGGGTCGAGGTGCCGTCGGAGGCCGTCCACTCCCGGACGGTCGCCGCGCGGCACACGTTCTGCAGCAGCAGGCCGTGCAGCCTGGCCGGGTTCTGCAGCTCGGAGCCCATCGCCTCGCAGCCCACCCAGTTGGCCGGGGCCGTCGCGCCGGGGGCGGCGGACGCGGCCGGCGCGGCGGTGGCCGAGGCGCTCGCTCCCGGGGTCGCCGGCGCGGTGTCCGAGGGCGCGGCCGACGCGGAAGCCGGGGCCGAGGCGGTGGCGGTGGGCGCGGTGGGCGACGGGAAGACCGGCGGGTTCACCGAGCCGCCGGCCTCCTTGGGGGCGGGCAGCAGCAGGTAGCGCAGGTCCGCCTGGTGCAGGCCCTTGCTGTTGTCCTTCAGGTCCGGCGCGGCCTTGCCCGAGGGCAGCGGAGGCAGCGTCAGGGGCGGGAAGGTGTAGCGGCCGTCGTTGGCGGTGGCCAGACCGGGAATGTCGGTGCGCTCGGGCGCGGTGACCGCCAGCGCGGTGCCGGTGCCCGCGATCGCGAACACCAGGACGGCGCAGCTCCACCGCACCGCGGCCCTGCGGCGCCGGGCGCGGCGGGCGGCCTGCTCCTGCGGGCTCTGCGTCGGCTCGGGCGGCGCGAACGGCGCGGGGGCCTGGCCGGCGTCGGGCTGCGGGTCGTCGATCGTGATGGCGGCCCAAGGGTTGGCGTCGTCCGCGGGGGTGACCGGGGTGACGGCGGTGGCCTGGTCGTGGGGCTCCGGCCCGGGCTGCGGCGCGGTGGCGTGGTCGGTCATGCGGAGGCTCCCGGGCTGGCGAGGCGGTCGAGCTGCAGGGTGAAGAGGCCGACGATCTTGTCCTTGGGCAGCGGTGCCACGCCCTCGACGCTCATGACCACCAGCAGGTCGCCCTCGGCGGCCGAGCACTCCAGGTAGTCGATCGGCGCGGACGGCGGGGCGGGCATCAGGTAGCAGTGCGCCTCGGGGTGGCCCGGGATCTGCGGGCCGGAGCGGAAGATGCCGGTGTCGCCGGTGAACACCGCGGTGTACTCGTTGATCCGCTGCACCTCCTGCTGGTTGAACTGGCGCAGCCGCAGCCCGACCACCAGGTTGTTGCCGTCGTTGCGGTAGGTCCGCACGCCGGTTCCCTTGACGTGCAGCCCCTCCCAGTAGGAGCGCAGCTTGTCGCGCTTGTCCTTGGGGACCTGCTGGAGCTCGGCGTCCAGCTCGTCCGAGATCTGCCCGGCGCCGATCTCGGTGTCGTTGCCGTAGCCGCCCTCGTCGGGGCCGAGTTCGAAGCCGGCCGGGACGGGCAGCAGCAGGTCGCGCAGCGAGCCGAAGTGGCTGCCGTTGGACTTCGCGCCGTACGGCGTGGGGGTGGCCGTCGGGGCGGGGGCGCCGGTGGGGCCGGCGGCCGCGGCCGGGGCGGGGTCGTCGTACCGGGTCTTGATGATGCCGACGCCGATGACCACGCCCACCAGCGCGGCGGCCACCGTCGCCGCGCCCGCGCGCAGCAGGCGGCGGGAGGCGGGGCGGGGCGCGGCGGGGGGCTGCTCGGGGGTGAACCCCGCTGCGGCGTCGGCGGGTTCGGGGGCGGCGGGTTCGGGGGCGGCGGGTTCGGGGGCGGCGGGTTCGGGGGCGGGCGTGGTGGCCGGCGTCGCGGTCACGGAGTCGTCGTCGGTCATGCCAGTCGCTCCCACTGCTGCTTGGCCAGGGCCTTGAGTTCCTCGCCGTCCACCGGCTTCGGGCTGAAGATCTCCACCTTCATCTGCACCGTGCCGCGCTGGGCCTGGGCCTGCCCGTAGTAGTACTGCTCCTCGGTGTCGGACCACTTCCTGGGCGTGAAGTCCATGCTGTAGCCGCCGTTGGCGTCGCCGGCGAAGGGCATCCAGAAGCCGGAGGCGGCCTCGGCCTCGTCGATGTGCTCGGGGGTGTACTGGGTGAGCGAGACGCGGTAGCGGGTGTCGCCCTTCATCCAGTCCACCTCGGCGGCGCGCCGGAAGCCGGAGGAGGCCAGGTCCTTGAAGACCAGGGCCGCGCCGCCCCTGCGCTCGGCGAGTTCGCCGATCGACATCCAGCCCGGCTTGTTCGGGTAGTCGCCCCAGGCGGTGCTGCCGTCGGGGGCGCTGACCAGCAGCTTGGGCAGGTCGCCCTCGATGGCCGGCGGCCCGGGCTGCGCGGCGGCGAGGGCGGCCGGGTCGACCACCTCGGCCGGGTAGGCCGGCAGGGCCACCTGCAGCGGCGGCAGGGGCGTGGGCGGGCGCTGGGCCTGGATCGCGTAGCCGGCGCCGCCACCGGCCAGGACGCCGACGGCCAGCGCGCAGACGGACAGCAGCACCGGGCGGGGGCGGCGCGGGGCGCGCGGGGCCGACTCCGGGCCGGCGGACAGGATGTCGGCGGCGTAGGGGTCCTGGTGCGGCGTCTGCTCGGCCGACGGCGCGGCGGACGGTTCGTCGGACGCCTCGGCGGAGCCGAACGGGACGGGCGGGACGGGCGGCACGGGCGGGACCGGCGGCTCGTCCGGCACCGGCGGGACGGGAGGCGCCGGCGGCACGGGAGGCGCCGGGGGTACCGGCGGCAGCGGCGGTTCGGCCGCCGCGGACGGCGGCTGCTCGGGTTCGGTGGTCACGGAAGTGGCTCCAGACAGGAGGAAGGGAGGACGACGTCGTGGGGCGGGCGCCGGCGCGGGCTCAGCCGCCGGATGCGAGCCACTCGCGCTGGCGCTTCATCAGGTCGTTGAGCAGCGCCTTGTCCGGTGTGCCCTTGACGTCGACGTCGATGGTGTACTGGACGTCACCCTGGCTGGAGACGCCGGTCATCGAGCCGGTGTACGCCTCGTGCTTGGGCGTGCGGCGGAAGCCGTGGGCGTTGGGGTCGCCGTCGATGTCGATCGGCTCCTGCGACTTGATGGTGTAGCCCTGGACGAACCTGCTGGCCGTGTCGGCGGAGCCGAAGTGCAGCAGGGTGACGGTCACTTCGGCCTTGCCGTCGGCCGTGCGGTAGGTGCGGGTCGCCCCGTCCCGGTAGCCGAGCCGGTTGAGGATGGTGTCGATGTCGTCCTGTTTGCCGAAGATCCCGGAGACGTCGTCGCGGGTCATCGGCATCCCGTCCGCGGGCCCGTAGGACTCGCCGCCGGCGGGGATCGGGAGCAGGAAGTAGCGCAGGTCGCCCTCGTGCTTGCCGTTGCTGACCGTGCCCTTGACGGTGCTGGCCGGGGCGGGCTCGCTCGGCACGACGGTCGGCACCGGGACGGCGGAGGGCGTCGCGCTCGCACCGGCGCTCGGCGAGGCGGTGGCGGTGGCGCGGGGCGCGGGCGCGGCGGCCGGACGGCTGTCGGGCTTGCCGACCGCGACGGTCACCGCGGCGCTGGCCGCGGTGACGGCGAGCAGCCCGGCGGTGGCCAGCGCGACGCCGACGGCGCGCGGCAGCCGGCGCGGGGCCGGGGCCTGGTCCGGCGCGGGTACGGGCGCGGGCGCGGGCGCGGGCAGGGGCACGGCAGCCGCTTCCGGCGCGGCTGCGGGCCCGGGCACCTCTACGGGTGCGGGCGTGGGTGCGGCGGCCGGTTCCGTCACCGCGGCAGCCGGCTCCGGCGGCGGATCGGTGAAGGCGGCGCTCTCGTTCTCGGGCGCGGACAAAGGACTCCCCCCAAAGGGAAAACGTGGGATTTCGCACGCGGGCCACCGTCGGATCCCGCTCCCCCAAGCGGCTCTCCGGACCGTCCGTCACGTGTCTCAGCAGGCATTATGAGAGTCCGATGACATTCACGCCAACAAAATCAATCGCCGCACTCCCACCCAATGCTTGACGAACCGGACGCTCCGTGATCCAACCGCAACACCGCCCCGTCGGCGGCACCAGGGTGGCCCGGTGACGGGCAGTCGGGACACGGTGCTGGTGGTGGTGCGGGGGCCGAGCGGGGCTGGCAAGTCCAGCGTCGCCGCCGGACTGCGGGCCGCGTACGGGCGCGGCCTTGCCCTCGTCGGGCAGGACCTGCTGCGGCGCACCGTGCTGCGCGAGCGCGACGTGCCGGGCGGGGCGAACATCGGCCTGATCTCCCTGGTGGCGCGGCACGCGCTGGACAGCGGCTTCCACGTCGTGGTGGAGGGCATCCTCGCCGCCGAGCGCTACGGCCCGATGCTGGCGGACCTGGTCGCCGACCACCGGGGGCGCAGCCACCTGTACTACCTGGACGTCGACTTCGCGGAGACGGTGCGCCGCCACGCCACCCGGTCGCAGGCGGCCGAGTTCTCTCCCGAGGACATGGCCGGCTGGTACCGGGAGCGGGACCTGCTGCCGGGCGGCGCCGAGCGGGTCGTCCCGCAGGACAGCACGCTGGCGGGGACGGTCGCCCGAATCCTCGCCGATACCGCGCTGACCCCGCCCGGGTGGACGCCCCGCCCCTGACGGGGTGTCGTACGGGCGCGGCTTTGGCTCCGGCTTGAGTTGGAGTGCACTCCAAGTCCTACGGTTCATGCCGTGGTCACGACCGCAAGGGCCGGGACCACGGCACGAGCACGAGTACGGGTACGAGGAGAGGACAGGCGCCATGGGTGTTTCCGCGAACGGGGCCGAGCAGCGGCAGGAGCGTTTCGACCGGGGCCTGGAGGTGCTCACCCGGGTCGACGGCGAGGGCGGGCAGCGGGTGATCGACGCGCTGGCCGACATCAATCCCGAGCTGGCCCACCAGGTCGTCGCCTGGGGCTTCGGCGAGATCTACAGCCGCCATGAACTCGCTGCGCGGGACCGCCAGTTGGTGACCCTGGGGATGCTCACCGCGCTGGGCGGCTGCGAGCCGCAGCTGGAGGTGCACATCAACGCCGCCCTCAACGTCGGCCTCACCCCCACCGAGATCACCGAGGCCCTGCTGCACTCCGCCGTCTACTGCGGGTTCCCCAAGGCCCTGAACGCGACCTTCGTCGCCAAGAAGGTCTTCGGCGAGCGCGGCCTGCTCCCGGTCGCGGCGAACTGACGCGGCGCCGGGAGCGGTGCGCGGCCGCCCGGGCTCAGAACCTGGACTCGTAGGCGAAGACGGTCTCGGCGACGGCGTCCTGCAGCGGGGTCAGGCGGTCGACGAGCTGCTGGCGGTCGGTGGAGCGGCCGTCGGCCCACTGGCCGAGGGCGGCCGCCGGTCGGGCGGGGCCGTGCCGCGTCACCCGGTCCAGCGCCGGGTGACGCGACACCTGGGGTCCGGGGGCTTCGACGGGCGGTTCGCCTTCCCCCTGTGTCCACCGGCATCGAACTGCCGGGGCGCGGGCGCTAGTTGAGGCGTTCGCCGAAGGTGCGGCGGTAGGCGCCGGGGGTGGTGCCGAGCGCGGCGTGGAAGCGGCGGCGCAGGTTGACGGCGGAGGCCAGGCCCACCCGGGCGGCGACGGCCTCCACCGGCAGGTCGGTCTGTTCCAGCAGGGCCCGGGCGGCGTCGATGCGCCGGGCCAGCAGCCACTGGCCGGGGCTGGTGCCGAGCTGTTCGGTGAAGCGCCGGGACAGGGTGCGCCCGGACAGTCCGGCGCGGGCGGCCAGGTCGTCCAGGGTCAGCCGCTCCCCCAGCCGTTCCTGGGCCCAGTCCAGCAGCGGCGCCAGCGACTCGTCCGCGCGGGCGGGCGCCGGGGCGGCGGCGTACTGCAGCTGGCTGCCCTCGCGGTGCGGGGGCAGCACCATGTGCCGGGCGACCTGCGCGGCGTAGGCGGCGCCGTGGTCGCGGCGCAGCAGGTGCAGGCACAGGTCGATGCCGGCGCCGGAGCCGGCGCTGGTGGCGACGTCGCCGTGGTCGACGTACAGCACGTCCCGGTCGACCTCCAGGGCCGGGTGCTGGGCGGCGAGTTGGGCGGTGCGGCCCCAGTGGGTGGTGGCGCGGCGTCCGTCGAGCAGTCCGGCCTGGGCGAGGACGAAGGCGCCGGTGCAGATGGAGACGATCCGGGTGCCGCGGGCGTGGGCGGTGCGCAGCGCGTCCAGGACGGGGGCCGGCGCGGGTGAGCCGGGCGGGTGCCAGCCGGGGACGACGACGGTGTCGGCGTGCTCCAGCGCCTCGAGGCCGTCCTCGACCAGCAGGGGGACGCCGAGGGTGGTGGGCAGCGGGCCGGGGGTCTCGGTGCACAGGGCGAACTCGTAGTAGGAGGGCAGTCCGGCGCGTTGGGTGCCGAAGGCCTCTGCGGCGCAGGCGAGTTCGAAGGGTGCCTGGGGTGCGCCGAGCAGGGCCACCACCCGGTGGCGGGGTGCTTCCGCGGGCGCTGTCACGGCTGCTGTCACGGGTGCGTTCCCGGCAGGGGCGGCGGCGGGTGCGTGCATGGCAGGAATGTACCCGAGGATGTCTTTGCGGACACTGGGGCGGCGGGGGTGGGGGCGGCCACAGTGGGGGCATGGACGAGAACGACGCACTGAAGACGACGTTGCTGGTCGACGACGTGGAGCCGGTGGAGGTCGGGCCGGGGATCCTGCGGCGCCGGCTGACCGCCACCGGGTACGCCCGTGCCTGGCTGATCGACTTCGAGCCGGGCAGCCGGTGGCCGGAGGTCGACGTGCACGACACCGAGGAGCGGTACTACGTGCTCAGCGGCGAGGTGATCGAGGGCGAGGAGCGCCATCCGGCGGGCAGTTACGTGGTGTTCGCGCCGGGCAGCCGGCACCGGCCGCGCACCGAGGCGGGCGCGCGGATCCTGGGGATCACCCTGTCCGCCGTCTGACGCGCGGGCCGCCGCGCGCCGGCGCGCGCCGGCGCGCCGGGGCATCGTCACGACCGGCCGCCGCGCGCCGGTCGTGACGATGTCGCGGCCTTGTCACCGTTGTGGGAGGAGGCCTGGTCACGGGGGCCGGGCGGCCCGAGGATCGGGGTCCGGGACGGTGGCGGGGCGCGGGCGCCTGGGGGGCGGGGCTGATGGGGGCGGGAGCGGTTCGGGCGGGAGTGGTCGGGGCGGGGCCGGTGCGCGGCTGCGTGGCGGTGGCCGTGGCGGCGGTGGTGGCGCTGGCGCTCGCGGGCTCGGCGGCGGTGTGGCGGTGGTCGCAGGACGATCCGGTGGGCGGGTGGCTGGGGTGGCTGTGCGCCGGGTCGGCGGCGGTGGCGCTGGCGGCGTCCGCCGTGCTGCGCGGTCGCGATCCGCAGGCGCCCGTGGGGATGGGCACGCGGGCGGTGGGGTTCCTGCTGCTGACGCTGGTCGCGGTGTTCCCGGCCGCGCAGGTCGCCGGCACCGTGCGGGAGCGGCTGGGCCGTCCGCGCAGCACGACGGCCCGGGTGACGGGCTGTCGGGTGAGCGGCCAGGAGCCGGGCGGGGAGGGCAACGGCCTGGGGGCGAAGACGTACGCCTGCACCTTCCGCTGGAGCGTGGAGGGGCGGGAGTTCGGCGCGGAGCGGCCGGAAGGGCCGTACGAGCAGGGCGAGGAGGTCACGGTGTGGCTGGACGAGCGGGGGCGGATGAGCACCGGCCGGCCGAGCCGGGTGTCGGTGCCGCTGTTCGCCGCCCCCGTCCCGTTCGCCGTGTTCGGCGCGGTGTTCCTGGGCCGCTGGGCGGCCCGGGACGCGGTGGGGTGGTGGCGCCGGGCGGCGCGGGAGTGAACCGCCGGGCCGGCTTCGCGTGGTGGCGGGCCGTCACAGCCAGCCGCGGCGGGCGGCCTGGACGCCGGCCTGGAAGCGGGTGGTGGCGCCGAGGTGGGCGAGCAGGGTGGAGACCCGGCGCACCACGGTGCGCCGCCCCAGGCCCAGGCGGCGGGCGATGGCGTCGTCGGTGGCGCCGGAGGCCATCAGGGTGAGGATGCGCCGGTCGCGTTCGTCGATGCGCAGGTCGACCCCGGCCACGGTGGCGGGCACCGCCAGGCGCCACAGCGTCTCGAAGACCGCGGCCAGGGCGTTCAGCAGCCCGGAGGGGCGCACCAGCAGCGAGACGACGCCGTCGCGGCCGTCGGCGGGCAGGGTGACGATGGCCAGGTCCTCGTCCCCGATGGCGAGTTTGAGCGGTGGCTCGTCCAGGGTGCGGGCCTGCTCCCCCGCCTCGACCATCCGCGCCATGTTCGGCCCGGCCACCGGGTCCTCGAAGGCGCAGCCCTGGTAGATCGCCCGGTAGACCACGCCCGCGGCCATCCGGCGGCGCTGCAGTGCCTCCTGGTCGAGGTAGTGGGCGCTGCTGCCGGAGTACGGCGGCACGTCGATCACCCGTACCTGGTGTCGGGCCGCCAGCTGCAGCCGGTTGCTGGCCGCCATCACCTCGGCGCGGTCCTCGACCACTTCCAGCGCGCCGTAGGTGCCCGCGTCGCGCCGGGCGTAGCGGTAGAGCCGTTCGAGTTCGTCCCCGGCCCGGCGGGCGGTGGCCTGGCGCAGGGCGTCGCGCTGGAGCACGGTCTCGACCACCCGGGCGGGCGGCAGGGCCTCCCAGCAGTGGTCGCGGTCGTCGCTGCCGTGGGCGGGGCCGAAGGCCACCGCGGCGCCCTCCTCGGCGAGGTCGCGGAGCACGGCCAGCACGGTGTCCGCGTCCAGGCCCGCCGCCGGGGCCAGCTCCTGGATCCGGGCCCGCGGCCGGGCGACCAGGCAGCGGTAGACGCGGCCGCGTTCGGAGTCCGCGTCCAGCACGTCGTGCACGGTGAGCACCCCCCTTTCGTCGCCTTCCGGCCCCGGCCCCGGGCGAGGCCGGGGGAGGCCGGAGGCCGTGGGAGGCTACCCACGGGTGTGGCGCACATGCGCCAGTGGCCCAGGTGGGCCGCCGGGCGCTCTGGCGGACGGCCCGGGCACCTCGCAAGAGTTGTCAGTGCTCAGACATTCTCTGAGTTCCGGACCAGCCCGCTGAAGGCCGAGGACGCCCATGACCCCTGCCCGGCTCCGGCGCGCCCGAGCGGCCCTCGCCGCCCTGGCCGCCTGCCTGCTCCTGCTCGCCGCGCCCGCTTCCCCGGCCGCGGCCGCCCCGGGCGCCGCGCCCGTCGAGGCGCCCGGCCCGCCGCCGCTGGCCGACGGCTTCGGCCTCACCCAGGTCGGCGCCGCCACCGGCAGCGCCACCAACTTCGTCATCACCGTCACCACCGCGCAGGTCGCCGGGGAGCACACCATCCGCATCCTGCTGCCCGCCGACTACGCCGCCCGGCCGGACAAGCGCTACCCCGTGCTGTACTTCCTGCACGGCGCCTCGGACAACCCGGCCGACCCGGCACTGGCCTACCCCGCCCTGACCGCCGCCCGGTCGATGATCACCGTCATCCCGGACGGCGGCCTGCGCGGCTGGTACACCGACTGGCTCGACCAGGGCACCGCCGCCGGGGCGCAGAACTGGGAGACCTTCCACCTCGGCCAGGTACTCCCGTTCGTCGACGCCAACCTGCGCACCCTTTGCGACCGCGCCCACCGCGCCGTCGGCGGCCTGTCCATGGGCGGCTTCGGCGCCCTGCACTACGCCCAGGACCGCCCCGAACTGTTCGGGCAGGTCCTCACCATGTCCGGCGCCGACGACCTGTCCGCCGACGAGATGATCATCCGCGGCGCCGTCGTCGCCATGCTCACCAACGTCGGCACCGTCCTGTGCGGGCCCAGCGACGGGCGCCCCTGCGCCCTGGACTACGGCCCCACCGTCTCCAGCGACGCCGTCTTCGGCAGCCCGTACCCGGTGTTCAACGCCGACTGGCGCTGGAACGCCGTCGACCCCACCGCCCGGGCCGCCCTGCTCGCGCACACCGGCATCGCCGTCTACACCGGCAACGGCGACGGCAACGCCGGCGACCTGGAGTTCTGGGCGGAGGGCACCGCCAAGCGCCTCAAGGACCGCCTGGACGCGCTCGGCCTGCCCTACCGCTACGTCGACTACGGCAACGGCGCCGGCTGGGGATCCGACTGCCACGGCGGCCACACCCCCGGCTGCTGGGCCCAGGACCTCGCGGACTACGTGCCGCGCCTGGAGGCGGCCTTCGCGGCCGCCTGACACCGCCCGCTCCCCCTCTTTTCTCCTAGGAAAGGACCCTCCGTGCCCTCCACCCCCGCCCCGGCGCGCACCGCGCCCTGGCCGCGGCTGCTGGCGACCGCCCTGGCGCTGTGCTGCGCCCTCCTGGGCCTGAGCGCCGCACCCGCCCTCGCCGCACCGGCCGCGCCGGCCCTGTCCTCCTGCGCCTCGCCGCAGCAGTGCCTGACCATCAAGTCGCTCAGCAACGGGCGCCAACTCGACGTCCAGAACGGCACCATGGGCGACGGCGCGTACATCGTCACCAACTCCGCGCCCGGCTACCACCAGTCCTGGCACCTGAGCGTCGACCCCTCGGACTTCACCTTCACCATCGTCAACAACGACACCGGCAAGTGCATCGACCTGGCCTTCTTCACCCCGGCCCTGCGCCAGCAGACCTGCGCCGGACAGGCCAGCCAGCGCTGGTTCCTGCAGCCGGCGCCGGGCTCGGACGACGCCTTCATGATCCGCCACGCGGGCGACAACACCTGCCTGGACCTGCTGATGGGCGCCAACTACGACGACGCCTGGACCGACCAGTACACCTGCAACGGCACCAACAACCAGCAGTGGTCCACCGGATTCCCGCTCGCCGCCCGCAACCTGGCCGTCGACCACGCCGCCAAGCAGTGCGAGAAGGACACCTCCACCTGCTCCTGGTCCGTGAAGAGCGAGGCCCCCGCGGCGCCGCTGCCGCGCGCCTGCGTCTCCTCGGTCTGGTTCAACAACACCAGCGGCACCGTCCAGCAGTCCTTCTCGGTCACCGACGAGAGCGGCTGGTCCAACACCATCGGAACCAGCCTGACCTCCAGCATCTCCGCAGGCGCCCCGACCGTCCTGACGGCGACCATCACCTCGGCCCTGTCCTTCACCAACGAGTGGCACGGGTCGAGGAGCGTCAACAACGCCGTCGTGGTCTCCGTCCCGCCCCAGCAGTACGGCTGGGTGACGCTGGCCGAGGTCGCCCGCAAGGTCACCGGCAGCTGGACCTTCGACACCCACGGCTTCCCGTGGACCGCCGACGACACCATCACCGTCCCGGTCACCTCGGACCCCAACGCCGGCCCGACCCTCTACATCGCCAACACCAGCCCGACGTTCACCAGCTGCGTCTGACGGAGCGTCGAGACCATGCCGCCGCCCGGTGCCCCGCGCCGGGCGGCGGCCCGGTTTCCGGCTCCGGCTACCGGCCTGCGCCACCGGCCCCGAGGAGGGCGAGCACCTCGCGCACCGCCACCTGCCCGGCCCTGCGGTAGGCGTACTCGCTGGTGTCCACGTCGTGCACCCCGGTGCGGTGCACCACGAGCGCCAACGCCACCATGGCATCCGGCAGTTGCTCCGCCAGCTCGGCGCGCACACCCTCGGCCAGCGCCGCGTGGTAGCGGGCGAGGTCCTCCTGCGAGGCGGCGCCGCCGTACACGGTGGCACCGGCGGCGACCTCCAGGTGCACGCCCTCCTCCCACGGCTCGAAGTCGACCACGGCGTCCGCGAAAGGGCCGCAGCCGCCCTGGAGGACGTAGCGGGCCCGCACCCTGCGCACCGGGCGGGGCGGGAAGGCCTCCCCTGTGGCGGTCACGGCCGTCAAGACCGGGTGATCTCGACCTTGGT
The DNA here is from genome assembly GCF_001888885.2 of Streptomyces viridifaciens. NCBI lineage: Bacteria > Bacillati > Actinomycetota > Actinomycetes > Kitasatosporales > Streptomycetaceae > Streptomyces > Streptomyces viridifaciens. The sequence continues at coordinate 82,526 of NZ_CP090842.1, forward strand.
GATCACCACGTCCTCGACCGGGCGCTCGCCCTCGGTCGGGGCGGCGGCGATCGCGTCCACCACGGCCTTGGAGGCGGCGTCGGCGACCTGGCCGAAGATGGTGTGCCGGCGGTTGAGGTGGGTGGGCGTGCCCACCGTGATGAAGAACTGCGAACCGTTGGTGCCCGGACCGGAGTTGGCCATGGCCAGCAGGTACGGCTTGGTGAAGAACAGCTCCGGGTGGAACTCGTCCGCGAAGGCGTAGCCCGGACCGCCCGTGCCGGTGCCGGTCGGGTCACCGCCCTGGATCATGAAGCCCTTGACCACCCGGTGGAACGTCGTGCCGTCGTAGTACGGGCCGCTGCCCGGCTCGCCGGTGCGCGGGTCGGTGTACTCCCGGGCCCCCTCGGCGAGTTCGACGAAGTTGCGGACCGTCTTCGGCGCGTGGAACGGGAACAGTTCCAGCCGGATCGGGCCCGCGGTGGTGTGCAGGGTGGCGAACCGGGCGTTGGCCACGGGTGACTCCTTCTTCGTCGGTCGTGTTCGGTACTCGGACGGAAATCCTGGCACATGGCAGGATTCGTGGCCGAACCGGTGAGGGAGAAGAGGAGTCCGTGATGGTCGGAGCGGTGCTGGTCGGGGTGCTGGTACTGGTGCTCGCCGGGTGCGGGTGCGTGGTGTGGGCCGAGCGCGGCGGCCCGCGCTGGGCGCGCGCGGTCGCGGCGCTGACGCTCGCCGCGGGCGACCTGCTGCGCAGCGCGGAGCAGCGCCGGCGGCGGCGGGAACGGCGGGAGCGGTGGCTCCTGGGCAAGGGCGGCAGCGGCGAGAGCAGCGGGGACTGAGCCTTGACGGATGACCAGCACGAGCGGGACGGGCAGGACGAGCGGGACGGGCAGGACGGGCAGGACGGGCGGGACGGGCAGCGGCTGCGCCGCGTCTTCGCGGCTGCGCTGGACGACGCCCTGACCGGGCGCGGGGTGGCGACCTGCCTGGGCCTGGACCAGGAGACCGAGGAGGCCCTGTGGGCGGTGTACGACGCCGGGTACTTCGGGGCCGGGCGGCAGGTGAGCGAGGAGCGGGTGGCGGCCGCCCACCGGGCGTTCGAGGGGCAGTTGGACGGCAGCAACGCGGCGCGGTGGCGCGAGCAGCTCGCGCACCGGTTCCCGAGCGCTGAGAACCGGCACCGAGAACGCTGAGAGCGGGCGCGTCCCGGCCCGCCGTCGTGGGGGCGGCGGGCCGGGACGCGACCGGGTGTCAGCTCTCGGCGGAGCGGCGGCGGGAGAGCGCGACCAGCGCGGCTCCGGCGGCGAGGGCCGCGGCTGCGCCGCCGGCCTCCCAGCCGAGCCCCTCGGTACCGGTGGCGGCCAGCGTGCCCGTGGTGACTCCGGTGGTGCCGGTGGCATGACTCAGGAGGCGGACGGTTCGATCTCCCCCGCGAAGACGATGATCTGGTCGATGAGGCTCCGTCGCAGATGGACGACGTCCGTTCCCGCCAGGCGGGGGCCTCCGTCAGGCGTGGTGAAGACCCACCGGTACCGGGCCCATTCGTCGGGCATGTCCACCGCTGAGCAGCGCACCATCGTGCCGGTCCCCGCCGGGTGGCGTCGGATGTCCAGCACGAACCGCTCGACCGCCGCGATTCCTTCGCTGCGACCCAACGGCCCCCAGAAGACCACGTCCGAGGTCAGGGCCTGCGGGAGAAGGGCAGTCACATAGCTGTCGTCCGAGGCGTTGAACGCGGAGATGAACGTGTCGATCGCCGAGCGTGCGGTCTCTTCCTGCATACCCCAGTAATACCAGCCGTTTCGCGTGCGCTCGCCCCACGAGCCGCCTTCCGGTCACGGTGAACCTCCCGGTCACAGCACTAGGGTGGGGCGGGTGAGCTTTCATCTGGTCGTCGGACACGGGCCCGCCGGGGCCGCCACCGCCCGCCTGCTGGCCGAACAGGGCCACGAGGTCCGGGTCGTCACCCGCGGCGGCCGCCCCGCCGGACCTGCCGTCGAAGGCATCGGGCACCTCGCCCTGGACGCGAGCGACCCCGCCCGCCTGACACAGGCCGCCCGCGGCGCCGTCGCGATCCACGGCTGCGCCGCACCGCCGCTGGCGCAGTGGGCCGCGCAGTGGCCCGCCCTCACCTCCGCGCTGTGCGCGGCGGCCGAGGACAGCGGCGCCGTGCTGGTCATGCTCGGCAACCTGTACGGCTACGGCCCGGTCGAGGGCCCGCTGACCGAGGACCTGCCGCCGGCCGCGACCGGCCCCAAGGGCCGGGTGCGGGCGGCGGGCTGGGAGCAGGCGCGGGCCCTGCACGAGGCCGGGCGGATCCGCGCCGTGGAGGTGCGCGCCTCGGACTTCTTCGGCCCCGGCGTCACCGACGGCGGCCACCTGGCCTCCCGCGCGATGCCGAACCTGCTCAAGGGCCGTCCGGTCGCCGTCCTCGGCGACCCGGACACCCCGCACAGCTGGACCTACCTGCCCGACGTGGCCCGCGCGATGGCCGAACTCGCCACCGAGGAACGCGCCTGGGGCCGCCCCTGGCACGTCCCCACCGCCCCCGCCCTGCCGGTGCGCGCCATGGTCGAACGCCTCGCCGCCGAGGCCGGCACCGGCCCCGTCGCGGTGCGCCGCCTGCCCCCCGTCCTGCTGGGCGCAGCCGGGCTGTTCTCTCCCCTGCTGCGTGAACTGCGCGAGGTCCGCTACCAGTTCGACCGCCCCTTCGTCATGGACTCCTCCGCGTACGAGGCGGCCTTCACCCTCCGGGCGACCCCTCTGGAGCAGCAGCTCGAGGCAACCGTCGGCTGGTGGCGCGAGCGGCTGCGGACGGCCTGAGGCGCGGTGGGCGACGCTCTGAGGCCCGGGGCGGTCGCGGTGGGCGGCAGGACGGCGACCGCCCGCACCCTTCGAGGACGAGCCGGACCCGGCACTGCCGAACAACCCCTGCGCCTGGCTCTCCACCGCGAGCGGGGGCACGCCCGGGCTCGGCCACCGCGGCGCGCACGCCGTGGAAATGGTGTCCGACGGCGACAACACCGTGGAACGGGTGGCGCACGTCAAGGGCCTCGCGGCTCCGATCGCCGAGCAGATCCAGGACGTTGCGCCCTGACGGCCGCTGGGCGCCCCCGGACTCAGTGCTCCTTGAGGGCGTCAGCGCCCCGGTAGCCGGCCGGCACGCCCTCGGCGATGATCACGTCGGCGACCATGTGCCGGGTGCGCAGCGGCAGGATCTCCCGGTAGGCGGGCGAGTCGTACCAGGCGCGGGCCCGCTCGTAGTCGGGGAACTCGATCAGGATCAGACCGAGTGGTCCCCAACTTCCCTCCGGGTTCTCGAACGTGCCGCCGTGGACGACGAAGCGGCCGCCGAAGGGGTCGAGGGTGTCGTCGATGCGCTCCAGGTACTCGACGATGTCGGGGCACATCTCGGCGGAGTGGACCTGGGCGAGGGCGAAGGCGGACATGTGCTGCTCCGTGGTGTCGTGGGGGCGGTCCGGTTGACGTCTTCGACGGTACGGGGCGGCGGGGCCGGGCGAATCAGTCACGCATCAGTAGGGGTGACGTACGGACGGCCCTGATGGTTCGTGTAAAGTCCGCCCAGCTCGAGCGCTTGACCTAAATGAAGTGGAGGAGCGGCGTGCCGGACAGTGCCGGAGACGGGCCGCAGGACGGCAGAACGACGACGCGCAACCGGCGGGCCCTCGCCGTCGCGGCGTGGGCCTGCGCCCTCGGTGTGGCGGGGATCGGCGGGGCGCAGCTGCTGACCGGCTCACCGGGCACCGCCCCGGCGGCGCCGGACGCGGCGGCCACGTCGAGCCCCTCGGCGGCGGCGTCGCCGTCGGCCTCGGCGGCGGCTTCGGTTTCGGTTTCGGTTTCGGCTTCGGCTTCGGCTTCGGCGGTGGAGACGACGACCGCTCCCCCGGCGCCCCTCCCGGCCGAGACCCCCACGGCCGTTCCGGTGGACGACGGGACCGGGGCCGCGCCGGAGCCCTCCGCCACCAGGCACACGCAGGCCCCGGCCCGCCCCCGCGCCACGGCGGCCGCGACGGCGACTGCGACTGCGGCTGCGGCGAGGCAGCCCTCGGGCGACCAGGCGCCGGCCCCCGTCCGCACCGTCCCGCCCCGGCCGGCGCCGCCGACATTCGGGCCGGTGCGGACCAACGCGCCCTGCCCGCCCTTGCAGGCCATCACCTACGCCGGCTGCCGTCCGATCGGCCCGGTCATCACCCTCGGCCCGACCACCCCGCACGGCTGAGCCGGCCGGCCGGGTTCCCGCGGTTTCGCGCGGTGCGCCGTGCGGGGCGGGTCGTCGGGGTAGTGCGGATGATCTTCCGGTGAGTAGGGTGAACCACCGGATCGTGGGCGGTCGTTCGCACGCCGCCCGGGCGGATCCGCGCTTGACCGCTGACGCTTGCCATGCACGTGGACGTCTGTGCGGCGGGCTGGTGCACTGCGAAGCGTTGTCCCGTTTTCCGGCCGCGAGGGTGAGAGGCGGTGCGCGGCGCCGGGACGAGCGGCGCGTGTGCCGGCGGCGCCGCCGGGCACCAGAAAGTGAGTCGTAGACAGATGCAACCGACGTTCGTACTGGTTCACGGAGCTTTCGCGAACTCCTTCTCCTTCGCGCCGCTCCAGGCCGAACTGGGCCTGCTGGGCCACCGCTCCGTCGCGGTCGACCTCCCGGGGCACGGGTTCGCCGCGACGTACCCGGGCGCCTACCAGGCGCCGCAGGACCTCGCGGGGCTCGCCTGCGCGCCCGGGGCCATCAAGGGCGTCACGCTCGCCGACAACGCCGCGCACCTGATCGGGATACTGGAGCGGGCCAAGCGCAACGGTCCGGTCATCCTCGTCTCGCACAGCCGCGGCGGTGTGACGGCCACCGTCGCGGCCAACCGGCGGCCCGACCTGATCGACCGCATCGTCTACGTCTCCTCCTGGTGCCCCGTCGACCTCGACGTCAGCGCCTACTACGCCGAGCCCGAGATGGCCGCCGTCGACGCCCGGGGGCTGGCCTCGGCGATGGTCGGCAATCCCGCCGAACTCGGGCTGCTGCGCTGCAACTTCCGCACGGCCGACCCCGGCGTCCTGGCGTCCTTCAAGGCGGCCTTCCTCGCCGACGGGACGGACGAGGAGTTCATGGTCTTCCTCAACACCTTCCAGCCCGACGAGAACCTCGACGCCGGAACCCCCGACGACCGGGCGCAGGCCGACAGCTGGGGGCGGATCCCCAGGACGTACGTCCGGCTGAGCGAGGACACCAGCGTGCCGCCGGCCATGCAGGACCGGATGATCCGCGAGGGCGACGCGCTGACGCCGCAGAACCCCTACGACGTCCGCACGCTGACCAGCAGCCACCTGAAGTGGCTGGTGGACCCGGCGCCGGCGGCCCGGGTGCTGGCGGAGGTCGCCGCGCTCCTGCCGTCCGGGTCGTGACCGGCGCCGGCTGAGGAGAGCAGAAGGGCCGGCCCGCCGCCCCGGACACCGGGCGCGGCGGGGCCGCCGTCTCCCTCAGGCCCAGGGCAGCGACGAGCGGGTGCGCCAGTAGTCCTCGGCGGGTTCGGCCATCGCGGCCAGCGGGGCGAGGTCCTCGGGGCCGAGGACCACCTCGGCGGCGGCGAGGTTGGAGGTGAGCTGGTCGAGGGTGGCGGCGCCGGACAGGACGACGTCGGCCCAGGGCTGGGCGGCGGCTGCGGCCAGGGCGAGGGCGTCGGGGGCGGTGGCGGTGCGGGCGGCGAGGGTGCGCAGGGCGGCGGTGTCGGGGCCGGTGGCGTTGCGGCCGGCCAGGCGGCCGTTGGCCATGCCCTCCTTGACCACGACCAGCCAGCCGGCCCGTTGGGCCTCGGCGAGGGCGGGGGCGGCGGAGGTCTCCAGCAGGTTCCAGGTGGCCTGGACGGCGGTGAACAGCGGGCGGCCGTCCACGGTGACGGCCAGCGCCCGGCGGATGGCCTCGGCCTGGGCGGGGCCGCTGGTGGACAGGCCCACCCGCACGCCCTCGGCGGCGAGGCCGGCCAGGCGCCGGTGCAGGGCGGGGTCGGTGAGGGCGGGGCTGTCGGCGGTGACCGAGTGGACGAGGTAGACGTCCAGGTGGGGGCCGAGCAGGGCGCGGGTCTCGCGGATCTGGCGGTCGTACACCGCCGTCGAGTGCTCCTTGACCTCGTGCGCGGCGACGCCGCTGGTGCGCCAGTCGGCCGTGTAGGTGTAGCCCCACTTGCTGCCGACCGTCACCTCGGCCGCGGCCTCGGGGTGTTCGGCGAGCCACTGGGCGAGGAACTCCTCGGCGCGGCCGTAGGAGCGGGCGGTGTCGAGGTAGCGCACACCGGCGGCGTACGCGGCCTCGAGCAGGGCGTGGGTGCGTTCGCGCAGGGCCTCGACGGTGCGCTCGGCGGGCAGGTCGTCCGCGCGGCCGAGGGTGATGTAGCCGGGGCGGCCGACCGCCGCGGTGCCCAGTCCCAGGCGCGCGGCCCGCGGGCGCGCGGCGTGCGGACCCGCGGCCTGCGGGCGGGCGTCGGCGTCGGGCGTGGTGGCGGCGGGGTCGGTCGGCACGGCGGGGTCTCCTCGGGCGGGCGCGGGGGTGCTCACCTGGGACTTTAGCCGCCGCCCCGCCCCGGGCCGGTGGCCGGCCGGTCCAGGCGCAGCACGAAGTCGACGTAGTCCAGCGGCTTGCCCGGCCAGTGGCGGTCGCTGCTGGTGAGCAACTGGCTGCGCACGCCGTCGTGTTCGGTGAGCGGCCCGGGGGTGGTGCGCGGGTTGGGCTGCCGGCTGCGGCCGCACGGGCGGTGTTCCAGGGCGAGCGTCCGGCTGTCCTCAGGGGTCAACGGATGCGGGACGCACGGAGGAGCGGACGGACGGCGACCGGGCGGTGACCGGGCGGTTCCGGGGCGTACGCGGGCTCGGTGCGGCCGCCCGGGCCGTACGGGCGGCCCGGGCGGAGAGCGGGTGCGGCGGGAGGGCGCGGAGGCGGGCGGCGGTGGCGGTGCGGGACGCGGGGCGCCGCGCGACGGGGCAACAGCCGCCGCCAGGACGTGGTCTGATGAGACATCAGGTTGGTCGGCGGCGCCCGCGGGCTGCCCGTCCAGGATGTCAGTCGCCGTTACGCGGGTCAACTGGAGTTGATTGCGGGTATCTTCGGATCCATGCCAGCTGATGCCGTTCGGCTATCGTGACCTGGCCGGCCCTGCCCGTCCGTCGAGGTCGCGGCGCGGAGGGCCCGGGTGTGAGGAAGGTGGGGAATGGCGGAGTCGACGGGGGACGGCGTTGAGGTGGAACCCGAGGGCGCTCCACCGGAGCTGAACAGCCCCGGGGACGGCCCCGGGGGCGGGGACGGGGACGAGGGCCTTCCGGCGAGCGCGGAGGCGAGCGGGCTCGCGGCCCGGATCGAGGCGCTGTTCCACACCGTCCGCCGCCCCGACCGCGAGCAGTACACCAACGAGGAGGTGGCCCGGGCCTGCCGCGAGGCGACCGGGGAGTCCTTCTCCACCACCTACCTGTGGCAGCTGCGCACCGGGCGCCGGGACAACCCGACCAAGCGTCACCTGGAGGCGCTGGCCCACTTCTTCCAGGTCCCGCCCGCGTACTTCTTCGACGAGCGGCAGGGCGCCGAGATCGCCAAGGAGCTGGCACTGCTGGGCGCGCTGCGCGACGCGGGCGTGCGCAGCCTGGCGCTGCGGGCGGTGGGCCTGTCGCCGGAGGGGCTGGACACCGTCAGCGAACTGGTCGACGTGATCGCCCGCCGGGACGCGGCGCGCAAACGCCCCTCGTCCTGAGAGCGGGGGTCCGTCGGCCCCGGGCGCTGTCGACCGGGGCCCGGACGGGCTGGGCCCGGGGCCCGGGGCCCGGGGCCTGGGACGTGCGTAGGGGTGGAGCTGGAGGGGAGCTCGGCTTGTGGGGTGACTTATGGGGTGGCCGGGGCTACCGGTCCACGCTGCGGCGATGTCGCCGGATGGCCGAACAGCTGGAGCTGCCGCGCCCGTTCGACCCGGTGGCGCTGCTGGAGCAGCTCGCCGTGCGGCGCGGACGGCCGATCGAGCTGCTGCCGGTGGCGGCCCGTCCGCACGCCCCCTGCGGGCTGCTGGTCTCCACGCTGGAGGCGGACTACATCCTGTACGCCGCGGACACCGGCGCACTGCACCAGCGGCACATCCTGGTGCACGAGATCGCGCACCTGCTGCTCGACCACGCCGGGTCCGCGCCGCTGGCACCGGCCGCCGCGCTGCTGCCCAACCTCTCCCCCGCGCTGGTGCAGCGGGTGCTGGGGCGCACCAGCTACGACGAGCCGCAGGAGCGGGAGGCGGAGCTGCTGGCCTCGCTGATCCTGAACCGGGCGGACCGGGCGGACGCCGCCGGCGGTCCGGGGAAGGCCCCGGCCCACGGTTCGCTGGACGCGCTGGGCCTGCTGCTGAGCAGCGGCCGCGGCCCGCAGCCCGCCGACGGCGAACGGACGGACAGCGGGGAGCCCAAGGGCGGCGAACCGGAGGACGGCGAGCCGAAGGAGGGGCGGCCGTGAGCAACCTGGCCCTCTACCCCGTCGGCCTGTTCTTCGTGCTGAGCGCCGCCCACTTCGCGCGCAGCCGCATCGACTCCCGCGCCACCGCCCGCTACACCTGTTACGGCACCGCGCTGCTGGGCGCCGCCCTGCTGGTGCTCGCCCCGCCGACGATACGGGCGGTGCAGAGCACGGGGGTTGCGGTGCTCGCGGTGCTGGCGATCGTGCTCGGCGACGGGCTGCGCGACGGCGCGGCCGCGGCGATCCGGCTGCTCGCACCGGCACTGCGGGCGGCCGACGCCGCCGCGCACGCCGCACAGGCCGGCAACGCCGAGGCCGCCGGGAACGCCGCCCGCGCCGTGCACCGCCACGAGGTGCGGGGCGGCCTGGCCCTGCTGGGCACGGTGCTGGGGCTGCGGCTGGCGCTGATCACCGCGGCCGCGCCGGGCCTGTCGGGCGAGGACCTGACCGTCGGTCCCGAGCTGTCCGCGCGCCTGGCGCTGGCCGGGTACACCGCCGTGGGCATGCTCCACACCACCGTGTGCCTGGTCGCGCTGCTGCGCGAACTGGTCCGGCGCGCCCGGGCGGCCGGCCCCGGGCGCCTGGGCACCGGGCTGCGGCTGCTGACCGGCGGGCTGGTGGCCGGGCTGCTGTGGAACGCCTGGAGCATGGACGACGTGCTGCGCGCGGCCGCCACCGGCATCCAGGACGGCCCCGAGGACACGCTGTGCGCCGTCCTGGGCGGGCTGTGCGCGGCCCTGATCGCCGCGGGCCTGGGCAGTACGCTGTGGCCGGCCGCGGCCGGGGCGGTACGGGGCTGGGTGCACGCCCACCGCCGCTACCGGGCGCTCACCCCGCTCTGGCGCGACCTGCACACCGTGCTGCCGCAGATCGCCCTCGACCCGGCCCCCCGCCTGCCGCTGCCCCCGCGCGACCCGCAGTTCGCGCTCTACCGGCGGATCATCGAGATCCACGACGCGCGCCTGATCCTGCGCCAGCACTGCGACCCGCGCACCGCCCAGTGGCTCGACCAGGCCACCCGCCGCTTCCCGCCGCCCTGCGACCACGCCGCCGCCACCGCGGAGGCGGCGGCGCTGGCCGCCGCCCTGGAGCTGGCCGCTTCCGGCGCCGTACCGGAAGCCGCCGCACCGGAAGCCGTCCTGTCCGCCGTGCCCGGGACGACCGTCACGGACACCATGGACGGCGAGGCCGAGCACCTCGCCCACCTGGCCCGGGTCTACGCCACCTGCCCCGCCGTCGCCGAGGTCCGCACCCGCGCCCGCGCCGAACGGGCCCGCGCCGCAAGCGCCGCAGGGGCGCTGCGGTGAGCCGCCGTCGACGTCGACGACCCCCGCCTGGAGCCGTAGGGCCGCTGTCGGGCGAAGCCGGGGGCGAGCTCCGCCGGGGGCGAGCTCCGCCGGGCGACAGCGCGCGAACCCTGCCTGCCAGGTACTCACCCAGCCCTAGCCGTCCCGGCGTAGCGCCTGCGCCGTAGCGCCTCGGCCGCGGCTTCAGCGGTGGCGTTGTGCCGCAGCGTCTCAACCGGCCTGCGCGGTCAGCGCCTTGACCAGCGCGACGGCCTCCTTGAGGCTCAGGCCGGGGCGTGCGGTGCGCAGCTCGCGGACGGCCTTGATCTCGGCCGTACGGGGGTCGATGCCGGCCAGCGCCAGGACGTTGCGCGCCCAGTCCACCCCGGCCGCGCCGCCGGCGGGGACGAAGTCCTCCACGATCCGGATCGCGCGGCGCAGGCCCGCCAGTTCGTCCTGGTCGGCGGCGTCCAGGGCGGCCTGCAGGGCTGCCTGGAGGGCTTCGAGGTTGGCCGGCTTGGCGCGGTTGGACAGCGGGTTGAACACGGTGGTTCCTCTTTCTTCCGTTCAGGGTCGTGGTAGCGCATCCGCGGTCCGGCCCCCCGAGTCGCCGGTTCGCCGCCGGCCTGTCCGGCCTGCTCCGGCCCGTTCGGCCTGCTCCGGCTGCGGCGTCGTCGCGGGTCGAGCCCTCGCCTCCCCCCGTGCGCATGCCCGCCACGCTAGTACTTGCCCGGTGGGAAAGTAAATGCCAGGATCGCGGGGCACCGCACAACCGCGCCAGGGAACAACCGAGTTGGAGACCTGATGGCAGTTCACCACGTCGACCCCGCGGATGCCCTCGCCGCCCTGCGCACCGCGCGCCGGGCCCGGGCGGCGGCCCGTCCCCGTCCGCTGCCGGGCTGGTACCCGGCGACGGCCGCCGGGCTGTTCGCGCTGGGGTTCGTCCTGTTCGGTCTGTCGGTCCTGCTGCCGGAACGGCTCTGGCTGCCGGCCGCCGGACTGCAACTGGCCGCGGCTGCGGCCCTGATCGGCCACGTCGTGGTCAGCCACCGGGTCGAGCACCGGCCCGGGATCGTCCCGGCCCTGCCGCGCCCGGGCGCCTGGTTCCCGGCCGCGGCGGCCCACCTGCCGGCGCTGGCCGTGTCCGGGGTGCTGGCCCTGTCGTACGGCCCTGCCGGGTTCCTGCTCGCCCTCGGCCCCACCTGCGGCCTCGCCCACCTGCTGCTGCTGCGCCGCAAGCGGGCGCGGGCGGGCGCCGAGTGAACGCCGAACCGCCCGCCCCGGCGTTCGACGAGCTGATCCACCAGCCCACCCGGCTCACCGTGGTGGCCTTCCTCTCCGGCTGCGCCGAGGCGGAGTTCCGTACCGTACGGGAGAACTGCGGGGTCTCGGAGTCGGCGCTGAGCAAGGTGGTCAGCACCCTGGAGGCCGCCTCCTACGTCAAGGTCCGCCGCGGCTACGTCGGCAAACGCCCCCGCACCTGGCTGCGCCTCAGCCCCGAGGGCCGCCGCGCCCTGGCCGCCCACCTGGCCGAACTGCAACGCATCGCCGCCACCGCCACCGCCCTGGCCGCCACCTTGGACCACCACCCGCCCCAGCCCTGACCCGGGCCGCCTCCGCCCGCTGCGCGGGAAGTCGGCCGGGCCGACTTCCCGCGCGAGAGTCCGGACGATGCCCTCGCTGCTGCGGTCGGCCGAAGCAGCGACGCAGACCCACCCTTCGCTCCGCGCGGGGGGTCCACTGGACAGGGCGGGGCCGTGGACACCACCGCGGCCCCGCCCTGCGGCCTATCGGACTCACGGCTTCACCACGAGTGGCGCGGCTGCGCACTCGCACCACACCACCTTCCCCACACCGCCCGGGCGCGGGAAGTGGCCCCATTGCGTGGCGAGGGCTTCCACGAGGAGCAGCCCGCGCCCGCACCCGGCCGTGGGATCGGGCTGCTGCGGAAGCGGGGGCCGGTCGCTCGCGTCGTGGACCTCGATGCGCAGCCGGATGGCGTCGACGTCGAAGGACACCCGGATCAGCCGGCCCGGCATGCCCGAGTGCAGCACGGCGTTGCCCACCAGCTCCGTGGCGAGCAACTCGCCGACCTCCGAGTAGCGGTCGCCGCCCGGCACAGTGGCGAGCAGCTCGCGCAGCATCCGCCGCGCGAGCAACGGCGAGCGGCAGGATCGCGGGAACCAGCAGCTGCGGACGGCGGTCGGACCGACGGGCGCGTCAGTTTCAGGCATGGCGGAGCCACCTCCGGTGGGGATGCGGATCGGGCAAAGGGATACCCGGCGGTCGATCGCAGAGAGTGTTCACCTCATCGACCGTGAGTAGCATGCGCCCACCGGAAGATCATTCGCAAGATTTCCTGATGGAACATTTTCCGATCTTGATTTCCGAGTAATCTGGCATCAGTTCCGCTTCTTGATGGGGAGTTGATCACATGGGCCAACCGCGGCCCTCGGTCCGTCGTCGCCGCGTAGCAAGCTTGCTCATCCGCCACCGCGAGGCGGCGGACAAGACTCCGGATGAGGCCGCGGCGCGCATCGACTGCCATCGCTCCAAGATCAGTCGGATGGAGAATGCCTGGCTGCCGATCTCCAGCAGCGAGCTGCGAGACCTGCTCACGTTCTACGGCGTGGACGATCCGGCTTATGTGGAGGAAGTGGTCGCGCTCAACCGGCAGGGTTCTGAACGTGGTTGGGCACAGCGGTTCGATATCACGCCACCGTCGTACGTCGACTACATCGATTACGAAGAGAGCGCCAGCCACATCCGCTCGTTCCAGCCGATGATGGTGGCAGGGCTGTTGCAGACGGCGGACTACGCGCGAGCCGTCTACCGGGCATCGCCGTTCGACATCCCTCCGGAGCGGATCGACGAGCTCGTGGCAGTTCGCCTGCAACGGCAGAAGGTGCTGGATCACGCTGAGCCGCCGCGGCTCAGCGTGATCCTGGGAGAAGCCTCGCTTCGAGGGCACGTAGGCGGCGTGCACGTCCTGCGGAAACAGCTGGACCATCTACGGAAGTTGGCCGACCGCCCGAACATCGACCTCCAGGTGCTGCCCTTCACCGCGGGAGCCCATGCCGGAATCATGGGCTCGTTCGTGCTCTTCAGCTTCTCCACAGCCGCTTTCTCCGACGTGGCGTGTGTGGAGCACCAGGCAGGCATGCTCTACATGGAGAAGCCCGAGGAGACGTCTGCCTATACGCTCACGTTCGACTCGTTGCGTTCGAGTGCGTTGAGTGCCTCCGAGAGCCTCGACCTGCTCACTCGGGTCATACGAGAGCTGTAGCGGTATCGACCGGAGGTACTGAAGGTGTCCACTCCCGATCTCAGCGGTGCGAACTGGCGGAAGAGCTCGTTCAGTGGAGAGACCGGGGCCTGCGTCGAAGTGGCGGACGGGTTCCCGGGGTTGCTTCCCGTCCGCGATTCCAAGGACCCGCAGGGGCCGTGCCTCCTCTTCACCCCCGATGCCTGGACGGCCTTCATCACCGCTGTCCGCGCGGGGGAGTTCCGCGTACGGCACTGACCGGCAGCAGATCGGCGCCCCATCCCTCGGCAGCCGCCGACACCACACCTCACGCGCCGCCGTCCCGGAGCCCGCGCACGCAGGAAGTCGGGCCGGTCCGACGTCCTGCGCAGCGACGCGCTTCCTGTCGGGCGAGGGGCGGCGGAAAGGAATATGGTCCGTCTTCGCCCACCGTGTCGATCCGCGGCCGCGCCGTTCGACCTTGGGGTGGAGAGGGTCGGCAGGCGACCCCGTTCGAGGAGGTTGAGATGGCGAAGTACATGCTGATCATGCGGGGCACGGACGAGTCCGTGGCGAAGATGATGGAGACGCCGTTCGAGGAGATGCTGGAGACCGTGGGGCGCTTCAACGAGGAGCTGATCCGGGCGGGCGTGCTGGTGGCGGCCGAGGGGCTGGACGACCCGTCGCAGGGCGCGGTGGTCGACTTCGGCGGTGAGGCCCCGGTGGTCACCGACGGCCCGTACGGGGAGACCAAGGAGCTGTTCGGCGGCTTCTACATCCTCGACGTCGCCTCCAAGGAGGAGGCCGTCGAGTGGGCCAAGCGGATGCCCGCGTTCCCCGGTTCCAAGTGCGAGGTGCGCCGGGTGCCGGGCATCGAGGAGTTCCCGCAGGACAACGAGTGGATCGTCAAGGAGCGGGCCTGGCGCGAGCGCACCGGCCAGCTCTGATGCCCGCGGCAACCGACCTCCCGCCGGGCGGCGAGTCCGCCCGGCGGGCCGTCGAGGCCGTGTGGCGCATCGAGTCCGCACGGATCGTCGGCGCGCTCGCCCGCTACACCGGGGACTTCGCGCTCGCCGAGGACGTCGCGCAGGAGGCGCTGGCGCAGGCCCTGGTCAGCTGGGAGCGCGACGGCCCGCCGGCCAGCCCGGTGGGCTGGCTGCTGGCCACCGCCCGGCGCCGCGCCATCGACGCCTTCCGCCGCGCCTCGGCCCTCGACGAGCGCTACGCCGCACTCGCGGGCCCGCTCGCCGAGGGCGAGTTCAGCGCGGGCGCGGCGGGCGCACCCCAGCAGCCGGACGACCTGCCGTGGGACCCGGACCGCGTCGACGACGACGTCCTCGCCCTGATGTTCACCGCCTGCCACCCCGTGCTCTCCCCCGAGGCCCGGGTGGCGCTGACCCTGCGCGTGGTGGGCGGACTGTCCAGCGAGGAGATCGCCCGCGCGTTCCTGGTGCCGGTGCCCACCGTCCAGGCCCGGATCACCCGGGCGAAGAAGACCATCGCCGCCGCGCACGTCCCCTTCGAGCTGCCCCCGCAGCAGGAGCGGCGCACCCGGCTCGGCGCGGTCCTGAGCGTCCTGTACGTGATCTTCACGGAGGGCTCGACGGCGACCGCCGGCGAGGACCTGCTGCGCCCCGACCTCGCCCACGAGGCCCTACGGCTGGCCCGGATGCTCGCCGCCCTGCTGCCCTGCGAGCCGGAGGTGCACGGGCAGCTCGCCCTGTTCGAGCTCACCGCCGCCCGCTTCCCGGCCCGCACCGGGCCGGACGGGGAGGCGGTGCTCCTGGAGGACCAGGACCGGCGCCGCTGGGACCGCTCCGCGATCCGCCGCGGCCTGGCCGCGCTGGGCCGGGCCGCGAGCCTGGGCCGCGGTCTTGGCCCGTACGGGCTGCAGGCCTCGATCGCCGCCTGCCACGCGGCGGCGCCCTCGGTGGCGCGGACCGACTGGGAGCGCATCGTGCTGCTCTACGAGGCGCTCGGCCGGGTCGCGCCGTCCCCGGTGGTCGAGCTCAACCGGGCGGTGGCCGTCGCGATGGCCGAGGGGCCGCGCCAGGCGCTCGCCCTGGTCGACGACCTGGCCGTCTCCGGCCGGCTGTCCGGCTCGCACCTGCTGCCGGGCGTGCGCGGCGAACTCCTGGCCCGCCTCGGCCGCACCGCCGAGGCCCGGGCCGAACTGGAGCTCGCCGCCCGGCTGTGCCGCAACACCCGCGAGCGCGCCGTGCTGCTGCGCAAGGCGGCCGCACTCGACACCGGGGAGTGATCACCCGGTCACAGGACGGGAGTTGCGCCGGACGCGGACGGCCCCGCGCCGGGCCCGCCCGGCCCCGCAGCCGCAGGGCCGGGCCGCTCAGCCGCTCAGCTCTGGGGGCGGCGGCCGTGGTTGGCCCCGCGCCGGGCCCGGGCCTTCTTCTTGCGGCGGCGCTTGGACGACATGGCGACTCCTCTCGCGGCTCTCACAGCCAGGCCCCCCGGTCTTCCACCGTTCCACACCCCGCCCGCCCCGGCCCGTCGAGGCACCGGCCCGCCCCCGGCCCCCTCGCCCCCCGGCCCCGGCCCCGGCCCCGGCCCCGGCCCCCGGCGCATGGGGACACTGGCACACTGGCACACTGGCCCGATGACGACGGACGAGGAGCTCCTGCGCCACCAGGCAGCCCTGCAGGCGGAAGCCGACGCGGTCCACGCCGACCTGGGCCTGGAAACAGCCGGCTCGGCGCCCTCGGCACGCCGGTGCGGGTGGGCGGTTCGGCGCTGGGGCTGATGGTGCGCCGGGACCTGGACGTCACCGTGGTGTGCCCGCGCCTGGACACCGCCGCCCACGAGCGGGTCGCCGCCCTGGGCGCCCGCCTGGCCGTGCACGAGCGGGTGCGGCAGGTGCGCTTGCGCAACGACACCGGCGCCTGGAACGAGGACCCCGACGCCTACCCGGACGGCCTCTACCTCGGCCCGTCCTACCGCTCCCCCGCCTCCCACTCCCCCTGCCCCCCGGAAGGCCGGGACTGGACGCTCGACCTGTGGTTCGTCGACGACCCCGCCCGCCAGCCCGACCTCGCCCACCTGCGCGAGCTGCCCCCACGGCTGACCCCGCAGGCCCGCACCGCGATCCTGCGCATCAAGCACGCCTGGGCCCACAACCCCGACTACGGCCGCACCGTGCGCGGTTGGGACGTCTACCGCGCCGTCCTGGACGGCGGGGTGCGCACCCCCGAGGAGTTCGAGCGCCACCGCCGCGGCACCTGACCCCCCTCACACCGCCGCGCCCGCCATCTCCCGCACCACGGCGCGCAGCAGCCGGTTGAAGGCGGCGGGCTGCTCCTCGTGCGGCATGTGGCCGGAGCCCTCGATGACGTGCGGGCTGCCGTGCGGGGTGTCCTGGGGGCCGTCGGGGGCCGCCGGGGTGCCCGCCGCCCCGGCGGGCGTCACTGGCCCACCCGGCCGTCCACGCACTCGCGCAGCAGGTCGGCGTGCCCGCAGTGGCGGGCGTACTCCTCGACGCGGTGCACCTGCAGCTCCCGCACCGCGATGCCCTGCCTGCCGAGCCGCTCCCCCAGATCCGTGTGGGCGGCCAACTCGGCGTCCAGTGCCGCCTGTTCGCGCTCCAGGTCGCGCCAGGCGGCCTCGACCACCGCGGGATCGGCCACCGCCTCGTCGAAGTCCGCGTCCCGCGCGCCGTACAGCTTCGCCAGCGGCTCGTCCTCGGTGATCCAGTTCCGCCAGTCCCGCTCCACCCGCGCGAGGTGGCGCACCAGCCCGAGCAGCGACATCGTCGACGGCGGCACCGAGCGCCGGGCCAGCTGCTCGGCGTCCAGGCCCTCGCACTTCATCCGCAGGGTCAGCCGGTAGTTGGCCAGATAGTCCTCGAGGGTGGCGAGTTCGCCGTCCGGGGAGGTGCCTTCGCTGTTGCGCGGATCGTCGGCCGGGTCGGCCCACATGTCGGGGTAAACGGTCGCCTGGGTCCATCGCTCAAGTCGCTCGGTCATACCGGCATGCTCACCCGCCACCGCCCCTTCCCGTCAAAGGGTTTACGGCGGGCGGCGGGCCGTGACCGGGCGCTCTCGCGGGGCACCGGCGGGAAGCGGCCCGGCATCCCGTCGATGCGTGCGCGCCTGAGCCACTGGTGGGAGCCCAGGAGCGGCCCGTGACCGACCTTCACCGGGGGCGGCCGACGGACGGCACCGCCCTCGCCCGCCGGGGCGGGGCCGAGGCCGAAGGGGCACCCGGTCGGGGCCGCCCGGTCAGGTCAGTTTCCCGCCGCGGCCCGCAGGAACCCCGTGAAGGCGGCGACGGCGGGGGCGATCCGCCGGCCGCGGCGGGTGGCGGTGCAGACGTGGCGCACGGGGGTGTCGTCCGGGTGGAGGGGGACCAGGGTGACGTCGGGGCGGGCGGCGCGGGCGGCGAGGGAGGGGATGAGGGTGGGGCCCAGTCCGGCGGCGACCAGGCCGAGTTTGGCGGTCCAGGCGCCGACGGCGTATTCGATGCGGGGCTGGAAGCCGCTGCGGACGCAGGCCGCGAGGAGGGTGGACTCGGGGTGGCGGCTGGCGGCGATCCAGGGTTCGTCGGCGAGTTCGGCCAGCCGCAGGCGGCGCCGGGTGGCGAGGCGGTGCCCGGGGGGCAGGGCGACCAGGACCGGGTCGTCCAGCAGGGGCCGCACGTCGAACTGCTCGGTGTCGTAGGCGGCTTCGGCGTCGCGGGTGTAGGAGGCGACGACGGCGAGGTCGATCGCGCCGTCGGCGAGCCGCTCCAGCAGGTGGGCGGTGAGCCCTTCGGTGGGGGCGATCTCCACCCGCGGGTGGGCGGCACGGAAGGCGGCGAGGGCGCTGGGGACGAGTTCGGCGTTGGCGCTGTCGAAGGCGCCCACCCGGAGGCGCCCGGCGCCCAGTTCGGTGAGGGCGACGAGGTCGCGCCGGGTGGTGTCGAGGCGTTCCAGCAGGGCTTCGGCGTGCGGGAGCAGGGTGCGCCCGTGTTCGGTCAGCCGCACCCCGCGGGCCAGACGGTCGAACAGCTGGGCGCCCAACTCGGCTTCCAGGGTGGCGATCTGACGGGAGACCGCGGACTGGGTGAAACCGAGGCGCTCCCCGGCGGCGGTGAAGGAGCCCAGGTGGGCGACGGTGCGGAAGACGTCCAGCCAAGCCATGTCCATTGCGCATGGATACCATGCCGGACATTCGCTTGTCGCCTGGCTCGGGACTGCCTAGCGTTGCGGCCATGGAAAAGATCGCCTTTCTGGGCCTGGGCCGGATGGGGCAGCCGATGGCCCGTCGCCTGGCCGCCGCCGGCTACCCGCTGACCGTCTGGAACCGCTCCCCGGGCCGCGCCGACGGCCTCACCGAGGCCGCGAGCCCGGCCGAGGCCGTCGCCGGGGCCGACGTCGTCGTCACCATGCTGTCCGACCCGCAGGCCGCGGCCGAGGTCGCCGGGCGGTTCACGCCCGCGCTGGCCCCGGGCACGCTGTGGATCGACATGTCCTCGATCGGCCCGCGGGCCGTCGCCGGGCTGCGCGCCCAACTGCCGGACGGCGTCGCCCTGGTGGACGCCCCGGTGGTCGGCAGCGTCGGCCCTGCGACCACCGGCGACCTGGGCATCCTCGCGGGCGGCGAGGACGCCGACCTGGAGCGCGCCGAACCCGTCCTGGCCCAGCTCGGCCGGGTGCGGCGCTGCGGCGGCCCGGGCGCGGGGGCGGCGCTGAAGGTGGTGGTGATCGGCGGGATCGTGGCCTGCGTCACCGTGCTCTCCGAAGTCCTGGCGGTGGCCGGCGAGTTGGGCGTCCCGCGGGAGGTGGCGCTGGAGGTGCTGTCGGCCGGTCCGCTGGCGGGGGCCCTGGCCCGGGCGCGCAGCGCCGAGTCGGACTTCCCGGTGCGGCTGGCCGCCAAGGACCTCGCCCTGGCGGGCGGGGGCCCGGTGCTGTCGGCGGCCCGGCAGGTGCTGCTGGCGGACCCGTCGATCGCGGACCGGGACCTGTCGGCGGTGGTGGGGGCGCTGCGGGAGGAGTAGCCGGGTTTCCGGACACCTCAGGTCTGCGCGCGGGCGGCGGGCGGCGAGGCGGGTCTGCGCGCAGGGGGCGGGCGTCGAGGGTGGTCGGGGCCGAGCAGGGGGACGCGGTCGGGGACCAGGGCGTCCGGGAGCCGGGCGGCCCCGCCCCGCCCTGGCCGGGCGGATCACGCCGCCCGAGCGCGTGGGCGGGGCGATGGCGCCGCCGGGCAGCGGGCGCATCGCCGGGCAGGGCCCGGCGGTGACCGCCTGCGGGCCGCCGACCGGCGCCCACGGCCCGCCCCGGCTGCCGGGGAGTGCCCGCACCCGTCAACCACCGGTCCCGCGTTCACCCGATCAGGGTGGCCGGTGTGCAAGCGGGGGCAGGCGGCACGTAGCGTCGTAACAGGGTACGAAGCAAGGCCGGGGAGGGCGACAGGAGTGCAGGTCATGAGGGCTGAACGGGTCACCACGGCGCTGGCGCTGGCGCTGGCGGTACTGGTGGCGACGGCCTGCGGGGCACCCCCGTCCGGCAGCGGCAGCGACGACGCCGACCCGACGGGCGGGGCGGCCAGGGTCGGCAAGGCCGCGCAGGATCCCGACGGCCGCCCGCTGGCCCTGGTCTACCGGGGCCCGGCGGCCTGCGACGGCTGCCCCGAGGCCGCGCACGACATGCTGGAGACCGACGGCTTCACGGTGCGCTACATCGGGCCCGACGAACAGGCCCGCTTCGGCCCGGACGCGCTGTCCGGCGCGGCCCTGTACGTGCAGCCGGGCGGCACCAACGGGCAGGAGGTGAGCACCGCGTGGAGCCTGCTGCAGCGCGACCCGGGCTTCTCCCCGGAGCTGGTGCGCTCCTACGTGCGCGGCGGCGGGCACTACCTGGGCCTGTGCATGGGCGGCTACCTGGCGGGCAGCGAACCGGGCTACGGCCTCCTGCCGGGCGACTCCGGCCAGTACATCAGCTCCCGGAACGCCGCCGTCACCGACGAGCAGGACCACCTGCTCGACGTCCTGTGGCGCGGGCAGCCGCAGAAGATGTACTTCCAGGACGGCCCGTACTTCGACGTGGACGGCCCGGGGGCGGAGGTGCTGGCCCGCTACACCAACGGCCGGGCCGCCGCCGTGGTCGCCTCCTACGGCGCCGGGCGGATCGCGGTCAGCGGCCCGCACCCGGAGGCACCCTCGGAGTGGTACCGCGACTACAAGCTGCCCAACGAGTCGCAGACCGGCCTGGCGCTGGGCAAGGACCTGCTGAACACCCTGATGGCCACCGCACCCGCGGCCACCGCCGCACCGGCGCCCTGACCCCCGCCGCCCCCGGCGCCCTGCCCTTTCGTCCATGGACGGACGCCGGGAGCCCCCCGCCGTACGGCTGCGGGCCACCGACAGCGCCGCCGCGTACGACCTCGGCGCGGCCCACGACCCCGGCACGGCGCGGCCGCCGGCCCGGGCCCCGCGGCACGTCCTGCCGGCCTGGCTGATGGGGCGCGCCCCGGCGCCCGGGCCGGGGCTGCCCGCCCCGCCGTTCCTGTACCGAGCCGTACCGCCCCGCCCTGCCAGCCAGCCCGCACTAGTGCACCCGGCCCGGCCCGGCACGCCCCCCGCCTGCGCAGACCCTCCCCCGCTGCCCCCGAGCGCGTTCGACGCCGCCCCGGAACCACCCTGGTGCACTAGTGCAGGATCTCAAGTAACCGTAGAACAAGCCTTGTTGAGCCTCGCGCGTACGGCGTACGGTGGCGGGCGTGGAGAACACCGACATCCTCATCTGCGGCGCCGGCATCGCCGGCCCCGCCCTCGCCCACTGGCTGCGCCGCCACGGCTTTCGCCCCACCGTCGTCGAGCGGGCCCCCGGGCCGCGCCCCGGCGGGCAGGCCGTCGACCTGGCGCCGGACGCACCGTCATCGAGCGCATGGGCCTCATGGAGCGGGCCCGCGCGCTGTGCGTCGAGCAGCGCGGCGTCGCCCTGGTGGACCGCCGCGGCCGGCACACCGCCCGGATGCCCGTCGAGCTGTTCGGGGGCGAGGGCATCGTCTCCGAGATCGAGATCCTGCGCGGCGACCTCGCGGACCTGCTCCGGGAGGCGAGCGAGGGCGTGGAGTACCTGTACGACGACACCGTCACCGCGCTGACCGAGGACGCCGGCGGCGTCACCGTCCGCTTCGAGAACGCGCCGCAGCGCCGCTTCCACCTGGTCGTCGGCGCCGACGGGCTGCACTCGGCGGTACGGCGCCTGGCGTTCGGCCCCGAGCAGGACCACTACCGCCCGCTCGGCGGCTACCACTGCTGGTTCACCGTCCACGACCCGGCGCTCGCCCGCGCCCTGGACGGCTGGTTCCTGATGTACAACGCCCCCGGCGGGCTGGTCGCCGGCGTCCGGCCGGGCCGGCTGCCCGGCGAGGTCAAGGCCTGCCTGGGCTTGCGCTGCGAGCCGCCGGCCGGGGAGCTGCGCGACGCGCACGCCCAGCGGCGCCTGCTCGCCGCGCGTTTCGCCGGCGCCGGCTGGGAGGTGGAGCGCCTGCTCGCCGCCATGGCCACCGCGCAGGACTTCGCCTTCGACTCCTTCGGGCAGATCCACCTCGGGCGCTACAGCCGCGGCCGCACCGCGCTGCTCGGCGACGCCGGCTACAGCCCCAGCCCGCTCACCGGCCTCGGCACCAGCCTGGCCCTGGTCGGCGCCTATCTGCTGGCCGGTGAACTCGCCGCCGCGGCAGGCGACTTCACCACCGCCTACGCCCGCTACGAGGAGCTGATGCGCCCCTACGTGGCGCGCGCCCAGGAGCTGCCGCCCGGCGGCGTGCAGGGCTACGCCCCCGACAGCGCCCTGATGATCCGCCTGCGGGCGGCCTCCATGCGCTGGATGGGCCGCTGGCCGCTGCGCAGCCTCCTGGCCGCCCGGTTCGCCAAGGCCGGCGACATCACCCTGCCCGACTACCCCCTGCCCGCCCGCACCGCCTGAAGGCGTGTCCGTGCGCTGCGGCGCGGCCCCGGGCTTGCACCTCACGCGGCGTGAGGAGGAATGCTCGTGCCATGCCCTCCCGTGAAGAACAGACCCGGTCCGAGGAACGGACCTGGAAGGTCGGCCCGCTCGCCGAGGCCAGCGGCCTGACCGTACGCACCCTGCACCACTGGGACGAGATCGGCCTGCTGCGCCCCTCCCGGCGCACCTCCTGCGGCCACCGCGCCTACACCGAGCAGGACGTCGTGCGCCTCTACCAGGTCCTCGCGCTGCGCCGCCTGGGCCTGGGGCTGGAGACCATCGCGACCTGCCTGGACGCCGGCGTGGACCCGCGGCGGCTGGTGCGCGAGCACCTGGCCGCCACCGAGGCCTCCCTGGCCGCCCTGCACACCCTGCGCGAACGCCTCGCCCGCCTGCAGGACGAACTCGACGCCGAACGCACCCCCGGCACCGCCGAGCTGCTGCGCCTGGTCCAGGCCGTCGGCGCCACCGGTGCGGCGGCCGGCGAGGCCCTGCGCCGCCACCTCGACGAGGACCAGCTGCACGCCCTCGCCGACCACGCCGCCGCCCTGGGCCCGGGCGCCCACTACCTGCTGGAGGTCGAATGGCCCCAGCTCTACCGCCGCGCCGAGGCCCTGCGCACCGCCGGCACCGACCCCGCCGACCCGCGGGTGCGGCGCATCGCGGCGCGCCTGGACGAACTCTCCCGCCTCTTCAGCGGCGGCGACACCACCCTGTCCGCGGCCGTGCGCACCGCCTGGCGCGAGGACCCGGGCGCCCTGTCCGGCGACCCGGCGGCCCCGGCCGACGCCTGGGCCGCGCTGCGCGCCTTCCTGGACCGGGCCCGGCAGGTGTCGCGATGACCGCCCCGGTGATGCCCGACACCTGCGGCCGCGCGTCGCCCTGCTGAGCACCCTGCCGGTGCTGGCCGTGGCCGCCGTCGTGCTGCCCCCGCCGGCCGCGGCCGGCCTGCTCCCGTGGTCGCTGCTGCCCGCCGTGGCCCTGGCCCAGGGCCTCCGGGCGTGGCTGGTCTCGCGCCGCCTGGGCCGCGCCGGCGACGGCGGCGGGCCCGGGGCTACTTCCCGCGCGGCTGGTTGAAGCGCAGCATGTTGCCCGCCGGGTCGCGGAAGGCGCAGTCGCGCACGCCGTAGGGCTGGTCCATCGGCTCCTGGAGGACCTCGGCGCCGGCGGCGCGGATGCGCTCGAAGGTCGCGTCGCAGTCGTCGGTGCGGAAGATGACGCCGCGCAGCAGGCCCTTGGCCAGCAGTTCGGCGGCGGCCCGGCGGTCGTCCTCGCAGGCGTGCGGGTCGGCCAGCGGGGGTTCCAGGACGATCTCCACGCCGGGCTGTTCGGGCGAGCCGACGGTGACCCAGCGCATCCCCTCGAATCCGACGTCGTTGCGCACCTCGAAGCCGAGCACGTCGCGGTAGAAGGCGAGCGCCTTGTCGTGGTCGTCGACGGCGATGAAGCACTGTGCGAGTTCGATGCTCATGCCCGTCACGCTACGGGAACCGGCCTTGGGTGCGCCGCACGGGACGGGTGCGGATCTTGGCGACGCAGGCGGGGATCGGTTCGCCGTCGGCGTGGTCGCGGGCGCGGTAGGCGCTGGGGCTCTCGCCGACCAGTTCGGTGAAGCGGGTGCTGAAGGAGCCCAGCGAGGTGCAGCCGACGGCCATGCACACGTCGGTGACGCTCAGGTCGCCGCGCCGCAGCAGGGCCTTGGCCCGTTCGATCCGGCGGGTCATGAGGTAGCTGTAGGGGGTCTCGCCGTAGGCGGCGCGGAAGCTGCGGGAGAAGTGGCCGGGCGACATCAGGGCGGTGGCGGCCAGCGCGGGCACGTCCAGCGGCTGGTCGTACTCGCGGTCCATCCGGTCGCGGGCGCGGCGCAGCCGGACGAGGTCGTCGAGGGGGACTCGGGTGGGCACGCCCTTCACCTTAGCGAGTGTCCCTGGCGAACTCCCCCGCCCGGCGGCGGCCCGCTCGCGTGGGCCGCGCGGGGCCGACCATCCTGGAGGGTGGCCGCAGACGACGAACCGCTCTCCCCGCGCGCCCCCGGTAACGGGGCGGTGGCCGTCGGGGTGCTGGTGGCCACCGCGCTGGTGCTGCTCGCCCAGGCGGCCAGCGGGACCAGTTCCCGGCTGGTGCTGCTGCTGGTGTTCCTGCCCGCGCTGCTGGCGGGTCTGGGCACGGTGGCGCAGACGGTGGCCGTCTCGGTGTGGGTGAGCGCCGTGGTGGCGGTGTACTCGGCGCTGTACCCGCCCGCGGACCTGCCGGCCCGGCTGGGCACCCTGCTGGGCGTGGTGGCCGCCGAGGCGGCCGTGATCGCCCTGTGCGCGCGGCGGGTGCGGCGCGAGCGCCAGCTGTTCCGGATGCGCCAGAGCGCGGTGGCGCTGCAGCGCCAGCTGCTGCGGCCGCTGCCGGTGCGCACGGCGGAGCTGGACCTGTTCGGGCTGTACCGGCCGGTGGAGGAGGACACCCTGATCGGCGGTGACCTGTACGACGTCGCCGAGACCCCGCACGGCACCCGGGTGCTGGTCGGTGACGTGCAGGGCAAGGGCCTGCGCGCGATCGGCACGGGCTTCGCGGTGCTGAGCGCCTTCCGGGAGGCGGCCTTTAGGGAGGCGGAGCTGACGGCGGTGGCCGACGCCCTGGAGGCGGCGGTCGAGCGCCACAACGCCTACGCCGTGCAGAGCGGGGAGCCGGAGCGCTTCGTCACCGCCACCGTGCTGTGCGTGCGGCGCGGCGGCGACGTACGGGCCGTCAACTGCGGGCACCTCGCGCCGTGCCTGCTGCACCCCGACGGGCGGGTCGAGGCCGTGGGGCTGCCGGCCGGGGTCCCGCTGGGCCTGGCGGCGCTGACCGGTGAGCCGCGGACCATGGAGCGCTTCGCGCTGCCCGAGGGCGGGGTGCTGGTGCTGCTGACCGACGGCATCACCGAGGCCCAGGACGCCTCCGGGGCGTTCTACCCGGCCGAGCAGGGCCTGGCGGAGCTGGCCGGCACCCCGGCCGCCGAGCTGCCGGGGGCGCTGGACGGGTGCGCCCGGCGCTGGAGCGGCGGGCGCAGCCGCGACGACGTCACGGTGCTGGTGCTGCGCCCGGCCCGCTGAGCGCCGCACCGCCCCGGGGGTGGGGGCCCGGCTGCGGCTGCCGTCAGGGGCGTTCTAGGGTGGCTGGCATGATCCCTGCTGCGATGTCCGCTCCGATATCCGACCCCGACGAGGCCCTGCGGGTGCTGCTGGAGGGCAATGCCCGGTTCGTGGCCGGCAGTCCCGAGCACCCCAACCAGGACGCCGGGCGGCGCGCGGCGCTCGCGCCGGGTCAGAAGCCCTTCGCCGTGCTGTTCGGCTGCTCCGACTCCCGGCTGGCCGCCGAGATCATCTTCGACCAGGGCCTGGGCGACCTGTTCGTGGTGCGCACCGCCGGGCACGTGACCGGTGTGGAGGCGCTGGGCAGCGTCGAGTACGGGGTGGCGGTGCTGGACTGCCCGCTGGTGGTGGTGCTCGGGCACGACTCGTGCGGCGCGGTGGCGGCGGCGCTGGATTCCCTGGAGGGCAGGCTGCCCGGCGGCTTCGTGCGGGACGTGGTGGAGCGGGTGACGCCGAGCGTGCTGTCCGCTCGGGCGGCGGGCATCGAGGAGCCGGAGGCGATCGTGGACGAGCACATCCGCCAGACCGTGGACCTGCTGCTGGAGCGCTCCCAGCTGCTGGCCTCGCGGGTGGCCGAGGGGCGGCTCGCGGTGGTGGGGCTGTCGTACCGGCTGCACGACGGCCGGGCCCGTACGGTCGCCGCCCGCGGCATCGGCTGACGGGGCCGAAGCGGCCGGCCGGCGGCGGGCACGGGACCGGCGGGAGGGGCGGGAGGGGCGGGAGGGGCGGGAGCTGGATGTCCGATCCCCGCCAGCGCCGGTGCGCGGGCGGGGGCAGAGTCGGTGGCCGGCGGCGGATCATTCCCGGTCCGCCCGTCTCCCGGTCCAAGGAACGGCTCTTCCCGTGCACAAGGTCACCGATCTCAAGGTCCTCTACTTCGGCACCCCGGTGGTGCTGATCGGCTCGCGCAACGAGGACGGCGGCGCCAACCTGGCGCCGATGTCCTCGGCCTGGTGGCTGGGCCAGTCGTGCGTGCTGGGGCTGGGCAACAGCTCCCAGACCAGCGCCAACCTGCGGCGCGAGGGCGAGTGCGTGCTCAACCTGCCCTGCGCGGCGCAGGTGGACGCCGTCGACGCCCTCGCGCTGCTGACCGCCAACCCGCACATCGCCGAGTACCGGCGCGAGCAGGGCTACCGCCACGAGCGGGACAAGTTCGGCGCCGCCGGGCTGACCGAGCTGCCCGGCGAGCTGGTGCGGGCGCCGCGGGCCGCCGAGTGCCCGGTGCAGCTGGAGTGCCGGGTGGAGGCGGCCACCCCGCTGGCCGGCAACGAGGGGTGCACGGCGTTCGAGGTCACCGTGGTGCGCGCCCACGTGGACGAGGGCCTGATCGTGCCGGGCACCGACCACTACGTGGACCCGGTCGGCTGGGACCCGCTGATCATGAAGTTCTGCGAGTTCTTCGGCGAGGGCCGGCGCCTGAGCCCCTCCCGCCTGGCCGAGGGCTGGCGCATGCCGGGCCGGCTGCCGGCCGCGGTGTGAGGACCGCGCCGCTGGCCGTCGCACGGCCGCCGTGTGACGGCCGCCGTGCGACGGCTGGCGTTTCACAGGTGGCGTTTCACAGGTGGCGTTTCACGGCGCGACGGCCGCTCCGCAGGAGTCGCACACCCGGGTCGCCGGCAGCTCCAGGAAACAGGTCGGGCAGATCGCCGGCGGGCGCGGCGCGGGCGCCGCGGCGACGGTGGTGGTGGTGGTGCTCCGGCGGGTCGCCGCGGTCTTCAGCCGCGGGGCCAGCGCCGGGATGCCGCCGTCGGCGGGCAGGTCGGCGCCGAAGTGGCGGTAGCAGGCCAGCCGGGCGGCGGCGGCGTGCTGCTCGCGGTCCATCTCGTCCGGGATCGGCGGCTGTCCGGCCACCGCCAGCACGTCCTGGTAGCCGGTTCCGACCATGCCGTCGGCGGCGTGCACCACCAGGGAGGTCAGCGGCGGGTCGCCGCGGCGGTGGGCCTCGCGCACCACCAGGGCCAGCACCTTGCCGATCCAGTGCCGCTGGTTGATGCTGGTGCGCACCCCGGAGGCCTGCTGGACGGCCTCGGCCAGCTCGGCGTAGGTGATCACCGCGTGGTAGCGGCGTGCCACCTCCACCAGGGCCGGGTAGGCCGCCCTGGTCCACACGATGTGCGCCTGGCTGACGGCGACGGGCGAGCCGTCCGAGTCCCGCCAGTAGCCGCGCTGCTGCTGCGTCATCCGTCCGCCCCTGTCCGTTGTGCCTGTCGGCGCCCGCCGGGAGCGAGGCTACCCGGCGAAGGTGGCGCTCTTCCCGTCGGGGCGGGCGGCCGGGCCCGGCTTCCCGTGCTGCCGAAGGCGTTGCCCGGGCGCCGGCCGCGGCCGTACGGGCTTGCGCGGTCGATGCCCCCTGTACGGGAACGCCCCCGGGGCCGGGGCCGTTTCCCGGCCGTGCCGCCGGCGGCCCCGGCCCCCGGTTCACCCCGTCCACCCCGTCCGCCCCGTCCACCCCGTCCGCCCCGTCCGCCCGGTCCGTGCGGTCCGTGCGGTCCGTCCCGTTCACCACGGTCGGGGGGCGGAGCGTTCGCGGCCGCGGCCGCGGGTGGTACTGCCCACCTCCACGGTACGGGCCCTCGCGCCGCCCTTCGCCTCCCGCCCCCCGGGGGGCCGGTTCGTGCGCGGGCCTTCACAGGCGGGGCGCCCTGGGCGGTGTCCCGCCAAGGGCGGGCAAAGCGGAAAAGGGCGGTGCGGTCACGGTGGGGACCGTGACCGCACCGCCTTTGCGGTGCCCGGGGTGGGCTACGTCACAGGGCTGCGGCGTCGGGCGCGGGTGGCGCGGCGGCCGGGGGGCGGGGTGGGGTCGGCGTTCCAGGCGGCGACGGGGTTGCCGAGCCAGCGGGTGGCGTCGGGGACGTTCTCGCCGCGCATGACCAGGGAGGCGGGGCCGACCGTGGTGTTGGCGCCGAGGGAGGAGTTGAGCAGCACGATCGAGTGCGGGCCGGTGGTGGAGCCGGTGCCCAGGTGGACGGGGCCCAGGCGCATCACCCGGTCGTGGAACAGGTGGGTCTGCAGCACGGTGCCGCGGTTGACGCTGGCGCCGGCCCCGACGGTGACCAGGTCGCTCTCGGGCAGCCAGTGGGTCTCGCACCACACGCCGCGCCCGATCCTGGCGCCGAGGCTGCGCAGCCACAGGTTCAGGTAGGGGGTGCCGGTCATGGCGCCGCCGCCGAAGGGCATGGCGAGTTCCTCGACGAAGGTGTCGTAGAGCTCGTTGCGCCACACGAAGGACGACCACAGGGGGTGCTCGGCGACCCGGAAGCGTCCGACCAGCAGCCATTTGGCGAGGGTGGCGATGGTGCAGGCGGCGACGGCGGCGGCGACCAGCACCAGGCCGGCGGCGCCGACGGCCACGCCCAGCCCGTAGCCGTTGCGGATCGCCTGCAGGGCGGCGAAGACCAGGTCGGCGAGCAGGGCGGCGATGATCACCGGGACGAGCCGGCACAGCTCGACGCCTGCGCGCGCCCACATCAGGCGCCTGGGCGGCTCGTAGGTGCGGGCCTCGCCGCCGCCTTCGGCCACCCGGGGCAGGGCGAAGGCGGGCCGGCCCAGCCACGAGGAGCCCTCCAGGGCCTGGGCGGGGGTGTCGGAGAGCACGCCGACCAGGGAGTTGTCGGGCAGCCAGCGGCCGGGGCCGACGATGCCGGAGTTGCCGACGAAGGAGCGGCGTCCGACGCGGGCGCGGCCCAGGTGCAGCCAGCCGCCGCGCAGCTCGTAGGGGGCGACGAGGGTGTCGTCGGCGAGGAAGGCGCCGTCGTCGACCCGCATCAGGCCGGGCAGGGCGAGCACGGTGGAGGCCTCCACCCGGCGGCCGATCCTCGCGCCGAGCAGGCGCAGCCACACCGGGGTGAAGAGGCTGGCGTAGAGGGGGAACAGGGTGCGCCGGGCGCTGTCGCTCAGACCGGAGACGGCCCAGGCGCAGAACGCGACGCCCCCGGTGGCCGGGTGGAAGCCGGGGCGCAGCGGCAGGGAGAACAGGCGGATCAGCAGGGCTATCAGGGTGGCGTGGCACAGGACGGTCAGGACGGCGAGCGGCACGGTCAGCGGCAGCAGTTGGAGCAGGGCGGTGCCGAGGGTGTGCTCGTTGTCGACCATCGGGTAGACGATGAACAGGGCGGGCAGGGCGGAGAGGAGGGGGACGAGGCCGAAGAGGACGAGGCTGAGGCCGTAGGCGGCGTTCCAGATCCGGTGGGGGCGGGCGGGGGCGGCGGGCCAGGGGGTGCGGGTCTCGGTGGAGGGGCGGGCCGGGGAGCCGTGCCAGTGTTCGCCGGGTGGGACGGTGGCGGTGACGCAGGTGCCGGGGGCGATCTCGGCGCCGGCGCCGATGCGGGCGCCGGGCATCAGGGTGGCGCGGTGGCCGATGCTGGCGCCTTCGCCGATGTCGATGTGGCCGAGTTGGAGGGTGTCGCCGTCGAGCCACCAGCCGGCGATGTCGACCTCGGGTTCGAGGCAGGCGCCGGCGCCGATGCGGGCCAGTCCGGTGACCGGGGGTGCGGTGTGCAGTTGGACGCCGCGGCCGACGCGGCAGCCGAGCATGCGGGCGTAGCGCGGGGCCCAGGGGGTGCCGGACAGGGAGGCGGTGGCGAACATGGCGGTGTAGCGTTCGGCGGCCCACAGCCGCAGGTGGACCTGGCCCCCGCGGGGGTGGCTGCCGGGGCGGATGCCGGCGGTGATCAGGCGGGCTCCGGCGGCGGCGAGCAGGGTGCGGCCGGGGGCGCTGTAGAAGGCGGCGGCGCCGGCGGCGACGGGCCACCAGGAGCTGTGGGGGGCCCATGACAGGTGGGTGCCGAGCAGGTTGTCGGCGGCGACCAGGACGATCGTCCAGCGCAGTCCGGCGAGGGCGAACAGGGCGAGCAGCATGAGGGTCTGCCACAGGGCGGCGCTGCGCGGGGTGGGGCGTACCGCTCGTGCGGGGTGGGCGGTCGTGGCGGTTTGTGGCCCTGCCGCGGCCCGGGGGGCCGGGGCGAGGGAGTCGAGGTAGTGGGCGAGGTCGCCGAGCACGGGGTGGGCGTAGAGGTCGGCGACGGAGACGCCGTTGTGGCGGGTGCGCAGTTCGGAGACCAGGCGGGCGGCGGTGAGGCTGGAGCCGCCGAGGGCGAAGAAGTCGTCGGTGGCGGCGGGGGCCGTGCCGAGCAGGCGTTCCCAGTGGCCGGCGAGCCAGCCGGCGGTGCCGTGCAGTTGTTCGGCGGGGCCGTGGGTGGTGGTGGCGGTGGTGGCCAGTGGCCAGGGCAGGGCGCCTCGGTCGACCTTGCCGGAGGTCTTGGTGGGCAGGGAGTCGACGAGGGCCAGGACCGGTACCAGGGGTGCGGGCAGGTGTTCGAGCAGGTGCTGGCGGGCGGTGGCGAGGTCGGGGCCGGTGCCGGGCTGGGGGACGAGGTAGCCGACCAGCAGGTCGGCGCCGGCCGGGGTCTTGCGCACGGCGGCGGCGGCTGCCCGGATGCCGGGCAGGGCCTGGAGGGCGGCGTCGATCTCGCCGAGTTCGATGCGGCGCCCGCCGAGTTTGATCTGGTCGTCGGCGCGGCCGAGGAAGATCAGGCCTTCGGGGTCGTTGCGGACCAGGTCGCCGCTGCGGTAGACGCGGGGGGAGGCGATCGCGGGGTGGGGGCTGTACTTCTCGGCGTCCTTGGCGGGGTCGAGGTAGCGGGCGGTGCCGATGCCGCTGATCAGCAGTTCGCCGCTCTCGTACCAGGGCACGGGGTTGCCGGCCTGGTCGACGACGGCGATCTCCCAGCCGTCCAGGGGGGCGCCGATGCGCACCGGCTGGCCGGGCAGCATCCGGGCGGCGGTGGCCACCACGGTGGTCTCGGTGGGGCCGTAGGTGTTCCAGAACTCGCGGCCGGGCACGGCCAGGCGTTCGACGAGTTCGGCGGGGCAGGCCTCGCCGCCGACGATGATCAGGCGCACCTGGTCCAGGCACTCCTGCGGCCACAGGGCGAGCAGGGTGGGGACGGTGGAGATCGCGGTGATGCGGCGCTGGACCAGCCAGGGGCCCAGGTCGGTGCCGGCCTTGACCAGGGCGCGGGGGGCGGGGACCAGGCAGGCGCCGTGGCGCCAGGCCAGCCACATCTCCTCGCAGGAGGCGTCGAAGGCCACCGAGAGGCCGGCCAGGACGCGGTCGCCGGGGCCCAGCGGGTGCTGGCGCAGGAAGATGCGCGCCTCGGCGTCGACGAAGGCGGCGGCGCTGCGGTGGGTGACGGCCACGCCCTTGGGGCGGCCGGTGGTGCCGGAGGTGAAGATGATCCACGCGTCGTCGTCGGGGTTGGGCCAGGCGGGACGGCCGCGGGGGCGGGCGCCGGGGCCGGCGAAGAGACGGCGTTCGGCGCCCAGGACGGCACAGACCTGGGCGTCCTGCCAGATCATCTCGGCGCGTTCGTCGGGATCGTCGGCGTCCACCGGCACGTAGGCGGCGCCGCAGCGCAGCACGGCCAGGATGGAGACGTACAGGTCGGCGGTGCCGGAAGGGATGCGGACCCCGACCCGGTCGCCGGTGCCGATGCCGTGGCCGGCCAGGACACCGGCGAGGGCGTCGACCTCCTGCAGGAGGGTGCGGTAGTCCAGGACGGTGGTGCCGGTGTCGAGCGCGGGTGCGTGGGGGTGCGCGTCGGCGGTGGCGGCGATGACGTCGAGCAGGCTGCGCGGGTGGGCGGGCTGGGCCACCGGCCAGCCCGCGGCGAGCCCGGGATGGGGGCGGTGCAGCGTGCGTGGGCCGGCCGTGTCGTGGCGTACGTCCATGGGGGTGGGTTCCTCGGCTCCGTTTTCCTGGGGGGCGCGTATCGCTTGCTACGTGCGGTGACGGCGTTGTCACCTGGTGGGACGCGCCCACTCACCATGACTCCGCTGGGAGTCGGCTGGATGCAGCGAAGGTGCGGTCAAAGAAAATTCTCATCATCGATGCCGTAATTCGGCGGCAGCGGTGCGTTTCGAATGTCATTTCGGTGTTTTCGAACGTTTTCGCTGGTGAAGGGTAATCGGCGCCGACCCGGGGGCCGTGACGACAGGGGGACGCGTGGTGAACACCATGGCGTCCGGAACGGTACCGGTAGTGAGGGGCCGACTACCGAATCGGGGGGTTCTGGTCCTCGGATCACCAACCCGTTCACGTCGCTCGCACGTTTGTGTGGGACCGTGCCGCCGCCGCTGTCCCTGCGGAGGTTTCCTGGGAACACGGTGTGCAGCACAGCGGCCCCCTTCCGGCCGCGGTGACGAGGAACCACCCGGCGCCGCACCGGCCGTCCCACCGCGGGGGACCGGCCGGCGCAGCGCCCGGTGAGCCGCTCGTCCGGTGCGCGGCCACGGATCCAACCTGCACGCCACACGCCTGGCCTGCTACCCGTACGAGGACCCCACAAGGGCCGTCCGGACGGCGGCGCCCACCCCCACCCGCCCACCCGAGACCCCTCCACCCCGAGCGGAAGACCATGCAGACACTGCCCGAGACCCCCTCCCTCACCACGCCCCGACCGGCCAGCGACACCACGCACGCCTTCCACAACCCGCCATCACCCGGACGGGCTCCTCCACGCCCCCACCCCCCCACCCACAACCCACTCCCCCGCCCCACCCCACACACCCACCACCCACCCGACCCCGGCCCCCACCCCGATCCCGGCCACCACACACGAACACACCCACCCCCAGCCACCACAACACCCCACCGCGCGAAGACACG